>CAWGBN010000001.1:0-79945 GCA_963820825.1 Vulcanimicrobiota bacterium
TCGCAGATGTCACCGCGCCAACGCTCGTGCTGCACGGCACCGAGGATGTCATCACCCCGTACGAGAACGCGCGCATCCTCGCGCGCCAGATTCCCGGTGCGACGCTGCGGCCCTTCGACGGCTGCGGGCACCTGTTCTTGCACGAGCGTCCCGCTGAAACCGCTCGTGTCATCGATGAGTTCGCCTAGCCGCTCTTCGGGATCTTCTGGAAGGTGCCGATGGGCGATGTGATGGTCGTGCCTTTCAGCGTGAACTTGAGGATCGAGTTCTCGGGGTATTTCGGGTCGCTCGAACCGCGGACGTTGCACGTGGCGACTGCGACGCCGGCCGTGGTGGCCACCTGCGTGAACTGCAGCTTCAGCTGACCTCCGGGGATGGGCTCGGGCTCACGCTGTCGTCGTCGCAGCACGGCATCGGCGCAGGCGACGCGGAGCTGCAGAGCACGCCGATGAAGTACGTCGCGTTGCCGGACCCGTCACTGCTCACCTCGAGAGTTCGTGTTCGTTCCTTTCCAGTCACCGGTGAACGGTCCCGGGCTCGAAGGGCGCCGCTCGATGGAGGTGGTCGGCCGAGGCGGAGCGGTCCTCTGCGGCTGGGTCGGCGCGGGAGTGCTCGTCGGTGTCGAGGCGGCGGATGGCGTCGATGAGCCGGTGGACGCCTCGGCGGTGACCCCGGTGGTAGCGGTGCCGCCGCACGCGGCCAGGAACGCGACCGTGAGCGGCAGCGTGAGCAGGGCGCCCGCGCGCGTCGTGATTGCCATGGAGCCTCCCTCGATTGCGACAGCGTGCAGCGGCGATGGAGCCGCAGGGGTGCAGGGTACTGAACTCCCGCGACGCATGTGCGCGGTGTTCCGTCAGCCCTCGTCGGTGACGTCGTCGTCGGACGCGTCGGCGTCCTCGTCGAGCTCGGGCTCGTGATGGCCGGCGTGCTCGGCGACGGCGGCGCGGACGGGCACGAGCTGCGCGGGCGCGGTGGCCATCGCCGTCGTCTCGCGGATCACCGTCACCTTGATGACGCCGGGATACTGCATCTCCGACTCGATCTCCCGGGCGATCTCGGCGGAGAGCGGCGGCATGTCCGTGTCCTTGATC
This sequence comes from Vulcanimicrobiota bacterium, assembly GCA_963820825.1. Lineage (GTDB taxonomy): Bacteria > Vulcanimicrobiota > Vulcanimicrobiia > Vulcanimicrobiales > Vulcanimicrobiaceae > Cybelea. The sequence goes on from CAWGBN010000001.1 coordinate 1,092, forward strand.
TGTGACGCTTTCACGAACACGCGCAGCTCCCTGCCGGCCTGGAGCGGGAATGCACGGTCGACACCGCCATGACGAGTTGCGATGGTCTGCAGTTGCTTCAGGCGCAGGGCACGATACGTGGCCAGCGTGTCGCGCCGCGCACCCGGCCGCGATGCGGAGATCGCGTCCGCGCAGATGGTCAGCTTGGCCAGGTCCGTCGAGGGTTCCTCGTCGAAGTGATGGGCCTTCACGGCGTGCACGATGCCTGCGTCGACACCGAGGACACGGAGCAGCTCGCCGCCGATGATCGCGTGCACACCTTCGACGTCGTGGTCGACCGCCTTGCCGATGTCGTGCAGCATCCCGGCCTCGCGAGCGGTGCTCTGCGGCAGACCGAGCTCGGCGGCGATCACGCCGCACAGATGGCCCGTCTCCTGGCAGTGCAGAAGCGCGTTCTGGCCATACGAGAAGCGGTGGTGCAGCGTGCCGACGAGCTCGGCGAGCTCCGGGCGTCCTTCTATCTGCATGAGCCACAGGGTTCGCTCGCCGACCTCCATGACCTTCCGCTGCGTCGAGCGCCGTGTCTTCTGGATGAGCGGCGGAACCTCGGACGCCTGGATGCGCCGATCGACGACCTCGGTCGAGGGCGGCCTGGCGCGCGATCTCGCGCCCGATCGGGTCAACGGTCCGGAGCGTCGCCTGGTGCTTCTCGGCGTCAATCCCGAGCTCGGCCCCGGTTTGCTCGGCGATGACAGCGAGCGCCGAGAGAACCCGCTCCTGCGCATGGTCGTCCAGCCCTTCGAGGGAGAAGGGCGAGATGCGCGGCGCGTTGTCGACGTTCGATGCGTCCTGACGCTCCACGGCCTGGAGGATCAGGTCGTTCGCGCTCGTCTCGACCCGCTCGCCGATGATCTCGGCCACCGTGGCCTCGACGAGCGCGGCGCGTTCGGCCACGAGCTCCGACCCCACGCGATCGAGGACGAGCACCGCAGCCGCGTCACGATCGAGTGCGGCTTTTGCGCGAAGGATCGCTGCGATCTCCTGGCGCTGCTCGGCGACGGTGACGCGGCGTTCCTCGATCTCGTCTCGCCGCTTCCGATACGCGAAACGGCGCTCATCGAACACCTCACGCCGCTCACGGAGGTGCTTGTGGCGCTCGGCGATGACCGCCTCGCGACTTTCCACCGAAGCGAGCCGCTCCGCGACCTCCTCCATCGCAGCTTCGTGCGAGTGGAGCGCGGCCGTTCGCGCCTCGGCCACCACGGCGGCGGCCTGCTGGTTCGCATCGGCAAGGCTCTGGCTCATCGCCGGCATGACCGGCGGCGACGGCGTCTTCCCGCGGGCGCCGATCACAAGCGCGGCGATGCCGGCAGCTGCCAGCAGGGCAGCGATCACGATCAGGACGATTGCGGTGTTCATATGAGGAAGGGGCGGCCGGGTGCTCAGGCGCTGACCGGGAGGTCGAAGGGTTCACTGGCCTCGGCGATCAGGCGCTGGGCAAAGAGATTGGCGGCCGGTGGAAGGATTCGCCGCCGATCCCAGCAGAGGGCCATGGTACGCGCGATCGGTGGGTCACGAAGCGGGATGACCGCCACCCGCGTGCTCGGAACAGGGAGCGGCATCGGCATGAGCGTCGTTCCGAGGCCGGCTTCCACGAGGCCCTGCACGATGGTGAAATCGTCGCCTTCATACGCGACGTGGGTGGTGAGGCCCTGCGCGGCGAATGCAGCATCGATGACCCGTCGGAGCCCGCTGCGCGAGCGGGGAAGGATCAGCGGCTCTCCGGCCACGTCCTCGAGGGTGACGGAGCTCCGCCCGACGAGACGATGGTTGACCGGGACGACCACGGCCACGCGCTCGCGGAACAGCGGATGGATCTCGAGATCGACGACGCCCGTGGGGGCGGCCCGAGGATGCCGAGGTCGTAATCGCCGCCGAGGACACCGCTCATCACCTCTGCGGTCGTGCCCTCCTTGAGGGTGAACCGCACCGCCGGGTAGCTCTCAAGGAAGCGGGCAAGGCGCTCGGGGAGCCAGCGGGCGCCGACCGTATGCAGGAAGGCGACGCAGACGCGTCCGCTCTCTGCCGCAACAGCGCCCTCGGCCTCGGCGATCGCATCGCGAAGGTCGTCGAGGATGCGCTCTGCGCGGCTGACGAGCCGCCGCCCGGCCTGGGTCAAACGGATGTTCCTGCCGATGCGCTCGAAGAGCTGGACGCCGACCTCCTGTTCGAGGCGGGCAATCTTCCGAGAGACGGTTGATTGATCCGCTTGCAGCGCTTCGGCCGCTCTACCGAGATGTTCTACCTTCGCAACCTCGACAAATGTGCGTAGAAGGTCGGCATTGATGCGATCCATGCATCAATCTCACCCTAAATGTGCTGTTGATGTCAACGACCCCAGCCGGTACGCTAGACGCCGTGATAAGAGAACCCGTGGTACTGGAGCGTGGTCAGGTAGTCGACCCGGGGCTTCTCATCGGGAGCGCCACTGAAGAAGTGCATGCCGCTCGCCGCCGTCATCGTCGCGAGGTAGTCGAGCGTACTGCACTCCGCCGGCTGGTTGAACGGGTCGACAGCGCCATCGAGCTCTGCGAGGAAACCCACCTCCAGGGCATCAAGGAAGTCCCACCCGACGTCGCCGAACGGGCGCGGAAGGTGTTCGTCTTCGCAAAAGGAGCCGTCCGCAAGACAGGCGACGTCGATGCGATGTCCACCGTCGAGACTGCCCTGGCGCGCCGTCAGGTCAAGATCACCGAGGTGATGGACATCCTCTGGACGATCCAGGAGGTCGTCTTCGACCTGATGCTCCCGTGGCGGACTCAGCTTCCTGAGGATGTCGAGCCCGAGGGCGACGAGGCTTCCCTGGTCGGTTTCTGGAGAGAGTTCCGCCTCCACCCCTGACGGCGTTGGGGCGGCGTGATGCCGCGTCAACTTGCGCTCCTCAGTCGGTCACGCCACGACGGGATTCAGTCGGCGTGATACGTCGTCGGCTTGCGCTCCTCATTCGGTCACGCACTTCAGTGCGCTCCCTACCGGCGGTGCGCGCCTCCTAGTCTGACGCTCGCCTCAATCCCGTCTCGGTCGGTGTCGGCCACAATCGCGTGATGCCAAATCACGTCGCCGTCGACCGGATGATCGTCACGCCGCATCGGATCAGCGTCCCGGTTGACTGGAACGAGCCGTCCGGTCCGCAGATCAGCGTGCATGCGCGTGAGGTCGTCGCGACCGAGAAGGCGGGCGACCCGAACCTCCCGCCGATCGTCTGGTTCCAGGGAGGCCCCGGTCACGAGGTCGCGTTCCCGGACCATCGGGGGAGCTGGCTCGAGCAGCTGCTGACCCGTTATCGCGTGCTCCTGCTCGATCAGCGTGGGACTGGCTTGAGCACGCCGTTGGACGCGCGAGCGCTGCCGTTCGCTGACCCCGACGCGTGCGCCGCCTACCTGCGTAACTTCCGGCAGGAACTCGATCATTCGTGACGCCGACCGGCTTCGCGCGACGCTGTACGGCGAGGACTCGGACTGGTACCTGTTCGGCCAGAGCTTCGGTGGCTTCTGCTCGCTCACCTACCTCTCGCAGCTGCCAGAGCATCTGCTCGGCGTGATCATCACGGGCGGTTTTGCTCCCGTGCTGCATGAGACCGACGAAATCTGCACCCGGCTCTTCAACCATGTCGCGACCCGCAACGCCGACTACTACGCGCGCTTTCCCATGGACCTGGGACGGGTGCGACGCATCGTCGATTACCTCGAGACGAACAACGAAGTCGACGGACATGGGCAGCATGTCAGCGCGCGTCGATTCCTCATGCTCGGCGTGAAGCTCGGTCTCCAACATGGCGCTGCGGAGCTGCACGGCATCGTGGAGCGCGCTGACAACGATCTCGAGCAGCTCGGGATGTTGAGCGGCGTGGTGCACGAGCACGTTGCCGACGTGATGTCACCGGCGACGAATCCGATCTACACCGTGCTCCACGAGGCCGCATACTCCAACGGTCCCGCCACCCGCTGGGCTGCCGAGCGCGCACGGCAGATCGATGCGCGCTATGACCTCGATGCGCAGCCCGCGCCGTGTTTCACCGGCGAGGCGGTGTTCCCGTGGATGCTCGAGGAATTGCCGCCGCTGCAACCACTGCGCGAAGTCGCGGACGCTCTTGCCGAGTACGAGGGATGGGCACCGCTCTACGACATCGACAAGCTGCGCGCCAACAAGGTGCCTGTCGTCGGCACTCTGTACTGGGACGACGAGTATGTCGAGCGCAACATGGCGCTCAAGACAGTGTCACTGGTGGGCAATTGCCGGCCGTGGATCACCAACGAGTACGAGCACGGCGGGTACCGGGTCGACCCGCAGCGCGTCGGTGCACGCCTCTTCTCGATGCTGGACGACCTGACAGCGCGCGGCTAAGGCCGCGTCAGATTGTTACAGGACAGGTGCCGGTCGTCGGTCTGCACAAAGGCTTCATGGTGTCTACTTGGCACGGACGCACAGGCGTCGACCCCGTAGCACCCGACCGACATTGGCAGGATGGAAGTGAAACACGCAGCACTTGTCGCTTCTCGCGAGCTTTTGTGTGTGCTCCGTTCTCGGTGCGTGTGGCGTGGCTGCCGGCGCCCCGCCGGCTGTGGCAGGAACCGCAACCCCCTATCCGGACGCGAACCTTTCGGCTCGACCCTGCATCATCCAGACGCTGGGCCTTCTCGACTCTGAAGGATCTGCCGCAGGGGCTCACACCGGCTGGCCCGCCAGAGAGTTCCGTCGGCCCCCGCAGCCTGCTTGACAACGCGACCGACGGGTCCAGTGGGCATGCCGATCAGTACTTTCAGAAGAACGGAGGGGTGGGCGCGCTTTCGCAATTCGCGGAGGAGGTCACCGACTACGGCACCGTCGCGTCGGCGAAGCGATGGATGCTCGGACAGAAGGTTTCGAATCAGCCGAATGACATCCCCATGTATGGCAACGGCGTCGAGGTCACTCCGGAAATTCCCGTGATGACGGTGGGCGGAGTCAGATTCGTCGGCAGATACTTCTCCGCCGCCTGAATTGCTTTGTTCGTCAGTGCGAGATCGGTCGCCGTATCGGAACTGATGTCGAAGATCGCACTGATCGACGCTTGGCCTTGTTGCACCACCGAGTTGATCGTCTGCAGGTCGGCCGTACCCGCGAGGCTCTGCTCGATCGGCTGCACGATGTTGTCGCGCATCTCGGTGACCGAGGCGCCGCTGTACCCCACCTGGATCGTGACCGTGGGCTGCGAAACGTCGGGATAGAGCTGCTTGACGATCGTCGCCGTGGAGAGGACGCCCGCGAACGTCATCAGCACGACGATGACGAAGACGAGCGTGGGCCGGTTGATGAAGAGCCTGGTTAGGCTAAACTTCACTGCTGAAAGGAGACTTTCTCGCCGTCGCCGAGGCTCATTTGCCCGTTCTTGACGATGCGCGTTCCCGAGTTGATCCCGCTGACGACCGAGGTCGCTCCGTCGGTCCCGACTTCTGCGACCTTGACGGTCTTGATCGTATCGTCGGGTCCAACGACCATCAGCGCATCGTGATTGTCGTCGGTGAATGCGGTCACGGGAACGCGAATGCCGCGCATCGGAAGCGCCGCGATCGATCCCTGGACGACCATTCCCGGCCGCAAGCGGTGTCCGCGATTGGTGAGCAAGACCTTTACCTGAAAATCCGTAGAGCCGGGATTGATCTGATTGAGCACCCCGGCCACGCGTCCCTGAAAACGCGCGCTCCCGGTGAGATCGGCCGCGACGATCGTGGCCGCCGCGTTGTTGACGATCCGCGCAACCTCTTCGCTCGACGCGTGGAGCACCGCATAGATCGGATCGATCTGCTGCAGCGTGAAAATCTGGCGCGATCCGGGATATTCACCGGGATTGAAATTCCGGTTTACGACGACGCCGTCGATTGGCGAAACGATCGCGGCCTTGGCAATTTGCACGCGCACCTGCTGCGCTTGCGCGATGGCGACCTGCTCTTGCGCTGCCGATTGCTGAACCGCCGCGGATTGTAGGCCCTGGCCCGAGAGCGTCCCGTTTGCCTGCACCGTCGACCGCGCGGACGCGAGATTTGCCTGGGTCGATCCGAGCGCCTGTTGATCGTTCTTCACCAGCGTCGCTTGTGCGTCGACGGCCTGCTGCGAGACGTAGCCCTGCGCGAGCAGATTTTCATCGCGCGAAAGGTTGTGCCGGTCGTTGCTCAACGTCTCTTCGGCTTGCCGCACCGCCGCCTCGTCGGTCCGCAGCGTGTCTTGGCCTTGCGCGATGTTCAGCGAACCTTGATAGGTGGCGTGTTCGGTGTTGGCATGATTGCTGTTCGCGGTCGCGAGATCTGCCTGCAGCTGAGCCTGCAGATCGGAGGTGTCGAGCTGGGCCAGGAGCTGACCCGCGCGGACGCTATCCCCTTCCCGCACGTAAACCGCGTCGGCCGGCTCGGCGAGGGTACTTTGAATGGCCACGTTCTGATAGGGTGCGATGACGCCCGCAAGCTGCCGGGCGGGCTCGATCGCGCCAAAGCTGGTGATTGCGGTGTCGACGAAGGGGGCCGGGCTCTCGCGCGCGGCCGGCCGGCCGCCGCAGCCGCCGGCGGCTAGGATAGCGCAGAGCGCAACGAAGAGTTGCCGTAAGGGCCGTTCCCTGCCTGACATGGATGGTCCGATTGTAGCGAAAGCATGAGTTTTTAATCCTGGAGTGAGTCTGAGAATGGGCGGCATGGGAGAGCAGGCCCGCGTTCTGGTCGTCGACGACGAGCGGGGGCTGCGGGAACTCCTCGAGTACGGTTTGGAGCAAGCGGGCTTCTCCGTGCGCAGCGTGACCGAGGGATCGGCTGCGCTGCCGCTGCTGCAATCCTGGTTGCCGGATCTCATCGTGCTGGACGTGATGTTACCCGGGATGGATGGGTTTGCGCTTCTCCCCGAGATTCGCCGGCTGACGACCGCTCCCGTGGTCATGCTGACCGCGCGAACCGAGATCGCCGAAAAGGTCGCCGGACTCACGGCCGGCGCCGACGACTACGTCGGCAAGCCTTTCGACATCGAAGAACTCGTCGCGCGACTGCGGACGCTGTTGCGCCGCCCACGAATCGAACAGCACGAGACCTTCCAGTATGCCGACCTGAGCATCGACCCGGCCAGCAGAACCGTCTATCGGGGCAATCGCCGGATCGAGCTTTCGCCGCGCGAATTCGATCTGCTCCGCGTCTTCGCCGAACACGCCGAACAGGTCTTAACACGTTCTCAACTACTCGACATGGTCTGGGGAATCGACCGCGACGTGATCCCGAACACGGTCGAAACCTACGTCTCGTTCTTGCGCGCGAAGCTCGATAGCGGCGAGTCCGTCAAGCTGATCCAAACGCTGCGCGGTGCCGGCTACGCCTTACGGTCGACGCCGCCGTGATGACGAAGCTCGCCCGGCGAATTCAAAGCCTCGCCGCAATCGAGGTCTCGCTCGTGCTCGTCGCTGCGATCGTCGCCGGCGCGCTGCTCGCCTTCGGCTTCTACATTCGCACGCTCTCCAACGAGCTGACCGGAACGATGACGCAGCTCGAAGCCTCGTTGGCCCGTCCCTCGCCGGCGGACGCTCGCGCGGGCGGCGCGTTCGCCGCTTCGCTTCTGCTCGGCACTGGCACGGAGATTATCTTTCTCGATGCCGGCACGCGGGTGACGGTCTTTCGGGCGCATCGCTCCGACGCACAGCCGGTCGTCGCGATCCGCCGGCGCGGCGACCTTTCGGGGGATCCGCACGTTTCGGGACCGATCGCTAACGTCATTCTCGGCCTAGCGACGGCCTTTGGCCTCCAACCGCTCTACTCGCACTTCGGGAATCTCTACGTCATCGTGCGCGCCAACAACGCGACGCTCGTTTCGACGATACGTACGTTCCTGATTCCATTGGCGATCGCACTGCTGCTGGCGATCGCTTGCGGCATTCTCATCGCGCGCGCGTTGACGCGTCAGGCACTTCTTCCGCTCGACGACGTCACCGCCGCGCTCCAGCGCTTCGCCGCCGGCGACCTGACGCCGCAGCCGATCGCCGCCGACGAACGCCACGAGCTCGGCGCGCTCGCCGCCGCCTATAACGGCGCGATCGACCAGATGGAACGCGCCTTCGCCGCGCGGGATCGCGCGAATACCTCGATGCGGCAATTCATCGCCGACGCCGGACATCAGCTGCGCACGCCGCTCACCGTCGTGCAAGGCTTCATCGCCATCCTACGCCGCGGCGGTTTTGAGAATCCGGCGGATCGCGAACACATTCTCGATACGATGAACGATCAGAGCCGGATCATGGGCTCGCTGATCGACAAGCTCATTCTGCTCGAGCGTTGGGAGAGCCCGGAGGCCGCACCCGCCGCCGCGCCGATCGACGTCGGTACGCTCGTCGCGGATCTCGTCGGCCCGATTGCGGATGCGCATCCCGAACGCCGCTTCGAACTCTCGACGCCCTCGGGCATCCTCGCTGCGATCGATCCGACCGAGCTCGGTTACGTCGTAACGAACTTAACCGACAATGCGGTGAAGTACGGCGAGGGACCGATCGCCGTGCGCGTCCGCGCGCAAGACTCCACCGCGGTTATCGAAGTCGCCGATCGTGGCCCTGGAATACCGTCGACCGATGCCGCGCGCGTCTTCGACCGATTTTATCGCGGGACGCAGCGCGACGTTCCGGGTTCGGGGCTCGGCCTCGCAATCGTCAAGCGCGCGGTCGAGCGCGCGCACGGCGCGATCAAACTCGACACGAGTCCAAACGGCTCGCGCTTCATCGTGCAGCTTCCCCTCGCATCGTAAAAAAGGACTTCGGAGAGGGTGAGATTCGAACTCACGGAACGCTCAACACGTTCGCCCGCTTTCGAGGCGGGTGCCTTCAACCACTCGACCACCTCTCCGAGGCTCAGGGTTGGCGCCGCTGTCGAAAGAATTCCTGCAGCAGTGCTGCCGCTTCTGCCTCCATAACGCCGGCGGTCACCTCGAGCCGGTGGTTCGTCCTCGGCGACTGCAGGATATCGAAGGCTCCGCCATCGGCGCCGCCCTTTGGATCGCGAGCCCCATAGACGAGCCGCTTGATCCGCGCGGCGATGATCGCGCCCGCGCACATAACGCACGGCTCCTTCGTTACGTAGATCGTCGCCTCGGAGAGGCGCCACGCCTCTAGGCGCTGCGCCGCCTCGCGTAACAGCAACATCTCCGCGTGCGCGGTGGGGTCGCGACGCACTTCTTTTTCGTTCTTCGCTTCGATGACCAGATCGCCGCTCACGAGGAGTGCGCCGACGGGAACGTCTCCCGCTCGCGCTGCTTCTTCTGCAAGCTCGAGTGCACGTCGCAAGCGGGTTTCGTCGTCAGTCAAAATGCGCGCCCGGAGGGATTCGAACCCCCGATCCCAGCCTTCGGAGGGCTGTGCGTTATCCAGCTACGCTACGGGCGCACGAACGCAGCGCGTTCAACGCGGTGCGTCGGGCGGCGATCCCGCGCTGGGGATGTGCTTGAAGAGATCGAGCTTATGATCGACGAGCGTACGGTAGAACTTCCGCACGCAGTCGGGATGACCGAAGAAGTACGTCCGCGCATACGCGAGATCTTCACCGGAGCTGTCCGGGACGTAGTGCGAGATCTCGATCTCTTCCATCTGGCTTCGATCGACCGGATGGGGACAAAAATCGCACGGAATCGTAGACATTGAGAAAACACCTAGCCTTTTTGGTTTTTGGCTCGGGTAGGACTTGAACCTACGACCAAGGGCTTATGAGTCCCCTGCTCTACCACTGAGCTACCGAGCCGTGGCCGCTAACGAGCGGTTCGACACCGCAGTATAACAGGACTACGCGCCGGGGGACAACCGTTGCAGCGTCGTGCGTCGAATCGGCCGGCGGGCGGCACGAGAGAAATCGCGGTCGGAGGGACTCGAACCCCCAGCCTACAAGTTCGTAGCCTGTTGCTCTATCCAATTGAGCTACGACCGCGCGCCCGCCCTCACTTTATCCGATGCGAGCGGCTCCCCTCCTTGGCCGGACGCCTTCGCTAGTCGGTATTCAGGATACCCGGCGACTCTTTTTCACGCAAGAAATACGCCTTGTCGCGGCTCGACGGAATCTGCTTGAACTTGATCGGGTTCTGCGAATAGTCGAAACAATCGATGATACTCGTCGCGCGCTTGTCGCTCGACGGTGGGCCCAAGACGCCGAGCTTCCAGTTGTCCTCGATGTACCGTAAGACGCTGCCGAACTCGTACTGCGTCGTGGAAATATGCCCGGCACGAGCGTATGGTGAAATCACGATCGCGGGAACGCGGAATCCAAGGCCGCCGTAATCCTTGATCGGCGGCGCGTAGTTGTCGTAGAAGCCGCCCCAGTCGTCCCAAAGCACGACGATCGCCGTCGAGTTCCAAGACGAGCTCTCGCCAATCGCGTTGACGATGCTTGCCACCCACGACGGACCGTTGTCTTGGCTGGTACCCGGATGGTCGGAGTTGTTCTCGATCGGAATCACCCAAGATACGGCCGGAAGCGAGTTGCTCGAAATGTCGTTGAAGATCGTCGTCTCGGGCCAGACCACGTTCGTGCCCCACTCCGGACCGTTGCGGACCGGCCAGATGACGTCGAAAGCGTTCATCAGCTTACCGAAGTTCGTGCTCTTCGGCGGGACGTAATATTTCCACGAAACGTGGTGCGCGTCGAGCAGATCGCGCAGCGTTAGGTACTTCGTCTTAAAGTCTTTCGTGCACGGAAACGGCCCCAGCGTACGGAGGTACTGATTGCCGGCGGTGATGAGGTGCGTTCGAGCGCCCGGCGACGCGTCGCATCCCCACATGCAGCCCACCGAGCAGCCCGGCAGATCGACCATCGCTCGATTCGGCTCGACGACCGTGTCGCCGGCGATCAGATCTTGATGTGCGGTGAAACTATCGCTGCCCTGGGTCGTGAGCATGTGCTCGGCCAGCGTGTATTGCTCGGCCATGTCCCAATAGGGTTGGATCTGCATCGGGTCGGTGTACTGGTACGGTACGCGGCACTCGGCGGCACCCTTGCCCGCGTCGAAGTGGACCTGGTCGAATCCATCCATCTTTCCGCCGTCGTACGCGATGGCGTACCCCCTGTACGAATGATTGGTATCTTGTGGATCGACCAGTGGACTCTTCGTCAATGCGATCGTCCCGTTGTGGCGGATCTTCGGTTTGCAGCTCGTGTTCTTAACGACCCTGCCGGTCGTGGTCCCGTCGGCTCCGGGAAAGGTCGCAAAGAAATCGTTGAACGTGCGATTCTCCTGCACGATGATGACGACGTGCTGAATAGGACTCGACGAGCTCCCCGAATCCCCTTGCGACGTGCGCGGTACGCTCGTAAGCGACGCGCCGCCGCCGTTACACGCCGCCAAGAGCGCGGCAGCCAAAATGAAACCGGAGACGCGCCTACAAGCCGAGATCCTCACCGTTGCGCCTCCCATACTCATCGTTACGTCGTCCAGATCCTCGGAGAGAGAGGGATTCGAACCCTCGATACGACTTTACATCGTATAACGGTTTAGCAAACCGCCGCCTTCAGCCGCTCGGCCATCTCTCCACCCGGCGACTAGCTCTCGGTTTGCTCACAGGGGCCCGCGGCCCTTTGGAGCGACGCGCCGGCCGATCCGCTAATCCGAGATGCGAAAGAGCTCCTGGAAAGCGACTCGCTGAAGAATGCGCCGAATAGGCGGCTGCACGCCGGTGAGCGTCACGCCCCACGCTTCGAATCGGGAATGCAGCGTGACGAGCGCGTAAAGAAATGACGAGTCCACAAACGTGACGTTCGTCATATCGATGACGGCGGGACCGTCGGCACTGAGCGCGCCGAAGATGCTCGAAAGCTCGGCGCTACGGCTGAGGTCGTACTCTCCGGCGAGTTCGACCCGGTGTCGAGACCCCTGGCCCTCGTCTATCATGCGCAGAGCGTACACGCCGCGCCTGGCGGCTGTCCTGAAGATACCCTGGGAAGATGGCGAGCATTTGCCCGCTACGGCGGCGCGGTGGGGCGCTCGAGCGGCGGTTCCGGAACGACCTCCGCGACGACGGCCCGGCGGCGCGGTGCCCGCGGACGGCGCAAGCCGTCGAGCCCAGCAACGCGACCGGTCGGTAAGACCAGGCTTACGGCCGAGAGCAGCGCGATGCACGCATCCACGGTTCCCCAACCGCTCACCGAGGTCAAGGCTCCGCGCGCGGCCATATAGTTGAGCGGGAGAACCACCCCGATCAGCGCGCCGACTCGAGAGAAGAGCCCAAAAAAGAGTGAGATACCGGCAACGAGCTCGCCCACGCGCACGAGCTCGGCGAAGAGTGCCGCGTTGGGCGCGACGACGTTCGCGAGAAAATCGTGATACGGGCCGGCCGTCTTGGCCAGGCCGTTTTGCAGGTACATCGCAAACGCCCCGTTGGGCGGCAAGAAGGCCGCGCCGTTGATAAACTTCGGGATCGCGTGAATCAACCAGATTGCGCCGGTGAGCATCCGCGCAATCGCGAGCCATCCTCCGTACGTCCGCGGCGACGGTAGGTTCATGCAACGACCTCCTTTGGCGCGTGAACGAGGCTCGCAATCATAGCGGCGGCTTCCGCGGCGGCGTGCGGACGCGCCAACCGGCGCGCGCCGGCGAGCATCCGCTCGCGCACGCCGCGGTCGGCGAGCACGCTCTCGACGATCGATGGGAGATCGTCGAACCGCCGGGTCCGCAACGCGGCGCCTGCTTCCAGGAGTACTCGTGCATTACGCTCTTCTTGCCCGGGTAGGGGTTTGCACAAAACGAGCGGGACCTGCGCGACCAAGGCCTCGGCCGTCGTCAGGCCGCCAGGTTTGGTGACGAGCACGTCGGCGGCGTGCATATAGTCGTAGACGTTCTCAACGAAGCCGAGCGCGCGCACCGGATATTCGACGCTTTCGGCAACTTCTTTGAGCCGCGGTCCGATCCGCGCGTTCCGTCCGGCGATCGCGACGGCGGCCAGTGGTGCCCGAATCGCACGCAGCGTGCTCAAGATTCGCTCGACCGGAGCGATGCCGAGACCTCCGCCCATCAGCAAGACGACGTACCGGTCGCGCGGCAGATCGAGACGTTCGCGCAATGCGTCGCGCGGCTCGGAGAATGCGGCGAACTCTCGGCGAACCGGAATTCCGGTAACAACAATTGACGACTCGCGAACGCCGCGCGCGGTGAGACTCGCACGTAACGTCTCAGTCGCGATGACGTACCGATCGATGTTTTCGTGGATCCAAAATCCGTGAACGGCAAAGTCGGTGACGATCGCAACGACGGGCGGTGCATCGTCATAAAGATGCTTATACTCGGCCATCGCCCCGCATGGAAAGGCGTGCGTGCATACGACGACGTCGGGACGCACGCGTTCCATCAGCGGCCGCAAGTTGCTCGCGGTGAACTGGTGCGCCCAGGTTCGGAACCGGCCTACTTCGGTGGCCCGTTCCGCCCGCGCGTAAATATAGCGATAGAGCTGCGGGATCGTCTTGACCATGCGCAGGTAGCCGTCCGATACAACGCGCGCGAGGACGAGTGCCGCGTACTCGTACGAATCGACGACGCTCGTCTCGGCCTGCGGTTCGATCGAGCGCAGCGCGCCGGCTACGGCATTCGCCGCCGAAGTGTGACCGACGCCGACGCTGGCCGAGAGAAAGAGGACGCGAATTAGCCCGGCTCTCCGTTCTGACCGGCGCGATCCTCGTCTTCTTCCGCGAAGGCTAAGAAATCGTCGAGAATCTCTTGGGCCAAAACGTCGTCCTCGAGCAGCTTCCCGGCCGCGTCGGTGACGACGAACTCGTCATCTTCGTCCGTGTTGCGACGAAGCACGGCGTACGATGCTCCTTCGTCGGCATCTTCGAGGATGCCGACGACCTCGAACGGCAGCGACCGTCCGTCGTCGGTCTCGATATAGAGCGTTTCGCTCAGTTCGAGAGGGCCTTGTTGGGTCTCGCCCTCGCCATTCGACGTGGTCATCGAAGCCTTTCCTTCCAGCGGGTCAGTAGAGACAGCGCGCGACGTTCGCCTGGTGCCCGGCGAGCGTCTTTGCAAAAACGTGGCGCCCGTTCCCGCAGTACACGTAGTACAGATACTCGCCCTTCGACGGATGGAGTGCGGCCTCCAGCGACGGCAAGCCGGGATTTGCAATCGGGGTCGGCGGCAGCCCGACGCGCAAGTACGTATTGTACGGTGAGTCGATCCGCAGGTCGGAAAAACTCAGCCGGCTCTTGTGCTTGGGGAGTGCATACTCGATGGTCGCATCCACCTGCAGCGGCATGCGCAAGCGCAGCCGATTGTAGATCACTTCGGCAATCCGCGGGCGGTCGATCTCGCTCTTGGCTTCGCGCTCTACGAGCGATGCCACCGTGACCGCCTGCGGTACGGTCACGTGCAGGGTCCGTGCCCGGCTCTGCGCGTGGCTCGGAAGTTCTTTGAAGAACTCGGAGATCATCAGATCCGCAACCTGATCGGGCGATGCGTCGAGCGGGACGAGATAGGTGCTCGGAAAGAGAAAGCCTTCGAGATTCACCGTCGGCGTACCGTCGACGACGAGCCGGCGATGCATGAACGCGCGAACGAACTGCTCCGACGAGCCGACTCCGGTGCTCTGCAGACGCGCGCCGATTTGGGTCGCGGTGAAGCCCTCGGGAATCGTCACCCAGGTCGCGACCTGCGCGCCGCCGGTGACGAGGGCTTGCAGAATCTCGCTCTGCGTCTGATGCGCGGGGAAGCGGTACTCGCCCGCGCGCACCGCCGACTCCTCGTTGCGAAGGCGCGCGAGGATCCGAAAACTCGCGACGTTGCTGATGACTCCTGCGGCGGCGAGTTGACGGGCGACGGCGCTGAAGGTCGCTCCGCGATCGACCACGATCTCGCTCGCTGCTGCCGGGCGCGAGCGATCGCGGTAGACTGCATACCACAGTGCAGCGGCCGCGAGGCCGGCAAGGAGGACGACGAGCGTTGCGACCAACGCGCCGTACCGCAGCGTCCTCACGCGCGCGGCTCGTTTCGCCGCCGCGCGAGAAACGATTCCAGGATTAACGCGGCCGCCATCCGGTCGACGATCGCCCGCCGCTTCGCTCGCGAAACGTCGGCCGCGATGAGGCTCTTAGTAGCCTGCGCGGTTGTGAGCCGCTCGTCGACGCGATGAACCGTCCCCGCGAAGATCGCGCCTAAATCCTCGACGAATCCGTCCATCGCATGCGCGGCGATGCCGCGCTCGCCGCTCAGCGTGAGCGGATCGCCGACGACGAGCTCGTCGACCGCATACGAATCGAGATACTCCTTGATTGCAGCGAGGTCGTCGCGGCGGTTCTTCCGGGTCAGGGTGGCGACCGGAAGTGCGAACGTGCCGCTCGGGTCGCTCACCGCGATGCCGATGCGTTTACTGCCGACGTCGAGCGCCATGATCACCGGCTACGCCCCCAGCGCCGCGAGATGCGCGAGGGCCTTCGGCCGCTTGCCGAGATGGTGGGCGACCAGCTCCTCGGCGGCCGCGGCGGCCCGGGGCCTCGCCATCACCGCCGCCGCACCGTCGCCTTTTGCGCGGGCGAGTGCCCGCAGGTTCTCGACGTCCTCACGGTCGAGCTCGGGGAGGTCTTGCCAGCGCTCCCGGCAGGCCTCGTCGACGAGTCCACCCGCCTGCGCATCGAGACGCACCGGGGCGAACCCCAGCGGGGCGCCGCAGCGAACGCACTGCTCGAGCGGAGGGGCCAAGCCGAGCATCTCGAGCAGTCGTAGCGAGAAGCGCGGGAGCAGGTTTCGGGGTGCCGCCGACGCAGCGACGGCCGCGATCGCGCCGACGAGCAGTGCGTAGACGTCGGGCAGGGCGAGGTCGGGCTCGCAGAAGGCGTCGACCAGCTCCGCCAAGAGGGCCGCGACGGCGTAGCGCTGCGGCTCGACGAGCGCCGTCCAGTGGGCGCTCCGGATCTCTGCCGAGACGATGACGTCGAGCGAGCGCCCCCGATGCATGAGGAAGTCGCACTCGTTGAACGCCTCGACGCGCCCGGCGAGGTGGCTGCGGGGACGACGGACGCCCTTGGCGACCGCATCGAGCTTCCCGCTCTCGAGCGTAAAGAGCGTGATGATTCGGTCGGCTTCGCCGAGCTGCCGTCCGCGTAAGACCACGCCCCGCGTCTTATAGGCGCGCGGCTGCGTCAGTCTCCTCCGATTCCTGTCTTTGTTCGAGGCTGCCGTTGGTGTAGACGCGCACCGCGAGAATCCGGCGTCCGCGCGTGCGGTCGACTCGCAGTCGCGTGTGGTCGGCAGCGTCGATCTCCTCGCCCTCGTTGGGAAGGCGGCCGAAGAGTCCGACGGTGTAGCCACCGATCGTCTCAAAGTCTTCGGTCGGAAGCTGCGTCCCGAGCTTTGCGTTGACGTCCTCGATGTTCGTGCCGGCCTCGACCACCGCTTCGTTTTCGGAGATCACCGAGATCGACTCTTGCTCGTCGACATCGTGCTCGTCGCGAATCTCCCCGACGATCTCTTCGAGCAGATCCTCCATGGTGACCAAGCCCGCGGTTCCGCCGTATTCGTCGACGACGATCGCGAGCGAGAACTTGTCGCGCTGCATCTCGCGGAGCAGATCGGCGATCTTCTTCGTCTCCGGGACGTGCACGACCAGGCGCATGAGCGCGCGAACGCTCGTGTGCGCGAGCGAACCGTTGGCGAGCGCAATGAGGAGCTCGCGATCGTGAACGACGCCGACGATGTCGTCTTTCGACTCCTGGTAGACCGGGAGCTTCGAGTAGCCTTCCGCGATCACGACGTCCAACGCACGCCGCGGCGAATCCTCGACGGAGACCGCAACCATCTCCGGACGCGGCTTCATCACCTCACGGACGATGGTATCGCCGAACTCCATCACCGAATGGATCAGCTCGCGCTCTTGCTCTTCGATGACCCGCTGCTCGGCGCCGACGTTGACGAGCGTGCGAATATCCTCCTCGGTGACGAACGGACGATGGGCGTGCTTGATGCCGAAGAGACGCAGAATGAGATCGGTCATCACCTCGAACGTGCGCGCGATCGGCGTCAGCACGTAGGCGACGTACCGCATCGGCAGCGCGAGCCTCAGCGCCCAGCGCTCGCTGTCGCCGGTCGCAATCGTCTTTGGAATGATCTCGCCGAACAGCAAGAAGATGATCGCCATGACGATCGTCGAGAGCACCGCGCCCGACGGGATGCCCATCGTGAGGGCGATGTAGGTGGCCAGCGAGTCGGCCGCGAGCAGCACGATCGTGTTCCCGACCAGAATTGCGGTCAGGAAGCGGGTCTTGTCGTCGACGATCTGCTCGAGGTTCCGGCCGCCGCGTACCCGCCGTTCGGCGATCGACCGTGCACGCAGGCGCGAGATCGAGACCAGAGCCGACTCCGAGGCGGCAAAGAAGCCCGCCAGCAGGACGAGCACGACGAGCACAACGAGCTTGAAGGCGAGACCTTCGGGAGTACTTGGCGCAGGGTCGGTGTTCAAGTTCGGCGCCATTATAGCATAACGTGCGGCCGCACCAGCAGGTAGATCGCCAGGGCGGCGAGCGTGCCGAGCATGGCTCCCCAGAAGACCTCGTACGGCCGATGGATGCGCGCCTCGACCCGGCTCTGTGCGACCAAGAATGCGCCGAAGTAGGCCAGAATCGCGGCGAGCGGCTTCTGGTAAAAGAGCGCC
The DNA here is from genome assembly GCA_963820825.1 of Vulcanimicrobiota bacterium. Classification (GTDB taxonomy): domain Bacteria; phylum Vulcanimicrobiota; class Vulcanimicrobiia; order Vulcanimicrobiales; family Vulcanimicrobiaceae; genus Cybelea. The sequence goes on from CAWGBN010000001.1 coordinate 18,733, forward strand.
AGCATCGTCGCGACGGCGAACGCGAGGGCCGAGTGACCCGAGACGGCGCCCCCTTGCAACGCCGAACCGCGGCCGACCCAGGCCTTGGCGAAGACCGCCGCGATCGCGACGACCACCAGCGAGATCAGCGCGACGTTCGCCGGCACCGACTGCACGGCAGCAAAGACGCTGGCACCGCCGCTCAAGATCCCTTGATAGAAGATTAGATAGGCACAGAAGGGCGGCGCCGATCGCCGCAATCAGTACCGCGCCCGCGGCGGCGTCCTTCGCGCTCTTTGCCAGCGGATGGTGGGCGACGGTGAGCAGGTCGACGATCGCCTCGATCGCCGTATTCATCAGTTCGAGGCTGAGGACGAGTGCGATCAGCGTGATCGTCGCGACGACGTAGTAGCGGTCGAGCCGTAAGACGAGCGTGGCCAACAGCACCAGCGCGGCGATGAGAAAATGCACGCGCATGTTCGGCTCGGTGCGCGTGGCGTAGATAATGCCCTCGAACGCGTGGTGAAAGGAGCGCAGGAACCGGTGGCGCTCAATCGGGAGATAGTGCGGCGGGTTTGCGCGCGGCGCAGCCGCGGGACGCTTGCCGCGCTCGTCGGCGGGATGATGCATCAGCGGCTCGCCCGGTACGGCCAGGGAAGATCGATCGCGGCGGCAAGACGCCGCTCTTCTCGCCGCATCACACTTGCCTGCGAGGCCTGGATATGATCGTGGCCGGTGAGATGGAGCAGTCCGTGGATCAACAACCGGTAGAGCTCGCGTTGCAGCGTTGCGTCGTACTCCGCGGCTTGGCGGCGCGCCGTATCGATCGAGATCACAACGTCGCCGAGCATTCGCTCCGGCGCGATGGTATCTTCCAGCGGGAAACTCAAGACGTCGGTCGCGGCATCCCGACCGCGGTACTGATGGTTGAGCGAACGAATCGCATCGTCGCCTACCAGTGAGAGCGATAATGCGGCTCCATCCTCGCCGATCGCCGCGAGCAGCCGGTGCGCGGTCGCAACGAGGGCGCGGCCGTCGACGCCGCTGCGCCGTACGTCGTTGCGGTAATAGATCACGGCGTGGCGGCGGGGGGCATCACGCGCGAATAGGCGCGAACGATCCTGGCGACGAGCGGGTGGCGCACGACGTCGCTCTCGTCGAGCTCGACGATGCCGATATCTTCGATGCCGGCGAGCCGCGTGGCGGCGGCACGTAAACCGCTGCGCTGGCCCGCCGGAAGATCGATCTGCGTCACGTCGCCCGTCACGACCATCTTCGAGCCGCTCCCCAGCCGGGTCAGAAACATCTTGAGCTGATCGTCGGTTGCATTCTGCGCTTCGTCGAGAATGACGAAGCAGTCCGAGAGCGTTCGTCCGCGCATGAAGGCCAGCGGTGCGACTTCGAGCGTGCCGCGTTCCATATACTTATTGACGAGCGCCTCGTCGAGCATCTCACCGAGCACGTCGAAGAGCGGGCGCATGTACGGATCGAACTTTTCCCGCAAATCGCCCGGGAGGAACCCGAGCCGTTCGCCGGCCTCAACCGCCGGACGTGAGAGAACGACCCGCGCGACCTCGCGCCGCTTGAGCGCCCGCACAGCCATCACCACCGCGAGATAGGTCTTCCCGGTGCCGGCCGGGCCTATCCCGAAGGTGAGCGTCGCCTCCTCGATCGAGCGAACGAAGCGCCGTTGACCGGCGGTTCGTGGGCGAACTTCACGTCCGCGGTGGCTGCGCAGCAGCGTTTCGGGCAGGCCGGCGTTCTGTGAGGTACCGGCATCCGAGAGCGCCAGCGCGACGTCGTCGGGCGTGATGTGCGCGCCGCCGACGGCGGCATCGAGAATTCGGCGAACGACTTCCTCGGCGCGCGCGACGGCCGCGTCGTCACCCGCTACGAGCAAGCGGTCGCCTTCGGTTCGCACGGCCACGTCGAGCGACGACTCGATCGCCGACAAGTTGCGATCGTACTCGCCGAAGAGGCGGAGGCGGTCGGAGAGCTCGCCGAGGTCGATCGATCGTTGCGCGGTCAATGCGGAGAGTATTCGTCGCTCAGGCCGCGGGGCTTTCCGAGGACCTCCGCGGCGATCACCGCGCGCACCAGCTCCCCTCGCGTCTCGAAGAGGCGAACTCGCCGCCGAACCTGACCGACCGGCGGCGGCGGGTGCTCGGAGACCGGTTGCGGCGGCGGCTTACGCCGCGCGGCGGGCGCGCTCGGCGCCGGCGGCGGAGCAGGCGGCGCGGCGGCCGGCTGGGCCTGCAGACGTATCGTAGCCGCGGGCCGCGGGCGCTCGCGGCGCTGCTGCGACTGAGGCTGCGCCTGCATCTGCTTGCGAACGGTTGAAATCATGCTGCCGATGACGCCGACGAGCAGCAACACCACCCAGATGACGACGCCGACTTCGCGCATACCGTCGAGTTACTTCGGAGCGGGACCCGTCAGCGGTGGTTGCTGCAAATCGCTCGACGCCTCGGTCGACGCGCCGATCGACGAGCGCATCTCGGTATCGGCCTGCACGTTCCTGAGCCGATAGTAATCCATCACGCCGAGATTCCCACGCAGAAAAGCCTGGGCGATTGCCTGCGGTATCGACGCTTCGGCCTCGACGACTTTTGCGCGCATCGCTTGCGTCTCGGCTTTCTGCTCCTGCTCGGCGGCCAGCGCGGCGTACTGCCGTTCCGCGGCCTTTGCCTGCGCGATTCGGCGGTCGGCTTCCGCCTGGCTCGTCTGCAGCTCCGCACCGATGTTCTTTCCGACGTCGACGTCGGCAATATCGATCGAGACGATCTCGAAGGCCGTGCCGGCATCGAGGCCTTTCGCCAGCACGGTCTTACTGATCCGGTCGGGATATTCGAGCACTTCCTTATGATCGATCGCGGCGCCGACGGCCGAAACGACACCCTCGCCGACGCGGGCGACGATCGTCGGTTCTCCGGCTCCGCCGACATACCGGTCAAGGTTGCTGCGAACCGTTATCCGCGCCTTAACGTTGAGTTGAATGCCGTTTTGAGCGACGCCTTGGAAGATCGGCGTCTCGATCACCTTCGGAGTGACCGAGGTCTGCAGCGCTTCGAGGACGTTGCGCCCGGCGAGATCGATCGCTGCGGCGCGCTGCCACTCCAACGGAATCTGGGCTCGCTGCGCGGCGATCATCGCCAGCGTCACGTTCTCGACGTTTCCGCCGGCGAGATAATGCGATTGCATCTGATCGACGCTGAGGTTCAGTCCCGCTTTGCGCGCGCGCACGTAGTTCGTCACGATCACGCCCGGAGGAATCCCGATCAAACGCATCCGCACGAGGGCGATGATCCCCAGCGGCACGCCCGCCGCAATCGTGCGGATCCACAAACCGATCGGAAAGTAATAGAGAAAGGCAAAGAATGCAATGATGACGATCAGAATGACGATCGCACCGCTGACGGCAATCATATCGGCTCCTATCCCGAGAACGGCTCGACGAAAACGCGTGCGCCTTCGACGCGCACGACGCGGATGGGGGTTCCCTGCGCGATGAACTCACCCTCGGTGAGGACGTCGACGCGGCGCCCGTCGACCGAAGCGATTCCGGCGGGGCGCAGGTAGCTGACCGCGGTGCCGGAGCGTCCGCGCAGGTCGCGGTAATCGGCGCTGGCGACGTATTCGGGACCTTGTGCCGAGGCCAGCGCAAGCCGGTGGGCCCACGCGTTCTCCGGCACCGCGCGCACGGTCAGCGTGAACGCGATCACGGTCAGCACGATTGCGGTTGCGATCGTTTCGAGCCCGACGAAGAAAAACGGTAGGCCGAAAGCAAAGAGCACGGCGACCAGCAAGGCACCGGCACCGAGGATTCCCGGTAGTCCGTGACCCGGCACGACGTGCAGCTCCCAGAGGATTCCGAGCAGCCCGACCACCGCGAGCACGGCAACGAAACCGTTCGAGAAGCCCGCGTAGATGTGACTTCCGAAGAAGAGCACGAGTGCGCCGACGCCGAGCAGGCCCGCTATCCCGTGCATCGTCTGCATCTCGATGAGCAGTCCGAGCATGCCGATCGTGAGCAGCAGGCCGCTCACTACAGGATCCGTCGCGAATCGCGCGAGGCTCTCCGCCCACGAAAAGGCCTCGGTCGTGCGCGGTGCCTCCGAAAGATGGAGCGCAACGAGCGCCGCTTCGAGCGAGGGTGCGGTGCCGCCGGCAATGCCGGAACGCAGCGCATCGTCGGTGCTCAACGTGAGAATCGTGCCGGAGCGCTTATACTGCGGAAAGTCGACGCCTTTGTCGACCATTGCCGCGGCGAGTTTCGGATCGCGGTGACTGCGCTCGGCGGTCGATTCGAACTCGGCTCGCAGTGCGGAGATCGTCTTGACGGTCGCCGGAATCGGCTCGGCGGCGCCGATCGATGCACCCGGCGCCATGATGATCCGATTTGCAGTGAGCGTGATCAGCGCCGCGGCCGAGTAGGCGCGTTCGCTGACATACGCATCGACCGGCTCTTGCGCAGCGAAGAGTGCGTCGCGAATCCGAAATGCCGCCCCGACGAGCCCGCCCGGGCTATTGACGTCGAGCACGATCGCTGCGGCATGTTCGCGATTCGCTTCTTCGACCGAACGCTCGACGAGATGAGCCATTCCGTCGTCGACCGTGCCGGAGATCGGCACCACGACGATCGGACGCTGGAACGGCTGTCCGGCGGCCGTTCCGCTCAGACCGGACAGCAAAAGGCCGCACCAGAGCCAAACCTGCGGCCGGAATTTCCTCATGCCGCTAGCTACCTTTGCCCGTAGCGGAAGGTTACGCCTGGAGCTCCTCGGTGACGATCTGCCGCACGAGGTTCCCATCGGCGACCCCGCGCAGCTGAGGCATAACCACCTTCATGACGCCCCCGGCGTTGCGCGCCTCGGGCGGGAGCTCCGCCAAGACGCTCTGCACGATCTCCCGTATCTCGGCAGGCGAACGCTGTGCCGGCAGGTAGGCGAGCAGAATCTCTCGTTCCGCACGTTCTTTCTCGGCCAGATCTGCTCGGCCGGCTTTTTCAAACTCTGCGTGCGAGTCGGCGCGCTGCTTGACCAGACGCCGGACGACCTCGAGTTCGTCGGCCTCGGAGAGTTCCTGGCCGCTCTCGGTGCGCTTGTAGATGAATCCGGAGAGCGCCGAGCGCAACGTATCAAGGCGCAACTGGTCGCGCGCCCGCATCGCCTCTTTGAGATCCGAGGCGATTCGGTCCTTTAGAGTTCCCATGGCGAACGCTTAGGCGCGGCGCTTACGAGCCGCAGCGGACTTCTTCTTGCGGCGAACGCTCGGCTTTTCATAGTGCTCGTGCTTGCGCGCCTCGGCGAGAATGCCGGCTTTTTGGGTGGCCTTCTTGAAGCGGCGCAACGCGCTCTCGATCGTTTCGCCCGGAGCGATGCGAACTTCCATTTATTGACGACCCCCCTTTCGGCGCGCTCGTGCATTGCTTGCAGAGCACGAAAAATTAGGCCCCGTTGGGCCTAACGTAGCCTAACATAGCCAATCGGGGGCGTCAAATACCGGAATCCGCCACCGATATTTAGCCCGGAGGCCAGGTCATGCGCCGGCCTGCGAGGACGTGCACGTGCACGTGGCCGACGGTCTGGCCCCCATCGGCTCCGGTATTTACGACGAGCCGAAAGCCGCCCGCCCCGCCGATGCGCTCGCCCAACCGCGACGCCAGCCCCATCAATTCAGCAACGAGTTCGGCGTTGGCTGCCGCGGCGTCGGCCAGCGTCGCATGATGCTCGACCGGCATCACCAACAGATGCGTCGGCGCTTGGGGGTTAAGGTCTTCGATCGCAACGACGCGGTCGCTGCGATCGACGATCTTCGCCGGCAGCCCGCCCGCGGCAATCTTGCAGAAAATACACTCGTTCATCAGTGCGTCCGAATCGTGAAGCTCCACGACTTGGTCGTCGTGTTCCCCGCCAGATCGGCAACGCGAACCGTCACGCTGACGTGGCCGTCGGGATACTCGTACGACGGCAGGTATTGAATGAACTGCGCCGTGCGAACGCACTCCGAGGTAACGTCGCGTCCATTGATCCAGAGCAGCGCGCTCGAAGGATTCACCGGAACCGCATCCGCAGCAAAGCTCGCGTAGACGGCCGGACGATTCGTATTGATCGAGACGCCTGCGTTCGGGGCGAAGTCCGAGATGCCCGGGCCGAAGCTCGAAGCCGATACGGTCTCCGCTGCCGGGGCCTGTGCGGTCGCGTTGCCGATCGTGAGCCGCCCGATGAGTGCGACGTCTTCGAAGTTCGCGCCGCGCGGAATCGTGTAGCTGCCCGCATAAAGGCCCGCGGTTCGTTGCTGCATCGCCTGATTGACGACGTCCGAGCCGATGTCGAACGTGGCCGCGCCGCCCGCCGTCCCTCGGAGCGTCACGTGAATCGTATCGCCTGCGCGTAAGGGATGGTTCGCGTCGGTCTCGACCGCGCTGATTTGAACGGCCCCAACCGCGCCCGCTAGAGTGGCGGCGACTGCACGGCTGGCAAGGATCTCGCGAACCTCGTTGGTCTCCACGTTGTAACGCACGGTGACCTCGTCGTTCGGGCGAAGCGCGTCAAACGATGCGCCATTTCCGTTGAGCGAAATCTCGGTCGTCCGTCCAGCCGCGATCACCTGGCCATCTCCAAGCACGAACTGGCTTCCGGCGATCGCAACGATGTGGCCGTTGCGCGATCCGTACTCGTCGGCGATTCGCTCGACGCGTCCGTCCTTGCGCATCTGGACCCGCGCGAAATCTCCGGGACGAACGTCGCCGAGCTCGCCGGGCGTGGTGACGTTCACGTTGACGTCCTGCATCTCGATCGTCGCGTTCGACGCGACCGGTATCGTCCGCACGCCGCCGCCTCGCTGTAGAGTAATCGTCGGCGGATCGGAGAGCACGTCGACGGCGGCTACCGTTCCGAACCGTTCGTAACCGTTGCCGGTCGAGACGAAACCGTTCGACGAGCGGCCGACCAGCTGAGCCACGATCGCGACCGTGTTGGTACGCCGGTCAAAATTGGCCTGCGCGCCGAGAACGTCGGTGAAGAACCGCAGCGGCACGTAGAGCACGTCGTGGATATCGATCGGCGCGGCCTGAAGCGGCACTTGCGCGCCGTCGATCTGAGCGACGGGGCTGCCGATCGTCAGGATGACGCTCTTCGAACCGATCTGCGTCATGAGGTGATTTCCGGAGCGCTGGAACGAGAGCCCCAGCGCTTCGATCGTTCGCCGTACCGGCACGTAGAGCAGGTTGTGCTCGAAACGCGCCGGCGGGTCGAGTGCGAGCGCATCGCCGTTGATGACGATCGCGATCGCCTTCGGCGCGGCCGGCTTCGGCGCAGCCGGCTTCGGCGCAGCCGCAACCGCGTGCGATTCTGCAATCGCAATCAATATGGCCAGGACGGCGACGTGCCGTTTCAACGTTCCTCCAATACCTCTCGATAGACGTCGGCGGTCGCGCGAGCGCAGCGATCCCACGTCAACTCCTTCGCCGCGGCGCGTCCGCGTTCGATCGACCCCGCTCGCACCGCCGCGTCGGTGAAGAGCTCTTCGAGCCGTCTGCGCAGCTGCGCCGAATCCCGTACCCCAAACGTCAGCGCCGCGGCGCAAAGCGGGCGCGGGACGGCATCTTCGCATGCGACCACCGGACAGCCTACCGACATCGCCTCCAGCATCGGCAATCCGAAGCCTTCGCGCAAGGCCGGCTGCACGAGCGCGCTCGCTCCGCCGTAGTAGGCGGCGAGCCGCTCGATCGTGACGTCGCCAAGCGCCAGGATCGAACGCCCGGGACCGGAGCGACGCTGGAGCTCGCCGCCAAAATCGTCCGGCCCGGTGACGTAGAGGTCGACGGCCCATCGCTCCGGCAGTGCCGACCAGGCATCGAAGAGCGTCGCCAGGTCTTTATGTTGGCGGTGATTGCCGACGTACAACAGGTACGGGCGCGCTCCGTTAAACGGTGCCGGCGGATTGCGAAAGACCTCGTCGACGCCCAGCGGAACTACCCTCACCTTCGCCGGGTCGACGCCGAGAAGAGTGGCGAGGTCGTTCACGGTGCGCTCGTCGTCGGTAATGACGCGGCGCGCGCGCGCGCACGCGCGGCGCACGACGGTCGCGTAATACGGCCCGACCTTCGCTTTGAAGTACTGCGGAAAACGCAGGTGAATCAAGTCGTGGATGGTGACGATGAATCGGGGCGGCAACACGACCGGGACGTACTGCGAAAGAAAGTGCACGAGATCGAGCCTTGCCCGGCGCAGTGCGATCGGAAGTTCGATCTGCTCGGCCCAGCCGAAGTTCCCGCCCCGCGCGAAGGAGACGTAGGCATACTCCGGCGCGACGACCGGCAAGCGCGCCACCAGCTCCCGCGCGTAGGTCTGCATTCCCGCCGAGAGCTGCCGCGTCAATCGCGCATCGAGCCCGATTCGCACCTTCACCGAAAGAGCGCTTTGCGCGCGGTCACGACCGGATAGAGGGCGGAGCGGTAAGCGACGTACCATCCGCGCGGGCCGTCGAGCAGCGCGCCGCGCCCGAAGAGCAGCCATGCCAACCGCCCGACGCTCGTGACACCCGCCGCAAGCAGACGCGCGACCGAGCCCGGCATATCTGCCGCCTCGAGCGCCGTGTACCGGTCGTACTTCGCCCGGTACGTCGCGACGTCGGCATAAGAGTAGTGCAGGAGCGTGCCGGGCAGATCGCCGACGCTGCCGTCGCATCGCCACGCCTCGTGAAGGGGCGCGCGCTCCGCCGCGGCCGGATGCGCCTCGAGCGTCACCCGATCGGTGCGGAAGAGCCGAACGAGCGGCTCATCGCGCCAGATGCGCATCGGCTTTCCGCAAAAATAGGTCGTCCGCTTCACGCGATAAGCGTCGCAGTCGGTGGAGGCTCGCAGAACCGCGTCGCAGAGCACGTCGTCGAGCGCTTCGTCGGCGTCGATCATCAGCGTCCACGGCGTTGCGACCTGCGAGAGTGCGAACCGGCGCGCCTCCACGAAATCGGTCCACTCGCGCTGAACGACCCGCGCTCCCGCTCCGTGCGCAAACTGCACCGTATGGTCGCGCGATCCCGCGTCGAGAACGAAGATGCCGATTCCGCGAGGCAGGCTCGTGAGGGCGCGCGGCAGATTGCGCTCTTCGTCGCGCGTGAGGAGGACTGCGGTGATTAGGCTTGGGTCCAGGAAGCCGCCTCAGCAACGTCCGCACGCGCCTCCAAACGCTCGTCGTGCGCCAGGGCCGCACCGATAAAGTCGCGATAGAGCGGCGCCGGGCGATTCGGGCGCGACTTAAACTCGGGATGCGCCTGAGTTGCCACGAACCACGGATGCATCTCCGGCGGAAGTTCGATCACTTCGACCAGACGCGTTTTGTCGATCGTATGATGCCCGCTAAAACGCATTCCGTGCTCTTCGAAGATCGGGCGATAGCGGTTGTTGAATTCGTAGCGGTGCCGGTGGCGCTCGCTGATCTCGAGCTCGCCGTAGGCGCGAGCAGCCTGGCTTCCCTCTTCGAGCGTGCACGCGTACGTCCCCAAACGCATCGTGCCGCCGTACATCTCGAGATTTCGCTGATCGGGCATGAAGTCGATCACCGGATCTCCGCTCGTCTCGTCGACCTCGCTGGTCATCGCTTCGGGGAGCTCGCAGACGTTGCGCGCGAACTCCACGCAGGCAAGCTGCATACCGTAGCAGATCCCCAAGAACGGAATCTTGCGCTCGCGAACGTATTGAATCGCGCGAAGCTTCCCCTTGACGCCGCGCGCGCCGAATCCGGGTGCGACCAAGATGCCGTGCGCACCGCGCAGTACGTCGACGCCCTCGTTCTCGACCTGCTCCGAATCGATGCGCCGGATCTCGACGGCAGCATGGTGGAAGATTCCGGCATGGGCGAGCGCCTCGTTAATCGAGATGTACGCGTCTTTGAGCTCGACGTACTTCCCGACCAGCGCGATCGTCACGCGCCGCCGCGGGTGGAGGAGCCGTTCGGCAATGGCCATCCATTCGTCGAGCAGCGGTGCGATAGACGGCAGGTTGAGCTTGCGCACCGCCGCCTGCGCTAGGCCCTCGGCCTCGAGATTGAGCGGAACCTGATAGATCGTGCGCGCGTCGACGTTCTGCACGACCGCGCTCGGCGGCACGTCGCAGAAGAGCGCGATCTTCTCCTTCAGCTCCAGCGGCATCGGGGCGGGTGTTTGCGTGCGGCAAACGATCGCATCGGGCGAGATGCCGATGCCGCGCAGCTCGCGAACCGAGTGCTGCGTCGGCTTCGTCTTGAGCTCGTCGGCCGCGCCGAGATGCGGAACGAGCGTCAAGTGGACGTACATGACGTTCTCGTCGCCGACGTCGTAGCGCATCTGGCGAATCGCTTCGAGGAACGGCAGCCCCTCGATGTCGCCGACCGTTCCGCCGACTTCGACGATGCAGACCTCCGCACGGCTCGCCTCGGCGACGCGCTTGATGTGCGCTTTGATCTCGTTGGTGATGTGCGGGATCACTTGAACCGTCGCGCCGAGGTAGTCGCCGCGCCGTTCCTTTTCGATCACCGAGTTGTAGATCTGCCCGGTCGTGACGTTGTTGGCGCGCTGCAAATTCTCGTCGATGAAGCGCTCGTAATGCCCGAGGTCGAGATCCGTCTCGGCGCCGTCTTCGGTCACGAAGACCTCGCCATGCTGATACGGATTCATCGTACCGGCATCGACGTTGATGTAGGGATCGAGCTTTTGGATCGAAACGCTCAGCCCGCGCGCTTTGAGGAGCCGTCCGAGCGAGGCGGCGGTGATGCCCTTGCCGAGCGAACTCACAACGCCCCCGGTGAAGAAGATATACTTCGCCATCTCGGGTTGTCTTCGTTCGCCCGGTCCTGGTTGGTTACCTGGGCGCACCGTCGTCGCGCGCCTTACCGTCGCTGCGTGCCGGCTCGGCGGACGTTTGGGTCGCGCTACCGGCGCGACCCGGCGCTCGACTTCAGCCGCGCTCTCGCCCTCCCTGGCTCCGCGCGGCTTCAGACGCCGCCGAGCCGGCACGTAGCTCCCGTGGCGCGCGTCTGAGAGCTTTGACGTATCGACGGAGGCCGGCGTAATCGCACCCCTTCTCAACTTCCGCGCCTGGTAACGCCGATTGAACCAGCTCGCCTAGCGGATCAATGTTCGGCCGAGCAGCTTCCAATAAAAGCAACGCGGTCTCGTTCAGCAGCGGCGCCAGTTGCGGCAAGAGGCGACGATAGAGGCGCAGGCCGTCCGGGCCGCCGTCGAGCGCTCCGCGTGGCTCGAATCCGGCGGGGTCGGGCGGCTGCGGCAAATCGTTTGTTGGGATGTAGGGCAGATTGGCGACAATCAGGTCGTAACGCTCCGATCGCACCGGGTCGGCGAGATCACCGAGATAAAAGCGACATCGATCCGCGACTCCCAGCCGGCGAGCATTCTCCGTTGCCAGTGCGATGGCCGGTGCGGAGACGTCGGTCGCGTCGACGAGTGCGGCGCTCCGTGCGGCAATCGTGCAGGCGATCGCACCGCATCCGGTACCGACGTCGAGCATGCGCATCGGGCCGCGAATGAAGCGCAACGCCTCGTCGGCGAGATGCTCGGTCTCGGGCCTCGGCACCAAGACGCTCTCGTTGACTAGGAACTCCCGGCCGTAGAAGTGCGCGCTTCCGAGCAGATATGCGACCGGAACGCCGGTGCGGCGGCGGTCGCAGAGCGCGTGGAACCGCTCAACTTCTTCCGCCGACGGCTCCGCATCGTCGTGCGCGATCAGCCAGGAACGATCGCGCCGCAAGAGATGTGCGAGCAGTATTGCCGCGTCAGCTCGTGGGGACGCGCTGCACTCGCCCAACGATTGCGCGGCGCCGGAGAGCAGCTCCGCGACGCGGCTCACCCCGCGGCCTCGCCGGCAAGAAGCCGCGCGCGCTCGTCGGCGATGAGCTCGTCCGTAATGTGCCCGAGATCGCCGTCCATCACGCCGCGGATGTTCCCGAAGCTCCGATTGATCCGGTGATCGGTAATACGGTCTTGCGGAAAGTTATAGGTGCGAATCTTCTCCGAGCGTTCGCCGGTGCCGACCTGCGAGCGCCGCAACGAGCCGACCGCCTCTTCTTGCTCGCGCCGTTTGCGATCGTAGAGCGTCGCGCGCAACATCGCCATCGCTTTCTCGCGGTTCTGCTGCTGCGAGCGCTCTTGCTGCGAGGCGACGATGACTCCGCTCGGCACGTGGGTAATGCGAACGGCGGACTCGGTCTTATTGACGTACTGGCCGCCGGCTCCCGACGCCTTATAGGTATCGATCTGCAGATCGGCCGCTTTGATCTCGATCTCGGCGTCGTCTTCAACTTGGGGAAGAACCGCGACCGTCGCTGTGCTGGTGTGAATCCGCCCCTGGGCTTCGGTCGCCGGAACGCGCTGGACGCGATGGACGCCCGATTCGTGTTTGAGGTAGCGGTACGGCTCTCTGCCGGTCACCGCGAAGACGATCTCCTTATAACCACCGGCCTCGCTCGAGTTCTCCGAGACGAGCTCGGTCTTCATCCCGTTCGCCTCGGCAAAGCGCATGTACATCCGTGCGAGGTCGCCGGCAAAGATCGCCGCCTCGTCGCCGCCCGTGCCCGCGCGAATCTCGACGAAGACGTCGCGCGCGTCGTTGGGGTCGCGCGGCATCATCAGCGCGGTAAGCTCGCTCTCGAGCTCGACCGCGCGCTCGCGCAAGCGGGCGTTCTCTTCTTCTGCAAGGGCGCGCAACTCGCCGTCACTCTGACGAGCGAGCACGTCGTTTGCTTCGATCTCGGCCCGCAGCGCGGCGAGCTTGCGATAGGTTTCGACCGGCGCTTCGAGCTGCGCGCGCTCTTTGACGAGCGCGGTGTAGCGCGATTGGTCGAAGGCCCCCGCCGGGTTGGCGAGCTGCGCGTCGATCTCGTCGAAGCGCCTCGCCATCGAACGGAGCCGGTCGATCAGAGGGCGGCTGCCGCCTTCTTCGCGTCGCGCGCGGCCTGGCGGGCTGCGGCCTCCTCTTGCTTCCGGCGCGCCGCCGCGGAGCGCTGGTTGAACTTATCGACCCGGCCTGCGGTATCGACGAGCTTCTGCTGTCCCGTGAAGAGCGGGTGGCAGGCCGCGCAGATCTCGACTGCGATCTCCGGGAGGGTCGAGCCGGTCACGAAAGTGTTGCCACAGGCGCAATGCACCTTGGCCTCGGGGTACCATTTAGGATGGATTTTGGTCTTCACAGCCCCTGCATTATACCAAGCGTGTCAAAAAGGTCGCTTGCTTGCTAGCGGCGCGACGTCCTAGGACGGCCTTTCGTTCTAGAGAGGTAAAGGGAGCGGTACTTGGTCGAATGACCCTGTAGGAGAAGCCGTTGCCAGCTACCGCTTTATGGTGAGGTAAAACTACGCTATGCGTTTCCGTGTGTCCGGCGGTCGGGTCGTTGCCGCAGCACTCTGTCTACCCCTCGTCGCCGGGTGTCGAGCCGGCGGCGGGGTGCCGTCTCAATCCTTCGTTCCCGCTTACGACGCCGCGAGCCGATCGGCGGCAGAGCCGATGGCAAAAGGGATCGATAAGATAGAGCACGTCGTGATCATCGTCCAAGAGAACCGCAGCCTCAATAATTTATTCTACGGCTATCCCGGCGCGAAGACTGCAAAGTACGGACACATCTCGAGCGGGAAGAAAGTGCTGCTGCAGCCGATTTCGCTCGCAACGTCGTGGGATCTCGAGCATAATAGCGGCGGGTTCATACGCTCGTGCAACGGCACGGGAAGTATTCCCGGCACCGATTGCCGGATGAACGGCTTCGATAAGCAGACCTGGAGCTGCAACCAGCCAGGGCGGGCGAAGTGCCCGATCGAGTACCCGCCCTATGCCTACGTTCCGCACGACGAGATTACGCCGTACTTCGATATGGCCAACCAATACGTGCTCGGCGACGAGTTCTACGCCTCGGATTTCGATACGAGCAGCTACATCTCGCATCAGTACATCATCGCCGGCATCAACCCCGATCAAGCCGTGAACTATCCCGAAACGGTTTGGGGGTGTCCCGGCGGCAAGCCCGATCGCATCGACCGGCTCGGCCCCGATCGTGCGATTACGCTCTTTCCGAAGAACGAGCATCCGTGTTCGGACGTCACGACGCTTGCCGACGAGCTCGACGCGGCCCGCGTAACGTGGAGATTCTACGCGGCGCCCGTCGGGGTCAACAAAGGCGAGAAACCGTGCGGCAGCGGCAGCGACGTCGGTCCCGATGCCTCGAAGGGGCGGCGCGGCATCTGGAGCGCTTACCAAGCGATACGCCACATCTGCTACGGGCCCGATTGGAGTAAGGACGTATTCTCGCCGCCGGCGCGGTTCTTCAACGATCTTTCCCGCGGCAGATTTCAAAACGTAACCTGGATCACGCCGACCTATGCGAACTCCGACCACGGCGGCTCGGGGTCGAAGAGCGGCCCGTCGTGGGTCGCGTCGCTCGTCAATGCGATCGGTAAATCGCCGTTCTGGAATTCGACCGCGATCTTTATCTTCTGGGATGATTCCGGCGGATGGTACGACCCCGAAGCGCCGGCATATCTCGATAACGACGGACTCGGCTTCCGGCTTCCGTTGCTGATCATCTCTCCGTACGCAAAGAAGGGCCTCGTCTCGCACGAGCATCTCGAGCACGGCAGCATTTTGAGATTCATCGAGAACCGCTTCGGTCTGGCCCAGCTTGCCGCGAGCGACTCGCGCGCGAAGTCGCCGCAGCTCTGCTGCTTCGACTTCTCCAAGCCGCCGCGCAAATTCGTCCCGATCAAAGCTCCGCTGGGTCAGAGTTACTTCATGACGCAGCCGCTCGACATGCAACCGCCCGACAGCGATTAAAGCACGTGCGAACAGGAGGCGCATACGCGCCTCCCAAAGCCACCGATGGTGAAAGCCCCCAGTTTTTTTGCAGCCGCGCTGACCGGCACCGCCGCCGGCATCGTTCTCTTCCTCGCGAACTCTCCCGGCGCAGCGTCCGGCAGCCGCCGCGACACCGCCGCCGACGCCGCCGCCGATCGGCACGCCGTCGACGCCGGCACCGAATAGCGATCTCGCACTCCCGGCGGTCACGCCCTCGCCGGCACCCGGCGCGTCGGCCACCGCGCCTAAGTCGAGACCGGCCGCCCCCGCCGATGCCCGCAAGGGACTCAACGGGGTCTGGGAGGTGCAGATCCAGCGTCCAAGTGCAACGGATTACACGCACTTTCAGTTGTCGCAGGACGGCGGCGCCCTAACCGGTGTCTACCTCGACACGCACGGAAAGAAGTATCCGCTCTCCGGCTCCGTCGACGGCCAAGCGATTCGACTGATCGTGACGCTGCCGGGCGGAACGACGCTCTTACTCGAGGGCAGACTCGACGGTACAACCGACATGGTCGGAATGCTCACCGCACCCGACGGGCAAGTGCCGTTTACCGCCGCCTATCGCGCGAAAGAGAAGTGGATCGAGAACGTCAATCCCTCACCGGGCGGCATCCCGCAACCCGGCTCGTACACGCCCCCCTAACGCTCACGTCGCTCTTGCTAGGCGCGCCTCGACGTACGGGACGAGGCCGCCGGCGTCGATGAGCGCGCGCATGAACGGCGGGAACTCGGCCGCACGATACTCCGTTCCGCGCGTGAGGTTGCGAACGATCCCGCTGGCCGGCTCGAGCTCGATCTCGTCGCCGGATTCGATTCCCTCCACCGCTTCGGCCGATTCGAAGATCGGCAGGCCGATGTTGAGCGCGTTACGATAGAAGATTCGCGCGAAGCTCTTTGCGACGACCGCCGCCGTTCCGGAGGCCTTGATCGCAATCGGCGCTACTTCGCGGCTCGAGCCGCAGCCGAAGTTCGTATCGGCGACGATAATATCGCCCGGCTTCATGCGCGTCGCGTACTCGGGATCGAGCCCCTCGAGCGCGTGCTTCCCGAGCTCGGCGTGATCGATGATGTTGCAGTATTTGCCGGGTATGATAACGTCGGTATCGACGTTCTTTCCGTACTTGTGGGCGTGACCGCGCAGCGTCGATTCCATTTACACCGCCACCATTTCCGCGACGCGCGGATCGGTGATCCGGCCGGTGAGCGCCGAGGCGGCGCACGTCGCCGGCGAGGCGAGATAGATCTCGGCCTTCGGTGACCCCATGCGCCCCACGTAGTTGCGGTTCGTGGTCGAGATCGCGCGCTCGCCGTCGCCGAGCGTTCCCATGTGTCCGCCAAAACAGGCGCCGCAGCCCGGCGTGTTGACCGCGCATCCCGCCGCCGCCAGCGCCGTGAGCACGCCCTCTTGCGCCGCTTGCATCCAGACCTTCTGTGAGCCGGGATTGACGATCACGCGCAGATTCGGGGCGATCCGCTTGCCATCGAGGATCTTCGCAACGATGCGCAGGTCGTCGATGTAGCCGTTGGTGCAGGAGCCGATAAAGACTTGATCGACCGGCAGATCCCTACCCGCAACTTCGGAGATCGGGTGGACGTTATCGGGCGTGTGCGGACAGGCGATTTGCGGCTCGAGGTCGCCGATGTCGATCGAGATCGTGCGTTCGTAGACCGCGTCGTCGTCGGCCCGCTCGACGACGAACGGGCGGTCCGTTCGCTCCTTGACGTATGCGATCGTCTTGGCATCGGCGTGGAAGATGCCGTTCTTGGCTCCCGCTTCGATCGCCATGTTGGCCATCGTGATCCGGCCGGTAATCGAGAGCTCGTCGACGGTCGAACCGTGATACTCGATCGCGCGATACGTCGCGCCGTCGATTCCCAACTCGCCGACGGTGCGGAGCATGATGTCCTTTGCGAAGACCATCGGACCGGGCGTGCCGGTGTAAACGATCTTGATCGAAGCCGGAACCTTGAGCCAGACTTCGCCGAGAACGAACGCCGCGGCGATGTCGGTCGAGCCCATTCCGGTCGCGAACGCGCCGAAGGCGCCGTAGGTGCAGGTGTGCGAGTCGCCCCCGACGATCAGCTCTCCGGGCGCAACGAGTCCCTCCTCGGGGAGCACCACGTGCTCGATGCCGCCGCGTCCCACGTCGAAGAAATGCTCGACGCCTTGCTCGTTGGCAAAGTCTTTCATCAGTCGAGCGAGGCCGGCGGATTGCGCGTCCTTCGCCGGAACGAAGTGGTCGGCGACCAGGGCGATCTTGCTTGGATCGAAGACGCGCGAAGCGCCTTTCATCTTTCGCATCACGCCGATCGCGACGGCGGCGGAGAGCTCGTTGGCCAACACGAGATCGACTTTCGCATTGATGATCTGCCCGGGTTCGACGCCCGCGAGGCCGGCGTGGCGTGCCAGGATCTTTTCGGTGAGTGTCATGCCCATGATACGAACATTATAGGGCGAAGTAAGGGCCCCTACCGATGATAGAGCACGACCGGGAATTCGGCTTCGCAACGCGAGCGCTCCACGCCGGTACGCCGCCCGACCCGGCGACCGGATCGCGTGCCGTACCGATCTACCAAACGGCCGCGTACGTTTTCAGCTCGACCGAGCAGGCGGCGGAGCTCTTCGCATTGCGCAGCTACGGACACATCTACAGCCGCATCAGCAATCCAACCGTCGCCGCATTCGAAGAACGCATGGCGAGCCTCGAAGGGGGGCTCGGGGCGGTTGCCTTCTCGAGCGGCCTGGCGACGCAGCTCTGCATGATCCTGGCTCTCGCCGAGGCCGGCGACCATATCGTCTGCACGCAGAACGTCTACGGCGGCACCGTTACACAGCTCAGCGTTACGGTGAAGCGCATGGGGATCGCGACGACGTTCGTTCCGGCCGAGGATCTCGACGCGGTGTGCGATGCGATCCGGCCCGAGACGAAGATGCTCTTCGTCGAAACGATCGGCAATCCGTCGGGCGTCGTCGCCGATCTGCGCGCTTTCGCGTCGCTCGCACACGACGCCGGGATACCGCTCGCCGTCGACAATACCTTTGCAACCCCGTACCTCTGCCGGCCGATCGAGCACGGCGCGGATATCGTCGTGCACTCGGCGACGAAATTCATCAACGGTCATGGAACGGCGATCGGCGGCGTGCTGATCGAGTCGGGAACCTTTCCGTGGGGAGAGGGACGCTTTCCGCTTCTCTCCGAGCCGAGCCCGGGATATCACGAGAAAGTCTTCACCGAAACGTTCGGCGAGTATGCGTTCCTGATGCGCGCGCGCGCGGAAGTCTTACGCGACGTTGGCGCGCAGATGGCGCCAATGGACGCGTGGCTGCTCCTTCTCGGCCTCGAGACGCTGGCGCTGCGCATGGAACGTCACGTGCAGAACGCGCGCGCCATCGCTGCGTTTCTGCAGGCTCGGCCTGAAGTCGCTTGGGTGCGGACGCCGGAGCTCGGATCGATCTTTACCTTCGGACTGCGCGGCGGGCGCGACGCCGCGCGACGTTTCATCGATGCACTCGAACTTTGGAGTCATCTCGCCAACGTGGGCGATTCCAAGAGTCTGGTCATCCATCCGGCCTCGACGACCCACTCCCAGCTCTCCGACGACGAGCTTCGCAAGGCCGGCGTCGAGCCCGAATCGGTTCGCCTCTCCGTCGGACTCGAAGAGGTCGACGATCTTACTTGGGACTTGGGCAACGCGCTGGAACGATCCCAGCGACGATGATTCTTACGACGCCCGCCGCGCGCCGCGAGCTGTTATCGCAAGCGCGCACGATTGCCGTGGTCGGCGCATCGGCCAATCCGCTGCGTCCGAG
Source organism: Vulcanimicrobiota bacterium (assembly GCA_963820825.1). Classification (GTDB taxonomy): domain Bacteria; phylum Vulcanimicrobiota; class Vulcanimicrobiia; order Vulcanimicrobiales; family Vulcanimicrobiaceae; genus Cybelea. The sequence goes on from CAWGBN010000001.1 coordinate 37,358, forward strand.
CTACACGGTCTTCTCCTATCTTCGCCGGCAACCCGAGTACGAGGTGACGCCGATCAACCCCACGCTCGACGCGATCGACGGCCTCGCCGCTTTTCCGTCCCTGAGTGCGTACGCGGCAGCGCACGGCGCTCCCGATGTCGTCGACGTCTTTCGCCGGCCGAGCGAACTCCTCGCCATCGTCAACGAAGCGATCGCGATCGGCGCAAAGGCGATCTGGCTTCAATACGGCGTGGTCAACGACGAGGCGATTGGCCTCGCCGACCGCGCCGGGATGGACGTCGTCGTCGATCGCTGCATGAAGGTCGAGCACGCGCGATTCAACGGCGGACTCTCGATCAGCGGCCTGAACAGCGGTATCATCACGTCGCGTTGGAGGCCTAACAGCGGGCGGTCTAGGGAGAATGCGCCGTAGGACTTTCGTGATCCGTTCGCGCTGCATCGCGCCACCGGCGGGGTAGGCAGACTCGTGCCACGAAGGGCGAGCCTCGCCCGCGAGTCTTGCCCGCGGGCGAGGCGGAAGGAATAAACTACTTCTTCGAGGCCGGGTCGAGTGCGACTCCGTAAGCGGAGTACGCTTGAATACCTGTCGTTATCGAATACTCGTACGTACCCGCCGGGTACGCGTAGACATCGACGGCGTTGTTGGTTTGCTCGCTGACGTAAAGATGCTTGTTCTTTGCATCTACCGCACTGTAAACACAAAATGGCTGCGTCGTAATCGTCAGCTTTGGAGCGCCGTCGTAGGGAGGTGCATAGATTGCGATGTTGTATGTGTTCGTCACGAGCAGATTATCATCACGGTCAAAAGATAGCCCTACGGGGCCGTAAAGCCCCGACAGGGACAGTTGCTTGCCGCGCTTGTTCTTTCCGTGCGGGTATTCGATGATGGGTGTTCCTGAGTCAAAGACATCCCCGGATCCATTGACGGCGAGGCCGAAGCCGCTGCCGTGATACAGGTTAAGCTCGCCGGTCGGTGACGTGGCGCCATTCTTATAAACCTCGATATTTCCCGTACTCGCATTGCCGACGTACACGGTATTGCTCTTGTTGTCGATAGCAACGGAGCCGACGTCGCCGTTTGGATCAGTCAGCGTGGGTCCGCGTGCTCCGCAATCTGGAGCGAACGTTGCGACATCGTGCGTTGAATTGTCGTTATACGGAACGTAGAGAATTCGATGCGCATCCACCGCAATGCCGCTCACGCCGCTGTAACGGTCCGGTACATCGCTGCAGCGCGGTCCGTGATTCTTTTTGTCCGGTACGCCATATTCGGCAACCGTACCCGCGCTAAATTCACCGATGTACAATCCACCCGGCGGTATTACGTCGCCTCGGATGGCGCCTAAAAGCGGACGAGCGGCGCGTTGCGAGGTTCCCGAGCGCAGTGGAGACTGTTGGCCGCGCTGCGTTCCGAGGGTTGCGAGTCCGCCGATCGGAATCGCTCCGCCTTGAGAACTGCCACTCGAACAACCCGCTAGCGATATGAGTAATGCCGCCGCGGTCAGCATGCAGCTTCGGTAAGAAATGGTCATAGTCGTAACTCCTCAAGTGAGCTTGGGCGCTAGTGAATAAAAGGCGTAGCCGGGGTAAACTCCGAGCTTCGGCGTAAAACACGACGCCGACGTCGCACCGGCCGCCGGGCTTCGTACAGATAAATGTGGCTCCATTTGAAACGCGGGACTTCCAACGAAAACGAGGGTTCCCGACGGCCCGGGGATCCGTGAAGCTCGGCCTTGCGGGGCTCCGACCGGAAAAGGCGGGCGTTCGGATGAGCGGCGTCCCACGCCCGATTGCGCAAGCGACGTCGGTGTCGTCCGCGAGCTTCCACCGTAACCGGCGGGGGCAAATGCGATCGATGCGGCAGGTGCGCCGGCCGGAGGTTTAGAGATACGCATGGTCCGAGTTCTCCTGCAAATCCGATCGAGGGCTTCGGTACTTGATTCAATCTTGCGCCCGCGGAGGGAATCGTTCCAGGTACACCCGTACAGCTTATCTATACAGTTTGAATACAGCTGGAGGCGCGATGGAAGCGGCCAGTCGCCTTGACTTCGGCGCACTGCTCCGGCAGTTTCGCCTCGACGCGGGGATGACGCAGCAAACACTCGCCGAACGGGCGAAGCTCAGCGTGGAGGCCGTTGGCGCGCTCGAGCGTGGGGCACGAACGCGGCCCTATCGGGAGACGGTTGTCCTGCTCGCGCGCGCGCTCGAGCTGTCGTCCGAGCGTGAGGCGCTCCTGGAAAGCACGATCGACGCTGCGCATTCGCCGCGGCGGCGGTCTCGCATTGACGCCGTTAAACCGTCACTGTTGAGGATCGTGCGACGCCCCGCGGAGGTGACGCCAGGGCACAATCTCCCGCAACAGTTGACTTCCTTCATCGGGCGGCAACGCGAGATCGGCGAGGTCACGCGGCTCCTGAAGGAGCATCGGCTCGTGACGATTGTCGGCGCCGGGGGAGTCGGCAAGACACGCACAGCCGAGCAGATTGCGAGCGGATTGCTCGACGATTATTCCGACGGCGTATGGCTAGTGGATTTGGCCCCCATTGCGGATCCAACCCACGTGGCGAGCGCGATCTCGAATGCCCTGCAGCTTCCGCCCACCGCCGGCTCCGCGTTAGATGCTGTCGTCGCCTACCTCAAGGCGCGCCGCCTCCTGCTGATCTTGGACAGCTGCGAGCATGTGGTCGCTGAGACGCGTGACATTATCGCTGCGATCGTGGCCTCGTGCCCCGCCGTCGGCCTTCTCGCGACCAGCCGAGAGCCGTCGCGCGTCCCCGGCGAGCAGATCTATCGGTTGCCCTCGCTTACAGCCCCACCCGATTCGTGCCGCAATTCGCGGGATGCGTTGAGGTACGTGGCGGTGGCGCTGTTTGTCGATCGCGCGTGTGCCGTCGACGCCGGGTTTGTGTTGACCGAGGAAAACGCACAGCCTGTTGCCGAGATTTGTCGCCGTCTCGATGGTATTCCGCTCGCGATCGAGCTAGCCGCCGCGCGCGCAAACGTGCTCGCCCCTGCCCAGATTGCCCAGCGCCTCGACCAGCGGTTCCGCCTGCTCACCGGTGGCGACCCCCGCGCCCTGCCGCGGCACCAGACCATGACGGCCCTTTTCGACTGGAGCTACGACCTGCTGACCCCGCGCGAGCAGAGGTTCTTTGAGTCGCTCTCGGTTTTCTCCGGTGGTTGTACGCTCGAGGCGGCGACGGCGGTCTGCGCAAGTGAGGGTGAAGATGACATACAAGTGGTCGACCTCGTCGCATCATTGGTTAAGAAGTCGCTGTTGCTCGCCGAACTGTCCGGCAGCGAGCAACGTTATCGTCTCTTAGAATCGTCGCGCCGTTACGCATGGGATAAGTTAGCGATACGCGGCGAGCATGAGCGGGTAGCGCGGCGTCATGCCCTCGTCTATCTGGACCTAGCAGAGCGGCTCGACCGAGCGTGGTGCACGATGCCCGAGCAAGCGTGGGATGCGCAGGCGCACATCGAATTGCAGAATTGGCGCGCGGCATTGGACTGGACGCTGACAAGACGCGGCGATATCGTCGTGGGGCAACGCTTAGCTGCGCAGAGCCCAGTTCGCGACGGCTTCACGTTGGCTGAGGGACGGCGGTGGGTTCGAGCGGCACTCGCTTTAGTCGATGAACGCGCCGAGCCCGAGGTCGTGGCACGGCTCGAATTGGGCGACGCGTACGTCTCTGCACAGTTCGGTGAACGCAAAGTGTCGTTGGCCGCTGCAGAGCGGGCCCTGGTGCGGTATCGCGAACTCGGAGACGTACGGCATATCGCTACGGCACAGTACATGGTGGGCTCATCGCTGGCGCTTCTCCAAAAGCCCACCGAGGCCGAGGCAATGCTGCGAGACGCCTTGGAAACGGCGCGGGCGCAGGGCAATCGTCGGCTGGAGGCTGATGTCCTAAACATAATCGGGTGGGTCCGCTCCGCTGTCGGTGATTTCGCCGGCGCTCGCGCTTCTCTTATGGAGGCACTCGGCTTAGCGAGGGTAATCGGTGCTGAGTCTTTCGGAGCAAGCGTTATCATAAGCCTTGCCGAGAACGAATTTGACGCCGGAAACTCAGAAGCGGCGCTGGAGCTCACGGTCGATTTGCTCCAGAATCACGCGCTACACGTCGAGACCGCGGCGATCGCCCTCGGCAACGTGGCGGCGTACTTGATCGCATTGGAGAGGTACGATGAGGCGCGACTGCGCGCCTATGAGCGGCTCGAAGCCGCCCGTGGCCTTCAGATGGCGCCGTGTGTCGCACTATCGCTATATCATCTTTCGCTGGTGGCCCTGCTGACGCCCCGAGCCCGAGAGCGAGTTACATTTGGAGCGCGCGCGGGCGCGTCGCGGCTCTTGGGCTTCTTCGAGGGGCGCCGTACCGAACTCGGAATCACGGTGGAACGCGGTTTGCGGCCACAATACGACCGTGCGCTAGCCCGCCTTCGAGAGACTATCAGCGCTGATGAACTTGAGAAGTTGATGGCCGGCGGCGCAAGGATGACCGAAGATGATGCCGTCCAGCAAGCGCGCGCCCTGGAGTAGTATTAGGCGGGTGTACCTGTTGCGCTGAGCTCTTCCGCGTCGAGCGAGCAACCTCGTAACGAGGCTTCGCGGTCTCGACCGATCAGCACGAGCCCCTCGGCGGTTTCTATTCCCAGGTCTTCGGTCTGAACCGCGATGCACGACGAGCGATTTGCGAGGTCGACGTGCAGCAGGGCTCCGATCGTGCCGCGCGGGAGCGTCGTCCGCTCCGGTCCGACGACGCGGGTGCGCAGCCAGGGGGGACCGACGTACGCTTGCGATGCGCCAACACGGTAGTACTGCGAGCTGAGCTCGGTCATCCCGTATTCGGAGACGACTGCATCGTGCGCTATGCCAAATCGCATGCGAAGGGATTCTTCGAGTTCGCTGGGTTCCACGATGCGGGAGCGACCTTTGAAGCCACCGGTCGTCATGATGCGAGATCCCGGCGGCAGCTCGAAAGTCACACCGCGCGCGGCCATCGCGTCGAGCAGATGAACGAGCGCGAAGGTCGTCGCGGCGATGCAGACGGCTTCGCGCTCCGTGACCGCGGTGCGAAGGTCGCGCTCGAACGTATCGGCGAGCAACTCGTCGCCGTGCAAATACCAACCCGTCCAGTTGCCACCGCGCTCCTTGCCGATTCGGGCCATCATATAGCCGAGTGACGACGAAGCGCGGTCCGCCGGATCGGGCACGAGATTGAAGTACCGCAAGCGTGCATCGCGCAGCACGAGCCGGTCGAACCCCGCCAACGACGCCGCGTCGTAAAGCATCGTCGTCTGCATGTAGTGCCGCCCGGGCCTGCCGCGCGTCGTTCCGCTCGTCTCGAAGACCACTGCCGCCGTTGCGGAATCGAACGTCGCAGCGACGCTTCTGCGAACGCCGGCGCCGGGACGGCGGGTATCGCTTCCCACGATGGGGGAGGCGCAGTGATACCGAGCCGCGCGCAATATCGCTCGTACGGCACGTTATAACGAAGCTGATAGGCGAAGAGGCGGAGGGCGAGGCCGTTAAAAGCCGCGTCGTCGAAAACCTCGCCGCGCACGTGCCACGCCTCGATAACGCCGAGAATCTCGGCATCGAGCGCCTGCGACTCACTTTCGTAGTCCGACATTGCTTGCTAGTTCGTCACCCTTCGACAAGCTCAGGTGACACCCAAGGCGGTTAGTGGACGAGTTCGATTTGCGAGAGTTCGGCGGCGTCGCCCGAGCGGACTCGCGTTTTGGTGATGCGTGTGTATCCGCCCGTGCGGCCTTTGAGCGCCGGGGCGATCTGTTCGACGAGCTTCTTCACGACGGCCGGCTCGGTGATGAACTCCGCGAGGTGGCGCCGCGCGGCGAGATCGCCGGCCATCGCCGTAGTGATCAGCCGCTCGGCCACCCGGCTGATCTCCTTCGCCTTTGCCGACGTCGTCTCGATCTTCTCGTGCTTGAAGAGCGAGGTCGCCAAATTGCGCAGGAGCGCCTTGCGATGGCCGTCCGTTCGGGAGAGTCGTTTATAGGCGATGGAATGCGGCATTCTCGTTACTTCGCTACGATTGACGCAGCGAAAGCCCCCTCTCTGCTAGAACCTGCTTGATCTCGTCGAGCGACTTCTTCCCGAAGTTGCGCATCTTCATGATCTCGTCCTCGGTGAGGTCGAGCAGCTCGGAGACCTTCGAGATGCCCGCCCGCTTGAGGCAGTTGAACGACCGCACCGAAAGGTTAAGTGTCTCCACCGGGATGTCCCACTCGTTCGGCGGCGTCTCGGGCAGCGGCTCGGAGCGATTCGTAAACGAGACGAAGAGGTCGAGCTCCTCCTGCATGATCGAGGCGGCCGTCGAGAGGGCGTCGTCGGGCGTAATCGAGCCGTTGGTCTCCACCTCGACGGTGAGGCGGTCGTAATCGACGCTCTGTCCGACGCGGGTGTCGTCAACGGTGAAGTTCACCTTGCGAATCGGCGAGAAGATCGAGTCGAGCGGAATCAAACCGATCATGTGCTCGACGTTGCGCTGCCGGTCGGCCATGACGTAGCCGCGCCCCTGCTCGACGCCGATCTCCATCGTCAGCTTCGCATCCTTCGCCGAGAGCGTGCAGAGCCGATAACTGGGATCGAGGATCTCGACGTCGGCATCGGGGACGATGTCGGCCGCGGTGACGTCGCGCGCGCCGCTAACCGAAAGCGTCAGGACCTTCGGCTCGTCGCTGTTGAGCTTTACCGGAAGTCCCTTGAGGTTGAGCATCAGCGCGATCGTATCTTCGGCCATTCCCGGAATCGTCGAGAACTCGTGGAGGACGCCGTCGATCTTCATGTAGGTGACGGCCGCTCCTGGGATCGAGCTGAGCAGCACGCGCCGCAGCGCGTTGCCGAGCGTGATGCCAAAGCCGCGCTCGAGCGGTTCGATAACGAACTTCGCATAGTTGTCGCGACGCTCGCGTACTTCAATGGTCGCCCCGACGGGCGCCTCCATCATGGTTGTCATCTGGTTTCTCTGTCCTTTTTGCTGCTTACGTTATCCGCGGCGATCCCGTGGACCGCAACGATCGTACGCCTAACAGCGGAGAGTGCTTTTGTCCTCGCCACGTCCGGCTCGGACACATTCGTCGCGCCACCTCCATGTGGCGCTCCTATCGACTGCCTCGGCCTCCGCAATCCGGCTGCGGCGCTCGGTCAGACGGTCCTCGCCGGAACGTGGCGAGAACGAAAAGATTATCGCGAGTAGTACTCGACGATCAGTTGCTCGTCGACCGGCGTGTCGATCTGCTCGCGGGGCGGTGCCTGCAGCACCTTGGCCGTCTTCTCTTCGCCGTTCCACTCGAGCCAATCGGGCGGGCGCCGGCTCTGCGCGACCTCGAGGTTCGATTCGAAGACCGGGGACTTGAGGCTGCCCGGCGCGATCGAGATCACGTCTCCCGGACGTACGACGTACGAGGGGATGTTCACGATGCGGCCGTTTACGCGAAAGTGTCGGTGGGTGACCAGCTGGCGCGCTTGGGCCCGGCTCGACGCCAAGTTCAAGCGATAGACGACGTTGTCGAGCCGCCGCTCAAGCAACTGTAAAAAGGTGCGTCCGGTTTGCCCGGGCACGCGTGCCGCCTCGCGGAAGTAGTTTTCGAACTGCGTCTCGTGCACGCCGTAGTACCGGCGCATCTTCTGCTTCTCGCGCAGTTGGCGGCCGTACTCCGAGACCTTCGTCCGAGACTTTCCGGCGGTCTTCTGCCCCGGTGCGGTACCGCGCCGCTCGACCGCGCAGTTGCGCGAGAGGCAGCGGTCGCCCTTGAGAAAGAGTTTGATCTTCTCTCCGGTCTTGCTCGCGGCCGTCTCGCGACGGCAGAGGCGGCAGACCGGACCCGTGTAACGCGACATCGTGCGGCTACACCCGGCGACGTTTCGGCGGACGGCAGCCGTTATGCGGAATCGGCGTAACGTCTTTGATCATCGTGATCTCCAAGCCCGCGGCTTGAAGCGAGCGGATCGCCGCCTCGCGACCGGCACCGGGACCCTTGACGAGCACTTCGGTCGACTTCATGCCGTGCTCCATCGCTTTGCGCGCGGCGGCTTCCGCCGCCATCTGCGCGGCGAATGGAGTCGATTTCTTCGAACCCTTGAAGCCGAGGTTGCCCGCCGAGGCCCAGGAGACGACGCCACCGTGCGGGTCGCTGATCGTTACGATCGTGTTGTTAAAGGATGCATGCACGTGCGCGACGCCCGCCTGGACGTTCTTGACCTCGCGCTTGCGCCGCGATTTCGTTTGTTTTTTGGCCGCCAAAAATCTCTCCGCCCACAGAAGGGGTCATAACAGTCGAGCCGACGATGATGCCGGGCCTCGAGAAGGCCCAAGAAGGTATCTTACCTGGAGGGGGCCGCCAAAGGCAAGGGGCCCGGTCCCAGACCGAGCCCCCAGCAGCTACCCCGCCTAGCCTTACGGATAGAGGAGCCTAAATCCGATCCCTGCGAACGGCCCGTTATAGGAGCGGTTCACCGGAGCGTTCTGCTTGTTCGACCAGCTGTCGCCCATCCAGCCGCCCTCGATGAAGAGCGGGGTGTTTCCCAGGGCGATCGTGATGCCGGCCTGGTACTTCAGGATGTTGTATTGGAGCGGCAGTGAGCTCGTGTGGAACCCGGTACTGGGGTACTGATTCGGCAGCTGGACGCTTGCCGTGCCGTTGACGCTCGGGTAGTACCAGACGCTCCCGAAGAACGAGAATACGTGGTTGAGGTCGGGGAGCTTCTCTCCGCCGAACCCGACGCCGTTGAGGCTCGGGTAGCCGTAGTTGTTGGCCATCCAGAGGTACCCGACGCCGACGTAGATCCGCGGTTGCAGAACGCGCACGGCCAAGCGGGCATCGACGTCCTGGTCGTAGAGCGGCGAGGTGGTAACTACCGGCGTGCTGCCGTTGCCGCCGATCACCGTAACGAGACATTCGGCCGGAACCGCACCGCCGGCGGCGCTCGCCGGGCAGTTATGCGGGTACTGCCAGCGCTCGTACGAGCCTTCGACCATGAGTGGAATGGTACCAATCCCGAACTCACCCGCCCCGCGGATCGCGAACGAGTTGTTCCCCGAGTTGCCGGGGCTGAACTCGTTGTAGACTTTTGGCGAGAAGATGTAATCGCCGGCGACGAAGGCCTCGCTCGCCAACGGCTTGGGAGTCGGCGGGGGCGGCGGCGGCGGGGGGGGTGCGGGCGGCGGCGGAGCCGGGCTCGGCGGCGGCGTCGCGGGAATGTACCGCACGACGACCAGACGCTTGTCCGGAACCCACTGCACGTATGCCCCCATGCCTTCCGAAATCACACGGACCGGCACGACGACGACGCCTTGATAGATCATCGGCGGAACGTCCAGCGGACGCGATTCGCCGTTGATCATGACTTCGGCTTTACCGACGGTCACCTTGACCTCGGCGCCCGGCTTCGAGATCGTTGCCGTTTGACTTCCGGCATCCCACGAAACCGTTGCTCCCATCTGTTCAAACATCGAGCGCAGCGGAATGAAGAGTGTGCCGCCCTTCACCAATGCCGCCAGCACGCGACCTTGCTTGAGCAGGTCGGGCTTACTGTAAACGTGATGATCGTTGTAAAGGATTGGAATCTGGCCGGACGGCGGAGAACCAAAATCCGCCGGCGGTGCGCCCCCTTGCGCGACGCCGTTTCCTACGTTTCCTGGCGTCGCATTTGCCGGAGCAGCAACCGCGTTGAGCCCGCAGAGCGTGACAATCAGCGCTGCGAGTACTCCGGTGCTCAGTCGTTTCACGAGTGCCTCCTAAATAAAGTGGAAAACCATGCCGGCGACGCGGGCAGGCCCCTCGCCAGCCCTATAGCACGAGCTGCCGCTTGGAGCGTCGCCTCTCGCGCAAACACACGATAGCGGTTCTTCCCCTCGCGCGCAACAGAATAAACGCCGGCCTCGGTAAAAAGAGAGAGCGCTCCCTTGGTGGGGAGCGCTCTGCCTGTTTTGCCCGTTCCGGGGACTCCTGAGAGCCCTCGAAACTCGGTAGGGTCTAGAACGGAGCGAAGAAGAGCAGACCTGCGTAGGCGCCGTTCATGGTAGACGAGATCGGGTAGTTGTTCTTGTTGGCGGCGTTTTCACCGGCCCAGCCGGCCTCGATTGCGACCGCCGGGATGAACGCCCACGCGACTCCGACTTTATACTTCAGCAAGTTCGAACCGACGCCGAAGGTTTCGTTCGGAGGAATCGCGTTCGGACCGCTAGTGTACGTTCCACGATAGTTCGGATAGTAGTAAACGGAGCCGTAGTAGGTGAACGAGTGACCGAAGTCCGGCAGCTTTTCGAGGCCGCCGCCGACGGCTCGCACGTTCGGATAACCGTAGTTGTTCGATCCCCAGATGTAACCGACCGCAGCGTAAACGTGCGGATTGAGGATCCGTATACCCAACCGCACATCCAGGTCGCGGTCGACCGCGGTAAAGCCCGGCACAAACGTCGAGCCCCTTCCGCCGATCACCGTGACGTAGCACTGCGGAGCAGCTTGCGCCGATGTCCCTGCCGCTACGCCGCAGTTATGCGGATACTGCCAGTTTTCGTAATCGGCTTCGACCATGAACGGCAGGCTCCACGCGTCGAACTCCAGGCCGCCGCGAACGCTGTACGACGAGCCCGCTCCACCGTTGCCGGGCGAGAACGCATTGTAGACCTTCGGATTGAAGATATAGTCGCCCGCAACAAATGCGACGTTGGGCGTATGGATTGGTGCCGGAGTTGGCGGCGGCGGCGGCGGGGGTGCGGGCGGCGGCGGAGCCGGGCTCGGCGGCGGCGTCGCGGGAATGTACCGCACGACGACCAGACGCTTGTCCGGAACCCACTGCACGTATGCCCCCATGCCTTCCGAAATCACACGGACCGGCACGACGACGACGCCTTGATAGATCATCGGCGGAACGTCCAGCGGACGCGATTCGCCGTTGATCATGACTTCGGCTTTACCGACGGTCACCTTGACCTCGGCGCCCGGCTTCGAGATCGTTGCCGTTTGACTTCCGGCATCCCACGAAACCGTTGCTCCCATCTGTTCAAACATCGAGCGCAGCGGAATGAAGAGTGTGCCGCCCTTCACCAATGCCGCCAGCACGCGACCTTGCTTGAGCAGGTCGGGCTTACTGTAAACGTGATGATCGTTGTAAAGGATTGGAATCTGGCCGGACGGCGGAGAACCAAAATCCGCCGGCGGTGCGCCCCCTTGCGCGACGCCGTTTCCTACGTTTCCTGGCGTCGCATTTGCCGGAGCAGCAACCGCGTTGAGCCCGCAGAGCGTGACAATCAGCGCTGCGAGCACTCCGATGCTCAGTCGTTTCACGAGTGCCTCCTTAAGAATATGGACTTTTCCATGCATGCAGTCTCACGAAAGTTGGGGAAATTGCTGTGAAGCATGCGAGAAGATCGCGCGAAGGCGCGTCAGTTAATGTGTTTTATCGCTCGGTCGCCTATTCTCCTATCGCCTGAGGTGAGAGACGCCAAAGCCACGCGATTCCGACGAACGTCTCACCCAATGCTAATGTGAAGGCGATGCGGGAGGGCGCTCCGCCGCTAGTCACGCGCAAATACATTAAGACGAGCCCCGTAAACGCCGGAGCAATGATCTGCGGCAGAACGATCGCAAGATTCCAAACTCCCATCGCTGCCGCCATCGCACCGCGCGGCAAGACCCTGCAGGCAATCGCCCAGTCCGCAACGAGAAATACGCCCCATCCAATTCCTGCGACAACGGTCGCTGCTATTGCCAACCAAAGGGCGTGGGCGAGAATGAAGATCGCTAGCGCGAGCATGAATCCGGCCCCGCCCAATGTCGCGACCAACCGCTTATCTACTTTATCGCTTGGCTGCGCCGCGAGCGCGGCGCCCAACGCTCCGACGATCGTAAAGCTGACGATCAAGATGCCGGTCTTTTCCTTAGCATCGGTAAGTCCGCTCGTGCCCAGCAACGCCTCGACGTAGAATAGCAGGTAGCCGAGGAGCGTGTAGAACCCGATGTAGACGAGCGCACGTGAGACAAAAAGGTCGACGAACGGCCTGGTAACGCGCAACGGCTCGCCGGTCTCGGTGCTCCCGCGCAGCGGTAGTCTGCGCGCGTGCACCGACGTGACCGCGCAGGTCAGGAGCAGAAGTCCACCGAGTGATGCGGCGAGCGCCGAGGCGTTCGCGATAAAGCTGGCCGCGAGCCCGCCGATCGCGTTTCCCGCCGATTGGAGTGCCGCCATCCAGGACGAGGCAATGCCGATACGCGTACGCTCGATGAAGTCGGGAATTATCGCTTGATACGGACCGTTCGCGACGTTGAGCGCCGCTTGCAGCACGACGAAGGCAACCGTCAGCGCCAAGAATGTGCGCGCTTCGTAAAAGAACCCGAGCGCGGCCGCGCCGCCAACCGCACCGACGACGTAGAATTCGACGCGCCGGCTTCCCTTGCGCCGGAGTGCGTCGGAGTACGGACCGATCAGAATCTGCACCACCGCCGCCGTGGACGCACCGATCATGGCCAGCCGGCTGTACGCAATGACCGCGTCGTGGGCGACCAGCTCGATCGTGCGGGATTGCAGCGAGATCCCCAAGAGCGCGCCCCAGACGGCCTGAATGCCGAGCCAAAAGAGTGCGAGCCGCAGCGGGTTCGGTGCGCCGGCCCCGTTATTCGTGGGCGCAGGCATAACGATACTCGTCGATGGTATCGACGTCGAAGGCAAGTTCGGGGGCGCAGCCCCGCAGCGCTTGCGCCGGTACCTGCAGTACGTGCAACGCCATCGTCTCCAAGTCCGAGACTCGTAACCGCCCGGATAAGAACCGGATCAAAACCGCCGGTCCCACCAAGCTTGCCATGCGCCACGGCCGTTTGCGTGCTTCGAAGAAGCGCGTCGCGATCGCGGCGAGCTTCTCGGTCGCTCCCTGCGGAATCGAAAACAGCCCGCCGTTGACCACGCGTTCGCGCGCGAGGGTGATGCCGACGGGCGGAGCGTCGGGGAAACGCGCGATAAAGTCTCCGTGCTCTGAGAGTGCGACCGCGAGGGTGCCCTGACCGACGCGATTGAGAAAATCGCCGATCGCCGGGGCCGTGACGTAGGGAAGGTCGCTCGTCGCGTAGATGAGCCGCTCGTCTTGCGGCCACGCGCGCAGCGCGCGCAGTAAATTCTCGCTCCCTGAAGGGCTTTCTTCAACGAAACGATCGATCGCCGATCCGCAAGCCCGGCGCACTTCCTGCCCGCCCACGACGGCGATCTCACCCACCCCCGCCTCGCGCAACGCCGCGAGCATTCGCTCCAACATCGTCGCGCCTCGCACCGGCGCAAGCGCTTTGACGTCGGTGCCGGCCGCTTGCGCGAACGCGCCGTCGATGCGCCCGCCGGCCGTAACGACCGCCTTCATACACGAGAGGCTCTGATTTGCCGCATCTCGTTGTCGCCTCAGGCCTCAATTACCCACAGTAAACTTCGGCCTTCGGCTCCTAGAGCTGCATCCAAATCAGAGCCTCCTAAGAGCTTATCTAAGCTCTTTACTTTTTGGCGATGGTCTTCTTCTTGCCGGCCACCGTGCGCTTGGGACCTTTGCGCGTGCGCGCGTTCGTCTTGGTGCGCTGCCCGCGAACGGGCAGGCCGCGGCGGTGGCGCAGGCCGCGGTAGCAGCCGATATCCATCAGTCGTTTGATATTCCCCTGCACCTCGCGCCGCAGGTCGCCTTCGACACGAAGCTGCAGCGAATCGATCGCGTCGCGCAGCTTCTTCTCGTCTTCCTCGCTCATGGCCTTGACGCGCAGGTCGGGATCGACGCCGGTAAACGCCAGCAGCTTACGCGCGGTCGCGGGACCGATACCGAAAATATAGGTCAATGCGATCTCGACGCGCTTCTCGCGCGGCAGATCGATACCAGCAATACGAGCCATTATTAGTTTCCTCTTTGCCTTTAGTCCTGAGCTTGTCGAAGGGCTGTCGAAGGACCTTTATCCCTGAACCTGCTTGTGCTTGGGATTCACGTCGCAGATCACGCGAACTTTCCCGTGACGGCGAATGATCTTGCACTTTTCGCAAATTTTCTTGACCGATGGTCTAACTTTCATCGCTATTTATACCTGTACGTTATTCTGCCGTGGGTGAGATCGTACGGCGACAGCTCCACGAGCACGCGATCGCCGGGAAGGACGCGGATGTAGTTCATCCGGATCTTTCCGGAGACGTGCGCGAGGACGCGGTGCCCGCTCGTGAGCTCGACCCGGAACATTGCATTCGGCAACGGCTCCACGATCGTGCCCTCCACCTCGATTGCCTCTTCCTTCGGGGTGGTCGTCTTTGCGGCTTTCTCCGCGCTGGCCTTACCGCGCGGAGCACGTCCACCGCGCCGGCGAGCCATTCTAAGAACCCACCATTCTACACGATGGCTTCCTGCTCCGGGCGATACTGCTCGATCGCCGGATCCTCCGCATAATCGCGGAGCGTTAGGACTTTCGGACCCTGCTCCGTTACCGCGATCGTATGCTCGAAGTGCGCTGCGAGCTTACCATCTGCGGTCACGACCGTCCAGCCGTCGGAGAGGATCTTGATCTTGGGACCTCCTTGCGTAATCATCGGTTCGATAGCGAGCACCAAGCCCGGACGCAGCTCGATGCCCGTCCCGGGCTCGCCATAGTTTGGCACCTGCGGCTCCTCGTGCATCGCCCGTCCGACGCCGTGACCGACCAGCTCGCGAACGACGCCGTAACCGTGGCGCTCGGCGTACTCCTGAACGGCCGCTCCGATGTCGCCGACGTGATTGCCGCGCTTCATCTGAGCGATGCCAGCCGTCAGCGATGCCTGCGTGACCTCGAGCAGACGGCGCGCCTCCTGCGAGATGTTGCCGACCGGAATCGTCACCGCGCTATCGCTCACGTAGCCGTCGAGCGTCGTGCCGATGTCGATCGAGAGCAGATCGCCCTCGGCGAGCACCCGCGACCCGGGGATACCGTGCACGACCTCGTCGTTGACCGAGGCGCAGATCGAACCCGGAAACCCATTGTAGCCTTTGAACGTCGGAACGCCGCCCGCGTCGCGGATTCCCGATTCGGCGAGACGGTCGAGCTCATCGGTCGTCATGCCGGGGCGCGCCGCTTTCATCAATGCGGTCAATACCTTCGCGGTGATCTTGCCGCTTCGCCGCATCGCCTCGATCTCGCGTGCCGACTTTAACGCAACCATCGGTCGCCTTTATTGCCGCGCGTGTTCCGCGGCGATCGCGGAGGCAATCTTCTCGGCGACCGCGGCGAAGCTTTGGAGCGCATCGACCTCGGTAAGAATGCCGGCCTTGCGATAGTATTCGACGAGCGGACGCGTCTGGCGATCGTAGACGTCTAGGCGTTTCGCAACCGTCTCGGGACGATCGTCTTCACGCTGCACGAGCTCACCGCCATCCTCGTCATCGATTCCGGCAACCTTCGGCGGGTTCGTCAACGCGTTGTAGGTTCGCCCGGTGCGCGGATTCGTCCAACGCGCCGCAAGCCGAGCCACGAGCGCGGAGCGTTTTCCATCGAAGAGCACCGCCGCGTTGAGCGGCGTCCCGCGACGCGCAAGCAGCGCGTCGAGTGCCTCGGCCTGCGCCACGGTTCGCGGGAACCCATCCATGATGAAGCCGTCGGGGGTCCGTTCGAGCTCGTGCTCGATCATCTCGATCACGAGCTGGTCGGGAACGAGCTGCCCGCGCTGCATGTATCCTTCGGCCTCTTTGCCGAGCCCGGTCCCGCGCGCGAGGTTCTCACGCAGAATGTCGCCGGTTGAGATCTGCTTTAAGCCGAAACGATCGTGGAGCAGCCGCGCCTGGGTGCCCTTACCCGCACCCGGCGGTCCCAAAAAGACCACACGCATGCCGCGCTTCCTCACCTACCGCTTGATGAAGCCGCGATAATCGCGCATAGCGAGCCGCGCCTCGATCTGCGTGATCGTGTCGAGCGCCACACCGACAACGATGAGCAGCGACGTCGAGCCGAGGTAGAAGGTCGTCACCGAGAGACCGCGCTGGAGCGCGCCGGGCAAGACCGCGAGAAGGCCGAGATAGATCGCCGCGGCGGTCGTAATCCGCATCAGGATCTTGTTGAGATAATCGACCGTCGGCTGGCCCGGCCGAATTCCCGGTATAAAGGCGCCGGTCTTCTTCAAATTGTCGGCGACGTCTCGGGTGTTGAGCACGATCGAGCTGTAGAAGAACGTGAAGACGACGACGAGCAAAAAGTAGACGATGTTGTAGAGCAGACCGTTGGGACTGAACCAGACGTTGAGCCAGGCCGAGACGTTTGCGAGCACGTGCTGGATGCCGCCGGCGTTCGCGGCGGCGGCCTGGCCGCGCCCGAACCACGAAAGCGCCTGCTGCGGCAATAAGAGAATCGAAATCGCAAAGATGATCGAGATTACGCCCGCGTTGTTGAGCCGAAGCGGAATGTAGGTCGAGCGCCCTGCGAACATCTTGCGACCGACGACGCGCCGCGCTTGCTGAACCGGCACGCGCCGCTGTCCCTGATACAGGAAGACGATGGAAACAATTACGACGATCGCGATCGCGACGTAGAGGACCAGGTTAAGAATCGATTCTGCGCCCTGGCTGGTCGAGGCATACGTCTGCTTGACGTACTGGGGATAGCGCAGCACGATACCGATGAAGATGATCAGCGAGACGCCGTTTCCGATTCCCTTATCGCTGATCTGCTCGCCGAGCCACATGAGGAAGAGCGTCCCACCGACCATCGCGACGATCGCGTAGAGCAGATACCAGGTGCTCGTATCGTAGAAGACGCCGGAGCGCTCCATCGAGATCGCCATGAAGGTGCCCTGAACCGCCGCTAGGACGATCGTCAGCCAGCGCGTGTACTGACTGATCTTTTTCCGGCCCTCCTCGCCGCCTTTCTTGGCCATCTCTTCGAGCTGCGGGAGCACCACCGTCATCAGCTGCATGATGATCGAAGCGTTGATGTAGGGCGTGATGCCCATGGCGATGATCGAGAGCTTCTGAAGGGCGCCGCCGGAGAGGAAGCCCAGCAAATTATAAAAGGCGCCGCTCTGCAGCACTCGCTGCCAGGCCGCTTCGTTCACGTTGGGAAGCTGCACGTGGATCATGAAGACGAACCACGCGAAGGCGAAGAGTACGAAGAGAATGCGCTGGCGGATCTCGGGGACGAGCACCGCCGCCCGCAGGTTGTCGAACACTAGAGTCCTTCGCTCGGGGTGAGATCGGCGATGGTGGCGCCGGCGGCAACGAGCGCGTCGCGCGCGCTCTTGGAGAAGAGTACGTCGCGCAGCCGCAGACCGGCCGGCAGCGCCGTCCCGGCACCGGCGCCGAGGATCTTGATGCCGTCGCGCTCCGATTTGACCAGACCGCGCTCGCAGAGCGATTCCGGAGTGATCTCCACCGCCGGATCCCACTGCGCCAAGCGATTCAAGCTCACGACTGCGAGCCGGGAGCCGAAGTGGCCCCGGTCGCGCGCTTTCTGCGAGTAGCCGCGGCGATGCGGAAGGCGACGCGCCCAAGCGGTCTGCCCACCTTCGAAGGCCGGGCCCTTACCGCCGCCGGAACGCACGGTCTGTCCCTTGCCGCCTTCGCCGCCGGTCTTCACCATGCCTGAGCCGTGGCCGCGGCCGATGCGTTGCCGCTTCGGACGGCTTCCGGGCGCGGGTTTGAGCGCTCCCAGTTTCAGGATCGTCTTCTCTGCCATTGTTTTATGCCACGTAAATTTCTTTGACGGTCTTGCCGCGCATCGCCGCGACCTGCTCGGCCGTTCGGAGCGATTTCAGCGCGGAAACGGTTGCCATGACCACGTTGATCGGGTTGTTGGTGCCCAGACACTTCGTCAGAATGTCGTGAATGCCGGCGAGCTCGAGAACGGCGCGCATCGAACCGCCCGCGATGACGCCCGTGCCGGGCGCTGCCGGTTTGAGCAGCACGGTTGCGGCGCCGACCTCGTGGCGCACTTCGTGCGGAATCGTCTTCTCGACCATCGCCACCGTAATCATGCTCTTACGCGCCTGTTCGACGGCTTTGCGAATCGCTTCGGGGACTTCGGCGGCCTTACCGATTGCAAAGCCGACCTTGCCCTTGCGATCGCCGACGACCACGAGCGCGCTGAAGCTGAAGCGCTTTCCGCCTTTGACGACCTTGGCGACGCGGTTGACGCGGACGACCGTCTCATCAAGCCCGCTGCCGTCGCGTTCGCGTCCACGATACTGCATCAGAAATTCAACCCCGCTTCACGAGCCGCGTCGGCGAGTGCCCGCACGCGCCCGTGATACTTGTAACCGCCGCGATCGAAGACCACGTCGGAGATGCCCGCCGCCTTCGCTTTGGCTGCGAGTGCGCTCCCCACGGCCTTTGCGGCGTCTACGTTGGTTTTCGAGGCGAGCTCGCCGGCGAGCGACGCATCGCGAGTCGATGCCGATGCCAGCGTGTGGCCGCGCGCGTCGTCGACGAGCATCGCATAGAGATGATGGAGCGACCGCCGCACGCAGAGCCGCGGACGCTCTTGCGTTCCCGACAGCTTTTTGCGTAGGCGTACGTGACGCTCGCGACGCGCGTGCGCTTTGCTCGTCACTTCTTCGCCGCCTTTCCAGCCTTACCGAGCTTCTTGCGGATCCGTTCGCCCTCGTAGCGGATGCCTTTGCCCTTATAGGGCTCGGGCTTGCGCAGGCGGCGGATGTCGGCGGCAACCTGGCCGACGACTTGTTTGTCGATGCCCTCGACGTGGATCTTGTTCTGCCCCTCGACGCTCAGTGCGACGCCGTTGGGCGGCTCGAAGGTGACCGGATGCGAATAGCCCAGGCTCAAATTCAAGCGCTCGCCCGACTTGGCGACGCGGTAACCGACGCCGCTGATCTCGAGGCTCTTGCGAAAGCCTTTGCTGACGCCTTCGACCATATTGGCGATGAGCGTACGGGTCAATCCGTGCGCGCTGCGATGCGCCTTCGCATCGCCTTTCCGCTCGACGACAACCTTGCCGTCATTCAGCGTGACGTCGACGACGTCGGAGAGAATGTGCTGGCGCAATTGACCCTTCGGACCGGTTACCGACACGGTACCGGCCTCAACCTTGACCTCAACGCCCGTCGGAACCGCGACGGGAAGCTTTCCTATCCGCGACATGACTCACCACACATATGCGAGGACCTCTCCTCCGACGCCCTGTTTCTTCGCTCGCTTGCCGGACATGATCCCTTGGGGCGTCGAGATGATCACCAGCCCGAGACCGCCGAGCACGCGTGGGATCTCGGTCTTGCGCGTGTAGACGCGCAGCCCGGGGCGCGAGATGCGGCGCAGGCCTGTGATGATCTTCTCCTTCTCCGGCCCATAGCGAAGAGCGATGCGGATCGTGCCCTGCGGCCCGCCGTCGATTCGCTCGAAACTTTCGATGAACCCCTCGTCCCGCAAGATCTGCGCGATCGCCGCCTTGACGCGCGAAGCCGGCACGTCGACCGTTCTGTGGTTCGCCGTGTTCGCGTTGCGAATGCGCGTCAGCATGTCGGCAATCGGATCGGTTACGGACATTTGACTCTCTCCCTCACCACGACGCCTTGGTCACGCCGGGAACGACGCCGGCGTGCGCGTTTTCGCGGAAACAGATGCGGCACATCGCGAACTTACGGAGATATCCGCGGGGCCGTCCGCAGACGCGGCAACGGTTGTGGCGGCGTACGCCAAACTTCGGGTCGCGCCGCGACTTGATGATCAGACTCGTCTTTGCCACTAGCCACGCCCTTTCTGCAACGGAAGGCCCATCGCGACGAGAAACTCCGAAGCCTCTTCGTCGGTCTTCGCGGTGGTCACGATCGTGACGTCCATGCCGCGCGCCTTGTCGACCTTGTCGAAGTTGATCTCCGGAAAGACGAGCTGCTCTTTGAGGCCCAAGTTGTAGTTGCCCCGCCCGTCGAACGATTTCGGGGGAAGCCCGCGAAAGTCGCGGATACGCGGCAGCACCACGTTGAAGAGCTTGTCGACGAAGACGTACATCCGGTCGCCGCGCAGCGTCACCTTCGCGCCGAGGTTCGTTCCCTCGCGAAGCTTGAAAGCCGCAATCGACTTCTTCGCTTTGGTTACGATGGGACGCTGCCCCGTAATCGCGGTCAGGTCGCTCACCGCGGCGTCGAGCGCTTTAGGATTGACGATGGCCTCTCCAACGCTGACGTTCACGACGACCTTCTCCAGCTTCGGGATTTGGTTGACGTTCTTATAACCGAAGCGCTCTTGCAGCTTCGGGCGAACTTGCTTCTCGTACATTTCTCGTAGCCGCTCGGCCATGAATGCTCCCTATGCCTCCTTTGCCGAGTCGCGCGCGGGCTCACCGCAACGAGCGCAGATGCGATGCACCACGCCGTCGGCCGTTCGTCCGCGGCGCAGCCGCGTCGGCGTCTTGCACTTCTCGCAGACGTATTGCAGCGCGGAGAGCGGCAGCGCCGACTCCTTCTCGATGATCCCACCGGTCTGGGTCGCGCCGCCCATGTTGCTCGACTTCGTGCCCTGTTTCGTATGACGTTTGACGATGTTGACGCCCTCGACCGTTGCGGTCCGAGCGCCCTGGATCGCCTTGACGGTGCCGCGCTTCCCGCGCTCCTTGCCGCGACGGACCACGACCGTATCGCCCTTGAGTATCGTTGCCTTCATTCTCTCTTATAAGACCTCGGGCGCGAGCGAAGCGATCTTGAGGAAGCCGCGTTCGCGCAGTTCGCGCATCACGGGCCCGAAGACGCGCGTCCCGCGCGGGTCGAGGTTATCCTTTTCACCTTTGATAATTACGCACGCGTTGTCGTCGCAACGCACGACCGATCCGTCGACGCGCCGAATCGGCGCGCTCGTCCGGACGACCACCGCCTTGACGACCTGTCCCTTCTTGACGGCAGCCCCCGGAATCGCACTCTTGACCGTTCCGACGACGATGTCGCCGACGTGCGCGTAGACGTGCCGTCCGCCGCCGCTGACATGGATTACCAGAAGCTCGCGCGCGCCGCTGTTGTCGGCGACCTTGAGCCGAGTCTCTTGCTGGATCACTTCGCGCGCTCCACGATCTCGAGCAACCGCCAGCGCTTCTCGCGCGAGAGCGGCCGGCACTCTACGATCCGAACGACGTCTCCCACATTTGCCTCGTTGCGCTCGTCGTGAGCCTTGAAACGGGTCGATTTGCGGACGATCTTTCCGTACGCCGAGTGCGGAACGCGCGTCTCTGAGACGACGACGATCGTCTTCGCCATTTTGTTCGACGCTACTCGCCCTTGCTTCACGCGGCGCGTGCCTCGGACCAGTCTCTGCTCCTCAGGCGTGTCGTTACGCTGCTCCATGTTCACCCTCGGCGAGACGCTTCTCGCAGATGACGGTTTGAATCTGAGCGTAGGAGCGGCGCATCGCCCGGATCTTGCTGAAGTCGGTCAGATGGCCCGTACGCAACGCGAAGCGCAAATTGAAGAGCTCCGCCTTGGCGTCGCGTGCCTTCTGTTGCAGCTCCTTGATCGTGAGGTCGCGGAGTCCCTCGAGCTCCTTCTTCACCTACGTATCCTCCCGCGCGACGATCTTCGTACCGATCGGCAGCTTTGCAGCCGCGCGGCGCAGCGCCTCACGGGCGACCGACGGCGCGACTCCGGAGAGTTCGAAGAGCACGCGGCCCGGGCGAACCACGGCAACCCACAACTCGGGATTGCCTTTACCCGAACCCATGCGAACCTCGGCCGGCTTCTTCGTCACCGGCTTATCGGGAAAGACTTTGATCCAGACCTTGCCGCCGCGCTTGATGTAGCGCGTCATCGCGATACGGGCTGCTTCGATCTGCCGATTGGACATCCAGCACGGCTCCATCGCTTGCAGGCCGTAGTCGCCGAAGCTCAAGGCGTTACCGCGCAACGCCATGCCGGTCATTCGACCGCGCTGGACTTTGCGCCATTTTACGCGTTTGGGTGTCAACATCTTATTCGGTTACCTCGCTAACGGGAGCGGCCTCCGGCGAGGTCACGACCGGCGCAGGTTCGACGACCGCTACGGGCTCGACGACCGCTACGGGTTCGACGACCGCTACGGGTTCGACGACCGCTACGGGTTCAACGACCGGCGCGAGCTCGGCAACCGGTACGGGTTCGCTAACCGGCGCAGGTTCGCTAACCGGAGCGGCCTCCACGACCGGATCTGAAACCGGCGCTGCGGCCGGTGGCGCGGCCGGCTGCGGTCGCTGATCGCGCCCGCGCCCCCTGCCGCCGCGATCGCGACGGTCGCGCCCGCGATCCATGCGATCCCGCAGCGCTCCATCGCCGCGCGGTTGATCCGGCAAGACTTCGCCGCGATAGATCCAGACCTTCACGCCGATGCGGCCGAAGGTTGTAAACGCTTCCACCTGCGCGTAGTCGATGTCGGCGCGAAGCGTATGGAGCGGAACTTTACCGTCGGCATTGTGCTCGGTTCGCGCGATTTCGGCGCCGCCGAGCCGCCCGGAGACCTGCACCTTGATCCCGCGAGCTCCGGCTCGCATCGTGCGCATGATCGCCTGCTTCATGGCGCGTCTGAACGCGATCCGCTTCTCGAGCTGATCGACGATGTTCTGAGCGACCAATCGCGCGTCGAGCTCGGGATGCGAAATCTCCATGACGTTGACGGCGATGGTCTTGCCGGTGAGCTGCTCGAGGTTCTTGCGAATGTCGTCGATGCCGACGCCGCGCTTGCCGATGATGATGCCCGGTTTTGCGGTGTTGACGATGACGCGCGCCTGATTCGCCCGTCGCTCGATCTCGATCTTACTGATCGAAGCCGAGCGCATCCAGCGATTGAACGACTTGCGAATGGCGACGTCTTCGTGCAGCCAGTCGACGTAGTGCTTTTTCTCGAACCAACGGCTATCCCAGGTCCGGGTGATGCCCAAGCGCATTCCGACCGGGTGAATTTTTTGACCCATTATGCTTCCTTGCTCTGCGCGACCGGCTCGGCCGAAGCAGGTTTCTCGGCGGCGCGTTTACGCGCGCTCGTCTTTTTGCGGCGCGTCTTCGCCGCGGGCGCTTCCGCGGCGGCCGACCGCCGCGTCGCGCGCGCGGCCTGCACCGATGCACCGGCGAGCTTCTTGCGCGGCTTCTGCGGCGCCGACTCGGTGACGACGACGGTGACGTGCGAGAGGCGCTTGCGCTTGAATGCCGCCCGGCCTTGGGCGCGCGGATCGAGGCGTTTCGTGAATCGTCCGCCGGGACCGCCGTCGACGGTGATGCGAGCGATATAGAGCTCGTCGGAGTTCATGTCGTGATTGTTGCCGGCGTTGGCGACCGCACTGCGAACGAGCTTCTCGATCGGCTCGGCTGCAAAGACCTCGGCGAACTTCAGCAATGCAAGCGCCTCGCGCACGCTCTTGCCGCGAATTGCATTGGCCACCCGGCGCAGCTTGCGCGGAGCGGTTCGGACGAAGCGCAGATGCGCGACGGCCTGCGGGGCGCGCTCGGTCACGTCTTCACCGTGGCCTTTTCGCCACCGTGACCGCGGAAGTACCGCGTCGGCGCGAACTCACCGAGCTTGTGCCCGACCATGTTCTCGGTGATGTAGATCGGAATGTGGGTCTTGCCGTTGTGCACGCCGATCGTGTGGCCGACCATCGACGGCAGCACGGTCGAGGCACGGCTCCACGTTTTGATCACGCGACGCTCGCGCGTCTCGTTGAGCCGCTCGATCTTCTGCACCAGATGCTCGGCGACGAACGGACCCTTCTTTAGCGAACGCGACATTATTTCGAACCTCGGCGGCGGACGATCATCTTCGAGGTACGCTTGTTGCGGCGCGTCTTTTTACCCATCGTCATCTGTCCCCACGGCGTCGTGGGCGGCCGGCCCGACGTCGAGCGCGCCTCGCCGCCGCCGTGCGGGTGATCAACCGGATTCATCGCGATACCGCGAACGCTCGGGCGTTTCCCGAGGTGGCGCGAGCGACCGGCTTTGCCGATGACTTGATTCTCGTGTTCGATGTTTCCGAGCTGACCGATCGTCGCGCGGCACTCGATGTGAATCCTACGAACTTCGCCCGAGGGCATGCGGACTTGCGAATACTCGTTCTCCTTGGCCATGAGCTGCGCGGAGACGCCCGCGGACCGGACGAGCTTGCCGCCCTGGCCGGGACGCAACTCGACGTTGTGAATCACCGTTCCGACCGGGATGTTGCGAATCGGAAGCGCGTTGCCGATCTTGATGTCGGCGTTCGGTCCCGATTCGAGGAGCTCGCCGACGCGCAATCCCAGCGGCGCCAGGATATAGCGCTTCTCGCCGTCGCGATAGTTGAGCAGCGCGATGCGGCACGAACGATTCGGATCGTACTCGATCGTTGCGACCTTGGCGGGAATTCCGTCTTTCGAGCGCTTGAAGTCGATGATGCGATAGAGACGGCGCGTGCCGCCGCCGCGATGGCGTACGGTTATGTGCCCGTTGTTATTGCGCCCCGCGTGCTTCTTGCGCACCTCGACCAGCGAACGCTCCGGCGCGACCTTCGAAAGATCCGAAAAGTCGAGCGTCGTGAGAAAACGCTTTCCGGGGGATGTCGGTCTATACTTTTTTACCGGCACGCTTGCCCTCTCGCCAGAATACGATCATTGCTCAAAGTAGTTGACTCCGCCCAGCTCGATTTTCTGACCGGCCTTGATCTTGACGATCGCCTTCTTGTAATCGCTCTGCCGCCCGCTCATGCGCTTCCCGCGCCGGGCAAAGTTCCGCGCCTTGCCGCGCACGTTTACCGTGTTCACCCGGAGCACGTTCACTTTGAAGATCTCTTCGATCGCGTGGCGAATCTGCGTCTTCGTCGCTTCCGGGTGCACGACGAACGTATACTGCTGGGCGAGGGCGTCGGCCATCGCTTTCTCGGTGATTCGCGGCGCTACGATTACGTCACGCGCGTCCATCTTCGCTCCTCTCGCCGGCACCCAAGGTTTGCATCAGCGCCTCGTATGCCGCGACGGTAAAGACGAGACGCTCGAAGCGCAGTACGTCCTTGATGTCGACGGCGCCGTCGCTGGTCACGCCGACGCGCTGAAGATTGCGGCTCACGCGCTCGATCTCGCTCGCGTGCGGCTCCTCGTGGCTGCAGACGATCAGCGTCGCCGGCCCGGTGCGGGCGGCCTTCGCGCTGCCGAAAAGCATCTTTGCAAATGGGCCCGTCTTGGCGATCGCAAAATCGCCCGCGTCGAGCAAGGTGACCGCGTCGTTCTCGAAACGATCGGCGAGCGCCGCCAGAAAGGCGACGCGGCGTTCCTTCTTATTGAGGCTTTCGACGTAGCTGCGCGGCTGCGGGCCAAAGACGACCCCGCCGTGGCGCCACTGGGGCGAGCGGATCGAACCTTGGCGAGCGCGCCCGGTGCCTTTTTGACGCCAGGGCTTGCGGCCGCCCCCGGCAACCTCGTCGCGCTTGCGCGTCGAGGCCGTCCCCGCGCGCGGATTCGCGAACTCGCGATGGACCGCGCGATAGATCACGTCTTCCTTTTCGCCGCTCTTTCCGGCGAAGAGCGCGGGCGTCTCAACCTGCCGCACGACCTTACCGGTCGCGTCGATAACGCTTGGCATCTACGCTTTTGCCTTTCGCGGCTTGATGCTCTCGCTCACGATCACCAGCGCGTTCTTCGCACCCGGAACGGCGCCGCGCACGAGCAGCAGATTACGCTCGCCGTCCGCGCGCACGACTTCCAAATTCTGTAACGTCGTGCGGTCGACGCCGTAGTGGCCGGGGCGCCGGCTGCCTTTGGTCGTGCGTCCGGCGTTGGTATCGCCGTTCGAGGCGGGCTGACGATGGATCATCGATCCGTGGCTCGCACCGCCGCCGCGGAAGTTATGGCGCTTGATGCCGCCCGCGAAACCGTGCCCCTTCGAGACGCCGACGACGTCGACGCGATCGCCCGGTTCGAAGGCACTGACCGTGACGCTCTCGCCGACTTGCTCCTCGCCGAAACCCGAGCGGAACTCGCGCACGAAACGCGCCGGTTCGACGCCGGCCTTTTTGAAGTGCCCGGCGAGGGCGCGGGTTAAGCGGTTGCGCTTCACCGGCTCGAAACCCAAGGCGACGGCCTCGTAGCCGTGCTTCTCCTTCGTCCGGCGTTCCACGACCGTACACGGACCAGCCGCAATCACCGTGACGGGCACAGAGCGCCCGTCGGCGGTGAAGACGCTCGTCATCCCGACTTTACGGCCCAGGATGTTCTTCATATCGCTCTCTCGGTGGGGTGTGATATCAACGGATCCAGGCGTATTGCTCGCATGAACCGCAACCCCGGGAGTTTACCAGGACGGCTCAACGAGGTCAAGGCTCGCATTGCCGCGAGAACAAAAGCCCGCTGCATGTACGGTATGCGCGCGACGTTACGGTGGTTATCGGTGATCCCGGCCCTCGTCCTCGCGTTGAGCGGCGGCAGCGCCGCGGCGGCACCAACCTCGACGAAGACGCTCCTCGAATCCCTGCGCCGGGCAATGCTCTCCTCGCAACCCGCCGCCTCGATCGTCTCGCTCCACAGCGTCGGAAGCGTCGAGATCCTGGGACTTCGGGGCCGCGCGCAGGAGTGGGACGATCTGACGGGCGTCCGCTTTACGACCGCGCAGAGCGGCGGTGCGCTCAGCGGAGCCTCAGGGTGGGACGGCAAGGTCGCGTGGAGTCAGGATTATGCCGGGCTGGTCACCATCGACGCCGGCGCGTCAGGGCGGCTCCAAGCAGTCGACCAGGCCTACTTGGCGACGCTGCGTTATCTGCGCCCGGACGCGGGAGGCGCAATGGTCATCTATGCGGGCACTCGGGACGACGGCGGTAAGAGCTACGACGTGCTCGCGGTCACCCCGCCGCGCGGCAGCGAGATCGATCTTTGGCTCGATCCCCGCACGCATTTGATCGCCCGCGAGACCGCGACCATCGGAACGGTCTCCTCGACGACGACCCTTTCGGCGTATCGGCGCGTCGACGGTATCCTCTATCCGTTCGATAGCAGCACGCAGCTGTCTAACGGAAACGCGTTCTCGGAGCGCGTGAACTCACTGGAGGTCAACACCGACGTCGCCGAGCGCATGCGGGTGCCGGGCCAAAGCGTACACGATGCCGCGATCGCCGGCACCGGCTCGACGACGGTTCCCTTGCAGATCGTCAACAATCACGTCTACGTCAGCGGGATGCTCGATGGAGAGGGTCCGTACACATTCGTGCTCGATAGCGGCGGCGATTACATCATCACGCCAGAGGTCGCCGCGGCACTGCACGCGACCAGCGAGGGCGGCGTGCAGCTCGAGGGGGCCGGAAGCTCGACCGAGGGCGCCGCCTTCGCTCATCTTAAATCGATCGAAGTCGGCAGCGCGACGGTTCGCAACCAATACACGCTGGTCTTACCGATTGCCACCGGCTTCGGGGTTGCCGAGGGTGTGAGGATCGACGGAATGCTCGGCTATCAATTCTTGGCGCGCTTCCTGACGACGATCGATTATGCCAACGCAAAGCTCACCCTTGCGATGCCCGGCCTCGCGCCGGCCACGGAGCCCGGTTCGGCGGCAATTCCCTTTTACATAGACGGGCGCATCCCGCGAATTGCGATCGGCGTCGACGGCGTCACGACCTCGGCCGAGGTGGATACCGGAAATCGCGCCGGCCTGGAACTCTCCGCGCCGTTCTTAGCCGCCCATGCGGCGATCGCCGCACTGGCGAGAACGGCGCCCGGCGTCGCCGGCTTCGGCGTCGGCGGCCCCGTCGTCGCGCGCCTCGGACGTATCCCGTCCTTGCAAATCGGTCCCTACGCAATCGCGAACAGCGTCGCATCGTTCGGCTACCAAAACGCCGGCGTCTTCGGCGATCCGTTCAATCCCGCCAACGTCGGCGGCGCGATTTGGCGCCGTTTCGACCTAACCTTCGATTACGCGCACCAGCAGCTGCTGCTCGCGCGAAATGCCGCGTTCAACGAACCGTTCAGCTACGATCGCTCGGGCCTCTTCCTCATCGACTCGGACGGCGCGTATACGGTTCTCGACGTTCTTCCCGGCTCTCCCGCGGCCGCGGCCGGAGTGGCCAAAGGCGACGTCCTTCTCGCGATCAACGGCGCGCCGGCCTCCGCCCAATCGCTCGCCGCACTGCGAACGTTGCTCTCCGGCGCCGCGGGAAGCCTGGTTCGCATCCACCTTCGCGGGCCGGCCGGCCACGAACGCGACGCGACTCTGAAGCTCGCCGACTACATCTAGGCGGCTACGCGAAGGCGGCGATCCCGGTGATCTCCTTGCCCACGATGAGCGCATGCATCTCGCTGGTGCCTTCGTACGTCAAGACCGACTCGAGATTGTTCATGTGCCGGATGACCGGATATTCGAGGGTCACACCGTTCGCGCCGAGCACGGTACGCGCTTCGCGCGCGATCGTCAGCGCTTCGCGAACGTTGTTGAGCTTCGCGAAGCTCACGACCGCCGGATGGAGCGTTCCCGCGTCCTTCGCGCGTCCGACGTGAAACGCGAGCAGCGTTCCCTTATTCAACTCGACCAGCATGTTCACGAGCTTTGCCTGCGTCATCTGATACGCGCCGATCGGCTTGCCGAACTGCACGCGCGTCTTGGCATACTCGAGCGCCGTTTCGTAGCAGCTGCGCGCGGCGCCCATCGCGCCCCATACGATACCGTAGCGCGCTTCATTGAGACATGCGAGCGGCGCACCGAGACCCTCGCCATGCGGCAAGAGCGCTTCGGCGGGAAGCCGGCACTCGTTAAATGCCAGCTCGCTCGTGACCGATGCTCGCAGCGACAGCTTGCGGTGGATATTCGATGCGCGAAACCCTTTTGCGTCGCGCGGCACGATGAAGCCGCGAATGCCGTTCTCGGTCTGCGCCCACACGATTGCCAAATCGGCAATAGAGCCGTTGGTGATCCACATCTTCGTACCGTCGAGCACCCAGTCGGACCCGGCTCGCCGCGCGGAGGTGCGCATCCCCGCGGGATTGCTTCCGAAATCGGGTTCGGTCAGACCGAAGCAGCCGATCAGCTCGCCTCGCGCCATTCCCGGAAGCCACGCGCGTTTCTGCGCTTCGTCACCCCAGCGGTAGATTGCGTACATCGCGAGCGAGCCTTGCACCGAGGCGAAGCTGCGCACGCCCGAATCGCCGGCTTCGAGCTCGAGACACGCAAGGCCGTACGCCACCGCGCTCGCCCCGGGACAGTCGTAGCCGTCGAGATGCATTCCGAGCAGACCGAGCCGGCCGAGTTCCGCTCCGAGCTCGCGCGGCAAGATTCCCTGCTCGAACCACTCCGCGACGTTGGGCAGCACGCGCGTGCGCACGTACGAGCGTACGGTGTCGCGCACGAGACGCTCGTCCGACGAGAGCTGCGCGCCGAGGCCGAGGAAATCGACGGCGTCGGGCGCTTGCGTCGCGGCAGCGGTCAACGGCGCAGAACTCGAGCCAGCTTATCGAAGAGCGCCTCGGTCGAGCGCTCGAACTGATCTTCGAAGCGACGCCAGAGGAGCCGCCCGTCGGTGTCGGAGAGCATCGCATCGACGCGATACTCGAGCACCGTCTCCTTACCTTCGCTCGAAAGGTGAAAGCCGTGCGTGCCGTCGATACCTTCGTTGCGGAATCGCCAGACGATGCGCTCTTCCGGAACGGCTTCGTCGAGCACTGCGTGCATCCCGAGGTGCCACTCCTCGGTGCGGGCGGGAGCGAGCGGTCCCGGGGAACGCATGAACGGCTGGGACGCGAAGGGCCAGATTTGGTCGCCCGACGTGCCCATCTCTTCGAGCAGATGATAGATCCGCCGTTTGGTCCCGTGAAACGTGCGCGACCGTACTTCGTGGAGCTCGATTGGCATGGGCCGTCGTTCGATTATCGAAGGGCGGCGACCCCTATCCCGCCGGAGAGCAGGATGAGCAGCGGCGTACCGATCTTTGTGCGGAGCATCAGAACGAGCACGACGGCGGTAACCGCGTACGCGACCAAACCCGAGGGCGCGCCGCGACCGATCGTGAGAACGCTCGACCAGACGAGACCGACGATAGCCGGGGCCAATCCGCGCGAGACGATCGCGCGCCACGGCGACGCTTGAAAGCGGTCCCAGAGTGCGCCGAATCCAACCATCATCACGCTGGAGGGAACGAACATTCCCACGGTAGCGACCGCGGCGCCGAGGAGCGGGCGTACCGGAGTCGCTGCGTAGCCGACGAGCGCGGCGAAGATCGTCGTCGGTCCGGGGACGAGCTTTCCGATGGTGTAGAACTCGGTGAACTGCTGGGAGGTTACCCAGTGGTAATGATCCACTGCGTCGGTATGCATCTGGGGAATGATTCCCTTGCCGCCTCCGAAGCCGAGCACCGAGAGCTGCGAGAAGGTCCAGAGCAGATGGAGTACGGTTTGGATCGTCGAGTTCATGAACCGGTCTGCGGCAACGGGGTCTTGCGAGAGCGTACGTACTCGCGAGCGATGCCGATCCCGCCGAAAACCACCAGTACCAGCAAGAGCGGCATATGCAGGAGCGAGACGGTTACCGCAGTCACGGCCACCAGCAGGATCCGCAGCCAATCGGTGCGCTCGTCCCAGGTTAGTTCGAGCGCGTTACCGACGGTAAGTCCGAGCGCTCCGGCCGCGCAACCGCGCAAGCCGCCGTGCACGAACGGGTTTGCCGAAAACTTGAAATAGAGCGCGCCCGCGATCAGGACGATAACGAACGGGGGAACGCTCGCGCCGAGAAAGGCCGCGATCGCGCCCGGAATGCCGCGTGCCCGCTGACCGCAGAAGAGCGCGAGATTCAAGATGTTCGGGCCCGGGAGGACTTGCGCGATCTCGAGGCCGTCCATAAAGCGCTCGCGGTCCATCCATCCGCGATTGATCACCTGTTGCCGAACGCTCGCCTTTTGACCGCCGCCGAACGCGGTGGACGAGATCGAGGCGAAGGTCAGCGCGATGCTCGCGAGCGACGGCCGCACCGACGGCGCGGACTCAACTGACATCCGGCATCGGTCCGTCGACGACCGGCGACGTGTGCTTGCCGGCCAATATGTGAATGTGGACGTGCTCGGTGTGCTGGTATGGCGGCAGAACGCCCATGCGAATCATGAAGCCCTTCTCGTAAAGACCGAGCGCGAGCGCGACCTTCTGAATTCCGGCGATCAGCCGATTCCAGAGCCGGGCATCGCCGAGACCGAAATCGAGAATCGTGGGAATCCACTTCTTCGGAATGATGACGACGTGGATCTCCCACCACTCTTCCTTGCTCTCATCGACGTTGTGCCGAAAGGCAAAGACGTCGTCGTCTTGATAGACGACCTCATCGGCCTTCGCGCGCGTGCCGTCGAGGCGGCCGCGAAAAGTATGTTCGGGATCGGGCTTCTCCCACGTCCGCTGCTCGGGGCTCGAGATCATCTCTGATATCCACTGCGTCATGCGAATTTTTTCCGCATATCAGGCAGGCGTCCTCTTGCACATGGTGAAGCGACCGCGTGATGAGCGGCGAGCGCAAAAAGAAAACGCTGACGGCCTTCGACGTACTCGGGGCCGAACCGAACTGGCCGAAAGAACCCAAAGAGTGGGAGAAACTCGTCGGTGCAAACGAGGTCGTCTACGAAGACCATCACGTCGTCGTCTTTCACGACCCCGAGGACGAAGAGCACGAGTCGGAGCGCGTTCCGGGCGAGATACGCTTAACGCTGCTCTCGAAGAAAGAGGGCGTCGAAACCTTGATGGACCTCGGCGTCGCCGACGAATCGCTCAGTGCCGCACTCCTGCACGGAATTCAGCAAGCCGCTCTCGCGCTTGGGCTCGAAAAGAAGGGCTTCGAAGTGCGAGCCCACATCTATCCGCCGCTGCAGCACCGGCCGGCGGTTGCTTTTAAAATTCGAGCGGGGAAACCGCCGAAGAAGCAGGACCCTGCCGGCGCGGCGCCCTGATCCGAATCGCCTCTACTGCTCGGGTTTCTTTACGAAGGGCAGCTTCGCCGTGAGCTGCGATTCCCTTTCGGCCAGCTTCGCCAAACCTTGCACGACCACGATGGCGAGAACGGTGACGAGCACGGCGTAGATCAGTTCGGCGAGCACGCCGTTCCCCGGCTTGAGAAAGAGCGCGATGACGTCGCTAATGAACTTGTTCCACGCGCCGGCTGCGATCAGACCAAAGGCAACGGTCGCAAGGCCGATCATCGTGCCGAGATACGTCGATCTAACTTCCATTATTTCTCCTCCGTCGTAAAGAAAAGACCGGATGCTTCTTGGCATTCGGTCTCTGGTATCTCCTACCGCGCAGCGTTAAGCTTTGAGTTCGATGTCGACGCCGGCCGGTAGATCGAGGTGCATGAGCGCGTCCATCGTCTTGGGCGAAGCCTGCAGAATGTCGATCAAGCGCTTGTGCGTGCGCATCTCGAAGTGCTCGCGCGACTTTTTGTCGTTATTCGTGGAGCGCTGCACGCAGAACCGATTGATCTCGGTCGGCAGGGGGACCGGTCCGCTAACGAACGCACCCGTTCGCTTCGCCGTTTCGACGATGCGTTCGGCCGATTGGTCGAGGACCTTGTGATCGTACGCCTTCAAGCGTATCCGGATCATCTGCTTCGCCATGTGGTTTGTGCTATCGCTATTCCGCGACGGACGTGACGACGCCCGCCCCGACGGTCCGGCCGCCCTCGCGAATCGCGAAGCGAAGACCTTCCTCACAGGCGATCGGCGTAATCAGCTCGACGTCCATCTGGACGTTGTCGCCGGGCATGACCATCTCGACGCCCTCGGGCAACTTGATGGTGCCGGTCACGTCGGTGGTGCGGAAGTAAAACTGCGGCCGGTAGTTGCCGAAGAACGGCGTGTGCCGCCCGCCCTCTTCCTTTGAAAGCACGTACACCTCGGCCTTGAACTTCTTGTGCGGCTTGACCGAGCCGGGCTTGGCGAGTACTTGGCCGCGCTCGATCTCGTTGCGGTCGATGCCGCGCAGCAGCACGCCGATGTTGTCACCGGCGATACCCGAATCGAGCAGCTTGCGGAACATCTCGATACCCGTCACGACGGTCTTCTTGGTTTCGTCCTTCAGACCGACGATCTCGACCTCTTCACCGACTTTGACTTGACCGCGCTCGACGCGTCCCGTTCCGACCGTGCCGCGGCCGGTGATCGTGAAGACGTCCTCGACCGGCATCAGGAACGGCTTGTCGACCTGACGCTCCGGCTCGGGGATGTAGTCGTCGACGGTGTCCATCAGCTTGAAGATCGGATCGGCATCGGGGTCGCCGCGTTTGCCGCTGGAATTGAGCGCCTTGAGCGCCGAGCCTCGAATGATCGGGGTATCGTCGCCCGGGAACTCGTACTGGCTGAGCAGTTCGCGGATCTCCATCTCGACGAGCTCGAGGAGCTCCTCGTCGTCGACCATGTCCACCTTATTGAGGAAGACGATGATCCGCGGAACGCCGACCTGGCGCATCAGCAGAATGTGCTCGCGCGTCTGCGGCATGGGACCGTCCGAAGCGGCAACGACGAGAATCGCGCCGTCCATCTGGGCAGCGCCGGTGATCATGTTCTTGATGTAGTCCGCATGACCCGGGCAATCGACGTGGGCGTAATGGCGTTTCGGCGTCTCGTACTCCTGATGGGAGATGGCGATCGTGATGCCCCGCTCTTTCTCCTCAGGCGCGTTGTCGATTTGGTCGACGCCGACTCTCTGCGCCAAGCCCTCGGTCGAAAGGCAGTGCATGATCGCCGCGGTCAAGGTCGTCTTGCCGTGGTCCACGTGCCCCGTCGTGCCGATGTTGACGTGCGGCTTTTTACGCTCAAACTTTTGTTTAGCCATCAGGTTCCTCTCAAGGTGCTAACGTAAGTCCACGGATCCAGGCGTTCTTCGCGGCTCCGCCACCCTTACGCGGTAAACGCCCTCCCCGGGAGGGCGCTCGACCACGGAATAGTATCAGGCGCGAGCCGCGCGTGTCAACGCGCTGCCTTCGCTCGTCCGCCATGAAGGCCAAGGCGAAGTTTCTAACGCTCACTTGCGCTCGGAGGCCTTATGCAAGCCCTCGACTTGGCGATATGATAGCTGCGAACCGCACGTGCAGGCCGCACGGGCCCCCGTTCGTGCGACACCCGGAGCTCAGAAGAAATGGAGCACTTCATGAGAGCCTCGAAGCTTCTCACGCTTGCGAGCATAGCCCTTTGCGCCGTAACCCTTTTGAACGGCTGCAGCAAAGCCGGATCCCAGTTCGCCCCGACGACAGCGTCGGCTTCGGTCGAAGCGCGAGACCACCATCACGGCGGCGCACATCCGTCGACGTGCACACCCAAGCTTTGGGAATCCTTTCCAATAGCAGACGAAGTCTACGGATATGCGACTCCGAGTGCACCAGCCGCCTGCATCGTCCTCCACGGACCATATGCAAACCTCGTTCTCAACTCTCCCGTCGGTCTTGCAATCGGCCACAGCCCCAATCGGCTCTATGTCGCAGATCTTCACAACAGCCGCATCGTCGTCTTCGACTACAGCGGCAACTACGTCAAGTCGCTGAACACAATGCTGGGAGGCGTGTCCTACGAACCGTGGAGCGTCTGTGTGAGCAGCCTAGGCACGGTTGGGGTCGCGTCCGGTAACGTCGAGTTCTTTCCACCCAATGCCCCGAGCGGGAGCGGGCCCACCGGCGACGCGACCGGCGTGCTGGACGGCGCGCAGTGGTGCGCCTTCGACAGCGCCGGCAACTTTTTCGTTGACGGCACTGCCGGTAGCGTCCGAAAAATCGCCTATTTAGCCAGCAGCTACGTTGGCTCACCCGCCCAAACGCTCGTCGACTCGGGGCTTGGAAGCGGCTCCTATTGGGTCGGCATGTATTCGCGAATCGACTCCCCCGCGGACCAGACGCTGAGCGTAGCTACTGCGGTCGGTAACAGCGTGACGCAAACCGTCGATACCTGGAACGTGAGCGGATCGGCGACCGGCCCGCTCACCTTTACCCCGTGCCCCTGTTCGCCGTATACCTTCACGAACTACCCGAGTACGACCGACCCCGTGTACCAGGTAGCGCCAAGCACCGGCGGGGCGAACGGCAAACTGTATATCGCAGACTTCGCTAAGGGAATCGTCCGCGGCCCTGCAAACGGCGGAAACGTGACACATAAACCAGGGTCATACGTGGTCGGAGTAGCGATTCGACCGACTGGGGAATACTAAATACCACGGCGGGCTCGCTACGGCGAGCTCGCCACTTTATGCCGGTGCGAGTTTCTTGCCGGCAGACTTCGCGACGATCTCTTCCTCGACGCTCTTTGGCGCCTTCTCGTAATGCGAGAACTCCATCGTGTACGTCGCACGCCCTTGCGTCGCCGAGCGCATGTCCGTCGCGTAGCCGAACATCTCCGAGAGCGGCACGTGCGCGGTAATAACCTGCGCGCCGCCGGGCGCCTCTTCGGTCGCGTGGATCGCTCCGCGCCGCCGGCTCAGGTCGCCGTTGATCGCGCCCATGTACTCTTTCGGAGTCGTTACCTCGACCTTCATGATCGGCTCGAGGAGCACGGGACCTGCCGCGCGATTGGCTTCCTTCCAGGCCATCGAGGCCGCGATCTTAAACGCCATCTCCGACGAGTCGACCTCGTGGTACGAACCGTCGAACGCTACCGCCTTGAAGTCCATCACGGGAAAGCCAGCGAGTACGCCGCTCTGTGCCGATTCGCGGATGCCCTCTTGGACGGCTTTCTGATACTCCTTGGGAACCGCACCGCCGACGATCTTCCACTCGAAGACGAATCCGGTGCCCGGCGACTGCGGCTCGACGCGTATCCAAACGTCGCCGAACTGCCCCTTACCGCCGGTCTGACGGATGAAGCGTCCTTCCTTTTCAACGCTCTTGGTGATCGCTTCTTTATACGCAACCTGTGGTTTGCCGACGTTGGCATCCACCTTGAACTCGCGCCGCAGACGGTCGAGAATGATCTCCAAGTGCAGCTCGCCCATGCCGGCGATGATCGTCTGCTGCGTCTCTTCATCGGTGCGCATCCGGAATGTCGGATCTTCTTGCGCGAGCCGTGCGAGTGCCAGCCCGAGCTTATCTTGATCGGCTTTACTCTTCGGCTCGATCGCCTGATGGATGACGGGCTCCGGAAAGGTGATCGATTCGAGCGCGATCGGTGCGCGCTCTTCGCAGAGCGTGTCGCCGGTGCGCGTATCGGAGAGACCGACCGCGGCCGCAATATCGCCGGCGCCGATCGAGTCGATATCTTCGCGATGGTTGGCGTGCATGCGCAGAATCCGGCCGATTCGCTCCTTGCGGCCGGTCCGGGTGTTGAGCACGTAGCTGCCTTTTTTCAGCACCCCGGAGTAGGCGCGGAAGTAGGTCAAGTTTCCGTACGGATCGGTTGCGATCTTGAACGCCAGCGCGCAGAACGGTTCGCCGTCGTCGGCCTTGCGCATCAACTCGTCACCGCTCTTCGGATCCCGTCCGACGATCGGCTTGGCCTCGAGCGGTGAGGGCATGTATTCGACGATCGCATCGAGCAACGGCTGTACGCCTTTGTTCTTAAATGCCGACCCGCAGAGCATCGGGAGAACCGTTCCTTCGATCGTCGCCTTGCGCAGCGCCGTCTTCATGCGGTCGATCGGCAGCTCTTTGCCCTCGAAGAACATCTCGAGCAACTCGTCGTCCTGTTCGGCGATCGCCTCGACGAGATTGCGCCGCCACTCCATCGCGAGATCGCGCAGCTCCCCGCCGACGTCTTCCTGCGCCATCGTCGAACCGAGCTCGTCGGTATAGACGGTCTTCTTCATCGTGAAGAGATCGACGACGCCTTGGAACTTGTCTTCGGCTCCGATCGGAACTTGAATCGGCACCGCACGGGCTCCGAGCCGTTCGTGAATCTTCTCGACGACGTTGAAGAAATCGGCTCCAACTCGATCCATCTTGTTGACGAAGATGATCCGTGGGACTTTATATTTGTTCGCTTGGCGCCAAACCGTCTCGGACTGCGGCTGCACCGCGGCAACCGAATCGAAGAGCGCGACCAAGCCGTCGAGGACGCGCAGCGAGCGCTCGACTTCGACGGTAAAGTCGACGTGACCGGGGGTATCGATAATGTTGATCCGCGTGTCGCGCCAGGTCGTCGCGGTCGCGGCCGAGGTGATCGTGATGCCGCGCTCCTGCTCCTGGACCATCCAGTCCATCGTCGCGGCGCCGTCGTGCACTTCGCCCATCTTGTGCACGCGTCCGGTAAAGAAGAGGATGCGTTCCGTGCAGGTCGTCTTGCCGGCGTCGATGTGCGCGGCAATGCCGATATTCCTCGTGCGTTCGAGCGGATATTCCCTTATAGCCATGGTGTTAGTCTTGGATAGTTACCAGCGATAATGGGCGAAGGCTTTATTCGCTTCCGCCATTTTGTGCGTGTCTTCACGCTTCTTGATCGTCGCACCGGTATTGTTCGACGCGTCGAGCAGCTCCGCAGCGAGCTTCTCCTCCATCGAGCGGCCGCCGCGGGCACGAGCGAACCCGATGAGCCATCGCATCGCCATCGCCTGACGGCGGTCCGGACGGACCTCCATCGGCACCTGGTAGGTTGCGCCGCCAACGCGCCGGGGACGCACCTCGACCAGCGGCATCGCGTTGGAGAGTGCCTGCGAAAAGACTTCCATCGGATCGCGCCCGGTCTTCTCGGCGACGATCTCGAGCGCGCCGTACGTAATATGCTCCGCGGTCGACTTCTTGCCGCGCAGCATCACTTTGTTGATGAAGCGCGCGAGCACTTTGGAGTTGAACTTCCCGTCGGGAAGAATTTGCCGCTTTGGAGCGGGACCTTTACGAGGCAATCTAAGCGTTCCTTATAATTTCCGAAGGGTTACTTCTTCTTTTCGCGTTTGGCGCCGTACTTCGAGCGGCCTTGCTTGCGGTTCGCCGTGCCGGCCGTGTCGAGGGTACCGCGGATGATGTGGTAGCGCACGCCGGGGAGATCCTTGACGCGTCCGCCGCGCACGAGGACGACCGAGTGCTCTTGCAGATTGTGACCGATCCCGGGAATGTACGCCGTGACCTCTTCGCCGTTCGTTAGCCGGACGCGAGCGACTTTGCGCAGGGCCGAGTTCGGCTTCTTCGGCGTCACCGTCTTGACTTGCGTGCAGACGCCCCGCCGTTGCGGGTTGCCGGTCACCTCGAAGGTGCGCGTCGGCAAGTCGGGATGACCCGGCTTCGGACCGGTGAGAATCACGCGAAACGCGCGCGTCTTGACCTTCTGCTCGGTCTTCTCGCGCCCGCGGCGCACGAGTTGGTTGATTGTCGGAATTAGCTTGGCTCCTCGTTTCGGGGCGGTCCCATCACAAACAACGGCCTCACCCGCAGGTGGGACCGAGCCTCAACTATACCAAGGCCCTATTTTGTCGTCAAATCCCGGCGTGGGACGGACGCTCGCTTGCTCCGACGCCGCCGGCCGCTTACCTTACATAGACGCTGTCGAGGAACTTCCAGAGCGCGTCGCAGGCCGCTTGCGTGGCTGCCAGCACCTCGGCTTGCCTCTCGGGCGAGTCGGCGGCGCGCTCGATCAGCCCCCACTCCGCCGCCGAGTGCGCGACGTCGGCCTTCTCGTGCACGGCGAAGAACTCGACGTCCGCCGCATCCTCGATGCCGTAGAAGCGGCGCAAGCCGTCGATCTTGACCGCGGCGATCGCCGGGACTTGGGATTCGAAGGCGTGGAGCGCGGCGAGCCCGGCATAGTAGGCCCGGTTGCGGCAGAGATCGGTAAACGTTTCGATTAGCCGTTGGGTCGCCGCGTTGGGGGCGGTTGCGGCGAGATCGCTCTCCGTCATCCCGAGCGCTTGCGCGAAACGCTTCCAGAGTGCCGGGTGATTCTTCGGTCCGTACTCTTCCTCGATCAAGTTCTGCAGAATGGTCTGCCGCGCGGTGAGGTCGCTGCGCCCGTCGCCGTTGAAGTGCGGGGTTCGCGAGTGGACCGCGCTCAGGTAGGTCGGCTCGGCCAGAACGTGGTGGAGATACTGCCCCGCGTATCCGCGGAGCTGATCCAGTGAGAGTTCGCCCTTCGTCCAGGCGACGTAAAATGGGTGCTTGAGCAGGTGGCGCTCCGCGATGACGGCGCCGACCTGCGATTCAAACGATGTTGGCGACAAGGTATTCATGGCGCGTCGGTTTACGAACTGCCTTGCGGACTCCTCGTCTCGCAGAACGGAGCGAGCTCCGCCGCAATCTCCTCGACCGTGAACCCGCGGTGACGAAGCGAATCGACGAACCGCACCGCCGCCTCGCGCAGACTGCGCATCCGCGCCCGCCGGTTGACCGGGACCTGTCCGGCGACGCGCGTGCCGCGTCTGCCGTCGCCGACGAGCCAGCCCTCCGATTGCAACTCGCCATAGGCCCGCGCGACGGTGTTGGGCGCGATGCCGAGATCGCCGGCAAGTTGGCGCACCGTGGGGAGTACCGTCTCGGGTGGAAGATCGCCGCGCTCGATCGCCGCCTGAATCTGCGCGATGACCTGCTGATAGGGCGGAGTCTCCAGGTCGGAGTTGACGACGAGATATGGCGAAGTCATGCCGGGTGCACTTCCTGCCACCGCAGACGCGCGTTCTCGAACAGAGCGACCATCGTGCACGCACTTGCGAGAAGCGGAATCCACTGCGCGTAACCAGCCGTGCTCGCCGAAGCGACTGCGCCGGCGAAGAGTCCCGCGATAACGCAACCGAGTACTACGATGGCGCGAGCGCGTCCGATTCTCAGCCGTTCGTCGACGGCGTACTCCCATTGCGGATCGATCCCGAGCAGCAGCGTCGGTGAGACGGCTATTCGCCATGCTATGAAGGCCATCGCGAGCAGACTCAGCGAAACCGCAATACCTGCAGAGCGATCTCCCGTTGTGAGCGTGAGCGCGACGGTTACCAAAAACGAGCCCGAGAGGGCCCCGAGTACGGGCGCCGGGAGCGCAGTGAAGACCGATCGCGCAACGAGCGCCGCCGCGCGCGGCTTCCAGCGGCGACAAAAGAGCCCGTAGATGCCGAGCATGCCGAACGCTAACGCCACGGACATGGCTGCGAACGGCACGATGAAAGGAACTGCCGGGAAGAATTCGAGTGCGGCCAGCCCGAGTGCGATGCCCGCAAATGCGCGCGTATAAGCTGCCGGCACCGATTCGACTTCTTGGCGAGCCTCAATCACGCGTCGCAGGCGCACCTTCTCCATCCATGAGAGCCTCCCGGCGACGCGCGTGAAATATCCGGCGACCTCTCCGAAGAAGTTTCGCCAGTAGAGCGCTAGCGCTGCAACCCCGACCAGTCCGACGATCGCGAGGGCACGCATCATGCCGTCAATAGTCATACCTTACGCAGGACGTATCTGCCGGCGCAGCGGAATGAGGCTCGCGGCGAGCGAGACGACGAAGGCGATTGAGACCACGGCGGTCGCAATAGATCCGAAGGTTGCGTATTCCGACGGAAGCGCCGGCGATGCGAGGATGATCAGCACGAACCCCGGCGCACAGGCAAGATTGGCGATGCTTCGCGCGCGACCGACTCGCACGCGCTCGTCGACCGCATACTCGAGCTGCGGATCGACGCCAAGCAGAATCGCCGGCGCGATCGCGACGCGCCAAGCGATGGCACCGAGGATGACCGTCGCAATCGCGACGACGAGCGCACCGAATCGCTCGGGCGGATAGGCCGCGAGCGCGAGCGACGCGAGGAAACTGCAGACCATTGCGGCGATCACCAGCGGCGGCAGCGCGGCGAACGGCGAGCGGCGCACGAGCGGCGCTACGCGGCGTTGCGTCGCGCGACGAAACTGCAAATAGGCGAGCAGCATGATCGCCGCCGTCGCTAGGCAGAAGAGCGCATATGGAAGCACGTACGGAATCGGGCGCAGTGCTTCCAGGCCCGCCAATAGGATTGCAACGACGCCCAAAGAGCGTCCGTAAGCGCCTGAGAGGCCCTCGGCCTCCTCGCGCGCTTTCACCACTTGGTCGAGCCGGTCGCGTTCCGCCTCCGGCAGCGCACCTGCCCATCGCGTGAAGTATCCGGCAACGCCAGCGAAGCATCTCGGCCAGACGAATGCCGCTACTCCGATGAGGGTCATGGCGACGGCCATGGACCAGCGAGTGACGATTTCGGCGTGCGCCGCATGTTCCGGAGTCATTGTACCGATACCCTAATACAATTTGCCGCTTTGTGTCAACCCCTTGGTGCAAAAGGCGGCGCCAGGTCTCTTCGGCGAAGGTTGACGCCGCGCGGAGCCGTATTTCGCGCGCCAATGGCCGCTCAGGGTGACGTCTTTTCGGAGAGCCCGCGCCTGGGCGTGCTGGACGGCTTGCGCGGCATCGCGGTGCTGCTCGTTCTCTGGTACCACGTCTGGGAGATCTCGTGGCTCTCGCCGGGGCCGTGGCTGACCTTTCTTCCTGCGACCGGCTTCGTCGGCGTCCACCTCTTCTTCTTTCTGAGCGGATTCGTTATCGCATATCCATTCATCCAAGCCGCCGTCTATGCGCGTCCGGAGCCGACCTGGGGTCACTTCGCCTGGCGGCGATTCGTCAAGATCGTCCCGTCGTACGTGCTATCGATCGCAGTGGCGTACGCAATCGGATACGCGCAGATCCAGCCCTACGCATCGACGATCCCCGACGTGCTGACGCACCTGCTCTTCATCCATACCTGGTTTCCTTACCGGTATGGGACCATCGACGGCGTGCTTTGGACGCTCGCCGTCGAGGTGGAGTTCTATTGCATCTTCCCGCTGATCTGGTGGTCGTTCAGACGGCAGCCGTGGCTGACCGCCGGCGTCATGATTGCGATCGCCTGGTGGTGGCGAGCGGCGATGGACGCCTGCTGCTATTCAACGCTCTTCGCGCAGTGGGAAGAGAACCTGCCAGGGTACCTCGACATCTTTGCCTTCGGCATGATCTCGGCGTACGTCTTCACCCGTTTCGGCAATCGCTGGCGCACCTCGCGCTTGCGCTACGCCGGGCCGGCCCTCGCGATCGTGGGTGTCGCATGCTGTGTCGCACTGCTCCAGGACCTCTACGCCTACCGGTTCTTCGATCAGTGGGCCGCGGTCTGGCAGATCGACAAGCGGCCGCTGCTCGGCGCGGCATTCGCCGCGATCGCGCTGGGATGGCTCGTCAGCCCGCGCTGGTGGCAGGCACTGCTCGACAACGTGGTGCTGCGGTTCATGGCCGCGATCTCGTATAATCTCTACCTGTACCACCAGCTGATCGCTCGGGAACTCCTATGGCACCACGTCCCGCCGTCTACCGGCGATCCGCATTACGATCAAGAGTGGCAGATGAGCTATACGGAGGCCGCTTTTGCGATAACCATCGCGCAAGCGGCCCTAGTAACGTATTGCTTTGAACGCCCGTTGCTGCGGCTAAAGCCGCCGCAAGTCCGGCGCTCTTAGGTCAGCATCGACTTGAAGACGCTCTCCGTGATCGAGGCAACACCCGGTACGCGGACTTCCTTACCCTGGAAGCCCGATATGAACGTC
This sequence comes from Vulcanimicrobiota bacterium, assembly GCA_963820825.1. GTDB lineage: Bacteria > Vulcanimicrobiota > Vulcanimicrobiia > Vulcanimicrobiales > Vulcanimicrobiaceae > Cybelea. Next base: position 79,701 of record CAWGBN010000001.1, read on the forward strand.
CAGACCCAGACGATGAGTCCGGAGAATCCAAAGTATCGCGGAAGAGCAGCCAGACAAGTGGAATGAAGCTGAATAACGAACGAGAGGACGAAGTACAAGCACCCAGATCGTGATCGATTGAGCCGCCGCCCACTTCACGAAGCGATTCGTGCCGCCGCCGACGAGCATTACGATGCCGCCGAACAGACAGAAGAGATAGGCGAGTCCCGCCGCAACGTTCTGATCGAGTCCGAACGGCGTATCTT
>CAWGBN010000002.1:0-411948 GCA_963820825.1 Vulcanimicrobiota bacterium
CCTAGTTCGGACGGCCGACGGCCGAACGAGAGCACTGACGCGCGTCGGCGGCGACGTCATCGACGAAGCCTGGAGTCCCGACGGCCGGTGGCTCGCCTTCGTGGCCGCCGACCCCGAGCCGAATGCGCCGTTCTTTTACGCCGGCGACAACGACTATACGGCGACGGCGCTGACGCCTGCCGATCATCTTTGGGTCGTCTCCGCCGACGGCGGGCCGGCCCGGCGCCTGACGAGCGGATCGTGGACGATTGCGCCGACCGATCCCGGCGGCATCTTCTCGCCGCAGATCGCCTGGACTCACGACGGGCGGCAGATCGCCTACACCCGCATCGAGAATACGTTCTCCGGCGACAGCGAATACTCGACGCTCTGGCAGATCGACGTAGCGACGCGCTCAACGCGCAAGCTCACCGATCGCACCGCCTTCGAGCTGAGCCCCGCCTATTCACCCGACGGACGCCATTTCGCATATTGGTATCCGCTCAACGGCGATTTCAACGCGGAGAACACCCTGCGCATCAAGGACGGAGAGGCCGATCGTCAACTCGTTGCGGCGCTCGATCGCAACGTCGCCTCTTCGAACTGGCTCCCCGACTCGAAGCATCTTCTGATCTGCGCGACCGACGGCACGGAGGACGTCTTCTGGCGGGCCGATCTCGCCGGCGCCTACGTCCGCATGCCGCTGGGAGCGATCCATCCGGTCTGCGACCCCTATTCGAGCAGCACGTTCGACGCGGGCCTTGCCGGCGACGTTGCGCGAGACGGCTCGACCGCCTTCATCGCGACGACCGCTCGCAGCGCTCGCGAGCTCTACTACCTGCCCGCCGGCTCGACGACGGCGCGTCAGATCACGCACTTCAACTCGTTTCTTTCGAAGATCGCGCTCGGCACGATGAGCGAGCTCGATTGGACCGGGCCCGACGGTTTCGCCGAAAATGCCGTCGTCACGCGCCCGCCGCGCCAGCGCCCCGGCGTGAAGTATCCCGTCGTCCTGCTCATCCACGGCGGGCCGGGATTGTCGAGCACGCGCGACTTCGTCTTCGAAGAGTGGCCGCTCGCGCAGATGATCGCCTCGCGCGGCTACATCGTGCTGCAGCCCAACTATCGCGGCAGCGACAACCTCGGCAACGCCTACATGACCGCGATCGTGCACAATACGGTGGTCGGACCGAGCGCCGATATTCTGGCCGGTCTCACCGCGCTCGAGCGTTCTCCCGACGTCGACGCCTCGCGCGTCGCCGTCTCCGGCTGGTCCTACGGCGGCGAACTCACCTCGTGGCTGATCGGCCACGACCATCGCTGGCGCGCTGCGGTCTCGGGCGCCGCCGTCAATAGCGAGTACGACGAGTACAATCTCTCGACCTCAAACGTCCAGGATCGCTATCCGCTCGGAGCAACCCCCTATAGCGATGACGGCGAGCGCATCTATCGCGACAACTCCCCGATCACGTACTACGCGCAGATCACGACGCCGACGCTGATCTGGGGCACGACGCTCGATCCGGTCGTCCCGATCACGCAATCCTACGCACTCTACCACGCGCTCAAAGAGCATCACGTGTCGGTGCGGTTTGCCGTCTTTTCGGCTCCGACGCACGGCCCCGCCGACCCGCGGCAGCGGGCCGCGCTGACCCGCCTCTGGCTCGACTGGCTCGACGCGCACTTGCGCTGAAGGCCCGCGGCTCATCCAATTCCGCCGGACGAGCGTTATAAGGGACGTGAAACGTTCGAGCGCAATCGGTCTCTTCTTCTGCCTTCTGCTCGCCGCAGCCGCACCGGCGACGGCCGCCGCTCCGGCGGCCACACAGCGCGTCGTGCTTGCGGGCGGATGCTTCTGGGGAATGCAACTGGTCTTCGAATCGCTCAACGGGGTCGAGCGCGCCGTCGCCGGCTACGCCGGCGGCAATGCCGATACCGCGCAGTACGAAACGGTAAGCACCGGCACGACGGGCCACGCCGAGTCGGTCGAGATCATCTACGATCCGTCGCGAATCTCGTTTGCCCAGCTGCTCGATGTCTACTTCCGGGTCGCGCACGATCCGACGCAACTCGATCGCCAAGGTCCCGACTACGGTACGCAGTACCGCTCGGAGATCTTTTTCACCACGCAGCAGCAACGTACCGAAGCCCTCGCGATCGTCGCCCAGCTTCAGCGGCAACGCGTCTACTCGGCGAAGATCGTCACCATCATCGCACCGTTGCACAGCTTCTATCCCGCCGAATCATACCATCAGGATTACGCGATCCACAATCCCGACAATCCTTACATCGTCTTCAACGATCTGCCGAAGCTGCGCAAACTCCGTCAAGCGTATCCGCAGCTCGTCAAACCCGACGCCCCATTTAAGAATCAGTAGAAAGATTTCATTTAGTTCAGCTCTAGAAGCCGAGTGGCCGAAGTTTGCCGTGGCAAATGAGGCCCGAGGCGACAACGAGATGGACTTATAATGAAGGCTTTCTAAAGCGGCGCGTCGTTCACGTGGGCGGCATACGACCGCGGATCGAAGTACCAGTCGGGTAGCGATGCCGGAAACGTGATATCGTTGAAGTCGTAGTCGACGGTCGCATCGCGCCCGAGGTAGTCGGAATCGGCCTGATAGGTCGGCGTGCCGTGAATGTGCGTGACGACCGGCATGTTGTTCATCCAGTCGAGCGTGACCGTAAAGAGCATCGGGTAGACGTGGTGGCCGCTATCCTCTTCGTAGAGTTTATCGGTCGCGACGACCTCTTTGAGCTCGAGGGTCTTGCGATCGACGAAGAGCTCGCGCAGCCGGTTGCGATCGGGGTCTCGGCGCGGCAGCAGACTGACGTGGATTTGGTCACCTTCGTCGGCGATGCGCGTGACGCGATAATCGAACTCGCCGAGCGCCGTTACGGTCGCGATGACCGGCGGAAGGCTCGCGGTCGGCTCGGGTGTCGGGACGAACTCGCGCGGATTGCTGTGCGGATGCGCGGGTGCAGGCTCGAAGAGATCTGCGGTCGGCGGCCCGGGATCCCACGGTTCGTTGAACGACGGCCGGAGAAACTCCAGCGTCCCGCGCGCGGAGCCGCGATAGACGCGACGCCCGAGAGCCGCGCGATCGTACGTTCGGCACCAGATGTGATACGTGTAACTGTTCAGGAGATCGGCATAGCCGTCGTCGAGCGTCTGCTTGCGAACCAGCGTGTAGGTTACGTAGGGCGGCGGTGGACGATGCGACCGAAACTGGCGCCGAATTTGATAGAGCAATAACTCCGGCGACGGCAGCGCGACCGGAGTCGCGAGACTCGACGGTCGTGGCGGTGGCGTCGCTACCGACGGCGCCGCCGCGATGCAAACGCCAAACGCCACGAACGCGGCAACGAGCGCGGATTTCACGCTCGGCTCTTAGCGAGACCCACTTACCGCGGCGCCATCCGAATCGCGCCGTCGAGACGAATGACTTCGCCGTTGATCATTTGGTTCTCGGCGATATGACGCGCGAGCGCGGCATACTCGGCGGGCCTGCCCAGACGCGACGGGAACGGCACCTGTTTGCCGAGTGACTCGCGCGCCGCCTCGGGCAATCCGGCGAGCATCGGCGTATCGAATATTCCCGGTGCGATGCTGGCGACGCGGATCTGGTGTTGCGCGAATTCGCGTGCGATCGGCAGCGTCATTCCGACGACGCCGCCCTTCGAGGCGGAATAGGCGGCTTGGCCGATCTGCCCGTCGTAGGCGGCAACCGAAGCGGTGCAGACGATGACGCCGCGATCCTCGCCCGGTTCGACCGCGCGCTCGATCATCTTCGCCGCGGCAAGGCGGATGACGTTGAACGTGCCGATCAGGTTCACCGCGATGACCTTGGTAAAGTTCTCGAGCGGCAGCGGGCCGTTACGTCCGATCACGCGTTCGGCAGTCGCAATGCCGGCGCAATTGATCGCACCGTGGAGCGCGCCGAACTTCTCGGCGGCGAGATCGACCGCGCGTTGGACCTGCGCGCCGTCGGTAACGTCGGTCCGCGCGAAAACGACCGAATCGCCCAGCTCGCGCGCGAGCTCCGCGCCGCGTTCGCTGACGTCGCAGATCACGATGTTGGCACCGGCGCGCGAGAATTCCGTCGCGCAGGCCGCGCCGAGTCCGGAGCTGCCGCCGCTTACTAAAAAGGTTCGTCCGTCTAACTGCATAGCCGCCGTGGTACAGCTTTACGGGGCCGATATCCTGGAGACCGGCCGTCGTGCAAACCCGGGCAGCTACCGCGGGTAATAAGCTTCACAGAGAGGAGGTTGGCCGGTGGACGTTGCGGTCGGCGTGGCATTTTTGGTCGTTCGAGTGATTCTGGGAGTTGCTTTGATTGCCCATGGAACGCAGAAGCTCTTCGGGTGGTTCGGCGGAGGCGGAATCGCCGGAACGGGCGGCTTCTTTGAAGGCATTGGATTCCGCCCCGGCCGCCTCTTCGCGCTCATGGCCGGCCTTGGCGAAGCAGGCGGCGGCACGTTAACGCTGCTCGGTCTTGGCGGCGCGCTCGGGCCGGTACTCATCGTGCTCGTCATGCTCGTCGCGATCGGTTCGGTCCACATCACCAAGGGATTCTTTGCTAGCGGCGGCGGCTACGAGCTTCCGTTGACGAACATCGCCGTCGCCTTGGCCATTGCATTCGGCGGCAGCGGAATCTATTCGCTCGATAACGCATTGAAACTGAACTTCCTCACCGACCCGCTGCAGATTTGGTACGCGCTCGCCGCCGCGGCGATCGTCGCTGCTCTCAACCTTTTTGCGAGGAGACCGGCTTCTTGACGGTCGCATTCTATGGAGCCGGAATGCTCGGCTCGGCCATGATTCGTCATCTGCTGCAGCGCGGTGTCGAGGTCCGCGTCTGGAGCCGCACGCCGGAGAAAGCGCAAGCCCTCGAGACTTACGGCGCGCACGCATTCACCGACCTCGCCGAGACCGCGCGCGATGCCGAATTCGTCCATTGTTGTTTGAGCGACGATGCGAGCGTCGACGCGGTAATCGACGGTGCGCTCGAGGGAATCGCTGCACAGAGCCCGATCGTCGATCACACCACCGTCCTTCCGCAACGCGTCGCCGAGCGAGCGCAGCGCCTCACGGAGGCGGGTTACACGTTTCTCCACGCACCGGTCTTCATGGGGCCGCCGATGGCGCTCGAGGCGAACGGCGTCATGCTCGTCTCGGGTGACCGGCCGCTCGTCGAGCACCTTCGCCGACAGCTCGAGCTGATGTGCAGCGACCTTCGCTATTGCGGTCCGCGCCCCGAGGACGCGGCGGTCTTCAAGCTCATGGGCAATACGTTGATCTTAGCGGTGCTCGGTGGGCTCAACGACATGTTCCGCATCGCCGAGCAGCAAGGCTTCACGCGCGAGCAGGCGTACGCGCTCTTCGACTTCTACGATCCCTCCGGTCAAGTCAAAGGACGCGGCAAGCGTATGGTCTTTGAGGACTACGAGCCGTCCTGGACGATCGACATGGCGCGCAAAGATGCGACGCTAATGCAGGGTGCCGCACATCACGAACGCCTGCCGGTCGTCGACGCGATGGAGGCACTGCTTCGGAACGTCTCCGATCGCGGGCTCGGTTCGTTCGATCTCGCCGCAGTCGCAGCGCGCTGAACTAATCGCGCGGCGGCGGCAATGGCAGCGCGGTCCGGCGCGGCATCGGCGAGCCGGTCCATAGCGGTCGCGGCGTCGGCGCTTCGAACGGCGTGAAGACGGCGCGCGGTGCGGCCGACGAGGCCGCGGGGTTGAACGGCGTCGGCGACGCGAGCGCGCCGCGCGCCGGGAGCGTTACGACGAGCCGGCGGCCGGCCGGATCGTAACGGACCGATGCTCCGAGCGCGCGTAGCACCGGGCCGGCGGGGACGTACGCTGCGCCGAGCTCGCCGTCAGCGCTTGGGGCGAGACGCACCTGCGCGAGATGCCCGTCGCGCTCTACCACTAGGATCCCGCCCTCGAGCCAGAAGCGGTCGGCGATCCGCGTGATCAGCGGAGCGACCGGTGCAAAGATGCGCCCATCCGCCAGGTACGCGCGCTGGTAGGCGGCGAGAGGACGGCCGTCGACGATGACGGCGACTGTGGTGGCCGGTGGGAATAGCGGCACGTTGCACGATATACCGCCCGGGATGCATCGACTCATCTCCGCCTTCCGCGAAGCGATCCTACGATTCGCCCGCGACGGGTGCGCGTTTCACGCACAGTCGGTGGCATTCAACGCGCTCTTCGCGCTATTTCCGCTGAGCGTTCTGGCGCTGAGCGCCATCACGCTGGTCTTTCCCGAATCACAACATCGCGCGCTGGCCTTCTTCGATACGCTCTCGCCGACCCTCCACGACTACCTCGTCGCCAATTTGGAGACGTACATTTACGGGCGCGGCATCTCGAGCCTCATCGCGTTGGCCATCTTACTCTGGTCGGGAAAGAATCTCTTCATGGGGCTCGCCTACGCGCTCGATCGAGCCCTCAACGTGCCGAAGGGACGGCCGCTGGTTCACAATCTCGCGCTTTCGTTCGTTATGCTGCCGGTAACGGGCGTACTGCTGTTGATCGCTATCGCGCTTCCGATCATCTTATCGATCGCCTTCCAGGTAACCGGCCTCTACGACCCGCGGCGCGTCACGCATATTCTCGCATATCTCCTCTCGATCGCGCTGGTCTTCATCGTCGCGGTCGTGCTCTATCGGTGGCTGCCGAACCGTACGGTCTCCTGGACCTTTGCCCTGCGCGGCGCCGCGGTCGTCGCCATCGCATGGCCGGCCGTGCAGTATGCGTTCGCCGCCTACCTGACGCACGTGGACTTCGGTTACATCTACGGAGCGCTCTCGGCGCCGCTGGTCTTGCTGCTCTGGTTCTATTGCATCGGATCGATCTTTCTCTTCGGCGCGGAGTACAGTATCGCGTGGCAGACCGGACATCCGGCGCCGATGCGCGAAGAAGCGCCCGTTGATGCCTAAGAACCTCTCACTGCGCGGCCTTTTCGGCCTGGCCGCTCTCGCTTGCGCGCTGCTCCTCTTCGCAACCGCCGCCACGCCGCCGCCGGTGCCGACGCCGGGCCCGACCCCCGCCTCGGGAATCCAGCAGTTGCCGATCGTCGTCATCTACCCGTTCGACGTTCAGACCGGCGCCGATCCGCGCATCGGCAGCGCGATCGCGCAGATTCTCGCCCAGGAGATGGTCGCCGCCGGCGGGATCAACGTTCCACCGGTGCCGCAAGGTATCAAGCGCGCCGATTTTCTCCAGAACGCGCAAACCGCGCATGCCGACTTCTACATCAGCGGCTACGTTACGCCGGTCGGCGACAGCGCCGCGGTGGTCGAACAGGTGGTGAGCGTCGAGAGCGGCGTGATCCTCTTCTCCCAGACGGCACAAGTCTCGAGCGTTGCCGACGTTGCCTCGCAATCGCTGCTCGCGCGCTCGCAGATCCTCACGTTCCTTGGACGCGGCACGCAATCGGTCGAGACTCAGCCGTCGAATACGCCGGCCCCGACGTCAACCAACGGTGCCCAGGTTCCGATTCGCGGTCTCAGCAGCATCGTCAATGCGGTCTTCAAGCATAAGGGTCCGACCCATACGCCGGCGCCAGGACCCGTCGTCAAGCCGTCGCGCGGCGTCATCGTGGCACCGGTCACCGCGTCGGCACCCGTCGTTGCCGGAGATCTCACCAACGCCGAGCGCGAGCTCTACTTCGCGCTCAGCGGGCATTTCAACGTGCAGATGACGGCGGTCGAATCGAGCGTGCCGCAATCGGCCGATTCTATCTGCGGCGCCAACCGGAATAACACCATCGCGACCGGCACGCTTCAAGAGGCTGCCGCCCACCACGGCAAAGAGTACACTTTCGATCTCGTGATCTACACCTGCTTCGGTGCGCCGCTCGATCGCCAAACCGGCAAAGGGTCGTCGATCAAAACTGCCGTCGACGCCGCCGCGGCGGCGTACGTTCTCGCCCACCCCGATAATAGCTAGGCGTCGGAAGAACTGCGCGGTTCGAGGAGATCCGCGGGCGGGTCGATGACGATCCGTCGCGCGGGCAGATCGATCTCGGAGACGATCGCACGCACCATCGGTACCATCGAGGCGCCTACGACGAGCATGTCGCTCGCCGGAAAATGTTCGACGCCGTCGACCGTTCCATACGACGTGCCGTCGCATCCTACGACCGCACAACCGACGAGGTCGTCGTCGAGATACTCACCCTCGGCGAGGCGAACGTTCGCGCGCGGCGCGTAGAGCACGGCGCCGGAGAGCGCCGCCGCCGCGCCGGCGTCATCGATTCCATCGATGCGAACGAGCAGCCGGCCTTTATGGGGTCGTACCGTCTCGATGCGCACCGTTCGTTCGTCGTCACCGGTCACGCATCTCAGCGCCGCACCGGTTAAAATAAGGGTGCGACCCGCACTGGTCGGGTCGCACTTCAACTCTCCGCGAACGCCGAACGCGCCGGCAATACGTCCTACGACGACGGTTTCATTCGGCGTCTTCACCCTGTGCCGCTTCTTCGCTATCGAGAATGTCGACGGCAACGCGCCCTTCGGCCGTCGCGCGCACGACCGTGCGCAGCGCCTGCGCGACGCGTCCGCTGCGCCCGATCACTTTCCCCAAATCTTCGGGATCGACGATCAGCTCGATCACCGGCTGAGCCTGCTCGTCGACGAAGAGCTCGACGCTGACGGACTCCGGCTTCTGCACGAGCTTACGCGCCAGGAAATCGAGCAGTTCGGTCGCGCGGCGATGTCCGGCCCAGGGATCGTCTCCCGCGCTAGAGCGTCGTTCGCGCCGCGGGGCCGGTCGCGGCGGCCGCGGAGCAGACTCCGTGCGCGGCGTGGGCTCTTTGCGCGCTGTGGGCTCCTTGCGCGGTGCGGACTCCTTGCGCGGCACCGACTCCTTGCGCGCCGTCGCTTTGCGCTCGGGCTCGTCGACGACCGTTTCGCTAAAGAGACCGAACTCGTCGTCGAACGAGCTCACGAGGCGCCCCCTCAGCGCTCTTCGGCGCACGCTTCGTCGTCGGGATCGGTCCGCGTTCCACGAGTCCCTGCTCGGCGAGAGGCGACGGACCGGATCGGACGGCTGCGCGCCCTTGGCAAGCCACTGGCGTCGCCTTCTCGTCGTCGACGACGACGGTTTTCGGCTCGGTGCGGGGATTGTAATGTCCCAGGATCTCGATGAATCGTCCGTCGCGCGGCGCGCGCGCGTCGGCAACGACGAAACGATAGGTGGGTTGTTTCTTCGCGCCCATCCGGCGCAACCTGATTCGTACCGTATACTTTCCTCGTTATAAACTCCGCCTGCTTCGGCTCAGCTGTTTGGTCATTTGGCGCGCCTGATCGAACTGCTTCACGAGCCGGTTGACGTCGGATACCTGCGTGCCGCGAGCCGAGCGCAATTCGCTTGCGGCGCGACCGTTCAGGATCTCAGGGTTGCGTCGCTCGCGCGCGTCATCGAGCAGATGATCGCTTCGACTTTCGGCGAACGTCGCGCTCGTCGATTTCGAAGTTTTTCGGCAAGCGCCTTCGACAGACCCGGAATCATCTTCATGATATCGTTCATCGAGCCCATTTTGCGCACTTGCCGCAACTGCGCGAGAAAATCGTCGAGCGTAAAGGTCTGTTTGCGGAGCTTCTGCTCGAGCTTCTTCGCCTGCTCCTCGGAGTAGACGTTCTGCGTCTTCTCGATGAGCGTGAGCACGTCGCCCATCCCGAGAATGCGCGATGCGATGCGGTCGGGGTGGAAGGCTTCGAGCGCGCTGACCTTCTCGCCGACGCCGACGAACTTGATCGGCGCACCCGTGACGCTGAAGATCGAGAGGGCTGCGCCGCCGCGAGCGTCGCCGTCCATCTTGGTGAGGATGACGCCGGTGATGCCGAGCCGGTCGTCGAAATCCCTTGGCGACGCTCGTCGCTTCTTGACCGGTCATCGCGTCGGCGACGAAGAGGATTTCTTTGGGCGGCGTGCGCGGCTCTTGATGCGCTCGAGTTCGTCCATGAGCGCGTCGTCGATCTGCAGGCGGCCCGCCGTGTCGAGGATGACCGTCGAGAGCCCGAGCCGCCGAGCCTCGGCGACGCCGCGCTCCGCGATGCCGACGGGATCGCCGGAGCGTCTCCGAATAGACGGACACGTCCGTCTGCTTGCCGAGCGTCTTTAGCTGCTCGATCGCGGCCGGACGATTGCACGTCCGCGGCAATCAGCAGCGAGCGCCGGCCTTGCTCCTTGAGACGCAGCGCGAGCTTCGCCGGCGTGCGTCGTCTTTCCGGAACCCTGCAAACCGACGAGCATGATCACCGACGGTGGCGCGTCCGAGAACTGCAGGCGGGCAGCGGCGCCGCCGAGCAGCGAGACGAGCTCGTCGTGGACGATCTTGATGACCGACTGTGCCGGGGTGAGCGACGCCATGACGTCGGCGCCGACGGCTCGCTCTTTGATCCGTGCGACGAACTCTTTGGCGACGCCGAGGTTGACGTCGGCCTCGAGCAGGGCGACGCGAACCTCACGCGCGACGTCGTTGACGTCCGCTTCGGTGAGCCGCCCGCGACTGCCCAGGCGCGCAAAAATGGCGCCGAGGCGTTCGCTCAGAGCTTCGAGCAAAGGCTAACCCGCCGGCTTCGGAGCGGTCGATTCGATCCTGGCGACGGCATCGCCGACGGTCTTGATCTTCTCCGCTTCTTCATCGGGAATATCGATGTTGAACTCGGTCTCGAACGCCATGACCAGTTCGACCTGGTCCAAGGAGTCCGCGCCGAGGTCTTCGGTGATCGACGCCTCAGGCGTCACTTCCGATTCGTCGACGCCGAGCTGCTCGACGATGATCTTCTTGACCTTATCGAAGGTGGTTGAATCAGTTGACATCAGTCTCCCTACGCGCTCGTGCGCCCTTTCACATCAAAAAACCGCCATCGACGACGATGGTTTGGCCGGTCACGTACCGCGCTGCTTCCGAGCAAAGGAACGTCACCACTCCGCTGACGTCGTCAACGGCTTCCCGGCTCGTCCGAGCGGCATACTCGCCAAGTACGCGGTGCGGGCCTCGTCGGGCATAGACTCGGTCATGGCAGTCTCGATGAAGCCCGGTGCGACGGCGTTGACTCTTATATTCCGCGACCCCAATTCCTTTGCTACCGACTTTGCCAAGCCGAGCAGGCCGGCCTTGGCTGCGGCGTATGCGGCCTGACCCGCGTTGCCGCAAGCCCGACGATGCTCTCATCAGGACGATCGAGCCGCCGGCGGCTCATCATCGGCTGTGCGACGGCGCTGACGAGATAGAACGCCGACTTGAGATTGACGTCGAGCATGACGATCGAGTGCTCGGGCTTTGAGCCGAACAACAGCCCGTCTCCGACTTGGCCGGCGTTGGCGATTGCGAAGTCGATCCGCCCGAAGCGCTCCAACGCCGCGCCGGTCTGCGTTGACCGCCGCTTCGATCGCTCACGTCGCCTTCGAAGACGTGTGCGACGCACACTCGGCCGACGTTTGCGCCGGCAGGCAGCGCTCTCGTCGAGCGCGCTCACGTTCGTCCGACGAGCGCGACGTCGGCGCCGTGACGCGCGAGCTCGACCGCGATCGCTTTGCCGATACCACGACTGGCGCCGGTGATGAGTGCGTCTTTCCCGTGAAGAACGCTCCCTCGACTGCGCCTTCGATCGTGCACGCAGGCGTTCCACGCCGGCTTCGTGACGGTCACTCCGCCGCGGTCTCGCTGCGCACGTTCGGCATTCGCCGAACGAGCGGGATCAGGACGCCGCTCGCGCCGAACTCGACGACGATGTCGGGATCGTCGGTGAGGATTCGTTCCGCCGTGTCGTGCCAGCGACTTCGTCGTCACCGAACGATTAGATTGCGCTTGATCGTCTCGGGTCGCGATAGGGACGCCCGTCGACGTTCGATATCACGACGATCGGCGGCAGCGAAAAGCGGCTCGCTTCGACCGCCGGACGAACGCGTGCGCGCGCGGGTTCCATGAGCACGCTATGCCACGCGCCCGAGACGTTGAGCGGCACGACGCGCTTGGCGCCGGCTTCGAGCATCGCCTGGCCCGCACTCTGAACCGCATCGAGCTCGCCGCTGATTACGATCTGCGTCGGCGAGTTGAAGTTCGCCAGTCGCGACGCGGCCGCGATCTTGCATGGCGTCGAGCACCTGGCGAACTTGCACCGCTTCGAGACCGAGGATCGCCGACATTCCGCCGCGAGCGCGCTGCGCCGCCGCCTGCATCGCCTGACCGCGCTCGCTGACGATGTGCAACGCATCTTCGAACGAAAGCGACCCCGCGACGACGAGGCTGCACAGCTCGGCAAAGGAGTGGCCGGCGGTGACGACCGGCGTGAAGCCTTCGCAACGGCGACAATACAGCGCGAGATTCGTCGTGAAGATCGCCGGCTGGCTAAACTCGGTCTCGCGCAGCCGTTCTTCCGGACCTTCGCGCTGCAGAGCGAGCAGATCGTATCCGAGTACTCGCCTCCGCCCGATCGAAGAGTCTCGCTGCGGCGGGCGCGCTTGCGGCAACGTCGCTGCCCATGCCGACCATTGCGAGCCCTGACCGGGGAATGACGACGGCAACGCGCACTACGCGGCCCAGCGCCAGGCGACGGCGCCCCACGAGAGACCTGCACCGAACGCAACGAAGATAATGAGATCCTCGGGCTTGATCAGGCCGGCGCGCACCGTCTCGGAGAGCGCGATCGGAATCGACGCTGCCGAGGTGTTGCCGTATTCGGCGATGTTGACGACGACTTTCTCTTCGGGCAGATCGAGGTATCGCGCCGTCGCGTCGATGATCCGCCGATTCGCCTGATGCGGAACCAGAAAGGTAACGTCGCTCTTGTTCAGCCCGGCCTTCTGCAGCACGGTCTCGGTCGCTTCGACCATTCGCTGAACGGCCAGCTTGAACGTTTCGCGACCCTGCATGTGGATGAGATGGACCTTTGCGTCGAGCGCGGCGTGGTCGAGCGGCCGTCGCGCGCCGCTGCCCTGCGCGTAGAGCAGCTCGGGCCGGCTTGCATCGGCGCCCAAAGCCGAGGCGAGAAAGCTGTCTTCGGAGTTCTGCTCGAGGATGACGGCGCCTGCGCCGTCGCCGAAGAGGATCGCCGTCGCGCGGTCTTCCTTGTCGAGAATTTTCGAGAGCGTCTCCGCGCCGATGAGCATGATGCGCCGGTAGACACCCGAGCGAATCATACCCGACGCGACCGTAAGCCCATAAATGAATCCGCTGCACGCGATTCCGATGTCGAAGGCGGGCTTCTCCGTGACGCCGAGCTTCGAGGCGACGAGACACGCCGTCGCCGGAAAATATAATCCGGCGTGACGGTCGCGACGATGAAGCAATCGATTTCCTGCGGTTGCAATCCGGCGTGCACGAGGGCGGCGCTGCCGGCGGCCGTTGCCAAATCGCTCGTCGCTTCCTCTTCGGAGGTCCAGTGACGGCGCTTCATTCCGGTGCGAGTCGTGATCCAGTCGTCGGTCGTATCCAACCACGCCTCAAGGTCGTGGTTGCTGACGATGCGTGGAGGCGCGTAATGGCCGACGCCGACGATCTTCACGCCAGAAGAGAGCACGAACTAACCGGCCGGCTCTTCTTGCATCTTGACGACTTGACGTCCCTTATAAGTGCCACAGGTCGCGCAGGCAAAATGCGGCCGCTTGGGTTGATGGCATTGCGAGCAGAGGACGGTCGTGACGTCTCCCAGCTTCCAGTTGGCCGCTCGACGGCTCCGAGTCTTACTCCGAGGCGTCTTCCATTTTAAGTTGGCCACATTCTTCTCCGTTTCGAAAGATTACGCAGATTCGCACGAGCATTCGCCCGCATTCCGATTCGCCCCGCACGAGGGGCAGAGGCCCCGGCATTCGGTGCTGCATCGCAGCCCCATCGGCAGCGCGCTCAAGACGCTCTGCTGCGCCAGGTCGGCGACGTCGAGCCGCTCACCGGTCAAGACGTTGCTCTCGCCTAACGGTTCGACGTCCCGCCCGTGGGCCGGATCGAGCCGCTCGTCGACCTCCACGTGCATTTGCAGGTCGACGTCCTCCAGACAGGCGTCGCACTGGCCGTGGACCCGGCCGTCCACGCTGCCTTCGACGGCGAGCATCCGGTCGGCCTGATGCAGTTCGAGCTTGACCCGTACGGGCTGGGGAAAAACGAGACCCTCGAACGGCTCGAGGGGCACTTCATCTTCAACCACCATCAGCTGGCGGCTGCCCGCGAGAAGCCCGCTGACGTCAACCCTGTGCGAACGATCCATAAAAGCCACGGCTCCGCAGCACGAGGCCCCGCCTACCAGGCAGGGCCGCCACGGACTTTTGCCATTCTAGAACCCGCCGCCGCGCCTTGTCAAACACGCCCGACCGGGGGATAGAAGGCTGCCATGAGCATCGATCCAACCGCCTCGCGCCTCGCCGGACAAGGCGTCGCATTTGCCCCGCAAATCGCCAATGCCGCGCGGCGCTACGGTCTCGATCCCGGCCTCCTGGCGGCGGTCGCCGCACAAGAGACGGGCGGACCCGATACCAACGCCGGGCACAACGTTGTGGGCGACGGCGGCCATGGCCACGGCATCTTCCAAATCGACGACCGGTGGCATCCGTTCGCCTCGACCGCCGGGGCTATGGATCCGGCTCAGAATGCCGACTATGCGGCCGGAATGATCTCCGGCCTCGTCAAGCGCTACGGCGGCAACCTGCACGAGGCGCTCTCCGCCTATAACGCCGGGTCGCCGTCGGCGACGGGAACGAAGACGCGCTGGTCGGACGGCAGCGAGCTCGGATACGCGGACTCGGTGCTGCGGCATTACGACCGGCTGACCGGCGAGTCGCCGCAATCCTCGGCGATCGCCGAGTCGAGCGCGACGGTCGCAAGCGTCGGCGCGCTGGAATCCCGCGCGCAGAGCCTGCCGCCGATGCCGGCGATTCCGCCGCCCATCGCGATGATGATGGCGCCGCACCCCGCTCGCACCTTCCACGAGCAAACGACGGACTACGTCGCCTTGTTCGACAACGACGACAAGAACTCATAAAGGAGAAAGCAGACGTGTCATTCTTGCCTTCAATCGAGGGAGCGCTCTCGGCAAAGCCGCTCGCCGGCGCGATCGCCGGCACGGTGAGCGGCGCGCTCGAATCGCCCAAGACGGGTGCAGCGCTTTCGAGCGCGCTCGGCGGCTCGTTGCAGAACTCGGCAATTGCCGAGGTCGGGAATCTGATCTCATCGCTCGGCACGCTCTCGGCACAAGCGCAGAGTCTGCCGCTCAGCCCGCCGAGCCTACCGGGCTTGCCGCAGAGTCAGAGCTACAAGCCGCAATCGACCGATTATACGCAGTTCAGCGACGACTCGAACTGATCGTCACCCATTAAAGGAGCAACGAACATGGCATTCCTGCTTCCAGTCCTCGAAGGTCTTGGCTCGGGCCTGCTCGGCAACGCGATCGGCGGCGCGCTCGGATCGGGCACCGCCGGCAACGCCGAGAACTCCGCAATGAACGCGCTGAACACGCAAGACGAAACCTTTCAGCTCGGAATGTACGCTTCGGAAGTTCAGAACCAAGAACAGCTTCAGATGCAATCGGAAGTCTTCGATCAGATGATGGACGAGCGCAGCGAGAATATGCGCGAGGTCGACACCCTTCGCAACGTCGATATGGCGCAGCGCAAGATGGATGACTCCATCACCAAGAAGTTCATCCAATCGATCACTGAATGACGAGCGCGGCGCTTCCTCCGCTTCGCAACGAACGCACGGCCGCGGCGCGCGGTACCCACTCCGCGCCTCGCGGCAGCTCCGCCTCGCCCGACCTAAATCCCGACGACCAAACGACGATCGCCGCGCAGCGCGGCGCCTTCGACTACGAAGCCGCCGAACGGGCCGAAATCGAGCGCGAACACGAAGCGCTCGAAGCACTGTTGATGGCCTTCCTCAAAAATGAGGACGAGATCATGAAGAAGTGGATCTCGCTGATTTAGAGCTCCCGACGCTCAGGCGTTAGTGCCTACACTCGTCATTGGTAACGTTAAAATACGCTTTCCCGACCAGCCGATCGGCACCGTTGTAGGCATACATCACCACCGAGGCGGTCCCGCATTTTCGATCGGGATAGATTTTGAATTCGTTGAGCTTGACTTTAGCAAACTTGCAGAAAGGCTGGCACGGTTTGGGGCCCCAAGACTCCTCGTAAACCCCGGGTCCCGAGGAACTTACGGCGACATATTTCGTCTTCTTCAGAATAACCGGACAAGGATGAACCAGAACGCCATGAGTGCCAGTGCAGTCAGGGTGCTTGGCCTCCCGAATCGCCCAACGAGCCTCAGCGGGAACGACGCCCGCGGTCGGGTTCCCGGACTGGCCGCTCGCTCCGCAACCGACCAATAGTGAGGTCCCGAGCGCGAAGGCAACTGATAAACGCAGCATGGCCGAAATTTCTCCTTTTCAGAAGCGCAGCAGGGTGCAGGGACAAGACCGGCTTTATATCTTCGTGAAGCTGCTCTCGAACTCTGCCATCAAGTGGATTTCGCTCATTTGAAGCCGTACAATGGGCCTCTATGCAGCGGGAGGTCACGCGCGGATTCGCCGACGTCAACGGTACCCGGCTCTACTACGAAGAGACGGGTCACGGAATTCCCGTGGTGCTTATACACGGGCTCTGCTTGAGCTCGCGCATGTGGGACGAACAAGTCGACTGCCTGGCGCAACGGTTTCGGGTCATTCGATACGACGTTCGCGGGTTCGGCAGATCGGACGTGCCCACCGACGAACCCTTTCGTCACGCCGACGACCTGCGAGCGTTACTCGACCACCTTGATGCGCCGACGGCACACGTCGTCGGCCTTTCGATGGGTGGACGAGTAGCGCTCCATCATGCGCTCATCTATCCAGAGGCTACCCGCACGCTCGTTCTCGTCGACTCCGCTCTCGACGGCTTCGAATGGAGCGATCGCTGGGAGGCATCTCTCGACGCCATCGCGGCGCGCGCTCGCAGCGACGGCGCGACAGCGGCAAATCGGATGTGGGTGGAGCACGAGCTCTTTGCGCCGGCGCGCGAGCGTCCGTTCTGTTATTCCAAGTTGGCCGAGATTGTCGGCAACGATTCGGGATGGGTCTGGCTGAACGCCAGCCCAGCTAAAGGCATCGATCCACCGGCTCGCGCGCGTCTAGGCGAGGTCCGCGCACCGGCGCTCGTAATCGTCGGCGAGCGAGATCTCGACGATTTCCAAAGCATCGCGGGCATACTCGCCGACGGAATACCAAACGCGAGAAAGGTCACCATGGCCGGTGCCGGTCACATGAGCAACATGGAGGAACCCGCGGAGTTCAACGATCTGCTGATGGAGTTCTTGACCGCCCACTCGCATTGACCGGGTCTGCCGCATCAACGCCGGCGGCAGGCGTCGACAGCGACCGCCTCGTATACTGCTTCCCGCATTTCGGGCCGTTAGCTCAGCTGGTTAGAGCGCATGCTTGATAAGCATGAGGTCCCTGGTTCGATCCCAGGACGGCCCAGATACGCAGCAGATCGGAGGGACTACTCAAATGGGGAGCTTTGCTCGCTCACGGCTTTTCTTTAGCGTCGCTGTTATTTCGGCCGTATGAATGCGCAACAGCGTCCCTTCTACGTTACCGGCGGCAAGCAGAAGCCCGTCGGTCCGACGCCCCGTGAAGAATGGGATCTCTACGAGGAGGGCATCATTCTGCGCGTCGACCCCGAGCTCGACTCGGTAGAGCGATGCGTCGAATATGTGACACCCGAAGCATTTAGCCCCGAAAGCGAGACTTCGATCAGCTTCGAAAATGGGGAACTGAAAGGGAATTCTCTTTACGTCTGTACGCGCACGGAGGCGTTAGTCTATCGGGTTCCCCAATTCGAACTGCTGGAACGCGTCTCTCTGCCGTGCTTCAACGACGTCCACCACGTACGGTCGACTGAGGAAGGGAATCTCCTCGTGGCGAGCACCGGCCTCGACATGGTGATAGAGACAACGCTAGAGGGCAGGGTGCTGCGAGAGTGGGACGTCCTCGGTGGAACGCCATGGACGCGTTTCTCGCCCAACGTCGACTACCGGAGAGTGCCGACCACCAAACCGCACCGCTCGCATCCCAACTACACCTTCTTCCTTGACGGCGAGCCTTGGGTCACGCGCAGCCAGCAAGCGGATGCGATCTCTCTCACGGATCCGAGCCGGCGTATTACGGTTGCTGATAATCCAGGCTGCCACGACGGCGAAGTTTACCGCGGCAACGTCTACTTCACGACCGTCAACGGAACCGTCGTGGTCGTTAATGCCCAAACGCTGAAGACCGAGATGGTCGTCGACCTCAATAAGATCGACAACCCCCTGGGCTCGCTTTTGGGCTGGTGCAGCGGTCTATGGATCGTTGATGAATCTCACGTGTGGGTCGGCTTCACGCGACTTCGGAGTACCCGCTTTATCGAGAACCTGTGGTGGGTCCGCCGCTTGATCCAGCAGGGCGAAAAGGCCAGCCACGTCGCGCTCTATGACATTTCAGCCGGCAGGCTTCTTGCCGAGGTAAACCTCGAGCCGCACGGGATCAACATGGTCTGCGGAATCTTCCCCGCAGACACGGCCGGCGCAACGTTGTAGACCAGCGCAATCCACGGCACACGCGGCGTCTTTGGCTGGCTTCCTTCGTGGAGAATAGACATTACGCTCGCTTTTGCCTCCGCTCGCATGTGGCGCAGTGCTATGATGCATGCAAACCTTTCTCTCACCCGGGGGGAACTATGCGCGGATACCAGCCTGTACCAGCAGTCCTAAGCCTCGTGGGCATTCTTGCGGGCTGCGCCGGCAGCGGCTCCCAGTGGCAGCCGTCCGTCGCCGCGCCCGGCGGCCTTCCCGCCACGCATGCATCGGTGCAGGGCTCCTGGATTCTTCCCGAGGCAAAGAAAAACGATCTGCTCTACATCTCCGATCTCATCGGCCAAGTCGTCGACATTTACACGTATCGCGGCCATAAGCTCGTCGGTATGTTGACCGGCTTTTTCAACCCGGAGGGGCTCTGCGCCGATAAGGCGGGCGATGTGTACGTCACCAACGACACGAGCGACGGCGTTCACCAAATCAGCGAGTACGCCCACGGCAGCACGACGGTTCTCCGCACGCTCAACGATCCCGATGGCCGGGTGAACGGCTGTTCGGTCGATCCCAAGACGGGCAACCTTGCGGTCACGAATTTCTGGGGCGCGACCGACAGACAGGGCAACGTCGCGGTCTACGCGCACGCGAGCGGTTCCCCGACGATCTACTCCAATCCGAACATTTATTACTACTACTACTGCAGCTACGACAATCGCGGAAATCTCTACGCAGACGGCGAGACGTACGGCAGCGTCTTCGGGCTCGGCGAGCTCCCCAAAGGCGGTAAAAAACTCAAGTTCATCACCATCGATCAAACGATCTACTTACCCGGCGGCGTTCAATGGGACGGAAAGTACCTTGCCGTCGGCGATCAGGTGGCCGTCAAGCACGGCTTCACGAGTACGGTCTACGATTTTGCCATCAGCAAACATACGGCGACGACGGTCAACACGATGGTTCTGACCGGTTCGAGTGAGGTCGCTCAGTTTTGGATCCCGTTCGTCGACACCGGCGGCAGGCACGGGGAGGGCAAGCTGCTTATCGGTCCCAACCAAAACGGTGCCGACACGTTGATCTGGGACTATCCAACCGGCGGCAATCCGATCCAGACGATCTCCGGCGAGACCGACCCGATCGGCGCGACGGTGAGTCTCGCTCCGAAGTAGCCCTACCTCAGGCTCGTGCTGGTGCTCGTGCTCGTGCTCGTACTCGTGCTAAAGCCGCCGGCATCTGGAGCGAACTCGCACGAACCGCTCCAATGCGTCGTCTGACAGGCCCGCTGCAAGAATACGCTCACTGATTGGCTCGGGTTCCCCAATAGTATTACGATTGTTGCGACGATAATCAGAACGAGAGCAGTAGCACCTTTCATGCCGGGCGACTTCGACAATCGTCGCATCTTCCCGTCGCACACATGTAGCAAAAAATGCCATCTTCTCACGGAAACCAGTGAAGCAATTTAATGCTATTTATTGATGTTTAAGCCCGCCTGTTCGTGGGAATAACATCCCATTACCCATGACGGTCATCTCTTCGTTTCGAACGACCAGCTGGCTATTCCGGTCACGCCCGAACTTACTCACCCGCCGGGAACGAGATATCGATCGAACCACTCGAGCGTTTGATTGAGAATGTCGATTTGATTCGCAATCTTCCTCGGACCGTGTCCCTCGTCTGCGTAGACGATCAACTTGGTCGGAACGCCGAGCGTCACCATGGCGTGCCAGAACTCGAAGGCCTGCGGCGCCGGAACCTCTTCGTCGCGCTCGCCCTGCAGAATGAGCACGGGCGTTTTCGACTGTGTAATAAACGTAATCGGTGAGCTCCGCGCGTAGACCGCCGGATCTTGGTAGACCGACGCGCCAAAGAACGGAATCATCCATTGATCGATCTTGTTCTGCCCGTAGTACGATTGCCAGTTCACGATCCCGGCGCCCGCGACGATCGCCTTGAAGCGCGTCGTCTGCGTCTCGGCCCACATTCCCATGTAGCCGCCGTAGCTCCAGCCCATCAAGCCTAAACGATTCGGATCGATTGGCGCGGCTTTGAGCGCGGCATCGACGCCGGTTACGTCGTCACGCCAGTCGCCGTAGCCGAAGTCCTTGACGTCGGCGCGCGTAAAGGCCTCGCCTTTACCGAAGCTGCCGCGCGGATTGGGCATGAAAACGAAGTAACCTTGCGATGCGAGCGCGCTGAGATTGCGGCCTCCGAATGACGGAACGGTCTCCGCGGAGGGTCCGCCATGGATCATCGTGACCATCGGGTAGCGCGCGTGCGGATCGTAGTTCAGCGGATAGATCAGCCAGCCCTGAACCGTGAATCCGTCGTTCTGCCACTGCAGTGAGACCGCCTTACCGTAGAGATGCGTCGCGCCGGCGTTACTCGAGCTGATTTGCCGAAGTGCGGAAGGCGGTCCGGCCCAGACCTCGGGCGGCTCGGCGAACGAGGCTCGTACCAGCGCAACGCTCGCGCCGCCGCCGGCGCTGGCCCAACTCCAGAGCGACTCCTCGCGGTCGGTCAAGGACGTGAGCGCGGATTGACCGCTCGTTGGAATGTCGAGGCGCATCAGGCGCATCGAGCCCGAGACGTGCGCGACCAGATCGATGCTCTTGGCATCGTTCCAGCGCAGCGACTGCACCGAGACCGGCGCACCGTCGGTGACGTCAACCGGCGCGCCGCTTCGAGCGTCGACGAGATAGACGTCGCCTCCGGTCGAACCGAAGTCGCTCATGATTCCGCCGATAACGGCGATCCGGCTTCCATCGGGCGACCATTGGGGATCGTCGATCTGATACGGCGGCGAAAGCAGGTCGTGCATCGTTCCGCTCGCGGCGTCGATGCGCGCGAGCCGCGCGATCCACCAGTTGTTGTCGCCATTGCCGTTCGCGTAGGTCACCGCGATCTCACCGCCATCGGGCGACCAACCATACTCGTAGACGTACGCATCTGCCGGCGAGATAAACCGAACTGCGCCGCGGGCCGGATCGACCGTCGCGAGGCGTTGCTCGTCGACCTCGCTCCCGATGACGCCGACGTCGCGCGCGCCGGGAGCGAGTGCGCCCGCGAGCCGGTGCGCCGCGGCGATGTAGAGAACGGCGAGCAGCTTTCCGTTGGGCGACCACGTGAGCCGCTGCACGTCGCCTTTGAACTGCGCAATCTGCCGGACCGATTGCCCGCTCGCGTCGGCAACGAAGAGCTGGAGCTGCCCTTTGGTCTGCGCGTCGGAGAGAAAGGCGATCTTGCGCCCGTCGGGCGACCAGACCGGATTCTCCTCCATATAGTTACCGCTGCGATTGCCTGCGGTCAAACGAATCGGCGAAGCGTTGCCCGCGACTTGCCCGACGTAGAGCGCGCCGTAGGCCGGCGATTGCAGCAGGTTGTTCGGATCGTGGTACTCCTCTTGCCACGCAACCGCTTGGCCATTGGGCGAAAGATCGACGCCCTTGAGGTCGCGCACGCGATAACTCGCTGTTAAGACGTCCCGCATCGAGGGTGCGGCGGTGGCCGTCGTCACCGCGCCCGCGCAGCACGCAACGGTCAGTACGATCGCGAGCGACGGAATCCGAAGCATTCTTGCCATGTCGCTCTATCCTCCGGCCATCGCGCCAACGACCAGAAATGGTTCGCCGCCCTCGGCGACCGCGCGCGGCAGCGGAGCATCGGGTCGCTCGTGCGATAGGTCGCGTTCGCAGGCAAAGAACCGCACGTAGGCGCGCCGCTTCTTGGTAACTTGATCGCGAACGGTGCCTTTCAATGCGGGATACCGCGACTCGAGCGCGTCGAGCAACGATTGCATCGTCGCCTCTCCCTCGACCTCGAGCCGCACCTCGCCTTCGACCCGCGCGAGCGTACGCAAATGCGCGGGCAGAAGCACGCGGATCATGCGAGCGTCTGCACTTCCACGGAGAGCACTGCCGGCAGATCGTGAACGATTGCATTCCACGTTTTACCCGAGTCCGGCGAGACGTAGACCTGACCGCCGGTCGTGCCGAAGTAGATGCCACATGAATCGAGCGAATCGACCGCCATCGCATCGCGCAGCACGTTCACGTAGCAGTTGCGTTGCGGCAGACCGTTGGTCAGCGCCTCCCACTCGTTGCCGCCGGTGCGGCTGCGATAGACGCGCAGTTGCCCATCGATCGGGAAGTGCTCGGAATCGCTCTTGATCGGAACGACGTAAATCGTCTCGGGCTCGTGCGCGTGAACGTCGATTGGAAAACCGAAGTCGGTCGGCAGATTTCCGCTCACCTCGCGCCACGACTCGCCCGCATCGTCGCTGCGCATCACGTCCCAATGCTTCTGCATGAAGAGCGCGTCCGAGTTCGCCGGATGCATCGCGATGCGGTGGACGCAATGCCCCACCTCCGCCTCCTGCTGGGGAATACCGTTCGACTTGAGGCCGCGGTTGATCGGGCGCCAGCTCCGGCCCGCGTCGTCGCTGCGAAAGGCGCCGGCCGCCGAGATCGCAGTGAAGATGCGGTTCGGATTCTGTGGATCGAGAACGATCGTATGGAGGCACATCCCTCCCGCGCCGGGCTGCCACGAGCCCGCCGAGGGATGCGTCCGAAGTCCCGAGAGCTCTTCCCAGTTTTGGCCGCCGTCGGTCGAACGAAAGAGTGCCGCATCTTCGGCGCCGGCGTAGACGAGATCGCGATCGCTCAACGACGGTTCAAAATGCCAGACGCGCGCGAACTCCCACGGATGCGGCGTACCGTCGTACCAAAGATGCGTACCGGGCGTTCCATCGTAGACGAAGCGATTTCCAACCGGCGCCCAGGTGCGGCCGCCGTCGTCGGAGCGCTGAACGACCTGTCCGAACCAACTCGACGACTGCGAGGCGTAAATCCGATTCGGATCGACGGGAGAGGCCTTGACGTGGTAGACCTCCCAGCCGGCGAAATATGGGCCGTCAACGTTCCACGCTTCCCGCTTTCCGTCCGACTCGAGGACGAATGCGCCTTTGCGCGTGCCGACTAAGACGCGTACGGAACTCATGTGGATGCCAGCGGCGATGGGTGTTGGGGCTGGTAGAGGGCGAGGTGCTCGCCGCCGGGGAGTATCAACGTCGTCAGCAAGCCCCAACCTCGATCGGAAATTGGCCCGTCGGTTTCGATACCGCGCTCGGCGAGCTTGGCCACGACCGCCTCGACATCGTCGCACATCAAATAGACTTCGTGCTCCGGCTGGTCGTCGGTCGGATGAACCGCGATCTCCGTCGGAGGTGCGGCAAAGATGAGCCAGCCGCCGCCGGCATCGACCGAGCGCAGGCCCAGCACCTCGCCGAGAAATTGCCGCACCGCCTCGGCCTGCCGGCTAAAGAGAATCACGTGCATTCCGGTAATCATCGCATCGGTACCTCGCGCATAGGAGTACGCGGCCATTCTTTAGGCGCCCTTTGCATTCGCAGGGAGATCGATCGCGAAGCGCTTCTGCCGGCTGCGCGCGCCCCGCACCAGCTGCACCGCGCTCGGCGCGACGCCGTATGCAGCCGCGAGCGCTCGTATGCACGCCGCGTTTGCGGCGTCGTCGATCGCCCGTTCGCGCACGCGCACGACCAACGCTCCATCCGCTTCCACGATTCCCGGCTGCTTCGAGCCCGGCTTGCAGGTAACGTCGACGATTCTCACAGCCGGCGCCCAATGCCGTCGCTGAGCGATCCGAGTCGCTCGACGCTGCGTCCGGCGATTTCGTTGTAGGATTCGGAAGGTAACATCGGCCTCTCCGCGGAGTATTCGCCATGAACCGATTGCCTTCTTGGATTCGAGCGTGCGGCCTATTCACGGTCGCGACCTTTACCGCCGGCTGCAGCGGCCTCGGGTCGCAAACGAATCTTCCGCCCGCAGTACCGTCGTCTACAGCATCGCAACCCGCCGTGCACGGTGCGCTTCTCTACGTCTCCGATACCGCCACCAGCGAAGTCTACGTCTTCTCCTATCCGAAGGGGAAGCTTCTCCAGTCGCTGACCGGCTTCGAAGAACCCGGGGGCGAGTGCGTCGACAAGAGCGGAGACGTCTTTATCACCAACACCGGTGGAAGCAACATCATCGAATACGCGCACGGCGGCAGCACGCCGGTTAAGACGTTGAAGGACACGGGGTGGTTTCCCATCGGCTGCTCCGTCGACCCCGCCACCGGGAACCTCGCGGTCACGAACTTCTCCTCGAGCAGCAGCGGCGCGGGTAACGTCGTCATCTATAAGCACGCCAAGGGCCGTCCAACCGGACACTACATGGATGCCGCGATGCCGAACATGCTGCTCTGCAGCTACGACGGCGCGAGCAATCTCTTCCTCGACGGCCTAACGCAAGGCAGCGCTTTTACCTTCGCCGAGCTGCGTCACGGGGCGACGAAGCTGACGAATATTTCCGTCGACCAGAGCATCGGTAGCGCCGGCGGTGTCGCGTGGGACGGCAAGTACGTTGCCGTCGGCGACCAAACGACGAACACGATCTATCAGTTCAGCGTTTCCGGAAAGCACGCGACCAAGGCCGGCTCGACGGTGCTGGGCGGCGCAACCGAGGTCTTTCAGTTCTGGATCGACGGCACGAAAGTGATCGGTCCCGATGCGCTCGGCAGCGACGTCGGAATCTGGGACTATCCGGGCGGAGGTTCGGCAACCAAAATCATCGAGGGTCTCTACGCGCCATTAGGGGCGGTCGTCAGCAACGGCTAGGTAGAGGCGCGTTGGGCCGTGTAGCGAAACTGCCCCGGCTGCCAGGCACAGATGCTGCCGTCGTTCATAGCAAACGATTCGAAGCCATCGACCTCGGGGTTAAAGTCTTCGTTGAGGCGCTTGGTTGCCGGCCAGTTGACGGCGGCTTCTTGACGCGCCGCACCGCGCGCCTTCGAGTTTGAGAACTGGCGATCTTTCACCAGCGCGTTGAGCGCCGAAGCCAGCCTTTTCGCGTCATCCATTATCGGGGAGCGCCTCGACCTTCACGCCGGTCATGACGTCCCCGCGCCGGATTGCATCGAGCGCTTCGAAGCCATCCGTCATTTGCCCGAAGACCGTATACTGCCGATCGAGAAACGGCGCATCGTCGAGGCAGATGTAGAACTGCGAGCCGGCAGAGTCGGGATTGGAGGCGCGAGCCATTGCGACGGTTCCGCGCCGGTGCGCGCGCGCGTTGAACTCGGCTTTGAGCTTGTAGCCGGGCCCTCCCGTTCCATCGCCCCGCGGGTCGCCGCCTTGAACGACGAAACCGGGTTCGACCCGGTGAAACGCGAGCCCATTGTAAAAACCGGCCTCGGCGAGCTTCATGAATGCGGCCACGTGCAGCGGCGCGTCGTCGGGAAAGAACGTGAAGACGATGTCGCCGTGAGCCGTGGCGATGCGGACGCGCGAGCGGCGCGCTCGTTCGGAATATTCGCTCAGCTCGGATGGTTGCGGCGGAACGTTTGGCATGCTTGCACCTTGTGCATCGAGACGCCAAAGGCCTCGTCGTATCCTGAGAAACGCCTGAGACAAAGAGTTCTAAGAGGCATCAAAAATAGCTCAAGCCGCGCTTGACGCACTTTTGAGTTTTCTTCTATTGCCGCGCTGCACGCCTCGGGAGCACGCTTGCACTTAGGGTGTTTACCTTAGTCTTGAAAGTTCGAGGTTAACCAATCATGGCAAGAATACTCTCGCTGCGAGGCGCCCTGGTTCTGTTCGGCATGCTTGCTGCGTTTATGGGCCAGGCAGGTTGGGCCGCGGCCGGCACGCTCGGCGGAATCGGCGGCATCGTGACCGATGCGAAGAGCGGAGCACCGATCGCTGGAGCGCACGTGCAGATAAGCTCGCCGTCCCAAGTGGTAACGGTGACGACCGACGTGCACGGGCATTACATCGCCTTCTCGCTGCAACCCGACGATTATACGTTGACCGCGCAGAAGGACGGATACGAAACTCAATCGTTCTCCGGGTACAGCGTTAGCGCGGACCAAACACAGCTGTACGATCTGCGGCTGGAGCCGGGCTCTACGGCAAACTCAGGGTAACGTACCGGACGGCGCAACGGAAACGGTCACGCCCGGAGCGCCGCCCCTTCATCGGCGTGCCGCCCTGCGGATACCGTGCGCTACGGTGTCAGCGCGTAGACCGTTCCGCAGCTTTTCCGCCTTGCCTGGAGCATCCCGGTCCGCCGCCGCTTTCGGTTGTCCCGTACAACGTACCATTCACGATCAGAAGGCCCGCAAATGGAGCCGCTCCATCCTTACCGCCTTTGAAGCTGTGCAACACCGTCACCGACTCGCTCGGCGTAATTGCGTGAACCGTGCCAAATCCCGATGCGCCGCCAAGCAAAGCGGTGCCGTAGAGTGTACCGTTTAGACCGTTGAGCAGACCGGCCGACGGATTGCCGCCATCGCTGCCTCCGGTGAAGCTGTAGAGCATGTGCTCCGAGCCCGATGTGCTGATACGGTAAACCGTTCCATAGGTGGATGGCCGCCGTAGGTGGTCGTGCCGCGCCGTCGGATCCACCTGCGAAGGAGTATAAGAGTAGCCCTGCGCCTCGCCCACGCTTTCGCAAGCGCACTGGATGAGGTAGCGACGCTCGTGACTAACACCGCGCCTTAAGTAGTACAACGCCATCCTGCAACAGGCGCGAGCAAAACGAAAACCCTGCGGCGCAACAACCGTCGGCGGCTCTGGTACGCGCTCAATGCGCTGGTTCTCGGCTCGATCATGGCGCTGCGACGCGATCCGCGGAACGGGCGAACGACCAAACACAGGGCGTGGTTCAGCTTGGTCGGAAAGTGTTCAGGCAGCCGATCTAGAGCCGACCGGGAGCACCTACAAAATGAAGATTCTTGACTCGATCCGATTCTCACTCTGTTATGGCGCGGCTGCTCTGGCGCTTTCGAGCTGCGGAGGGCTGCTGCTCCCCGTCGGGGCGCCAAGCGTGAAGCAGCAAAGCGCAGAACTCGCAGGTCCTTCGACATCGTATCACGTGGTGTATGCCTTCGGCGGCGACCACGATGGCGTGCACCCATATGCAGGTTTGCTCAACGTAAACGGCACGCTATACGGCACGACTATTCAAGGCGGCGCGGATCGTTGTGGCGCAAAGGGGAAGTCTTGCGGAACGGTCTTCAGCGTTACGGCGGCCGGCAAGGAGCATGTGCTTTACCGCTTCAACGGCTCTTCCGGCTCTTTCCCGAGGGCCAGTTTGGTCGACATAAAAGGCATACTGTACGGCACAACGAGCGGCGGCGGCCCGCACGGTGACGGAACGGTCTTTAGCGTTACGACAGCCGGCAACGAGAAGGTACTCCACAGTTTCGGTGGCGGCTCCGACGGAATGGGGCCGGTTGCAAACTTGCTCGACGTGGACGGCACGTTGTACGGTACAACAACCGGCGGCGGCGCGAACAACGGTGGAACGCTCTTCAGCGTTACCACAACCGGCAAAGAGAAGGTGCTGCACGGCTTCGGCGGCGTCTCCGACGGATCGAACCCGTCGGCCGGCTTAATCAACGTGAACGGCACGCTCTATGGTACAACTTATAACGGTGGCTTGGGCTGCGCCGGAAGTTACGGTTGCGGAATCGTTTTTAAAATAGCGACGACCGGCAAAGAGAAGGTGCTGCACCGCTTCAGTGGTGGCTCCGACGGAGCGCATCCGCAGGGGAGCTTGATCGACGTGAACGGAGAGCTGTACGGCACGACTACCGGCGGCGGCTCAGGATGCGGCAGTAGCGGGACTGGTTGCGGGACCGTCTTCGGCATTACGACGGACGGCAAGGAAAAAGTACTGTACAGCTTTTTCAGTAACGGCTCGGAAGACGGGTTCAGTCCAACAGCCGGCCTGATCAATGTCAAGGGCACCCTCTACGGCACGACGGAGGTCGGCGGGACACATTATGTCGGAACGTTGTTTAGCGTTACATTGACCGGCAGAGAGAAGGTGCTGTACAGCTTCTCGGGCGCGGTCACCGATGGTGCAGACCCGCTCGCGGGTCTAATCGATGTGAATGGCACGCTGTACGGAACGACATCCTCGGGCGGTTCTTACAAGAGCTGTGGAACCGTCTTCGCATTCAGTCTTCACCGTCAGCTGCACTCGTTAACGTTCATGACCCAGTCCACGCCCCTGGTGCGTTTTCGGTGCGATGTTTGAAAAACCCGCGAAGGCCGACTTGGGCTGAAGCGAAAACCCTTACAGCGTAAGGGCCCTTCGTTATGGAGATGAGGGGGCTCGAACCCCTGACCCCCTGCTTGCAAAGCAGGTGCTCTACCAGCTGAGCTACATCCCCGCGGCGCCTTAGCTTGTTTCCCTATTGCCGTTTGCCCTTCGCCGCTCATGCCTCCCCCGGCTGGCGCTAGCGAAGGATTCCGAGCCGCACCGTAATGAATAGCCCGGGTCGCAGCGGACGCGCCTGTGGGGGCATAGCTCAGCTGGTAGAGCATTACGCTGGCAGCGTAAGGGTCAGGAGTTCGAGTCTCCTTGCCTCCACCAAAGAACCCGCGACGAACCTAAACGCTGCTCGCGGCGATCATCCTCTTGAAGATCTGCTAGAAGACCTGCCCGTTACTTAGCGCGACGCCCTCAAGCTGGCCAGGAACCTGATCGAGTACCGTCCACGTCGAACCTTTCGTCAGCGGATATGGCGTGACGTACAGATTCCTATTCTCAAACGACCCGACGAAGAGTTCGCTTTCGTCTGCCGTGATCGCGATTTGAGTCGGATCGCTCCCGGTAGGAAGTTTGACGCGAAACTTCGGTCGCGTTTTACCCGGTCGAAAGAGCGCAACTACTCTCTCGCGCGCAGAGGTCTCTGCAACCAGAATATTGCCTTCGTTGTCGACGATGAGGCCCTGCGGCTGATGAACTTTCATGCCGAGAACCTGGCCTTGCGACGAACCCGGCGCGAACTTCTCGACGCTGCCCAATCCGTTACGCTTTGTCGCGCCACGATATGCGACGTAGAGATTTCCCTGCTGGTCGAAATCCATGCCGTCGGCCTCCGTTCCGGGCGTCTGCAGCACCTGATGCGCACTCGTGCTTCCCACCAAGAACTCGACGACCGTTCCGCCTTTGGTGCCGTTAGCGTTGCCGGCGAAGACGTCCCCGTTTTGATCGGCGATCACGTAGAGCGGCCGATAGAGGTCTTGCGAATACGTGGCAGATGGATCCACGGAACCCGGAGGGTACACGGTCACCTTACCGCTTGAGTTGGCGACGTAGAGATTACCGTTCTTGTCGACCCACAAGCCCCATGGCTCAGAGATGCCGTTCATAATTTTTCCTATCGGCGCTTGATTCGTGCCGAGTTCGGGGTAGATCAGAACCTCGTCATCGCTTTCAACTGCCGCGTACACCAGCGGGCCGCTCGTGCCGTTACGCACTGCAAGCGAAAGCCATCCCGGAGCGATCGGCCCTCTCCGCGGGGTTGGAGCCGGACTGCCGTCAACGACTGGGAGCTCGGGATTTTGCGAAGCTTGATTGCCCGCCGAGCATCCGGCTAGGAGTGCCGCGACGGTAATCCAGAGCACCGAAACAAAAGGACGCATGATGTTCTGCTCCTTCCTCGGTATCATTCTAAAAAACCGCGGTGGTAATGCGCAACGTCTGAAGACGTTTTTCGCCGGGATTCGGCACGACTTGCGCGGTCCAGATCGTTCCGGCCGCCCGATCCGGGAAACCGGCAATCCATCCGGAGCGAACGCAGGCGTAGTTCAATCGCCGCCCGGCAACGACGTCGGTTGCGCCGGTGATGACGGCGCATTTGTCGCCGTTGTCGAGCCGAACCGCCCACGGTTGGCCTTTATGTTGCAGCCAGTGCGTCATCGCCCCGTTCCTCTCACTCAACGCCTTGCTCAGGCGAATGAAGACGAGGCTTCGCGAAAACGGCGTCTCTGCGCAGACGACCTCGTCTCGGTGCTCGGGGTTCACAAAGCACGGATCGTAGATGTCGTTGCCGGCGGTACACCGCCAAGCATCGGGACGGGTCGTCGCGATCGCGTGGGTCCAGCAAAGGCCCCTGACCCGCACCGAAATGCCGAAGCCGCCTTGCAGTCCCGAGGCGGTCCACGGCATAAAGACGAGGACCTGTGTCGGCTTCGCGGCGATCGCCAACAGCGTCGCCGAGAGCACGAACGCAACCGCGCCAAGCACCGCACAGAACCGAACCAAGGCCTTCGATCGAACCGGCATCGACATGGGCGTCACGGTCGACCGCTTCTATTGCAAGAGACCGGCTCCTCGCTGCCGCAATCCTGAGTCTAGCGCTCGTACAACCAGCGCGCGAGCCCGGCGCGCACGACGCCGCGTTCGAGGTCGTGAACCCGTTGCATTAGGTCTTCTTCACTCTCGCCGGGCGCGACTCGAAGCGGCCGGCGGACCATGACGGGTCCGCGATCCGTCGCCCCGGTGACGCGATGGAGCGTCGCCCCGACCCACGGACTCGATGCGCCAAGTGCGTCGCGCACCGCGTGCGGACCGCGAAAGGCCGGCGTCTGC
Source organism: Vulcanimicrobiota bacterium (assembly GCA_963820825.1). GTDB lineage: Bacteria > Vulcanimicrobiota > Vulcanimicrobiia > Vulcanimicrobiales > Vulcanimicrobiaceae > Cybelea. The sequence continues at coordinate 30,981 of CAWGBN010000002.1, forward strand.
GTGCCGTCGGGCATCACCACCTCATCGCGGCTCGGATCGAGCGGAAGAAAGGCCGGATGCAGATTGAGTATCTCGGGGAAGGTACTGACGAACGAACTGGGGAGCAGATGCATCCATCCAAGCAGCAAGACCAGATCGGGACGTTCGGCTCGCGCCGCTTCGAGCAGCCGCGCGTCGTATGCCGCACGCTCTTCTTCCGCTCGATTCCAGGCAACGACCCGCACCGACGACATGCCGGCGTTACGCGCGCGCTCCACGGCGAAGGCGCGTGCTCTGTTGCTGACGAGGGCAACGACGTCGATCGGCAGTTCACCGGTGCGCGACGCGTCGAGCACCGCTTGAAAGTTGCTCCCGTTTCCGGAGGCCATGATCAGCACGCGCCGGCCGGGGCGGTAGAGCGCCGCTCGCTCGAGGCGTTCGGCGACACGCGCGCCGACGAAATCCATGTAATAGCGCACGAGCGCTTCATCAGTCACCGCCGGGATCACCGCGCGCACATATCCCCGGTCACGCAACGCATTGAGTGCGCCGCGCAGCAAAACCGCGCCGATTCCGCGGCCACGCTCCGCGGGCGCGACGCCGAAGGGCCCGAAGATGCCCTTTCCCGGCTCGCGTGACGATGCATCGAGCCAGGCAAAGCGCAGCCCTTTTGGATCGAGCGCCGCAAATCCAATGGGTTCATCGCCGCGCCGCGCAACGATGGTGAGTCCCGCCGCCGCCTCCGAGCTCCAGCAGCCGCCGAAGACGGCATCAATCCACGCCAGCACGCGTTCTTCGGCCACTGCGGCCGGCGCGATCTCAATGCCGTGCAGCGAATCGGTTGGAAACGGGCGATCGAGCTCGACGACGAGGTTGAGGAGCTCGGACACGCCGGCTAATCGTAGAGCGGGCGAAGCACCGCCGCACACTCTTCCAAGAAGCGAATCTCTTCGTCGGAGAACGCGTCGGTGCGATCGCTCTCAACGGCGAGCGTGCCGATAACGATGCCGCTCTCCGCGCCGAGCACCGGCACGACGACCTCCGAACGGCCGGCGTTGGTGCTGACGACAGTCGCGCGCGCGCGAACAGCCTCCCCGCTCAAACCCTCGTTCACCGGCTGCGGACGATCGGGGGCCGAGCCGGCGTGCGCGACGAGCGAGATCTCCTCGTCGCCGACGTCGTAAATACCAACCCAACGGTACGTACGCGCGCTGCGGATGATCTCGGCGCTCGCGCGAGCGCGCTGCTCGCGCGGCGATTCGGTGTCGGCCGCACGCGCGAGGCTGCGCACGGTTTCGTTCATCGGTCGTCGCGCGCCGGATGAACGATCACTTGCGGCTCGTCGCCGGCTCTCGACTCGACCCAGCCGATCACCTTCGCTCCCGCAACGGCGGCGATGGCGGCCGGCGCGTCGGTAACCGGGACGATAAGCGTATAGCCGACGCCCATATTGAGAACGCGATACCGCTCCTCGATTCCGAGACTCCCACGGCGAACGAGCTCTTGCATAATCGGCGGGACGCTCCAACGCTGCTGCTCGAAGACCGCCTTGCATTCGCGGGGCAGCGTCCGCGGCACGTTCTCGAGCAGACCGCCGCCGGTAATATGCGCCATCGTCTTGACCGTTGCGACGCTCTCGATCGCACGCACCTCGCGGTAGTACGACGGATGTGCGGCGAGCAGCGCATCGGCGAAGGTCGTACCGGCAAAAGGTTCCTGCCACTCGCTCTGGGGTACGAGCGCGCGTGCGAGCGAGTAGCCGTTCGTGTGCAGGCCGATCGACGGCAGCCCAAGGATCGCATCGCCCGGCACCACGCGCTGCACGTCGGGAATCGCATCGACCGAAACGATGCCGACGATCGTTCCGGCCAAATCGAAGTGATCACGCGCGTAGAGACCGGGCATCTCGGCGGTCTCGCCGCCGAGCAGCGCACACTCGTGCGCCCGGCATGCTTCGGCGCAGCCGGCGACGATATCGGCGGCCACGGCCGGGTCGAGCTTACCGACGGCGAGGTAATCTAAAAAGAAGAGCGGCGTCGCGGTACAGACCAAGATGTCGTTCACGCAGTGGTTGACGAGATCGCGCCCGACGCCGCCGTAGCGTTTGAGCTCGGCCGCAATCAGGATCTTCGTACCGACGCCGTCGGTCGACGCGACCAACGCGCGGCTGCCGTCGCCCGGAAGACGAAAGAGACCTGCGAATCCGCCGATCGCATCGATCTGGTCGGGATGACGCCACTGCGCGAGGAGGGTGCGATACCGCGCAACGGCATCGTTTCCGGCCGCTACGTCGACCCCGGCGTCGGCATAGCGGTCGGAAACCGCGGCTTTTTGGCCCGAACGAGGATTCTCCCAGCTTTCCGCCATAGGCTGGCAGTACTTCACCGTCCGAAAGGTCCACCATGCAAGTCTATCTCACCGCTGACGCCGCGAGCGACGTCGGCGCCGGCGCCCTCGTCGTTCCATTCTTCTCCGAAAGCCCGCTCGAGGGCACCACCAAAGACATCGATGCGACAAATGGCGGCTTCATCGCCGAGGCGCTGGCCTCGGGTGAAATTCGCGGAAAGCTCGGCGAACACGTCCTCGGCTACGCGAAGGACCGCCCTTATCGCCGCGTTCTGGCGATCTCGCTCGGCGATCGCGTGAGCTTCGAACCGTATATGCTCGCCCGTTATGCCGGAAGCGCCGTTCGCTATCTCGGGCGGCGCAACGTCGAGAAAATTGCAATCGCGCTGCCGCAACAGGCGCTCGGACGCGAAGCGATCTGTGCCTCATTCGTAGCCGAAGGCGCGATCACGGGAAGCTTCGACACGACGCTCTACCAAGGCAAGCCGGACCGCCGTTTGGCAACCAATGAAGTCGCCATCCTCAGCGCGGGATTCGATACCGGCGAGATCGATCGCGGCATCGCGCGCGGAACGGCGCTTGGTGAAGCGGTCAACCTGGCCCGCCGCCTCGCGGTCACGCCGGCGAACGACATGACGCCGACGCATATGGCCGAAGAGGCGTCGAAGATGGCGAAGGCCACCAGCCTCGAGATCGACGTCCTCGACGAAGAACGCGCGCGCAGCGAAGGCATGGGATCCTTTCTCTCGGTCGCCGCCGGCAGCATTCAGCCGCCGAAGTTCATCGTGCTGCGCTACGCCGGCGATCCGTCGAGCAAAGAGCTGCTCGCCCTCGTCGGCAAGGGCATCACGTTCGATACCGGCGGCATCTCGATCAAGCCGGCGGAGCGAATGGAGGAGATGAAGTACGACATGTCCGGCGGCGCGGGCGTCATCGCGGCAATGAGTGCGATCGGCCGGCTGAAGCCGAAGCTCAACGTCGTCGGCATCGTTCCCGCGACCGAGAACATGCCCGGCGGAAAAGCGACGAAGCCCGGCGACATCGTGACGGCGATGAACGGCAAGACGATCGAAGTGATCAACACCGATGCCGAGGGCCGGCTCATTCTCGCCGACGCGCTCTGTTATGCCAACAAGCTCGGCGCGACGAAGATCGTCGACGTCGCGACGCTCACCGGCGCCTGCGTCATCGCGCTCGGACACGCCGCGTCGGCGGCGATCACGAATAACGATGCGTTCGGCGACGCAATTCCTTGCCGCGGCGAAGCCGACCGGCGAACGCTACTGGCAGATGCCGTATTACGACGATTACACCACGCAGATGAAGAGCGACATCGCCGACCTCAAGAATACCGGCGGACGCGCCGCCGGAACGCTTACGGCCGCCGCATTCCTGCGCGAGTTCGTCGGAGACGACGCCGTGGGTTCACCTCGACATCGCCGGCACCGCCTATCTCGACAGCGAGTCCCCTTGGCAGGCAAAAGGCCCCACCGGAACCCCGGTGCGCGCGTTCGTCGCCTTGGTGGAGTCTCTCGCCAACGCCGACCGCGGGCAGGAAGCGGCCGATTCGAAGGACGGGCACGGGAACGGCGCCCGAACGGAAGAGCTGCGCGTGTGACCCTTCGGCAGTCTCACGTCGAGAGCGCACGTCCGTACGAACCCGAGAAGAATCCCGCGATCCGCCGCGTCACTGCGGGTGCGATCAAACGGCGCAAGGGCAAGACGATTTTTCCGATCGCCACCGCCTACGATGCGCCGTTCGGGCAGTTCGTCGAGGCCGCCGGCATCGACGTCATCTTGGTCGGCGATAGCGTCGGAAACGTCGTGCTCGGATTCGACGAGACGACGCCGGTAACGCTAGACAACATGATCCACCACACGCAGGCGGTCGTGCGCGGGACGACGCGCGCGCACATCATGGCCGACATGCCCTTCGGTTCATACCAGATCAGCAACGAAGAGGCTCTGCGCGCCGCGATCCGATTCGTTAAAGAGGGCGGAGCCTGTTCGGTGAAGCTCGAGGGCGGCCGCGAACAGGCCGAGCGCATTCGCGCGATTACCGGCGCCGGAATCCCGGTCGTCGGCCACATCGGCGTCACCCCGCAGACGGCGGGCCTCGGTCCGGGCTTCAAGATGCGAACCCACCGCGACCGTTTGACCGACGACGCGCGATCGGTCGAAGCGGCCGGCGCCTACGCGATCGTCCTCGAGGTCGTCGATTTCGAGATCTCGCGCGAGATTACCGAACTGCTCTCGATTCCGACGATCGGCATCGGCGCGGGACCGCACTGCGATGCGCAAGTTCTCGTTCTGCACGACATTCTCGGCATGTACCCGCACTCGCCGAGCTTTGCCAAACGCTATGCCGAGGTCGGGAGCCTCGCCACCCAAGCCCTCGAAGCCTACGCGCGCGACGTGCGCGACAGAAAGTTTCCGGGCTAAACCCGCTTGCACAAAGGAGCTTCATGACCGAGTATCACGAGCACGCCGATCTCTCGCTTCTGCCCGAGCTGCGTAAACTCGACCAGGCCGGGTTCGACGGTTTCGTCGCGCTCGACAAAACCGTCGGGCGCACCGATGGAACGATCCCGCAGAAGTATCGCGAACTCATCGCGCTCGGCGTCGCTTTGACGACCCAGTGCCCCTACTGCCTTGACGTTCACACCGCCAACGCCAAGAAGGCCGGAGCGACGCGTGAAGAGCTCGCCGAGACGGTGCATATCGCGGCGGCGCTGCGCGCCGGTGCCGCGCTCACGCACGGCTTGCTCGCGCTCAAGCTATACGATAAGAGCTGAGCCGGCCGTCGCGGGTCGCGCTCCGTGCCTACCAGTTGGCACTCCGGAACGCTACCATCGCGGCATGTTCGAAACCGCCGACTCTTCCGATCCGCTCCTTATCGCGATGCGCGCTTTCGAGCGCGTCCTTCTTGCGTGCGACGCCACGCCTCGAGCGCATCGAGGCGCCGCCGCACGGCGTGAAGCTCGTCGATCAGTGCAAGGCCACCCGTCGCCAAGTGCCCCGCTTCCGGCGTCAAACGTGATTCCGCTTCCTCTTCGCCGGCGTTAGGCGTCGCCTCGCGAACGCGGGCGCCGGCCCGCTCGAGCGCCGTCGTCACGAAGGCTTGGGCGCGCGAGCGCGCGGCTTCGCTGAGTTTGCGGCCGAGGAGGCGAACCTCGACGATCATCGCGGCCTTGTTCGCTTCGACGAGCAGCCGCGGTTCTTCGCGTTCGATCCCGTAGAGCGCCTCGGCGCTCGTCCCGAGCGCTCGAGCGATGCGAACGACGACGCTGATCGTGGGATTGAGACGCTGGTCGGCTTCGATTTTATAGAGCGTCGGGTGATTTACTTCGGCACGCCGAGCCAGCTCGTTCTGCGACCAGCCCAAGGCACGCCGCCGCGCGGCAATTCTCTTTCCCAGCGTCACGCATCTGGACTGTAGCAGCCGGGCGCGAAGGCCCTTGAACCAATCGGTCTTGGCGGACGGTTAGGCCTTTTGGAGCTGGTGCGCCGCCGGTAGATTCGGATATTCGCCGATCAGACAGCCGAGGCACATCTCTTCGCGCTTGCGGCCGACTGCGGCGATCAATCCGCCGAGGCTCAGATAGCCCAGCGAATCGGCACCGGTCTTCTGCCGAATCTCTTCGACCGAATGATTTGCCGCGATGAGCTCGCCGTAGGTCGCCATGTCGACGCCGAGATAGCACGGGTGCTTGATCGGCGGCGAGGTGATCCGCAGGTGAACCTCGTTCGCCCCCGCTTCGCGAAGCAACGCGACGATGCGAGGCGTCGTCGTTCCGCGGACGATCGAGTCGTCGACCACGATCACGCGTTGGCCTTCGAGGTTTTCGACGACCGGATTGAACTTCAAATGCACCCCGCGCGAACGCATGCGCTGGTCGGGGCTGATGAACGTGCGGCCGATGTAGCGATTCTTGATCAAGCCTTCGATATACGGTAATCCGCTCTCCGCGGCGTAGCCGATGCCGCCGGCAACGGCCGAGTCGGGAACCGCCATGACCACGTCGGCTTCGACCGGGTGCTCGCGGGCGAGCTCTCGTCCCATCGCGTAGCGCGCCATGTAGATGGAGCGCTCGCTGAACTTCGAATCGGGGCGCGCAAAGTAAATGTACTCGAACATGCAGAGCGCCGGCTTCGCGAACTCGACCTCCGTCTGGTGCGACTCCAGGCCGTCCGGCCCGATCCGGATGATCTCGCCGCGCTCGATCTCGCGCAGATATTGAGCGCCGACCGTTCCCAGCGCGCACGACTCCGAGGCGACGACGTATCCGTTGTCGCCGAGTCGGCCGAGGCAGAGCGGGCGAACGCCCCACGGATCGCGGAACGCGTAGAGTTCGCTCTGGGTGCAGAGGACGATTGAGTAGGCGCCGCGCGCCGATGCGAGCACCGCCTTGATGCGGTCGAGCATCGTGCCCTTCGACTCGACGATCAGCTTCGCCATCACCTCGGAATCGGAGGTCGCCTGCAAAACCGTCGTCGGCGCGAGCCGATCGCGCAGCTCGTCGGTGTTGGTGAGGTTACCGTTATGCGCGAAGGCGAAGTCGCCGAGCTCGCTGCGTTCCAGCAGCGGCTGGGCGTTGACGACGATCGACGAGCCGGTCGTCGAATAGCGCGTGTGGCCGATCGCGATGTGGCCGCTCAGATCGCTGAGGATATCCTCGTCGAAGATGGCGCCCAAAAGCCCCATCTCCTTGTGCGAACGGATCGTCCCGCCGTCGGCGGCGGCGATGCCGGCCGATTCTTGCCCGCGATGCTGGAGCGCGTAGAGTGAAAAGAACGCAAGGCGAGCCGCGTCGCGTCCGGGTGCGAAGACGCCCGTTATCCCGCACATCCTAGCTCATTATACCAGACTTACCGCTCGCGCAGGGCGCGATTAGTCTGATGACCGCCTTCCGCCGAAAATTTGCAACAAGGCAAGGAAGATATTGATCGCATCGAGGTAGATGCTCATCGCCATCAAGACGGGGGTCAAGCCGTCGCCGCCGGCACGCAGCCGGGCGAAGTCGACCAGCACCAGCCCCGAAAAGATGACTAGCGTAATCCACGCATAGACCTCGGGATGAATGAACCGTACGAAGATCGAGATAATGCCGACGACGATCAAACCCAGCAGCGCGATTAACAAGATGCCCTGGAAGCGCCGCAGATCGAGGCCGGTGGCGTAAACAACCGCGGCGAGAGCGAACATACCCAGCCCCGTGGTGAGCGCCGCGTTGACCACGACGTCCGGCCCGAAGGCGCGAACGTACTGTCCGATCACCGGCGCGATGCCGACGCCTTCGCAAAAGGTGAACGCGTAGAAGAGCACCAGCGAGATCGCCTCGTTGCGCCGCGTCGCGTTGATGCAGAGCAAGAGGATGAAACCGGCGATCATGGCGATGAGCCCGACGCCGTACGGCAACCCTTGGAAGAACCAAGCCGCCACCGCGGTGACGCAGAGCCCGAGGGCGGTAATGCCGAGTACCTGCGCAAGCAGCGAATTCGTCGGTACGGCCGGCGCGAGCGGACCGCCGTATTGATTCTGCGGCTGGAAGCGATAAGCCATGACGTTCTCTACTAACCTCCTTACGGGCGAGAGGTTACACCGGGCAGGCGGCGATATCCGTTCGGTAGGTCAGGGCGTCGGTTCCGAGGCGTCCCGCGAGCTGCTTCACTCCGGCGTAGGCTTTCGAGCGCGCCTCCGCGAGCGCGTCGCCGAGGGCGGTTACGGTGAGCACCCGGCCCCCGCCGGTGCTGACGCTTCCGTCGACGCGGCGCGACGCGCCCCAAAATGCGCGGCAGCCCTCACCGAGCGAGAGGTCGGGAGTCAATCCCTCGAGCGGCGTGTTGCTGCGCGGATAATCGGCCGTCGCTAAGACGACGCCGACGCAATGCTGTGCCGACGTGGACGCGAGCGAGAGATCCATCGCGCCGCGCGCGACCGAATCGAGCAGCAGCGCGAAGTCGCCGCCGATCCGCGGCAGCAGTACCTGCGTTTCGGGGTCGCCGAAGCGCGCGTTGAACTCGATGACGTGCGGACCCGCCTCGTTCCACATCAAGCCGCAGTAGACGACGCCGACGTAGTTCTCGCCTTCGGCGAGCAAGGCGCGCAGCAACGGCCCGAGGATGCGCTCGCGCACCCGATCCTCGAGATCGTCGGGAAATCGTGCCGGCGGCGAGTACGCGCCCATGCCGCCGGTATTGGGTCCGGTGTCGCCGTCGCCGGCGCGCTTATAATCGCAGGCTCCGCCGATGGGAACGATCGCCCGGCCGTCGCAGAGTGCGAAGATGCTCACCTCGCGACCCTCCAAACGCTCTTCGAGCACGACGTCGGAGCCGCCGCCCGGCAGGTGCGCGCCGTCGTACCATTCGTGCAGCACGGCGCGCGCCGATTCAACGTCGGGCGCCACGACCACGCCCTTTCCGGCGGCAAGCCCGTCGGCTTTCACGACGACCGCGCCCTTCCAAACGTCGAGCGCTTTCTGTGCGGCGTCGAGCGAATGCGCGACCACGGCGCGAGCGGTCGGAATGCCGTGGCGTTCCATGAAACGCTTTGCAAAGATCTTGCTCGATTCGAGCCGTCCGCCCGAACGATTGGGGCCGAACACCGCGATTCCGGCGTCGCGCAGACGATCGCCGACGCCGGCCGCTATTGCGGTCTCCGGGCCGAGCACGACGAGATCGATGCGCTCGTCGAGGCAACGCTGCGTCAGGCTCTTGCCGTCGGTCGCGGCGATATCCCAGTTCTCGCCGCGCGACGCGGTGCCGGCATTGCCGGGCGCGGCGAAGACGGCCTCGCACGACGGCGACTCGGCGATTCGCCACGAGAGCGCATCCTCGCGCGCGCCGTTACCGACGACGAGGACGCGCATCGGCTACTCCCACTCGACGGTCGCCGGCGGCTTCGTCGTGACGTCGTACGCGATCCGGTTGACGCCGCGCACTTCGTTGACGATGCGCGCAGAGATCCGCTCGAGCAGCTCGTGCGGAAGCCGTGCCCAGTCGGCCGTCATTCCGTCCTCGCTGGTAATCGCGCGAATCGCCACGAGATTCGCGTACGTACGTCCGTCGCCCATCACGCCGACGCTCTTAACCGGCGTCAGCACCGCGAAGTATTGCCAGGGGTGCGGATCGAGCGTCGCACCGTCTATCTCCTCGCGGACGATCGCATCGGCGGCGCGCACCACCGCGAGCCGCTCGGGCGTAACGTCTCCGATGATCCGAACCGCGAGCCCCGGGCCGGGAAAGGGTTGCCGGCCGACGATCCGCTCGGGAAGACCGAGCGCGCGGCCGAGCTCGCGCACCTCATCTTTGAAGAGCGTGCGCAGCGGCTCGATCAGCGCGAGCCCCATCTTCTCCGGCAGGCCGCCGACGTTGTGATGCGATTTGATCTTCTCGCCGGCCTTACTCCCGGGCGTCTTCGATTCGATCACGTCGGGGTAGAGCGTGCCTTGCACCAAGTACTTCACGCCCGGAATCTTTGCCGCTTCGCGTTCGAAGACGTCGATGAACTCGTGGCCGATGATTACCCGCTTGCGCTCCGGATCTTCGACCCCGCGCAGCTTGCTCAAGAACCCGTCGCTCGCATCGACCGCGACGACGTTGAGGTGCAGCAGCTCGCGAAAGGCCCCGATTACCTCCTCCGCCTCACCCTGGCGCAGGAGTCCGTGGTCGACGAAGATGCAGGTGAGCTGCTCGCCGATCGCCCGTGCGACCAGCGTCGCCGCAACCGCCGAATCGACTCCGCCCGAAAGCGCGCAGATCACCTTGTCGTTGCCGACTTGAGCGCGGATCTCGCCGATAGACTGCTCGAGGAATGAGTCCATCTTCCAATCCCGGCCCAGCCCGGCGACCTCGTGGAGGAAGTTGTCGAGAATCGTTCGCCCGTGCTCGGTATGCACGACCTCGGGATGGAACTGCACCCCGTAGATCTTCCGCTCGGGATCGCCCATCGCCGCAACGTGACAACGCGCCGTCGACGCGAGCATGCGATACCCGTTGGGGAGCGAGACGACCGAATCGCCGTGCGACATCCAGACCCGCGACTCTTCCGGGACGCCATCGAAGAGCGGCGTCTCGCGATCGAGAACGACCAGCCTCGCCGGACCGTACTCTGCGTGATCGAGCTTGACCAGCTCCGCGCCGACGTCGCGCGCGACGAGCTGCATGCCGTAGCAGATGCCCAAAATCGGAACGCCCGATTCGACGATTGCCGCATCCATCTCCGGTGCGCCCTCGACCATCGTGCTTTCCGGTCCGCCCGAGAGAATCAACGCCGCGGGGTCGCGCGCCGCGAGCGTATTCCACGGCGTATCGTGCGGAACGATCTCGCAGTAGACGCCGAGCTCGCGGATTCGGCGCGCAATGAGCTGTCCGTACTGCGCGCCGAAGTCGAGAACGAAGACGGTTGCGGGCATCGACTATGCCGCGGCTGCGGCAGCTTTCAGTGCAGTGTCGTAGTCGGGCTCGCTGGCGACGTCGGGGACGATCTGCACGTATTTGATCGTGCGGTCCTTGCCGATCACGACGATCGCGCGGGCGTGGAACCCGAGCTCCTCGATCAACAGACCGTAGTTCAACCCGAAACTATGATCGCGATAATCCGAGAGCATCCCGAGCTTGATCCCGTCCTGTGCGCCGCACCAGCGCGCCTGCGCGAAGGGCAGGTCCATGCTCACCACGGCGACGCGAACGTTCTCGGGCAGCTCTCCTAACCGGGCGTTGAACTTCTGCGACTCCATCGAGCAGACGGGCGTATCGAGCGAGGGGACGACGATGAGCATCACCGCGTTCTTCCCCTCGTCGGTCAAGATCCTGGGCGAGACGGTGGAGAGATCGCCGGTCGTCAACGTAAACTCGGGCGCCGGATCGCCGGCGCGCAGCTCGGGTCCGAGCAGCGTCATCGGCTTTCCTTTAAATGTCGTAACTCCGGTGCGTGTTTGCACCCCATTGACGGTCATCGGTACCTCCATTAGCGGCTGTTGGTATGTTATGTCAACACATCTTCGAGGCGATCGGTGTCGCGCGCCATGACGATCTCCATCGCGATGCGCTCGCCGACGGAAACGTCGCGTCCCCATCGGTAGGCGGAGTAGGGCGTGTAGCGCGTTCCGGGCGAGCCCGGGATGCGCAGCGAGACGTCGTAGCAGACGAGCTCCTTCGGCGGGCCCGCCGTCACGACGCACTGCAATGCGAAGGGGCCGATCACGCCGGGCGGCTGCGCCTCGCACGCCGCAGCGACGAAACGATCGCCCATCGCAAAGGCCGGTTCGAGCATCGACTCGAGAACGGTGGCCGCGATATGCCCCGCCTCCTCGAGACGCATCGGCACGTCGCGCACGGCCTCGAACGCAAAGGGCGGCAGGTTGCGAAAGCCTTCGAGATTCGTCTGACGCCGCGTATCGGTGCCGCTCAGCTCGAGCTCGCCGAGCAGCGGCGAGTAGAAGAAATTGAAGTTGACCGAAGGGCCGAGCGCATACTCCTCGATCCGCGCCGCCGCAAGCCCCTCCGCGGTCAGCACACCGGCTTCGATCAATCGGTCGCTCGTCGCGCGGTACTCCGCAGGCGACGATGCCAAGAAAAACGCGCGCTCGAAGCTGACTCGCGCGTGCGGCGCCTTCACCATCACGAGCCGGTCGATCTCCTCCGGTGAGGAAAACTCGCGCGGATGCCTGATCCCGGCCCACCGCAGCAACGCGTATTGGTTTCCCTCTCCTTCGCGCTCCTCGGCTTTGAGCAGTGCGCGATTGCCGAAAAACGGTACGAGCATCCGCCGTTCGATCTCGTCGTACTCGAACTTCTGGTGCAAGTAGACCTCGAACGACCGGTTTGCGACGAAGATCACGTTTTGATCGAGCAGCCGGCGCTGCACGTCCGCGCGCAGAATCTCCGTAAAGGCGTCGAGCTCCAGGGTCGCATCGACGCATCCCCGTCGCGGATTCTCTGCGACGGCAAAGTATCGCGCATACGTCTGCTCGCGTCCCTTTGCGGTCACGACGAGATTGCGGAGGCCCTGAGTCCGCGCTCCGTATGCCACCTCGAGCGCCGAATGGCTGCCGATCGAACACAGGGTCAAGGCAGAACGATCGTAGACCGCAAGCGCATCCGTGACGTGCTCCGTACTCACGACCGCGTCATTCGACGCGAACCTTGCCGCCCATGCGCCGCCACACGATCGGCGCATAGATTGCGACGACGGCGATGCCGGCTACGTTGACGGCGAGCGCGCAGCTCAAGGCGATCGCTGAAGGAGCCGCCGCAAAGATCGAGATCCCTCCGCGTCCGAACGGAAGTCCCGGCAAAAGGTATGGAAAGATCGTTCCCGCAAACGCGACAAGCAGCGCGATGATAAATGCCGACGTCGCTAGGAAAGCCGTAGCCGGCCGCCCGCGCCGGGCGCTCCGCCACATCAGGAGGAGCGCCGAGACCGAGACCGCCGGCATCGCGAAGAGCCACGCCGCCCGAACCGGCCCGTGCGCTACGAACGTAAGCCCGGTTACGACGAGATAAAGCGCACCGACGACCCAAACCCCGGCGCCCACAACACGCATCGCGCGGGCGCAGGGCTTGCCCTCGATCCGCATGGCCGCAAACGCGGCCCCGTGCGTTGAAAGCGTAACCAGTGCGAAGAGGGCCACCAGCAGCGCGTACGGATTCAACAAGAATGCAAACGTCCCGCGAAAGTACCCGGCCGCATCGAGCGGCAGACCGTGAAGTAAGTTCCCCAGCGCGAGCCCGAAGATGAAGATCAGCAGCGCACTCGAGAGCGCGAATGCCGTATCCCAAGCCTGATGCCAGAGCGCCGACGCAAAATGGTCGCGCAGCTCGATCGCGATGCCTCGAAACATGAGCAGCCAGAGACTGACGATGAACGGCAGATAAAAGCCGGAGAATGACGAGGCGTACGCCGCCGGAAAGAGCGCGAAGAGCGCCGCCGCCGCCGCAATGAGCCATACCTCGTTTCCGTTCCAGAACGGTCCGATGCTCGCCATCACCGCGCTGCGCTCCCGGTCGTCGCGCGCGATCAGCGGCGCAATCGCGGCGGCGCCGAGGTCGAACCCGTCGAGCACGACGTACGCCGTCAACATAAAGGCGATCACGATAAAGGCCGCGACGCTCACGCCACGCGCCCTCGGCGTGACGGGCCCTCACCGATCTCGCGCAGCATCGAGTATAGGAAGATCACGCCGATCAGGAAGTACATTCCGAGAAAGCCGATCAGGGTAAAGACCGTTTCGCCGGTCGCGACCGTGGGCGAGCCGCCTTGCGCGGTTTTCATGAGGCCGTAGATAATCCACGGCTGACGGCCGACTTCGGTAACGATCCAGCCCGCCTCGTTTGCGACGTACGGAAACGGCATCAGCAGCATCAAACACCACAACATTAATCGGGCGCGCCAGAGACGGCCGGCGAGCAGCAAGAATGCCGCGAGCCCCGACGCCGCCGCAAAGATCATGCCGAGTCCGACCATGACGTGATAGGCGTAGTACGTAAGTTCGACCGGGGGCCAAAGGTCACGCGCGTACGCGCTCAGGCCGCCGACGTTCGCGTAACGGTTGCCGTAGGCCAGGAAGCTCAGGAACTCCGGCACGTAAATGGGATCGATCAGACGGGCGTTCGCAACGTCGGGCATGCCGACGATTGCCAGCGGCGCGCCGCGGGTCGTCTTAAAGAGTCCTTCCATGGCCGCCAGCTTCACCGGCTGAAAACTCGTGACGCTCTTGCCGTTACGGTCCCCAGTCGGAAAGACCGCAAGCACGGCAAAGATTAGCCCAACGATCACCCCGGCACGCACGAATCGCCGCCCGGCCGACTCGTCACGTTCCGAAAGAAGATAATACGCACCGATGCCCGCGACGATGAAGGCGCCGCAGAGAATCGCCCCGGCAAGGACGTGTGCGAACTGCCAGAACAAGAATGGCGACGAGAGCACGCGCCAGATGTTTTGCAGCTCGATCGTGCCGTCGGTCCGAATCGCGTAACCGACCGGATGCTGCATCCAGGCCTCCGTCGCAATCACGAAAAAGCCGGAGAGCCACGAACCGAGGCACACGAAAACGGCCGACCACGCGGTGAACGCGTCCGGCGGTCCGCTGCGCCCGTAGAGCACCACGCCGAGAAAGATCGACTCCAGGAAGAACGCAAAGACGCTTTCCATCGCGAGCGGCTGCCCGACAACCGAGCCGGATCGTTGCGCAAAGGCAGCCCAGTTGGTACCGAACTGAAACTCCATGGGGATGCCGCTGACCACGCCGACGGCGAAGTTGATCGCGAAGATTCGCGTGAAAAACCTCGCGATCCGCGCCGATTCTTCATCGCGGTCGCGGGCGGCTTTCCACGTATAGGCCGCGACAAACGGCGCCAACCCCATCGTTCCGATCGGAAAGAGGTAATGGAACATGACGGTAAACGCGAACTGCAGACGGTCGGCGAGTACCGGATCCACGGCAAAACCGCGAGGCTACGTTCCCAGCAGCTTGCGCGCTTGGGCGCTGTCTTGATATTCTACGGTGAGAATCGCCTTGATCTCCGACGCGGCACCGCGCGACTGCCGGTCGGTCATGCGCTGCAGCGTCGTGTAACACCAGTAGAGCAGCATCGGAAGATCGCGATCGCGGGGATAGACCCGCTGCATCGCAACGATTGCCTTGGCAACGTCCATCGCCGGGTCGCTCTCGGCGTTGCCGTAGTTGTAATCGAGCATGAAATTGATGTGCTTGAGCCGGTTCTCGATCTCGAGAATCGACATGCCCATCGGCCCGAAGTATTCGTCGGCCGGAGCGAGCGTCGACAGGTAGGCGTCGTGCGGCATGGAGCTGACGGTGGCGATCACGCGAAGCGGATCGACGGCTTTCAGCCGCGCGAGAAAGCGCTGCGCGTTGGCGACCTCCGCTCCGCTATATCCACGATCGGTCGAGGCGCCGCTCGCGGCGTTCACCAGCTCGTTGCCCCAGGTCGTCGGCAGATGCGCGACCGGAAAGTTCGGCGCCGCGGCGCGCGAAAACGCAAGCGCTCGCCACGACGGATTGTGCGTCAAGAGCCACCCGCGCCAATCGGCCTCGACTTGGATCAGCAGCGCGTCGATATCCCCGGGGTAGGCTTTGACGTTCGCCGTCGCATCGGCATCGGCGAAACGAGCGAGCTGGGCCGGATCGTCCTCGGAGTTCACGCGCTGCAGTAGGTTCTGCGCCTGCGAGAGCAGTTGCAGATCCTCCGAGTGCTTCGAGACCCAATCGGCGGCCTCGCGCACCCACCAGACGGCGGCGTCGTGATTGGTCAACGGATTGTAATGCAAGCCCTGACCGATGCGGACGGTGAGCGTGGCCAGCTCGCCGTAGTTCGTATCGTCCGGATACTGCAGCGAATAGGCCCGGCCGGCATTGAAAATCGTCGAAAGATAGAGCTCCTGCGAGCGAAAGTCCCAGCCGGCCGCCGAGCCTTTCGCGTACGCGTCCTTCATTTGCGCGTAAAGGACGGCCGGATCGACCTCGAGCGTCGCTAGCGCCGGCGTCGGTGCGACGACCGTCACGAGCAGCGCGAATACGAGCGCAGCGCCACTACAGAATGCTCGAGTCATCCAAAACCAAATGTAAATTATTGGTCAGCAGCGCGTTCTTGATCTCGCGTGCGATCCGCCGTCCCGTCGACATCGGCTCCGAATAGTTGAGATACGAATAGGGCGAGCCGTCGATGAAGAGATTCGTCCCGGCGACGATCCGCGCTGAGATCTCCATCACGTAGAATTGAATGTCGGGTGTAATGATCGTCTCGATGCAGAACGCGCCGAAGAGACCTTTCGGGCCGCAGATCTCCTTGCTCACGCGCACCACGTCGTCACCCATGCGCAGCGCCTCGGCGAGCATCGATTCACGCAACGAGACCGGCTGATTGCCGACGACCACGTACGAGGGGCTGACGTCCATGCCTTCCTGCGCCGCGGCCGGAATGCGGCCGAGCGAATCGACGTTCGTCTCGTAGCGGCGATCCATCGACATGATCTCGAGCTTGTGCTGCAGCGGCGAGTAGAAGTAGTGAATGTAGAGCGGTACCCCGATGATGTACTCTTGGATCGTATAGGCTTCTTTCAGATGCGCCGCGCGGACTTCGAAGTCGTGCGTATCTTGAATGAACATGTAACCCTTGCCGCCCGCCGCCCCGTAGAGCTTGACGATGACCGGCCGGTCAATCTCGGCGCCGCTGCGAAACTGGCGCGGCAGCTTCAGGCCCGCGCGCGAGAGCCACTCGCGCTGCAGCTCGCGGCTCGCCTCCCAATCGAGAACCGCCTTATTACCGAAGTAGGGTATCGTCATCTTCTTATGTTCGTCGAGCGAGAGGTACGCGACGAACGAGCCGTGCGGAACGATGATGACCTTGCGCTTCTGGAGCTCCGCGATCTGGGACATGAACTCGGAGTAATCGTTGAGCGCGATCACCCCGTCCACGAAGGCGAACGACTTATAGAGGCGCTCCGTGTCGCGATTCGAGACGGCGAGGGTGCGAAAACCCTCGTCGTGCGCGCCTTTTAATATCTGCAGCGCCGAGTGCGAGCCGAGCGTCGCGATCGTGTACGGGCGGTCCATGCGCTCCTAGTTACTCGCCCTCGCCGCGATTGTCCCGGTCGCGCTCATGCTGCGACGTAACCGCGCGGTCGATCGCCGGATTGCACAAAAGTCGCTCGATCGCCGCGTCGAGCACGGCGCGCCCCGCCGGCGCACCGCTCTCGTCGAAGAGGCGCCAGGCGGTCACGGCATGCCGTTCGTGCGCGGCGAGCGGTTCGATCCAGACTTCGCCGGCACGCGGGCGCGTTTCGTCGAGGACGGCGAGGCGGTGCTTGTTGGGATTGAAGATCGTCTCGTCGGCGCGAACGCGCGCCGCGAGCGCGGCGGCGTCGTCCGATTCGTAGAAATAGACCTCGCTGCGTTCGAGCCGCGCGACGTCGACGCAGAGGCGGCGCAGCGTCACGAGCGCCGTATACGCGGTGTTGTCGGGGATCTTGAGCGAGATCGCGACCGCGCGCATTATGCCGATACCGCCGCAACGAAGCTTTTAAAGAGCGTTGCCCCGCCCGAGGGCGCGAGCACCTCGCCGTCGCGACGGTCGAGATGATTGAAATTCCACCCGTCGCGTTCGGGATGCGGCATGATCGCCAGCACGTTCCCCTCCGGATTGACGAGCCCGGCACAGCCGAGCGCCGAGGCGTTGGGGATTGCCGCCTCGTCGACGCGGCCGTCGGCGTGCGCGTACACGAAGAGCAAGTGCCCGCCGGCACGGATCTCGTCGAGGTGTTCCGGTGTGGCGGCAAGACGCCCCTCGGCATGCGCCGCCCACGCCGGAACGAGCGCCTCCTCGGGCAAGGCCGCGGTGATCGCGCTGCGCGACGGAGCGGCCGCGAGCTTCATGTAGACGTGACGGCAGACAAAGTGCGGCTCCGGACCGTTGCGGGCAAATGCCGCCGTGGGTTTGCGAATCGCTCCGGTACCCGGCACGAGGCCCGCCTCGAGCAGAATCTGCGCGCCGTTGCAGATGCCGAAGACGAGCCGTCCGCGCTGCACCCCCTCGATCACGAAATCCATCATGCGGTCGTGCGCGGCGATCGCGCCGGCGCGAACGCGATCCTCGTAGGCGAAGCCTCCGGAGAGAACGTACGCGTCGTACTCGCGCAGCCGCTCCGCCTGCGTCCAGTGCACCAGCGCCGCCTCGCCGCCGCAGTCGCGCAGCAGACGCAGCGTTTCGTCCTCCGAGTTCGTTCCGGGAAAGACGAGCACCGCAATGCGCGCGCTCATGGGTAGATCCCCGCCAAGGGCTGCGACCATATCGCGTAGAGACGCGCTAGGTCGAAGCGAATCCCGTTTACGATCAGCTCGCGCCCCGCGATCGTCCGGCCGATGCGAAGCGCACCGGTGAGATCGATCTCGCGTTCGTCGCTCACCTCGCAGATGAACCCGCCGGCTTCGCAGAGCGGGTTGCCGAAGTCGATCTCGGCGCCGATCTCGCGTCCGCGCAGCGTCGCGTCGAATGCGAGCCGCGCGAGCGCGGTGAGCATGCCGCCGTTGCCGATCGCGCGACACGAGAGCAAGGCGCCGCGCATATTTGCGTCGTGAACGATTCCCAGCGCGGCGCGTTCGCCGGCGTAGGAGATTGCCGGCAGTGCGCCTTCAATGCCGAGCAGTTCGGCGAGGACCGATCCCCCGACGGCGAGCTCGCGGCTTCCGATCCAGAGCAAGGTCGAATCGGACGCCTTCAACCCCGGCGTCACCACGCGCGAAACGTCGTCGAGCGCACCGATGCAGGCGACGATCGCCGAGGCGGGGACGGCGCGGCCAGTGCTCGATTCGTTGTAGAAGCTGACGTTGCCGGAGACGAAGGGCAGATCGAGCTCGGTTGCCGCTCGCGCCAAGCCGTCGACCGCGGCGACGAACTCGCCGTATTGATCGGGCTTGCGCGGATTTCCGAAGTTCAGGCAATCGGTCAGGCCGATCGGTCGCGCGCCGACCGCCGCAACGTTACGCATCGCTTCAACGACGGCGTGTTCGGCGGCGTACCCCGGATCGATCCGCCCGTAACGCGGATTTCCGGCCACGGCGAGTGCGACGCCGAGCGTCGAGCCGGGGACGGGCGCGAGCACGCCGGCATCGGCAACGCCGCGCGCAAGGACGGTGCAACCGCGCACGACCGCATCGTAGCGGCGGTAGAGCGGCTCGCGCGAGGCGACGTCGCGATGGGCGAGGATGCGTGGAAAGAGCCGCTCGACGTCGACGGCTGCGAGTTCTTCGACCGCGCCCTCGTGGCGAATGACCTCGGTATAGGGCAGCTCGTCGCGGATGGAGCCGGCGAGAAAATCGCTCTCGACGTCCATCACGACCTCGCCGCGGTAGCGCAGAACGTAACGCGGCTCGGAGGTAACGCGCCCGACGATCGTCGCACAGGCGTTGAAGGCGATCTCCGGCAGCGTAAACTCTTCGTTATAGATGCGCACCGCCTCGCGGGCGATCTCCGGCGGGAGAATCCAGAGCAGGCGCTCTTGGGTCTCGCCGACGGCGATCACCTCCGGCGGCATACCCTCGACGGCAACGTTGACCCGATCGAGATCGATCTCCGCGCCGTAACCGCCTTGCGCCGCTATCTCGGCCGAACACCCAACGATGCCGCCCGCGCCGAGATCTTTGAACCCCGCGCAGATCTTCTTCTCCCGCAGCAACGCGAAGAGCCGATAGCTCGCGCGCATCAGCACGTTCTTCAAGAACGGATCGGGGACTTGAACCGCGCCCTTATTGAGCTCCGCCTCCTGCGCATCGAGCGTCAGCGATGAGAACGACGCGCCGCCGAAGCCGCTCGGATCGGTTGCTTTGCCGACGAGCACGATCGCCCAATCGTCGGCGCCCTTTGGTGCCGACGAATGGACGATCTCCGACTCTTTGACGATGCCCATCGCCACGACGTTGACCAGCGCGTTCTCGTCGAAGCCTTCGTCGAAATACACGTCGCCCGCGAGGTTAGGAACGCCGATCGCGTTGCCGTACGATCCGATGCCGTCGACGACGCCCTGCGCGACGTGGCGCGCGTGCGTTCCGCTCTCCTCCACCCGTCCGAAGCGCAGCGGATCGGCGACGCCGATGACTTCGGCGCCCATGCAGAGCACGTCGCGCACGATGCCGCCGATTCCGGTCGCCGCGCCCTCGAAGGGAACGATCTGCGAGGGATGGTTATGCGACTCGTGAGCGACGACCACGGCGTACCGCTCGCCCTCGTGGACGCCCAGGTGGAGCGCTCCGGCGTCCTCTCCAGGACCGAGGACGACGCTGCCGCCGCTGGTCGGAAGCCGCTTTAAGTGATGGCGGCTCGATTTGTAGCTGCAATGTTCGCTCCACTGCGCGTCAAAGGCGTGCAGCTCGACGATCGTAGGTTCGCGTCCGAGCCGCTGCTTGATGCGCTGCAACTCGTCGTCGCGCAGTGCGACGTTCGGAGCTCCATAGAGCCCACTAACCAAGGGCATTTCCTTGCGCGACCGGAGCCTGCTGCTGTAACGCGGCGTCGGCGTGGAGCACGCTCGAGCGAGCGTTGGCCTGCATGAGCAGCGTTCGTCCGAAGAGCACCGTGTCTTCGAGGCCGAGCAGTTTGGCGCACTGCATCGCCAGTTGCTGCGGCGCGATCGCCCCGTCGAGCACCGGAGCCGACGAGGTCTCCTCGAGCATCGAGCGCAGCAAATCGTTCTCGCCCACCGCGATCAGGATCAACCGCCCGAAACTCGTCTCGAGCTGTTGGACGAGTTGCAAGACGTAGGCGGGGGTCGAGGACGGGCTGGCGACGTGACGGACCGTCGGAAGTCCGAGTTGCCCGAGCATCTTGACGACCTCGTTCGCCCGCTCGATCTGCGCCGGCGAGTCGGCGATGACGGCGCCCATCCCCGGACGCATGACCGGGAAGGTTCCGACGAAATCGGCGACGCGTTCGTACGCGCGCTTCACCCGCTCGAGCGCTTCGTCGTCGACGCTCTCCAAATTCCGGTAGATCTGCTTGTCGAGCATCAGCTCTTCGCGGCCCTGCGGCCAGAGACGCCACGAATCGTTGTCGATCACGTCGGCGATGACGAGCTGGCCTTGGTTCTCGCCGCCGGCCAGGCGCCCGAACTCGATCTTCAAATCGACGAGCAGCACGTCGCGCCGTCGCCAGGCGTGCGAGAGAATCTCGAAGGTCAAGCGCGCGAGCTCGGTCATCACGCCGACCTCTTGCGGCGACGCGAGGTTGCGGGCGATGATTTGATCCGGAGTAATCAGCGGATCGTGGTTGGCATCGTCTTTGAAAAAGAACTCGATGACCCGCGGGACGAGCAGCGTGCCGCGCTGCAGACTTGGATTGCGCTTGATAAACGAACCGGCCGCAACGCCGCGTGTGACGACCTCGAGCGGAATCATGTTGCAGCGCCGCACGACCATCTCGTTGTCGTCGTCATCCTCGCCGCCGTTGAGATAGTGGGTCGGCAAGCCGCACAAGTTGAGCAAGCGAAAGACTCGTGCGGTCGTCTGGGCGGCGAGCCGCCCCTTACCGGAGATCTCGTTGCGGCGCGCGCCGTCGCCGGCCGAGATATTATCCATCTGGTCGACGACGAGCTGATGCGGCTGACCGGGATTCTCGTAGAGAACCTTGGTCTTGCCGCGCGCGATCTCGATGCCCTTATTCATGAGACGCGCACCTCGATCTGGCGCGGAAACGGCTCGAGATGCTCGATGCGGCCGGCGAGCAGCCGGGCCCGCTGCGGTGCGGTTCCTACCTGCGTGCTCGGATCGAGCAGGCGCCTGATCTCGGCGGGGTCGAGCAACGCGGTCAACTCGGGATCTTCGGCAAGCAGGCGCGAGAGCGGATTATCCTCGCCGCGACCAACCGCCGCCCACGCCTCCATCGATGCACTGCGCAGTCTTTCGTGGAGCTGCTGGCGGTCTCCGCCGGCGCGGACCGCCTCGAGCATGACGGCCTGCGTGCCGGCAAACGGCGCGTAGGTTCGCAAGTTCGCGGCGATTCGGCGCTCGTCGACCCGCATGCCGTCGACGACGGTGCGCGCCAGCGTTACGATCTCGTCGGCGCAGAGCAGCGCTTCGGGAAGCACCACGCGTCGGTTCGCGCTATCGTCCAACGTTCGTTCCAGGAAGTTCGTCGCGGCGTTCTGCCAAGTGACGTCGGCGTATGCGGGAAGGAGCCGCGCGAGCGAGCCGATGCGCTCGCTCAAAATTGGATTGCGCTTGAACGGCATCGCGGAGCTGCCGACTTGCCCCTTGCCGAACGGCTCCGAGATCTCGCCGAAGCCGGGGCTCGCGAGCACGCGTACGTCTGCGGCGAACTTCGAGAGCGATGCTCCCAGACCGGCGAGCGCCGAGAGCAGCAGGTAATCGAGCTTGCGCGGATAGGTCTGCGTGCTGATCTCGCGCGCCATCAGACCGAATCGCTCGAGGACGAAGGCCTCGATCTCGCTCGAGCGCCCGCTGTGTTGAAGGAGGCGTTCGTACGACGCCGCGGTGCCGACCGCACCGCGTAATCCCTTGGTCGTCAAGTTCTCGAAGACGAAGCGCAGCGTCCGGTCGTCAACGAGCAGATCCTGTGCGTAGGCCGCGAGCCGGTAGCCGACCGTCGTCGGCTCCGCAGGCTGCAGATGCGTGTAGGCCATGCAGATGAGATCCGCGTGCTCGCGAATCTTCGCGGCGAAGGTAACGAGCAGTTCGTCGAGGTTCCGGCCGACGTACGAGAGCGCGAGGCGCAAGCGATAGGTCTCGACGGTGTCTTCGATATCCATCGACGTCGCGCCAAGATGCAGCTTTCCGCCACCGCGCCGCGCTTGCTGCGCGAAGACCCGAATCTCCGCCATGAGATCGTGGTGGATCTCCCGCTCGATCTCGACGGCGGCTTCGACGTCGATTTCGCCCGCGTGCGCGCGCAGGTCGGCGACCTCGCCTTCCTCTATGAGACCGTGGACCGACTGCGCCTCGGCGAGAGCGACCCAGGCCGCACGCCAGAGCCGGCGGCGCATCTTCTCCGAAAAGAGCACGCGCAGCGGCGCGCGTCCGTATCTCCACGAGAACGGAGAGGCGTAGGATTCGTAATCCATGGACGAGGTTGCCCTTCGCCTCACGGGAAGCCGCCGCCTCGTCACCGTACTGCACGAAAATGAGGAGTACGGCGGCACGCGTGATCGCCGCCGCGATCGCCCTTGCCGCCTGCACGAAGACCGGAGACGTAACCGCCGGCCGCCACCCATGGACGGTACCGGGACTGCTGCGCGTCGCGGTCCCCGAAGAGCCGAAGAATCTCAATCCGCTGCTTGCCGGAACGACGATCGAGATCTTCATCGATCGACTGATGTTCGAACCGTTGCTCTCGGCCGATCCCCGCGGAAATCCGGTGCCGATGTTGGCGGCGAAGGTGCCGACGCAGGATAACGGCGGCGTTTCGCGCGACGGCCTAACGATCGTCTATCGCCTGCGCGACGACGCGCGCTGGAGCGACGGGACGCCGGTCACCGCCCACGACGTCGCCTGGTCGTGGCAGGCGATCGAGAATACGCGCAACAACGTCGTCTCGCGCCACGGCTACGACGACGTCCGCGCGATCGATACGCCCGATCCGCATACCCTGGTCGTTCACCTGAAGCAGCCCTTCTCGCCGTTCGTGAACACCTTTTTCGCTGAGAGCGACCAGCCGTACGAAATCGTGCCGGCGCACGTGCTCGGCCGCTATCCCGACATCAATCAAATTCCGTTCAACGACCGGCCGCTGGTCAGTGACGGCCCCTTTCGCTTCACCTCGTGGCAGCGCGGCGATCGCATTCTGCTCGATGCCAATCCGTCGTTCTTCAACGGTCCGCCGCGATTGAAGCACGTCGAGATTCACTTCGTTCCAAACGAAGAGACGGCGGTGAATCTCTTGCGGACGCACACGATCGACTACATCCAGCAGCCGTCGATCGGAACCTACCCCGCACTGCGAGGACTGCCCGATACGCAGATCGTTTGGGTGAACGTCAACGGCTTCGAGGGGATGGAGATGAATCTCTCGCATCCGCCCTTGGACGACGTTCGCGTACGCCGGGCAGTCGCGGCCGCGCTCGACAAGGCCGCCTTCACTCGTGAGGTGACGCACGGCCAGACCATCACCGCAACCGAGGATCTGCCCAACTGGATCTGGGCCTTCGATCCGTTCGTGCGCTCGGTGCCGTTCGATCCTACTGCCGCCGCCGCATCGCTCGCGCGCTTAGGCTGGATCGCGGGCTCCGATGGCATCGCGCGCAAGAACGGCCGGGCGCTCGAGCTCACCCTCACGACCGATTCGGTCACCGCAGCCCATCGCGCCGAGAGCCTTCTCGTGCAAGCGGCGTTACGCCGAATCGGCATCGCGGTGCAGGTGAAGTACTATCCGCTCGACATCCTCTACGCACCGGCGGGGATGGGCGGCATTCAGCACGGCGGAAAGTTCGATCTGCTCGTCTACGGCTGGTATGCGGGAATCGATCCCGACAATTCGTCGGAACTCACCTGCGAGAACTTCCCGCCGCACGGCTACAACGATCCGCGCTACTGCAGCCGCGAGATGGACGCGCTGCAGGCCGCCGCGCTAACGCACTACGATCGCCGCACGCGTAAGGGCGCCTATTCGAAGATCGAGCACCTGCTCTCGATCGACAATCCGATTCTCTACTTTTGGTGGCAGCGACAACAGGAGGCGATCAGCGTCGACTTCCACGGTTTCGCACCGAATCCGGTGACCGAATCGTGGAACGCCTGGCAATGGAGTACTTAGCAAGGAATAAGGGCGAAACTAGCGCGTTTCGTTACGGATTGCGGGTGAAGCGACGGCGATCGCCGCGATAATAACGTAACCAACTGCGGAGAGCACCATCGCCGTGTGGGGCGAGCGATGATCGGCGACCCAGCCGAAGAGCAGAACGCCGGGAGCGATGCCGGCGAGCACCAAGAGACGCACCGCACCCATGACGCGGCCGACCATATCGGGAGGCGTGACGCGCATTCGAAAACCGAGAATCTGCGCGACCTCGAAGTTGGCCAGTGCGTTCGCACTCGCCCAGAAGAACGCCGCAACCCAAATGTTCGAAGCGAGGACGACGGGGATGAAGAGCACCGCGTCGAGCGTATACGCGACGGCGAGGGCGCGCCCGAAGGGCCACCGGTTCGGATAGCGTGCGGCGAGCGACGCACCCCCGACCGAGCCCAGCGCGGAGATTGCGAAAAAGATGCCGACCTGTTGATCCGTTGCCTCGAAGCCTTTCTTGAGAAACGGAATCAAGATCGCGTATCCGCCGACTCCGAAGATGTTGAGCGAGAACGCGGCAAAGGCTTGGGCGCGCATGCCGAGATCACCCCAGAGGTGACGGTATCCAAGCGCGACGTCGTCGATCAAGTGCCGCAGCGACGGAAGGCCCGCGACCTTCTCTGGACCGAGCGACGGAATCCATATGAGCGAAAGCTGCGAGGCAAGGTAGGTGAGCGCGTTGATCGTCAGCGCGGGCAGCGGACCGAAATAGGCAAAGAGCGCGCCGCCGATGGCCGGAGTCATCAGATCCGACGTGTTCTCGGCAGTCATGAGCACCGCGACTCCCTTCGTCGCCTGATCCCGGCCGAGCAGATAGGGAATGCTCGGCGCCTGACCGCCGAGAAACCCGGCCGCGCAGACCGAGATGAGGATCAGACCGCCGTAGATCATCGGAAGGGTCAGCACGTGCAGCGCGTAGGTGATCGCAAAGCCGCTCATCACCAGGAAGCGCACCGCATCGCAGCCGAGCATGAGCCGTCGCCGGTCGACGCGATCCGCGAGCGAGCCGCCGACCAGCGCGAAGAGCGAGAAGGGCGCGATCTCGCAGATCAGCGCCGTGCCGGTGGAGAGCGCGGAGTGGGTGAGGTGATAGGCGAGCAGCGGAACGGAGAGCGTACGCAATCCGTCGCCGATGAAGCTGAGAGATTGACCGGCGAAGTATCGCCGAAAGGCGCGCGACGCAAAAATGCCCGGCGCGCCGCTCGCACCGGCGCTCACGTTAGCGCCGCGAGAGCCCGGCGAGCTCGACGGTGATCCGGTCGACGAGCGTGCGCTGATCGTCGGGATCGCTCCCGGCGCGGCCGGTCACAATCGCTTCGATTCCACGAACGGCTCGCTCGTACGCGACGCGCGCCCGGCGTTCTCCGACTCGCTGCGCGACCGGGCGCAAGGCGCGCTCCCGCCAGCGAGCGCGGGCGGGCAGCTCGCCGCCGGGGCGGGCCAGTTCCCACAGGCTCATGCATTCGGTGGCGAGCGCCGAGAGCAGTGCGATCCCGGCGCGAGAATCGTTGGCGAACGACTCGTGCGCGATCGCCAGCGCTTCGTCGACTCTGCCTTCCGCGAGTGCGCTGGCGTAGCGATAGGCCTTCGGATCCTCGATCGAGATCGCTTCGCGTTCCAGATCCTTCAGCGTGATCTTCTTCCCCGCCAACGCGAGCTTTTCGAGATCGTTTCGCACGGCAGCCAGCTCGGCGCTGCTTCGCGCAAGCTCGTCGACTGCGCGCGGTTCGGCCGTTGTGTTCAAACGGGTCAGCAGCTCCTCGACGAACCGCGCGCGCGTCTCTTCGCCCGCGGTCGTGTCGATGCGCATCGCCGCGCGTCCCGCCATGACGCCGAACGATTGCGGACCCTTGCCGCGCGGTGCGAGCAGGTCGATTAGCACTAGCGTACTTCCTTCGGGGACGTTCTGCGCGACCTCCCAGAGATCGCGGCGCGGCTGCGCGCGCATCGTCTGCGTCTCCGAGACGACGACGACGCGCCGCTCGGCGAGAAAGGGCATCGCCTGCAGCGCCTCGGCGACGCGACCCGCATCGCCGGCATCCTCGGCCGGGAAACGCTCGAGGTTGAGATCGCGAACGTCGGGCGGCAGCAGCCGATCGAGCAATATCTCGAGCGCGCGCTCGGCCAGCGCACGTTCGGTCCCCTCGATGACGACGAGCTTGCCGATCGCCGGCTCGCGGTCGAGAAAATCGTAAAACTTCACGCGGCTAGACGCCGGCGCTCAAGATGCGCGGTGCGAACTCCAACGCCGGAATCGATTCGACGTAGGGCGGCCTCAGAATGCCGTACTCCGTGACGAATGCGGTCACGAGTCGCCCCGGCGTAACGTCGAAGGCCGGATTATAGACGGCGGCGCCGTCGGGGGCGGTCCGATTGCCGGCGAAGGCGGCGACTTCAGCGGCATCGCGTTGCTCGATCGGAATCTCCGCCCCGCTCTCGCTGCGCAGATCGAACGTCGAACGCGGAGCGGCGACGTAGAACGGTATGCCGTGGTGTGCCGCGAGTATCGCGAGGCCATAGGTTCCGATCTTATTTGCGGTGTCGCCGTTACGTACGACCCGATCGGCGCCGACGATCACCAAGTCGATCCGCTCTTCTTTCATCGCGAGTGCCGCGGCGGAATCGACGAGCAGCACCGCATCGACCCCGGCGTCGCGCAGCTCCATATAGTTCAGCCGCGCCCCCTGCAGCAGCGGACGCGTCTCGTCGACGAAGGCGCGCGGCTTCTTCCCGCCGAGCTGCGCGGCGATGATCACGCCGGCCGCCGTCCCGCCGCCGGCCGTGGCGAGCGGTCCGGTGTTGCAGTGGGTGAGGATTCGCGCGCCCTTCGGAACGAGCTCAAGGCCGTTGCGCGCGATGGCCGCGTCGATCGCGATCTGCTCGTCGTGGATCGTGCGAGCCTCGTCGAGCGGATCGCCGGCGGCCAGAACGCGATCGACCGCCCAGGCGAGATTGACCGCGGTCGGGCGCGCCGCTCGTACGCGCTGCGCCGCCGCCGCGAATGCCGCGTCGTCGGAGATCGTGCGCCGAAGCAGCGCGACGCCGTACGCGGCGAAGACCCCGATGCAGGGCGCGCCGCGGACCGCGAGGCTCTTGATCGCATCGACGAGCTCGTCGGCGCTCTGTGCGCGAACGTACCGAACCTCGTGGGGAAGCAGACGCTGATCGAGATAGCAAACGGCGTCGCCGTCCCATTCGATTACCGTTATGGCGTGTTCACCCCGCTGCGCGCCGGCGCAGGGAACGGCTCAGACCCCGGCCGGTACCTTCGACGAATAGCACGACCGGCAGTAGACGGGCCGGTCGCCGCGCGGACGGAACGGGACCGTCGTCTCCACGCCGCAGGCCGCGCAGACCGCACCGTAGCTCGGACGGCTCTGCGCGCTCGCGCTCCTCTCCCCGCCCTGGGCCCTCCGAGCCTGGCGGCACTCGCGACAGCGCAGCGGCTGGTTCGCGAAGCCCTTCTCGGCGAAGAACACCTGCTCTCGCTCGGTGAAGATGAACTCGTTCCCGCAGTCCTTACAGCTAAGAATCTTATCTTCCAACGCTCTACTCCCCGTGCAGCTCGAACTGCGCTACATGCGACTAAGGTCACTTAGTTCCTGCGGGCCCCTGCACGGGTGACGGACGCGGCGGCGCTCAGTAGCGCAGCGGCGGCAAGAGCGGCTCCGTAGCCCTTGTCGCCGCCCTGCGGCGAGGCACGCTCCGTCGCCTGCGCGAGCGTCTCGGTCGTCAAGACGCCGAACCCGATCGGGGTCCCCGTCGCGAGCTGAACGTCCATAATCCCTCTGGCGCACTCGCCGGCGACGTACTCGAAGTGGGGCGTCTCGCCTCGCACGACAACCCCCAGCGCGACGACCGCGTCGAAGCGATCCGAGGCGATGAGATTGCGGCACGCCAGCGGGAGTTCGAAGCAGCCCGGCACCTCGAAGAGCGCGACGTCGTCGTCGCCGACGTTGCAGTCGCGCAACGCGCGTTTGGCGCCATCGACCAGCATATCGGCCAAGTCGCCGTAGAATCGCGCGGCGACGATCGCGAAACGCCGGCCCGCGCAGTCGGGCGCCGGCAGCACTCCGCCGCCGCCCTTCACGATGCCGCGACTTCGTCGATCATATGACCGAGCTTCGAGCGCTTGGTGTCGATGTAGTGTTTGTTATGCGCCGTCGGCGTCGTCTGCAATGGGACGCGGCCGACGATGCGCAGACCGTATCCCTCCAGCCCGAAGATCTTCTTCGGATTGTTGGTAATGAGCCGCATTTCGCGCACGCCGAGATCGGCGAGGATCTGCGAGCCGATGCCGTAGTCGCGTTTATCGATCGGAAGTCCCAACGCAATATTCGCCTCGACCGTATCGGCGCCGCGGTCTTGCAGCTCGTAGGCGCGCAGCTTATCGGCCAGGCCGATGCCGCGCCCTTCCTGGCGCAGATAGAGTAAGACGCCGCGCCCCTCGCGAGCGATCATCTCCATCGCGCCGTCGCGCTGGGCGGCGCAGTCGCAGCGTACGGAGTGCAGAGCATCGCCGGTCATGCATTCGGAGTGAACGCGAACGAGCAGCTCCTTGCCGCTGCCGATCTCGCCCATGACCAGTGCGACGTGCGTGTTCTCGTCGATCGTGGTGGTGTAGGCTACGCCCCTCCACTTGCCGATCGTCGTCGGCAGATCGAATTCCGCGATCCGCTCGACCAGCTTCTCCGTGCGCATCCGGTACGCAATCAGGTCCTTAACGGTGATCAGCTTGAGTGAATGCCGATCGGCGTAGCTGCGCAAACCCTCGAGGCGTTCCATCGTGCCGTCGTCGGCCATGATCTCGCAGATGACGCCGGCGGGATAGAGGCCCGCCAGTCGCGCTAAGTCGACCGCCGCCTCGGTCTGCCCGGCGCGCACAAGCACGCCGCCGTCGCGCGCGCGCAGCGGAAACGTATGTCCGGGGCGCAGGAAATCGGCCGCGCGCGCTTCGGGATCGAGCAGTTTGGTAATCGTCGCGGCGCGGTCGTGCGCCGAGATGCCGGTCGTCGTGATGTCGCGCGCCTCAACCGAAACGGTGAAGGCTGTTTCGTGGAGGGCGGTGTTGTCGCGAACCATCGGCGGGATGTGGAGATCGTCTAGCCGCGCGCCGACCATCGGCACGCAAATCAACCCGCCCGCGTGTTTGCGCATGAAGTTGATCGCTTCGGGCGTGACCATCTGCGCCGCCATGACGAGGTCGCCTTCGTTCTCACGATCCTCGTCGTCGAGCACCACGACCATCTTCCCGGCACGAACATCGGCGATCGCCTCCGCGATCGAATCGAAGGGCCCGTCCTCCTCGGTCAGCTGCTCGCCGAGCGAGGGAAAGAGCTGGGTCAGCCGCTGCAGCGTGCGATAGGACGGCTCCCGCCGCCCGGCGCGCAGCAGAGAGATCGCGGATTCGGTGAGGCCGGCGGTCTCGGCCACCTCGGCGGCACTGAGACCGGCCGCATTCATCGCCTCGTTCAGCAGATCGGCAAAAGCACTCACCCATCCAGCCTAGGGGCTACTTTACAAATGTCAAGTCGCGGAGCCCGGGAACACGCTAGCGCGAATATGCGGAATCAACTCCGACCGCTTGCGGCCCGTGAACGACCATCGCCTTGACGCGGCTCTTGCCGCGTCCGTTGCGCTCGGCCATGCCGAACACCAACGTCTTGCCTTCGGTCGGCCCGTGCTTCATCTTGCGGAACCCGAGGCCCGTGGTCATCGTGGCCTTGCGGCGACCGCCGACGAAGGTTTCGTCCGCTTCGATCTCTCCGTCGAACATACGGTCATCGGTCGGAGCCATCGCCTCGCGGATGCGATGCAGCATGAACCAAGCCGTCTTTTGCGTGTACGCCAAGGGCGCGGCCTAGCTCATGCGAGGACGTTCCGTTCTTCGTGTTGGCGAGGAACCAAACGGCGGGGAGCCACTTGCTCAGCGGAAGCGGGCTGTCCTCAAAGATCGAGTTGACCTTGACCGAGAACTGCCGCTTGCAGTCCTTGCAGCGCCAAATCTTGCGGTCTTGATAAACTGGACGCTAGCCGACC
The DNA here is from genome assembly GCA_963820825.1 of Vulcanimicrobiota bacterium. Classification (GTDB taxonomy): domain Bacteria; phylum Vulcanimicrobiota; class Vulcanimicrobiia; order Vulcanimicrobiales; family Vulcanimicrobiaceae; genus Cybelea. Next base: position 61,653 of record CAWGBN010000002.1, read on the forward strand.
CGCAGCCCAAGCGCGGGCAAGCCACGCCGTGCGGCCACCGGATTTTGATCGCGTAGGCGTGAGCTCGGTCGGGGTCCGCAAAGTAGGTGACGGCTTCGAGCAGGGTGGTCGGCGTCGTTTCCATGCACCAAGCGTATACTCGCCGAGTGCCAACTGGGTGGCATTTGGTGCGTCAGCTATATCATTCCCACAAATGTCAAGCCACCGAACGCGCAGGGCTGGTACAGGTTCGATGACCCAGCGCACTAAAATTAGCCGTCGTTCCCCCAAGAAAGTTTGGGCACCATGCGCACTTTTCTGTCGATCCTAAAGGCGTCGCCCGGGTTCGCCGCGCTCCTTTTCGGTGCGGGCTGCAGCGGAGGAACGACCTCAACTCCGGCCGTGCCGGCCGCCTCGCGGCGCGCAGCGCAGGCGTCGCCCTCCGGCTTCAAAGAACCGGCGCTGATCGCTTTCAACACCGAGAACGGCACGCTCGAGTACTGGCCGATCAAACACGGCGGCGGAGAGACGCTGCAGCCGCTTTCCGGTTCGCTCGGGATCAACGAAGGGTACGCGCTCGCTTCGGTTGGCCATACGGTGGTCATCGCAAACTATTCGCCGGCCGAAGTCGTCACGTACAACCTCAAAACGAAAGCCGAAGCGACGATGAGCGATCCGTACGGCAATCCCTACGACATTGCCGTCGATACAACGGGTAATTTCTACGCCCTCTCTTCGAAGAACGTCGCCGTCTATAAGGTTGGATCGTCGCAGCCGACGGAGTTGACGTGCTCGAAGATTGACGAGGCTGAAGCGATCGCAGTCGATCGGGAAAGCGACGTCTTCGTCGCCGGCTACGGTCCAAGCTTCCAAGGCGTCGTGGAGTTTCGCGAGCGCTCGACGCAGTGCATCGTGCCGCATCTGCGAAAGTCGCGCGGATACATCGGCGGCATCGGCGTCGAGCCGACAACCGATAATCTCATCGTCGTCGACGATCCCGATCTCTGCGCCGGCGGCATCGAAGGCCGAATGGTCATCTATCCAAAGCCCTACGAGCAGCGCACGTCTGTACGGCGGATCCTGTATGCCAACTATTGCTCCGGAACGATCCGTCTCGATGGCGGCGCATCGCACATCTTCTACGGCGACGCGACGGTAAGCGACGGTTTTCCACTCATAGAGCAAGCTCGATACCCGTCGGGCAAGTGGGAGGGCACTTACGAAGACGGTTATTACTCGGGCGGCAATTTCGCGGGCTTCACCGTGATGTCGAACGGGGCGCCCAACTAGGTCGTCCGTCGTCCTTCGTCCTTCGTACTTCGTCCTTCGACACGAGCCACTGATGCGGCTCGGCTCAGGATGACATCCGGGTAGCAACACCGGCCCGGCGACCCCCGCCAAAACGTCGCTGCGCATAGCGCATAGCGCATACTTGAAACGAGTGTTTCAAGTATGTTAGGATAGGCCGTGTCGCGAACCGCGGACGAGGCCCGGCGCGCCGAGCTGCTCGACCGGGCCGTCGATTACGTCTGCCGGCACGGTTTGGCCGAGCTGTCGCTTCGGCCGCTGGCCAAAGCCGTCGGCTCGAGTCCCCGAGTCTTGCTCTATTACTTCGGATCGAAGGAGGCGTTGGTTGTCGAGATCGTCCGGCGCGGCCGCGAACGCCAGCGCGCCATGATGATGCAACTCAAGCTGCGCGGCCATTCGCCTCGCGAGGTCGCGCGGGCGCTCTGGCGCGAGTGGAGCAAGCCGGAGTGGGAACCGTTGACGCGACTTGCCTTTGAAGTCTACACGCTCGCATTGCAAGACCGTTCGCGTTTTCCCGGCTATCTCGACGGTTCGATTAACGAGTGGCTCGACGCGCTCAAGGGATGCACGGCGACGCAAGCGACGCTCTTGATCGCCGGCTTCCGCGGCTTCTTACTCGATCTCTTGGCAACGCACGATCGCGCGCGCATCGACCGGGCAGTCGATCTCTGGCTCGAGGCGGTTTACGATGCGTGATCCAAGCCGTCGCGCCGCGACGACGTTCATCTTCGTCACCGTGCTAATCGACATGATGACCTTCGGTATGATCGGACCGGTGCTGCCCAAACTCATCGCGAGCTTCGTGGGCAACGATTATGCGTGGGCCGCCGAGATCATCGGGCTCTTTGCGACGGCCTGGGCGTTGATGCAGTTCTTCTGCTCGCCGCTGCTTGGCATGCTCTCCGATCGCATCGGCCGCCGGCCGGTGATCCTCGTTTCCAACGCCGTCACCGTCGTCGATTACGCGATCATGGCGCTGGCACCGAACCTGTGGTGGCTCTTCGCCGGGCGAATTCTTTCGGGGATCGCAACGTCGAACATGAGCGCGGCAAGCGCGTACATCGCCGACGTAACCCCGCCCGAGAAGCGCGCGGCGGCCTTCGGCATCCTCGGCAGCGCCTTTGGGCTCGGCTTCGTTCTCGGTCCCGCGATCGGCGGTATCGTCGGCAACGTCAATCCGCGGCTGACGTTCTGGGCCGCGGCACTCTTCGCGCTGATCAACACGCTCTACGGACTCTTCGTGCTGCCCGAGTCGCTGCCGCGCGAACGGCGCACGCCGAAGCTGCAATGGCGGCGCGCAAATCCGATCGGATCGCTGCGCCTGCTGCGCTCGCACCACGAACTCTGGGGCCTCGCCTGCGTCAACTTCATCACCTACCTGGCGCACGAAGTTCTTCCCAACGTCTGGGTGATCTACTGCATCGCCGCGTTCGGATGGAGCACCGGCAGCATCGGACTCACGCTCGCGCTCGTGGGGACGATCGCCGCGATCAATCAAGCGACGATGATCGGCCCGGTCGTCAAACGGCTGGGCGAACGGCGCCTGCTGCTGGCGAGCCTCGCCGTCGCCGCGATCGGACTCGCGCTGATGGGAGCCGATAACGGAATTCTCTTCCTCGTCGCCGCGGTCATCATATCGCTGCCGATGTATCAAGCCTCGTCGCAGGCGCTGATGACGCGCCGCGTCGGGCCGGCCGAACAAGGCGAGCTCCAAGGCGCGCTCGGCTCCGTTCGCGGCATCTCGATGTTGATCGGACCCTCGCTCTTCACGTTGGTCTTCGCGCAGTTCGCCGGACCGTGGCGGTCGCTCGGATTGATGGGCGCGCCGTGGTTCTTGGCGGCGCTGCTCTATGGCGTCTCGCTCTTACTCGCCTGGCGCGTTACCTCGCACGCCGACGACGTCGTGCTGCCGATTCCCGAACCGGCACCGCCGCTGTACGCCGAGAGTTAAGCAAAGACGACGATCGGCTTGATGATCTGCGCCTCCGCGAGTTGCCGGTAGGCCCGGGGAACTTCATCGAGCGCAACGAGATCGGCGCCGAGCTTCGCGGCGGTGACGACGCCCCCTGCTACCAGCTCGAGCGCCGCGCGCGTGTCGTCGGGGCCGCACGAATAGCTCGCGACGACGCGCAGATCGCCGAAGTATAATCGCTGTGAATCGATCGTCACCGGTAGCTCGGGGGGAAACGGCGTAAACATCACCACGGTTGCGGCCGGCGCGGCGGCCTCGACCGCGGCCTGCATCGCCGCAGCCGTGCCGGGGCCGCAGATCACCACGTCGGCACCGTCGGGTAGCGCCGGTCGAACGTCATCGGGGTGAAATGCGATGGCGCCGTTGCGTTCCGCGACGGCTCGCCGCGTGGCGAGGAAGTCGCCGCCGAAGACCTCGGCGCCGAGCGCGCGCGCGGCGAGCACGTGCAGCAAGCCCATCACCCCGAGTCCGATGACGTAGCAACGGTCGCCCACACGCAGGCCGCTGCGGCGCAACGACTTCACTACGCAAGCGAGCGGCTCGACCAGCGACGCATCGGGAAAGCCGACGTTCGACGGCAAGCGGAGCGTGTCGCGCAAGTTTGCCGCACTAACGCGAAAGTACTCGGCGATGCCGCCGGGATCGATCTTGGTCGCGCGCCAGGTCGCACACTGCACGTACTCGCCGCGCCCGCAGGCACGACACTCAAAGCACGGTGCGTGATGGTGCACGAAGACCCGATCGCCGACGGCAAACGGCACGTCCCCGCGGGTCTCGGCAACGACGCCGGCCGGTTCGTGACCCAGCACGAGCGGCGCCTTTCGTCGAATATACCAGGGCATGACGTCGCCGCTGCAGATGCCGCTCGCCATGGTGCGCACCAGGATCTCGCCCTCGCCGAGCGGTGGAATCGCGCGCTCTTCGATACGGATGTCGTCGACGTCGTAGAGCACGCCCGCCCGCATCGTACCCCCGCTCATGGCTCGATCAATACTTTGAGCCCGACGCCGGAATCGAGATCGTGAAAGGCCGCTGCAATCTCGCCGAGCGGATACTGCCGCGAGATGAGCTGCGCGAGCGGAAGCGCGTGCGCGGCGATCAGCGCGTAGGCCTCCCGCACGTCTGCCGGCGAGAAATGAAAGGGCGCGAGCAGCCGGATTTCGTCGTAGTGCAGCCGTGCGGCGAGAAACGAGACGCGCGCCTCGCCTGGCAGTCCGGCAAAGAACGAGACCGTTCCACCACGCCGCGCAAACGACGGCGCACTCTCCCACATCTCGATCGTGCCGGTGCATTCGACGACCGTGTCGGCACCGCGGCCCTCCGTTCGCTCGAGGATCGTTTCGTGGATCGGCATAACGCGCGTATCGAAGCTCTGTAGTCCGAGCGCGCGCGCCAACTCCAGACGCGCCGTGTTTCGTCCGAAGAGCATCGCGTCGACCCCCAGGCGCTCGAGCACGAGTGCGTGGAGTATGCCGAAGCCCCCATTGCCGATAATTGCAACGCTTGCACCGGGCACTGGTGAGAGCATTGCAATCGAGTGAACGACGCAGGCCAGCGGTTCGAGGAAGGCGGCTTCGGAGTAGCTCACGTCGGCCGGCTTGAGGAAGCAGTTTTGCTCGACGATCCGCTTTGGAACGGCGATGCAGTCGGAGTAGGCGCCCAAGAGCATCGCCGGCATCAGCTCCTCGCAGAGCTCCTCCTGACCGTGTGTGCACCAGAAACACTCGCCGCACGGTGCCGTGTGCACGCACATGATCGCATCGCCGGCCGAGAATGCGGTGACGCCCGCTCCGACCGCGGCGACGTCGCCGGAGAACTCGTGTCCGAAGCGCGTCGGCATCGGCATCTTGGGATGCCCGCGCCGATAGGTCTTGAGATCGGTTCCGTCGGTCAGCGCCGCGCGCACGCGCACGACGATGCCGCCTTCCGGTGCGGCCGGCGCCGGCTCGTCGCGCAGCTCGATCGTGCGCGGTGCAACGAGGACTGCTACACGCACGAAATCAACGCAGAGCGAATCGGTTCGGGGAGCGGCCGGCTCTTCTTGGTGGTACCGTCCATCGCCGCAACGATCAGCTTCATCGCGGCTCCCGGTTCGCCGGTACGCTCGTTGAAAAAAACCGTCAGCCAGCGGAGGCTCGACGCGCCGACGTGCTCGACGTGCGTACGCATCCGCAGCCAATCGCTCATCAATGCCGGAGCGTGGTACTCGGCCTCGACCCGTACCCGCGGCAGCCAAAAATTGTAATCGGTAAAGACGCTTTCATACGGAAAGCCAAGCTCGCCGAAGAGCTGCATCTCGGCGTACTCCGCGAAGCGCGAATAGGCGGCGAAGTACATGATGCCGGCGATGTCGATGTCGGCCCACTGCACTTGCAGCCTCGCTTCGAAGATTCGAGCGCTCGAGGGAATCGGGTCGCGGAACTTGCTCACTCCGCGACCCCCAGTGCGTTGGCGGCGTACCGCGCGAGCGGGTCGGCCTCGAGGTTGACGCTGCTGCCCGGCGAGCGCGATCCGAGCGTCGTGCGCGCGAGCGTCTCGGGAATGAGGGCGACTTCAAACGACTCGCCATTTGCCGCCGCAACGGTGAGGCTCACGCCGTCGACCGCAACGAAACCCTTGGGAGCGATCAATGCCGCGAGCGATTGCGGCCGCTCGATTCGCATGCGTTCTCCCGATCCTTCGCGCGTCCGGTCGAGCACGCGCGCTGCGACATCGACGTGTCCGTAGACCATGTGTCCTCCGATTCGATCGTTGAGACGCAGCGCGTACTCGACGTTCACGCAATCGCCGGTTGCCCGTTCGCCTAGCGTGCTGCACGCGAGCGTCTCAGGCACCACGTCAAAGGTAACGACCTCGCCGTCGATCGCCGTCGCCGTGAGACAGACGCCGTCGATCGCAATAGAATCCTTCGTCTCGGGCCGTTCGTGCGCGATGCCGTCGCAACGCACCTTGAGCGTGGCGCCGCCGCCGGCACGCGGCTCGTACACAACCACGGTGCCGCGATAGGCGATGATCCCGCTAAACACGCGACGTGCCTTCGATCGGGTTTAGTACGCCGGAGATGATGACGTCGGCGCCGGCGCGCTCGACGCGATCGATGCGAACCTCGACGCCGGCGAGGTTGCTGCCCGAGAGCACCGGGACCGCGGTCGCTCCGCTCAAAAACCGCGGCGCGATCGCCCAGTAGACGCGGTCGACCATCCCGGCGGCAAGAAGGCTTGCGGCAAGCTTCGGGCCGCCCTCGCAGAGCACGCTGAAGATTCCGCGAGCGCGCAACGTTGTCATCGCGGCGCGCAGATCGAGCGCATCGTCGCCATTGGTTTCGACCTCAACGACGTCGGCAACGGCACGCAACGCTTCGAACCGATCGCCGCGGCCGGCCGGCACCAGCGCGATCGTCGTCGTGTAACCGTCGGCTTCGGCGAAGACGCGGCTGCTCGCCGATACCGGATCGCTGCCGCATACGACGACGCGCACGTACGGACGCAGCCGGCTGTGCGGCGGCCGAATCGTCAATTGCGAATCGTCGACGCGAATCGTTCCCGCGCCGGCCATGACCGCATCGTACCGGGTGCGCAGGTCGCGGACGTAGCGCTCTTCTTCCGCGGAGCCGAGCCGCTCTTGCACGCCGGGCCGCGCGGCGACGACGCCGTCGAGCGACATGGCCATCTTCACGGCGACGTACGGGCGCGCGCTCGCGTTGGCGCGCGCGAAGATCTCGATGAGCTCGCGCGCCGCCGGATCGTCGGCGATCGTCACCTCGATGCCGCACTCGCGCAGCTCCGCGGCGCCGCCGCGTCCGCTCGGATCGACCGTTCCGGCGACGACGCGCGCAACGCCGGCCGCGGCCAGCGCCTGCGTGCAGGGCGGAGTTCGCCCGACGTGGCGGCAGGGTTCCAGCGAGACGTAGAGCGTCGAACCGCGCGCCTGCGCGCCCGCTTGTGCGAGCGCGTCGGTCTCGGCATGCGCCGCACCGGCCCGGTGGTGATATCCCTCGCCGACGCGACGTCCGCCGTGCACCACGACCGCGCCGACCGGCGGGTTCGGCGCGGTGTTGCCGATACCGCGAGCGGCGAGCTCGTAGGCACGCTGGAGGTAGAGCTCGTCGAGCGACGTCAGCTCACGATCGGTAGACCCCACGGGGTTCCGCTCTTCGTCACCGCGACGACCACGGCATCCTCAACCCGGCCTCCCGCCTCCCGCACGGCGCCGGCGCAGTCGCGCAGCGTCGAACCGGTCGTACAGACGTCGTCGAAGAGGGTGACGCGCCGTCCGGCCACGACCGCCGGATCGCAGGCGAATCGTCCCGCGGCGGCGAGCCGCTGCGCCCTTGACCGTCCGCGCTGCGCGTCGCCGGCGCACTGTTCCAACGCAATCGCGACCCGCGCGCCGGCAATCGCCGCAGCGTGTTGCGCAACCAGGGCCACGCCGTCGCAGCCGCGAGCGCGGCGGCGGCGCAGGGTCGTCGGGATCGGCACGAGGAGCGAGCCGGGGACGACGAGCGCTGCGACGTTACGTCCGAGCGCTTCGGCAACGTCCCGTCGCCCGTCTTTGAGCGCGAGCACGGCCGCACGCAGATTCCCTTCATACGCGCCGAATGCGGTGACCCGCAGCATTGGAAAGCGAACGCGTATGCGCTCGCACGCGCTCGCGCACGGCTCGCAGAGCCCCGAACCGAGCGCGTTACACCCCGCACACTGCGCGGGAAAGAGTAGGTCGAGAATCCGCCGCCATACCACGCCGCTCGATCACGACGGCGATGGTGAGTAGCTAGGGCGCTAGGCGCCGCCGGCAACGAGTGCGTTGGTCATCACGCTCGCGGGTTCGACGATATAGCCGTTACCGACGATCGTATCGCAGAGCTCGGCGTGCGCTCCGATCCGCGCACCCTGCCAGCAGATCGTTCGTTCGAGGAGCACGCCGTCTTCGACGCATACGCCGTCGTCGAGAATGCTCGGACCGACGATGCGAACGCCCTCGGCGACGACGACTCCGGCGCCGACCCGGACCGGTCCCTCGAGGCGAACGCCGGCGGCGATCTTCGCGGAGGGATCGATTCCATTCGGCGTCGTTTGCGGAATTCGCATGACGCCGCGCACCACGTCGTAGCTCGCCCGCCGGTACTCGCGCGGCGTGCCGATGTCGGCCCAGTACGCACCGGCCGCTTCGAAACCGTAGAAAGGTTCGCCCGCGCCCTGCAGCGCGGGAAAGACTTGATTGCCGAAATCGTAGAATTCGTTCGCCGGGATATGCTCGAAGATCGCCGGCGAGAAGGCGTAGACGCCGGTGTTGGCGAGTTTGCTCAGCTCGGTCCCCCTCTTCGGCTTCTCTTGGAAGCCGACGATCTTGCCGCGCTCGTCGAGCACGACGACGCCGTATTGATCCACCTCGTCGCACTCGACCAACCCGATCGTCGCAATCGCGTTGCGGTCGCGATGGAAATCGAAGAGCTTGTCGAGACGCATGTCGGTGACCTCGTCGCAACCGATGACGAGAAAGGGCCCGTCGTCGAAGAACTCTTCGATCTTCTTCACGCCGCCCGCGCTGCCCAGGAGCTGCGGCTCGTACGAGTAGTGGAGCTTGACGCCGAAGCGCGAGCCGTCGCCAAGCGTCGAAACAATGGCATCGGCGAGGTAGTGCGTGTTGATCGCGATCTCGTCGAATCCGTACGCCTTGAGATAATGCAGCAGATGCGCGGCGTTGGGAACGCCGGCAACGGGGACGAGCGGCTTTGGAACGAGTTTGGTAAGCGGATAGAGGCGCGTCGAAAGACCGCCGGCCAAGATCATCGCTTTCACAAGCTGACCATTCCCTTTCGAGCGGAGCGAATACCGAACTCGTCGAGCGCGACGAGCCAAACGAAGCGCGGCAGCGCGAGCTGACGCCGCCATCGCCAGGGTTCTTTAGCCAGCCGGTAGAGCCATTCCAAACCGAACCGCCGGATGACTCCCGGCGCCCGTTCGATCCGTCCGGCGACCACGTCGAACGATCCGCCGACGCCGATGCCGGCGCCGCATCCCGTCGACGTAAGGTTCTCCGCGAGCCAATACTCCTGACGCGGCGATCCCATGCCGGCGAAGAGCAGGCGTGCGCCGCTCTCGGCAATGGCCCTCACGACCGCCGGCGTTTCGTCGTCGCGAAAGTATCCGCTTCGCGCGCCCGCGACGCGGAGCGCGGGAAGCTGCGATTGGAGCTTCGCCGCGGCCTCGGCGGCGACGCCGTCGGCACCTCCGAGAAAATAGACCGACACGCCCTGCGCCGCCGCGCCGGCGCAGAGGTGTTCGATCAACTCGACGCCGGTCACGCGCTCGCGCAAGGACGCTCCGCGACGCTTCGCGACCGCAAGCAGGCCGACGGTGTCGCAGAGCGAGAGTGCCGACGCGTTGACGATCGCGCGAAAGCGCGCGTCGCGCTGCGCGTGCACGACCATCTCGGTACCGAGCGTGACGATCTGCGCGCCCGCATCGCTTCGCGCGAGCTCCAAGATGCGCGCGGTCGCCTCATCCGCATCGATCGGATCGAGCCGGCAGCCCAGAATCTGCACGACGTTACCCCGACTCCGAGCCCGCGATCAACGGCCGCAGCCGATCGGCGATCGCTTGCGGGAGCGAATCGAGCGGCAACCGGCACTCTCCGACGTTAAAACCTAACTGACGCATCGCCCACTTCACCGGTATCGGACTCGCCGTTGCAAAGAGCGCGTCGATCAGCGGTAAGAGCGAGGCATGAATGCGCGCCGCTTCGTCGACGCGTCCTTCCCGATAGGCGTCGAGCATGCGACGATACTCCGGCGAGCAGAGGTGCGACGCGACGCCGACGACGCCGTCGGCACCGAGCGCCAGACAGGGCAGGAAGAGATGATCGTCACCGGCCCAAACGACGAACTCCTCGGCGCGATCGCGCAGCACCGTGCCGATCTGTTTGAGATCGCCGCTCGATTCTTTGACGCCGGCGACGTTACGGTGGCGGCGCGCGAGTTCGAGAAGCGTCTCGGGCAGCATATTCACGCCGGTACGCCCGGGAATGTTGTAGATCACGACCGGCAGCGCTGTCGCATCGGCGATCGCACCAAAATGCGCGAGCATCCCGCTCTGCGTCGGCTTGTTGTAATAGGGCACGACCGCGAGAAGCGCGTCGACGCCGGCGGCGGTCGCGGCTTCCACGGCGCCGACCGACTCGCGGGTGGAGTTCGTGCCGGCGTTCGCCACGACGACTGCCGAATCGCCGACGGCCTCTTTGACGGCGCGCCAGAGCGCGACGCGCTCGCCGGCGTCGAGCGTCTGGCCCTCGCCGGTCGAACCGGCAACCACGAGGCCGTCGTTTCCGCGCTCGACGAGCCAGCGCGCGAGCCGTTGCGCTTCGCGCGCGTCGAGCTCGCCGCGATCGTCGAACGGCGTCACCATCGCCGTGAGGATCGTTCCTAGTCCGGTACGCGGCGTCATACGACGGTCTCTCCCTTATCGAGGCCAAACTTCTCGTGGACCGCGCGCTCGGCGCGGGTGACGTGATCGGCCGGAACCAGAACCGAGATCGTCATGTTGCTGTCGGTGCAGTGAATGATCTCGACGTCGGCTTGCGAGAGCACGTCGACGATCCGATGCACGACGCCGGGCGTCCCGCGCATGCCGCTGCCGACGATCGAGAGCTTCGAGCACCCCTCGCGTACGCGCACCGCAAGATTCAAATCGCCGAGCCGCTCCCGGATCTCGTTTCCGCGGTCGCCGGCGACCACGAAGGCGACGCCGGCCTGATTGATCGTAACCTGATCGATCGAAACTCCGGCCTCGGCGAGACGGCGAAACATTTCGAGCTCGGTCTCCATACGGCGCTTCGGCGATTCGATGTCGCCGCGAATGATCCTGACCCAGGTCACCCGGCCGGTCGAAGTCACGCCGGTAATCGGGCGTTCGTGAGTGCGATCCTCGACAAGTGTACCGCGATCGGTCCGAAGCCCCTTGACGGAGTAGCGCGTTCCGGTGCGATGCGCGTACTCGGCGGCCTTGTCGTGCACGACCGTCGCTCCGTGATTGGCCAGCTCGGTCATCTCGCCCAGGGACGCGCGCGGGATCGTCTGCGCTTCGGGAACGCGGCGCGGATCGGCGGTCATCGCGCCGCTGACGTCGGTATAGATGTCGACGCGCTCTGCATCCAAGGCGTGTCCGATCGCGAGCGCGGAGAGATCGGTGCCGCCGCGGCCCAGCGTCGTCACGACTCCCGCGCCGGTCGCACCTTGAAATCCGGCAACGACCGGAACGATGCCGCGATCGAGCGCTTCGTGAATCGCGCGAGGCTCGACGCGCAGAATTCGCGCGTCGCCATGACGCGCATCGGTGACGATGCCGGCCTGCGCGCCGGAGAGTGCGACTGCTTCGATACCGCCGGCGGTGAGCTCGTCGGCGAAGATCGCCGCCGAGATCAGCTCGCCGGCCGAGAGTAGCAGATCGGCATTCGCGCTGCCGCTTCGCTCGCCGACGAGCCCGAGCAGCGTATCGGTTGCGTAGGGATCGGGAGGACGGCCGATCGCCGAAACGACCGCGACCGTCGCGAAGCCCGCCTCGCGCGCGTCGCGAATGCGCTGATAGGCGATCGCGCGCTCCGCCCGGTTGGCAACCGAGGTTCCGCCGAACTTGAGCACGGCGATTCGCTGCGTCGCGCTCATGCCGCGACGTACCCTTTTCGAAGCAATAGCTCGAGGATCTGCACGGCATTCGTCGCCGCGCCGCGGCGCAGTTGATCGCCCACGCACCAGAGCGCGAAGTGCCGCTCGTCGCCGTCGCGGCGAAGACGCGCGACGTGAACGTCGTCGCTTCCCTCGACCTCGCGCGGCGTCACGATGCCGTCGGAATGAAAGACGATCCCCGGCGCGGCCGCGAATGCCGCCGCCAACTCCGCGACGCTCGTAGGACGCTGCGTTTCGAGAAAGACCGCTTCGCTATGGGCGGTGAGAACGGGAACGCGCACGGCCGTGACGCTTACGTGCAACTCGGGAAGGTCGAGCAGCTTCCGGGTCTCGTCGCGCACCTTGCGCTCTTCGCCGCTCCAGCCCGATTCATCGAAAGCACCGATCTGCGGAACGACGTTGCGCGCCAGCGGACGCGAGAAGACCGCGGCCGGCGGCTCCGGTTCACCGCGCGCGAGCGCGCCTTCACCGGCCCAGAGCTCCTCGAGTCCCGGGCGACCGGCACCGCTTGCGGCCTGATAGGTCGCCACGCGAACCGATCGTAATCCGGCGACGTCGCGAACCGGACGCAGTGCCGTGCAGAGCACGATCGCGGTACAATTCGCGACCGGAAAGAGGCGATGCTCGGCGCGAAGCACGCCCGCGTTCACGTCGGGCACGATCAGCGGCACGTCCCGGCGCATGCGGAAGGTCGCGCTATTATCGATCACGATCGATCCGCCTTGAAGCAGCGCCGGCGCGTAGCGCTCGCTGGCGTCCTCACCGCCGGCAAAGAAGACGACGTCGAATCCGCGTAGCGCATCGTCGGAGGCAGCGCGAACCTCGAGCGGTGCACCGCGAAAGCGAATCGCTTCCGCGCGGGCGCGCGATGCAAACGGGGCGAGCTGCACGATCGGCAGATCGCGTTCTTCGAGCAGGCGTAGAATCGTTTCGCCGACCGCGCCCGTCGCGCCGACGACGGCGACGTTCACGTGCCGGTCTCCAGAATCGACTCGAGCCCGATCGTCAAACCGCGCCGTTGCACCGCGGCGCGCACCGCGGCGAGCATTCCGGCAACGAACGATTCGCGAGTGAACGAATCGTGGCGAATGGTCAGCAGCTCGCCCGGTCCGCCGAAGAGCACCTCGTGATGCGCGAGCAGGCCGGTCAGCCGCACGCTATGAATCGCCGGCGCTGCGCCGGTGACGCGCTCGATTCGCGCCTCGAGCTCGCGCGCCGTTCCCGACGGTTTGTCTTTCTTTGCGGCGTGATGGAGCTCGACGATCTCCGCATCGGGAAAGAACCGCGCCGCCTCTTGGGCGAAGCGCATCATCAACATCGCGCCGAGCGAGAAGTTCGGTACCAGGATCGCGCCGACGCCGCGATCTTCGGCGATCGTACGCAGGGCGTCGCGCTGCTCGTCGCTCCACCCGCTTGCGCCGATCACGACGCAGCAGCCGCGTTCCACCGCGGCAAGCGAAATCTCGTAACTTGCCGGCTGCGTCGTCAGATCGAGAATGACGTCGGGCTTACGCGCGAGCACCGCATCGAGCGAATCGAGGACGTCGAGCTCGGGAACGCTTGCACGCGCGAGACCGCAACAATACTCCCCGCTGCCTTGCAACGCTTCGCGTGCGACCGTACCCATACGGCCGAGCGCACCCGCAACCGCAACTCGTAATTGTTGAGCCACCCTGTTCCTTAGCCGGGGATGACGGCGCTAAATTTTCTCGAGCGGCGCGTACTTGAGCATGAGCATTTTCTGCCCAACGTTCGGAAAGTCGATCGTCACGAGCCCGTCGCCGCCCGCCCCGACGATGCCGTCGATCCGTCCTTCGCCCCATTTTGGATGGCGTACGCGATCGCCGGCCTTGAGGCCGAGATGAACGCCCGCGCCGGCCGATTCGTGGATCGCGACCTCGCGCCAGCGACCGCCCGAGGGTCGCGGAAGCGGCACGCTCCCGCTCTCGAGGATCTCGAGCGAGGGAATCTCTTCGAGAAAGCGCGACTTCGGATAGGCGTACGTGTTTCCGAAGAGCGCGCGCCGCGCCGCGTAGGTCAGGAAGATCCGCTCGATGGCGCGGGTGATGCCGACGTAGGCGAGCCGGCGTTCCTCTTCCAACTCGGCGGGCTCGGTGAGCGTGCGGCTGTGCGGGAAGACGCCCTCTTCGAGTCCGGTGAGAAAGACGCTCGGGAACTCCAAGCCCTTGGCACTGTGCAGCGTCATGAGCGTGACGTACGATGCGTCGTCGTCGAGCGAATCGAGATCGCTGACGAGCGCGATGTTGGCAAGAAATCCGGCGAGCGAGGGCGCGTCGTCGTTCGCTTCGTATTCGCGCGCCACGCCGACGAGCTCGGAGAGATTCTCGAGCCGCGCGCGGGCTTCGTGCGTATCCTCGGCTTGCAGTTCGCGGACGTATCCGGAGCGTTCCATCACCGCGACGAGCACGTCGGCGACGCCGCCGGTCTCGGCGATGCGGCGCAGCTCGTTGATGAGCTCGGCGAAACGCTCGAGCTCCTTGAGCTTCTTCGGCACCGCCGCGCGCAAGAGGTCGCTGCTGAAGATTGCCTCGCCCACGGAGACGCGCGACGCATTTGCCGCCTGCACTAACGCTGCGAGGGTCTGCTGCCCGATGCCGCGGCGCGGCACGTTGACGATTCGCTTGAAAGCGAGTGCGTCGGACGAGTTCACGATATAGCGCAGATAGGCGACGACGTCTTTGATTTCGGTTCGCGCGTAGAACCCGACGCCGCCGACGACGCGGTAGGGAATACCTTCGGCGAGCAGCGCCTCTTCGAAGACGCGCGATTGGGCGTTGGTGCGATAGAGGACGACGAAGTCGCGATAGGCCGCGCCGTCGCGAACCATGCTCTTGACCTTCTCGACGACGTAGCGTGCTTCGTCGCGCTCGGTCGCAGCCGGATAGACCGTGATCGCCTCGCCCTCACCGCGCGAGGTGAAGAGGCGCTTGGGCGCGCGAGAACGATTGTTGGCGACCAGACTATTCGCCGCTTCGAGAATGCGTCCGGTGCTGCGATAGTTCTCTTCGAGCTTGAAGGTCTTGGCGCCGGGGAAGTCCTCCTCGAAGCGCAGGATCATCCGGTAGTCGCTGCCGCGCCACGAATAGATCGACTGGTCGTCGTCGCCGACGACGGTCACGTTGCCGTGATAGCCGCCGAGCAACGCGATTAGCCGGTATTGGGCCGCGTTGACGTCCTGATACTCGTCGACCAGCACGTATTCGAAGCGGTGCTGGTATTTTTCGCGGGTCTCTTTGTCGCGCTCGAGCAGATCGATCGTGCGAACGATCAGATCGTCGAAGTCCAGTGAGTTCGACTCGGCGAGACGGCGCTGATATTCGGTGTAGACGTTGGCGATGCGCTCGCCGGCGAAGGACGTTTGGCTCTCGGCGTATTGCTCCGGCCAGATCAAAGCGTTCTTGGCTTTGTCGATCTCGGCCAGACAGGCGCTGGGCGCAAGATGGCGCTCGTCGTAGTCGAGATCGTCGAGGATCTCTTTGACGAGTTGGCGCTGATCGGTGTCGTCGATGATCGCAAAGCTACGTCCGATGCCGATGCGCGATCCGTCGCGGCGCAGAATGCGCACGCACATCGAATGAAACGTTCCAACCCAAAGATCGCGCGCGACCGCTCCTACCATCGTCTGCAAGCGCGATTTCATTTCGCCGGCCGCTTTGTTCGTAAAGGTTACGGCGAGAATGCGCTCGGGCGCGACGCGCAAATCGTCGAGAAGGTGGGCGATGCGATGCGTTAAAACTCGCGTCTTCCCGCTCCCGGCACCGGCAAAAATCAACACCGGACCATCGGTCTGCCGAACGGCGGCGGATTGCGCGTCGTTGAGAATTTCCGTTTCCAGGAGCATTTCATAGCGTTTCGCCGAGGGGCTCGCCCCGGCCTGTGCTCGGCGTGCATCCGAACCGGAGCCTGTCCTGAGCGAGCGGAGCGAGCCGAAGGATGCGACGTTTGGCGCAGGTGCTTAGCGCACGGCGCGAAGCACCCGAGCTCGGCGAGCGGCCATCGCATAGGCTGCCGCGAGCAGCGCCAGCGTCGATTCGGCGCCCATATTGCGATTGACGGCCGCTTCGTCCAGGCCGTCGTAGCATCCGCCGCCGTTGCGCCATCATCTCGCGCCCGCGAGTTCTTGCCGTAGTACCAATGCCAGGCCAAGCTCGGCCATAGCCACGTGGCCGGCTTCGCCGGTCGCGATCGAAGGCGGCGAGCTCGGCGTCGACCAGCGCGCACGCCTCGAGCGGCTGCTGCGTGTACCGCGCACGCGTGGCCGCCGCGTGGTACCAGCCGTCGTTCCCGATCGGTACGAAGATGCCGTCTTCGATCGTCACGCCCTCGTAAAATGCGCAGCGTCGCGATTCCGGCGTCGCCGTAGCGCGGCGTCTCCGAGGACGTGCCCGGCCCGAATCAGCGCTTCGGGCAGGCGCGCGTTGTCGTAGGTCATGACGTTCTCGAACCATCGCCACTCGTCGGGTCGCCGTCGCTTCGTAGGCGCCGAGCGAATCTCATCGGCGAGGTAACGCAGCGACTCGGCGTACTTCGGTTCGTCGAGCGCCCCCTGCGCGTGCGCGAAGCCGATCGCGGCGTAGGCGCGCGAGCGAATGTACTCAAGTTCCGTCAGCGAGGGTACCGATCGATCGAGCAGCGTGCGCGCAGACGCGCCGCCACGTCTCGGTCGGCGCGTTGGCGGCGCCGTACCCGAGCGCCCACATCGCCCGTCCGCAGCTATCGTGCGTTCCGACCTCGTCGAGCCAGGTGCGGTCGTAACTCATGAAGTTGTGGAAGCGGCCGTCGTCGAGCTGCGCGTGCTGCAGGAATGCGAGATACGTTGAGGCCAGCCGCTGACCCACGCTTGTCGCGAGGGATTCAGGCGCGCAGTGTGCGAGCACGACCATAAAGGCGCGCGCTACGTCGTCGGTGCAGTATCCGAATCGCGCGATTGGGCACGTTCTCGCTGCGCGTGCTGCATGATGCCGATGTCGTCGGACAGCACGGCGACGTGATCGAGCGGCGGCAGCGGCGCGCCGTGCGGGCTTTGGAAGTTCCCTAGGCAGACGACACCAGTTCGAGCGAGTCCGGCGGCGACAGAGCTCGTCGAACAGCGTTGCCGTATTCGACGGCGACGTGCGGCCACGTCATTTGCCGGCCGAAACGATACGCGCGGCGTTCGGTCGCGCGCCGCAGGGCCGGATCGTCGAGCAGCATGTTCAGTCCCGCCGCGATCGAGGCCGCGTCGCGGAACTCGCACAGGAATCCGCGGTTGTGCGCGAGCAGTTCCTGCGCGTAGAGGTACGGCGTCGAAACGATCGCCTTGCCGCAGCCGACGGCATACGCCAGCGTGCCGCTGACGATCTGCGCCGGGTTGAGGTACGGCGTGAGGTAGATGTCGGTTGCGGCGAGATAGCTCACGAGTTCGTCGAAGTCGAGGTATTTGTCGACGAGCTGCACGTTGTAGTGCAGGCCGTACTCGCGGACCATCTGCTTGCAGCGATTCGCGATACGACTCGCCTTCCCGCCGGCGCACGACCGGATGCGTCTCGCCTAAAATGAGGTAGAGCGCTTCGGGATGACGCTTGACGACGCTCGCGCATCGCTTCGATCGCGTATTCCAGACCCTTGCCGCGGCTGATCAGCCCGAAGGTCGAGATCACGGTTCGCTGACCGATGCCGAACGACGCTTTCGCTGCGTGACGGTGTCTTGAAACGGCACGTCGGGCACACCGTGATGGATCGTCTCGAAGCGTCGCGGGTCGATGCCGTAGACGCTTTCGAGCAGACCGCGTCCGGTTTCGGAAAGCGCGACGACCTTGCGCCGCGTTTTCGCAGAGCTCGCGGGTGACGCGCAGCATGGTTTCGTCGGGCTCGGGCAGCACGGTGTGCATCGTCACGACGACCGGCTTTTCGAGCGCGCGCATGAAATCGACGAGCCACTCGCCGCGTTCGCCGCCGAAGAGCCCGTACTCGTGCTGAACGTTGACGAGATCGACCGGATTCCGTTGACGAAGTCGCGCGGCTGCCGTAGCTGGAGCGATCTTCTTCCGCGATGCGGCCGACGACTTCGGGACCGATAGCGGCGCATCTCGGCGCCCGGCTCGTCGATGGCGATGACCTGGACTCGAGACGCCGAAGGCGCGATCGTACGAGTCGACGACGTCCTTGGTAAACGTGGCAATCCCGCACTCACGCGGGTGGATACGAACCCAAGAATAACGCGCGCGGCGGCAACATGTCGGCGATGGACTCCCTTCCACTTATTGAACTTCAGTGTACCCGCCGCAAAGATGCGAGGTAAACCGAACGTCCGCTTGCTAGCCTGCGTGCTTTTTCGGCGGCGAGGGCCCAGGCGAGCCCCTGCTTCCAAGACCGGCGCCCGGATCGATGGTTACGTCGTGCCCGATTACGCTGCCCTTGGCGACGTGCGCCTTCCGGGCCGATGGTCACTCCGCTGGCGACGATCGCTTCTCTATATGGCGCCGGCGCCGACGCTGACGCGCTCCCACAGCACCGATTCGCGGACGACGGCGCTCGCGCCGACGCTGCAGCCCTGCCCGAGGACGACGTTCGGCCCGATCTGTGGCGCTCGCATCGACGACGACGTCGTCGGCGGCGTGGACCGGCGGGATCACGCCGGGATGGCCGCTGCAGGGCCGTCGCCGCCGTCGCCGGTGAGCCCCGGCTCGAGCTTGAGCGGCATCGCGCCGCTGAGCATGTCGCGGTGGGCGGCAAGATACTGTTCGGGCCGGCCGAGATCGATCCAGTAGTCGCTGGTGGTGTAGGCGTAGAGCGCTTTCCCGTCTGCGATGACCTCGCGGAAACGTTCGCGCTCGATCGAGACGTTGCGTCCCGGCGGGATGCCTTCGAGGATCTCGAGTTCGAGCAGGTACGTGCCGGCGTTGATTTCGTTGGTCGGCTCCTGCCTTCCGGCGGCTTCTCGACGAACGCGCTGACTGCGGCCGTTGGCGTCGTGGACGACGCAGCCGAACGCCGACGGATCGTCGACCGGGATGAGATGCAGCGTGCCGATGCCGCCCTTCTCTTCGTGGATACTCGCAGCATCGCGCGCAGGTCGAGGCTCGTGAGCATGTCGCCGTTGAGCACGAAGAATGGTCCGGTAATGTGCTGCTCGACGTTCTTGATCGCGCCGGCCGTGCCGAGCGGCGTCTCCTCGATCACGTAGGTGATCTTCATGTCGAGCCGCGACGCCGTCGCCGAAGTAATCGACGATCGC
Organism: Vulcanimicrobiota bacterium; assembly: GCA_963820825.1. Lineage (GTDB taxonomy): Bacteria > Vulcanimicrobiota > Vulcanimicrobiia > Vulcanimicrobiales > Vulcanimicrobiaceae > Cybelea. Next base: position 80,829 of record CAWGBN010000002.1, read on the forward strand.
CTGCGGCATGTAGCCGGCCGGCAGAATCACGTCGCGGATCCCCGCCTCGTACAGCCGCTCCATCGTGCGGGCGAGGAACGGCACGTTCATGATCGGCACCATCGGCTTCGGCGTGCCGTAGGTCAGCGGCCGCAGCCGCGTCCCCTCGCCGCCGACCAGAACGATCGCCTGCATCTCGCAATAGGTTTTCTACGGCATTGCCGGCCGCCTTTCGCCGCCACGGCGCCCTGGGCCGAACGTGGTGTCATCCTGAGCGAAGCGAGCGCAGCGAGCGGAGTCGAAGGACCGAGCTTGTCGAAGGATGCGCATCGCGTCTATGCACGGTGCCATACAGTTGGCACCGCGTTTCCTTAGCATTAGCGCATGGCAAAGAAACGATACGATTGGAACGCGGTGCAAGCATATCACGATGCCGGGCACGGCTTTGTCGAGTGCTCAAAGCAGTTTGGATTCACGCATACGGCTTGGATCAAGGCGATTAGACGCGGCGCGTTGAGCCTCGAGCCGTCGCTGTTCCGTGATCGCCGTAGGAAATATAACTGGTCGGACGTGCAAGCGTACTACGATGCCGGCTTCAGTTACCAACAGACCAAGAATCGATTTGGATTCTGTAATGCGGCATGGACAAAGGCCGTGCTACGCCGCGAAATTAGACCGCGTAACGCAGCAAAGTCGATCGACGCAGTATTAGGCTCGAGATCTTCGCGATGGCTCAAGAAGGCAAAGCTGCTTCGAGAAAGGCACCTTTCGAACGAGTGCTCCGTTTGTGGGATAACCGAGTGGCGCGGCCAGCGTCTAGCAATCCAAATCGATCACATTAACGGCGTCAAGAATGATTGGCGCATCGAAAACCTCCGAATGCTATGCCCCAACTGCCATAGCCAGACTCCAACATACGGCGGGCTCAATGCCAGGCGGGTCCGGCTGGTTGCAAGAACCGACGCGCTCATTGTAGTATAACGGTCGCTACGATCCCGGGTAGTTCAGCTGGAAGAACGGCGGCCTCTGAAGCCGCATGTCGGTGGTTCGAGCCCATCCCCGGGAGCCAGCGGCCCCATCATCTAGAGGCCTAGGATGCCGCCCTCTCACGGCGGTAACGCGGGTTCGAATCCCGCTGGGGCTACCATCAAACCCTTTTGCTAGCAGGTTGTTGCGCTCCTATGAAAGCACCGGTTGCCATTCGGTTGCCGTCTCGCGCCATTAAGGGACCTGTCCGATGCGTCCCGGCGCGATTCGCCTGTAGATGTCAGCCTGAACGCGATCCGGTAGTTCTCCTGGAACGAGCCATCCCGCTTCATAGCCTGCTAGCACGAGGTTCTTTATTTCCCCTAGGGTAAAGCGAACTGCGGTCCCTCGCTTCGCAAATTGATATGCCAAGGTCTGGGCCTCCACAATACCTACACCGCTAATCCCTCGGTGCCAATCCGCGCCCGAAGGATCCGGCACATCGGCGCGGGTCGCTTCGATCGCTGTCGCCGAGCTCTACAGCTCTGAAACTGCGAGCAACTGCCGTGCCTTTAGTCCCTCATAGTCTGCGGCCGCTTGCGCGCACGCGGCCCTTGCGATATCCGATTCACCTCAAGGGCGAAATCGGTAACTTCGTGATCTTATTCTTGAAACGACGATAGGCCTCGCGACGCACGTCATCTGCGGATGTCGAAGACGCGCTATGCTCAAAGTCGCTCGACCTGAGGATCCGTATCTGAGAGGCACGTTTGCGGTTCATCAAGGCCTGCGGCGTCCCTAATCGGGGGCTGCCCTAAACTCGATCAGCTCCTGGGCTTCTTTTGCTGCCTTGCGTAACCTATTGTTTGCGCTGTTCTGCGCAAGTTCGCCGAGGAAGGAAGTTACCGACCTCGCCCCGCCACCGAGGGGCGTAACGGAAAGCGCCTATATCAAGTCTTCAAACGATGCACGATTGTCCTCCTCCGGGACGACAGCACGGAGAACTTCGCGGATATGTTCGCTACTCAGGCTACCAAAACGCCAGCAAGCGACTGTGCGAAGTCGTGCGACTCCTGATAACTATCCTTCGCCCAATCAGCGCAGCCCGGCTGAAGCCAATGAAAGCTATTGTTATTTCTACATTGGGCGACGACGAAAAGCAATACTCTCCGAGCAGTTTAGTCTTCGTGGTTACGAAATAACCAGGATCGGCAAAAGTTCGCGCCGGCTCAGGCTGTTCCCCGCCACGTAGACCGGGGTAGCGTAACCTGTGAACGAGGCGTCAGGCGAAACTCATTGATCGTGAGCGTCATCTTATGTGGACCTATTTGTGATCAGGTACGGTGTCATCGGCTGCAAGCTGGCTTTTCTGGCTTCTGGTTTTTCGAGACTCCGTTGCAGCGCAGAAATAAGAGCTCTAACTTCGTACTCATCAAGACGACTAGAAGTTGCGGTGCTCGCGGCTACCTTTTCACGCTGATATTCGAGCTGTAATTGGTGCAGTATGACGTAGGCCGAGGGCCCTAGCGCGATGTTGTCCCCGATCCCCGGACGGAGGTCCGTGATCGTTTGAGCCGAGATGAAGTTTCGCTCGTTACTTATCAGTAGTGCGAGCGCTTTTCCAAGGGTCGCAAGCGGGCCAATCGCTTGCGCGGCGGCAAGCCGCGCCCGAAAAGTCTCCTGGCTCTGATCACGCAACTCCGAGAGTGCTCCAGAAAAGGCGAGCGTTTCTACGAGGTTGTCGATCAAGGCGCTTTTGGCAGCCGGATCAGGAGCCTGTAATGCATATAATGCGTGAAACACTTGGACCGCCTCGGGCCCGGTGGTTACAAGCGACTTCACGATCCTAGTCACTAGGGGGTGACTAAGAAGGTCGGGCTATATTGTTTTTCGAATGCGTTGAAACGGCGCTGACATAGGCGGCACTTAGGTTCCCGAACCCAAGCAAACCAGCGCGTACCGATCGTCAATATTTAGAAGAGCCAAACGCCGCCCCCACGCCTATCGGAGGTCCCCAAACCAAAGCACACCTCTCAATATTGAGGCTCCGAGCGACATTTCCTACTCTAGCGAGCCGAGGCTCGGCTTAAGCGCTCGTCGATCGAGCGCGACCGCGCGCGACTCCGCGGCCGGCAACGCGTGAGCGTAAATGCCGAGCGTCGTCGTCGGCGTTGTGTGCCGAGGACGCGCGCGACGGAAGCAACGTCAACGCCCGCGGCGAGCATCCACGTCGCGGCGGTATGGCGTAGATCGTGGAGCGTCGCCTTCACCTTCGAGCGAGCGCGCAGCGAACGGAACGCTTCGGTTGCCAAGAAGGCGCTACCGGGCCTCCGAGCGGCGTTCTGAAAGACGTGGCCGGTGTCTGCATAGCATCTGCCCGCTTCGCGGCGCTCCTGAGCCTGCGACGCCCATTGCGATCGCAGCGCTTCGATCGCGAGCGCGCCGAGCGGAATCGTGCGAACGCGGTCGGTCTTGGTGCCCTTCTCAACGATGCGCGAGTCCTTGCCCTTGCCTTCGACGAACGCGCGCCGCACGGTAAGCGTTGCTTGCCCTACCTCGGGGAGCATAACGTCATCCCAGCGCAGCGCGAGAAGCTCGCCGCGCCGCGCTCCTGTACCGAGCGCGAGCCGGAAGAACGGTCCCCAGCGCGTCGCATCGGCGGCTCTGAAGAAGCGCGCTGCTTCGTGCTCGTCGAGCGCCCGCGCTTGCGAGCGCGGAGCGGTTGGCGCATCGACGGCATCGGCGACGTTACGCCAGGCGAGATCGTGCCGAACCGCCCAGCGCAACGCGGAGCGGAGGAGCGCGAATGCATGGCTCACCGACTTTGGCGCGAGCGGCTTCTTCTGCCGCGCTCCGCGCTCTTTAATCGTCGCGAGCCAAGATGATAGGTGCGCCGGCGAGAGCTTCGCAAGCGCGATGCCGCCGATATGCGGCGCGATCGTGAACTTCGCAAGCTCGTCGTAGCGCATGACCGTGCGCAAGCGCGCGCCCTTTGGCGCGACGGTCTGCGATGAAACGATCGAGAAGCTGCGCGACCGTCACCGTCTTTGGCGACAAGTCGATCCCGCGATCGCGTGCTTCAAGCGCCTTGCGTTCTGCGGCTTCGGCCTCTTTACGCGTGCGATACGTGCCGATGCTCTTGCGACGGCGCAGGCCGGTTGCGCTTGATTCGAGATCAATGAGAACGGCGTAGCGGCCGCTCTTTCTGCGATAGATGCTCACAAGATATTCCTCTTTATGTTTTTCTTGCTGCGAGTCAGCGTAGAAAGCTGCTTGGACGAAGTGCTCGGGTTCTCTTGAATTGCGGCCGCGGCGCTGTACGCGGCTAAGAATGCCAGCGATAATTTCCTGACGTGAAAGGGGCGCAATGTCGGCCGCGTGCCTTTGGAGCACTCGCTGGACGAGCGAGTTGAAAGCGATCACGAGCGCGCCTCCCTTCAAGTTCCGCGTCCGAACGCAACCACGGCTTCACGTTGAGGCCGATGGCCTTCAGCAAAGAAAGAAGCTCTTCGGCCAGCGGGCGCTCCGGGACGCGCCCCTGCAGTCGCCCCAACAAGAGCTTTCCCCGAGCACATTGGCAGACACTAAAGCTAAACCGGCGACCTTCATCCTTGGGAGTCTTGCTCGTCTCATGGAGTCCCGTAGAACGTCGCGCGGGTCGGCGACGAAGTAGCCTAGTCGAGCTCACGCAGCATTCCCTCAAAGCCGAATTCCGACTTGCGAGGCGAGCTCGCTTACACTTGGGTCTTTGAGGTTTGCGGCCTTCCCAAAGAGCGATCGCGAGAAGGTAGTGCTCGACTTGAGGATCCTTTAGGAGACGCGTCATCGCGCGGTTTACGTCTCGTATGCTGCCTGCGGTCGGCTTTTTAACTGCGCCGCTAAGCCACCGCGTGATATTTGGACGCGGGAGGCCGACTTGGGCCGCCAAGTCCCCGTGTGAAAGTTCGGCCGCGGCCAGTAGCTCAGTAACGGCTTCTCGCCAACGCTGCTGACGCATGGTACCGTCCACGTCTTACACGGTACCGTTACACTTTGGTATGGTCAAGGTGCCATGCGTACGAACACGCTGCCACCTGCGGCCAGCAACCCCGCGGCACTCCTCGACTACGCCGAAACTCAGCGTTATCTCGGGAGGGCTATCGCGCAGCACGGTTAAGACGCTCGCTGGAAGACGGGGAGATGCAGGCGGTCATCAGCATCGGATCGCGGACGCTTTTTTTGCGCTCCCTCCCTCGACGCCTACATCAAGCGGAATTGCCGAGGGCGCTTCAGCGAAATGACAAGCGCCGTTCATGAAACGAACGGCGCGCGCACTTTGAGCGGCCCTCGCCAATTCAACGACGAGACAAACCAATGATGGATAGCGGGCGCAAGGCGTGAAAACCCCGACAGAGCACCTTCGCAATGATCCCCATCGCGCTTCTGGATGACAAGGGGCTCCAGGCCCTCGATGTTCGCGTCTTTCTGGCATTTTGCGCGCCGTCGATGTCAATAATGACGACGTATCCCGTATTTCCCTTGAGCGAATTGGCGAGCGCGTGGGCCGAAAGGAGGACGCGGCACAGCGTAGCATTGGTACGGCTAGAAAAGGCCGGTTGGATTCAAACAGATACGACAACGGAAACGGCCTTTGCCGAAGCTATCGGCGACTGACCCCTGTCACCCAGGCTGGGGGTCACGAGAACCGACCCCCTGTCAGGGATGACGGGGGTACGATGACGGACCCCTGCCATTGGTGACACCGAACCCCTGTCATCCGTGACTAAAACCCCCCGCCACGGCTGCCCCCGGCTACCTAGCAATCGTTACCTAGATTCTTGTTCTAGATAGGGCACGGATGAACAAAGAGACGACGGAGAACGCGCGCAAACGACTCCTGGCACTCTTCAGCCGATCGCCAATTCGATCCGACAATCGCTGAGAAGGAAGTGGACCGCCTTCTTCAGTTTTTTCCGCACGCTCCGAAGTCTCTTGTCGAACACCTCGAATACACGGTCCATGCGAAGCTCGAGGATCCGATCGCTTACGTGATCCGTCAGACGCAACGGGGCGAACCCCCGCAGCCGATTCAAGCCGGCACATAGCAGCGCGCCCTTGCGACGAGGTCTACTTCTTAGGCGCACACCCGACGTAAGCCGTCACGCTCCCACCGCCGAGAAAACCCCTTGTCGAACTGCGATTGCAAGGCCCCGTCTGGGACGTTTTTTGAATAGCTGCACGAGTCCCAGGCGAATCTTTTGGAGGCCAGCCCCCATGCGTATAGTCGTCTTGGTTTTTTGCGGTGTCGTGCTCGCAAGCTGCTCGCGCGTGACCGGATCGTCGCCGCTCCCAGCCGGCCTGCCGAGTGACACCTCGGCGTTTCCGCTCAGACGACGAGCGGCTCGAGTCCTCTCTACAGCTTCAAGAGCTATAAGGACGGCGCAGACCCGTATGCGGGCTTAACCGCCTTGAATGGCACGCTTTATGGCACGACGCTCGATGGCGGGTCCGTTTGCCCCCGCCTGTGGGACAGTCTTCGAGGCGAGCCTGTCGGGGATAGCGTACGTAATCTTTCGCTTCAACGGCAGGGACGGTGTTCACCCCACGGCTGGTTTACTCGCCCTAAACGGCACGCTCTACGGTACCACCACGGAAGGCACCGACGGTCCAGAATGTGGCGGCTCTAGCGATGAGTGCGGCGTCGTCTTCGCGATAAGCACGAGCGGCAAGGAGCATATACTTCCACCGCTTCAAGAGCGCCACGGACGGCGCATATCCGTGGGCACCGTTGATAGTTGTGAAGGGAGTGCTCTTTAGCGGCACTACGCCCTTGGAGGAACAAACAACGATGGCACCGTCTTCAAAGTCAGCAAGACCGGCGAGGAGAGCGTAATCTATCGCTTCAAAGGCGGCATGGACGGCGCTGGCTCGTGGGCACCCCTTGTCGCCAAAAACGGCACGCTGTACGGCATCGCGGGCGGTGGCACGCGATGTTCCGGCCGCGGATGCGGGGTCGTTTTCTCGAGATGAGCACTTCGGGCACGGAGCATATACTTTATCACTTCAAAGGCGGCTCGGACGGCGCATCCCCTGGCGGTCGAATTGATCCTCGTCAACGGTACGCTGTATGGCATCACGGGCGCTGGTGGCGGTTCGCATGGTTGCCACGACGGATGCGGCACCGTCTTCAAAGTCAGCACGATCGGCGAGGAGCACGTCCTGTATCGTTTCAAGGGACCACCCGACGGCGCATACCCGTCTGCACCTTTGAGTCGCAATTCGGGGCACGCTCTACGGGACGACGTCTTCCGGTGGCATGGGGTGTAGCAGCAGCGGCGGCCTCGGTTGCGGAACCGTCTTTGCGGTGAGCTTGACCGGCAAGGAGCGCGTGCTTTACCGGTTCAAAGGCAGACCTGATGGCAGCGTGCCGTATGCTGGCCTGCTCGGCGTCAACGGCACCCTCTACGGTACTACTTCCCAAGGCGGCACAAACAATGGGGGAACAATCTTTCGGATCTCACCGTGAGTTGGGAGCTTGTCTCGTTTGTTCAGTCTTCGTCGCGCGCACTTTCACTCGCTAAAATCCCCTCGGAGAGAACGCACAGGTAAGACGGCAGGCTCGTGAGCGGCCGCCACGGGGGAAGCCCCCGCCGCCAGCCCGATCTCGCGAGGAAATGCCGTTGCCGCGGTACGGAACGGCGCGATTCGCCTGAGATCGCGACACCCTTCGACGGCTTTCATAGCGTTTTCCGACGGAGTGCGCGCAGGGTATGCTGCTGGACGCCCGCTTCGAGAGTACGCGGCGGTTTGATTGGGTTGACGGTGCCGGACGCTAGCGGGTCGCGACGCATTCGATTTCGGCCGCTCCTTAAGGAAGGCACGGCGACTTACGCTGAAGGTTGACGCTAAAGCGTGCGGCGCGAGTTACTATCGAACCGCGGTTCCGCAGCACCGTTGCGCTAGAGAGGGCGAACGAGCCTTTAGCGACGGTTGCCAAACGGTTGCCGTCGATGGCAACCGCTCTTGCCCATCGACGACCGGGTGCCGGGTCGAAAACCCATATTTTACGCGGTCTTTTGCCCATCCGCGACCAGCGCTCGGCCACGCGCGGGCGGATTCGAATCCCGCTGGGGCTAAAATTTCTTCCCTTATTTTATAACGGATTTTGCTTTTGGCTCGTCCGTCTTGGGTAACGGATGGGTAACGGTCGCATGGCGTCAGGAACTTCTGGTCACGCCTCACTGCCTCTCCCCGGTCCTCCGCTTATTCGATCTCCAGCAGCTCCACTAAGATTGCTTCGATGTATCCGCGAATGTTCAGGACTTCCGCTTTTCCCTTCGCAGAATAAGCAGCGGCTCACCCACGGTTACACAATGAACGCAATGATCCGTCTGCGCCGGCGAGCGCGTCTTCCGCCGTACCCTCACTTGAACCCATCGCCGACGCGGTACGCCCGATGGGGTCCTACCTCGAAGTCAAGTATAACCAAGGGCGTTTGCACTCGGCGCTCGACTACCGGCCGCCGGCACAGTTCGAGTACCTCTATCTCGAAGCCCAATCCTTACCTACCCAAGCTTAACTTCTTGTATCAAAATGGGGTCCATACCCGAAGACGCGTAGGGACTTGAGGCGGTTCCCCTGCCTGTTGCCGAATCTCGGCTGCAGGTGCAGCTTGACGAGTACCTCGCAGCGCTTCGAAAGGCGTCCTGAGGTAACCCCTCGCGTCGCAAATCGCCCGACCCACAGCCTTTTTCCCCGTCACTTGTCGAACCCGGAGGGTTACGCTGTCTCGCCGCGCAAGGGCGGAGTGATGGCGGGTTTCTTCGGCGCCGGGCTGCAGGTCATTGCGTTCGTCGTCGGGGTCGTTTGCCTAATCTCGACGATACTTGGGAAACCCTATGGTATAGGGCCGGTGACGGTCCCCGCGCCGTCATTGTTGCTGCAGCGAGTCGCACTTGGGCTCCTTGGTGCTGTGTTCGTCTTTCTTGCCACGTGGCCGTTGTTTTCTCCCACGACGTCGATCTCTGATGCGATTACCCCGTTTTTTGCGAAGCCGTCTACGCCCGCAACCCTTGGTCCACCTGACATCTCCGGCACAAACGTGCAGCCCTGGTTTGCGGTGCAGAGTGAGAGAATAGCGATTGTTGCCGTGCAATCGCGGGGTCAGAGCGGATATTATTTCCGAAACGTGGGGACGCGCAGCATCCACGTCCAATTCGACGCCCTCACTGAGTGCGCCCAGGCCAGCTGCCACAGCGAGTTTGATGTGCCACCAATCGACAACAAAAGTGCGGCCGCTCAAGACACAACAATCAAATGCGGTGCAGAATGGACACTTGAGCTTCGACATGCCCGCGAGCCCCCAGTTCACCTGGAAGATCTGGGTGGGGTCTACGGCATCTCCGGCAAGTTGCTGATACAGTGCGAGGCAAGCACCTTCCTTGATATTCGTAATTAAAGGAAAGATCTCACTATGAGCAGCCCGAGCGATCCGGTTCACACCCCGCTTCCAATTGCTGAACTTGAAACCGTGTACTACGGACGTATCGTAACGATGGACGAGGCCGGAGTCATAGATGATGGTGCACTGTACGTTTCGGCTGGAGTTATCCGCGCCGTCCAAAACCGCAACCTAGCGGCACCCAACGACTTTAATATGTATGGGGCGACGAGGGTGGAAACCGGGGGGACGATTTTTCCCGGACTGATTGAGTTGCACAATCATAAGGCGTTTAACGTGCTGTCCATGGCGGTCATGGACCAAAAGTATACTAATCGCGATCAGTGGCGACCGTCCCCAGTAAACGGCCCAAACGGTTCGGAAATGTACGCCGCGTTGGTAGGCGCGCCAATGCTGAGGCTGATAAATGCGGTGCCGGCCGTTTCAACATACGTTGATACGAAAGCAGTTGTCGCGGGTTTGAGCCGATTTCTTTAGTCCACTGGCGATTGTGGGATGGCGTAGAAAAGTTTTCGACGAACTCCTTGGGCGTAAGATAGTTTAGCGACGGGTTTGAGCCCATTTCTTAGTCCACCGGCGATTGTGGGATTGGTGTAGAAAAGTTTTCGACGAACTCCTTGGGCGTAAGATAGTTTAGCGACGAGTGCGGCCGAACCTCGTTGTAATCCACGAGCCATGCATCGGCCTCTTCGCGGATCTGCAGGAGAGTCCTGAAGACTTGCACGTTGAGGAACTCGTCGCGCACGCGAGCGTTGAAGGACTCGATCCAGGCGTTCTGTGCGGGTTTCCCGGGATCAATGAAGTGCAGCAGCAGTACATTGTGATCGATCGACCACTGCAGCATCGCGCCGGCGACGTTTTCCGGACCGTTATCAACGCGAAGGCGCGTGGGATAACCGCGGATCTCGGCAATGTCATCGAGCGTTCGACGACGCGGCGGCTGGTGATCGAAAAGTCTGGGTCTACTGCGAGACCTTCGCGGCTGAAGCGGTCCTCGATCGTCAGCAACCGCACTTTGCGCTTGGTCATGAGGATTTCGTGCATGAAATCCAGTCCCCATTCTTCATTGAGCTTTGTCGGAGCCGGTGAAACGTTGCCGCGCACCAATCGCACGCGTCGCTTCTTGCGCGGTCGCACCTGCAATCGCTCATCGCAATACAGGCGGCGCAGGCGTTTGTGGTTCATCACGAGGCCTTCACGCTTGAGCAGGATCTTAAGCCGGCGCCATCCGAATCTCGGCCGCTCTTGCGCAATGCAACGCAACCGATCGCGGACGTGCTCGTCGCCGGGGCGTTTGCGTGGTTTGTATCGTACGGTCGGTCGGGGGCAGGTCGCGAGGCGGACGCTTGCCGCTGGCTCATCCCCTCGGCCTCTAACGCCTCACCGCTTCCTTGCGCGCTGAGGGCCCCACCCGTTTTTTCGAATCACCTCGGACATCGCGCGGATCCGAGGGCTCGACGCGCGATAATGCGCTCCATCTGCGAGTTTTCGGATTCGAGCTCTTTCAGACGGGTGAGATCGCTGATGTCGAGCCCGGCGTATTTGCTTCGCCACAGTCGCAGCGTGTTGACGTGAACGCCGTGTTTGCGAGCGAGCTCAGCTGCGGATCGGCCGGCGTCTGAAGGATCGCGACGATTTGCGCTTCGGGGTAGCGTCGCTTGCGCATGCGGGTCTCCTTTGCAGGCCATCTTGGCCGGAAACCCACAATTCCCATTGGACTAGATTCCGGGGCTCAAACCCCTGGAAGCACAGTCAACCGAAGTTCCAAGCGACGAAAATCATCTTGGGGCCTGATGGCAATCTCTGGTTTGCCGAGGCCAACCGCAATAAGATCGGCGAGTTTCGCTTCGGTACCTAGGGTTTGAGCTTGCGGAAGCCGGTGTAATCTTCGATCGCGAGGCCGGCGAAAGAGGCGTTGGAGGCCTCAACGCTCGCAACGTTTGCGAGTTGTGCCTCCATGTAGGCCGTACCGCTGCTGGTGGAGGAGTTGCAATACGAGGTCTGCGGGGGATGCTGGTGGCACGACGTCAAGGCGCCGATCACGACTGCTTTACCCGCGATGCCGTTAGCGTAGGTGAGATCGGTCGTTGCCTGGCTCTCCATGCGGGATGCGGTGTCCCAATAATCCATGATCACGTAGTCGTCGACGGCCCGGATGACGAGCTGGTTGAGCCGTGTCGTGACCGAGCCGCGCTTCACCCGAATGGTGGAGTACCAATAGGGTACGTCGACCGACACTTTCAATCCGATCGTATGCGCCGCCCTCGCAAGCTTGGTCACGAGATCGACGTAATCTAAAGCCAGCGCATTGCGCCGGGTCTTCCATTGCGGAAGCCCGTACGGCTCGACGTCGAAATGGACGGCTACGGGCTGCCCCGTCGTCATTTTGCTCAAGAGCTGCGCCACGTATCTCGACACGAGCGAAACGGCGTAGCCTTGACGCGGATATCCGGAGCCGGGCAGCACCCATCTGTCGTCGCCGAACAGCAGCTCGGTCGTAATTCGGTGCGAGGCGGCCTTCTGCAGGAAGGCGATCAGCGCCGGCTGATTCCTCTGGATCGATCCTTCGCTCTCGATGTAGAGACGTTTGACGCCGTGCGAGGTCGCAAAGGCAAAGAACGCGGCTTCATCGGAAGCATTGGTTATAACGTTCTCCTGCCACGTCCACAGCGCCGCCGGTTGATACGTTCGGGCTTGACCGCCCACCGGCGCAACGGTGGGCGTCGCCATCGATTGACAGGCCGCAAGCGTCATCGTCGCGAGCGCAACGGCCCAACATCTCGGCCGCAGCCAAAGTCGGGACCTGCGGCTCAAGCGCAAGGAGGATGCTCGCCCGCGGGTCTCAGTGCCGTTCCGCGAGCATATCGCCCGATTCGATGTGCAGATCCGCGTCGCGCCAGCGGACCGCGTTTCCGCCCAGCCCGCAAGCCCATACGGTTATCCCGAAGAGATCGCGTGCCGGCACGAGCCATGCCGGGGCGGGTACGACGCCGAGCGCGCGCGCGGCGACGCGTTGCAAGGCGATGCGTGCGAGCACCGCAACGAAGAGCGCCGTTAATCGCCTCGGCCGTGGCGCGAGCAAGAGCGCTAGAAGCGCAAGCGGGACGGGGTAGGTTAGGAACATGCCGGCGTAACCAGCGGGCTGCACTCCGCGAATCGTTCGGTGCCAGCGCAACTCGTGGTTCCAAAGGGTCGCGAGACTAGAGTCCGACACCATCGTTCGTACGACGTAACCTGAGATTACGACGCGGAGGCCTTGGGCAGCGATGAAATTTCCCAGCATGAAGTCGTCAGCGAGATGCGGTGCGAGTGCCTCGAAGCCCCCGACCGAGGAGAGGACTGCTGAGCGTACCGCATTCGTCGGGCCTAGGCAGTGTCGCGGGGGGCCGAAGAGTCGATTGACGAGCACCGATGGGATAAACTGCTCGTTCATGAACATCGCCCCGAGTTTGGATGAAAACGAACCGTCAGGAACGCCGGCGAAAAGACAGGTCACCACGCCGACGCCCGGCTTGTGTAAGGGCGCCGTAACGGCGCGGATGTACGCCGGGTTGACCCGAGTGTCGCTGTCAGCCAAGATCAACACGTTGTGGCGCACGAGCCGCATCATGGACAGCACGTTCGCGATCTTGGGGTTGCGCGAGCTGCGAACTTCACCAACGTCAATCTCGATATTCCGATCGGGGAGGTCCGCCGCCACCCGCTGCGCAATTGCCAACGCGCTATCGTCGGCGCGCGCGACGCCGAGGACGAGCTGGTAAACAGGATAGTCCTGCAACGCGAACGCCCGCAGGTTATCCTCGAGGCCGGGTTCGGCGCCATGCAAGGGCACCAGCAGACTGACGTCCGGCAGGTGGTCGCCCGGATCCGGCTCAGGTTCGCGCAGCGCGAACCGCCCAACGGATACGATCGCGACGACCGCATAACCAATCGCTGCGACCGTCGCGACATCAAAGGCCGCGGCGAGGATACGCGCAAACTTCACGCGACGCGGTTCGCTAACCGAGAAGGCGGCCCTTGCTTCTGTATGGGAAGAGATCTTGACCGAGATGAACGGGGATGGAACGATTTCGACGCGCGACCACGTAGCGATCAACGCGCTGTGGGTAGGCGTGCACTTCCAAGACGCGGCGTTGATGTCGATCATCGTGCCGGCGCTGTTGCTGCAGCTGGCCCCGGGCAACCACACCTACGTCCTGGCGGTACTCTCGACGCTCGTCGCAATCGGGACCGCAATCGTGCCTCCGTTGGCGGGTGCGCACTCCGACCGCCTTCGCCGGCGCGGCGGGGACCGGCGCCGCCAGACGGCGATCGTGCTCGCGATCGACGCCCTCGCGCTCGTCGCGATGGCCTATGCCTCGTCGGTTGTTAACCTGGGCGCTGCCACCGTCGTCGCTACTGTCGCATTGATGAGCGGCTCGGTCGTCTATCAGGTGCTCGTGCCGGAGATCGTTCCGCGCAGGTTTTGGGGAACCGCGGCCGGCCATCGCGGAGCAATGACGCTGGTCGGAACCATCATCGGCCTCATGCTGGGCGCGCTATTGCCCCCGCGCGAGGCGCTTTTGGCCGCGGCAGGGGGCGTTGTCGTCAGCGCGTTGACGCTGGTGTTCGTCCCAGCATCTCCGGCGTTCGTAGCGACGGAGCGCCACGAGGGCGCGCACGTCCGCGATCGCCACGATCTCATCGTCACGCTGATCGCCCGCGCCTGGATCATCATGGGAATGACCTTGCTCAATACCTACGTGCTGTACTTCTTTCACGACGTGCTACGCATCCGCAACGCGTCGTTGAACACGGGGCTCGTCGCCGGGGCTGCGATGGGTGGGGCAGTCGTGTCCAGTGTCGCGGCCGGAATCCTCTCCGATAAATTCGACCGCCGGCTGGTCGTTTGTTTCTCGGGGCTGCCGATGACGCTGGCCGCGGTCGGCTTCGCCGTTTATCCGGATTTGCACGTGATCTTCGTGTATGCTGCGCTGTTTGGCCTCGGTTACGGCGGCGTGTTCGCGGTCGGCTGGGCGCTCGCCATGGACTCGGTTCCCGAACTGGGCGACGTCGCGCGCGACCTCGGCATTTGGGGAACGCTCTCCAATCTCCCCATGGTCATCGCGCCGGCGATCGGCGCCGCGATCATCACCGGCGGGGCTAACCTGAGCGACGGCTACCGCTGGCTCTTCGCCTGCGCCGGCGCATGCTTTCTGGTTGGCTCCCTGACCGTGCTTGCGGTGCGCAAGCCGAATGCAGCGTCCCGATGAAGCCCAACTGGACGATTACGGCAGTCACCTACGGCATTCGCCAGACCTATCTTTTCTTCAAGATTCGCGTCCGCCAATGGGGTCATTTGCCGGCAAAACGTGGGGCAACGGTGCTGATCACAAATCACCAGCACATAGACGAAGGCGAAATGGTCACGGCGCGCACGTTTCTTCGGCACCCGTGGAAGCCGCTGTCCATGTGCAATTCCCGCCGCACCTTCGAGACGGGATTTATCGCGGCGGAATTGCCTTGGACCGCGTGGTTTACGCGCGGCGTCAATCTGAGCGGACTATGGGGGGCCTACGGCATCCTGCCTATCGAGAACCACCTCTTCTCGCGGCCTCTCATCAGCGTGGCGGAAGAGTTGCGCGCTGCACATGGCGATCTTCCGCTCGAAGCAATCTTCCCGACCGAAACGCTTGAGCCATTAGATCTCGAAGGGCGCGTTCTGAGCGACCTATGGAAGGCTGCCAACTTCATGCGGGCTCGCGCTTGGGTGAGAGTGGCGAAGCTCAAGCAACCTTACCGGCGCGAAGTGCTCGAGAACCTCCGCGTCGTAACCGAACGCGACGTCGCTGCGATCGTTGAACGCGTGCGGTCCGGTTCGACGTTCTACATCACGCCCGAAGGGGATTTCAGTCGCGATGGTCGCATGCATCCGATGCGTGGCGGAATCGTCGACGCCCTGGCGCCCTTTGCCGACCTCTGGCTCTGCGCGATCTCGTACGACCCTTTCCGGGGCAAGCGGCTTTCGATGCTCTACCGGGTACTTCGACACCCCGGTACCACCGATATAGGAACGGCGCTGGCTGGGGCTCGGCCCATCACGACCTCGGCACTCCTGGCCGCGTTTCTACTCGAGGACCGCGAGACGTTCGGGGTTCACGATGCCGTGCACGCGGTTCGTCAGCGGCTCGGTTCGCTGCCCGGCAACGTCTTCGTCGATCCCGAGTTGCAGCGCGCTCCCGACACTGCGGTCGTCAACGCACTTGCGACGCTGCGAAAGCGCGGCACGCTAGCCGTTGACAATGAACGCTACCGCCTTACCGCACGCCGAAGCGACGCAAGGTTCCCGCACATCCCCGATATGGTCGTATTTCAACGCAACATGCTCGACGAAACGCTCGCGTCGGCCTTGCGGCTCGGGCCAGAGTAACGCGCGTTCTCAGGAGGCCGTCGCTTCGACCCGGCGTTCGTTGGATACCAGAACGAGGTCACCTCGCGCTTTGCCTGGGTACCGCGCGCGCGCGCCGCCCTCGAAGCCATCGAAAGAGGGTGGGCTCAGGAACAGGGTCTTCAAGAACAACTTCCTTCTGCGGCTCAAAGTCGCAACGGTTACAATGGCGCTATCCCTGCTCGAGGCGGGGTGAGCCGGCGATTATCGCGGAAGTAAATTCGTTAAACTATGCAACCGCCCCGCGTCCGGCGTCTGCCCCTTGCAGCGGCGCTCGTTACCCTGGCAGTCCATCTCGCCGGCAATCCGCATTACGGCTTCTTCCGTGACGAGCTCTACTTTATCATCTGCGGCTTTCATCCGGCGTGGGGATACGTCGACCAGCCACCGGTCGCGCCGCTTCTGGCGGCGGGCTCGCAGCTCTTCGGCCACTCGCTCTTTCTCTTGCGCCTGGTTTGCGCGGTGTTTGCCGCGGCATCGGTCTACACCACCTGTTTGTTGGCCGCCGAACTCGGCGGTGGTGCGTTTGCGCAGTTCTTCGCCGCACTGATTGCAGTGCTCACTCCGGTCCTCATGGATTTCGGAACGAAGCTGACGACCGACGTCGTCGGATTGTGGCTGTGGCCGCTAGCGGCGCTCTACGTGCTGCGCATCGTCAAGGGAGCCGACCCGCGGTGGTGGCTGGTCGTCGGCACGATCGTGGGTATCTGCCTAGAGAGCAAATATACCGTCATCTTCTTCGCCATCGGCATCGTCTTTGGTCTGCTCGTGCTTCCGCAACGGCGCGTTCTCTTTACGGCCTGGTTCGCGGGCGGCGCTCTCGTTGCGGCGCTCATCGCAGTGCCGAACTTCCTGTGGCAAGCCGCTCACGGCTTTCCAATGTGGTCACTGTTGCGCGCTGCCGAGCAGTATAAAGACGTCTCGCTCACGCCGCTGCAGTTCCTCGCTACTCAGCTGCTGATCACATATCCGCTGCTCGCGCCGGTTTGGCTGATCGGCTTGGCAACGCTGCTGCGCCGCGCGGACCACCGATTTCTGGGCATCGCGTATCTCGCATTGATCGTCCAGATGATCGTTCTGCACGCAAAGCATTACTATGCCGGCGACGTCTACCCGATACCAATTGCCGCAGGTGCGGTCACAATCGAAGCGTGGACGGCGCGCGCAACCGCTTGGCGCCCCTTGCTTGCGCTCTACGCGCTGATTGCCGGCATTGCGCTCGTTCCGTTGCTGATGCCGGTTCTGCCGGAACGCGTGATGTCCACATACGACCGCACGCTTCAAACTATGCTCGCGCAAGAAGTGGATCTGGCGGTCACCGAACACACGCAGATCGGCACTTTGCCTCCCGATTGGGCCGACATGCACGGCTGGCCGGAACTGGCGCAGACCGTCGCTCGCGTCTACGACTCACTGCCCCCCGCCGAGCGCGCTCAGACCGCGATCCTTGCAAGCAATTACGGCGAGGCCGCCGCGCTTGATTTTTTTGGGCCGCCGTACGGCCTACCGCCGGCACTTTCGGGCCACAATCAGTATTGGGTCTGGGGTCCCCGCGGCTACAGCGGCAACGTGCTGATCGACGTTCATGGAGACTGCGAAAATAAAGCGCACCTCTTTCGAACGCATCGCGTCGTCGCCCGGTTCGCCAATCAGTGGGGGCGACCGTTTGAACAGGGCCTTCCGATCTCGCTCTGCCGCGGAATCACCATGCCGCTGAGCGTCTATTGGCCGCAGCTTCGCAGGTTTATCTGAGGGCCGACGCGCCTGGCGGTCAGCTCTTCGGCAGCGGAAGTCGGAGCTCGCACACCGACATTCTCCCCGGAACAGTGGTCCGCCACTGACCGTTCCAAACGCCTCCGTTCGCCTTCGCGACCTCGGGGCATTTCTTCCCGGCGTCCGACTGACTCCAAATCGGACCCGCTTCTACCGCCTCGACAACATACTTGTCCTTCGACGAGCGTAAGCGAATCTCGCAGACCGACATCTTGCCCGGCACCGTGGTCCGCCACTGACCATTCCAAACACCGCCGCTCGCATCTGCAACCTGCGGGCATTTTTTCTCCGCGTCCGCTTGACTCCAGATCGGACCCGCTTCGACGTTGACCGTCCTTGCTCGCGCGGAGACGGCTACGGGAGCCGTCGTGCTAACCAGCGCCGCGACCACACTAAAACATGCCGAAACGAGAAGTTTCATACGGTTTGCCTCGCTAAGTCTGATCTGCGTTTACAGGCTGACCCTGCCGATGCGCGAAGTGCCGGCCTGCATATTGTCCTCGTTGAACCACAACGTGCGCTTCTGTCCTCGAATGAGCGTGTACGAAGTCGAGTTGCCGTCGGGCAGATTGAAGGAGGCCATCGCGCCTTTCGGAGTCATTCGCAGCAGCGTCACGCCGCAATCGACCCAGAGGTTACCGTCGGCGCCCGCCGCGATCGCTGTAGGAGCGCTGCAGTTGGGCGTCGCGATGGTCTTGACCCCGCCGGACGGCGTGACCCGCGCGACGGACCCGGCGTTTTCCTCGGTCACCCACATGTTGCCGTCGGGGCCAGCCGCGATGCCGCCTAGGGCGATGTTCGCGCTCGAGAGCGGATACATCGTGATCGAACCCGAGGACGTCGATTTCCCCACGTACTTTGCCTCGGACGCGAACCAGATGTTGCCGTCCGGTCCACGCGCGATCCCGATCGGGATGTAGGCGTTGCTCCCCTCGTACGGCACCGGGTAGGACGTCAGCGCGCCGGTCGAAGGATTGAGTTTAGCGAGATACCCGCCACTCGAAGCGAAGATGCCGAGCCACACCTGACTCGGGCTCGTTGCGGCCACGCTGTAGAAGCCAAGACTGCCGGATGGTGCGCCGCTGGGCGTCACGACCGTGACGTGTCCGTTCTTCCCGATGCGGCCGAGTTGCAGTGAGCTTCCCGAAATGACGGGAAACCACAGCGGCACGAACCGCTTGGCGTTGCACGGGCTCGACTTCATCTTGTCTCGACCGCAGCCGGCCATCGTCGTGACACGACCGATCGAACCGGGGTAGCGGAATTCCTTGACTTTGCCGCGCGGCGTGATGCGCCCAAGCCCGGCGCTCTGTCCTCCGTTGATTTGCGAGACGAACCAGATGCCGTTCGTTGCGGGCGCCATCGCGACGATCAGTTGAGACCTAGGAACGGCGAAATCCCGCAGAACGGGGCTGCGATCCCCGACTCGCGCATTGGCATGGGTGCGCGCCGTCGATTCGAAGGCGGGGAGACCGTTGGGCGGCGCGAGGCCGACACTCTGACCGCCGTTGCAGGCGCTCAGAGCGAGGAAGATCAGAGTGGGCGCCAACGGAGAAGAGCGCGGCATCACTAGTCGCATGCGTCGGACCTCCTTAACCGGCATTCGCCGGACGAGAAGCATTTGGCCGACGGTTTGCCGTCTTCCCGTATGCCGTGCGGAGATCGGCGAGGAGAACGGTTGCGGGATCGCCGCGCAAGCTCGATTAGCAGCTTCTTGTTCTAACCGTTTTTCACCCGAAACTTTGCCCACGGCGTCGCCTTTAACGAAACCTCGCAGATCACTGCCGACTGGAGCGCGCTTGGAAGCCCGGGGCATCAGTTGCTCGAGGTTGCGGGCGGTGTCGGCTATAACGTGGTGAGACCGCTTGGCGGCCCGACCTGGTTCGTTCGAATTCAGTTGAGGCTGCTCTACCGCGACGCGAAGTCCCCGTGACGCCCATGCGGCCACGGCGGCAGAGCGATCTGCCTGCCGCCCTGCAACAATAGCCTACGAAGAGCGCGTGCAGGTTCCCTTAAAGTTCGGTTTCGTAGACGTCACCGTCGGATAGCTCATGAAAGCGAAGCTGTTCTGGTTGGTACGCACCGTTTGACCGTGGCCGAGCTTACCGGAGTTCGCCTGATCCGTCCAATGCTCGGTATTTCCCGTCCATGGTTTCGCGAATGAGACCGACCAGCCCGCCAAGTTGTCGATCTGAGTTTCGGCGTAGCGACCGTTCTTCGCGTCGTATGACGTAGCAATGTTAATCACGTAGGGCTTCGTCATCTTGCCCTGGGCCGGCACGACGACCCACTCGCGCATAAGCCCGGAATCCATCGTGAACGTTGCGGTCGCCTTGACGGAGGGTTGTCCGACATTCCCCGCCACGCAGGACCACGTGCCGACGTAATACTGCATCGCGGCCATGCCCGCGGGCGGCTGCGCCGCGGCTGGTGCGGCAACGCCGATGGCTAGGAAAAATGCGGTGAGAATCGTTTTCAAGGAATTCCTACCTTTCGATCGGGCCGCGATGGCCCGCAGCTTGTCCAGTTAGCTTGCGGTCGGTACAAATCCTTACAAACTGGGTTATCGCCGACGAAGGGTCATTGCCGCTCGACCTCGGCTCGTTCGAGCGCGAGGCCGACGGCGATGTAGTCTTCGTTGCCGACGCCCATCCCGACGGCTCGTTCGAACTCCTCGAATGCGCACTCCAGCAACGGCGCGCTGACGTGCATCTCTTGCCGAGATGCTCGGGCGAGACGAAGATCCTTGAGCAGCGCGTTTGCCGAAAAGCGCGGTCGCGTATCGTGTTCGTGCAACTGCTGACCCTTGGTAGCGACTCGCCCGAGGGCTTGAACGAGCGAATCGATGGCAAGGGTACGATCGACGCCGGCCCGACGCATGATGGCGAGTAGCTCGCCGATTGCATCGGCATTTACGCAGAGCATCGAGTTATACGCAAGTTTGACGTGACCGCTGGCCGACGGAGAACCGGTAAACTTGATCGTAGAGCCCATCGCGCTCAGGAGCTCGCGGCCGCGATCGAATGCCCGGCTCGCGCCTCCCGGTAAGAGCGTCAGCGTGCCGGTGCGCGCGCCGTCGACGCTGCCGAGGACCGGACACGCGAGAAAATCCACGTCTCGCTGCACTGCCGCCTCCGCGAGCCTCTCGTACATCTGCGGCGAAAGCGTGGTGGATTCGATGACGAGTTGTTCCTTGCGCGCGGCCGGAATGATCCGGCCCAGCGAAATCTCTCGCGCGACCTCGTCGTCCCAGAGCATTGCGATCACCGCATCGACGCCGCCGACCATGGATTCGAGGCTATCGAACGGCGTCGCGCCGGCGGACACCGACGATTCCATCATCGCAGGATCGATGTTCCATGCGGAGATCCGATAGCCGCGATCGAGCAGATTGCACGCAATTGCGGTTCCCATCTTCCCGGTGCCCGCAATTCCAACGTGCATCGTCGACCGGTCTCCTTACAAGCCCGGGATCGTGCCGGGAGCCAAGAGTCCGATGACGGCAAGCGCACCGAGGGCCGCGCCGACCGGCGCGACGATTCGGTTACCCCCGGGGGTCGCCTTCTCGACGAACATTATCGTTGCAAGCACGCCCATCCACGCCAAGTGCGCGACGCCTGCGGCAAACATCACCAGCATCAGCGCCCAACAGCACCCGACGCAGTAGAGCGCGTGACCGAAGCCAAGGCGCAACCCGTTGAACGCGCCGCGCCGGTAATGACGCATCAGATACATGCCGGGATGGCGACACGCCTTCAGACAAGCATCCTTGAGCGGCGTGAACTGATAGAGGGCGGCGAGCCCAAGCGTTCCAGCCGGGATCAGGGTTGCGTGCGCCGCGAGCCAGGGCCATGTATCGACGATTCGGTGCAGTTGCACGTCGCCGGTAAACGCAGCCAGCGCAAATGCCGTCCAAACCGCGAAGTAGCCTCCGAGGAACAGGATCAGTGCAAGCTGGAAGCCGGGCGCGCGCCCTGCGGTCGCCGCGTAGAGCCGTATGAATCCGAGCGAGGAGGGGAGCATCATTGCCGCGGTCATGAACTGCCACGCGGCGAGCACGAGCAGCGCGGCGAACCAATACGGCCGCCCACTTGCATAGAGCGCGTCGTGGTGCAGTTGCGCGGCGTTGCCGCTGCGCTCCGCCCAGACGCAGACGGCCCAGGCGAACGCGATCGCGCCGCCGAGAACGTAGAGCGTATTGAAGCGCGCGGATCGATGCGCGGCGTTCGCCACCATGACGTTACGCCTCTAGCAGAAAGTCGCCCTGGATCGCGTTGCGATCCTTAAACGTCCAAACCATTCCGTGTTCGGGAATGTTCACGACGTGCTCGGAGGCCTTGGCGATATATGCCGGAGCGCCGGGTATCGTACTGAAGATGGTGTCGCGCAGCGTCGTGATCGCTCCGTACGCGCTGCGGTACGGTGCCATGGTCGCACGAATCTTGTCGCCGACCACTAGCGTGCCCTCACCACCCTTGAGGTTGTGCTCGATCGCCGCGGTCTCGATCGCGACGTCTTCACCGACCAAACCATTGAGGTCCGCAAGCGGGCCGCCCAAGCGGCCGTGCCAGGCATCGAGAATTGCGGCTCGCTGCTCCTCCGTCGCTCGCGCATCCACGTAGCTTATGCGCTTCCAGCTCTTCGGCGTAAGAACGTTGCCCGGAATCTTGACGACCTCTACGTAGGTCAATCCGGTTACGTCGACTCCATTGATCTCGCCTTTCTCGATGTTATAGGCAAGAAACGAGTCGCAGGCGCCGCCGTCGGGATCTTCGCCGATCCAACAACGGCAGAGCGTTCGGCACGAGCAGGCCTCGAGCAGCGTGCCCTGCAGCGTATAGGCCTTTGCCGAGGCTTTAGGAGTCGGTTGAGTCTGAGTCATCGTTTCGTCCCTCCTCGGCGGACACGCTTCCACGGGTCAGCTCCGTTGCCCCGGTCGCGTGGCTAGCCGGTGACGACCCAGACGACTACGGCCGCGGACGCGACGATTGAAAGCGCGCTCCCGAGAAGCGCACATTCCGCGAAGCCAAGGCCATGCCGCCGTATTCTATACGCCGCGACGGCGCCCAAAGCCAGACCGATCGCCGCCTGAAGCGTGAGGCGGACGTGAGCCGTACGCGGCAGCCAGCCGGCCGACAGAAGCAGGTAGCTGAAGAGTGCGCCGCATGCGATTCCAATCAAGGCGCCTGCGAGCGACAATAATACCCCGGTCAGCACGGCCGGCTGACCTGTTCGCCGGAGTAGATCTCAATTACGCCGAATCCCGCGCCGGTGATCGTCGTGTCGCTGAAGAGACGTCCGACATTTTGAAGGACGCCGCCGTACGGCCCTTGCGTTGCGACCGTATAGCATGGCGGGAACATGAGCTCGAGATGGCCGACCGCCACAATTCCGAACGCGGTGTAGGTGTCACCGGGATCGATGGTCGGCGACGTTACTCCGCCTTTCGATTGTAGATGCGAACGGAAATGCGTCCCCGCGTGGAAATGCAGATTCAAATACACGATCGGCGTTCCGTTGCCGAGTTGCGGCTGGTAGTAAATGTTTTGCGTGCTGGTACGCAGCGTCAGCTTCACCGAGCGCTCGACGCCCGGATACTGCAGCGACCCGCCGAAGCTTCCGAACGCCGGGATACAGAACGAACCGCCCTTGGTCTTGAGCTTCAGGTCGATACTTGCGTATTTCTTGGTCGTCCGTTGGCCTTTGCAGCTTGGCGGCCCGGTCGTAGCACTGGCAAGCGCCGGTGCGGCAGGCATCGTGCCGTTGCTCGCGGCCTGCAATCCGCCGCAGCCGGCCACCAGAACGACGACCCCGCCGATGCCCAGCGCGCGACGAACGATGTCGAATCTCAGCATGTCGCTGAGTATCGTTCAACGCTAACCGCTTATTGCCCGCGCCTCAATCGTCAACCGTCGGACCGGCGCGCCGTCGAAGCCGCCCACGTCGTCGAGTGTGCTGCGAATATCGAGCACCTTGTCCAACCGGATGACCTCGAAGAGCCGGCGTACCGGACCGCGGAGCCCGGTCAGAATTAGCTCTGCCCCGCGCTTCCGGCATGCTTGATAGAGGGCCATCAGGCATTGGAGAATCGTCGAGTCGATATACTCGCACCGGTGAAGGTCTACGACGATCACCCCGGCAGTCTGAGCGACTGCGAAGGCATCGGTGACCCGGTCGCGTTCCGATAGGTCGAATTCGCCCTCGAGCCGGATGATAAAACTCGTTGTCGCGGCCGAAGTCGCGCTGGCGGCGTTGCCGAGTTGCATGTCTCAGTTACCCCTTAAAACCTGGCAGCTAAAAAAGAGCAACAAAAACCCGAGTCCTGACGCGTCCTATTATTCTAAAATCCCGGACCGGCCGTCTGTAATCTAAATTACATTGGGGTGCAAGTCCGACCCGTCAGGTTTAGAGCCGTTTGATAGTCGCCAACCAGGCGGGTGCGCCGTCGTCGTGGTATCGCGTCTGAACCTTCGCCGGCTCGATGGCGGCGATATTCCAGCTACTGCCTGGGTTGAAGGCCGCTCTCAACTCGTCACGGCTGACGGGGTGCGGACCGATATCGGGCCCGGCGTCGCTAAAGCAGAGTACGTACAGCGTCGTGCCGGGTGCGGTTACCGATGCTAGACTCGTTACGTATCGCCGTCGCTCGTCGCCGTCGAAAGTGTGAAAGAGTCCGCAGTCCAGCACCGTCTCAAACGTGCGCCTCAAAGGCTGCAACTCAAAGGCATCGGCTGCCGCGAACTCCGCCTCGATCGCGCGGCTCTCAGCCTTCGCCCGGGCGATGGCCAAGGCCGTCTCGGCCACGTCAACGCCCAGAACCGGCAACCCCAGTGAGGCAATGTGCAGAGCGTTTTCGCCGCTCCCGCAGCCCGCATCGAGCACCGCTCCGACGAATGCGCCTTCGGACGCCAGACGAACTATTTCCGGCTGCGGCCCGCCGATATCCCACGGCGCAGGCCCGTCGCGGTACGACGCATCCCACGGCTCTCCCGAGCGCCGTTCGTGACTCGTCGGCCGGCGGCCGCCAAACGGATACTCGGCTCGGCCTCCCAATCGCTCTGACAACTTCTTCCCTCTCTTTACGATCTCTTCGACCGAGCAGTATCTCCGCCCTTAGCCGTTAGACGCCATCGTCCAAACGCCATAAGTTTCCCGGATCGCTAACGCTACAGGTACGCTGCAATAGTCAAGAGATAGTCAAGATGCGCCATGCGGCGCAAAACGCTCTATACTAGAGCGGGGCTGCGCTTACGCAGTCACGGGCTACTCTTGGAGGTTTCGAGCACTATGAAGATTCTCTCGTTTGGACTTGCACTGGCATTACCGGTGATTGCCGGCTGCGGTCAATCCTTGAATCAGAGTTCGCTCCCGTCGGGCAGCGCGCAGTCAAGACACTCCGCGGGAAGCCTCGTTCGCATTCACCCAGATAACTGCAACGCCGGAGATGCGGGGACGTCATCCGGCGGAGGGTTTGTCAAATGGAAAACATGCGGCGGATACATTGGGCATATGACGTATGGACCCGGAACCACTGGAAACCTAAAAATTCGGATTTTTCCCAGCAGCACCAATCCGGGCGGCGTTCCGGTTCCGACCGGTGAAACGCCCGTTCTATTCGTCCAGCAGCTCGCGGATCCAAACAATCCCGGATCGATGACGTTCACGCCGCCGGTGGTTCCGCCGGGAGCAAACAAGTCGAGGATCACCGGGGTCCCTGCCGGCACCTATAAGCTCTACGCGTATAACGGTGTCGTGCTGCAAGCCGGTTTTCCGGTCGTCCTCGGTTCGCCGGTAGGGGGCATCCTGCGCTTTAACGCGTCGCCGCACTCGCCGCTGCCGCTCTTGCCGACGCTCGCTCCGGGGACAACGATCTCGTTCGAGCTCGTAACGCCCTAGACGAAGATACCGCGGCTATCGTACACGCTCTACAATCCCACGAGGCTGTCGAAGGCTTCGGCCGCGGCAGCCTCGCGGTCGGTGTAGGCGTCGAGAAAGTGCGCGACGGTGCGGTTCGCGCGGTCGAGCCGCAAGCCGTGCTCGACATTTCGCTTCTTGCCTTTGCTCGACGAAGGAGCCCATGCGGTAATCGTGCCGTCTCTGGAGCTAACGTAGAGGACGCCGTTGGCGATCACCGTTCCGACGTTGCCCAGGTCCGAAAGCGCAACGCTCCACAACTGCGCGCCGGTCGCAGCATCGAACGCAAACTCTTTCTCGTGCGAATAGTTGCTGACGTAAACGACGCCGTTTGCGATGGAGATCGGCGATCGCGGCGTCTGGCCCTCGGTCACGCGGCTGCCGTCGGGTCCGAATCGTGCGCTCCAAACGGGTGTGGGATCTAACGTGCAGTTCGACTCGATGCTAAAGGCGGCTAAGCCCGGCTTATAGATGCCCTCCGTCGCCGGCATCCCGACGTAGACGTATCCGGTAACCGGGTCGAAGGCCGGTACGCCGACAAAATCTCCCTTGTTCGTCGGAATCGACATCGCGATATATTGAATTGGGCCGTAATCGATTGACCCGACGTCGTAAAGCTCGAACATCCCCGACTTGTTGACGGCGGCGAGAAGTAGCGGGCAACCCTGCGGCCGAAAGAGCAACGGCGTAGCCCCGAAGTCGAAGTCTTCATCGCCGTCGAGTTGCGGAATGTTCGTTGGGTAATTGTTCGCAATGATGGCGTTCAGGCTAGAAGACAACTCGATAACCTGCTCGGCGTATCCCGCGTTCTGTTCCGCACCCTTCGTGGTATCCGCGTTGCCCGTCGCTACGAATACGTCGTCGGTGGCGGGATCGATCGAGGCGCCGCCCGGGCCCCAGATGCCTCCCCCGCTTTGATTGCCCTGCATCGAGGTGCCGCTCATCGTAAAGAACGTTCCCGCCACGCTCGGCCCCGCCGTATTGATGGCGACGATTCGACCGTGCCATGGTGGGATGTCGCACGTGGAGCTGGTTACCGCATAGAGCAGCCCGTTCGACGGATTGTAAGTGAGTCCACCGTGCATAAAGTTGTGGTCGCGTTTATAATCGGCGATCGTCAACGGCCAGCCGGCGGCTTCGGTTCCCGTCGCCAAGTTGACGGCATGCAATTGATTGTGGCCATCGCTAAAATAGAGCAGGTTCTTCCCGCGATCGATCGCCGGGGTTTCGCCGATTGAAAATAGGAACTTTTCGTGGTGGTGGCAATCGTAACTCGCTTGCGGAACGGGGTCGTGCCACACGATCGTTCCCGTGCTCGCGTCGATTCCGTACATCGTCGATCCGTTCGCAGAGCCTGCGTACAACATGTCCGTCGCCCGTCCACTCACCTTTACGGCGTGCGCGAAGACCGGCTCGTGGACCATCTCATAGCCCACGTTGGCGCTCCAAAGCTTTTGAACGCCGGCCACGTTGCTAACGCCGATCGTCGACTCGAACGGATTGTAGCCCGTCCGCTGCAGGTCAAAGCCGAAGGAGTCCCAGTCCGTCTTCCGCGCCTTAGGCGCGCTCGAGAGCGCGGGTCGCGCAGCTCCGGCGGTTTGCGCTTGCGGCGGAGCGCTCGGGCTCAAAGCTCCGCCGCACCCGGTGGTTGCAATGACAACGTAGGCCAGAGCCCACGACCAAACGCGAAGACGGCTCACCGTAACCCGCGTTTTTTGACGCGGCCATCGAGACCTCCCGAGAGCCCGAGCGCGCGCGCGCGGGTCGATCGATTACCGGGCGACTATGCCATAGGGCGCATCGAGCTGCGTATTGCCGCCAAAGACGTACTTGAACGGGGCGATGTTGTTGTTACCGAGCGCGAGACCGGAATATGCATTGTAAAGGTTCACGCTAGGCCCTCGAACGTCTGCCACGTAGATTCTGTTGTTCGGACCGATCGCGATGCCGACTGGGCTGTTCAGCTGCGTGGACGATCCGGAGATGGTCTTTGTGGGCGCCACGTTGCCGTTGGAGTTCGCGGGGAAGATCCCGATCCGGCTGCTGGACGTCGAGTTGCCCGACGTCACGAAAATCCTATTGTTCTTCCAAGCGACTCCATAGACGCCGTTAACGAATCCGGTAAGCGGACCCGTCACGGTGCGGATCGGCGCGACATTGCCGTTGGCTCCGGCGCTGAAGACGGTAACGATGCCGTTAAACGATGGAGAGTTCTCATTCCCTACGTAAATGCGGCCGGAGGGATCGACGATGATGCCGGAGGGATCGGCAAGGCCCGTGAGCGACCCTGTGATGGTTGCGATCGGCGTCACGTTACCGTTTGCGTTCGCGGGGTAGACCGTAACGCTCGGCGTCGTCGTATTGAGGCCATTGGCGACGTAGATCTTGCCGCTGCTATCCAGTGCGATACCAAAGGGGTTTAAGAGACCGGTATTGGTGCCGCTGATCGTTGCCATCGGCGCGACGTTTCCGGACGATCCGGCTGGATAGACGGTCACGCTCGAGTTTCCCATGTTGGTGACGTAAATATTGCTCGCGGCGTCGAGCGCGATACCGGCCGGGTTCAGTAATCCCGTGTTCGAACCGATGATGATGTTGGCTCCGGGGTTGTAGTTGCCGTTCGCGTTGACGGGATAGACGATCACCGCTCCCGGGTAGACCGGGCTTCCTTTGATGTCGGCGACGTACTCGCAGGGACAGGCGGGGACGTATGTCCGCCGCACGATTTGACTGCTAGCCGAAGTCGAAAGCTGATTCGGCTGCGCCGGCGTGCCCGACGTATCGGCGGAACACGCAGTCAGCGTAAGGGCGAGCAGGGTCAGGGTCGCGGGGGCTGCGCCGCGGAGCTGGAGATCGAACACAGGATTCTCCCCTTTCCTAAAGGAGCGAAACGCTCAGAAGGCCGGTGGTTCGCCGGTCGGTTGCTTCCTTCCCGGCGTACCCACGCCGCTCACGCGCCCTTTCCGATTTGACGCTCGTAATCGGCCGTGTCGAAGCGTCCCCGCGATTCGGCAATGAGACCGTCTTCATCGATCCGCCATTCCTCCGATCCGCTGATGCGAACGGAGTTTCCGGTACCGCCCGGTCCGTCGTTCGTCCCGCCGAGCGTCCACCGATAGACCGCCGCTCCGTCGCGTTCGACGACGTCATCCATCGAAACGGTCAGATCGGGAAAGGCAGTCATGAAGCCCTGCGCAGTTTCGGTGATTGCCGGCCGCCCGATCGCGGGCTCAGCATCGTTGATCGTAAGGGAGCCGTTTGGAGCGAAGAAGGCCGCGACGGCGGCGGGATCGCGGCTGCACCACGCCTTCGTGTAGCGTTCGGCAAACTTGCGAATCCGAGCGCCTTGCTGCGCCGCAATCTCGCGGTCGGCGAACTGCACGAAGCTCTTTCCAAAGCGCGTCTTACCGACGTTCGCCCACCACGTTCGTACGCCATCACCCTCGAACCAATACCGCATGACCGCGTAAAACTCGGCCCAATCGTCCTCGTGCAGCGTTCCCATACGCAGCTGAAATTCGGCCGTTGAGAAAAACCAGAATGCCTTGAGGCACATATTTGCAAATCGCAACCGGTCACGATCGTTGAGAAGCGCATAGTTTTGCCGCCCTCGCAGCCACAGGTCCATGAGCTGCGGATCCTTGATAAAGTCGCTGACGAACTCGCTGAGCAATCGCGTCGAGACGAGTTTGGCGGAAACGGTAGACGCGCGATTGTTCTGGCGCACTTGGATCGCCAGATAGATGAGCGATGCGATTACGCCGAGCGAGCCCAGAACCTGGCCCGATGCCGCGATCGCTTCCCAATTCATGGCTGGCCCAACGGCTGCTCGACCGCATCCGAGAAGCGCACGACGATATCGCCGTTTGGGAGTCTCGTAGCGGCGCTCGACGCCCAGACGTAGAGGCTCTGCGTCACGCACGGGCGATAGAGCTTCGTCGGCGCCATTCCGGTAGAAGCGCCGTTCGTCTCGGTATTGCTACCCGCGGCTTGAACCTGCAGCGTGTTGAGGATCGCAATATTCTGGACGCCGCCGAGCGAGGTCTGCCCCGAATCCGCGATCTCCCAGTAGAGCGCGCTCTCACCGGACGCTGCTTGGTTCACCGCACCGATCGCGACGATAAAGACGTTGCGCGTGCAGTTATACCGATAAGAAATTGCCGCCTTAAAGGCTGCCAGCGTTTGGGTTGGTCCCTCCGGCGACGCGCCGATCAGCAATGCTGCCGCCAGCGCCAGCGGCAGAATACCCGCCCGTTTGCCCATGCTTCTCTCTACGGTCTCAGGCGCGAATCCCCTCGACGCACGACGTGCTACTCGTCGCCGAAAAGCTGCAACGAGCCCGCATCACCCCGTGCAGTCGGAAGTCTCGAAGGATTGGCGAATAGAGTAGCATGGTGACTCGAGCGCTTCCGACGGGCATCGTCACCTTTCTCTTCACCGACATCGAGGGCAGCAGCCGGCTCTGGGAGCGCGCCCCCGATGCGATGCGCGAGGCTCTCGCTCGACACGACGCACTCTGCCGGGAGAGAATCACCCGCCATTGCGGAGTCGTTTTCAAGACGGTCGGCGACGCAATCTGCTCGGCGTTCGAACGACCGAATGACGCGCTCGAAGCGGCGATCGAGGTGCAGCACGCTCTTCGCAAACACGCGTGGCCGGGTGCGATCGGCGAGATGCACGTTCGCATGGCGCTCCACACAGGTGATTGCACGCAGCGCGATGGCGACTACTTCGGAGCAACGGTCAACCGAGTCGCGCGCCTCTCGGCACTGGCCTACGGGGACCAGATCCTCGTTTCGTCGGCCACGGCCACGCTGCTGCGCGACGTCCTTAGCGATCGCGTCGTCCTTCGCTCGCTGGGATCGCACCGCCTCAAGGATCTCGCTCAGCCGGAGATTGCATATCAAGTCGTCACCGAAGGCCTTCGCTCAGATTTTCCAGCGCTCGCCTCAATGGACTCACGGCCGAACAACCTGCCGTCGCAGATCTCCAGCTTCGTCGGCCGGGAACGCGAAGTGCGGGAAGTCGCAGCCGCAATCGAGGGATCGCGGCTGCTAACCATCGTGGGTCCGGGCGGCATCGGCAAGACGCGCCTCGCGCTCCAAGTTGCCGCCGACCTCCTCGGCGACCGGTATCCTGGAGGCACCTGGTTCATCGATTTGACCACGGTTCGCGCCCAAGAACCGATCGTCGACACCGTCGCAGCCGAACTCAATCTACGCGAGGTGCCCGGGGAGCCTATCGAAAAGACGCTCGTCGCGTACCTGCACGAACGACGAGCTTTGCTCGTCTTAGACAATGCGGAGCACCTTCTTGCAAACGCCGGGGCATTTGCAAAGCTCGTGCTCGCGAAATGCCCCAGCGTCACGATCTTGGTGACGAGTTTGGAACCGCTGCATATAGCCGGCGAACGGATTTACCGTCTTGGGCCGCTGGCAGACGCGGCGAGCCTCTTTCTCGAGCGCGCGCGTGCCTCGGCGCCGTCAATAACTTTCAACGAAGTGGAGCTCGAAGACGTGGCGGCGCTCTGCAGCCGCCTCGACGGCATTCCGCTGGCCATCGAGCTTGCGTCCGCACGGCTATCGTCGATGCCGCTTCGCCAGCTGCTTCGGCGCTTGAGCTCGACTTTGAGCCTCGCCAGCAAGGATCCAAGCGAAGTCACGCGCCACCGAACCCTTCGCGAAATGGTCCGCTGGAGTTACGACATGCTCTCGCCAACCGAAAAACAGACGTTGGGGGTGATTTCGATTTTTCGCGGCAGCGGCACCGCCGCGGCCATAAAGGCCGTCGCGGTTGATGTTCCCGAGGTTGACGACGTGCTCGATGCACTCGTCGACAAATCTTTAGTACAAATCGATTCCTCGAAGAGCGACGTGCGGTACCGCTTACTCGAAGCCGTCGCCGATTACGCCCGCGAACAAGTTTTGGCGGCGCATGACGAGGGGCCGATCAATCAACGGCATGCGGCGTGTTACGCAGGGCTCGTCGCCGTTGCTCGGCCCCCGTATCTCGAGCTCGACGATGACGTGTCGAACATCCGGGCCGCGCTCGAGTGGCATGTCGCCAACGACGCCGGTGCGGCGGCGCGCTTTATTGTCGACTTGGCACAGTACTGGCGCGCGCGGGGGGTTGTCAACGAGGCCCGGACGTGGATTCGCCGGACGCTAGAGATGCCGCTGCTCGACGCGCGCGAGCGCGCATCGCTGCTCTGTCTCGCGGCCAGTTTCGCGACGCTGCAAGACGCGCTCGAAGAATCGCTGGCATTCTCACAAGAGGCCCTCGATATCTACCAAACGGCGGACGACCGCTCGGGGATTGCCCACGCCATTTTTCGCATCGGAGAGGCACAGCACCGGCAGGCACGCTTCGATGATGCCGAGGCTCGTTACCGGGAGGCGCTCGACGGATTCAGGGCTTCCGGCGAGTCTCGAGGAGAGATGCTGTGCCTCGGAAATCTGGGGACCCTAGCGTTTCAGCGTCGCGATTTCCATCGCGCGTCGGAGTTGCTCGGCGAGGCGATCTCGCGCGCCACGGAGTTGGGCGAACGGCGAATCGAGGGGGATTTCACGATCGCGATGGGGTGGGTGGCGCTACGTCTCGATGATTTTGCCCGTGCTCGGTCGCTTTTCGAACAGGTCCTCGTCGAGAAGCGCGGCATGCGCGACCGCTACGGTGAATGCGCGGCCCACCATGGCATCGGCACGGTAGCGCTCAAAGAAGCCCGGCTCGCCGAAGCGCTCGCACAGTTCGCGTCGTCACTCAAAAGCGCGCGCGAACTGCAGTTGACGGATTACATTGTACGCTCGCTGCACGGCATTGCGGCGGTGCGCGCGCGTTGCGGCGACGTACAAGCGGCAGCGACTATTCTAGGACTTGCCGATCGCCTTTGTACGGAAAGCGGTCGTGAACTGCACGACAGCGTAGCTTATGAGGTTGCGAGCCAGCTGATTGAAGCATCGCTCCCGGAACCGCATCGTTCGCAGTTACGTAGCGACGGTTCCAGGATGGAACTCAGCGATGCCGCTATTGATCGACCAGCGTCCGGCCATTAACGAGCATTGGCGCAGCCGTCGAAGTTCCACTGGGAAGATCCACGGTGACCGTAAGCATCTGACCGTTCGGATTGCTGAATGACATGCAGTTCTTATCGCTACTAGCGCACGGCTCAGCCGTGGGCGTTGCCTTAGGACTAGCCGAAAAATCATAGGTGAGGCTGCATGGCTTCGTCGACGTCGACGTGCAGCTCGACGTATTGAGTGTATTACTACCGTTAATCTGCACCTGGCCCTTGACGTGGAAGCCGATCGGGTTCACATCGTAATACGGTTTCCAATGCTGGCCGAGGTAAAATGCCCCAGCCACGGCAAGAACGGCTACGATCAGGCCAAGCCATCTATTCATCCCGAGTTCCTTTCCCGCGTAGCGGCAGCAGGCCAAGGCTTCTTCTCGGCAGTGCAGGCGCCGCCCTCGAATCCACAACGTGATCCCGGAAACCGCCACGCGCGCTCCGGGGTGGTGCTCCTCCGAACCGGCGGGCACTTCGGGCCGTTTTTGCAAGGGCAGAACGCGCTTGGGGCCAAGTATGAGTGCATCATGGTGTCAGCAACGTCTGTACCGAGAATGATTTGCCCGCGCTGCAACAAAGCCACCACCGACGTCGCACGGTGTTCGACCTGCGGCGCTCCGGTCAAGAGCCTCGTGAGTCAGCAACGCCGCGGCTGGGTCGCGTTCGGAGGGGGTGCGTTCCTCGCGGTCTTCATGGCCGCAGTTTGGATCTGGATCGATCAGCTCTTTGCCGGAAACGGAATTGCGCAGCGCGACCCCGCGGCCGCACGATTCCTCGGACGGATTAACGTCGCATGCGCGCTGGTCGTGCTCTCCGGTCTTTTCGGGGTCGCGAACGGCTGGATCATGGCGCACTCGGGCCGGCGGAATTTAGCGCTTATGGTTGCTATGCTCGTCGTCTTTGTCGCCGCTCTCTTCCTCGCATTTACTGCATCGAACGGCTACCACCCGCAGTAGCTACTCTAGGCTAGTATCCTCCGGGAAACGGCGTACTCGTCAGCCGCCCGAAGCGGGCCTGCATCCCGTTCTGCGCGCGCTCGCGCGCGATCTGCGTCTTTTGCTTTGCGAGCGACGCCGCTAGCGTCCCGAGTCCGTCGTTGAGCTCCGCGTTCTTGCCGGGCCATTGCTTCTTGGCGAGAAAGTCTACGCCGGGATAGATCGCCGTTAGATTCGGAAGGCTGCGATTCGCGCCTTGCACTGCGTGGATGATCCGAACAAGCGCGTCGACGTCGCCGAACGCATAGCCGTTGAGGTTCGGTCCGACGAGCTGGAAGAACGCGTCCTGGGCGTGATAGAGCTCGAAGGCCGGGCTGCCGATTCCGCCAATTCTCTTCTGGTCGACGAGCAGCCCGAACTGGCGTCCACTGTATTGCGCCGAATAAAACCAGTACGTTGCCTCGTTGCGATATCCGAGGTCGTAAAGCCGAATCGCGCCGACGTAGCGCTCGACGAAATTGAGCCGGTTCCAATTCTTCTTCATCCGCTCAATCGTCGCGACGAACTCCTGCCGGTTCTTCGAAGCGAGCCCCGCGCTATATTGGCCGACCTGGATCGTCGGGCCTGACGAATCGTAGTACGGCGTGGCGTAGGCGTCGATTCGTCCCGGGTCGCCCGCGCGCGCAGCGGGCGCGAGCACGAACGCGATCGCGACGGCGAATACGATGAAAACGCACTTCTTCAAAATTGTATCCGCACGATCTGAAGCTGGGCGTTCACGACGGCGACCGGTCGCGCCCGAGCCGATTCCATGTAGAGGTACTTGCGATCGTCGGGACCGAGACCCTCAAACTCCCACTCCGTTACTCGTGCATCGGGATAATTCGACTTTGCAATGGCCTCACGCGACGTTTGCGTCAAGCGCGCAAAGGCAATTCTCTTCGGATCGAAAGCCCGTTCGTCAACCGTAGCTGCGGTAATCGGCCCGCCGGTCAGCGACATCAGCTTTACCGGCGCCGGTCCGGTGAGCGCCCCGTCGGGCGCGACGGCGTACCGGTCGACGTTGATGTGATGAGCGGGCTCCTGAACGTCGACCATCAATCCGTTGGTGCGATCGGCCGATATGGAGGTGACGCGCAGCGGGCGCCCGGAATGCGCCGCGATCGCGTCGAGCGCCTGAAGCACCGCCTTACCGTTGGTCAAGAACGGATCGATCGGGCCGCCGCCGGGATTCGCCGCCGCGAGATTCGGGTCGCCGGCGGGATAGGACCCGTGGCCGCCCGCGCTGCCGGAGCAGGCCGCGAGCGCGCACGATATGGCGACCGCGAGAATTCGCTTTTGCACTTGCATCTCGAACGAGGCGTACTACGTTTGCAGCGGCGTCGCCTTCGGGTAACGCAGGACGATATAGAGAAAGAGCAGCGCGATCACCGGGAGCATGAAGTAGCTGGCTTCGGTGCCGAGCGGACCGCCGTTTGCCCACGCCGGCCCGGGAAACGAAACGTCGAGCAGATGTCCGACGGGCTGCGAGCCGCCGTTGCGCGTTCCGATGACGAAGAACTGCATGTAATCGAAGCTGAAGTGGAATCCCGCGGCGAGCCAGAGCGAACCCGTGCGTTGGAGGGTCAAGCAGCAAAAGATGCCGATCAGCACGATGTTGGTGATGTCGATGGCATTCTCGTCGGACTTGGTGAGATGGGCCGCGCCGAAAAGCAGCGAGAGCAGGATCGCCGCAGGCCAAAATCCCATGCCGCGCACGAGCGCCTGCAGCGGATAGCCGCGGAACATATACTCCTCGTTCAAGCCGACGAGCACCATCACGATCAGCCAGAGCAGCGTCTGGATGACGAGTTCGGAGCCGTGCAAGGCGAGGCCGCTCACGACCATGGCGCCCGAGCCGATCATGGCGACCCCGACGGCTCCCGCGCTCACCACGCCGATCCCGACGCCTTCCCAGAAGCGCCCGCGGAATGCCAAACGCACCGGCAAGCCGTACGCGTCGATTCGCTTGCGCTCGAAGGCCGCAAGGACGCCCGTTGCGATCAGCACGGGAATCGCCTCGAGAATCTCGGCGACGAGCATCCCGTAAGCGGTGAGAGCCTCGGGAATCCGCAGCGCGCCCACGAGGCTCGGCACGACAAATGCCTGCGCTCCGAGGGTGACTCCGACGAGAATCACCGCGTAGGCGAGGAAACGCCATCCGGCACGGACGCCGTTTGGACCGATGAATATTGCGCGCATTGCTCCCTTTACCGCACAACCGCGCCCGCGGTTTCGAAGACGAGGCGGGCCGCGGCAACGTCTTCGATCGCTAGCCCGACCGACTTAAAGATCGTCGTAGCCGCGGGCGACGGCACCGGCGTGATGCCGGCAAAGATCTCGCCGGCCTCCGCGTAGATTCGTGCGCCCGAGAGAATCACGTCGCCGGCTTCCAGCGCGGCCGCCTCGCGCGAATCGACCACAACCACGTTGGCCATCGCCGCGTCGTCGAGCTCGCGCCAATCGGGCCGGGACGAGCCGACGGCATTGACGTGCGCGCCGGGCTTGAGCCAGGCGCCGCGCAGGATCGGTTCGTGCGCGCCCGTCGCCGTTACGACGACGTCTGCTCCGAGGACCGCACGCTCCACCGAATCGACGGCCATCACGTCCTGCTGCTCGCGAGCGAAACGCTCGGCGTTGGCGGCGGTGCGGCTCCAGACCCGGACCTCGGAGAACGTGCGAACTCGCGCGAGCGCGGCGAGATGGGCGCGCGCCTGCACGCCGCTTCCGAGCAGGGCAAGAACGCGTGCGTCGGGAGCCGCCAAATACTTCGTCACCGCGGCCGATACCGCGGCGGTGCGCATCTCGGTGATCAGACGCCCGTCCATCGCGGCGAGCGGCAGACCGTTCTCGGTGCGATAGAGCAGGATCGTCGCATTATGCGTCGGCAGCCCCGCGCCCGCATTCACGGGATAGAAGGTGACGTACTTTAATCCCATGACGTTGCCGACGACCGCCGGCATCAGCCCCACGTAACGCCGCCCTTCTTCGATCGTGAGAATCGTGCGCACCGGGTGCATCGACTCTCCTCGCGAAAAGGCAATGAGCGCTCCTTCCATTGCCTCGATCAGCGCGTCCCAGTCGAGATGCCGGCGGACGGTCTCCTCGTCGAAGTATCTCAATTCGTACGGCGCTCGCGGCTTAGCTGCGCGCGAAGCGTAACCGGGAACGTTCTTTTGCCTTCGCCGCTTCGGCATCGCGATCGCGAGGCGGGGCGTGCGTGACGAGCGCCGCGAGCAGCTCGCGCGCCACGGCGGTGACGCGCTCCACCGCCTCTTCGAAGGCGGCTTCGTTCGCCTTCGACGGCCGGTTGAAGCCGCTGAGCTTTCGTACGAACTGCAACGCCGAGGCGCGAACCTCTTCGTCGGTCGCGGGCGGAGAGAAGTTGTGGAGGGTCCGAATATTGCGGCACATTGAAGCGCTCGTTACGGGAAGGCCTTTGCGATACCGGCCTGCACGTCGTCGGGCGTCATGACGGGCGTCAGCACGCACTTCGCACCGAGTTCCGTGAAGAATGGTTCGCAGATCGACGGAATATCGCTGGGGTGCGCGAGATCGAAGACGATATACCCTCCGCGGTCGCCGTCGACCGTCGTGAAATAGGCCGCCTCGGGCTTCAGCCGCTCCATCGTCGACTGCATGACCTTCATCAGCCTGCCGTCTTTGATCGCCGCGTTCGAAGCGTCTACCCGAAACTGCACTTGAAGCATGGTTCTCATTGCAATACTACTTTCTGACGAGCGAAGATGTGTAGCGCAGAGAGGCGGTCTAAAGCGTCCGCCTCGCTCGCGTTCGATGACCGAACGAACTAGAAGGCTTTGATGCCGTTTGGCGTCCCCCAGCCGGCCGGACCGGAATAGGTATGGAACTGTTTCGTGCCGGCTTGACAGAGATAGGAACCGCCGCACGCACCGTCGTTGCCGGTGCTGATATAATGGAGCGCCTTGCCGCGTTTGCGTTTCTTCAGCGACCAGATCTTCTTCGCCGCGTCTTGGTGGGAGGCGTTTCCAGCCAGTGCGTAGACCGCGGCGATCATCGGCGTCGCGACGCTCGTGCCGCCGACGGTAAACCAGCCGCTGTAGCCGTAGGTGTCGTACTCGGCGACCTGCCACGCGATCGCCGAAACGTCACCCTCCGTGCGCGCCGTGCAGTTGGGATCGTGCTGCCACGCCGGCTTGGTAACGCCGGTGGCGCAGCCCGCGCCCGCGCCGTCCCAGACGCTCTCGCTATAGGTCGAGCCGCTCTTCGAGAGCACGGTGCCTCCGACCGAGATCACGCTCGCGAGGGCCGCCGGTGCACCGATGTTGGCGTAGCCCGCGTCGCCGGTTCCGGCGGTATAAAGGACTCCGGGTTGATCGAAATCCGACTGGTCGACGCAGTCGTACGAACCGTAGCAGATCCAGCTATTGCTCACGATGTGCGCCCCAAGCGTGACCGCTTCGGCTTCGGCCGTTTGGAGGTCGGCGTTATCGGAGCTATTCGCCTCGACGAGGTAGATCTTGCAGAGCGGACAGGTCGCCGAGACCATCTGCACGTCGAGATCGATCTCGATGCCCCAGCCGGTGCTCCCGCGCGGATAGTTCTTGGTTTGACCGAGTTGATTGTATTTCGTAAAGTTCGCCGTTCCGAGCCCAAACTGCGTACGGTAGGCGGCGAGATCCGAGGCGACGTTGGGATTGTCGTACGCATCGACGATGGCGACGATCTGACCCTTACCGTTCGTCGAAGACGGCAGGTTGTATCGCGTCTGGAAATCGCTCGGCGCCCAGCCGGCGACGTCGGGGCTGATGCCGCTCTTCGATTCGATCAGCGCCAAGCACGTCGGCTTCTTCGCGACCTGCGGACAGGCGGGCTTGGCTAAGCCCTTTGCCTGCCACTGCGGCATTGCCGAACGGGACGATGCCGCCGGCGCCGCTTGGCCGGGCGCTCCCGGCACGTTGGAAGAGCCGCCGGCACTACACGCCGCGACCGCCAGCGCCGCAACCAGCGGCGCCAAGAGTTTCACGGATCCGTTCACGAAAGCTCCCTTTCTCCTCAGAAGGTCTGGGGAGCCGGAAATTACGTTCGACAGGCGCCAACTCCTCGACACGCCAACAAAACGCGCATGAACGCCAGCCGCATCCTCGCCTGTGCGAGCATCGCACTTCTCCTAACGTGCCCGCCGTGGCCGGCGACCGCCTCACAAGAATCCGCGGTGATGGGAACCGTCAATCAATTCATCGATGGCTTCAACCGAGGGGACGAGAAGACGGAACTCGCGACCTGCGCGGCCGAAGCCTCGGTCATCGACGACTTCCCGCCGCACGAATGGCAAGGAGCGACCGCCTGCGCCGACTGGGCTGCGGCGTTTGCGGCCGAAGCGCAGAGAGACGGCATCACCGAGAGCGTGGTCACGCTGGGCCGGCCATGGTATATCTCGGTTACCGGGGATCGCGCCTACGTCGTGCTGCCGGCGACGTACGCGTATAAAGACCGCGGCAAACCGGTGACGGAGCGTAACGCGGTCTTTACCGTGGCGTTGCGTAAATCGTCGGCGGGCTGGCGCATCACCGGCTGGGCGTGGTCACACCACTAAAGGAGGACGACCGTCTTGCCGCGTTCGGCTACCGGCAAGAGCTTTCGCGGGTCCTTTCGCTCTTCGACAATTTCTCGGTAGCGTTCAGTTATCTGAGCCCCATGGTGGGCATCTACTCGCTCTACACGCTCGGACTCGGCACCGGCGGTCCGCGATATATCTGGACGATCCCGGTGGTCGTGGGGCTCATGATGCTGGTGGCGCTCGTCTTCGGCGAGCTCGCGAGCGAATATCCGCTCTCCGGCGCGCTCTATCAATACGGCAAGTATAGCGTCGGACCGCGATACGGCTGGTTTATCGGGTGGATCTACGGCTTCGCGCTGCTCGCCACCGTCGCTTCGGTCGACTCCGGCGCCGTGGGCTACGTGACGGCGCTTGCCAACGCCTGGTTTAAGACGCGTTGGGACCCCGCGAAGCATCTGACGATCTTCGCAATCGCTGGAGCGATCATCGTGCTATCGGCGATTCTGAACTGGATCGGCGCGAAGATTCTCGGGCGCGTCGCGCGCTTCGGCGTCTACGTTGAGACCATCGGTACGTTCGGGGTCTTTATCGCACTGGCGATTTACGGCTTCCACCAGCACTTCGGCTTCGTCTTCACGACGCAGAGCGTCGAGCATCTTAAGAGCAATCCGCTCGGCCTGAACTTCGGCGGCGATTGGTGGCTGGGGGCCGCGCTCGTCGCGATCCTCGCCAACGTCTACATTTTCTACGGCTTCGAGTCCGCCGGCGATATCTCGGAGGAGACGCTCGAGGCGCAGCGGCAGGTTCCCAAGGCAATGCGCAGCGCACTGCTCTACGGCGGCATCGCCTCGTTCGTTCTCGTGCTGGGCCTGCTGCTCGCGACGCCCGCGGCCGGCATCGGACCGGTCGTTTCCGGCGGCATCAACACCGTGCTCGCAGCGTTACCGAACTGGCTGCAGGTATTCTTTCTGATCATGGTCATCGTCGCATTCTTCAGTTGCGGCACCGCCGTGCAGGGCGCAGGGGCGCGCGTTGCGTTCGCACTCGCTCGCGACGGCGCCTTGCCGTTCAGCAAGAAGATCGAAGCGATCTCGCCGCGGCATCACACGCCGGCCAACGCGATTCTCGTGGGAACCGTCGTCCCATTCCTCTTCTTGCTGCTCGTTCTGATCAATCCGAGCAAACCGGTGCACCTGCTCTGGTTCGATTACCCGGCGAACGTCAACGCGCTCTACGCGCTGGTCTCGTTCGCGACGTCCGGAATCTACCTCGCCTTTCTGCTGACGGTCGCGGGCGCGCTCGTGGCGCGGCTGCGCGGCTGGAAGCCGAGCGGCGTCTTTCGCTTGGGCCGATGGGGACTGCCGGTTACCATCGGCGGAGCGCTCTATCTGCTGCTGATGCTGATCGACATCGTCTGGCCGAGCTCGCTCTCGAGCGGCCGGGCCGTCTTCAACTACGGCTGGGTAACGTTGCTGGTCATGGCGCTCATCGTCGGCATCGGCGCGATCTACGAAGCGGTCGCGCGCCCAGATCGGAGAATTCGAAACGCCGTGTCCCCGCGCAAGAACGGGTGACACGGCGCGCCGATTAGGAGGGTCGAGCTTCGCTTAGCCCGACTTCTTGCAGGAGATCGTTAGGTTCGTCGTCTTGCCTTGCGCGTCGGTCGCGGTTTGAGCGTCGCTCGTCTCGGTATCGCTCGCCTTCGTTATGACGTCGGTCGCACTGCTGCCGTCGAGATTTTTGGTCGTCCAGGTCATCGTGTTTCCCTGCCAGCCGGGTGACGTCGAGGTCGAGTACCCGCCGCTGTTATCGACGCTGATCTGAACCCACTGCTTCGTGGTTGCATCGTAGCCGGTGTACGTCGTCGTGTTGATCGTCACCGTGCGGTATTGATCGAACGGCGGTGCGGCATCTTGGGTGACCATCCACATGTCGTCCAGTCCCATGGTCGTCGTGCTGGTGTCGGGACGCGTCTTGCCGCGCAGCATCTGCGTGCAGGTCCAGGTTCCCATCAAGAACATCATCGGCGAAAAGTCGGGCTTCATCATCGGCACCATTGTCGGGGCCGGTGCCGGTTGCGCCGCGGAGACGACCGGCGAAGCCGCGAGACCTAGGACCAGCGCGACTGCCGCGAGCGTCAATAAAGCGGAGTGCTTCATGCTTATGCCTTTCATTTATTAGCGTTTAGGGCTGCCGCATTCGGCGGGAGACGAGTAGCTCCTCGCTTGCTAGCTGCTATTGCTTGAGCTCGAAGACCGTGCCTTGCGAGCGCGATCCTCCGCCCGGCGTCGTCCCATAGAGCGTTCGTCCGGTGACGATCGGCCCGGCTTGCGGCTGCGCGCCGTCGGGCCTTCCGGCAAAATCGTGAACGACGAGCTCCGATCCCGCCGGTCGAATGCTGAAGATCGTACCGGCGTTCGAGGTTCCTCCGTCGCGAGTCGTTCCAAAGAGCACGTTGCCGATATGAGCGAGCCGCGCAAACGGATGCGATCCGTCGGTGCTCGTTCCGCAACAACTAAACGCGTGCAGCACGTGCTCGGTACCCGATGAAGGATCGACTTCGAAGACCGTGCCGTCGCCAAAACGGCCGCCCCCCATCGTCGTGCCGTAGAGAGTTCCGCTCAGATTGGTGACGCCGGCGGCGGGATAGGCGCCATCGACGGATCTCGGTCCGTACGCAAAGCGGTGCAGCACCCGCTCCGTTCCATCCGTCTTCAACGCAAAGAGCGTGCCGCAACCGGTCGCGCAGAGCGGTGTCGTCGCGCCGCCGTACTGCGTCGTGCCGTAGAGCATCGCTTTTTCGGCGATCAGCCGCGCGGCAGGATACGCGCCGTCCTTGCCGCCGGTGAAGCGATAGAGAACGTGCTCCGTTCCGCTTGCGCTCGCGCGAAAAACGGTTCCGCAACCGTGCGAGCAGCGCCGGCTCGTCGTACCGCCGAGCCGCGTCGTGCCGTAGATCGTCGTACCGAGCGCGATCAAACCGGCGGCGGGGAGCGCACCATCCGTTCCCCCTTCGAAACGATAGATGGTCTTCTCCGGCTTACCGCCCGTGCCGAGCTCGAAGATGGTGCCGCAACCGCCGGCACAGGCGCTCGCACCGCCGCCGCTCGTCGTGCCCACGAGCATTCCGTTGACGACGACCAGCTCTCCGAGCGGTTGCGCGCCATCGGTGCCGCCCTTGAAGCGATAGAGAACGCGTTCGCGCCCCGATACGCTCACGGCAAAGACGCTGCCGCAGCCGAGATCGCAATGCGCGTTGGTGATTCCGCCGTATTGCGTGGTGCCGTAGAAACGGTTCCCGTTGGCCACGAGTGCCGCGACGGGATGGTTGCCGTCACCAAACTTCCCGTTCCGGCCGAAACTATAGATCGATCGATATCCGCCCGACGCGAGTGCGGCCGGGGCCGGCAGCGGAACCGGCGCGCTCGCGCCTTGGTAGACGGCGCAACTCGCGGTAAACGAAACGAGCAGGGGCGCAAGCGCGGCGCGCGCTTTAATCGTTCGGTTCCGTTGCCCGCTGGCCAAAGAAATAACTCGGCGGATAGGGTGCGGGAATGCGCTTGAATTTCGACGGCGGTTTCGAGAAGTCGAAGCAGTCGAAGAGATCGTCGGAGCGTTCGTCGGTCGTACGCATTGACGGCAGCCCGAAGATCTTCTCCGTAAACTTCAAGATGCTGCCGAACTCGTGTTGGTCGTGCGAGATGTAGTGATTCTTTGCATAGGGCGAGATGATGATGAGCGGCACGCGAAAACTCAGCTCGTACGAGTTATAGAGCTTCGGTGCAACGTGGTCGTACCAGCCGCCCCAATCGTCCCAGGTCACGAAGATCGCCGTTGAATCCCAATACTGACTCTCGCCGATCGCGTTGACGACGGCAGCAACCCAGGAGGGTCCGGTCCCGTCGTTCGATTGCGCGTGATCCGAGGCCAGCGCCGTCGGAGTCACCCAGACGACGTCGGCGAGCTTGCCGCCGGCCACGTCTTTGAGCACTTGCGACGGCGGATTGACGACGTTTTTCGAGTAGCCGCGGCTGGTGCGAACGTGCAAGACCGCGTCGGGGCCGTTCCATAGACCCGGCCCGGGCACCGCTTGGTAGTAGCGCCACGTCAATCCCTTCCGTTGCAGCAGCTCCATGAGCGAGATCCGCTCGTAGCACGGGAACGACTTTCGGTTCTCCACCCCGGCCGCATCGATTAACGAGACGAGTGACCCCGGCGGCGAGTCGCAGCCGCCGGCAGCGTTTCCGATGGGATGATAGGGATTCTCCGCGGCACGCAGCGACGATCCGGCGGTAACGGCCGAGGTTCCGCTCACCAGATACTGATGCGCGGGGAAACTCGGACCCTGATTCGATTGAAACATGCGATCGCCGAACGCATACTGCATCGCCATCGCGAAGTATGGTTTTATCTCGTCGTGCGGGACGTAACCGTACGCGCGTACTTCTTTTGGAATGCAGACGGTCGCGCCCAAGCAGTTGGAGTTCTCGTGGTTGAAGCCGTTGAGCTTACCGTTCGCGTGCTCGGTCTCGAAGCCGGCGTGCGAATGATCGAGGTCGTACGGGGCGGTCAGTGAGACCGGCTGCAGGCGGACGCGCCGGCCGCTCGAGTTCAGCCCGCTGCGCACGGTATCGGCGCCGGGGAATCCGTTGAAGAGCTCGTCGGTCGAACGATTCTCTTGGATGACGATGACGACGTGCTTGATCTTCGCAGCCGCCTGGGTGCGGGAATCGGGGAGCGTGAGGACGGAACCGTTGGAGCCGTTTTGCGCGCATCCGGAGGCGGCAACGAGAAGGGCCAGGAGGGCGCAGCGCGAGCTCCGCATCGCGCGTTAGGGAGCGATACCGATTGCCACCGGGCCGTCGAGGCCTTTGCTGAGCGAGCGCATCGGCTTGCTTCCCGTTGCGGAGTAGACGGATACCGAACTCGGACAGGAGTTGGCGACGTAGAGCAGCCCCGACGAACTGCGTGCCATCGTGGTCGGACAGGCGACGCCCGATGAGATCACGCGTTCGAGCAGGAGCGTCTGCTCCGAATAGATCGAGACCGAATTGTTTCCGTAGTTCAAGACGTAGAGCTCGCCCGAAGACGTCGAGATTAACGTCACCGGCTGGCGGACGCCTTTGGTGATCGTATGCGGCGAATCTTTATGTCCCGGATGATAGACGGTCACCGAATC
Organism: Vulcanimicrobiota bacterium; assembly: GCA_963820825.1. Lineage (GTDB taxonomy): Bacteria > Vulcanimicrobiota > Vulcanimicrobiia > Vulcanimicrobiales > Vulcanimicrobiaceae > Cybelea. Next base: position 125,086 of record CAWGBN010000002.1, read on the forward strand.
GTTGCCGCGGTTCGCGACGTAGAGATTTCCGTCAGAGTCGAAGGCCAGACCGTCGGGATGAGCGATGCCGATCTTGAACGTCGTCATCGGCCCCATTTTGCCCGGAGCGTAGACGGTCACGGTGTTGTTCGACCAGTTCGCGACGTAAAGATTGCCGGCAGAGTTGAAGAGCAGAGCTTCCGGCGCGCGAATCCCTTTGGTGATCGTTTGCTGCGGCGAATCCGAGGCGTGCCCGTAGATCGTGACGTCGCTCTTGCCGTAGTTGGCAACGTAGAGCTTGCCCGAGGCGCCGAACGCGAACGCATAGGGTCCGACGATTCCTTGCGTTATCGTGCGATGCGGTTGCCCGCCGGTCGGACCGTAGACCACCACGTCGCTCAGGATGCTGCCGCTCGGACTACCGTAGTTGCCTACGTAGACGCTGCCGGAGTGATTGACCACCAGCGCGTTGGGATAGGAGATGCCGTTGGTAATGGTTCGGAGCTTCGACTTCCCACCGGCCGAGTAGACCGCAACGGTGCTGTTGTACCAGTTCGCGACGAAGACGTTACCGGCAGCCGACGGAACGACGGTGCCGAAAGCACGATTCGCGTCGGGAGCGCCCGATGGGATTGCCGTTTCCCGACCGGCAGAGCAAGCGGTGAAGGTCAGCGCGACCAAAGCGAGCAGCAGTCGATTCACGGCAGACCAGCTTCGAGTGCGCGAAGGGGAAGCCTGCCGTCGTAAGGGCAATCCCACGGAGTGCCGGGAGGTTTGCGATGTTGAAGCGATTGTCGTTCGCATGTTGCCTCGCCCTGACGATTTCGTCGTGCGTCGCTCGGGATACGTACGCTCCCCCGATTTCGAGCGGCGTGCCCGCCGCAAGCACGGCCGGCGCGCCCCGTTTCGAGAGCGAGCACCGATGGGGGAACTCCACCGAGACGCGTTGGGAGCCGGTCGTTGCGGCGGATCCCGAATCGAATTGGGTCTACCAGATGACGACCAATCAGCATCGGGATTTCTTACTCTTCCGAGCCTCGGCCAACGGAGGCGCAACGTGGGAACCGACGCGTCTCATCTGCCGCCGCGGCACGAGGGTGCCGTTCCAGTACGATCCGCAGATCGCCGGGGCGAAGGGCGGCACCGTCGACGCCGTCTGTTTGAACGGCTTCTTGCCCGGCGTCGCGTTCGCGCAATCGCACGACCACGGACGCACCTGGAGCCGAGCGGTACGCCTCGACAAGCCGCTGGGTTATAGCGACAAGCCGACGATGACGCTCTCCGCCGACGGACGGGACGTTTACGTCGCCTTCAACTCCTACAACGCGCTCTACGTCGCGGCGTCGCACGACGGCGGCTCGAGCTGGCAGCCGGCGGTCAAAGCGACGCACGAGCGTCTCTGGTACTACTCGTATACCGGAGCGACGGCTCCCGACGGCTCGGTTTGGTTTGCCGTCGACGGCGAGACCGGAAAGAACCAAACCGCCGGAGGACGTGTGGAGCTGCTTACCTCCGCCGACCGCGGCGCGACCTGGCGTACGATTCCGTTCGCGACGACTCACGAAGGGGCCCCGTGCCGCCTGCATAACTGCTACCCCGATTTCTTTACCGCGCAAGACGCAATCGCAGTCGATCGCAGCGGCAACTACCTCTTCGTCTTTGCGAAGAACGATTCCAAACAGGCGCCCAACGAACTCTACGCGAGCCGCTCGCGCGACGGCGTGCACTGGAGCGATCCGTCGCTGATAAACGGCCGGGGGAATAATACGAGCCCGGCGGTCGTCGCGGGCATCTCTGCCGGCGATTTCCGGCTCATCTGGCAGGACAACCGCAACGGCGCGCACGCCTGGAACACCTGGTTCGCGCGCACCACCGACGGCGGCAAAACGTGGAGCCGCGCCCTGCGTCTTTCGAACCGCGGCTCGGGCGCGCCGTACAAGAGCCGGGGCGGCTACTACTTCCCCTTCGGCGATTATCTCGGCCTCGCCGTCGATTCCAAGGGCATCGATTACGCGATCTGGGGTGAGGGCGCGGCGATCTACTATCCCGGAGGGACGTGGTGGACGCGCGATTGATCTACCACGTGCGCGGCGCGTGCTCCAGCAGATCGCCGAGCGCGCGCGTCAGCTCGGCGCGGTCCGAGACCTGCGTCCAGGGCGGCGTCACCGTGGGAGTCTCGCTCTGGCGCTCGTACGGAACCATCGCGCTCAGGAACCCAATCGGGGTCGCCGAGTAGCCCGCGACGGTACGAAAGAGCAGGTCGGCCCAGAACGCGTTCGCCCATCCGAACTCCGGGCGGGTGAACTGCTGGGGGTCGTTCGGATTGACCGATTCGTGCATCAAGCCGTTGAGCGTATCGCTGCGGTCGAGCATGTCGATCGCGTTGACGATCTCGTCACGATGCGTCGTCGTGAGCGCGGCCCCGATAATTCCCAATGGCCAGACCCAGCCTTTGGGCGTGTGCGGACTTCCCAGGCCGGTCGCGTACTTTCCGGTGTAATAGTACGGATCGTCGAAGCTCAGCGTAAAGCGGCGCGTATCGAGGTAGACCGGATCGAGCGTCGCGCACCAGCCGTACCACGGCAGCGTCGTTAGGTTCGGAATGTTCGCGTCGTCCATCATGTTATCGTGGCCGTAACCGTCGGTTTCGTACACGTACATCCAGCCGTACTTCGGATTGTAGACCTTGCCGTAGCGCAGGACGCCGATCTGTACTTGAGCGGCGAGCGTCGTCGCCCGCTGCGCGAGCGCGTCGTCGTCGAACGCTTCGTGCGCGAAGCGGGCGAGCAGCCGCATCGCGACGACCGCCATCGCGTTCTGGGGAACGTTGAAGCGGTAGGTTACCGGATCGTCCGAAGGGCGGAACGCGCTCCAGATCATTCCGGTGTCGGGATTGTAGCCGTCATGCGTGGGGACCGCCTGCTGCCAGACGTAGTGGCTGCAGCTCGCGTGGTGCTGCTCGCATTCCAGCGTCGTGACGATCGTCTGCATCGCTCGATGGAGCGTCGGCGTAAAGATCGAGGAGTCGCGCGTGTCGGCGTAATAGACGAAGACGAGCAGGACCGGCCAGGCTAACGAGTCGATCTCCCACTTCCGTTCCCAGACGTGATAATCGGCCGAGAAGGCCTCAGCGTAAGGATCGGTGAGAATATTCTTGGCGTCGCGCTGAATGACGCCGTAAAACGCCGCGTGCAGCGCCGAGTACGATCGCACGAAACGGATGTACGGAATCGTCTGGGCCGCCGAGTCGCGCAGCCACATCGCCGGAATATCTCCCGTCTGCACGTACGTGGTTTCATCGGGCTCCTTGAAGAAGTCGGCAAAGAGCTCGTGAAAGAGCGTCTCGGTTTGAATCGGCCGAACTCCCGACGCGAGCGGAACGTCGAGCGTCTCGGCCAAGGCAGCGCCGCCGGGAAGGCTGCAGCATACGACGAGAACGAGCGCTAACGGCGTGATCCATCGGCTCACGCGATTCCTCTTCGCCCCACAAACAAGCTTTGCCTCGGCGGCTTTACGTCAAGAGCCGCTCCGGTACGATCGGAAGGTCGCGCACGCGGATGCCCGTTGCGTGGTAGACGGCGTTGACGACCGCGGCAGCCGCACCCGTGATTGCGATCTCGCCGATCCCTTTCACGTGCGCCGGATTCACGTGCGGATCGTCGGCCTCGATCGTAAAGATTTCGGGATCGGGAATATCGGCGTGCGTCGGAATGAGATACTCGCCGAGCCCGGGGTTGGTGATCCGCGCGGTGCGAGAATCGTAGCGCGTCTTTTCGAAGAGCGCCATGCTGATGCCCCACACGATCCCGCCTAAGAGCTGACTGCGCGCGGTCTTTGCGTTGAGCACGCGGCCGCAATCGAACGCGCCGACAAAACGCGTGACGCGCACCTCCCCGAGGTCCGGGTCGACCTGCACTTGCGCAAACTGCGCCCCGAACGTCTGGTGGGCGTAGCCTTCTTCCTCGGAGTCGGGCTTCGATTCGACCTCGAGCGCGAGGCCGCCCGGCGGGATACGCCCGCCCAGCGATGCGAGCTCTTCACGAAGGCGTGCGGCGGCAAGTACGACGGCAGAGCCGACGCTCCCGGACGTCATCGACCCCGCGGCGATCGGAGCGTACGGAAGGTCCGTATCGCCGAACTCAAAGCGTACGCGTTCGAAGGGAATCTCGAGAAGCTCGGCGGCGAGCTGGGCGTAGACCGTCGACGAGCCGCAACCTTGTTCGATCGTGCCGCACGCAATGACGACTCCTCCATCCTCGTCGAGCCGGATGCGGGCGTGCGCCTCGCTTCGGCCCGCACCATGCGACGCGGTGGCCATGCCGAGCCCGACGAGCATTCTTCCGTTGCGCATCGAGCGCACAAGCGGAGTTCGCCGGCTCCAACCAAACCGCTCGGCCGCGAGCCGATAACAATCGCGCAAGCGTTTGCTGCCGTAGGGTTTGCCGCTATCGGGATCGCGCTCGGCGTGGTTTCGCAGACGCAGCTCGAGCGGATCGACGCCTAATGCGTATGCGAGCTCGTCCATCGCGGACTCCATGGCGAAGGAACCGGTCGACTCGCCCGGAGATCGTTGATACGTGGGCTTGCTGATGCTCAGCCGGGGAAGCTGATGCGACATCGCGTAGTTCGAAACCGCGTATAAATCGCGGCTGAAGAGACCGCACGGCTCGATGAACTCGTCGCTCAGGCTCGTCTCGCTCAACACGTCGTGCGAGAGGCCGACGAGCCGTCCGTCGCGCTCGGCCCCGAGCGCGACGTGCTGCTCGGTCTGAGGCCGGTGGCCGATCCAGGCAAACATCTGCGGCCGCGTAACGACGAGCTTCACCGGCCGGTCGACGAGCTTCGCTGCCATCGCGGCAAGCGCGACGTGCGAGCGCGGCTCTCCCTTCGAGCCGAAGGCGCCGCCGACGTACGGGACGATCACCCGAATCTGCGACGGCGCAATCTCGAAGACCGCAGCAAGACGCTGACGAACGCCGAACGCCCACTGAGTCGAATCGCGCAGCGTTAGACGCTCTTCGTTCCACTGGGCGATCGTCGCGTGCGTCTCGATCGGGTTGTGATGCTCCGTCGGCGTACGATACGTCTGCTCGACGCGCACCGGCGCGCCCGCCAACGCGCCCGCGGGATCGCCGCGCCGATGTTTGGCCGGGCGGCCGAAGATCGCTTCGGGGACGTACCGCGTGGCCGTCTCGAAATCCATCTCCGGATCCTTAGCACGATACTCGACGCGAACGAGTCGCGCGGCGTATGCCGCCTCGTCGAGGCTCTTGGCGATCACGACCGCGACCGGCTGACCGTCGAACTCGATGCGATCCTCTTGGAGCAAGAACATGTGCGAGCCGAACCGCTCCCCTTTGCTGCTCGTCACGCGCGGGGCGTTGGCGTGCGTCATCACCTCGATCACGCCCGGCGCACGACGCGCGGGCGCATCGTCGATCGCAACGACGCGCCCCCGCGCGATCGTACTGGTGACGACGACCGCGTGAACCATGCCCTCGACGCTATAATCGGCGGTGTAGATTGCCGCGCCGGTCACTTTCTCGGGTCCGTCGACGCGGTCGCGCGGCGCCCCGGTGAGCGGCCGGCTCATGCGCCCGCCGCGATCTCGAGCGCGCGAACCAGCGCACGTTGAGCCAATCGAATCTTGAACTCGTTCGCGCCGTGGCCGCGCGCGCCGTCCAGCGCGGCGACGGCCGCACTTTCGAAGGTTTCGCGGATTGGCGGCAGGCCGGCGAGCGCGCGCTCCGCCGATACCGAGTGCCAGGGAATGGTACCGACGCCGCCGAGCGCGACGCGCGCCTCTCGAATTCGTCCTGCTGCCGAGTCGAGCGCGACGGCAACGGAGACCAGCGCGAAGTCGTATTGCGCGCGGTCGCGAACCTTGACATAGGTCGAATGCGCGCCATAACTCGGCACGGACACCGATACTCCGACGATCAGCTCGTCCGCGCAGAGCGCCGTTTCGATTTGCGGCGTCTCGCCCGGTAAGCGGTAGAACTCGCGAAACGCGATCCCACGATTCCCGGCGGTTCCGGTAACGTGAACGGTTGCGTCGAGCGCGACCAACGCAACGGCGAGGTCGGAAGGATGCGCCGCGATGCAGTGCGCGCTCGTTCCCAGAACGGCTTGACGCCGGTTCTCGCCGTGCAGCGCTGCGCAGCCGCTCCCGGGGGCGCGCTTGTTGCAGGGCGCCGCCACGTCGCGAAAGTAGGGGCAGCGCGTACGCTGCAAGAGGTTGCCGCCGACCGTCGCCACGTTACGAATTTGCGGCGAGGCGCTCTGCTGCAGCGCGATCGCGACGAGCGGAAGCCGGGAACGAACCGCTTCGTTCGCCGCAACGTCGCTTAGACGTGTGAGAGCACCGAGATATAGATGCTCGCCGCGCAGCTCGACTTCGGTCAACGGCAGCGCGTTAATGTCGATGACCAGCGGCGGCTCCTCGACCGCACCCTTCATAAGATCGAACAGGTTCGTCCCACCGGCAACGTACCGCGCGCCCGGGCGTGCGGCAAGCGCGGCCGCAGCGTCGGCGGGGCTCACGGCTCTGACGTACTCGAAGGGGTTCACGTCGAGGCGCTCACCTCGAGGATCGCCTCGACAATATTCGGATAGCACCCGCAGCGGCAGAGATTGCCGCTCATCTCTTCACGGATGGTCTCCCGATCGAGGCTCTTACCGGCGCCGAGCAGAGCGACGGCCGAGACGATCTGTCCGGGCGTGCAGTAGCCGCATTGCAATCCGTCGTGCTCGATGAAGGCGCGTTGAATCGGATGGAGCTCGCCCTCTTCGGCGATCCCCTCGATGGTGACGATGAACTCGCCGTCGTGCATTACCGCCAGGGTCAAACACGAGAGAACCGGCCGTCCGTTGACGAGCACCGTGCACGCGCCGCAGGTGCCCTGGTCGCAACCCTTCTTGGCGCCGGTCGATCCCAGCCGCTCGCGCAATGCGTCGAGCAGCGTCACGCGCGGCTCGAGGACGAGTTCCCGATCGGTGCCGTTGACGTTGAGAACGAGGTGCGCCGTCGACGACGCCATCGCCGCGCTAGCCGAGGAAAGCGGGCGCCGTCTGCAGCCCGCCGCCGTTGCCGTTACCCCAGAGCGCGTACTGCAGCGATTGCTTGGAGTTCATCGAGGCCGCGCCGGTCTCGCCGCTGGGATTGATGGCGATCACACAATACATGTCGTCGTGCAGATTCGGCGCGGTTTTGGCCATGAATCGCATGACGTCGTTGCAAGCCTCTTGCGGGTGCGCGCCTTGCGCCATCCGCTGCACGATGAACATCGACGTGCAATAGTTCGCCATCACGTCGCCGTTACCGGTCGCCGACGCCGCTCCCGCCGCGTCGTCCGCGTAGTATCCGCAACCGACCAAGGGCGAGTCGGCAACGCGCCCGGGGATCTTCCAAGCCAGCCCGCTCGTCGAGCAGCCGGCCACAACGTGCCCGGCGCCGTCGATGCCGACCATGCCGACGGTGTCGTGATGATTCCGGTCGATCCAAAAGTCATCGTGGTTCGGCCTGTTCTTCCACTTCAACCACTCTGCGAGGCTGTGCGGCGTCAAGAGCTGCATCGGTTCGAATCCCATCGCGATCGCAAACGCAAGCGCGCCCTCGCCGGCCATGGTCGTATGCCGCGTCTTCTCCATCACCAGACGCGCGACGGAGATCGGATTCTTGATCTTATGGAGGTTGCAGACCGACCCGGCGCGGTGCGTCGTGCCGTTCATGATGCCGGCGTCGAGCTCGACCTCGCCCTGCGCGTTGGGAAGTCCGCCGTAGCCGACGCTATCGACGTTGGGATCGTCCTCGACGACGTTGATGCCTTTCTCGACCGCATCCATGAGCGATCCGCCTGCGGCCAGCACCTGCGCCGCGCGCGCATTCGCCTCGATCCCCCAGTCCCACGTTGTAAGAAAGACCGCCCCGCCCGGCGCCGCCTGGATCGGCGCTGGGGTCACGGCGGCGAGCGTCGCCGTGGCGGCGCCGGTGGTTACCAGAAACGTACGGCGGTCGATTGGGTCCACCTCGCATCGCTCCTTTCTTTCAAGCCGGTATGTAACGGGCTAGTTCGAAGATCTCGTCGGCCTCAAATCCAAGCCGTGCGTAGAACTCCTTGAGGTGCGGCTCGCGACGCGGGAGCTCGACCATAACGCTCGACGCGTCGGTCTCGCGGGCGTACTCCACGACCCGCTCGACGAGCCGCCGCCCGATGCCGCCCTTCCGGCTGCGCTCCTCCACGTAGAGATCGCTCAAGAACCATATTCGGCGGCAGTGCCACGACGACCAGAGCGGATAGAGCGCAATGAAGCCGTGCACGCCGGCGCCGGTCCTGGCGATGAAGATCACCGAATCGCCCGCGGCAAACCGCTGCGCTAAGAATCGCTTCGAGCGCGCGACGTCGCAATGCCCGGCGAAGAACCGGCGATACGCATCGAAGAGCGGCGCGAGGCCGTCGAGGTCCCGCTCTTCGGCTCGGACGATCGCGTAATCCGATGCCGCCACTTACCGTGCGCGGCTGACGGTCACGCCGACCGGCTCGGTGAACCCGGTAATCGTCTTGAGCGCCGAGCCGGCGTCGGGATACTTCCACCACATGACGTTCGGCGCGCTGCCGATGTTCGGTCCGATGATCGTACTGCCTTCGATCCAGAACTGAATTATGTCAGTGGATCCCGCGAGCGTTATCGTGCGCACCTTTTTGCCGGAGCTCCCGCTGATCTTGAACTGGTAGACGGTCGAGCCGTGGTAGCCGGCGCCCTGGTCTTCAACGGCAACGTACTTGCCGTCCCATTTTACGCCGCCCGGTACGTTGATCTGCTGATTCAGCGTGACGTCGGTGAAGGACGTGCCGCCCGCAGCGACTTCCGCAAACTTGAAAAAGCCGTGGAAATCTCCACCCGAAACGTACAAGTTGCCTTTGCCGTCGTACGCGCAGTCGTAGTAGAGAAAGATCGACGGATCGGCGTACATGCTCGGCGTTCCCTTCGCGTGCTTGTAAAACGCGATGTTCCCCGAGCCGCTGCCGGAGACTTCGCCGATATTTGCCACCGCGAGCGTACCGGTCGTGGGATCGACCGAACAGCCGGTGGGGCCGTAACCCGCGTCGATCAGCGTCCGGATCGGCTTCGTGCCGCCGTGCGCGAATTCGTAGATTCGTTCGCTGCTCGTGATGAAGACGTTGCCTTGGGCGTCGACGCAACCGCTGTGAACCGCGGTGAAACCGCTGAGCGTTCCTTTCAGCTTGCCTTTTGGAAAGGAGTAGACGTCGACGAGGTCGGTGCCGAGATCGGAGACGTAGAGGAGATCGTGATGCTTTGCATCGGGAGCCATCCACGAGTGCGGCATCCGCAGCCGCGCCGGCGCGCTCTGCGCTGGGGAGAGCGCGGCCGGTTGCAGAGCGCCGGCGTTACAGCCCGCTCCTGCGGCGATCGCCGCGGCAGCGGCAACGTAGCGGAACGAAATCCGAAGCCTCATCCTGGGCCTCCCTTATAGCTTGACTTGCAGCGAAAAGTAGAGGTTGAGCGCGAGCGGATAGTTACCGGAGTTCGGGTCGCCGTACGACGCGGCGAAGGACTGCGCGAAGTACGGATTCTCCGCAACGCCGTTCGCTTTGGCGTCGAATGGGCTGCTTCCGTTATAGAAGTAACCGCCGTTGTAGAACGTGTTCGAGGTGTAACCGCAGACGACGCTGTTCGCCGGGTATGCCCGCGACCACGGCTCGCTCGAGCCGCCGAAGCACTGGTTGACGAGATTAGTCACGACCAGGCGCCCGGAGACGCGCGGGGTGAAATCGTACGACATTTGCACGCCGAGATTAAAGTTCCACGGCTGCCGGAACTCGCCGAACGTATCGAACGTGCCCGTCTGCGGGTTGGGAATGAAGAGATAACCCGGAGTCGTGCCGTCGCTGGTCAGCGCCTTTCCGCACGACGTATAGTCGGCCATCAGCGGAGTTGAGGTAGCGATTCCCCGCGAGCCCTGATTGGCGAAACAGCTTCGCGGATCGAGCCCTTGAACGTCGGCCGGCGTACCGTAGGTCGTGCCTTCCAAGAGCTCCATCGCCGGCGTGAGGGCAAACTTCCCGTGACGGTAGTTCATGACCACCGCAAACGTATTGGGCGAGATGTACGGGAAGTCGAGGCCCGGAGCGTACCAGCCGTGGGGATCGAGCGTCGCCTCCGGCGACATATGGTAGTACGGATTGAGGATTGACGCCGACGGGCACGTCGGAGCCGGTATTCCCTTGCCGTTGGGCCGATAGCAGGGCGCCCCGCCGCCTGCTTTTGTGAGCGCGTTGAACTCTTCGATGTCTTGGTTATACTGGTCGACCGGGCCGATCGGGCTATTGAGGTAGTTGTTCCATTTCTCGGCCGAGTTCGTATACGTGTAGGCGAACGTTCCCGAGAATCCGTTCCTGCTGAAATCGCCCTTGGTAACCAACAGCTCCACCCCGTCAACGCGTTGCGTTCCCGCGTTGAACGACGGTGAGACGTTCAGGCTCGGAAGGTTCGGCGTCTCGTAGAGCTGGTCGGTCGCGTAGCGATAGTACGGCGTCAGCTTCACAGCCAGGTCCGTTCCCTTGAAGTGATGCTCGACCGAGAAGTCGTAGTTGTCCGAGAACTGCGGCTGCGCTTCGTGCAGCGGCGAGCTGTAGCCGAAGGGGATGAAGCCGAGCAGCTGCGAGGCAAGATTCGGCTCCAGCGTATTATACTGAATCTCGTAGTTCTGCGGCTGCTGCGCGTACCGCCCGAGCGAGGCACGCAGCACCGTATCGGGATTGACCGTGTAGGTCGCCGAAATGCGCGGCAGCACGTAGCCGACCGAATACGAGGACGGATAGTTGTTGGTCAGCAGGATGCCGTCGGTTCCGTTCGGGTGAACGGTCTGTACCGGCGTCCCGGTCGAGCGGTCGATCGGGCAATTGAACGAAACGTACGGCGTGTAGACGTAGATGCTCTGCGGCGGCTGGGGCACGAAGATCGGTTGCCGCGTCACCGGATTCACGCAAAACTCACGCTGCGCGGCGGCAAACCAGAAGTTCATCGCCGGGTTGTTGGTATCGGCCAGGTCGTAGGTATCGTTTTCGAAGCGGACGGCCGCGTTGATATTCCACGCGTCGCCGGGACGCCACTGATCGCTCAGCGCCGCGCTGGTGATCTTCGGCGAGACCGCGTTGGCGAAGCCTTGATTTCCGGAGTAGGTCAGCAACATCGAGGCACCCGCGGTGCAGGCCGGCGCGTTCGAGGCAAGCTCGCCATCGCCGCACGGATTCTGGCCGTTGAATCCGCCGTAGGGACTGCCGAACTGACCCTGCGATACGTACTTGTTGCACGGCGCGGGGTCGCCGACCGGATACTTCGGGCTGCTATACGTGGCGAAGCACTGCGAGCCGTTGGTGAAGTTGCTCACCTGCTGGCCCGACGTGTTGTAGTAGTTCTGGTTGTAGTACCGCAGGGTGTTCGAAGTGATGTAGGAGGCCATGCCCTCCAGCAAGTGCTGGTTGGAGATCTGATCGGCGAACTGCAGCTCGAGGCCGCCCGTGTGCGAATTCACCTCATACTGGTAGTTCGTAACGCCGAGCGTAACGTTGTTCCCCCAGCCGTTCGGGCTCGCACGGTTGGTGTTCGAGTAGAACGTGTAGCCGAAGAGCCGAACGTAGGCGGTCGAGCCGAGATTCTTCTGATATTGCAATTTCGCGATGCTGGACGTATCCCAACGGGCGTCGCGGAAGTTCGACGGCACGAGCTGCGCGATCTGATTGCCGTGCGCGTCGATCGGGCAGGCATTCGGTACGCCGGTAACGTTCGCGCAGCGTCCCGTCGGCGATCCGGGATAGTAATAGGCGAGCACCCGGGTCGATGCCGGCGCGAGCCACGGCGTGTTACCGGGAAACGTGTAGAAGTCCGGCCACTGGTTGATGTTGCCGCCGTAGAAGTCGTGGGGAGGGTAGAGCGTCCCGTTGTTCTCGATCCCCAGGCCTAACGGTCCGGCATCGTCGAGACTCGAATAGTACTGCGTGTAATTGGCCGACGACATGTAGAGCATCTGGACGTCGTCGCGCCCGGCGTCGTGCCGGTGGGGAATGCCGACGTGGAAGTTTGCGACGACGTCGCGGCTGTCGACGGCCGAGGCTTGACCGAAGTTCGAGGGATAGGAGCCGAAACACCCCGGATCGCTCGAGAGAAACTTCGTTGCCGGATTGCTATAAGTCGTGTTGTTCCGGCAATCGGGATATACCGCAGGCCAGAACGATAGGAACGTCGTTTCGTACGACGGCCAGTACCCGTACGGGATCGTGTCGATCAGGCTTGCGCCGTTGAACTGATCGAAATAGCGAAGAGCCTGATTCGTTCCGCTGACGCCGACGTAGTAGGAGAACATGCGATCCGGCGTCGAGCCGCCGGCTTCGAGCCGCGCGTCGTGATAGAAGGTCGGCGTTCCCATTGCAAGGCCGCCGACGGCAAAACCCGGATAAGTTCCGGTCTTGATGACTTGATTGATGAAGCCGGCGAGGCCCGTCGCATTTGCGTCGGCTTCGCCGCCGCCGGCATAGATCTGCAGCTCTTGCTGGCCGAGCGTCGTCTCGGAGTTCCCCGGATAGTTATCGAACGATCGGTTGATCGGTACGCCGTCGTACTCGTAGCCGATCTGATCGTAGTATCCGCCGCGAATGTAGACGGTCTGATTGACGCCGACTGATTCGGCGGCACGTACGAGCCGGGCATCGCCGCAATCGCAGAGTAGGCGTTGTTCAAACCGCCTCCGCCGCCGAGCGTCGCCGCGGCGGTGGTCAGTCCCGGATTGACCGAGTATACGTCGGTGCCCGTTCCGGGGCGCACCGGACTGAGCGACGAGCGGGACGTGACGCGGGCAATCTGCTTGAGACTCTTCTGCAGCGCTATCGGCAGCGATTGGCTTTGATCGGCGAAGACCGAGATGCCGGTGATCGCGACCGTATCGTATCCCTCGTGCACGACGGTGATGGTATACGTCTCGGGCGCGAGCGAGAGAAAGGTGTAACGGCCCGCGGCATCCGTCGTGACCCGAGCGACTTGCGACGGACTCGTCGCCGTCACTTCGGCACCGGCGATCGGCGCCCGGGTCGACGCGTTGAAGACTGTTCCGGTAATCGTACCCGTCGTACCGGCTATCGCTTCTTGCTCTCCAAGGCAAACGAGCAACGCCGCAACGAGCAGCGCGCAGACTAACGAAGAGAGAGACCAGCTCCTCAAGTTCATCCCTCCAACAGCAGCAACTCAGGAAGGCACTTAGCGCGTTTGAGCGGTATGCTCCTTCATTGCGCTTGCTATTGGAGGACACCATGAATAGCTTACTCACACGCAAGGCCGTCGGCGCGGCGATTGGCCTGGCTCTCTTGACCGCATGCGCGGGCAGCTCAAGCGCCGGCGGCGTCCCGGCTGCCGGATCCTCGATGCCGACCACGGCGAGCCGCGATCGCGGCGCGACCTATCCGAATCTCAGCGGCGAATACGCCGGCAAGTTCGTCGACAATGCGTACGGGAAGGGCAAGGGGAGCGCGATCTACGCTCAGTACCAGAGCGCATTCGGCGGCCAGCTGACGATCAAATATGCGACGAGCACCCTCTCGGCCTCGGTCTCCCAGACCGTTAGCGGAAGTTCCGTCAACGGGAGCACGGCCGGCGGCGCGGGGAGCCTCTACTGCACGTTCTCGACGACCGCGACCTACGACAAAGCGACCCACATTTTAAGCGGCTCGTACACGGCGGCGTACGGCTGCGCCGGTGAAACCGGAACGTTCTCGCTCAAGCATCTCTGCGTTTTCAAGGGCACGACGCACGAAGATATCCGTCCCGATAACGGACCGCGCCCCTGCTAGTAGGATAGCGCGTTCGATAGGCCTTGATCTTGAGTCCAGCTCGCGCCTTCGGATAGTAGCTGCGCGAGGTCGGACGCTTGCAGTTTCTGCCGGAGGCTGGCGTGGAGGCCGGCGATCGTCATCGTATCCGGCGGAAGCAGCTCCCAGCCGAACGTTCGGAACTGCTCTTCCGCGTAGCCGATGAGGCGCGCGCGCAATTCGCGGCCGCTCTTCGCCGGCCACGACGGCGAGATACGATATTGCGAGTGCGGCGAGGATTTCGTGCCGCGCCTTTACCGCGAGCGCGAGCGCCCGGCGCGCGAAGGGCTCGGCCCGCGTCCGGTCGCCCGCTGCGAGGAGGGCGCTGGCGATGTCGTTGGTGAGAGACGTCAATGCCGCATCGCGATCGGCGAGTTCGGCGGCCTCGAGCAGTCGCCGCGCGGCGTTGTCGTGATTGCCGACGTTGTTCTCCCACTGGCCCCACCACTGCAAGGCTCGCGCCGTATCGTCGGCACGACCGAGCAATTGAAAGAGCGCCACACTCTCCTCATACCGCGCGCGCACCGAATCGGCTCCGGTGTCGCCGAAGGCCTCCGCGCACCGCCGGAGTACGTCGGCCAGTAGCCGCCGGTCGCCGCTATCGCGCGCAAACTGCAGCGCTTCTTCTGCCGCCGGTTTCGCCTCGTCGTAGCGCGATTGCGGCGCGTATCGCGAAGCGACTTGCGAGAGCGCTCGCGCCAAGCCCCGCCGGTCGCCGACGCCTCGATAGAGCGCAGCGGCGATCAATGCCTCGTCGAGACACCTCTGCTCAGCGCCGGTGGAGCTATACAGCATCGAGAGCCCGTATCGCAGCCGCGCCTCAACCGACGCAGGCAATGCAAAGGCACCTTGCAGCACGCAATCGCTCCACTCGATTCCTTCGGCGAGAAAGCCCAGCCGCAAGAAAAGAATCGTCGCATCCGCGACCAGTTGCCCGCCGAGCACGGCAGCGTTGCCTTCCTCGACGCTCCAACGCAAGGCCGCGCGCACGTTTGCAAGCTCTCGCTCGGCGCGTACGAGCCAATCCGCAGCCGGACCCTTCTCCCACTCGTCGTATGCCGCGGCGGCAAACGCCGCGAACGCGGCGCAGTGGCGTCGCCTCGCCTCGTCAAGCTCGCCCGATTCGACGAGCCTCTCCCAGCCGTATTCGCGAATCGGCTCGAGCAGACGGTAACGCTGATCGGCTTCGTCGACGTCCACGACGACGAGCGAGCCGTCGGCCAGCGAGGTGAGCATATCGAGGATCCGCCACTCGTCGTCACCCTCCCCGCTGCAGACTTCGGCGGCGTGCGCGACCGTAAATCCCTTGAGAAAGACCGCAGCCCGGCGGAGAACCCGTCTCTCGTCGTCGGTCAGCAGCTCGTAGCTCCAATCGATGAGCGCGCGCATCGTCTGTTGGCGCGGACGCCGGTCGCGTCCGCCGGTCAGCAGGCGGAGTTCCAGATGCGAAGCGAGGCTCTCCACCGATATCGTTCGCACGCGCGCCGCGGCAAGCTCGATGGCCAATGCGATGCCGTCCAATCGCAAGCAGATCGCTTCGATCGCGGCCGTCTTGGCCTCGAGGTGGAATGCGGGATTGGCCGCGCGGGCACGGTCGGCGAAGAGCTGGACTGCCGAAGCCGGATCGAGCGTGGCGAGGCGATAGACGCGCTCGGCCGAGATATCGAGCGGTATTCGGCTCGTTGCGAGCACGGTCAGGTGCGGACACCGCTCGACGAGCCGAGCGACGATCGGCGCCACGTCGGCGACGAGATGTTCGCTATTATCCAAGACCAGCAGCAACTGGCGCCGCCTGAGAAACTCGATGAGATCGTCGAGCGGGTCGCCGTCGTTCGAAGGCTCCGCGCCGACGGCTGATAGAATCGTACCGGCGATCAGCGCCGGATCGCCGACGGCCGAGAGATCGGCAAACCAAACGCCGTCGCGCTCCTCGTTGAGGCGGGCCGCCGCAATTTCCAGCGCGAGCCGCGTCTTGCCGATGCCGCCGGCGCCTGCGACGGTAACGACGGAACCTTCGTCTAACAGCGCCTCGACGCGAGCGAGATCGTCGTGGCGTCCGACAAAGCTCGTGCTCTGCCGGGGAAGATTGTTCGGCGGGGTTCGCAACGCGCGCAGCGGCTTGAACTCGGAGCGCAATCCTTCTCCGACCGCCTGATATATGCGCTCGGGCTCCTTGATGCCGCGCAGTGGAACGGTGCCGAGATTACGCAGCGTGATGCCGGCCGGAAGCTTTCCGAATGCCAGCTCTGCGGCAAATGCGGAGAGCACGATCTGGCCGCCGTGCGCGGCGGAGAGCAGGCGCGCCGTGCGATTGAGGGCGGTGCCGAAGTAATCGCCGGAGCGCTCGTCGGTTTCACCGGCATGGATCGCCATTCGAACGCGCAAGCCGTCGACCGCGCGAAAATCCTCGCGTTCGAACCGGCGCTGCACGTCGGTCGCAGCCTCTAACGCGTCGGCCGCACTCCAGAAGGCGGCACAGAATGCGTCGCCGATCGTTTTGAAGACGTAACCGCGCCGAAGCTCGATCGCTTCACGGAGGAGTTCGTCGTGACGGCGCAGCGCATCGCGCATTCCCTCGCCATACTGCTCCCAGCGCCGCGTACTCGCTTCGACGTCCGAAAACAAGAACGCAACCATCCCGGTCGGCAGAGCAGCTGGGGCATCGGGCACGTGCACCTCTTCCGCCCGCGGGCATCACGCGCCCTTCGCCGCCTTTTGCTCGCCTCTGCCCGGACGCGCAAAGAAGAGCGTCATCGCAAGCGCGGCGAGGATGGCGCCGGTGCACGGACCGGCGACATAGATCCACATGAGATCGGCCGCTCCGCCGAGGAGTTGCGGCGGGATCGAACGCGCGGGATTCATCGAGGCGCCGCTGATCGGTCCCGCGGCGAAGCCGCAGGCCGCAACCGTTAGACCGACGGCGAGCGCCGCTTGTTTACCGACGACCGCCTCTTTTGCGGTCATGAGGATCACGAGCATGAGCAGAAACGTCAGCACGGCCTCAACGATTGCCGCCTGCGCGTGCGTGTACGAGGGACCGGGATGACTCGCGCCCAGGACGAGCGCGTGACCCCAGAGCGCGAAGAGCAGCAGTGCGGCGCCAAAACCACCGGCGAACTGTGCGAGCCAATACCAGAGCATCTGCGCCACCGGCATCGCTCGGCGCACGACGAAACCGAGCGAGACGGCCGGATCGATGTGGGCGCCGGAGACCTGCGAGAAGGCGTAGATCATCGCCGCGGTGATAAAACCGCGCGCCAGCCAGCGCGAAACGTAATCGACGTGGCCGGCACCGGTGTAATACAGCACGTCGACGCCGGTCGCGACGAGCGTTTGGAAGAACGTGCCGAGGAGCTCGGCACCGAGCTTGCGTGCCACCTCCGATTTCATACCCGTACTCGCCGCCCACCCAAGCGGGCGCGTTCGATCTATGGCAAGTTGGGGCTGCGCAATCGCTCAGAGCTCCAGCATTCGTCGGCCGCGCCGATAGGGCGCGGCCGAAGGACTAGAAATAACCCCGCGAAGCGGTGGCTTAGTTGTAGTGGCGCTTGTCGCGCAGCATCGTCACCGGCGCGACCGGCTTCGATAGCGCGGCAACCAGCTCGGCCCGACTCTTCACGTTAAAGGTTTGGAAGAGCTGCGAGAGCTGGTTGCGGACGGTGTTCGGACTGCGGCCGAGAACCGTTGCGATCTCCGCGTTTCGTCGTCCGGCGCGAACGAGCTCGAGCACTTGCCGCTTCGCCGGCGGAATCCGATCGAGACGCAGCACCGAGGTATTCGTCGCCTCCGCGACGCGGCGGGCGATCCAGCTGTGCGGCCAGGGGTCGATCTTGCGCGCGGCGCGCTGCACCCATTTGCGATCTTTCGTTACGTCGTAGAGCGCCAGTGCGCAGAGCGCGGCACGCCATGCATAGTTGAAATCTTCGAAGATCGACCAGGCTTCGGTGAGGGCGGCCTTGCCCTCGTCGACGTCTCCCAACCGAAGCCACGCCACGCCTTGGGAGTATGCTTCAAATCCCTTGACGCGCGGATCGGTGCCGTACGAAAGAATCGGGATGACCGACGTCGTCAGCGTCCGGAATCGCGCGAGGTATTGCTCGGCGATGGCCGGATCGTCGTGCGCGAAGAGCTCCGCGAGGACGAGCAACGCCGACCGTTCCTCGCCGGTGACGTCGTTCCACGAGACGCTCTGCGCGATCTCGTGCGCCTCTTGAATCTGCTCGGTCGCGAACGCATACTCGCCGGTGTTACGGGCCAGCAGCGCTCGATCGAGGAAACAGAGGACGCTCCAGTGATTGGATGGCGCGAGCCGCGCCGCTCGGCGGAAGCCGGCGAACGCGGCAAGCTCGTTTCCGTCGAGCTCGTCGATCGCCGCGAGAAAGCGCGTGACCTGGAAATGCTCGAGCTGCAGACCCTTCGTCCACGGCAGCCCTTCGAAGATGCTGCGGACCCGGTCGGCGACCTCGCGCAACGGGAGCTCGCGACAGAGCAGCGCAAGCGTGAAGAGCGCGTTGGCCCGGAAGTACTGGTCGGCCGCTTCGGCGGCATCGAGCTCGTCGAGCGCCTTCTGCAGCTCGTCGACCTGGCGAAGAATCTCGCCGCGGCGCAACGCGATCCACGAGAGTAGAATATGCGCCCGCGCGCGATTATTCGGATCGGCCGAACGCAGCTCGGTCGAGGCTGCCTGCTCGGCCTCGCGGTGGTCCTGCCTCATCCATGCAATAAGCGCTTTATAATGAAGGGCGTCGTAATACCAGGCGCTCTGCGGCGAGAGCTCGTTGAGCGCCCGCTCGATCAGGCGCGTCCCGGCGACGTAATCTCGCGTGAGTCCCAGCGCGGCACCGAGCAAGACGTCGCGCGCTACCCGGACCTCCGGCGACGCCTTCGGAACCTCCGAAAGCGCGCCGATGATCTCGACGTACCGGCGTTCCCGCAGCGCGAGGCGCGCGCGGGCAAGAACGGCGTCGTAACCGTCGCCGATCTCAACGAGTTCACGGCAGCGGTCAAAGTCCGCAGCCGTGAAGGCTTTTTCGAACTCCACCGCGTCAAAGCCGCGGTGGGTCAGTGCAGCGCTTGTCAACATGGTCGTCCCCGGTTTAATCAACAATATGCATGGTAAAAGGGCCCGCGGTCTATACCACCGGACAATGCCGGAAGTTACTTAGTACATTCGTCTGCCTGGTTCCTTCCCGGTCTAGCCGTGCCCACCGCTATGAGGGACCGGGCCCCCGCCGACTGAGTCCATGTGACGAGGGACCGGGCCGCCGCCGACCGAGTCGAGATGGCGGGTCCGGGCATCCTTACGCGGGACCGGACCACCGCCGACGGAGTCGAGGTGGTGGATGCGCGCCGCCGCGTGCGGGACGGGACCGCCGCCGACCGAGTCCATGTGCCGCATATCGGGACGCGGAACCGGACCGCCGCCGACGGAGTCGAGGTGGTGCATCATCGTTTGGTTAGCGCTTGGAAGGGGGGAACCGCCGGCAAAGCCACCGCCCGCACATCCGCCGAGCATAGCTCCTGCGAGGACGAGGCCGGCCACAGCGATCATCTTGCGCATCTCTGTTTACCCTTTCAGCGCCGGGAGGCGCCAGGAAGCATAAAAGGTAGTACGAATATACTAGTACCAAAAAGCCTCCAGGGATAGGGCCGCTTGGCAAACTTTGCAGAAACTAGATAAACCTAGCGGATGGCTACGACAAGATGTCGGCAAACAGCTCAGCAGGCCTCTCACTTCGAGAGGTCTAAGGGTGTTTGCCGCGGTTTGGAAGGCCCTTCCCAACCGCTAATCTCCCTTGAGAAGAAGGAACCAACTCTATGACTCACTCTCTTCTTCGCGTGCGCAGGCAATTGTTAACGGCAGCGTTGCTTGCGATCGTCACTCCGGCGATCGTAGCCTGCAGCGGGACCTCATCGTTTGCGCCCTCGGCGCAGACGCCGTCCGGCTCGGCAGTATCGGACGGCGTACGCCACTTCGGCTCGACCTCATGGAACTTTTCAACGCTGGACGATCCGAACAATCCGTCGTACAGCGAGCTGCTCGGCATCAACAACGAAAAGAAGATCTGCGGCTACTATGGCGCCGGCACCACCGGCGATCCCGCCAACGGCTTCTGCCTCGCCGAGCAAGGTAACGCCCACTTCCGCCAGCACGACTACCCTACCGCGCTAGACACCTACGTCACGTCGCTGAACAACACGAAGGCGTTCGCGGGCTGGTATTTGAGCAACTTCGGCCCGACCTTCGGCTTCATTATGCAGCACGGGGTCTGGACGAGCTACAAAGATCTCAAGCTCCGCAAGGGGCACACGAATATCACCAAGATTCTCGGATTGAGCGACGCCGGTCTGGCCGTCGGCTTCTACGTTGACGATGCCGGCGTGAACCACGGATTCGAGCTCAACTCAACCGTCGCGAAGTATCACCCCATCGTCCCGCCCGGCGGCATCAGCGTCGAGGCGACCGGAATCAACGGCAAGGGTGATATCGTCGGCTTCATGACGACCGGGAACGGCGATACGAAGAGCTTCCTCTTAAAAGGAGGCAGCTTTACCATCTTCGCCTATCCGAAATCCCAGAACACGCAGGCGCTCGGCGTCAACTGGCAGGACCAGGTCGTCGGCTCGTTCGTCGACGCCTCCGGGAACACGCACGCCTTCTTGTTGACCGATCCGCTGAGCCATCCGTCGTGGATGCAGATCGACGAACCCAAGGCCGCCGGACCGACCGTGCTCACGAGCCTGGAGAACCACGACTATATGGTCGGGTACTACGTCGATAGCGTCGGGCACACCAACGGCTTCTTAGCGACGCCGGCAAAGTAGGGCGGAGAACCCGCCCTACGCCCGTGCCCCGGGACTACTCCGTATCGGGCGGGTAGTGGCTCGTGGGCTGGTGGAGGAAGAAATCCTTGCCGTATTTGGCCGGGATTACTTTGAACTTGCGCGGCGGTTGTGTGAAGTCGAACGCATCCGATTCCGGTGAGCGGCCCGCGCATCGCTGGCCGACAGCCGTCCGAGGCCGAACTGGTCTTCGATGAATCGCAGAATGCTGCCGTGCTCGTAGGGGACGTGAGACACGTAGCCCTTTCTTTGCATACGGTGAGATGATCAGCATCGGCAGCCGCAAGCCAAGTCCGTCGTAGTCGACGAAGGCAGGCGCGACCGGGATCGTACCATCCGCCGTAGTCGTCCCAGAAGATGAAGATGGCGGTCGAGTCCCAATACTTCGACTGTGCCGACGGCGTTGACCAGCGACGTCTACCCACGACGGCCCGGTTTTGGAGCCGCTGCCGGCGTGGTCGGAGTTCTCCCACGTCGGCGTGATCCAGCTGACCGCCGGCAAATTGCCGTTCGAAAGGTCGTTGAAGACTTGCGTTTGCGGCGTGATGATTTCTCGTCTTCCAATCCGGACCGTTGTAGATGTGGTTGATCGCCTGATAGGCGCTCCAGATACCCAGATCGCCGTTGACCGTCGCGGTGTAGAATCCCCACGAAACGCCCGCGCTGTCGAGCTCGTCTCCGAGGGTCGTCGGATCCCAGCACACGACTTCGTTCCCCGACGGAATCTGACGCTGCTGTCCGACCTGGAAATCTTATCGCCGGATCCACCGGGACAGCCCCAAGCACCGTCGGGATAGTTGACCGCCGATTCCGCCTGCCCGGAGATAATGTACTGGTGCGAAATGAAGCTGCTCGCGTCGAAGTTCGACGCGAACATTTGATCGGCCAGCACGTACTGCTTGGCCATTTCGAAATAGGGCTTCGTTTCGGTGTGCGGCACGTAACTGTACGTTGGATTCGGGTTCGGGCAAGGGGGCCGGGACCGGCCGCCGCACCCGACGTACTCGTTGTTGAAGCCGTTCATCCGGCAGTTGGTACCGGGAATGCTTCCCGGTGCCGTTGCAGGCGGCAAAAAACGAGTTCGAGCTGTGGTCGATGTCCCAGGACGTTTCGAGGCCGACCGGCTGCAGCGTGATCTTTTGACCGCTGGAGTTGATAGCCGTACTTTGCCGTCTTCGCGCCGGGGAAACCGTAGAAGAGGTTGTTGAAGCTCGCGATTCTCTTGCACGATGATGATGACGTGTTGAATCTTGCCTCTGGCCGGATCGCGCAGCTCCTCGAGGACCGGCGGCGTACGCTGCGGCGCGGAGAGTGAGGCTAAGGGTAGGGCCGGAGCGGGGCCGGCCGGCGCACCGCCGCCGCAGGCCGTGAGGCCGGCGACGCCGGCGATGGCGAACGATAAGCGGCGAATCATTGGTCGTCCGGGAGATGGTGATCGGAAGGTTGATGCATAAAGTAATCCTTGCTCAGTACCGTTGGGATTATTTTGAAGGTGCGCGGAGGCTGTTTGAAGTCGAACTCCTTGACGATGGAGTTGGCGCGCGTGTCGCTTGCCGAGAGACGCCCCAAACCGAACTGGTCTTCGATGAACTTGAGAATGCTGCCGTGTTCGTAGTGAACGTGCGCGACGCGGTTCTTCGCATATGGTGAGATGATCAGCATGGGAATCCGCATCCCCAAACCGTCGTAGTCTACGTAATCCGGCGGCTCGGGATCGAACCAGCCGCCATAATCGTCCCAAAAGATGACGATCGCGGTGGAGTCCCAGTATTGCGATTGCCCGATAGCGTTGACCAGCGTCGCAACCCACTGCGGTCCGGAGGTCGAGCCGGAGCCGGCGTGGTCGGAGTTCGTCCAGGTTGGCGTCACCCAGCTCACTGTCCGCAGCTTTCCGTTATAGATGTCGTCGAGAAACTGCGTCGGCGGGCTGAAGACGTCTTTCTTCCAATCAGGCCCGTAATAGATGTGTTTGATCGCCTGATAGGAGCTCCAGATCCAGGGATAGTTGGAGTACGCGACCGCGTAGAAAGCCCACGAGAGACCGGCATTGTCGAGCTCGTCGCCGAGCGTGTTGGGATCCCAGCAGACGACTTCGTATCCGCTGGGAATCTGGCGTTTCTGGCCAACCGTGGCGATCATGTCGCCCGAGCCGCCCGGACACCCCCACGCGCTCCACGGAAAGTTCACCGCCGACACCGCCTGCCCGGCGATGATGTATTGGTGCGAGATGAAGCTGCTCGCGTCGAAGTTCGACGCATACATTTGGTCGGCGAGCACGTACTGCTTGGCCATATCGAAGTACGGCTTCGTCTCGCTGTGCGGCACGTAGCTGTACGGCGGATTCTGATTCGGACACGGCGCGTAGTGCGCGCCGCAGCCGAAGCCTTCGTGGTCGAAGCCGTTCATCTGGCAATTCGTTCCGGGAATGCTTCCCGTACCATTGCAGGCCGCGAAGAAGCCGGAGGAGTCGTGTTCGATGTCCCAGGTGGTGGCGAGGGTGATCGGCTGCAGCGTGATCTTCGTTCCGGAGGTATTGTAACCGTACTTCGCCGTGGTCGCTCCCCTAAAACCGTAGAAGAGGTTGTTGAACGAGCGGTTCTCTTGAACGATGATCACGACGTGTTGAATCTTGCCCTTGGCCGCACGCCGCTGACGCATCGGCGCGACCAGCAACCGCGATGCAGCCGGTGGTTGAAGCGAGCCGAGCGGCAGAGCCGGTGGGGTCGCGCTCGAGCCGCCGTTACAGGCCGACAAGAGCGCGGCACAGGCCGCGGCGAGATACGCCGTATTTACACGCATCTTGCGCATGCGCTTACTCCTTGCGATTTGGTGAGTTTACTCTTCGTCGGGCCAGCGATTGTCGGGCGGCTGGTGCAGGAAGTACTCCTTGTCCAACACCGACGGAATCACTTGGAACGCGCGTGGCGGCTTCTTGAAGTTGAAGCAGTCTTTCTCCGGCGACGTGGCACGCGTGTCGCTTGCGGCCAGGCGCCCGAGACCGAACTGGTCCTCGACGAACCTTAGAATGCTTCCATGCTCGTAGTGCACGTGCGAAACGAAGCGCTTCTTCGCATAGGGTGAGACGATGATCATCGGAATCCGCAGGCCGAGCCCGTCGTAGTCGGCGTAGGCCGGCGCCTCAGGATCGTACCAGCCGCCGTAATCGTCCCAGAAGATGAAGATTGCGGTCGAATCCCAGTACTGCGACTCGCCGATCGCGTTGACCAGCGACGCAACCCAAGCCGGACCGGTGTTCGCGTTGCAGCCGGCGTGGTCGGAGTTCTCGCAGGTTGGGGTGATCCAGCTGATTTGACGGAGCTTTCCGTTCGACACGTCGTTGAAGAACTGCGTCTGCGGGGTGATGACGTCGCTCTTCCAATCGGAGCCGTAGTATACGTAGCGATTCGCTTGATAGGCGCTCCAGATGTTGCCGTCGCCGTTGAGCGAGGCCGTGTAGAACGCCCAGGTCACGCCCGCTTCATCGGCTTCTTGACCGAGGGACGTGTCGTTATAACAGGCTTGTTGATAGCCGTACGGCACCTGGCGATCGGGGCCGACGGTCGAGATCATGTCGCCCGAACCGCCGTCGCAGCCCCACGCACCCCACGGGTAGTTTACCGACGACTCGGCCTGTCCGGCGATGATGTACTGGTGCGAGATGAAGCTGCTTGCGTCGAAGTTCGACGCGTACATTTGATCGGCGACGACGTACTGCTTGCCCATCGCAAAATAGGGCTTCGTCTCGGAGTGCGGGACGTAGCTGTACTGCGGGTGCGAGTTCGGACACGGCGGCCCGCCGCTATGTCCGCAGCCGACCCACTCGCGATTGAAGCCGTTCATTTTGCAGTCCGTGCCGGGGATGCTGCCCGTGCCGTTGCACGCCTGGAAGAACGAAGTCGAGCTATGGTCGAGATCCCAGATCGTCTTCAGGCTGACCGGCTTGAGCTCGATCTGGTTACCGTTGGAGTCGTAGCCGTACTTGGCGGTGGTTGCACCGGGAAAGCCGTAGAGCAAGTTATTAAAAGAACGATTCTCTTGAACGATGATGACGACGTGCTTGATCTTGCCGCTCGCGGTGTGATGGCGATGGAAGGGCTCCACCGCTTCGGTAGCGCGGGGCGCCGATTGCAGAAAAGCCGGAAGACCCGGCGCGCTGCCGGCAACGCCGTTGCCGGCGGGGATACTGGAACCGTTGCAGGCCGAAAGTAAGAGCACCGCGGCCGCAACGGCGAGCGGCCGGCTCAAGGGTGGATTACAACGCATGCGCGTCTCCTCAAATAGCAGGGTGGCCTAAGCCACGTTACGACGTTTCAAGCAGAAGTCCCAGGCCAAGAAAATGACGTGAATCAACTTCCGCGATCGAAGACCATCCGAACGCTCGTGCCGTCCGACGTGTCGATGGTGAGTTGAGCCGCGATCGCTCGGATGATTCGCAGACCGAATCCTCGACCCGGCACCGGACGGCGCTCGACGAACGATCCGTTATCGGAAACGACGACGCAGAGCCGGCCGTTGCGATCGAGTTTCGCGCGAAGTTCGAGATAGCGCTCGGTTGTCTTACGGCTCCGCGCATAGGCGTGTTCGACGATATTCGCCAGCGCCTCGCCGGCGGCGGTGGTAATATCTTCAAGCGATTGCCGCTCGAACTCGAGCGCCTGCAAGAAGGCCGCAAGCGCGTGACGGACCGGCGCCACGTAGCGCGATTGCGCCGGACAGCGAAGGCGGAGCTGCGACGCGCCGCTTACGACTCTTTCCCGCACTCGCCGAGATACTCCATCGCTTCGCCGGTCTCGCCGAAGACCTTAAACGCGCTCGCGAGCCCCGCGTATTGGACGAGCCGAGCGAACTGCGGCGTGCGAATGACCAACGCGACCGGGCGGTCGTTGCGGCTGGCATCGGCGCAGAAACGCAACAGCTCGGTCAGCGCGATCGAATCGGCGTAGGTTACTTCGCCCAGATCGAGCAGAACGGCGCCGCTGCCGTCGGCGAGCGCGAGCGCGTCGCGGATCTCGCTCTTTCGCCCGATCTCGAGTTCGCCGCTCAACCGAATGACCTTGATCGTATCGCTCTCTTTCACGCAATCCTCCGAGGTGACTCTGCCGTCGCCGATGGCTCCCACAATCGCGCCGTGAGGATCGCGATGTCGTCGGCAACCCGCCGCCGGCTGAAGATCCGGTCGCGAATGGCCTTGGCGGCCAGGCCGCGCGGTGCTGCGGCCGCCGACTCGATGGCCTCCATCAAGACTGCCTCTCCTCCCATCAAATCGCGCGAGTGCTCGATCACGCCGTCGGTATAGAGAACGATCATCGCACCCGGAACCGTCGCCGTCGTGCGGGTCGCGTACTCGGTATTCGCCGAAACCCCGAGCGGCAACCCACCGAACTCCAGGAGCGTCGCGGTGCGCCCGGGCTCCAGGAGTATCGGCGGCGGATGGCCCGCGACGGCATAGCTCACCTCGTACGTTCGCGTATCGACGACCGCGCAGACCGCGGTGATCAGCGGCGACCTCCCGCGAACGAGCTCCAGGTTCGCCCGAGCGAGGATCGCCGATGGATTGGCATCGATCAGCGCCGAGCCGTTGAGGAGCTGACGCGCCTTATTCATGGCGATCACGGCATCGATGCCGTGTCCGGTGACGTCGCCGATGACGAGCAAGACGCGCTCCTGCGGCAACTGCAGCGCGTCGTACCAATCGCCGCCAACCTTCGACTCTTCGGTTGCCGGCAGATAGGTGGCACTGAAGCTCATCGTCGGCAAATTCGGAAAAATGCGCTCCGAGAAGGCCTGCTGGAGCGTGTCGGCGATGCGTTTCTCCGCCGCGTAGGCCGCGCTCGCCTCAACCGACCGCCGGCGTTCCGCTTCAGACGTGACGCGTTCGCGTTCGAGCCGTTCTCCGAGACGGTACTGTTGCACCGTGAAGATCAGCGCGGCGAGAACGATCGCGACGACCGAGGCGAGGGCGAGCGCCCCGACCGAAAGAATGGCGCGCTGGGCGCGCATGTCGACGAGCGAGCCGCGACGCGCCAGCGCGTCGTCGACGGCAGCGCCGTCGGCACGAATGCGATCGACGAGCGCCTTTCCCCGCAACTCGATGCGTTCGTGCGGCCCCCGCGTGAGGATGAGCGGCACCGCGACCTCGTGCAACCAACGGCGATTGGTCTCAATCGCGTCGCGCAGCGCGGGCTCCGCCTCGGTTACGTCCAAACGTTCCAGATCCGAGCGGATCCGCTGCGCGGCAGCGGGGAAGGCATTGCGCCCCAGATAGTACGGCGCGAGCAAGATCGGCTCGCGAGCGGCGACGTAACCGCGCATGCCGGTCTCCTCGTCGAGCTGGGCGTTGAGCAGATCCGCGACGTGCATACGTGACGCGCGAATGCCCTCGGCGTCGCGGAACGACGACCGGACGATCTCGCGAACGAAGAGACCGGCGGCAACGAGCAGCGCGACGACGAGCACCATGAACGCGAGCGTGAACGCGAGCGGTGCGTGGCGGTGCGGATTTGCCGAAGGAAGCGCTTCAGTGCCCAAGGTGCCATCCGTGTTGGGGACAGCGATAGGGTCGCAGGCGCAGCGCCCTCGGCGGTATCGCCCGCTCCGCCGCCTTCTTCGTTTCGAAAGCAGTCTTTGGCGCCCCGATTCGCGTGAAGCACGAACGCGGACCGCCAAGCTTGCGCGCGCTCACTCTTCACCGTCGAAATAATCGAGCGGCTCCGAACGCAGCGAGCGCCGCTGCGGTGATTGAACGCCCCATTTGTTGCTGTCGGGGTAGTACCACGACTCGCCGATCGGATTGTCGGCTACGACGTACAACACCAGATCGCCGGAGCCGTCGTTGAAGAATTGGTGGGCTTCGCCGGGACCGAAGATGCAGGCGTCGCCGGCGGCGACGGGCGTCGTACCGGCGTCGTGGCGCACGGTTCCGCTGCCGGAGATGACGTGGTAAAACTCCCATTGCGCGCTATGCGAGTGATAGGGGTAGGGCGCCTTGCCCGGCGGTATGCGAAGAATTTCGACGTCAAAGGGATGACGGTCGCGCAGCTTGGCCGACTCCGGATTGCGGCCGAGCGCCTCGGATACTTCGATGCCTTCCCCCGCGAAGGTCCCTTTGGGTGAAGACCACGCAAGCGGCTTCAGCTCGTTCGTGTTGACCTTCTGCATCGTTGCCGAAATTTATAAGGTGGCCGCTAGGAAGTTCCTTCTGGGCGCCGAGCGGCCGCCTTCAATGGAAGCTATGAACGGCGAGGGTCCGGGTGATGCCTTCGTCGTCGAAGCTCCAGATTTTCTTGGCGAGAAGATCGATGCAACCGGCCTCTTTTTGCAGCGTTCCTTCGACGATGAGCGTCGACGACGATCGAATCGGGCGCCGATAGGTTTCGTAGACGTCGGGGCGCACGATGACGTTGACGATTCCGGTCTCATCTTCGAGCGTCAAAAAAACGAAACCCTTGGCGGTGCCCGGGCGCTGGCGCGTGATCACCAGTCCGCCGGCACGGCAGAGCGCATTACGCGCGAGGCCGGCCAGCTGCGCGGCCGGAACGACCCGCTGCGCGGCGAGATGCTCGCGAAAGTACTCGATCACTTGACCCGACGGCGTGACGCCCGTCGACCAGAGATCGAAGGCGACGAGTCGCTTGCGCGAGGGCGATTCGAACTCTACCGCGGGCTCGTCTAAATCCATGAGCGCGCCGAGCTCACCGCGCGCTTGGCGTTCGTCGAGGCCGCGCAGCGCCCACATCGCCGCGCGACGCGAGACGTACCAGGGTGCGAAGGCGCCCGCGATCGCGAGGTTCTCGAGCGTCTCGCGCTCGAGTTGCGTGCGTCGCGCGAAGGCGAGCACGTCGTCGAAGGGTCCCTGCGCGATCGCCGTCTCCAAACGTTTGCGTCCAACCTCGCCCAAGCCGCGTACGAGATGAAACCCCAACCGCAAAGCACCGTCGCGCTCGACGCCCGACCAATACTCGCTCGCGTTGACTTCGATCGGCTTGATCGCGACGCCGTGGCGGCGCGCGTCGTTGACGAGCACTTCGGTCGAGTAAAAGCCCATCGGCTGCACGTTGAGAATCGCCGCGGCAAAGACGGCGGGAAGGTGGCACTTCAGATAGGCCGATGCGTAGGCCAAGAGCGCGAAGCTCGCGGCATGCGACTCCGGGAAGCCGTAATCGGCAAATCCCTCGAGCATGTGAAAGAGCTGCTCGGCGGCGGGGCGGTCGATACCGTTTGCGACCATGCCGTCGACGAGCTTGGCGTGCATCGCCTCCATCCGCTCGCGCGAACGCTTATGTCCCATCGCGCGGCGAAGCTGATCGGCCTCGCCGGGCGAAAAGCCGGCCGCCTCGATCGCCATTCGCATTCCTTGCTCTTGAAAGAGCGGGACCCCGAGCGTGCGCTCCAATACGGGCTTGAGTTTGGGATGCGGATAGGTGACGGGTTCGGCGCCCGATCGCCGGCGCAGAAATGGATGGATCATCTGCCCTTGAATCGGCCCGGGCCGAATGATCGCGACCTGCATCACGATGTCGTAAAAGCAGGCCGGTTTCAATCGCGGAAGCATCGATTGCTGCGCGCGGGATTCGATCTGAAAGACGCCGATCGTATCGGCGCGCTGCATCATCGCGTACGTCGCTGGATCGCCGGCGGGAATCGTATGCAGCTCGAGATCTCCGGCAACGGCCGGCGGCAGCCACGGATCGCCGCGCGCGACGCAGCGCCGATAGATCGTGAAGGCTTCCCGTAAGAGCGAGAGCATCCCCAAGCCGAGCAAGTCGATCTTGATCAAACCGAGATCTTGAAGGTCGTCTTTATCCCATTGCACGACGGTGCGATCCCGCATCGTCGCCCACTCGACCGGTGCGACCTGCACGAGCGGATCGCGCGTGATCAGCATGCCGCCGGAATGAATCCCGAGATGGCGCGGAAAGTTCGCGATCCGGCGGCAGAGCACAAAGAGCATCTCCGTGGAGTCAGGCAGCGTTTCGCGCGCGTCGAACTCTCGCGCGATTTCGCCGACGGCCTCAAGCGAGAGTCCCAGCGCCTTGCCGACGTCGCGAATTGCCGAACGCGTCCGGTAGCTGATTACCTCGGCGACCATCGCCGCGTTCGCCCGGCCGTACCGTTCGTAGACGTATTGAATAACGCGCTCGCGATCTTGATGGGCGAAGTCGATGTCGATGTCGGGAATCTCGCGCCGCTCTTCCGACATGAAACGCTCGAAGAGCAAGTTCATCGCAATCGGATCGACCGCCGTGATGCCGAGCGCGTAGCAGACCGCGGAGTTCGCCGCCGAACCCCGCCCCTGGCAGAGCACGCCGAGCCGGGCGGCTTCGCGCACGATGTCCCAGACGATCAAAAAGTATCCGGCCAGATCCATCTTGGCGATGAGGCCGAGCTCGTATTCGAGCTGCCGCTCGACTTTGGTTTCGAGCGGCATCGGGTAACGCTTCGCCGCGCCTTCGTAGACGAGCCGGCGAAGGTAACGCTGCGGCGAGCTTCCTTCGGGCACTGGAAAGAGCGGAAACTGTCCGGCCAGCCGCTCGAGCCGAAAACGGCATCGCTGCGCGATCGCGACGCTGGCGGCAACGGCCTCGGGGTATTGCGCGAAGAGCCGGCGCATGGCGCCCGGCGATTTGAGATGGTATTCGGCATTGGGGCGCAGGGCGTTGGCAGCGCGCGCCGCTTCGAGCGTCGTGCCGTCGCGCACGCAGGAGAGCACGTCGGCGACGAGCGCGTCGTCCTTTGCTGCATAGACGGCCCCGTTGGTCGCAACGTAAGGCACGCCGCATTCGCGGGCGAGCGCAACGAGCCGCACGTTATACCGCGTCTCTCGCGGAGTTAGATGCTGCTGGAGCTCGAGATAGAAGCGCTCGCCGAAGAGCGACTTGTACGTTGCGATCCGCGCGCGATCGGCGCGACCGAACTCACCGCCGCAGAGCGCGATCAAACCGCCGCTGCGGCCTTGAAGATCGTCTAAGCGCAGTCGCGCGTCGCCCTTTCGGCCGCGCATCTGCGCGCGCGAGATCAGTTCGCAGAGATGCGCGTAGCCCGGCTCGTCTTCGACCAGGAGTACGATGCGCGCCCCGTCCTCAAAGGTGAGCTCGCTGCCGAGAATCGCGGCGATTCCACGCCGGCGAGCGCAGCTCGAAAAACGCACCGCGCCGTAGAGACCGTCGCGATCCGTGAGCGCGATTGCGTGCAATCCCAACTCGGCGGCACGCTCTACCAGCTCTTCGGGATGCGAACCGCCTTGTAAGAAACTGAAGTTCGACCAGCAATGGAGCTCGGCATACTCATTCATACACGCCGCGGAGATACCAGTGCGAGCCTTGATGGTAGATGCGCGCAAAGGTTCCGTCCTCGAGCACGACGTCGTACTCGTCGCGCACGACCGGTCCTTCGGCGTGCGGGCGTTCGGCAATTCGCCAGGGCCCCGTGCATTGGCGAACCCTCTGCCGGTCGACGACTGCGGGCTCGCCGCCGCGAAGCTGCACCGACACTTCGCGCACCTCGAGCAGCCGGAGTTGGGGGACGACGCTGCATTGCGCATCGCCGGGAGCTTCGCGACGATCGAGCCGGCGAAACTCGAAGGGTTCGTAGCTAAAGCGCTCCTCGAGGACGTGCGCGTCACGCGTCCGCGCACGTGCCACGCCGGCGCCGAGCGCCGCTTCGAGGCGCGCGATCGTCACCGCGACGCGCTGCGGATCGAGATCCTCGGCGGAGAAAAACGTTTGCTCCTCTCCTCCTTCTTCGAGCTGGAGCGCTTGCAGGCGCAGCCCAACGATCGCCGCTGCAAACGTCGCGCCGTCGAGCTTTGCTCGCAGCATCTCGAACATCGTCCGTTCGTGCGCCGTCGGAAGCGCGAGCGGCACCTCGAAGCTGCACGCGTCGACATCTTCCAGCTCGATTGCCAAATGTAGTGCGCCGGCGCGTTTACCGCACTGCTCGAGATCGGCGCAGATGCGCGACAACAGCATCCGCAAGGCGAAATATACCTGCGCTTCGTCGGAAGCGCGGCCTTCCCCAAAGATCGAAGCCTCGATCGCAACCGCATGAGGGCGCGGCACGAATGGACGGCGATCGATGCCCCGCGCGAGTTCGTGCCAGCTCGCCGCAGCGGCACCGAAACGGCGCACGAACGGCCCGTGCGGCAGACGGGCGAGATCGCGAAGACGTTCGATTCCAAGCAGCCGGAGGCGCTCGACGATCGCCGGATCGATTTCGAGCAGCGTCAAGGGGAGCGGCGCGAGCAGCGCGCGTTCCATCCCCGGTTCGCAGATCGTTCCGTCGGCAAGATGCGCCGCCGCCTGCGCGGCGATTTTATTCGGCCCGGCACCGATCCGCAGCGAGCGCTCGAAGCGAGCCAGTTCCGCATGCGTTCGCGCAATCTGCGCGCGCGTCGTACCGGCGATGCCGTGCATCTCGATAAACGCGAGGCCCGGGCGCAGGCTCTCGACGAGCGGCGAGACGGCATCGAGAACATCGAGCATCTCCTCCCAGAGCTCCGCCGTCAACTCTCCGGCAACGCTAAGGCAGAATAGCATCGCCGCGCTCCTCTCGCTCGACCCGCACGCGAGCGGTACGACCTGCGATTCTGCACCGATGCTTGCGCACGTCGACGGAGAGCTCGAAGCCGGCGATGCTTCCCCAAAGCCCGCACCCGCCGTGCATGAGAATCCGCTCGAGCGCGCAGTGCAGACGCACGCCCGCCGCCGCGCTCAACGCCGCACCGGCACCCGCCGCTACGACGATCAAGAGCGCGCCGCTCCGATGAGCGAGTCTCGCCAGCCGCTCCCAGACCGCATCGCGCAAGGTAATCGCCGGCATGAGGATCAGCCGGCAGATGCGCGAGCGCAGCAGAATATCGGCGGCACGCGCCGTTGCGAGCGCCTTGCGGACCGGAACCACTAAGATGCGCTCGAGCAGGGCGCCCGCCTCGGCGAGTGCCGGCGGATAGAGGCTGCCGTCGTCGAGGATCGCGACCAAGCCGCGGCGCGTCATTCGAGCGATGAGCCCGGCGGCGAGACTCCAGCGGCCGGTCAGGCCCTCGAGCGTGACCACGGCCCCAGCCGGGAAGCCGCCTCCGAGTAAGCGGTCGAGCTCCGGTATGGCGGTGGAGACGAGCCCTTCGACCGGGAGGGCCGAGGGCATCGCACTCAGGCGGGCTTTGAGGAGCTCGAACCGCTCACCCTTCGACTCCGTGCCTTCGGCCGCTTCGACACGCTCAGCGTCAGGATGACAAGATTCGAGTGCCGCCGGCGCCGCCATGGAAGATTCATGCTAATCGAACATATGTTCGATGTCAAGATGCCCTGGCGAGGTGGGCGAAGGTTATGCTAGGCGGCGGTTTTCGCCTTCGAAAATTTGGGCGAGCCGCTCCGGGTCGCAGGGGCGTTCGAGCAGGCTTCCCGGATCCCACTCGCTGCGGTCGGCGCTGAAAAAGTCGCCGCGATAGACGTGGATGGCGCCGGTAAAGCATTCGATCGGATTGGTGACCGAGTGGATGATCTCGGGCCCAAGCAGCGCGGCGTCCCGATCGGAGAGCGCCTTCGCGCCGACCGCCTCGACGTGGTGCGCGTCGCTGGGCGAGCGCCGCCAGAAGATGTTGTCTTCACGCCCCGAGTAGATGCCGATGACCGCCGCCATATTGTGGTTGTGCGGAAAGATGGTCATCTTCGGCGCCCAGATCACGTTTAAGACGGTCAGCTCCGGCGATCGATAGAGCCGCTGAATCTGGGCGTGCGCCGGTTCGCCGAGCGATTTGACGACGGCGGAGGGCGTGCTCACGGCACGTGCGACGACTTCGCGAACGGCGGCGAAGGAGTGGTCTTGCGCCAGCGCGGCGCGACAGTCGGCTACGAATTGCTCGACGTCGAACATCGTATCGTCCTCCGGCGATACGATTTCGCAGCGGAGCGCGCCGGCCTTGCCTTCCCTACAGGTGCGCGCGGTCGTGGGGCGCGTCGAGGTCCATGATCGGCCCGATCGGTACGATTCGCGTGGGATTGATGTCGTCGTGCGTCACGTAATAATGGCGTTTGATCTGATCGAAATCGACGGTTTCGGCGATGCCGTCGATCTGATAGAGATCGCGCAGATAGCCGTAGAGATTCGGATAATCGACGATGCGATGAAGGTTGCACTTGAAGTGCCCGTAGTAGACGGGATCGAAGCGCACGAGCGTCACGAAGAATCGCCAGTCGGTTTCGAGCGGTTGCGCGCCTAAGAGGTAGCGCCGGTATGCAAGGCGCTCCTCCATCGCGTCGACGGCGGTAAAGACGCCGAAGGCGGCCTTTTCGTAGGCCGCTTGCGAGGTGGCGAAGCCGGCCTTGTAGACGCCGTTGTTGAACGTTGCGTAGAGAAAATCGTTGAGCTCGTCGATTTCGGGACGCAGGTCGCGTGGATAGAGATCGAGCTCCGGATTGCCGGCGACCGCGTCGAACTCGGTCTCGAACATGCGCATGATGTCGTCGTCGGAGTTGCTGACGATGCGCCGCCGCTCTTTGTCCCAGAGGATCGGCACGGTGATGCGGCCGCGGTAGCCGGGATCGCTGGCGAAATACCCCTCGCTCAAAAAGGCCCAACCGTTGAGCGGATCGGGTTCATTCGGCGTAAAATGCCATCCACGCTCGTCGCGAATCGGATCGACGACCGTCATACCGACGGCCGCTTCCAAGCCTTTGAGCTTGCGCACGATTACGGTGCGCGACGCCCACGGACAGGCCAGCGAAACGTAGAGATGGTACCGCCCCGCGACGGCCGGATACTCCGAGCTGCCGTCGGCCCGAACCCAATCGCGAAACGCGTCCTCCTGGCGCTCGAAGCTGCCGTCGGTCGTCTGTTCTTCGGGGAACTGCGCTTTGATTGTCATGAACGAGTCGTACCCGCTATTGCGGCTATTGCGGCGTTTTGAGATAGGTGAGGCCGGCGCGCTCGAGGATCGCCCGCCCATCGCCGCCGAGGATAAACTCCGCGAAGGCTTTGGCCGCGTCGGGGTGCGGAGCGTTCTTCATCGTCGCTAGACTGTAAGTGATGCGATCGGTCAGCGCGGCCGCGCCGGGGAGCGGGATGAAACGATAACCGCGCGCGATCGCTTCGGTTCGATAGAAGAAACCGACGTCGGCCTGACCGGTATCGATTCGCGCTAAGAGATCTTGTTCGGGAAAGATCTGTGCCGGATTTTCGTCGTCGCCAAGGAGCTTTTGCTCGCCGGCCGTTCCAAGCCAGAGCCTCACTCCCGCAAGCGTATACTCACCCTTTGGATCGAGTTTTGGATCGGTCCGGCCGATCTTGATGCCGGGCGTTTCCAGCGCGCTTTCAAGCGAGGTCTTCCCCGCGGCAACGCCGTCGAAGAGTTGCGCGTAGCGAGAGCTTGGCGACCACGAGATGCCCAAGCTCGTTCCGGCAAAGGTCACCGATGAGGCGACGCGATCGCCGAGCTGCGCGATCAGCTTCGGATTGACGCTGATGAAGACGTCGGGCGAACGGACGCCCGCAATGATGAGGTTCGCCAGCTCTTTGCTGCCGCCGGGCTCCCCCTGGAAGTCGATTCCACGCTCGCGCAACGCCGTTTTGATCGGACCCTCCATCGGGGTAACGAGCGATCCGGCGTAGAGCACGCTTACCGTTTGGAGCGCGCCTCGCGCTGCGGACGTGCCGAGCACGGCGGAGAGCGTTACTCCGGCGGCGACGGCTGAAAGTCGAGCGAAGCCGAGTTGATGCAGTAGCGTGTCCCTCGCGGTCCGGGACCGTCTTCGAAGACGTGGCCAAGGTGTGAATCGCATCGCTTGCAGCGCACTTCAACGCGGTGCATGCCGTGGCTGTAATCGTCGAGAAGCCGGACGTTCTCCTGTTCCTCGGGATGGGTGAAGCTCGGCCAGCCGCAGTGCGATTCGAACTTCGAACCGGCGGTAAAGAGCGGCTGACCGCAGGCACCGCAGAGGTACGTGCCGTCGTCGTTGACCTGCAAGAGCGAGCCGGAGAAGGGCGCTTCCGTTCCGGCCTCGCGCAGAACGTTATAGCGTTGCGGACCGAGGATTGCTTTCCACTCCTCCTCGCTCTTTTGGACTTCGGGGGCTGCGTCGTGCTTCATCATTCCTCCTCACCGTGCATAACGAGCGAAGGCACCAAAGCGATGCGGGGAACAATAGAGCCCTATGAAGCTGTTCCTCGAGATTCTGCTCTCAATCGTCCTGCACCCGATCGCAATGATCCTCATGTGGATCAATCTCTTGGCGCGCGGCGACCTCACGACGTTTCAAAAAGTCGTGTGGTTCGTGGTGAGTATCATTTGGGGGCTCGGACCGATTCTCTACCTCTTGGTAGCAGAAGGCTCGCTGTGGTAAGCGAGCCTTCCGACTTTTTGCCGACGGGCTAACGCCGCGGAGGACGTCCGCCCCCGCCGCTGACCGGGGCGTGTGCGCCGCCCGATACCGGGGCGCGCATTCCGCCGGAGACCGGGGCGCGCATTCCGCCGGAGACCGGGGCGCGCATGTTTCCGCCTCCAGGCGGGGCGTTGATCCGTCCGCCGCGCCAGCCGGGCGGCGGCGGCCGGTATCCGCCGCGATACCCGCCGTAGTATCCCGGGTAGCCGCCGTAGTAGCCGGGGTAACCCCAATAACCGGGATATCCCCAGTAGCCGGGCCATCCCCAACCCCAGCCCCAGCCCCAGTTGATGCCGAGGCTCAGCCCGTACGGATAGCCGTAACCGCCGTATCCGCCGTAGCCATAACCGCCGTATCCGCCGTAGCCATAACCGCTGTCGGGATAGTAGCCGCCGCCATAGCCGCCGCCGTAATCGTAGGCCGGGTTACCGTTCGACCCATAGTACGGCGAATAGGGCGAGTAAGCTACGTCGACGCGGTTTGCTTGAAACGTCGGGCCGTCGGGGTTGCCGTAGATCGTAACCCGCATCCCTTCGAGCAGTTTGATGCCCGTCGGGTTGATGACCGTCCCTTGATGCAGCGTGATGTGGTCGGTGTAGCCTTTGTCGTCGTGCATGTAGACGATCCACTGGCCGTCAAACCCGCTGACCGTGCCTTTGATCGCATTCTGCCGCCCGTACGCGGGCGCCGGCGGCGGCTGCGCGTAGGTCGGCGTCTGCTGCGGGTAATTCTGCTGCGGCTCTTGCGGCTGCTGCTGCGGATAGGGCTGCTGCTGCTGCGGATAGGGCTGCTGCTGCGGGTATGGCGCCTGTTGTGCCGAGGCCACCATTGGCCACGTAAGGCAGGCCGCTGCGCCGAGCGCGGCAACGATTTTCGAGGCGGTCTCGAAGCTTCGCAAACGCATATGATCCTATTATAGCGCCACGCTCGCTTCAGCGTGGTTAGAATCCGTGCAAAAAGATGCTCTCCCGCTCTACCGGCCAAGCAAACGTGAAGATCCTCGAGAATACTTGACTCCGACGTTACGTCAGGGGCTAGGCTTGCCGTTGGAGAGGAGCGATGAAGACCGCCATTGCCAATCTACGCCGCGTCAAGGAGTTCGCAAGCGAAGCGGGCGTTACCGTTCGTACGCTGCACCTCTACGATCGGCTTGGTTTGCTCAAACCCGCGGCCCTGAGCGAATCGGGCTACCGGATGTACGGAGAGGCCGAGCTCGAGCGCCTCGAGCATATTTTGGCGCTGCGTTTCGTCGGATTCAACCTCGACCAAATCAAGGAGCTGCTCGGAGGATCGCACCGGCCGCTGCTCGTCGCCCTGCGCATGCAGCGAGCGGTCGTCGCCCGGCAGAAGCGCCGGCTCGAGTCGGCTTTGGCTGCAATCGATGAGGCCGAGCGCGCCCTGTCGCGCGAAGAGCCGGTCGATCTTTGGACGACGCTCCGTTTCGTGATGGAGTCTTTCAAAATGCAAAACGATTGGGAGTGGACGCAGAAGTATTACTCGAAGGAGGCGCTGCAGCAACTCGAAGAGGTCCGCCAACAGGTCTCGCCCGATGCAATTGCGCAAGCGCAGCGCGATTGGAGCGTTCTGCTCGCCGAGGTCGAGGAGGCCGTGGCACGCGGCATCGCTCCATCGAGCGACGAGGCGCAAGCTCTGGCAACGCGATGGCGCGCGCTGCTGCGCCAGTTCACGCAAAGCAACGCCGAAATTCAGAACGGCCTGAATCGCCTTTGGTCGGATCCCTCCAACTGGCCGGCCGATTTCAAAAGGCCTTGGAGCGACGCCGCCGATGCATTTATCAAAGCAACAATGAGCTGCGCGTCGTAACGCAGCGAATATGTGAAAAGGGAGTGGAGCCGTCGATGGGGATTGAACCCATGGCCTCGTCCTTACCAAGGACGTGCTCTACCACTGAGCTACGACGGCGCTTTTGGTCCGAGAGCGTTACTCCGCCGGCGGCTTCGGTCCCTACTGCAAGCTAGGGTGCCCCGGCTTACGGGGCGAAAACGCTTGCGATAGGAGGTTTTCTTTAATGCTTCTTTCTTCCACGATGTTACGCCGGATGGGGATCGCCGTTGCCGCATTCGCGGTACTCGGCGCGACCGCGCTTCCGGGAGCGGCGCAGATGCGTCAGCAAATGGCCGACAAAGTCGCGACTCAGGCTGCCAACTCGTTCGTGAGCAAGATTAACGGCGAAAGCTGTTCCGATTTTGCAAATACGATGGCGCAGATGAAGCATAAGTCGGGCGCGACGCCGAGCCCGATGTCCGCGAAACTCAAGGGCAACTCGCAGGCGCGGACGGACTTCGTCAATATCGTCGCCGGGCCGTTGCTCAACAAGATGATCGACTGCAACATGATGCCGGGAGGAATGTAGATGCGACGCGTTCTTCTCGCCGCGTTGCTTGCGTGCGTTCCGGCGATCGCCGTCGCGGCGGCGCTCGCGCCTTCGACGATTCTCGCGAATCCGTCGAGCTACGATGGAAAGAGCGTCACCGTCACCGGTAAGGTCGCGCACTTCCAATCCTCGAGCACGCCGATGGGTCCGGTTGCCGGATTTCAGCTCTGCGATTCCAAGTGCGTCGTGGTGATCGACAAAACGAATCAGTCGCGCAGCGACGGCGCGACCGCAACGGTCAGCGGCACCTTCCACGTCAGCTTCAAGGGTCCGCGAAAGACCTTCAGCAACGCCATCGTCGTCGGGCGATAGCGCTTAGCGGCTGGGGAGCGCGCTCACGGTAACCCCGTAGAGCTCCTCCCCGTCGAAACGCGAGAGCTGGCCGACGGGATAGCCGCCGGATGGATAGTTCCAGAACCCGATCTTGTTAACGTTCTTCCCGGTGCCGAACGGCATGATCAGCCTCCCGCCGTTGAGCCAAAACTCGGCGCCCTCAGGCGGCTGCCGGACCGGGCCTTCGAGCGTCACGGTCTCCGCCAGCGTCGCAATCCTCTTCCGCGGCTCGATCTTGAGCCGATAGACGACGCCCGGAGAGGTGTAGTCGCCCACGGCGAGATCGGTGCCGTCCCATTGTATGTTTCCGGGCAACCCGATTGCCGCTTTGACGGCGAGCCGCACAAAGTGAACGCCGGCGTAGATGAGCTCGGAGAGCCGGAAGTGATCGCCGTCGTGCAGATGATAACCGTCGACGAAGAGATCGCCCTTCGCATCGTAGGCACATGCGAACGGATAGTCAACCGCAGCGGCATAGGTCTGCGGTTCGCCGCCGGCGGCCGGATAGATCACCACCGTGGGCGGCTCGGTATTCACGACGGCAAGACTTCCGGTTAGAGGATCGACCGAACAGCCGCGCGGCTCGGCGTTGGGATCGTCGAGCACGTCGATCGGCGTCGTACCACCGTGCGCGTAC
Organism: Vulcanimicrobiota bacterium; assembly: GCA_963820825.1. Classification (GTDB taxonomy): domain Bacteria; phylum Vulcanimicrobiota; class Vulcanimicrobiia; order Vulcanimicrobiales; family Vulcanimicrobiaceae; genus Cybelea. Next base: position 164,527 of record CAWGBN010000002.1, read on the forward strand.
TCGACCACCTGATCGTGCCCGGCATTGAAGTTCATCACCCAGACGTTCCCGCTCGCGTCGCTGCAGAGCCCGAGCGGATATTTATCGTCGGCGAGCGTCTGAACGAGATCGCCCGCGGGATAGGTGAAGACGAAGATCTTGCCGGCCTTCCAATCGCTGGCGTAGAGCAGATCGCTGCTCGAGCTCGTTGCGGGAGCGGAGCGGCTCTGACTCGCTGCGATCTGCACCTGCGCTCCGGCGCATCCCGCGAGCACGAATGCGGCAGTGCTGACGTAGAGCGCATATCGCCTCACGCTGCGCATTTCGACACGGCTTACGGGTTTAACTAGCGATGGAGCGGGCGGCGGGAATCGAACCCGCGACTCTTGCTTGGAAGGCAAGGGCATTACCACTATGCAACGCCCGCAACGCTCGGCGACCTCTTTACCGCAGCCGGTCGCGCAACACCTACGGCGCGGGGTAAAGCCGACGCGGGAATGTCCTAGGGGACGTAGTTGTTCGTGTCTACGGCACTGGACGGCAGCGTCAGGCCGTTGGCGGCGCCGAGCGTCGCGATGAGCGTGCCGCTCGGATACTCGAGCACTTGGACGTCGCCGGCGCCGAGATCGGTCACGTAGGCTCGATTATTTCTCCGGTTGATCGTCACGTGGAAGGGATCGTAATAGCCCGACCCCAGCGTGTGCGTAATCGTCTGATAGGGCGGCGCAATGACGTCTACGGTCGCCGAGAGCTGATCGCAGACGATGAGATCCTTCTGCTTATCGAGCGCCATCCCGCCGATGAACCCGAGCGGCAGCGGAAGTAAGATTCCGTTGCAGCCCCTCAAACCGTGCTGATACTCGGTAATGTATCCAAGCGAACCGGAGTTATAGCCGAGGAAGACGTCGCCGCGCTGATCGACGGCAACGCCCTCGGCCGCACCGCCCGGCGAGCAGTGTGCGATCACCGTGTTACTCTTTTGCGCGTACTCGTTGACGAAACCGTGACCGTGCGGATAGGCATAGTCGGCTTCATAGACGTTGCCGTTGAAATCGGTCGTCACAGCGACCGGATCCATCATGCGAGCGTTATACGTAAAGGTCAGCTGCGAGGGCGGTTGGTACTGCGTGATGTCGTTACTCGCGTAGTTTGCCACGTACAGGCCGAAGGTGTCGAGCCAATTGCCGTCGGGAGCACTGATCCCGTCGGTGATCTCTCCCTTGTTCGCCCAGGAGTTATTCTTGAGGATCTCAACGGCGTTGCTGGTAAAATCGTCGACGAAGAGCGACGCGCCGGCGTTCGGCATCACACCGGCTCGCGAAGCCGTTCCCAGCCGTACGAGCGCGAGAAACTTCGGAGCGACGCCGGAACGAGCGGCATCGGCGAGCGCACCCGGCGCACCAACACGCGCACTCTGCGCCGCGGAGCCGGTCCATTGCGTAGCGGCGCCCGAGCAGCCCGCAAGGACGGCGAAGGCGGTTATTGAAGCCGCGGCTACGACGGAAAATGAATACTTCTGCACGAGATAACTCCTGCAAGCTTCAGACCGCCCGGAAACTACCCGGCGGGCTGCGATGCGTTCGTCTTTGCGCGAAGAGCTCCTCGGTCGATGCCCGCGTTTGAGGTGCGCCCCGCGTCGCGCGACGACGTGGAGACCATCCGCCAAATCTATAACGAAGGCGTCGAGGATCGCGTCGCGACGCTCGATCGCGAGCCGAAATCGCCCGATGAGATGGCGCAATGGTGGGCGGATCATGACGAGCGCCATGCGGTGCTCGTTGCGCTCGATGCAGGCGAGGTCGTCGGTTGGGCCTCGCTCAATCGGTTCTCTGCGCGCTGCGCGCACGCGAACATTGCCGACCTCTCCGTCTACGTCAAGCGCAGCGAACGCGGCCGGGGCGTCGGTCGCGAGTTGCTGAAGCGGCTCGTGGAACGCGCGACGCGCGAGGGTTTTCATAAAATCGTTCTTCACGCATTGGACTGCAACGAATCCGGAAAGCGGCTCTACCGCGGCAGCGGATTCATCGAGGTCGGCGTCTTCAGAGAACATGGGATGATCGACGGAGCATACGTGGACGTCGTCGCGATGGAGCGGCTCCTGCGATCGTCTTCGCCGGAGGCGGATCTGGGCAGGGCTGGATTCGAACCAGCGTAGCGCCTTCGCGCGCCAGATTTACAGTCTGGTGCCATTAACCACTCGGCCACCTACCCATAGGCCTTTCGCCTTTTCCCGTTGTTCTTGGGGGCTCAGCAGGGTACGATAGGGAGGCTACGGGCTCCTCGGGTTGGTGATGACGGTCACCCGCAAAACCTCTCCTCATCGACTTCTCATGTGACCCGCCGTTCGAGTAGCCTACCATGGGAACTGTAGCAAACTCGTCTACGACCCTCGGGAGTACCTAGGATGGCTCGCTTAGCAGCCCTTGCGGTTGCCGCCCTGACCGGTCTCCTCCTCGCCGGATGCAGCGGGGGTAGTTTTGCTCAGGCCGGGCTCTCACTGCCCGCCGCCTCAGGCGATGGACTTCAGACCGTGAGCGACGCAGCCGATGCCCTCGACGGGCACCGCAGCTCCGCGACGGCCGACGCCAAGGCCGCGATCGCCGTGACCGATGCGCTCGGCTCGTTCGTCCGCGACATTGCTGCGGCCCAGCGTTCGTTCGGCCAGGCGGGCACGCAACAGGCGAGGCTTCGCTCGAATCTCCACTCGATTCGGCAGTACACCGTCGAGGTCAACGGCCGGCGGATCGCCGCCGGATCGGAGCTCATCATGCGGTCGGGGTTGGGCGAGTACTGCCAGAACTCCGCGGGCTACAGCGTCAGCGGCATTCCTTCGCTCGACGCGACCTTCGGGTGGCAGAGCGGCGCGCTGATCGGCGGCTCCCGGAAGACCGATTCGCGCGGGGGATCGACCTGGTCGGCAAATGCCAGCGGCGCCGTGGTCCAGGGTGCGATCGGTACCCTATCGATCGCTCGCGGGGGCGCGAGCGCGTCGTGCCCGATGAGCGCACCGGCCTTCGTTCTGAAGGGCGGGACGGCAGAGAACGCATTTTCCCTTCCGCTCTCGATGGCATTCCGTCGCGGCGACCTGAGCAATCTCAGCGTCGTCAACGGCCGTTTCGCAAACGGCGAGAACCTCGAGGTCACGACGCGGCCGAACCATCAGCCAGCCGAGGTCGACGGCGTCGTCGCGAAGGGGCGCACGCAAGTTGCGACCTTCCGCGCCAACGCGTCGGGTTACGGAACGCTGACGATCACCAGTACCGGCGCGCAATACGTCATCGCCGACTGGATCGTCGTCGGAACTTAAACTCCTAACGGCACCGCCTTAGTCAGGCGCGACGCACGCGACGCGCTTGCCGGAGGCAAGCGTTACGTGTTTGGCCATGACGGTACTCTTCGAGGCGTTTACCGTCACGCTCGCACTCTTGCTGCCGCTGGCAAGCATAATCGTTTGGGCGTTGGGGTTTGCATCGTCGATGTCGGAATCGACGCCCGGGCCCTCGGCCACGCGCAGGTGTCCCAGCGTCAGTGAGATCGCCGCGAGCGTCCCGGCCGGACACGACGAAAGCGCCTGCTTAAAGCCGATGCTCGACGGCTGCACCGTCACGCTCGACGAGGCGGCGGTGGCACCCAGCCCGACGACGAGCGATAGAACGGCAAACGGTCTTATATCCATCTTCATAACGATGCAGTGCTTTTGCGCGTCACTCCGAGGGCCCTCTCGCCGGGCTTCGAAGTCATGCGGGTGTTTCTTACGCAAGAACTGCATGCACTCATTACGCGCGCCGAGATCGCCGGGATCCGAAGCAACGTTGCATCGATCCAACGACTCTACCCGCAGACGCATGCCGAGAGCATCGACGTCGCCGACGGAGTCGCCGCCTTTGCCGGCATCGATTCGCCTCTTTCGAAAGCCTTCGGCATCGGCGCGTTCGAGCCCGTAACCGGCGAGCAGATCGCGAGCGTTTCGGAGTTCTTCGAATCGCGTAACGTCGTGCCGCGCGTTTTCGTGACGCCGCTGAGCGCCCCGACGCTGGCCCGGGCATTGGCCGCCGCCGGCTATGCGCCCGTCGAGTACGACAGCGTAATGGTCGCCGTCGCGCCGGAACGTCACGGTCATCGCGACGCTCGAATCGCCGTTGCTGCTGATTTAAAGGCTTGGGCTCGCGCTTCCGTTGAGGGCTTCATCGCGCGAGACCGCATACATGACGACGCGCTCGCCCGGATCATCGGATCGTCGCAGGACGTCGTTCCACTCGAAGCACGCCAGAACGGTGAAATCGTCGCTACGGCGGCGTACAGCATGCGCGGCGAGTGTTCCGGGCTCTTCGCCGGATCGACGCTGCGCGAGTTTCGCAACCGCGGTTGGCAGCTCGCCATGATACGCGATCGCATCGCTCGCGCACGCGACGCGGGCGCACGCGTTATATTTGCCGCCACAGCCCCCGCCAGCGTTTCCGAGCGCAACTTTCATCGCGCCGGTTTCGTCACGCTGTACACGCGTGCACGATGGGATCGCATACACGCGTAAACCACACTGCCATACATATGGCATAGCGGTATCATAGTATTGGCGCATGAATGCAAGGAAGTTTCGCGGCTGGTGCCTGACTGATTGCGGTAACGCGATTAAACACGGGGCAACAAAATATTGCTCATTTAGATGCCTACAAGTGGCACGCAGTCAGGAACGCGTGCAGACCCTGGAGTCCGGGTTTTACGTTGCCCTTCAGGCAACGCGGTTTCTTCGCAGATACTTGATCGAACGTCTCGGCGAGAAGCGCACACGGTGCGGCTGGGCCGAGCGACATCCCACAACCAGAAACGTTCCTATCGAAGTCGAACACATCGACGGAAACTGGCAAAACTATAGGCTCGAAAATCTGACCTTGCTCTGCCCGAATTGTCATGCTCTAACCCCGACGTTCCGCAGCCTCAACCGGGGTCGAGGCAGGGCTCATCGACTCGGTGGCAGAGCGAACCCGATTAACGCTAGCGGCCAACCTGAAAGGCGGCGCGAGCGGGCGTCTAGGCAAAAGGTGTTCGAGGGACCCCTGATGCAACTGAATCTACTACCGCCGACGTAGCCAAGTGGTTGAAGGCAATTGATTTGTAATCAATTCCCAGAAATGGGCACGTGGGTTCGAATCCCACCGTCGGCTCCGTTCGTTTTTTTGAAAGTACATGCAAAACGTAAATCCAAAGTGGTTGAAGTCGGGGCTCGTGCTCGTATGCGAGCGCTGCTTCAAAGAGCGTATCCCCGAAGAAGATCCCGACGCCGCCGAACGGATCGGCGACTTCCATCTTCGCAACTGGTTAAAAGATCGGCTCAAAGAAGACGGGCGATGGGGACCGATTCGTGCGATCAGTACGAGCTGCATGGACGTCTGTGCACGCGGGCGGGTAACGCTCTGCATCGAGCCGCAAGACGGCGAAACGACGGTTATGGTCGTCGACCCCGTCGCCGATCGCGAAGCGATCTATCGCGAGATCGTCGCGCGGCTAAACGGTGGCGACAACGGCGCGTACCAGGGCGGCGCGGGCGAGGAGCCGAGTCGAGTCGAGCGTCGGTAACGATGAGTTCTCGTCGTTGACGATGAGCGGGATCTCGGTGCAGCCGAGAACGACCGCGTCGCAGCCGGCGTCCTTCATCCGCTCGATCACGCGTTGGAAATACGCGGCCGCTTCCGGCTTGAAGGCGCCGTAAACCAAGTCGTCCATGATGATTCGGTTGATTTCAGCGCGCTCGTCCGAAGTCGGAAGCACGTACTCCCTTCCACGCGCCGACAACTTCTCCGGATAGACGTCGCTTTCGACGAGCCAGCGAGTCCCGGTCAGCCCAACGCGCCGAAAGCCGCGGCGCACCGCTTCGTCGGCGACGACATCGGCGATATGCAGCCACGGCAGCGGGGACCGCGATTCGATTGGCGGCAGCGCTTGGTGGATCGTATTGTCGGGACAGATGAGAAAGTCGGCGCCGATCGCCGCCAGCTTGCGGGCGGAATCCAGCATGATCTGGCCGACGCCCGGCCAGTCATCGCGATCCATGCACGCTTCGTACTCCGCGAACGACGGCGAGTGCATTGAAATCTCCGGGTGCGCGTGCGCGCCCAACAACTGGACACCTTCCGAACAAATCGTTTGGTAGCAGAGCGCGGCGCCCGGGGCCGAACACGCCACGATGCCGATATGGAGCGGTTTAATCGGACGTTCCGGGAAGCGGAACTGCCGCGCTAACTAAGGTTAGCGCGGCTGCCGCGAGGCAAAGGATTGCGTCATGCTCGTCCTTCGAGACGCGCGCCGCGCGCGCTCCTCAGGATGACACATGGCGGCGAGCTACTGGAACTCGAACTCGGCGAGATTCTTTTCGATCTTCCGCTTGACGCGCTGGAGCGCGTTGTCGATGGACTTCACGTGACGCCCGAGATCGCGCGCCATCTCCTGATAGCTCTTGCCCTCGAGATACGATTCGAGCACCTGCGACTCGAGCTCCGAGAGATTCTCGTCGAATTCGCTGGCGGATGTCGTCGGAGACCTCCTGCGTTACGACGAGCTCTTCGGGGTCGGAGGTCTTCTGCGAAGCCATCACGTCGAGGAGCGTGCGTTCGCTGTCCTCGTCGTAGATCGGCTTGTTCAGCGAGATGTACTGATTGAGCGGAATATGCTTCTGCCGGGTCGCGGTTTTGATCGCGGTGATGATCTGCCGCGTAATGCAGAGCTCGGCGAACGCGCGGAAGCTGGAAAGCTTGTCGGCCTTGAAGTCGCGCACCGCCTTGTAGAGACCGATCATCCCCTCTTGGATGATATCCTCGCGGTCGGCCCCGATCAGGAAGTAGCTCTTGGCCTTGATCCGGACAAAATTCTTGTACTTGTTGAGCAGGTACTCCATCGCAAGGTTATCACCGGTCTTGGCGATAGCGACCAAGTCCTCGTCGACTCTCTGCTGATATTCCACGCCATCCGAGACTGGATGGGTCATTGCCATAATTTTCTGTCTGCCTCGTGGGTAAGACGAGCCGCATGCGCAGGCCGCAGCCCGTCGGGCGCGGCACGTCGAGGCTAAGTATATAGGAGGGTCCCCCTCCCCCGTCAAGGACGAAGCGAGCACTCTCCTTGTCTTAAGGCCTCGTAAATGAGAATAGCGGCGGCCACCGAGGCGTTGAGCGAGGCAACCCGCCCCCGCATCGGCAGTCTGACCAGGTAGTCGCACTCGCGCCGGACGAGCTGGGAGAGCCCCGTATCCTCCGCCCCGATCACCAGGGCGAGTGGGCGCCCCAGGTCGGCCTTAGCGAGCTCTACCGCCTCGGGACCCGGGTCGGCGCCGACCACCCAGAGCCCGGCCTTCTTCAACGTCCGGATGGCATCGGCGATATTGGCGACGCGCGCGATCGGCAGATGCGCGGCCGCCCCCGCGGCGGCTTTGCGCACCGTCGCGTTGACCCCGGCCGACCGGCGGTCGGGCAACACGAGTCCGGCCGCGCCGGCCGCCTCGGCGGTGCGAATGATCGCGCCGACATTATGCGGATCGGTTAAATGGTCGAGCACCACGACCAGACGCGGCACGCCGCCGCCGTCATTGCGGCGGGCGAGGATCTCGGGCAACGAAACGTATTCGAAGGGCGGACCGACGGCGACCACGCCTTGATGCGCTTTGAAGGGCAGTCGTTCGAAGAACGTGCGCCGTTCGAAACGCACCGGAACCGCGCGCTCCTTCGCTTGCGCGAGCAGCGCTCGCAACACGTTGTCCTTGCTGCGATCCATGGCAACGTGCACGACGCGCAGCGGTTCGCTCGCCGCAAGCGCCTCACCGACCGTATGGACTCCGTAGATGAGATCGTCGAAATCCATCCGTCGCCCTTGCGCAGCACCGCTTCGCGGCGCGCTCGGGGTGACCGCGTGGCGGCCGCGCTTCTTTACGAAACCGCCGGGGCCGCGCTTCTTTACAGGGCGGCGACGTTCCACGTCGTGCCTTCCTTGGAATCCTTGACTTCGACGCCGCAGCGCGCGAGCGCGTCGCGAAACCGATCGGAGGCCGCCCAATCTTTTGCGCGACGCGCTTCGTCGCGCAGCGCGATCACGCGTGCGATCGCCTCTTCCGCCGATGCAGCGCCGATGGAGTGCCCAGCCGCTTCGATGCCGGCATCGCGCAGCGCCGCTTGCAGCCGCACGACGAAATCGAGAGCGAGTTCAGCGCGCGGCTCCTCGAGCCACGAATCGTTTGGCGCGACGCCGAGAATGCCGAGCCAATAGGCGAGATCCTCTCGGCTCGGCGTCGAGCGATCGACGGCGTCGTAGAGCACCGCGAGCGCGGCCGCCGTATTCATGTCGTCGTCAAGCGCCGCTTCCATCCGTTCGTCGAGCTCGGGCGACGCAACCGATTCGCCGTCGGTTGCCGGCGCGAGGCTTCGATATGCAGCCCTGATGCGCCCGAGGCCGAGCGCCGCCGCGGCGATCGAATCTTCGGTGAAGTTCATCACCTTTCGATAGCCCGTTTGCAGAAAGAGCCAGCGAAGGGCCTGCGGATCGTGCCGCTGCAATAGATCCGAGAGCGGTTCGAAATTGCCGAGCGACTTCGACATCTTGCGGCTGTCGAAGAGCAAGAGCCCGCCGTGAACCCAGACGTTCGCCATCGGCGGGCGCGCCATCAGCGGCTCGCTCTGAGCGATCTCGTTCTCGTGATGCGGAAAGATCAAATCCGCACCGCCGCCGTGAATGTCGAAGCCGATCCCGCCCGGATCGAGCAACGCGCGCGCCATCGCCGAGCACTCGATGTGCCAGCCCGGCCGCCCGTCGCCGTACGGCTCGAACCCCCAGCGCGGTTCGCCAGGTTTGGCAAACTTCCAGAGTGCAAAATCGAGGGGATCTTCCTTATGCTCGTCGACTTCGATGCGCGCACCCGCCTCGAGCTCATCGACGTTGCGGTTGGCGAGGCGGCCGTAGCGCGCAAAGGTTGAGACGCGATAGTAGATGCCGTCCTGTGCGGGATAGGCGTGACCGCCGGCGATCAGCTCCGCAATCATCGTTTGAATCGGCTCGATATACCGGGTCGCGTAGGGTTCGTGATCGTAGGCGAGCACGCCGAGCTTGCGCATCGAATCGGTGAACTCCGCATAGTACCGCTCGACGATATCGTGATAGTCTTCGCCCGTCTCTTTTGCCTCGTTGATGCTGCGGTCGTCGATGTCAGTGACGTTCTGCACGTACGTCACCTTGTAGCCGCGATGCATCAAGTAGCGGCGGAGTACGTCGAAGAAGAGAAACGAGCGGGCGTGGCCGAGGTGCGCCTGCGCCGAGGGCGTCAGCCCGCAGACGTAGATGCGGACGTCGCGGTCGCGCAACGGCTCGAACGCCTCGACGCTGCGCGTGCGAGTGTTATAAAGCTTGATCGGCACCGCTCAGATAACCCAGCTCCAGGCTTCGTCTTCGGTCGCCTCGCCGTGTTCGAGCTCGCTCAAGCGCCGTTCGAGCTGCGCCAACTGCTGCTGCAGGCGCACGATCGCGTCGGTCGTTGGGTCGGGCATGTCGACCTGCGGGCGTTCCGGGACGACGCGAATCGGCTTGCCGTCCTGCATCACGATGCGCGCCGGAACTCCGACCACGGTTGCATTCGCCGGAACGTCTTTCACCACGACCGATCCGCCGCCGACTCTCGCGTTGTCGCCGAGAACGATCGCACCGAGCACGCTCGAGTTCACGCCGACCACTACGTTACGCCCGAGCGTGGGATGACGCTTGCCGTGCGAGAGGCTCGTGCCTCCCAGCGTAACGCCTTGATAGATCGTGCATCCGTCGCCGACCTCGGCCGTCTCGCCGATCACCACGCCGGAACCGTGGTCTATGAAGATGCCCTTCCCGATCGTCGCGCCGGGATGGATCTCGATCTGGGTGAAAAAGCGCGCGACGTTGGCGAAGAGACGCGGCAGAATCGGTATCTGCGCGCGGTGCAGCGCATGGTTGATCCGATGCGCGACGAGCGCGTGGAAACCGGGGTACGAGAGCACGACGTCCAGCCAGCCGCGCGCCGCCGGATCGCGTTCGAGGGGCGCGCGCAGGTCGGCCAGAACGTCGTCGAGCCAACTCCCGCCTTGAGCCGGTTGAGGGGTCATCGCCAACAGTTTAACCCGGGCGGTCAATCAAGGGCTGCATCCCACCCTTACTGCGACGCGAGCAGCGCGACGGCGTAGACCGCAAGACCGGTTCCGTCGCCGGTATAGCCCATGCCCTCGCTGCTCTTGGCCTTTACGCTTACCGCGCCGGCGGGCAGCCCAAGACGTTGCGCGACGTTTGCGCGGATGCGTTCGATGAACGGCGCGAGTTTCGGCCGTTCGACGACGATCGTTGCGTCGACGTTGCCGATCGAGTAGCCGGCGTCGCGAACGGCCGCTGCGCACTGCGCGAGCAGCTCCATCGAATCGGCATCTTTCCAGCGCGCGTCGGTGTCGGGAAATCGCGCGCCGAGATCGCCGAGCGCGGCCGCGCCGAGCAATGCATCGGCGAGCGCGTGCGCGAGAACGTCGCCGTCGGAGTGCCCGAGCGGTCCGCGCTCGAAGGGAATGCGCACGCCACCCAAGACCAGCGGCCGCCCCTCGGCGAGACGGTGCGCGTCGAATCCGTGCCCCACGCGCATCATGCTTGCAGGATCGCGGCGGCGCGTTCGACGTCGCCCGGCAGCGTTACTTTGAAGTTCTCGCTCGTCGCGGCAACGACGACGACCTCGATGCCGGCGCGCTCGAGCAACGCCGCGTCGTCGGTCGCTTCGACTCCCTCGCGCGAAGCGCGTTCGTGCGCTTCGCGCAGATTCTGGGAGCATCGCGAACTGCGGCGTCTGCGCGGCCCACAACCTTGCGCGATCGAGCGTCGCCTCGACGCGCCGCGATGCCGTTTCGACCCGCTTGATCGTGTCGACGACCGGCGCTGCGAGCAGCGACGCGCGCCCCGGGCGCACCTCACTCATTCCGGCACGCACGTCCTCGGCCGTCACCAGCGGCCGCGCGCCGTCGTGCACGAGCACGGCGTCGCAGGCGTCCGAGACGGCCCGCACGCCTTCGTAGACGCTCTGCTGCCGGGTCGCGCCGCCCCGCACGACGCGGTTCGTGTGCTTCGCGGCGAGCTCGGCGAGGAGCGCGCGCATCGGCTCGAGCGACTCGGGCTCGGTCGCGACCACGATCTCCTCAACCTCCGCCATCGCCGCAAGAGTTCGCATCGACCAGCCGACCATCGGCATTCCGGCGAGTTCGATGAACTGCTTCGGCCGGCCGAATCGTGTGCCGTGGCCGGCCGCCACGATCACGGCCGCCCATTTCAAGAGGCGACGCCTTCGCGCTTCGGCCGCGCGAAGATCATTCGTCCGGCAACGGTCTGCAGCACGCTGGTGACGATCACGTCGGTCTCTTCGCCGATCAGTCGCCGCCCGTGCTCGACGACGATCATCGTGCCGTCCTCGAGATAACCGACGCCTTGATGGAACTCTTTGCCCTCGCGAATCACCGCCACATGCAGCTCTTCGCCGGGGAGGACGACGGGCTTTACCGCATTGGCGAGCTCGTTGACGTTGAGCACCGCGACGCCTTCGACGTGAGCGATCCGATTCAAGTTATAATCGTTGGTCACCAGCTTCGCGCCGAGTTCCTGCGCGAGACGAACGAGCCGCGCGTCGACGTTTCCCGGCGCCATATCGGAGAAATCGCGCTCGCTGATCTCGACGGTGGCGAGCTCTTGCAAGCGGCTGAGTACGTCGAATCCCCGCCGGCCGCGCATGCGTTTGAGCGGATCGACGGAGTCGGAGATTGCCTGGAGCTCGCGCAGAACGAAGCGCGGCACGATCAGCGCACCTTCGAGAAATCCGCTCTCGACGATCTCGACGATGCGTCCGTCGACGATCGTGGACGTGTCGACGAGTTTGGCGATCCCGCCGCTCGCGCCTCCGGCCGCAGTTCGCGGAACCGGAACGATACGAATCTTCGCGCCGATCCGCGCGCCTAAGTACGCGGCAAAGATTGCGACGATGAGATAGAGGACGATTGCGACGTAAGTCCCGGCACGCCCGAGATCGGAGATGAGCTCGAAGACGATGCCCTTGATGAGAAATGCGATCAGCAGACCGACGACGAGGCCGACCGCGCCGCCGGCAATCTCCGCGGGCGTGAGCCGTTCCATCGCGCCCTCCGCCTGGCGCAACTGATTCTCGAAGAGCGCCTGCGCGAGCGGCGCGAGCAGCGCGCCGACGATCGCTCCGACGACGGGTGAGAGAATCAGACACGCAACTTGCAACGCTTCGTTCGCAAAATGCGGTGAGAGAAGGCTGAAATAGGCTTCCCGGCCGAGCAGAAAGCCGGCAACCCCGAAGACCACGACGAAGGCGACGCGCAGGACCGTTTCCGAGAGCGCGTTAGGTGTTACTCGAATGTTACGAAGGCTCCGCAGACATCGTTGGCAAGAAATCGACCGCGCTGGGTCAACCGCACGGTGTCTCCGACTCGCTCCAGCAAGCCCGTCCGTGCGAATCGAGTGACGACAGGCGCGTAATCGGCCATCACGTCGATACCATAACGTTCTTTGAACTCGCTCAGCCCAACCCCCTGCGCGGTCCGCAGCGCGAGCATTACCGCCTCACCGACGCGCTTTCGACCTTCCAGCCGCTCGGCGTCCGAGGGAATCGGCCGCCCTTCGAGCGCTGCGTCGACGTACTCGTCGAGCGAGCGCGTATGCACGCTTCTCACCCCGTCGCGGTACGATGCCGCGCCGACGCCGAGTCCGGCGTACTCGCCGTTCGCCCAATAGTTCGAAATTATGCGCGCAGCGATGCCCGGACCGCGCGAAGTTGCTGATCTCGTATTGCTCGAAGCCGGCACCCTGCAGCATCTCGATTGCGAGCGCATATAGGTCGGCTTCGCAAACGTCGTCGGCGAAGGCCGTTGGTTCGCGCGCCTGCCACGCGGCATACGGCGTCCCTTCCTCCACCGTGAGGCCGTATGCCGAGATATGATCGACGTCCAGTGCGATTGCCGCCTCGAGCGTCTGCCGCCAGCTTGCAATGCTCTGCCCCGGTACGGCGAACATCAAATCCAGCGACACGGATGCAACTCCCGCTTCGCGCGCCGCGGCGACGACGCCGGCCACCTCTTCGGGACGATGCTTGCGCCCGAGCGTTTGAATTTCGCTGGGCTCAAAGGATTGTACGCCGATCGAGATTCGCGTGATGCCGGCCTCGCGATAGCGCGGCAAGTCGCCGTCGCGTACGAGCTCCGGATTGAGCTCGATCGAGACTTCGCTCGCGCCCGGAAACCGGCGATTGAGCCCTCCGAGCAGATCCGCGATGGCCGGCGCGTCGTAGGCGTTCGGCGTTCCACCCCCCAGATAGATCGTCGCGGCGGGCGATACCGGTTCGCGTTGGAGCTCGGCAGAGAGCGCGTCGAGATACCGGCCGGCGGCGGTCGCGCGCATCGGCCACTTCGCGAAATCGCAGTACGGACAGAGATACGGACAGAACGGAAGGTGAACGTAGACGCCGAGCATGGCGACCCGCGGCCGGCTTACGTCGGCGCCAGATGCGGTACGATGAGCTCGCTGATCTTCCCGACGACGTCTTTCTCAACTTCTTGAGCGGCCGCTTTGATCGCGTGTCTGATGGCGTTGCGGCTCGCGCGTCCGTGCGTCACGATGCAGTTTCCACGAAGACCGAGCAACGGCGCGCCCCCGTACTCTTCGTAATCGAATCGCCTTCGCAGCCGTTTGAGCGCCGGAGCGAGCATCGCCGTACCGATTTTGGTCAGTAGATTTCCGCCGAGCAGCGCGTCGCGCATGACCCGCGCGAGGTCGGCGATCATGCCTTCTCCCGTCTTGAGCACGACGTTTCCGACGAATCCATCGGCTACGATGACGTCGGCGACGTTATGGAAGAGGTCGCTCCCTTCGACGTTGCCGATGAAGCGCACGGGCGCGACTTCGAGCAGCCGGGCCGCTTCGAGCACGAGCTGATTACCCTTGCTGCGCTCCTCGCCGACCGAGAGGATCCCGACGCGCGGCTCGGCGACGTTGAGCACGGCCCTAGAATAGGCGGAGCCCATGATCGCAAACTGCTCGAGCCACTCCGGCCGGCAATCGACGTTCGCTCCCGAGTCGAGCAGAACGGTCGGCCCGTTGAGCGCCGGCCAAACCGTGGCGATCGCCGGACGGGAGATACCTTCGATCGTTCGGAGCTTGATTAGTGCGATCGCCAGAAAGGCGCCGCTATTGCCGGCCGAAACGACCGCGTCGGCCTCGCCCTGCTTCACCAGACCGACCGCGACGCCCAGCGAGGTCCGCTCGCACGAACGGACCGCCACCGACGGGGAGAGATCCATCGCGACCGCCTCGGGAGCGTGGATCACGCGGATGCGATCGGCTCCGTCGCCGCGAAGAAGCGAGCGAACGCGCGCCTCGTCGCCGACGAGCAGAATATCGGCATCGCACTCGCCGGCGGCAAGCATTGCACCGGCGACAATCTCGCCGGGAGCGTGGTCGCCGCCCATTGCGTCGACCGCGATGCGCGCTCGGCTCATGGCCCGCGTCTTTTGGAGCCACCCCTGGAATCCTTGCCTAGCGTCAACTTTTGGCCCTTGCCTGCCGGTCGGGCGCCGTGATACTATCGGCCGGCTATGGCAAAGCGGTGCGAGATCTGTGGAAAGGGCCCTAAGGCGGGCAATAACGTCAGCCACGCGATGAACAAGACGAAGCGGCGCTGGCTACCGAATTTACAGTCGGTCCGGATCGACGACCGCGGCGTTCACCGAACCGCCCGGGTCTGTACCGGCTGCCTGCGCTCGAATCGCGTCACGCGCCGCGCTTAGCCGCTAGCGCCCGAAGTGATCCCAGCCGGAGCGCGCCAAAGGCGCTCCGTCGAAGATAACGCCCGAACCCCTTCGTAAGAGACCGACGCGATAAAGCTCGCGCTTGAAGTGCGCGGCGTACCGCGTTGCCAAATGACGAAAGGCGCGCGGCCGCACCGCGACGAGCAGCTCGAAGTCCTCGCCGCCGGCAAGGGCAAATCGTCTCGGATCCTCTCCACGGCTTGCGGCAAGCGCGCGCGCCGACTCTGCGACGGGAACGCTCTCGAGCTCGGCGCCGCAACCGCTCGCTGCGGCCAAGCGATGGAGATCGGTCGAGAGACCGTCCGAGAGATCCATCATCGCGGTGACGTTGCGGCTCGCCGCGAGAAAGCGCCCTTCCGCGATTCGCGGCTGCGGTCGC
This sequence comes from Vulcanimicrobiota bacterium, assembly GCA_963820825.1. GTDB lineage: Bacteria > Vulcanimicrobiota > Vulcanimicrobiia > Vulcanimicrobiales > Vulcanimicrobiaceae > Cybelea. The sequence goes on from CAWGBN010000002.1 coordinate 179,734, forward strand.
CGGAATGCATCGAGCGCTTCTTGAATCGCCGCCGCGCCGATCGTGCTTGCATCCCGAGCGATCTCGAGGCCCGCCCGCGCCGCGCCGAGCGGCCCCGTCACCGCAAGCACGTCCCCCGGGCGTCCGCCGCTGCGCAGCTTCGCATCGGAGGCGCGCACCTCGCCGACGACGGCGATCGATATCGTCAGGTTGCCGGCTCGCGAAAGGTCGCCGCCCACGATCTCGAGTTTCGATGCGGCGGCGCATTGCGCCAAACCGCGATAGAGGGTGAGGATATCGTCGGGAACGATCGCTTCGGAGAAACCCAAGGCGACGGTCGCCAGAATGGGACGCGCGCCCATCGCGCAGAGATCGCTGACGTTTGCCGCCATCGCACGCCAGCCCGCATCTTCGAGCGACATCGAGTCGCGCGTGAAGTCCACGCCCTCGACGAGCATATCGGTTGAAATGACGCTGCGGTGCGAACGCGACGGCTGCCAGAGCGCCGCATCATCCCCGATGCCGCGCGTGAATGGCTTAATGGCTTCGACGATCTCGTCTTCGGTCACGCGAGCAAGGCGCGGATGCGGCGTACCTCCGCCGCCGGATCCGGCGCGTCGAAGATGGCCGACCCCATCACCAGGACGTCGGCCCCTGCCTCGACGAGATCGCGAGCGTTCTCGGCACTGACGCCGCCGTCGACCTCGATCAGACACTTCGGATTGCGCCGTTCGATCAGCGCCCGTGCCTCGCGAACCTTTTCGATCGCGCGCGTAATGAACTTCTGACCCGAAAAGCCGGGATTCACGCTCATCACGAGCACGGTGTCGCAATTCTCGATCACGTCGACCAGCATGCCGATCGGGGTCTGCGGATCGATCGCCAGGCCGGCCTTCGCGCCGATCTCACGCAGGTGCGTCAGCAATCGTTGCGCGTGCGGCGTCGCTTCGAGATGAAAGCTAATCCGATCGCATCCTGCGGCTCGAAAATCGTCGACGTAGCGTTCGGGCTCGACGATCATCAAATGCGCGTCGAAGACCAGCGGCGAGAGCTTGCGCAGGTCGCCGATAATCTTCGGCCCCCAGGTGATGTTCGGCACGAACCGGCCGTCCATGACGTCGAGGTGGAGGTACTCGGCTCCGGCATCCTGCACGCAGCGAATCTGTTCGGCAATTCGCGCGAAGTCGGCCGACAGGAGCGAGGGCGCGAGAACGGTCATGCGCCCGCCGTTCGCGCGCGCCGCGAAGCGCGCCTGCGCGCGGCTACGGTTACGCGCCCGTTAGAACGGCGACGGCGTCGGCGACGGACCCGGCGTGCCGTAGGCGTTCGGCGGCTCGGTGCCGAGCCGTTCTTCGCCGACGAGCGTATCGTTCACGTACATGTCGAGCAACGACGTTCCGACGGTCGTAATGTTGAAGTCGAGTTTCTGACCCGGCTCGGCGAAAGCGCGATAGAGATCGTATTGCCCGGTCGCGTCGGTAACCGATAGGCGAACGTCGAGCGGTTGATCGTTCTGCGTGTTATCGGAGACGGGAACCGAGACGAGCACGTGGACCTGGCGCACGACGTACCCCGATTCGTTCGGGCCAGCGCTCACCTGTAACGCGACGGGATCGTACGATGCGATTCTTGCCTTCGGCGCCGGAAGCTGGCGCGCGACCATACCGTGCGGCGGCGCCGACTTGCCCAGCGGCGTCCAGACGACCTGACCGATCTTGATTCCGGCATCGGCGGCAAGCGTTCGCGCCTGATCGACCGTGAGACCGACGAAGCTTGGAACGATGAGGTTGACTCTGCCGCCGCGGCTGATCGAGAGTGCCACCGTATCGCCCTCGTGAACGCTGGTCAGTGGAGACGGGCTCTGCGAGACGACGTGACCCTCCGGAATGATGTCGCTGCGAGCGTACGAGACCTTTCCGAGCTGCAGATGCGCGCGCGAGAGGTCGAGCTGCACTTCGCGCATCGATTGGTAGCGCAGATCGGGCATCAACCGCGTAACGATGCCGTCGCTGATCACGAACGAGATCTGGCGTCCTTGGCGGACGGAATCGCCGGCCTGCGGTCGCTGCATGATGACCACGTCCTTCGGATAGCGGTCGCTCGTCGTGTGGTCGACGACCGCCGAGTTCAGCTTGAGCCGCGCGATTTCGGCGTTGGCATCGGTGAGCGTCTGACCGACGAACGACGGCACCGTGACGGTCGCCGACGACGGCAAGAGAAAGTCGTAGATCTGCCGGCCGAACCAAACCACGATCGCGACGAAGATCGCGAGCACGATTGGAAAGACCCAATCGCGCGGCAGGTACGCCTTGAGGGATGGCCTCAGGCGAGCGCCTCCGCCGAAACGTGGCTGAAATCGAGATTGCTGAAGAGGCGTTGTACGTCTTCGTGCTCTTCGAGCGCATCGAGAAATGCGAGCGCCGCCTGCAGCTGCGCGTCCTGCAGCTCGACCTTCGTCTTCGTCCTCATGCCGAGATAGACGTCGGAGATCTTCACGCCGCGGGCGCGCAACTCGTCGCGCACGCCGGCGAGCCGTGCCGGTTCGGTGTAGATCGTCGCAAAATCGGGATCGTACTCGATGTCCTCGACGCCGTCGATCAGCGCTTCCTCCATGAGCGCCTCTTCCGTTCGGCCGGCCGGATCGATTTCGACCATCCCAACCGGATCGAACATCCACGCGACGCTCCCGCTCTCGCCGAGGTTCCCTTCGTGGCGGCTGAAGAGAAAGCGCAGCTCACCGGCGGTCCGATTGCGATTATCGGTCGCCGCATCGACGACGACCGCCAAACCGTGCGGACCGTAGCCTTCGTAACGAATCTCTTCGATCTCGCGCTCGCTGTCCTGACCCGAGGCGCGCGAAATCGCGCGTTTAATATTCTCCTGGGGCATGTTGAACTCGCGCGCCTTTTCAACGGCCATCTTCAAGCGGTAGTTGGCCTCCGGATCGGGCGAGCCGCCCTTCGCCGCAAGAATGATCTCTTTGCTCAGCTTGGTAAAGAGCGCGCCGCGCTGGGCGTCGACCTTGCCCTTCTTCAGCTTGATGTTATGCCATTTGGAGTGTCCCGACATCTCAAAAACCCTCGCCGCGTCCTTCGCTAGCCCGGACCGATAACCCAGGTCGGGAACCACATTCGCGCGTGCCAGGCGTCCCAGCTAATCGGATGGGCCGCCAGAATTGGATAAAAGAAGACGAAGCCTGCCGCCGCGGCCGCGACGTACGCCCCGACGCCGAGGCCTCCGAGCCAGCGCCGTTCCTCGCGCCGCTGCGCCCATTGCCAAAGACGCTGGAGTACGACCACGTTGCAGATGCAAATCAGCGGAATGTTGACGTAGAAGTGATAGGCGAACGTTAAACGCGGCGATCCGACCCAGGGCAGCCATTGCAGCAGATAGGTCAAGACGATCAACGCGTAGGCTTTATTTCGCTCCTTCCAAGCGAGAACGGCGACCCAGGGCACGGCGAGCAATCCAAACCACAAGATTACCGGGTTCGGCAGCGAGGTGATCTCGTAAACGCAGCAGCCCTTCGGATTTGTCGGATCCTTGCGATGATCCTGATAGAAATACGCAATCGGCAGGTAGTCGATCGGCCACTCGAACCACCGCGACGAGTAGGGATGCGTGGCGACGAGGTTATGATGATACTCGTACATCGAGTATTGGCGATAGACGATGTCGTTGAGGTTATGGATCTCCCCCGGGTCCGGGGAGTGACGCGCCAGATCCGGAACCCAGACGAGTGCGTAGACCGTCGCGCTGACGAAGACGATCGTGGCGAGCGCCGCGTCGAGGCGGAAGCCGCGCGGATTTCCCCAAAGCGTTGGGCTCGCCTGCGCGAAATAGCGTTGCAGCCAGACGGCAACGATCACGACGAAGCTCACGCCGAAGCCCATAACCCCGTACCACTTCGAGCTCACGAGCAGACCCAAGGCGACGGTAAAGAGGATGAGCCACAATCTCGAAGAGCGGCCTTTCTCGAGTGCGCCCGCAGTTCGAATCTCGTCTTCTGCGTAGACTGCCTCGCCGGCGGGGGTCGAGTAGGTCACGCTCGGATCGCGCCGGTACTCGATTCGTAACGGATCGTCACGATAGACGAGCGCATCGCCTTTCGCCTGAGAGGCCGCGCCGCGCTCGATCCGCCCGCGCGAATCGATCGTACCCCCGTCGGAGGCATGCACGAAGGTCCCCTCCTTGCCGCGTAATGCATACGAGCCCTCCGCGAAGGTGAGCTCGAGCCGGCCGTCACCGAAGAGCCGCGGAAAGAGCGTATAGCGAACGAGCAGATAGCACGCGCAGGCGATATAGAGCGTCACGACCACGGTCGACGCGGCGTCGACCCCAAAGCCCGTACGCAGAACCTGCGCCACCGCGGCGCCGATCAGTACGCAGGTGCCGATGCCGGCCAAGATCGCCCAGGACGGCGTCGCAACGTGGGCGCGTTCGCCGACCTGCGAGCTAATCCAAAACCGGTAGAACGCGTAGACGGCGAGCGTCGCAAAGAAGACGACGAAGCCTTCGGGAGTCGCGATCCGCGACTGGACGAAATGCATCCCGTCGAAGCTGAGCAAGAGCGCGGCGATCGTCGCGAAGAGGGTCGAACCGGTAACGCGCTTTGCGAAGGCGTAGAGCAGCATGACGACCAGCGCGCCGAAGACCACGTCGAGGAAACGCCAGCCGTACGAGTTGTCGCCGTTGCTTAAATGCCCGACGATCGCGTTGAGTCCCGTCCATCCGCCGAGTCCGTGCCCTTTCGGCATGCCGCCGAAGAGCACGATAGAGATCGTGATCAGCAGCTTGCTGAGCGGCGGATGGGTATTCTCGTAGATACGAAAGTTCTGCAAGTACTCTTCGCCGGCGCGCGCAAAGTAGATCTCGTCGAAGACTTTGTCGGCCGGCCACCAGTATCCGACGAACGAAAGAATGAAGTTCCCGATACCCAGCGCCGCGGCGATCGCGTAGTCGAGCGGCCAGCGCATCGCGGCCAGACCCTCGCGCGGATCGTACCAGTGACGCGCGCCGATCTCATCTTCTTCCGCCGCCTCGACCCGTTCCGGGCGTCCCGGCTCGATCGCGGTCCGCGCGGTCGCCGGCTCGGCCGCGCCGAGATACTGGTAGCCGAGCCAGAAGAACGTCCCGACGGCGACGAGCGAAAAGGCGACCGTCCAGATGCCCCAAAGGTTCTGCGCGTTCGCGCCCGGGACGCTCCCGGTGACGACCGCGAGATACTGCAGGCTGTAGATGAGGTTGGCCAAGAGCACGACCGAAAGCGCGATCGCTCCCCAGAGATAGCGGCGCGCAAAGGGGATGCAAGCGATCGTGAAGAGCAATCCGTTGAACGAGTAGCGCTCGTGCATGCGCGTCGCCAACACGAAAAACGCCAGCGTCGCAATTGCGCAGCCTTCCAGCAGCGCCTGCGAAGTGCGATCTTGCACGTAACGCCACACGATCAGTGCGAGCGCCGCGATCACGAGCACGAGACCCCAGATCCACTGCGGCAGCCCCAAGATCGGCTGTGTATCGGATACCCAGAGCGTCCCGCGAATCGCCCACAGGTTGAAGGCGTTGACGCTGTTATAGGCATAGACGATCGCACCGTTGTGATAGCGGTCGTAGAGCCATGCGAAAGCGGCAATCGGATTGCTCGGGTGGAACGGCTCGGTCAGCGCGAGGGCGAGCAGCAGCGCAGCGCCGGCTCCGATCGCGCTCGCAACGATGCGCTCCCGCCGCAACTGCGGGTTCACAAACGCAAACGCCACCAACAACGGGAGCAGCACGGCCGCCTGCGGCTTAATGAGTATGGAGTAGGAAAAAGCGAGCCACGCAAAGACGATCCAGCCCGTGCCTGCGAATCCCTTGGAGCCTGCGCCGGAGGGCCTCTGGTCTTCGCTGCGCAGCAGCGCGTAGATCGCTAGCAAGGCGAAGCCGCCCGCAATGGAATCGACCTGGCCCCACAGGGCCGAGATGTAAATCGTCGCCGGATTGAACAAATAGAATGCCGCGGCAACGAGCGCGACGCGTGCGCTTGCGAACCGGGCGACGATGGCGTAAACGAGCGCGCCGACGCCGAGGTCGGCGAGGATCGCCGGCACTTTGACGAGATCGCGAAGAACCGCATAGCCGGGATCGTGCGCGCTAAAAAGGTGCCAAACGTATCCGATCGCGGCGAGGATGTAGAAATAGCCGGGCGGGTAGTCGACGAAACCGATCGTCGAATAGAACTTCGCAAAGCCGTGCTGGCTCAAACCGATCGCCCAAGCCGCGTAGGTGCTGACGTCGGTCTTGAAGCCCTCGTTCCCGATGAAGAAGAGCCTCACCACCAGCGCTGCGAGCAGAAGAACCGGGAGCGCCCAGACGAGCGATCCCTGCCGTGCCGGTGCGCGCACCGTACTGTTGACGTTCACGATCCTTCCTTTGCCGTCAGCGAGCCGCGGTCAGGCCCAGCGTGCTCGAAAGATAATCGCGAAGCTCCGGCTTCGGGTGATTCTCGAGGACCGCGAGGTGCTCGGCGGCCGCCTCGGCTGCAGCCCGGCGCGCGCCGACCGTATCGAGCGCATCGACGATGCGGCCGACCGCCGTTGCGTCGAGCGCGTCGCCTCGCGCGTAGGCCTCCGCGATCACGCTTCGAGCCGGCGACGGCAGCTGCGCGATCGCCCAAACCACCGGAAAGGTCCACTTTCGGCGCGCGATGTCGCCGGCGACGGTCTTCCCCGTCTCGTCGACCGAGGACCAGATGCCGGCAACGTCGTCACGGATCTGAAAGGCTATGCCGTAGGCGCGGCCGAGCGCGCCGTAACCGGCGATCGCGCTCTCGCCACAAGCGGCAGCATGGGCTCCCAGGCGGCAGGATGCATCGAAGAGCTGCGCCGTCTTACACTCGATCATCCGGTAATAGTCGGCTAGGTTGACGGACGGCTGCGACTCGAACGAGAGATCGAGCGACTGCCCCTCGCACATCACCGCATGGGCTTCGTGCAAGAGCGCGAGCATTCGCAGCACCCGGCGTGCGTCGAGATGCGCGCGAGCCCGCTCGAGGCTGAGAAAGCTCAGCGCGCACATCGCGTCGCCGGCATCGATCGCCCGGGAAATGCCGTACGCGCTCCAGAGGGTCGGGCGACCGTGGCGCAACTCGTCGCGATCCTCGATGTCGTCGTGGACGAGCGAGTAGTTGTGAAAGATCTCGACGGCGACCGCGGCATCGAGCGCGTGCTCGAGCGGCGCGCCCTCGACGACCGCAACGCGCATCACCATCTGCGGGCGCAGCCGTTTGCCGCGCCGCGCCGGCCCATACGGAGCGTAGCCGAAATGCCGCAAAAGACTATCGGAGATCTCAGTAGATCCCCGATATCCCGTAATCCGTTCTTCGAGGGCGCTCTCGAAGCGCTCGGCGAACGTCGCTTCCTTAAGCAGAGGCGGCCAGCTCCTCCATCCGCGCTTCGACCTTGTCGACGAGCCAGCCGGGAGTCGAGGCGCCCGACATCAGACCCGCCACCTCCACGCCGCTAAACCACTGCCGCTCCAGCTCTTCGGGGCCTTCGATGTGATAGGCGCGCGCGCCGTGCGATTCGGAGAGATCGGCGAGGTGCTTGGTGTTCGCCGAGGTCTTACCGCCGACGACGATCATCACTTCGACGTCCTTCGCCAGCCGCAGTGCTTCGTTCTGGCGATTGTGCGTATCGGTGCAGATGGTGTTTACGGCGCGAACTTCGTAGTACTTAGCGGAGAGCGCGCGGACGATCTCGGTAAAGCCTTCGCCGGACCACGTCGATTGCACGACGACGCCGACGCGGCTCGAGCGCGGCAGCCGCTCGACGTCGGCGGGCGTTTGAATGCACCACGCACCGGGGACGTGGCTGAGCGTGCCTTTGACCTCGGGATGGTTCGGATCGCCGATGACGACGATCTTATAGCCGTCGGCCTTGAGCTTCTCGGCCTGCACGTGAATCTTCGTGACCATCGGACAGGTGGCGTCGATGATCTCGAGCTTCTTCTCTTTCGCTTTTTCGAAGACGTCGACCGGCAGGCCGTGCGCGCGAACGAAGAGTGCTCCGGCGTCGACGTCGTCGACGCTCTGGGCATTCTTCAGGCCGCGCGAAGCGAGCGATTCGACCATCTGCGGGTTGTGAACGACGTGACCGAGCGTGGTGACGTCACCGCGCGAAGCGATGGCCTCCTCCGCCTTCTTTACGGTAATCGCAACCCCGAAGCAGAATCCCTGAACCGACGCCTTACGTATTTCCACCGATGCTCCCCGCCAATACCTCGATCGCTTTCATAATCTCCGCAGCGAACTTCGCCAAATCATCGCGCGTTGCTTTCCGGGCCGACGGAAGCGCCAGCGGCGCTCCGAAGGCGACGTCTACGCGTCCGAGCCGAAGCGCCCGGTCGGTACCATGAACGCAGGCCGGCACGACCGGAGCGCCGGCCAGCGAGGCCAGCAAGGCGACTCCCGTCTGAGGCGCCGAGGGGGTACCCTGGCTGCGCCGCCCCTCCGGAAAGATCCCGACCGCTCCCTCCGATTCCAGCACGCGCAGCGAGCGCTTAATCGCGCCGGTAGCGCTGCCGTGGCGATCGACGCTATAGGCGCCGAGAGCGCGAATCACCGGCCCGAGGAGAGGCATTTCGAAGAGCTCCTTCTTCGCCATGTAGCGGATGCGGCGCGGACAGAGCGCGCCGAGCACCGGCGGATCAAAGTACGAGATGTGATTGCACGCGACGATCAGCCGCCCGGATGCGGGAACGTTCTCCGCGCCGAAGACGCGCGCGCGCCAGAGCACGCGCGTCATCGCGCGCACGAAGAACTTCGAGAAATCGTAGAACGCCGGATTCATCGCGTGCCGTCGCCGACGAACGCGCAGATCTCGTCGACGACCCGTTGCGCGTCGATCGCGCTCGAGTCGATGACGTGCGCGTCGGGAGCCGGCGCGAGGGGCGAGACGGCCCGCGTCCGGTCGAGCCGGTCGCGCTCCTCGATCTCTTCGGCGAGGCGGTGCGCGTCGACGTCGACTCCTGCCTCTTCGAGTTGCATGCGCCGCCGCGCGGTGCGCGCCGCAATCGAGGCGGTGAGATAGATCTTGACCGGCGCGTTGGGAAGAACCACGGTGCCGATATCGCGTCCCGCCATCACGACCGGGCCCTGCTCGCCGATCCGGCGCTGCGCGCGTACCATTTCGGAACGGACTTCGGGGTGCGCGGCAACCGCAGAGACGATTGCCGTTACCTCGTTGCTCAGCAGCGCCGGCTCGTCGAGCTCCCGCCCGCCCGCGACGATCCGGAAGCCGAGCTGCGCGTTCGCGTCGAGCTTCACTTCGATCGGTGCGATCGTCATCAGCCGCGCGAGCGCGGCGCCGTTATCGACGTCGGTTCCGGTCCGCAACGCCAGCGAGGCGAGCGCGCGATACATCGCTCCGGTATCGAGATAGAGAATGCCGAGGCGCTGCGCGGTCGCACGCGCGACGGTGGTTTTTCCCGCCGCCGCCGGCCCGTCGATTGCAATTTGCAGGTGGGTTGGATTCACTACGCGCGCCCGATTCGCCCAGGCAAAGCAGCGGCCCCGCAGAACGCTGGTGAATGGCTAAAGCGCGCGCGATTTTCTTTTGCTCGGCCTGTGGTTTCGAATCGCCGCGTTGGCTCGGACGGTGTCCGCAATGCAACGCGTGGAATTCGTTCGACGAGCGTCCGTTTACCGCCGGACAAAAGTCGGCTCGCGCCACGCGCGCGGCGGCGGCACCGAGCGCCGAACCGACGCCGCTGCGCGACGTTGGGTCGGCGGCCGTCGCTCGGCTGCGCGTCGGAATGCCCGAGTTCGACGCCGTCGTCGGCGGCGGTATCGTGCCGGGGAGCCTCACGCTCGTCGGCGGCCCTCCCGGCGCCGGTAAATCGACGCTCCTCCTGCAGATCGCAGCCGAGCTGGCGCGGCAGGGCGAGGTGATCTACGTCTGCGGCGAAGAGTCGGCCTCGCAGGTACGGCTGCGCGCGGACCGCACCCTGGGCAACACGAACGACGCCGCGCTCTTCGTCTATCCGGAGACGAATCTGCGCGCAGTGCTCGACCAACTCGAGCGGCGAGCACCGCTCGCCGTCGTCGTCGATTCGATCCAGACGGTCTGGCTGCCGGAGTCGGAGGCCTATGCGGGAAGCGTAACGCAGATTCGCGATTGTACTGCGGCGCTCGTGGAGTATGCCAAACGTTCGGGTGCGGCGTGCTTCATCGTCGGGCACGTCACCAAAGACGGCGCGATTGCCGGACCGCGCTTACTCGAGCATCTCGTCGACACGGTACTCTACTTCGAGGGCGAGACCGGCGGCGAGTACCGGATCTTACGGGCGTATAAGAACCGGTTCGGTTCGATCGACGAGATTTGCGTCTTGACGATGCACGATGCCGGTCTGCGCGAGGTCGCCAACCCATCGGAGCTCTTTCTCGGCGCACGAATGCAGCGTCCGAGCGGCTCCTGCATCGTCGCTTCGATCGTCGGATCGCGGCCCGTGCTCATCGAAGTACAGGCGCTCGTCGGCGAGGCCGCCTATGGTACGCCGCGGCGGCTGGCAAATAATCTCGACCAGCAGCGACTCGCGATGATCATCGCCGTCTTGGAGCGTCGCGCGGGCTTTTCGTTGGGCACGCACGACGTCTACGCTTCGGTCGCCGGCGGCTTGCGCATCGTCGAACCCGCGGCAGATCTCGGCATCGCGCTGGCGATCGCATCCTCGTTTCGCAACGTCGCAATCCCCGCCTCGGTCGCGGTATTCGGCGAGCTCGGTCTGTCGGGCGAGGTTCGCGCCGTCGCGTTACCCGAACGGCGCGAGGCCGAAGCGCGCAAGCTCGGCTATTCGCAGATCATCTCGCCGGCGAACACCGCCGACGTGCTCTCCGCGATCGAAACGGCGCTGCGCTGAATGCTCTTCGAGATCGTCCCGAATCTTTCGGAGGGACGCGACCTTTCCACGATAGCGCACGCCTGCGACGCGGTGCGGTCGACCGGAGCGCGGCTGCTCGACTGGAGCAGCGACGCCCTCCATCATCGCAGCGTCTTGACGATCGTGGGGGACGCCCGCGAAGTGCTCGACGCCGCCGTTGCGCTCGCCGGAGTCGCGCTCGAGCGAATCGACTTGCGCGGCCATCGCGGTCTCCATCCGCGGATCGGCGCGCTCGACGTCTTGCCGTTCGTTCCGTTGCGCGATGCAACGCTGGAGGACGCAGCCGAGTTGGCGCATCGCGCCGGCGCCGAGATCTGGAGCCGGTACGCCATTCCCGCGTACTATTACGGCGCGGCCGCGCGCCGTCCCGAACGCCTGCTCTTGCCGGAGATACGGCGAAACGTCGATTGGTTACCCGACGAAGGGGATCTTGCGCGCCACGTCAGCGCGGGCGCGGTCGCGATCGGCGCGCGCAACGTTTTGATTGCATTCAACGTCGAACTGGCGAGCACCGATCTCGCGGCAGCGCGCGCGATTGCCGTCGCCATCCGAGAACGAAACGGCGGCTTGCGCTCGCTTCGCGCGCTGGCACTTCCTCGCGGCGACGATCGGGTGCAGGTTTCGCTCAACGTCACGGATTATGTTGCAACGCCGCTCTATCGCGTGGTCGAGCTCGTTGCGCGGTTAGCGTGGGAACGCGGCATCGAAATTGCCGGCTGCGAGCTCGTCGGTTGCCTTCCTTGGGGAGCCGTTGAAGGGGCCGCTGCATATTACTTAGGAGTCACACAACTGTGATCACCCCAATCGACAATTCCTTCGCGCCTGCGCGAAGCGCAGCCCTGAGCGAAGGCGCGAGGCGCCTGAGTCGAAGGGTCAGGGTGACAACGCTCTGCCTATTGGTATTAGCGGGCCCGACCTTGCCTGCGAGCGCGCAGAGCGGGCCGGGCGACGGCGGGATATTCACGACGACGCTGCACAACGGGCTGCGCGTCGTCGTCGTCGAGGGCCGCGCCGCGCCCGTCGTCCAGACCTCGGTCTGGTACGGGTTCGGCTCGCTGCAGGAGACGCCGGGGAAGACCGGGCTCGCGCACGCGCTCGAGCACATGCTCTTTCGCGGAACGCCGGAGATCTCGTCGGGCGGCCTCGACGACATCACCGCGCGCCTGGGCGCGCAGATGAATGCCGAGACGAGCTACGACTACACCCAGTTTTACTTCGAGATGCCGGCCGACAAGCTCGACGTCGCGCTCTTCATCGAGGCGGACCGAATGGAGCACGCCGCACTGCGCGCCGCCGATTGGGCGATCGAGCGTAATGCGGTGCTCAACGAGATCGACGGCGACGACAGCTCGCCCTTCTACAATTTACTATCGCGAGTTCGAGCGGCGGCGTTCCCGCGTCAGCCGGCCGGGCGGACGCCGCTGGGGAGCCGCGCCGACGTCGCCCGAGCGACCGTCGCCGACATCGCGCGCTACTACCGCGAGTGGTACGCGCCGAACAACGCGACGCTGGTCGTCTCCGGCGCCGTCGACCACGCGGCGGTCTTCGCCAAGGCGGCGCGCTACTTCGCATCGGAGCCGGCCAAGAGACTCCCGCCGAAGGAGAGTTCGAATCCGGTTCCCGCGCCCGGTGCAACCGTCGAAGCGGAGTTTCCCTTTCCGTTCGAGATCCTCGATCTGGCCTATTCGGTTCCCGGCGACACGCAGCACGGCGAAGCGGCGATCAGCACGCTGGCGACGCTCTTGGAGAACCAGCGCTCGCCGTTCTACAAGGCGTTGGTCGAGAGCAATATCGCGCTGGCGATCGAAGCGAATGCCGATACGCAGCTCAAAGGCGGCCTGCTCAACGTCTTCATCGTCCTCAATCCCGGACGAAGCAGCCGCGAGGCCCAATCGGTCTTTCAGGCGACGCTCGACTCGGCGCTGAGCAGCGGTCTCGATCCCGATCTCGTTCTCGCTGCAAAACGATTGACGATGGCCGAGCGAATGTACTCGGCCGACTCGATCGACGGCATCGGTGACCTCGCCGGCTATACCTACGGCATCGTCAACGAGCGTATCGCCGACGAGGACTCGCGGCTCGCAGCGCTGACCGGTGAAGATCTGCTCGCCGCCGCGCGAACCTATTTGAGCCGGCCAACGGTCGTGGGACATCTGACGCCTAACGAACGCCCGCCGCACGGGAACTCGCAGAAGAGCAGCGCCGAGGCAACCGACGACTTCTCCAAACGCATACCGCACGGCCCGATCGTCGAGCCGGCGTGGATCGCCAAAGCGATCCGCACGCCGACGAGCGAGCGCAGCGCGCTTGCGCCGGTCGAGTTCACGCTCTCCAACGGTTCGCGCGTCATCGTGCAGACCAAGACCGACCGTCCAACCTTCGTGCTGCAGGGACAGATCGCGTCGTCGCCCGCCTTCGAGCCCCCCGGCAAAGAGGGCATCGCGCGTTTGGCCGGCGGCGTCGCCGACTACGGCAGCGCGAGCTATCCGTTCGAGCAACGGCGCAAAGCGACCGACGAGATGGGCGCCTTCGTCAATACCGGGTCGAACTTTTCGGCAACCGGCATGAGCGCCGATTTCGAACGCATCGTGGCGATTCTCGCCGACGGCGAACAGCATCCAACCTTCGCCGATCCGTGGTTCGGAGTCGAGCGTTCGCAGCTCGCCAACAGCCTGCAATCGGAGTCGAATATCTCCGGCGTCATGATCAATCGGGCGTACTACCGGCTCTTGCTCGCCGGCGACGATCCGACGCTGCGCCAGGCAACCTCGCAGAGCATCGGCGATATTTCCCAAGCCGACTTGCTCGCGTATACCCAACGCTACTGGCGCCCCGATCTCACGACGATCGCGGTCGCCGGAAATCTCTCACCGCAGCGCGTGCGCAGTGCACTCGAGTCTGCCTTCGGTTCGTGGCAAGTGAGCGGCGCGAAGCCCGATCCGCATCTGATGCCGATGCCGCCCGCAGCCAGCGGTCACGATTACATCGGCACGACCGCCAATCAAGTCTACATTCGACTCGGTCAGCCCGCGCTCTCGCGCTCGAATCCCGATTACAATACCTTCTTGCTGCTCAACCAAATCTTGGGCGGCAGCGGCGACTTCGAATCGCGCCTCTGGCAGGAGCTTCGGCAGAAGCGGGGACTCGTCTATAGTGTGAGCAGCACGCTCGACTCCGACAACGACCGCGGCGATTTTCGCATCGAGTTGAACGCCTCGCCGGAACGCGTCGTCGAAGCCGTCGAGTTCGTTCGCCAGGAACTCCAACGGCTCCAGGACGCGCCGGTTTCGCAGACCGAGCTCGACGAAGCGAAGGTGCGCCTGGTCAGCAACGCGCTGCTCGACGAAGCCTCTTCCTCCGGACAGGCAAAGCAGCTCATGGACATCGCGTCGAACGCTCTTCCGCTCAACTATTATGCCACGATGAACGAACGCTTCGCACGGATTACCCCGGCCGACGTCCAGCGCGTCGCGCGTGAGTATCTGCACCCCAGCCGCCTGGTGGAAGTCTACGCCGGCCCATCGGGCCCGTGGTCGCAGCACGCGATATGATCGAGACGATCGATCCGACGACGGGGCGCATTCTCGAGCGCTTTCCCCTCATGGACGCCGCGCAGATCGCGGCAAAACTCGACGCGGCAGTAGCGGCGCAGACCCACTGGGCTCAGACGTCGTTCGCCGATCGAGCCGCGGTGCTGCGCGCAATTGCTGTGAAAATACGCGACCAACGCGAGTCGCTCGCGGCGACGGCGGTGCGCGAGATGGGCAAGCCGATCGTGCAGGCTCGCGCGGAGATCGAGAAGTGCGCCTGGGCACTCGAATACTTTGCGGAAAACGGCGAAGCGATGCTCGCCGCGCAAGCCGCGCCAAGCTCGGCGGCGCGCAGCTACGTCGCGTTCCGTCCGCTCGGCGTGCTGCTCGCGATCATGCCGTGGAACTTTCCCTATTGGCAAGTGATCCGCGCGGCCGCGCCGGCGCTGATGGCCGGCAATACCATGGTGCTCAAGCATGCCGCGAACACGACCCGCTGCGCGCTCGAGCTGGAACGAATCGTCAGCGAAGCGGGCGGGCCGGCCGGGCTCTTCGGTGCACTGATCGCGCGCGGCGACGGCATCGACTCGGTCGTCGGTGATCCGCGGATCGCCGCGGTGACGCTCACCGGCAGCGAGCGGGCCGGGGCCTCGGTCGCACGCGCGGCCGGCGAGAGCCTCAAGAAGTGCGTGCTCGAACTCGGCGGATCGGATCCGTTCGTCGTTTTTGCCGATGCGGATCTCGAGTCGGCGGCGAAGACGGCGGTCACCGCGCGATTTCAGAATAACGGCGAGAGCTGCATCGCCGCGAAGCGCTTCATCGTTGAGGAGCCGGTTTACGACGAGTTCGCGAGCCGCTTCGCCGAGTTCGCCGCGGCGCAGATCATCGGCAATCCGATGGAGGAACGCGTACAGATCGGTCCCTGCGCGCGCGAAGACCTTCGGGCAAGCGTCCACACGCAGGTCTCGCGGAGCCTCGAGCGCGGGGCGGGTCTCGCGCTCGGCGGCAAACCGATTGAGGGCGCGGGCTACTTCTACGAACCCACGATCGTCACTGAAGTCGTTCCCGGCATGGCGATGTTCGACGAGGAAGTCTTCGGACCGGCCGCCGCGGTCGTGCGGGCGACGGATCGCGAGCATGCGATCGCGCTGGCAAATGCGTCGTCGTTCGGCTTGGGCTCGAGCATTTGGACGAGCGATGTGAACGCTGCCGAGACGTTTGCCGGGCGAATCGAAGCCGGTGCCGTCTTTATCAACGGCATGGTCGCGAGCGACCCGCGCTTACCGTTCGGCGGCGTCAAGAAGAGCGGCTACGGACGCGAGCTCTCCGCCTTCGGAATCCACGAGTTCGTCAACATCCAAACCGTCTGGATCGGCTGACTCGCGACCGACCCTCAATTCGCGGCGCGCCTCGCTCAGGATGACGCAACGCTAAGTGAGGCGGCGTATTCGGCGATGCGGGATAAGCCCAGCGCGACGTGGTTGGGCGCCGAGACCCAGCTCAGCCGCAGCCAACCCTCCATCGAGGGACCGAAGGCAACGCCCGGAACGGCTACGACGTCGTATCGCTCGATGAGATCGTGCGACGCCTGCAGCGAGCTCGTTCCCTCCGGCAGGCGCATGCAGAGATAGAACGTTCCTTCCGGTGCGATGAATCGCAGACCGCTCGGCCGTAACAACCCGAGCAGCTCGTCGCGCCGTTCGCGATACCAAGCGGCGTGCTCGCGCAGCGCGCCCGGCGTCTCGAAAACGTGCAGCGCGACGCGCTGGGCGAAGGTGTCGGCACACGACGCGATCCAGGCGTGCACTTTGATCGCTTCCTCGACGAAGTCGCGCGGCCCCAGCAGCCAGCCTAAACGCAGACCGGTCAGCGCGTTGCTCTTGCTCAGCGAGTTCGTCACGATCGTGCGGGGATAGAGCCGCGCGAGTTCGGCGAAATCCTCGACGTAGACCTGTTCGCGATAGATCTCGTCGTGAATCAACCAGATCGGCTCGCCGGAGCGCTGCTCGAGCGCACGCACCAAACGCTCGGCCTCGCGTTGAGAGAGAATCCGCGCGGTCGGATTAGACGGCGAGCAGAGCACGATGGCGCGAGTCCGTTCGCCGATCGCGGCGACGATCGCATCGGCGTCGAAGGCAAAATCCGCGGCCTTGCGCATGACGACGCTCCTGGCGGCGATTCCCTCGAGGGCGGCCATCTTCTGATACGACGGAAAGCAGGGCTCGACGATCAGCAGTTCGTCGCGCGCGGGATCGAGGAGCGTCTTGAGGGCCACGTACATGGCCTCTTGCGAGCCGACCGTCACGCAGACGTTTTCGCCGCGATTCATCTCGGGATAGTCGTAGTGCCGTGCGATCGCGTGGCGAAGGGCGGGGTCGCCGGCATTCGGCGTGTATTTTATGCCCCGCTCGGCGACGTACCGCATCGCGTCTTCGAAATGCGCCGGATTGGGAAGCAGCGACGGCTCGCCCAAGCCGAGGTCGATCGAGGTGGGCTTCTTCTTGCCGGCGACCTCGCGGATCAACGAGGGCGAGATATCTCGTATGCGCGGATTCATATGGCGAGGTCGTGCTCGCGCAGCACCTCGTTGAGCGAGGTCTTCAGATCGGTCGACTCGCTGCGCGTGCCGACGATCAGCGCGCAGGGCGCCCCGAACTCGCCGGCGGGGAAGCGCTTCGGCTGCGTACCCGGAATGACGATCGCGCGCGCGGGAATGCATCCGCGCAGCGTAACCGGCTCGCTGCCGCGCACGTCGAGGATCGGCGTGCTCGCGGTAACGACGACGCCGGCGCCGAGGACCGCTTCGCGCTCGACGCGCACCCCTTCGACGAGAATGCAGCGCGAGCCGATGAAGGCTCCCTCTTCGACGATCACCGGGGCGGCTTGCGGTGGTTCGAGCACGCCGCCGATCCCGACGCCGCCGGAGAGATGGACCTGCTTGCCGATCTGCGCGCACGAGCCGACCGTTGCCCACGTATCGATCATCGTGCCTTCGCCGACGTAGGCGCCGATATTGACGAACGCCGGCATCAAGACGACGCCGGGCGCAAGAAAGCTTCCGTATCGAGCCGCTCCCGGACGGACGCAGCGGACGCCGACCTTTCGATAGTTGCGTTTGAGCGGAATCCGGCGATGGTAACGCGCGAAGTAGAGGTGGATCGCTTCCTTGACCCATGCGTTGGTCACCCACTGCTCGCCGCGCGGCTCCGCCGCGCGCACTTCGCCGGTGTCGAGCAACGCGATCGCGCGATCGATCGTGCGACCGGCGCGTCCGTGCACGTCGCCTTCGCCCCGCGCCAATGCCTCGATCTTTGCTTGCAGTTCTTCCAACGTCACACGCTGAAGCTACGGCACCAGGTAAGCCTGCCCCCGCGTCGTGAAAGGATATTCCGTGCCGAACTCGCCCGCCGACGAGCAACGAATCAATGCGATCCGCTTCTTAGCGGTCGACGCCGTACAGAAGGCCAACTCCGGGCATCCCGGCATGCCGATGGGCGCGGCGGCAATGGCGTACACGCTATGGACGCGTCATCTGCGCTTCAATCCGGCGGATCCGCACTGGCTCAATCGCGACCGATTCGTGCTGTCGGCCGGCCACGGCTCGATGCTCCTCTACGGGCTGCTCTATCTGACCGGTTACAACGTCACGCTCGACGATCTCAAGAGTTTCCGTCAATTCGGAAGCATTACGCCGGGGCATCCCGAGGTCGAGCGTACGCCGGGCGTCGAGGCGACGACCGGGCCCGCTCGGCCAAGGGATCGGCAACTCCGTGGGCATGGCGATCGCCGAAGCTCACATGAGTGCAATCTACAATCGCGACGACGCCGCGATCGTCGATCACTTTACCTACTGCATCTGCGGCGACGGCGATTTGATGGAGGGCATCAGTCAAGAGGCGCTCTCGCTCGCCGGTCACCTCAAACTCGGCAAACTGGTCGTACTCTACGACGACAACCTCGTCTCGCTCGCAGGCCCGACCGACCTCGCCTTCTCCGACGATGCGGTCGCGCGCTTCGACGCCAGCGGCTGGCATACGCAGCTGATCAACGTAGATCGCGGCAACGACGTCGCGACGATCGACCAGGCGATTGCGGTGGCGAAGAACGTCGTCGACCGACCGTCGTTTATCGCGGTGCGGACGCACATCGGTTTCGGATCGCCGCGTCAAGACAGTTACCTCGCGCACGGCGAGCCGCTCGGACCCGACAACGTCAAGAAATCCAAAGAGGAACTCGACTGGCCGCTCGAGCCGGATTTCTACGTGCCCGACGACGTGCTCGCATTCTACCGCGAGCTCGGCAAGAAGGGCGCGGATCTCGAGGCGCAGTGGAGCGCGACGCTCGATGCGTGGAAACGAGCAAACCCGGAACTCGGCGCGCAGCTCGAGCGAACGTTGCGCGGCGAGTTGCCGGCGAGTCTGCCGTGGCCGGCATTCACCACCGAGAACGGGAACGTCGCGACGCGCGATGCCGGCGGAACCGTCATGAACGCGATCGCCCTCTCGCTTCCCGAGCTCGTCGGCGGATCGGCCGATCTCGACCCATCGACGAAAACCTACCTCAAGAACTGCGGCGACTTCCAACCGAACGATTACGCCGGACGCAACATCCATTACGGCGTCCGCGAGCATGCAATGGCGGCCTGCACGAACGGGATCGCGCTTCACGGCGGGCTGCTTCCATTCTGCGCGACCTTCTTCAACTTTGTCGACTATCTCAAGCCGGCGCTGCGCCTGGGCTGTCTGAGCGGCGTTCACTCGATCTACGTCTTCACCCACGATTCGGTCTTTCTCGGTGAAGACGGTCCGACGCATCAGCCGATCGAGCAGCTGGCGACGCTGCGCGCGACGCCGAACTGCTACGTCATCCGGCCGGCCGATTCGCTCGAGACGCTCGAGGCCTGGAAGCTTGCGGTCGCCGCCAAGAACGCGCCCTACGTTCTCGTCCTCACGCGGCAGAAGGTGCCGTTCCTCGGCGCGCGCGACGCGGCAGTCGGCAAAGGGGCCTACGTGCTCGCCGACGCGCAAGGCGGCAGCCCGGAGCTCATCCTGATCGCCACAGGCTCCGAAGTCGCACTTGCGGTCGATGCAAAGAAGATTCTCGACGCGCAAGGGCCTGCGCACGCGGGTCGTGTCGATGCCCTGCTGGGAGCTTTTCGACGCGCAACCGCAGGCGTATCGCGACGACGTCCTTCCCCCGGGAGTCGCCGCGCGCATGTCGATCGAAGCGGGCGCGACGCTGGGGTGGTCTAAGTACGTCGGCGACGCCGGATTCGCTTTCGGTATCGACAAGTTCGGGACGTCGGCTCCGTTAGCGGCCGTGGCCAAGGCATACGGCTTCACCCCGGAAAACGTTGCCGACGTAGCCCTCCGGAATTTCCAACTCGCCGCCCGTTAGGAGACGATAGATGAAGAATCCCGTGGAGCAGCTGCTCGACGCCGGGCAGAGCGTCTGGCTCGACAACGTTCGCCGCAGCATGTTCGCCTCGGGCGAGCTCGCGCGCTTGATCGAAACCGGTTTGCGCGGGATGACGAGCAATCCGACGATCTTCGAGAAGGCGATCGGCGCGGGCAGCGATTACGACGAACAGCTCTCGAGGCTCGTCGGCACCGAGAAGAATGCCGACGCGCTCTTCTGGGATCTCGCGATCCAGGACATCCAAAGCGCCTGCGACGCCTTTGCCGCGCTCTACGCTTCGTCGGGCGGCAACGACGGTTTCGTCAGCCTCGAGGTCTCGCCGCTCCTGGCTAACGACACCGCGGGCACGATCGCCATGGTCGAAGAGCTCTGGAAGCGCGTCGATCGCCCCAACGTCATGATCAAGATTCCCGGCACCAAAGAGGGCTTGCCCGCGATCGAAGAATCGATCTACCACGGCTACAATATCAACGTGACGCTGATCTTCTCGACGGAGATGTACGAGAAGGCCGCACTCGCCTACGTCAAGGGACTGAGCCGGCGCGCCGCCGAGGGCAAGCCGATCGATCGAATTCGTTCGGTGAATTCGGTCTTCGTCAGCCGCATCGATACCGCGATCGACAAGCTGCTTCAAGACCGGATCAACAAAGGCGAAAAACTCGAGCATCTGCTCGGCAAGGCGGGAATCGCCGGCCTCAAGCTCACCTATGAAAAGTTCAAAGAGATCTTCGGCGGTGACGAGTTCGCCCCGCTCAAGGCGAAAGGCGGAGCCGTGCAGCGACCCCTCTGGGCCTCGACCTCGACGAAGAATCCACACTATCCCGACCTAATGTACGTCGAGAGCGTCGTCGGCCGCGATACGGTCAATACGATGCCGCCGGTGACGCTCGATGCGCTGCTCGACCACGGTAAGATCGAAGCCGATACCGTAGAGCAAGACCTGCGCGGCGCGGCCGACGTGATGCGCGCGCTGCAGGAGGCAAAGATCTCCTACTTCGACGTGACGCACGATCTGCAAAGAGAGGGCGTCCAGCTCTTCTCCGATTCTTTTGCGGCGCTGCTCGGCGCGATCGTCTACAAGCAGAAGCTGCTCGCGTCGGGAGGCGCGCAGCGCGTCAACCTCGCGCTCGGCGCTGCCAACGCTCACTACGAAGCGGCACTCGACAAGCTGGCCTCGGCCGATTTCCTCAAGCGTCTCTGGGCACACGACGCAACGCTTTGGTCGAGCGATTCCGATGCCGTCGCAATCATCAAGAAGGCTCTCGGGTGGCTCGACATTCAGCAGCACATGCTCGAAGAGGTCGCCGGCCTCAAAGCCTTCGCCGGCGAGGTGAAGGAGACGTTCGACTCGGCCGTCGTCTGCGGGATGGGCGGAAGCTCGCTCGCGCCCGACATTCTCGCCGACACCTTCGGTCCGATCTCGGGTTACCCGCGTCTCTTCGTCCTCGACTCCACCTCGCCGCAGCAGATCAAGGAGCTGGAGAGCAAGATCGAGATTCCCACCTCGCTCTTCATCATCTCGAGCAAGAGCGGAACGACGACCGAACCAAACGCCTTCTACGCCTACTTCTACGAGAAGGTTTCGAAGCAGGTCGGTGCTGCGGCCGCGGCCCGAAACTTCGTTGCGATCACCGATCCGGGAACCAAGCTCGACAAAGAGGCGAAGGAAGAATCGTTCCGCGCCGACTTCGAGAACGACCCGAACATCGGCGGCCGCTACTCCGCGCTCTCGTTCGTCGGCGTCGCACCCTCCGCGATCGCGGGATACGACATCAACCTGCTCCTCGACCGCGCGCTCGGCTCGATGCACGCCAACGATCGAACCGTCGATCCGCGAAACGCTCCCGGCGTGCGCTTCGGTGCGGCGATCGGCGGCCTCGCGGTGAACGGCCGCGATAAGCTCACCATCGTCACGCATCCCGCCGTCAAGGCCTTCGGCGCCTGGGCCGAACAGCTCATCGCCGAATCGACCGGAAAACTCGGCAAAGGCATCGTGCCGATCGAAGGCGAGCCCCTCGGCACGCCCGGCGACTACTCCGACGACCGCACCTTCGTCTACGTCGGCGCAAACCTGCCGAATCCCGAGGCCGGCGTTGACGAGAAGCTGCGCGCGCTCGAGAGTGCCGGACATCCGGTTATTCGTCTCGACATGAACGACGCGTACGACGTCGGCGAGCAGTTCTACCTTTGGGAGATCGCCGTCGCGGCGGCCGGCGTCGTCCTCGGCATCAACGCCTTCGACCAGCCCAACGTTCAGGAGTCGAAGGATAATACCGTCGCGCTGCTCGCACAGTACGCACGCAACGGGAGCTTCGACGAACCGAAGACCGACGTCGAAGGGAGCGACTTCGACGTCACCTATCTCTCGGGCAGCCGCACGATCGCGGCCCAGAACCCCGTACAAGCACTCGCCGGGCTCTTCGCGCAGCTCGAGCCGCACGATTACAACGCGATCACCGCCTACATCGCGCGCAACGAAACGCACGCAAAGCTCCTGCAAGAGCTTCGTCTAAAGGTGCGCAACGCGCACCGCGTCGCGACGACGGTTGGCTTCGGACCGCGCTTCTTGCACTCCACGGGGCAGCTCCATAAAGGCGGCCCCGGGACGTGCGTCGTTCTGCAAATCACCGCCGACGATCCCGACGACCCGATGATCCCGGGAATGAACGTCGGCTTCCGCACGCTGCTCGCGGCGCAGGCGCTCGGCGATTGGATGTCGCTGGACAAACGTAATCGGCGCGGCGTGCGCGTGCACCTCAGGGGTGGAGTCGAGCCGGCGCTGCGCGCGCTCGTCGCCGCCGTCGACGAGGCGTTATCGGTACGAACGTGAACCGGCTCCGGCGGGCGCATGGCTGACGACGCGATCGCGACCGCCACGCCGGTTGGCGACGGCGCGGCGACCAACCCGTTGCGCGCGGGTCTCTCCGCCGATCAAATTACCAACCCCTGCAGCGCGGTCTTTTTCGGGGCGAGCGGCGACCTCTTCAAGCGCATGATCCTTCCGGCGCTCTACTCGATGCGTCTGCGCGGTACGCTGCCGACGGACTTCGCACTGGTCGGCTTCGCGCGCAGCGCCTACACCGACGAGGCGTTCCGCGAGTACTGCCGCCAACAGCTCGATCTCTTCATGCCGCCCGATAAGAAGCCACAAGGCGCGCTCTGGGACGACTTCGCGCGGCGGATCAGTTACGTCACCGCGGACTTCAATAATACCAAACACTTCATCGACCTCAAGAACCGGCTGGCGCAGAACGACCGCGAGTTCGGGACGAGCGGCAATCACCTCTTCTATCTCGCGACGCCGCCCCCGGTCTTTCCGGTGATCATCAAACATCTCAAGGAGGCCGGCCTCGAGCGCGATCCGGATGGCTGGACGCGCATCGTCGTCGAGAAACCGTTCGGAACCGATCTCGCCTCGGCGCGAACCCTGCAGCGGGCAATCGAGGCGGTCTTTCCGGAGAACGAGATCTACCGCATCGACCACTACCTCGGCAAAGAGCCGGTGCAGGACATCATTGCGCTACGCTTCGCGAACACGATCTTCGAGCCGATTTGGAATCGCAACTACGTCGCGAACGTGCAGATTACGTCGGCCGAGTCGTTGGGGGTCGAAGAACGCGGCGGATACTACGACCATGCGGGCGCGCTGCGCGACATGATTCAGAACCACGTGATCAACCTGCTCGCCCTGGTCGCCATGGAGCCGCCGATCGGTTCCGATGCCGACGACATCCGCAACGAGAAGTACAAGGTGCTCTCGGCGATCGCGCCCCCGGCGCACGACGACGTTTGGTCGATGTGCGCACGCGGCCAGTACGGCCCCGGCGCGATCGGCGGCCAACCGGTAAAGGGGTACCGGCAGGAAGCCGATGTCGCCCCCGATTCGAACACCGAGACGTTCGCCGCGGCGAAGCTCTACATCGAGAACTGGCGCTGGGCCGGCGTGCCCTTCTATCTTCGTTCGGGTAAGCGATTGCCGCGAAAAGTCTCGGAGATCGCGGTAACCTTCAAGCCGATTCCCCACCGCTTCTACGGCGAATCGACGGATCGTATCGATCCGAACGTGCTCGTCATCAAGATCGAGCCCGACGAGGGCGTCTCGATGCGCTTCGAGGCAAAGGTCCCCGGACCGAAGGAACATATCCGCAGCGTATACATGGACTTTAGCTACGGCACCGGCTTCGGCGTGCAGTCGCCGCCGGCGTACGAGCGGCTGATCGGCGACGCGATGCAGGGCGATCAGACGCTCTTCACGCGGTGGGACGCCGTCGAGCGCGCGTGGGAGATCGTAATGCCGGTCTTGGAGGTCTGGCAGAACACCAAAGACTTTTCGTTTCCCAACTACGCGGCGGGAAGCCAAGGACCCGAGAGCGCGAAGAAGCTCTTTCCCGACTGGCGACATCTATGAGCCTCGACATCGCATCGGTACAGGATCAGCTCGCCGAATCGTACCGCGATCGCGGCTGCGACGCGAACGTGGCGACGATGACGATCGTCGTCTTCTTCGAGAATCCGGCGATCGGCGAACTCGCCCGCGAGCGCATTCACCGGCTCGCCGCGAAGCATCCCTCGCGCGTGATGGTTCTCGACGCGACCGCACCGAACAGCGTGCACCGCGTCGACGGCTGCGACTGGATCGAGCTCGGCGCACGCGAGAGCGGGCCGGAGATGCTGCGCGCGGCGGTGGGCGCGCTGCGCGTTCCGGAGGCGCCGGTCGTCCTCTTATGGATCGCTCCCGGCATGGAGAGCGACCCGCGTTTCGAGAGTCTATGTGACGACGCGCAGACGATCGTCTACAACACCTCGCTGCTCGATACCGGACGCGGCGCGCTGAGCGAGTTGGTTCGCTACGTCGAGGATCATCCGCAACTCCCCATCGCCGACCTCGCCTATCTGCGGCTCGCGCCGTGGCAAGAGTCCGTCGCCATCTTCTTCGACGGCGCGGCAGCCGGCGATCTGCGCGATCTGCGGCGCGTCGAGATCGCGTGCGGCTCGGAGCCGGAGGCGCTCTATCTGCTCGGGTGGCTTGCAAGCCGCCTCGAATGGAGACCGAGCGCACCCGATGCGCTGGTCGACTCGCGCGGTAATCGCATCGACTTTTCAATCGCGCGCCAGGGCGAACCGCGGCGCATCGCGCGGATTGCGTTGAGTTCGTCGCATTCGACCTTCGTCGCCGAGGTCGACCGGAATCAAGAGACGATTCTACTGAGCGTGAGCGGTTCGCGCGAGCACGGTCCACGCTATCGAGCGATCGAGAACCCGGGAGTCGCCGCGCTGGTAGAACGCGCGATTCTCTGGGGTGGGAACGATCGGCTCTTTGAGGCGGCGCTCGCGGCCGCCGGGAAGATTATCGCGCAGGGAGAGGGATAATCGTGCAAGGCCGAGGTGAGCTGCAAATCTGCCGGGACTCGCAGGCGCTCGCGCGCGCGCTGGCCGATCTCTTCGTCTCGACGGGGCGAATGGCGGCGGCCGAGCGCGGCTCGTTCCACGTCGCACTCTCCGGGGGCGAAACGCCGCGAGCCGCCTACGACCTCTTGGCCACCGAACCGTTGCGCGAGGAGCTCTCGTGGAGCGACGTCTTCGTCTATTTCGGCGACGAGCGCTGCGTGCCGCCGGATGACGAGCAATCGAACTACCGAATGGCGCGACGAGCCTTTCTCGACGCGGTCGGTATTCCGCCGGCCAACGTCCACCGCATTCGCGGCGAGACCGATCCGGGACTGGCGGCAAACGAGTACGCCTCGATCCTGCGCGCCGATCTCGGCGACACGCCGAAGTTCGACCTCGTGATGCTCGGCCTCGGGCCGGACGGCCATACGGCCTCGCTCTTTCCCGGAACGCCGCCCGATACCGATGAGGACGCACTCGTGCGCGCGGTCTACGCGCAATCGCAGATGATGTGGCGCGTTACGGTGACGCCCAAAGTGATCAACGCGGCGCGGACGGTCGTCTTCGCGGTAGAAGGCACCGAAAAGGCGTCGATCTTTGCGACGGTCTACGAAGGAGCCTACGATCCCGTCCGCTATCCGGCGCAGATCGTCGAGCCGCGCTCCGGCCGTCTCGTCTGGCTCGTCGACCGGCTCGCGGCCGGCATGCTGAGTGACAAAACGCGCTGAAGCGAATCATCATTACCGCCGACGACTTCGGAGCCGCGCCCGAAGTCAACGAAGCCGTCGAGCGGGCCTACCGGGACGGCATCTTGCGCGCGACGCCTTATGGTTGCAGCCCCAGCCGCCGCCGACGCGATCGAGCGAGCGCGGCGCATGCCCGGCCTTGCCGTCGGACTGCACGTCGTACTCGTTCACGGACGTCCGGTGCTGCCCCCGGAACGCGTCCCCGATTTGGTCGACGACCGAGGTAAGTTCCTCACCGACTTGGCCGGCGCGGGCGTGCGGTTCTTCTTCCGCCCCGGCGCACGCGCCCAGCTCGCCGCGGAGATTCGCGCGCAGTTCGAGCGCTTTGCGCGAAGCGGCTTGACCCTCGATCACGCCGACGCACAAGCGCACATGCACGTCCATCCGACGGTCTTTTCGCTGCTCGTCCGAATCGGGCGCGAATACGGTCTGCGCGCCGTGCGAATTCCGCTCGAGCCCTTCGGCGGGACGCGCACGATCGCTCCATGGCTTGCGCTGATGCGCGCTCGGGCGCGGCGTGCAGGGCTCGTCTCCAACGATTACGCCTTCGGCGTAAACGAAGCGGGAGCGTTCACCGAAGCGTTCGCCGGCGCCGATCTTGGAACCGAAAACTTCGCTTGGACGCAAGAGCTCGCCGCGCTGACGAGTTCACGTGTGCGCGAAGCGATCGAGCGCAGCGGCGCATTCAGCGTCACCTACGGCGAGCTTGCCG
Source organism: Vulcanimicrobiota bacterium (assembly GCA_963820825.1). Taxonomy (GTDB): domain Bacteria; phylum Vulcanimicrobiota; class Vulcanimicrobiia; order Vulcanimicrobiales; family Vulcanimicrobiaceae; genus Cybelea. The sequence continues at coordinate 206,424 of CAWGBN010000002.1, forward strand.
CTGCTGCGCGATGAGCGCCGCCCTGAGTCTCGCACTCTTTGCCGTCGCCTGCGCGGGTGCGGCCTACCTGGCGCTGGCGAATCTGCGCCTCGCGCTCTTCGCTCGGCGCCCGGCGGAACGGGCGACCGAGTTTCTGCCGAGCATTACCATTCTCAAACCGATCGCCGGACTTGAGCCCGGCCTCTATGAGAATCTGCGCTCGTGCTGCGATCAGGATTACGACGCGCCCTACGAGATCGTCTTCGCGCTGCACGCCGGCGACGATCCGGCGCTCGCCGTCGTCGAGCGCCTCGCCGCCGAGTTTTCCGATCGCACGCGCATCGCCATCGGCGAGAATTTCGCGATGCACAATCCGAAGGTCGCGAACCTGGCCAAGCCGGGCGTTGCGCCGTACGGCGAGATCGTCGTCATCGCCGACAGCGACGTCCGTTGCGACCGCCGGTACTTACGAGCAATTGTGTCCGCATTTGCCTCCGAAGACGTCGGAGCAACGACCTGTCTCTATGCCGGGATTCCGAATGCGAGCACGATCTCGCGACTCGGCGCTATGCAGATCGAAGAGCTCTTCATTCCCTGGGTCTTGGTTGGGCTCGCATTTGGACCGTTGCGCTTCTGTCTCGGCGCCACGATGGCCGTTCGCCGCAGCCTGCTCGAGGCGATCGGCGGACTCGAAGAATCCGTCGAGCTCTCGCGTTACGTCGTGCGCACGCTCGTTCCGGAGAAGAGGCTGGAACTCTGGCCGCACGAACTGCGCTGGGCGCGCACCAACCTCGCGCTCGCGCCGGTGCAGTACACGTTCTCGTTTCTCATGTATGCCGTGCCGCTCGCGATTCTCTATCTCGCGGTCTCACGCAATCTCGTCTGGGGATTGCCGCTCCTGGCGATCGTAGCCGGGCTTCGTCTCGGGTTGCATTACCTCGCGCGCGGGGCGCTACGCACCGATCGCCGCGGCAATGCCCTATTGATCCTGCCGCGCGATCTGCTCAGTATCGCGGTCTGGTCTGCGAGCCTCTTCGGGCGCCGCGTTCGCTGGCGCGATCGAACCTATACCGCGGCATCAGGATGAACGCCGCGGCGCGGGTGACGGCGTGACGAGCGCCTTCGAGCCGATCGCCTGAGGATTCACGCCGTTGTCGGTGAGGATCGTACCCTCTACGCGCTGCAGCTCGACGACGGCCTTGTTGAGATCGGTCTGGGCCTGAAGCTCGCGTCCGCGCGCCGCCGCCAGCTCGACTTGACGCTGCAAGACTAAGAAGGTCGTCGACGCACCGTTGTGAAAGCGCCGGACTTCGCTTGCGTAGACCGACTCGGCAGCCGCGCGCGCCTGACTCGCCGCCGAAAGGCGCGAGAGTGCCGATTGATAGGTCTGCAGCGCGTTGCGCGCCTCGGTCTCGATGCGCTGGTCGAGTGATTGGCGCTCGATCGCCGCCTGATCTTCTTCTTGATCGGCGATCTCCTTGAGCCCGCGCGCGGTATTGTTCTCGAGCGGAAAGTTTACGACTAGCGCGATGTTGAACTCGGGATAGGCCGCCGTCCACATATTGTGAAAGGCCTTCGTCGCGTTGCCTTGGGACTGTGGCGGCGGCGTCGGACAACTCAGGGTGGGCAGGTTACAACCCTCGGCCTCGAAGTTCGGAACGGGTTGCAACAGCCCCGCGAAACCGTTGCTCATATACTGCACGACCAGATCGGCCTGCGGCAGCCCCTGATTCTTCGCATAGACTCTGTCGACGTCGGCGGCGCGCCGTTGATCGACGACTTGCCGCACCTCCGGACGCTCGAGCTCGGCTTGCGCAACGATCGCGTCGAGCTCGCCGGGGTTGGGGAGCTCCTGAACGGGCGATGAGGGCACGAGATTCGCGCTCCAAATCGGATCGCCGGCATCGGAGACGATCAAGCTCTTGAGTTGCGTCTGCAGCTGCGAAACGGTCTGCAGCGCGGAGAAGAGCTGATTTTGAAAGTTCGCGACCTGCGTCTGCGTCTCGACGACGGTAACGGGAGGCACAACGCCGCCCTTTGCGAGCCGCTCGACGCTCTGCTCCTGCTCGACCGCCTGTTTGAGCGCGTCTTCTTGGATTGCGACGTTGCGCCAAGCCGCGACGAGATTCCAATACGAATCCTCGACCTGGGCGATCGTGCTCGAAGCATCGACGAGCGTCTGGGCTTGGTTCGAGTCGGCATCGATGATCGCAAGCTTGAGTTGATGCTTGACCGCGTTCATGCCGGAATTCTTGAGCAGCGGCTGCGTCACCGATAGGTTCAGCGAGGCCAAATAGTAGGGGTTGAAGTCATTGATGATCAGGTTGTTGTAGGTTCGGGTCTGGGTGATGCTCGCCGCGTACTGCAGGCCGTTGACGCTCTGTCCGGTGATGCCGGATTGAAACGAGTACTGGTGCTGGATGATGTAGCCGGGCCCGGTCGTCGAACACGGAGCGGGAGTTCCAAAGAACGGCTGGCAGGTATATCCATATCCGCCGACCCCGGGGCCGGCAAAGAAGAGATTCTGCGGCGGCAGCACCGAGAAATTCGACGACGGCTCGACCTGGAGCTGCACGTCGAAGTTCGATTTGGCTTCGACCACGCGGTAGTGCGCGATCCGTACGTTCGAGGCCGAGACGGCCAAGTTCGGATTGCGCAGCAGCGCCATACCCACCGCATCTTGCAGCGAGATGCCGACGAAGGGACTCTGCGTGACGCCGACGATCCCCGGGCTACTCGGCTCGACCTCGGGCGCGCGGTAGCCGGGAGCGACGCTCGGCGGAATCGCGAGACGCGGCGACGGTATCTCCGTCGGCAGCAGAGCGCGCTGCGGCAGTTCGTCGCCGGACTGCGCCGACGTCCGCTCGAACGGAACGACGGCTAGGATGAGAGCCGCTCCGGCGACGACCACCGAGAACGCGCGCGTTCTGAGCTTCCGCATCGGCTAGTGCGCCAGCGCCTGGGCCCCGAGCGTTTGAACGTTCACGCCGTTCGCGGTCAGGATCGTACCTTGAACGCGCTGCAGCTCGACGATCGACTGATCTAGCTGCGTCTGCGCCTGCAGTTCGAGTCCGCGCGCCTGCTCGAGCTGCACTTGACGCTTCAGCACGAGATACGTGGTCGATTCGCCGCGATGAAACTGACGGACTTCGCTTGCGTAGACCGCTTCGGCGGCGGCGCGCGAGCGGCGCGCCGCGGTGAGCTTCGAGAGTGCGGTCCTATACGACTGAAGCGCGTTGCGAGCCTCGGCGGCAATTCGCTCCTGCACGCCCTGCATCAAAACCGCGGCTTGCGTCGACTCCTCGCTCGCGACGCCGCGCATCCCACGCGCAAGGCTTCCTTGAATCGGGTAGCCGACGACCAGCGCGAAGTTGAACGCCGGAAAGTATCCGGCCCACATGTTGTGATACGCGTAGGGCATCGAGCCTTGCGTGTTCGGCGGCGGGGTCGGACACGAGTAGAGCTTGTTGACGGCATAGCACTCGTTGAGCAGAAACGTCGGCACCGGCGCGAGGATCCCGGCGAAACCGTTGCTCAGGTATTGAACCTGGACGTCGGCTTGCGGCAGCGATTGATTTGCGGCAAAGGCTCGATCGATATCGGCCGCAAGCCGCTTATCCTCGGCTTGACGGACCTCGGGGCGATCCCGTTGCCCCTCGGCGACAATCTGCGCCAAATCGCCGACGCTCGGAAGCTGCTGCACCGACGTCGACGGCACGAGATTCGCGGTCCAGATCGGATCGCCGGGATCGGCGACCACGAGCGTCTTGAGCTGCACCTGAAGCTGCGCGACGGTCTGCAGCGCCGAATAGACGTTGTCTTGAAAGTTCGAGACCTGCGTCTGCGACTCGACCGCATCGATCGGAGCGGACGCGCCGCGCCGGGCGAGACGAACGTTGCTCCGCTGCTGCGCGATCGCTTCTTGTAGCGCCTCCTCTTGGATCGCGACGTTGCGCCAAGCGGCGACGAGGTTCCAATAGGCGTCTTCGACCTGCGAGAGCGTGTTCGAGGCATCGATGAGCGCCTGTGCCGCACGAGCGTCTTCGTTAACGAAGGCGAGCTTGAGCTGGCGTTTGCCGGCGTTCATCCCGGCATTCTTGAGCAGCGGCTGCGTCACCGCGAGATTCAGCGTGGCGACGTAGTACGGGTTGAACGCGTTGAAGACCGTGTTGTTGTAGGTGCGCATCTGCTGGATGCCCGCCTGATACGTCATGCCGTTCTCGGTCTGTCCGCCGACGCCGTACTGAAACGTGGATTGATGCTGGATGATGTTACCGGGTCCGCTGGTGTAGATCGGCCCAGGAGTCGCCGGACCCGTCGTATACCTGCCGATCGGACCTGGGCCGGCCTCAAACGCATTCTGCGGCGGCTGCACCGAGAAACTCGAGGAGGGTTTGAGCTGAAGCTGCAGATCGTACTGCCCCTTGGTCGCGACGATCGTATAGTGTGCGATCCGGACGTTCGAGGCGGATACCGCCAGATTCGGATTCTTGAGCAGCGCCATCGCGATGGCATCTTGAAGCGCGATACCGACAAACGGCTGCGCGGTGACGCCGACAATCTGCGCCGCGCTCGGTGCGACTTCCGGTGCGCGGTAGCCGGGCGCGACGCTCGGCACGACCGGAAAGTTCGGCGAGGGAATCGCCGTCGGCAACGTCGCGCGCGACGGAAGCGGCTCGAGCTGAGCCGAGGTCGGCGCTACCGGCAATGCGGCGAGCACGACGGCGGCGATCGCAATGCCCGCAGGAATCAGCCGGGCCTTGACCTGCATGAATCTCAACGCGCGAGCGCCTGACTTCCCAGCGTCTGCACGTTGACGCCGTTTGCGGTGAGGATCGTTCCATCGACCCGCTCGATCTCGACGATCGATTGATTCAGTTGCGTTTGCGCCTGCAGCTCGCGCAGCCGCGCTTCGTCGAGCTGCACTTGGCGCTGAAGCACCAGGAACGTCGTCGAGGCGCCCTTATGGAACTTGCGGACTTCGCTTGCATAGACCGAGTCGGCCGACTCGCGCGAGGTGCGCGCGGCATCGAGCTTGGAGAGCGCGGATTGATAGCTCTGCAACGCGTTGCGCGCTTCGGCGCCGATGCGCTCGTAGACGCCCTGCATCAGCAGCTCGGCCTGCGTCGTCTCCTCGCCGGCGAGGCCGCGAAGACCCTTGGCGACGTGGCCTTGAATCGGATAGCCGACGATCAGCGCGATATTGAACGTGGGGAAGTAGCCGGCCCACATATTGTGATAGGCCCAGGCCATCGCGCCCTGTGTGTTCGGCGGCGGCGTCGGGCATGCGAGCAGGTTCTCCGAGCTGCAGAAGCTGTTAATGAACCGCGGAACCGGCGCGGGGATGCCGGCGAAGCCGCCGCTCTCGTACTGCATCTGCAGATCGGCCTGCGGCAACGACTGGTTCTTTGCATAGGCTGCGTCGATCGCCGCAGCGAGGCGTTTATCTGCGGCTTGCCGGACCTCGGGCCGGTTCGCTCGGCCTCGTGCGACGACGCTCGCGAGGTCGTTCGCGCTCGGCAGCTCTTGGGTCGAGGTCGACGGCACTAAGTTCGCGTTCCAGATCGGATCCTGCGCGTTCGACGCGACGAAGCTCTTGAGCTGATTCTGCAGCTCCGAAACCCGCTGCAGCGCCATGAAGACGTTGTCTTGAAAGTTCGAGACCTGCGTCTGCGACTCGACCGCGTCGATCGGCGCCGCCGCGCCGCGCCGGGCGAGCCGAACGTTGCTCTGCTGCTGCGCGATCGCTTCCTTGAGCGCTTCTTCTTGGATCGCGACGTTGCGCCAGGCCGAGACGAGATCCCAATATGTCGTCTCGACCTGCGAGAGGGTGCTCGACGCGTCGACCAGCGTCTGAGCGACGCCGGAATCGGCATTGACGATTGCGAGCTTCAGTTGGCGTCTGGTCGAATTCAGACCGAGGTTCTTGAGCAGCGGCTGGGTGACCGCGAGATTGAGCGTCGCCGAATAGTATGGGTTGAACGCATCGAAGAGGGTGTTGTTGTAGGTGCGGCTCTGTTGGATCTGAGCCTGATAGGCGCCGCCGCTCTCTGCCTGCCCGCTCACGCCGTACTGAAAGCCGGATTGATGTTGAATGACGTTGCCCGGCGCGACGGCACTCGTCGGGTTCGATACCGGCCCGTAGGTCGCCGATTCGCCCGGACCCGCGGCCAAGAAGTTCTGCGGCGGATTCACCGAGTAGTTCGACGTCGGTTCTAAGTGAAGCGCGACGTCGTAGGCGCCCTTCGTCTGGACCACGTTATAATGCGCGACCCGGAAGTTCGAAGCCGAGATCGCGAGGTTATTATTCTTGATCAGCGCCATCGCAATCGCGTCCTGCAATGAGATGCCGACGAAGGGTTGCGCTGTAACGCCGACGATGCGCGCACCGCTCGGCTGCGCCTGCGGGGCGCGATAACCCGGCGCGACGCTCGGCACCGGGGGCATCATCAGCGTCGGAATCGTCGTTGGAATGACGACGTGGTTCGGGAGCGTATCGCCGGGCTGGGCCGAGGTACGCTGCAGCGGCAGCGTCGCCATGGCGAGCGCCGCGACGGCAAAGAATGCGAAGAAGGCGCGGCTGCGTCGCACGATCACTCCGCGATCGCGACGCCGATGCGCGGTCGCCGCAGCAAGAGCACGAGCGGTGCGAGTCCCAGCGTGATCACCGCAACCCAGCGCGAGGTATCGGCATAGGATTCGACCGCCGACTGCGACTCGACGAGAATCGTTAGGCGCTGCATCGCGCGGCGGTTCTGCGTGCCGCCTTGCCTGAGCACGTACTGCTCGGTCGGCGCGTGCGCGAGGTTCTGCGTGCCGGCAAGCTCGGTCTGATGAATCGTAAAGCCGCGCACCAAGAGCGTGATCAAGATCGCCGCCGCGACGCTTCCCCCAATTTGACGCGAAAGGTTGAAGAACGCCGCGGTCGAGGGAACTTCCTTATCGGGGACGCTGCCGATGACCGCGACCGAGAGCGGGACGAAGATCTGTGCGAGCCCGATGCCGCTGAGAATCAACGGAAAGACCAGGCTATGGAAGTCGGAGAGCGGCGTCGTGATGCTTCCCAGCATCCAGTTCGAGATCGAGAGCAGCACGAAGCCGATCGCCGCCTGAAGGCGCGGATCGACGAGGCCGCGCTGCGTCAGGATCGCGGTGAACGGCGTAAAGCAGAGCACCGCTCCGGCACGGATCATGACCGTCGCCCCGGAGAGCGTCGCCGTAAATCCAAGCGAGTTGATGAGATACTGCGGCAGAATGATGATCGAACCGTAGAGGCTGACGCCCAAGACTGCGCCGAGCACGCTCCCCGCCGCGACCTGGCGAAGGCGCAAGACGCGCAGGTCGACGACCGGGATTTTTGAGCGAAGCGTCCACCAGACGAACGACGCAAGGCCGGCGATCGAGAGAAAGGTGAACCAGCGGATTCGCGCATCGTCGAACCAGTCGTACTGCTGGCCGTTCTCGAGCACGAACTGCATCGAACCCAGCCCGATGCACATCAGAATCAAGCCGATCCAATCGAGCCGCCGATATTGCGGCTCGGCGGGATTGCGCAGGAAGTTCCAGATCAGCGTGGCGGCGATGATACCGATCGGAATGTTGATGAAAAAGATCCAGTGCCAGTTCCAGTTGTCGGTGATCCATCCGCCGATGACCGGGCCCAGCGCCGGGCCGACGATTACGCCGAGGGCGAAGACGCCCTGGGCCTTCCCTTGCTCTTTGATGCCGTAAGTGTCGCGCAGAATCGCTTGCGAGGTGGCGATCAGTCCGCCGCCGCCCAAACCTTGAATCAGCCGCCAGAAGACGAGCTGGCCAAAGGTATTCGAAAGACCGCACATCAGCGACGCGATCGTGAAGATGACGATCGAACTGAAGAAGTATTGCCGGCGGCCGAAGCGGGCGGCGAACCAGGGGTTGAGCGGAATCACCACGACGTTGGCGATGAGGTAGGCCGTTACGACCCACGCGCCGAGATCGACGCCGACGCCGAAGTTTCCCTGAATGTTCGGCAGAGAAACGTTGACGATCGTGACGTCGATAATCTCCAGCAGCGTCGCGGTGATGACCGCAATGCTGATAACGGTCCTGCGCCAGCCGTGCTCGACGACTGGACTCTCGTACGCCGCGAACAAGGTCTATTTTACCTTGACGTAGGTCTCGACGCTCATTCCGGGACGCAGCGGCATGTCGGAGCGCTGATCGTCGACCTCGATGCGCACCGGAATGCGCTGGGTCACCTTGACGAAGTTTCCGCTGGCGTTCTGCGCCGGTACGAGCGCGTACGTATTCTCCGAGGCGGGATTGATCGACGCGACGTGTCCGTGGAACGTCACGCCCTTATAGGCATCGACGCGAATGTCGACGGGCTGGCCGACCCGCATCCGCCCCATCTGCGTCTCCTTATAGTTGGCGGTGATGTATACGCGGTGTGGGACGATCGTCAGCAGCGTAATTCCCGCGCCGATCGTCTGACCGACCTCGGCGCTCTTCTCGCCGATATAACCGTCGGTCGACGCGTGAATCCGCGTGTAATTGAGGCTCTGTTTGGCGAGATAGAGCTGCGCGCCGGCAGCCTCGACTTGGCTTGGGTCGGAGGCTTGCGCGAGCTTTCCTTGCGCGGTCGTCAGTGCGCCCGAGGCTTCGGCCACGCCGGCGCTCGCCGCGGAGACGCGTCCTTGCGCGGCCGCGACGGTCGCTTCGGCCAGATTGACTTGATCCTGTGCCCCACGGAGCTGCGCCGCCGCTCCCGCGGCTTGCGCGCGAACCGCATCGAGCTGCTGTGAGGCGACGTCGCCGGTGCTCACCAGCGAGCTGACGCGCCGGTAGTCGGCTTGCGCCTTGTTGTAGGCTTCCTGCGCCGCGGGAACTTGCGCTTGCGCCGCGTGGAGCTGCGCGTTCGCCTGCGCAACGGCGTCTTGGGCGACCGGCACCTGCGCCTGAACGTTCGCGACCGCGCCGCTGGCCTGCGAAACGCCGCCTTGACCCTGCTGCGTGGTCGCTCGTTGGTTGGCGACCGCGAGATCATACTGCGCCTGCGCCGCGCGCAGCTTGGCGAGCTCGTCCTTGTTGTCGAGAACGATCAAGAGCTGCCCGCGCGTAACGAGCTGGTTGGTATCGACGAGAATCTTGTCGATCCGCTCGGGGATCTTACTGGTGACCGCCACCTCGTCGGCAGCGACGTGGGCATCGTCGGTGCCCTCGTGCGAGAGCATAAAGTTCAGCCACGGCACGCCCCAGACCAGCGCGATCGCGAGCACGATCACGGCGCCCGCGATAAGAAAGACGCGCTTGCGCGGCCGTCCGGCCGGCTCGTCGGCATCGGGCCGGCGCCGTTCGCCGGCGGGAGCGACTCCCGCCCCGTTTCCCTTCGGATCCGTGGCGGTTTTCTGTTGATCGACCTCTCGCGTATCCATTTACGAGTTCCTTACCCCATTGAGAAAAACGTCGATGTAGAATCGAAGCGCCTCGTCGGGCTCGCCCCGGTGAAGCACGGAATCGGGAAATTTCTTGCGGCCCAGCGCGTGCATGAAGACGAAACCCAAGAAGATCATGGCCAGCTTCTGCGGCTCCCCCCGCAGCTCGCCCGTTTCGATCCGGCGGCGCATGAACTCGGTGAGAACGGCGAGGATCGCGAGTTGCGGACGCCATGCCGTCTCGGCGAAAATATCGCTCTCGTACTCTTGCTCGACGAGCGACCAGCGTATGATGTCGCCGAGCGCGATAAACCGGGCAAACATCAGCCGCGCGATTGCGAGCAGATCCTCGGAGAGCTCACCGGTCAGCCCGGCGGCTACGCCGGCAAGCTCGAGATACCCGCAAAAATGCTGGGCGCAGGCGACCAAGAGCGACTCTTTCGTGCCGAAGTGGCGAAAGAGCGTCGCTTCGTTGACGCCGGCGACTTCGGCGATCTCCCGCGTCGTCGCGCCTCGTTTACCCTTGCGGCCGATGACCTCGCGCGCCGCGACTAAAATCCGCTCGCGCGTCTCCTCGGGCGATGCCGAACGCCCGCCCTCGACGAGTCTCTTCGTCTCGATCATGGCAAGGCGTTCCCGTTGGAGATCGAAACGTTCGTCTGGTAAGTGCCGTACGTGGCATCGGCCGCCGCGCGTACGTGCGGGATGCTAATCGTCGCGTGCTGTTGCGAAACGACGCGATAGGATCCCTCTTCGCGATACTGCTGGGTCATCGTGATCTTGCCGCCGCTGGTGTAATACCATTCCATTTGGAGCAGTGTGTAGTCGTAGGGATCGACGTAGACCAGCGTATGATCCAGGATGTCGCTGTGGATCTTCTTGGTCATGCGCAAGACGAGGGCCGGACGATCTCCGAGCCACGCCGTTCCGTCGATGGTGATGTTCTGATCCTTCTGCCAGGCGCGAGGGTTGCCGATGTCGTTGAAGAGCCGCTGAAATCCTCGCGCGTAACTCGGCATCCGGTCGAAGACGACGACGTAAAAGTCGGGCCGTTGATAGTACGAGGTTCCGTCGAGCTTCGGGGCGAGAAAGGGAAAACTATACATGTGGACGTCGACGTGAACGCGCGCCTTGTACGATCGCAGCGTCGGGTTGTGCGCAGCCATGCGCTCCACCACCGTCCGCGCGTCGAGCGGTACCGGGACCCCATCGGCTGCCGTACCAATTCCGAGCGTCGCCGCGAGGACGGCGCTCGAGCTGAGGCAGAGGAGCAGCGAGCGAAAAGTGCCTGGAAGGTTCATGCGCTGGGTGCAAGTGGGTACTTGCACGCGCAGTCTAGCATGGCTCTCCTCTGAATGCAAGTGCTTGCACGCACCTGCCTGATTCCTACATTGAAGGGTCGGAGCTCTTTCGGTGCCGGTGCTGCTCCGCGCCGCCGCCCGCCGGACGGAAGCCTTGCTGCTTGGCCTGCGCGGGGCAGAGGTACTCGCCGTGCTTGGTCTTGCCGTAGAGCGGGTCGCTCGGCTCGTGATAGACCTTGGTATTGAGGTTCACCCAGACCGCCTGAACCGCCCCGCAGTTCGGGACCGGCCCTGCGCCGTTTTCGGCGCCCGGCGTCGCCGGCTCTGTCGAAGCGGCCGCAGTCGTCTCCGTGGCGGTTGCGCTCTTCGACTTAGCGCCGCCGCAGGCCGAGACGCCGAGGACCGCAATTGCGACCAGCCAGATCGAAGCGAGAGTGCGTTTCTTCATGGGCGGAGGTTCGCGACGGCGATGCCGCCGCCTACGGCCGGTTCTTAAAGGGACGCCCCGCCGGACGGTAGCCTTCGGCGTGCGCCTCCGACTGACAGAGATATCGCCCGTGCTTCGTCTTGCCGTAGAGCCGGTCGCCGGGAGCCAAATACACCTTCGGATTCTGCAAGGCCCAGACCGGAGATGCACCCCCGCAATTCATCGCGGCCGCTTCGGTCGCGGCTGCGGATGCCGCCGCCGAGGGCTGCGGCGAACCGGCCCCACTCGATTTTCCGCTCGCGCACGCAGTGAGTGCGGCGAGTGCGATTGCGGCCAGCGCGGCCGTCGACTTACTCATGCTCGCCCGATTTCACGCAACGGCAGACGGAAACCCGCTGCACCGTGGCCGCCGACGGTATTGGCCGCACTCCCCGAGAAGAGCACGCACGATGAAGCAGTTGCGTCTCTCGGCGGTTTTCGCACCGGCTCTGGCGATCCTTACCCTCGCTGCGTGCGGTCATCACGCGGCGAACGTGACGACGCGCAGCGCGGGCACGGGCGCGGCGACGCAGGGAGGGAGTACGATCGTTGCCGCCGGCACGGTCTACTACGGAAAGCTCGCGGCGCCGATCGGCACGAAGACGAGCAAAGACGGAGACGCCTTCGCGATCGACGAAACGCGCGCGAGCGACCCGTCGCTGCGCGGTGCGGCGATAGACGGGCACGTCGAGGGCGTAGCGCCGGCAGGGCCGATGCGCAATCCGAAGATGACGGTCGTCTTCGACGATATTCGAATGGCCGATGGTTCGAAGGCGCCGGTCGACGTGGAGCTGATCGATTTTCGCGCATTCTCACCGCGCGCGCACCATCTGCGAACGATCGGTCTGATGATCGCGGGCGCAATCGCCGGCCACGAGGTCGCTAAGCGAACCGGTAAACGCCACGGCGCGCTGCTCGGCGCGGCGAGCGGCTACGCGCTCTCACAAGGCCTGAAGACCGATATCGTGGTTCCCGCCGGTACCCTGCTCGAGCTGCGATTCAAATCGCCGGTGACGACGAGCGCAGCCGCTTCGCAATAGCGGCGGCCGTCTCGCGCGCGCGCCGCATCAGCTCCGACGGCTCGCCCACGTAGACGCGCTTTCCCGCAACGAAGGTTGCCTGCACCCACGCGTCCTCTCCCCGATAGATCAGTGCGTTGAGCGGCGGCGACCACGGGTCGATGCTCGACGCGTCGATCACCACATAGTCGGCCGGGGCTCCGGCGACGAGATCGCCGCCGGCGACGCGCAACGCGCGCGCGCCTTGCGCCGTCCCGAGCGCATAGGCTTGCGACGCCGGAAGCGCCGCGCCGTCAAGGTACTTGATCTTCTGCAGCAGGGCGGTCGCGCGCATCTCGGCAATCAGCGAGGGACGCACGTCCGCATCGGTTCCTAGGCCCATCGTAACGCCCGCTGACTGCAGACGCGAGACGTCGCAAATTCCATCACCCAGATACTGATTCGTCATCGGATTGTGGATGACGCGCGCGCCGCTGCCGGCGAGACGAGCGTAGTCGCCGTCGCCGAGATAGATCGCGTGAATCGCAACGCAGCGCCCGTTCAATGCGCCCAGCTCCTCGAGCATCGCGATGGGCGTCCGGCCGTAATCGCGCAGCGTCTGCTCGCCCTCGTACGCCGCCTCGGCGACGTGCACGTGGAGCATGCAATCGTACTCGCGCGCAAACTCCGCCGCGGCCCGGATCATCGCGTGCGAGGCGGCGTGGAGCGAGTGCGGCGCGACGCAGACGTTCGCCTCGGGGTAGCGCTGCATCAACTCCCGCGTTCGCTCGGCGGCGGTCTCCGCGTCTTCGCGAAACTCGACCGGCGCGTAATCGGCGTCCATCCACGTGCGGGCGAGAACGAGTCGAATGCCGGCGTCGCGGGCCGCGCGGATCGCCGCCTCGGCGGGCCCGTTGCCGGTGCCGTTGAGATAGAAGAACTCGGCAACGGTGGTGATCCCGGCCGCGAGCATCTCGGAGAATGCCAAGACGAAACTCCAGTAGACGTCGTCGGGACTCAGGCGGGGGACGATGCGATAGAGTGCGTCGCTGCGCCACTTGGTAAAGGGCCAATCGTCGGCCCAGCCGCGAAGCAGCACTTGATAGGCGTGGCTGTGGCCGTTGATAAAGCCCGGAACGACGAGCCGGTCGGCCGGAAAGGTCCGCGACGCGAGATTCTTCGCGCTCGCGCGGACGTCGGCAAAATCCCCCGCGGCCACGATCGCACCGTCGCGCACGACGAAGGCGTAATCTTCGCGCAGTTCCCCCGAAACCAGCGCACGCGCCGCGCGAACGAGCTCGCCGCTCAAAGCGAGACCACCGCTCCGTCTTTGCAGACCGCGGCAGCGAGATTCCCGCCGAACTGCCAGCCGAACTCATCGGGCGATGCGAATCGCAGCGCGACGAAGTCGGCCCTGGCCCCGGCGCGAATGCGTCCGGCATCGGCTCGCAACGAGTGCGCCGCCGCGCGCGTCACCGCGTAGAGCGCTTCGGGTGCGGTGAGCCCAAAGAGCTTACGTCCGAAGAATGCGACCGTTTGCAGGTTGAAACAGGGTGACGTTCCGGGATTATAATCGCTCGCGAGTGCGACCATCGCGCCGGCCTCGAGCAACGCGCGGACCGGCGCGCGCTGGGGCAGGTCGAGATACGCGATCGTCGCCGGGCACGCCACCGTCACGATGCCGCGCTCCGCGATCGCACCGACGTCGTACTTGCGGATGAAGTTGCAGTGATCGACGGCATCGACCTCGAGGTGTGCGGCCATCTCGGCCGCGCCGCCGTAGGCCATCTCGTCGCAATGCACCCGCAGCCGCATCCCGTGCAAGCGCGCCGCGTCGAGGTAGCGTCGCGTCTGGTCGGGCGAGAAGAATCCCGGCTCGCAGAAGGCATCGGCGTAGACCGCTCCATGCGATGCCGCCGCCGGAACGACCTGATCGATCAGGTAATCAACGAAGGCCTCTTCCTGTGTAAACTCGGGCGGAAGCGCGTGCGCGCCAAGAAAGGTCGCGATCAGATTCGGAACGTCGGGATCGTTGCGGTGCTGTGCGATCAAATCGAGCAGCGCGGATTCGCCAGGTTTATGAAGCGCGTAACCGGTCTTGGTCTCGAGCGTCGTCGTCCCGTGGGCGAGGATCGTGCGCAGACGCGGCCGCACGATCTCGTCGTAGAACTTCTCCGGATCGAGCAGCGCGTCGCGAGTTCGCGCGATCGTATACTGCATGCCGAGCGGCGGAGTCTCGCCGCGCAGACGCGCGGCGAAATCGGGTTCGCGATCGCCTGCGAAGAGCGGATGAGCGTGCGCGTCGACGAGACCGGGTACGATCACGCAATCGCCCAAGTCGAGCTGATCTACTGCCCTTCGACTGCGCGCCTGCGGCGCACCGCTCAAGATGACATTCGAAGAACCGACGGCTGAGAATTTTCCGTCCTCGATGACCAGCGCCCCATCGTCGATGCGGCCGAGCGCATCGAAGTCGATACCGCATTGCGGAACGTCGGTATCGCAGGTGACGATCGTCCGAGCGCGGACGATCAAAGACGCCAATCAATGCCCTTTGCGTCGGCCGTTTCGATCGCTTCGTCGTATCCCGCGTCGGCGTGGCGCACGACGCCCATACCCGAGTCGGTGGCGAGCACGCAGGCGAGGCGCTCTTGCGCATCCTCGCTGCCGTCGGCGACGACGACCATTCCGGCGTGCAGGCTATAGCCGATTCCGACGCCGCCGCCATGATGGAAGCTGACCCAGTGCGCCCCGGCCGCGGTGTTGAGCAGCGCGTTGAGGATCGGCCAGTCGGCGATCGCATCGCTGCCGTCGCGCATCGCCTCGGTCTCGCGATAGGGCGAAGCGACGCTGCCGGTATCGAGGTGATCGCGGCCGATAACGATCGGCGCTTTGACGGCACCGCTGCGCACGAGCTCGTTGAAAGCAAGGCCCGCTTTCGCCCGGTCGCCGTAACCGAGCCAGCAGATCCGCGCGGGCAAGCCTTGAAACGCAATGCGCTCGCGAGCGAGTCGAATCCATCGCTCGAGCGAGGCGTTCTCGGGAAAGAGCTCCAGAAGTCTCCGATCGCAGCACTCGATGTCGCTCGGATCGCCGGAGAGTGCCGCGAACCGAAAAGGCCCAGAGCCGCGGCAGAAGAGCGGTCGAATGAAGGCCGGGACGAAGCCCGGGAAAGCGAAAGCGCGCCCGAACCCGGCACGCTGCGCCTGCGCGCGGATGTTGTTGCCGTAGTCGAAGACGACCGCGCCCGAGTCGAGATAGCGCACCATCGCCTCGACGTGCCGGCCGCAGCTCTCCAACGCACGGCGCTCGTATTCGTTCGGATCGCGCTCGCGCAAGACGGCCGCCTGCTCGAGCGAAAGCTCGGCCGGAACGTAACCGTTGAGCAGATCGTGGGCCGAGGTTTGATCGGTCACCGCGTCGGGACGTAGCCCCAGCTCGTAGAGCATGGGAAACTCTTCGGCTGCATTTCCTTCGTAGCCGATCGATACGGCCTCGCCCGCACGGCGGGCCGACTCGACCTGCGCGAGCGCCTCTTCCCGCGACTCGACGACGCGGTCGAGGTAGCGCAGCTCGCGCCGGCGATCGAGACGCGCCCGGTCGACGTCGACGATCAGACAGATGCCGCCGTTCATAACGATGGCCAGCGGCTGTGCGCCGCCCATTCCGCCGACGCCGGCCGTCAGGGTGACGCGCCCTTCGAGCGATCCGCCGAAGTGCCGGCGCGCCAGCTCGGCAAAGGTCTCGTAGGTGCCCTGAACGATGCCTTGGGTTCCGATGTAGATCCACGATCCGGCCGTCATCTGGCCGTACATCGTCAGCCCTTGCGCCTCAAGCTCGCGAAAGATGCTCCAGTCGGCCCATTTCGGAACCAGGTTGGCGTTGGCGATCAGGACGCGCGGAGCGCGAGCGTGCGTCTTCCAGACGGCAACCGGCTTCCCGCTTTGAACGATCAGCGTCTCGTCGTTCTTCAGCCGGCGCAGGGTACGAACGATCGCGTCGAAGGCGCTCCACGACCGCGCCGCGCGGCCGTTGCCGCCGTAGACGACGAGATCGTCGGGCCGCTCGGCAACCTCGGGATCGAGGTTGTTCATCAGCATCCGTAACGCGGCTTCTTGCGGCCAACCCGCGCAGGATATTTGCGTGCCGCGCGGCGCCCGAACGGCGCGCGGGCCTGCCGTAACGCTCATGCGTCGCCTTTCTTCCTTCGAGACAGTTTATCCTGAGGATGACAAAACCGTTAACCACGAGAACGTCGGCTGATGCTGCTGCACGCGCTCGGACGTACGACATCGCTTCTCGTGCTCGTAGGCATCTTCGCCGCGAGCGTTTTACCCGCGCAGGCCGGAACGACCGGCGCGATCACCGGACAGGTGGTGAGCACGACGAAGGCGCCGATTGCGGGCGCGCGCGTCGTCGCCGTCAGCCCCTCGCAGACGGCGACGGTTATCACCGACGCGTCGGGCCGCTTCTCGCTCCTTTCGCTGGCACCGGAGACCTATACGATCACCGTCTCCAAGGACGGGTTCGATACGACCTCGCTGACCGGCATCTCGGTCTTTGCCGATCAACTGCAGACGCTGCGCGTGACCTTGGCGCCTTCACTGCGAACGATTGCGCACGTCACCGCGCGTTCGTCGATGGATCTCGTGAAATCGGGCACGACGAGCGACGTCTACTCGGTCAATTCGACCGTTACTGCGGCCGCGGCGGGAATCGGCGGCGGCGGAAATTTGAACAACGCCTATTCGGCGATCGCCGCCGTCCCTGGGACCTTCGTGCCGCCGAATCAGCAAGGCTGGGACCAAGTGGTCTATATTCGCGGCGGCAACTACGACCAAGTGGGTTACGAGTTCGACGGCGTTCCGGTGAATCGGTCGTTCGATAACTACCCCGGCAGCACGGCCGGCACGCTCGGTCAGCAAGAGCTACAAGTCTATGCCGGCGGTGGAACGGCCGGCGAGAGCGCCTCGGGATTGGCCGGCTTCATCAATCAAGTCATCAAGACCGGAACCTTTCCGGGATACGCGACGGTCAGCGGCGGAATCGGCACGCCGACCTACTATCACAACCTGCAAGTCGAAGTCGGGGGAGCGACGCCCGATCGGCTCTTCTCCTACTACGTCGGCGTCGGCGGCTACAACCAGGGCTATCGCTATCTCAATCAGTTCGACGGCTCCGACCTCGGCAACGTCTGGGGCTATCCGGCGATCGCCTTTAACACCGCTAACCAATACTTTGGCGGCGTCTTTCCATCGTGCGGCTACAATCCACCAAGAGGTTCGGGCTACTACAACGGCCCCAATCCTTCGCCGGTCTGGGATCCGTTTTCGCTTAGTCCAGGGCAACCGGGCTATGTGCCGCTTCCGGTCAACACGATGAACAAAACCGGACTCGGCAACGACCCCGGTTGTTACGCGACGATCACGCCGTCCTATAACGCGTACGGCGTCTCGAATCTCGCCGATCGCGAGAGCATCATCAATCTCCATATCGGCGTACCCCACCGCCACGACGCCGGCCGCGACGACATTCAAGTGCTCTACAACGTCGTGGCGCTGCAGACGCAGTTCGTCAGCTCGCAGAACGATCTCGGACCGAACGTCATCACGGAACTGAGCCAATACGAGACCGGCGAATCGATACCGGAGGTCTGGCCCGACTTCGTCACGTGGCCGCGCGGAACGCGCTTCGGGCAGAGCGCATCGAACCTCTCAGCGGTTCCCTACTTCGCGCCGAGCTCGCCGGGGGACCGCTGCGCCAACATCGACCCGTACGGCTTCTATCCCGGAGTGCAGCTCAAAGGACAATGCGCCGCCGGAACGTTCTCGGCGGTGCCGCCCGACAACCGGGATTCGTTCTGGAACAACGCCTCGATCTTCAAGCTGCAATACCAGCACAACATCGGGTCGAGCGCCTACATCCGGCTCTACGGCTACTCGTTCTACTCCGATTGGCTGCAGGCGAGCGCGCTCAGCTACGGGACGCCGTTTTATGGTTTCGGCGCACTCAGTTACGACTACGAGCTCGAGTCCCACACGCGCGGACTCTCGATGACCGCGGCCGACCAGGTCAGCCCCGAGCATCTGCTGACCTTCGATGCCAACTACGTAACCGCGACCACGAACCGCTACAACAATAACAACTTCAACAACTTTCTTTCGACCAACGCGACAAATCTCACCAATGGCAAGCAATGTTTCGCCTATTACTCCGGCAACTTCGAAGGCCAACACTACGAGCAGGGACAGCCCGCCCCGTGCAACAGCGGGCTGACGAGCGGCAGTTTTTTGACTCCCGAGCCCGGGCCGACCGTTCGCGGCGCCACCTGGCAGGTGACCTATACCGGAAACTCCGGTTTCGTCAACACGGTCGAGCCGAATTTCACGGCGCTGGCACTGCAAGATCAATGGAACCCGAGCGACAAGCTCAACGTCAATATCGGTCTGCGCGAGGAAGAGTACGAATACAATCTCGCCAACACATCTGACAACGGTCAGAACTTCTGGTTCTTAGCGGGACAGCGCGAGTTCTGTTACAACCCGCAGACGCTCGCACCGTACTTCATTCCCACCCCGCCCGCGAGCGGCCGCCCGCCGAATCCGTTCATCGGCTTCGACTGCCCGGTCGATAAGTCGATTCCGGCGCACCCCGTGCAGACCGTGCACCCCGACGGCAAGGACGGCCACTTACTGCTCAGCAACAGCTACCCGCCGTCGGTCGCCGACTACGCCTTCACGCCGCAGTTGGGCATGACGTACACCGTCAATCCCGACACCGTCCTCCGCCTCTCGGCGGGACGGTACGCGCAAGAGCCGCAGACCTACCAAGTGCAGTACAACGCCAAAGATAATAACCTCGCCTACGATCTCTTTCAGGCCTTCTGGCAGTACGGTTACACGACGCCGCTGCACAACGCGCTGGTGCAGTACTCCGACAACTACGACTTCTCGTACGAGCGGCGCTTCAAGGGCACCGATATGTCGATCAAGGTGACGCCGTACTTGCGCTACGCGACCAATCAAATCTACGGCGTCGGGTTACCATTCGGCCTGGCCGGGGGCTTAAACTCCGGCGTCGAACGAGTCGACGGCTTCGAGACCGAGTTTACCAAGGGGGACTTCAGCAAGAACGGCCTCTCCTTCTTGATCTCCTACACGTACACCAACGCCGCCGAGCGTTGGAACAACTTTCCCGGGACCTCGATCAATCCGCTCGACGCGTACAATCAGGACATCGGCAACTACAACGGACTCACCAAGGCCGGCGGCGGTTCGCAATGCTACGAAAACGACAAAGCCGGCAACGTCTATCCCGATCCATCCTGCGTGCAGCTCAATCCGAAGTACCACCCGCCGATTTGGAATCCGTACTACCGGATGGCAGCGCAGCCGCTGCTCGACCGCGACGGCTGGTATCCCGTCGGCCTCGACTACGCCTATCTCTCGCCGAACGTACTGAGCGCGATCGTCAACTACAAGCACAACCGGCTCACGATCACGCCGGCGTTGACGTTCAACGAGGGCTCGCTCTACGGCAACCCAGCGGACATTTACGGCAACGATCCGCGCGTCTGCGCGGGCAACTCCGCCGGCTTCACCAACTCGCCTATCCACACCAAGAATCCATTGCAGGCCGACTATACGACCTGCTTCTCGGCGGCGACGCAGAGCGGCTCGTCGCCCGGCTCGCTCTTTATTCCAAACCCGACCACGGGCACGTTCGACGGATTCGGATCCTTCCGGCAGCCGAATCAGCTCAATCTCAGCCTGCAGCTCGGCTATCAGCTCACGCCGCGCGTCAGGGTGAGTGCGTTGCTGGCCAATCTCGTCAACGCCTGTTTCGGCGGCTCGTCGGAACCGTGGACGAAGCAGTTCCCGCCCAATGGCTACACCTGCGGCTATCAAGCGAACTACTACTACGTCTCGAACTTCTACAACGGAACCTCGCCGAACGACCGCGGAGCGAACGGCGTTCCGCTCAACCCGGCATTCAAGCAACCCTTCATTCCCGCGTATGCCGACACGAATGGATTCGTCTTACCGAACCCGTTCAATATGTATCTGCAGTTCCAGATCGGCCTATAAGGCGCGGCCGATCGCGGTTTCGGCGGCGCGCGCGAGCCGGTGCGAACCGATGAGCTCGCGCGCGGCGGCAATGTCGGGCGCCGGTGGCCGGTCCTCGAGCCAGACCGGAATAGACTCGCGCGCCGTCCCGTGCGCCGCCTGCGTTCCTCGACCGGAGCGCAGCGGGCGGCGCAGATCGGTTGCGGCGAGCGCACCGACCAGCTCGCAGGCGAGCGCGCCTTCGACGTTGTCGAGCACGCGCGGGAGGTTGTTCGCCGAGGTCATCCCCATGCTGACGTGATCCTCTTGACCGGCAGAGGTCGGAATCGAATCGACGCTCGAGGGCCAGGCCAGGCCTTTGTTGTCGTTGACGAGCGCGGCCGCGGTGTACTGCACGATCATGAGCCCCGATTCGAGGCCGAGTCGCCGCGCGAGGAAGAGCGGTAAGCCGCGGTCCTCGGCGTTGAGCAAGAGATAGAGCCGCCGTTCGGCGATCGAGGCGAGTTCGGCGACGGCAATCTTCAAGATATCGATGGCCAGTGCGATCGGCTCTCCGTGAAAGTTGCCGCCGGAGAGAAAATCGCCGTCCTCGGGAAAGACGAGCGGGTTGTCGGTAACCGAGTTTGCCTCGATCTCGGTGACCCGGCGCACGTGCGCCAGCGTGTCGCGGACCGCGCCGTGCACGACCGGAATGCAGCGGAACGAGTACGGATCCTGAACGCGCCCGCACTCGGCGTGCGACTGCACGATCTCCGATCCGGAGAGCAGCGCTCGCAGATTCGCGGCGACGCGCTCTTGGCCCGGGTGCGGGCGCAGATCGTTCAGCCGCCGGTCGAAGACGTGCTCGGTACCGAGATAGGCCTCGAGCGACATCGCTCCGATCACGTCTGCGGCGGCGGCGAGCCGTTCGGCGCGCAGCAGCCCGAGCGCTGCGATCCCGGTCATGACCTGCGTGCCGTTGACCAGCGCGAGACCCTCCTTTGCGCCGAGCGATATCGGCTTGAGGCCGGCGCGGCCGAGCGCGAGGGCGCTGGGAAGACGCTCGCCGCGATAGAAGGCCTCGCCTTCGCCGATCAGCGTCAGCGTCATGTGCGCGAGCGGTGCGAGATCGCCGCTCGCGCCGACCGAGCCTTGGCTCGGAACGACCGGCGTGACGCCGCGATCGAGCATCGCGACGATGAGATCGAGCGTCTCCGGCTTGACGCCGGAGTGTCCGGCCGAGAGCGAGTTGGCGCGCAGCACGCTCGCCGCGCGAACGAACGGAATCTCGAGCGGCGCGCCAGTCCCGGCGGCGTGGCTGCGCACCAAGTTGAGCTGCAGCACAACGGCATCGGCCGGATCGACCGGGATGTTGGCGAGCCGGCCGAAGCCGGTCGTGACGCCGTAGATCGGCTCGCCTTGCGCGAAACGGTTCTCGACGAACTCTCGCGCTAGTGCGACGCGTTCGCGTGCCGCGGGAGCGATCCGAACCGGGGCGCCGCCGGCGACGGCCTCAATAGACTCGAGCGTCAGATGGCGCCCGTCGAGCTCGATCAAAATTTCGACCAATCGACGGATGCCGGCTTGGCGAAGGGTGCCCCGCTCTGAATTACGATCGTTTCGCGATCGCGCAAGCGAATCGCGCGCGGATCTTTGCCGTGCCACGGCACGCCGTTAACCCAGATCGAGAGCCGGCCGCCGTGCGGTGCGCTTACGCCGGCGGCACGCGTCCAGCTCAAGTCGGGTCCCCAAATATCGAAGAACTCGCCGAGATCGAAGTTGCGCTTCACCGGCGACTCGATGTGAATGATTCCATCGGCCGCGTGCGTGTGCACCCAATAGAGACACGCCGATCCCTGCGGGATGCCGACGTTTGCCGGCAGGGTCACGGCGCGACCCCGCTCGTAGAGCTGCAGGTCGGTATGCACGTGCTCAACCGCGCCCTCGGTCCGATCGCAGCTTATGCCGTCGATCGCCAGCGTTCCAAAGAAGCTCTGCGCAACGAGCGTTACCGTCAAGAGAAGCATCGCCGCTGGACTTCGCTCCCCCGCGCGGTGCTACCCGCGCAGCGTGAAGGCTCCCGTACCGTGTGCATAACGAAAAATAATTGTGGACAGCTTGTGAATTGCGCGACGAGATGCTTGTCGTTGCATCTTTTCGCGTGATACGATGCACGAGCTTCGAATCTTTCGAAGTGCGACGAACGTATCGTTCGCGACCAACGCAAATCGAAGACGTTGCATTTATTGCAGCCCTCCGAGGCAGCGGTCAAACCGCCAGGCCGGCGTCAGTGGGGTCTCCGCAAGGAAGCCAAACAGGCGAGGTGGGTGAGTGAATACGTCGGAGCCCGTTTCAGCTCACGCTGCGGCGGGTTTCGTTATTCTGCACGGTCGGCTTGCCTACGTGGTGGTGCGGGTCGCTGGGGCTTAGCGATACTTGGTGGAAATTTCCGCGGAGAGTTCCGCGATGCGCGCGCGGGCGGCTGGCGGGGCGAGTATCTCTGCTTGCGTGCCCCAGCCGAGCACCCAGCGGACGAGTTCGTCGACGTCGGCCACGCGGTAGCCGATCTCGACCGATCCGTCCTTGCCGTGCTCTAACTCACGCTCCGCGACGATTCGCGCCGCGACCGCCGCCTTTGCAACCCGTGGAGCAAAGCGTACGCGCACCTCGGTCGTTTCGTCGGCGTGCAAGACCCCGCTGATCGAGGCCGCGGCGTACTCCTCGACGTTGAAGCCGTTCGGACGAACGAAGGTTTGCGCCAGCAGATGCGGATCGCCGACGCTATCGACGGCGAAGGTGCGCATATCCCGGCGGGTGTGGTCGTAGGCGACGCAGTAGACGCGGCCGGCATTGAGAATGAAGCCGTATGGATCGACGGTCCGCGCGGTCGACTTCCCTTCTTTGTCGAGATAGGTAAACCGGGCGCTTCGCGAGTTTCGCTCGGCCGAGGAGAGCAGCGCGAAGGCGCGCTCCCCGCGCTCGTCGAGGCGGATCTCGGAGAATCGGAACGCGATCGGCGAAGCCGCTTCGACGCGCGCACGGGCGGCGCGCCCGGCGCTCCCGACGAGCTTCTCGGCGACTTCGTCGATCGACGCGCCGATCGTTCCCCCGATGCTCGCGCCGAGCGACCGCAAAGCGACGAGTCCAAAGAGCTCGCCGCTGCTCAAGTCGAGACGCCGCAGACTATAGCCTCCCGCAAAGCGATAGACGTTTGCCGCGCGATCGAAGTACCACGGGAATCCGGCCTCGCTGAGGACCGAGAGGTAGCGCCGCAGCGTGCGCGTGCTCGGGCGCTTGCCGCCCTCGGCGATGCGATCTTTGAGATCCTCGAAGGAGTGCTGCCCCTGATCGATCGCGTTGAGCAGTCGCACGAGGAGCACGACCTTCGACTCCCCTTCCGCGAGGCTCATCGCGACGACGAAGCGTCCGGCTTCGGGAAGCAGCCGTCGGGCGCGGTGATCGGCGGAGCATTCGGTTGCGGCGGTGTCGCGGTCAAGCCGATCTGCACCGGATAGAACGAACCTCCGTCGGTCATCGTCTGCACGAGGACGTGCGACGTCTGCCCCGCGGCGAGATCGAACGACGTCACCTGATAGGGCGCGGGCACCCGCACGCATCCGATGTCGAAGAGGCTTCCGTCGATGAGAAAGCTCCCGCGCGCCGGTCCGGCGAGCGGTTTGAGATAGAGATAGGCCGTCGACGGCACCGATCCGGGATTCTTCATCGTCAGCTCGATCGTGTGGACGACGCCATAATCCCCGTAGTCGTGTCCGGAGGCCGCCGGATCGAGGCTCGGCGGCGTCGGCTCGGTATCGCCGACCACGAGCGTCGCATCGGGGCCGCCCGCGTCAAAACTCAGCGCATCGCTTCCGAAACCTGCGATCTTGAAGACGCCGGTTCGATGGTGGCCGTCGCCCGGCAGCACCGGACCGCCCAGGAGCATACGCGGATCGACGCCCGGTGAGACGGCGAGGACGGTGACGACCACGGGGCCGCCGGAGAGCACGCGCAGGTCGACGGCGCCGGTGACGAGCTGTCGCGCCGTCATCGGGATGTTGGTAACCACGTAGGGGTCGTCCGACGAGAGCGCTACGACTACGCCCTCGCCGCGCGCCTTAGTCAAGAGAAAGTTCTTCGTCAGCGTCTGGCCGACGTGCATGACGTCCATGTTCGGGCCGGCTGTAGCGTTCACGAGTTGAACGGTGGTGGGATCTTGGGAATCGCTCCCGAGCGCGACGACGAGCGCACGAGCGTCGCCCGGATCGGAGACGGCGTCGTGGTAGTAGAAGAGTCTTGCCGGCTCCTGCGCCGAGACCGTGCCGCGGAAGAGCACGCCGTCTTGGCCGACGTGTTCGGGGTCGTCGTCGTAGAAGAGCACCGCCGGAGCGAAGCCTAGCAACGCGACGTCCTGGACGTTGACCGTCGTCGTTCCCGATTGATCGAAGTATTGGCCGTTGCCGGCGATCTGCACCGGAACGTTGAGCTGCGTGCTCGCCCCCGGCTGCAGCGCCGCCGCCGGCTCGCTGACCGGGCCAATCGTCGTTTGAGCGCCGGGCAACGCCTTGGTCAGGCGCGCCACGGATGTTTGGACCTGCGCGGCCAACCACTGTGGGTCGGCGGGATCGCCGGTAACCGTGAGACTGGTCTGCGCCACGATCGTCCCGGCGTTGAAGGCGACGCGGATCGGAAGATCGGCGCGCGCGCCGTTGGCGTCGACGAGGTGAAGGACGTCGTTCCCGGTCGCCTGGGTTGCCGTTACCGTTACCGTCGTTCCATCGGCGCTCACGCCCGCCGTGACGAGCCGTTGGTCGAGCGTCGCTTGCACCGGCGGCGCGGCTCCAGTCACGGTTATAACCTGCTGTTGTGCCGGATTCAGCGCGACGTTGGTTGCAGAAAGAACCAGCGAAGCAGGAGCTGCTTGAGCCAGAGCTACGCCGAAAACCAGGCCGATCACTCACCTAAACTCCAGGACGTCAACTCGGGATACCATGTCGCTCAGGTGGAGCATGACTGGGATTTCTTGGGCCGCTTGGCCTGCTAACATTGGATTTAGCCATCGTGTAGCGGCCCTCCAGGTACCTTTCGAACGGAGAGCGAGGCATTGCAGTGCCGGGCCGCCTGGGGTGCGGACGGTTTAGGCGTCTGATTCCAACTTGTCCAAGTCGATTGTCCAAGTGTCCGTTACGCGGAGCGCCTCACAGCCACATTATAGAGGATACGACCGGGAAACGGCCGTCTTCATCGGCGCATTGGGCCGCGCAACGAATTTGCGCCCCGAACCGGACGGTGACGTTCAATCTCGACTGACCACTCACTCGGCTGATCCGAGCGTCGTGCTGCGCTAGGTTACGAGGTGCTCGGGCGCCGGCGGCGCGGGCGGTTCGACCGACGGGATCTTGGCATACTTGAGTTTCTCGGGATCGTCGGGATCGACGTCGGCCAAAATGTGGTCGCCCGGTATGAAGGTTCCCTTGAGCATCTCTTCGGCGATTTCGTCTTCGACGTTGCGTTGGATCGCACGACGCAGCGGCCGCGCGCCAAACTGCGGGTCCCATCCCTTCTTGGCAAGCAACGCTTTCGCGGCCTCGGTGACCTTGAGCTCCATCTCCTGCGCGCGGACCTCGCGAATGACCTTGGCGAGCTCGAGCGTTACGATCTGCTCGATTTGCTCGCGCGTAAGCTGATGGAAGACGATCACTTCGTCGACGCGGTTGAGGAACTCGGGCCGGAAGGTCTGCTTGACCTCTTCCATGACGCGATTCTTCATCCGGTCGTAAGCCTTCACTTCGTCTTCGGCCGAGAGCTTTTGCGGACGGAAGCCGATGTCGGTCGTCGTCGTCATGCCGATTGCACCGACGTTGCTCGTCATGATGATGACGGTGTTCTTGAAATCGACTTGGCGGCCCTGAGAGTCGGTCAGCCGCCCGTCTTCCAGGACTTGGAGCAGCAGGTTGAAGACGTCGGGGTGCGCCTTTTCGATCTCGTCGAGTAAGACGACCGAGTAGGGCCGGCGCCGCACCGCTTCGGTGAGCTGGCCGCCCTCTTCGTAGCCGACATATCCCGGCGGCGCGCCGACGAGGCGGCTCACCGAATACTTCTCCATGTACTCCGACATGTCGATGCGGATCATCGACTCTTCGTCGTCGAAGAGGAAGGCGGCGACGCTGCGCGCGACTTCGGTCTTGCCGACGCCGGTCGGGCCCAGGAAGATGAACGAACCGATCGGGCGACTGGGGTTCTTCAACCCCGCGCGCGAGCGGCGGATGGCCCGGGTCATTACCTGAATCGCCTCTTCTTGACCGACGACTCGCTCGTGAAGCAGCTCGCCCATTTTGAGCAGCTTCTCGGTCTCGGCTTGCGCGAGGCGGCTGACCGGAATTCGCGTCCACGAGGCGACGATCTCGGCAACGTTCTCGGACGTGACCGTCAGTTTACGGTCGGAGGCCGCCTTTTGGTCGCGCCATTCCTGTTCGAGATGCGCCTTTTCGAGACGCAGCTTCTCCTCGCGATCGCGAATCGATGCGGCCTTGTCGAACTCCTGATTTTTGACGACGGCCTCTTTTTCGGCGATCAGCTTGCGCAGCTGCGCGTCGGCTTCGCGAATCGCCGGCGGCGGAAGGGTTGCCTGCAGGCGAACCCGCGAGCTCGCTTCGTCGATCAAATCGACGGCCTTATCGGGCAGGAAGCGATCGGTAATATACCGGTCGCCGAGCTTCGCCGCCGTC
The DNA here is from genome assembly GCA_963820825.1 of Vulcanimicrobiota bacterium. Classification (GTDB taxonomy): domain Bacteria; phylum Vulcanimicrobiota; class Vulcanimicrobiia; order Vulcanimicrobiales; family Vulcanimicrobiaceae; genus Cybelea. The sequence goes on from CAWGBN010000002.1 coordinate 233,351, forward strand.
GCGAGCGCTTCGTCGGTGATTTGCACCTTGTGATGCGCCTCGTAGCGGTCGCGCAGGCCCTTGAGAATCTCGATGGTCTCTTCAACCGTGGGCTCGCCGACCATAACCGGCTGGAAGCGCCGCTCGAGCGCCGAGTCCTTTTCGATATGCTTGCGGAATTCGTTGAGCGTCGTCGCCCCAATGCACTGCAGCTCGCCGCGCGCGAGCGCAGGCTTGATGATGTTGCTGGCGTCGATGGCACCTTCGGCGGCACCCGCTCCGACCAGGGTGTGCAGCTCGTCGATAAAGAGAATGATCTCGCCCGAGGCGCCGCGGATCTCGTCCATGACGCGCTTCATACGCTCCTCAAACTCGCCGCGGTACTTCGTACCGGCGACGAGGCCGGCAAGATCGAGGGTGATCACGCGCCGGTCGCGCAGCGGTTCGGGAATGTCGCCCTTGATGACGCGTTGGGCGAGTCCCTCGGCGATCGCCGTCTTCCCGACTCCGGGCTCGCCGATGAGCGCCGGGTTGTTCTTCGTCCGACGCGAGAGAATTTGAATGACGCGCTCGATCTCGTTGTTGCGCCCGATCACCGGATCGAGTTTGTTGTCGCGCGCCAGTTGGGTGAGGTCTCGCCCGTAGGCATCGAGGGTCGGGGTCTTACTCTTGCCCTTCGGCGCCGCGGGCTGGCCTTCGGCACCGAGCAGGGAGGTCGTTTGAACGCGCACCTTTGCCGGATCGACGCCGAGATTGGTAAGCACGCGAGCGGCGACGCCCTCGCCTTCACGAATCAAGCCGAGCAGCAGGTGCTCGGTACCGATGTAGTTGTGATTGAGCTGGCGCGCCTCTTCAAAAGCGAGCTCGATCACCCGCTTCGCTCGCGGGGTGAAGACCATCTCTTGCTGTACGGTCTGGCCGCCGCGCCCGACGATCGCTTCGACCTCTTGGCGGACCTTCGCAAGATTGACGCCGAGCGACTCGAGGACTTTTGCGGCCAAGCTCTCGCCCTCGGAGATGATCCCGAGCAGAATATGCTCGGTCCCGATATAGTTATTTCCGAGGCGTTGCGCTTCTTCCTGAGCAAGCACGATGCTGCGCCGTGCTCGCTCGGTGAAGGGCTCCCACATCGACATCGCTCTGGCTCTTCCTTTCTTCTATATAGACTCTACCCGCCAGAGAGCAGTTTCGTGGCAGTTCGTTGGCACTGCGCCGTACGCCCGCCTGCGTTGCTCCAGGCTTGCCGCTGCGACCTCGCCGAATTCTAACTGGAGGTTTGCCGCAAACGCCGCGGAACCTCGCTAGACCCTTATGCCCACCGTCGAACAAGTTCGCGAAGCGCTCGTGGAGGTCAAAGATCCCGAGTTGAATCTCGGGATCCTCGAGCTCGGTCTCGTCTACGACATCGCCACCGAGGGCGAGAACGGCGAGAACGTCAACGTCATGATGACGCTCACCTCGCCGATGTGTCCGGTCGGCCCGATGTTCATGCAGTCGGTCAAGGACCACGTGCTCGCGATCGAGGGCGTGAAGAACGCCAACGTCGAGATCACCTTCACGCCCCCATGGGACCCCGCAACGATGGCCTCCGACGACGTGAAGGCCATGTTGGGGATCTGGTAGCTCCGGCGCGCTGAACGCGCGGTAACGTAACGTCGAGGAGGCTCGGACCGACGAGCGGAGCCGTGGATGGCGAGAGCGAGGAGGCCGTGCAGCAGGAGCGCAGCCAGGATGGCGGAGCGACGAGCGGCTCCGAGGCGTTACGTTACCGCGCGTTCAGCGAGGCTGCGCTACCGAGATTGGAAATTGGCGGGCTTTGGGAAGATGCGGGTGGGGATCTCCGCGAAGGCTGGGTCGCCGCATTGCCAGAGCAAGAACGCATACTCGTCGGTGAGCAACTCCTCGCTCTGCTTGCGCGAGGCCGCGAGGAATCCGTGACCGGCATCGTAGTCGACGCGTAGTAGGATGGGGCGGCCGCTCGTCGTCGATTTTTGTAAGCGCGCCGTAAACTTCGCGAGCTCCCACGACGAGACGCGCGGATCGTTGTAGCCGGTGATCAGCATGACGGCGGGGTACGCGGTTCCCGGGACGACGTGTTCGTAGGCGTCCATCGCGTAGAGCGCCTTGAACCCGACCTTGTTCTTCACCGTGCCGAACTCGGGGATGTTGGGCGGACCGTTCGGCGAGAACTCCATGCGAAACGCGTTGCTCGCGCCGACCACGTCGAGTGCGGCGGCGAAGAGATGCGGTTGCGTGGTGATCGCGCGGCCGATCGTGATGCCGCCGGCGCTCGTTCCCTCCCCGGCAAGGTGTGCCGGCGAGGTGTACTTATGCGCGATCAGCCACTGGCCGCAGGCGATGAAGTCTTGCCACGTATGCGGCTTGGTCGTTATCATCCCCGCGCGGTGCCAGGCCTCGCCGTACCATCCGCCGCCGCGGACGTGACAGACGGCGAAGACGCCGCCGCGCTCGAGCCAGGCGACGCGCGTCGCGCTAAACGACGGCTCGATCGTTATTCCGTACGCGCCGTAGCCGTTCAAGTACGCCGGGTGCGAGCCGTCGAGCTTGAGATCTTTGCGATAGACGACCGAGAGCGGCACCATCGTCCCGTCGGCACTGCGCGCCTGCACCTCCGACGACGTGTACGGCGACATGTCGACGTTGGCGAGCGCCTTGAGATGCGTATCCGTGACGCTGCCGTTTGCGTCCACGGCGTAATAGAGCAGCGAATGCGTCCACCCCGTCATGCCGAAGACGGCTCCCGGAACTCGCGCGTCGGTGCTCATCGCGTTGATGGAGCCCGGGAACGGAAGCGCCACGTCGCTGCTTGCGCCGGGAGTCCCGTCGTCGGAGAGCGCGATGCGCGTGATCTTCCCGAAGCCGCCGGTGCGAGCGAGAGCGTAGAGACCGTCGGCGGCGACGCCGACTTGCTCGACGACGGGCACGCCCGCCGCCACCACGGTCTTCGCAGCGGCGAGATCCGGCGCGTCGAGCGACGTTGCGATTACCTTGAAACTCGGCGCGCCTTTATGCGTGAGCAGGTATATGGTCGAGCCCTTCAGATCGTAGCCGGTAACGCCGTCGGCCGGCGTCACGATCTTCTTCCACGCAACGTCGGGCGAGTCGATCGACGCCGCCCGAGTTGCGTAGATCGTCACCTCATTCTGGACGCCGTTCGAAACGACGGCCAAAATATAGGGAGAGACCGGCGAATACAGGATGGCGGGAAAGTCGGTCGGCAAGAACTTGAGATTCGGGTTGACGCCGTAGCCGAATACCGCGACGTCCGTCTCCGCATCGCGCCCGAGGACGTGGAGGTAGGTGGCCGGTCGCGTCTCTTTGTCGGTCTCCGGCTCGCCCGGCTGCAGCTTTGGAAAGCGCACGTAATAGAACGATTTGCCGTCGGGCAGCCAACTCGTCGCGCCGATATAATACGCGCGGTCGATTGCATCGGGGAGCACCCGGCCGGTATCGGTCTCGACGACGTGAATTATCGCCGCCTCAGAACCGCCTTCGGAGATGCCGTACGCGACGTATTTTCCGTCGAGCGACGGTAGATAGTAGTTGATCGTGTAATGCGTGCCGGCCGCTGCGAGACTCTGCGGGTCGATCAAGACGCGTTCGTCGCTCGCGAACGCGTTGCGCACGTAGAGCTTCGGCGAGTTGTCGCCCGGGTTGCTCTTGAGATAGAAATAGTACGGCCCGTCGATCGTCACGTCGTTGACGACGGCTCCCGCATTATCGAGCTGCTGGATCCGGTCGAAGAGCTGCTGGCGAGGAGTTCCGAGCCGGCCGAGCACCGCTCTCGCGTAGGCGTTCTGATCCTTGAAGAACTTAACGACGACCGGGTCGTTCATGTTCTCGAAGTAACGGTACGGATCGGTAACCGACATGCCGTACGTCGTGATGCCGACCGGACGCTCGGGCGGCACCGGAGGCGGGGTCGGAAAACCTTGTGCCGCCGGCGCGACGGCACGCACGGCGCAGAGCGCCAAAGCGGCGGCTGCAACGACGAATGCAACGAGTCGAGTAAGCAGCATGCACCTGCGTATTCTACGACCCTGAATCGTGTCATCCCGAGCGGGGCCGAGGACCTCTGCGACGAGGCGTGCAAGCCTGACGGTGTGAAGAACCGAGCCGAAAAGTATGCCGAGCTCGCGAAAAAACGCGAGCTGGCGAGGACGCCCGCCGGTTCGGAGGCCGTCGAGCGGCAGCACCAGCGGGGGAAACGCTCGGCACGCGAGCGCGTCGAGGGGCTCGTCGACGACGGCTCCTTCGTCGAGTTCGACCGTTTCGTCGTCCATCGAACCAATGCGTTCGGCCTGGATGAAAAGGAGTTTCTCGGCGACGGCGTGATCACCGGCCGCGCGACGATCGACGGGCGGCAGGTCTTTCTCTTCTCCCAGGATTTCTCGGTGCTGGGCGGTTCGCTCGGCGAAGCCTTCGCCGAAAAGATCTGCAAGGTGATGGACCTCGCGGTGCGCACCGGCTCGCCGATGATCGGCATCAACGATTCGGGCGGCGCGCGCATTCAAGAGGGAGTGGTCTCGCTCGGAGGCTATGCGGAGATTTTTTGGCGCAACGTTCAAGCCAGCGGCGTCGTTCCCCAGATCAGCTTGATCGCCGGGCCCTGCGCCGGCGGTGCGGTATACTCGCCCGCAATCACCGACTTCATCATCATGACCGAGAAGATCTCGCAGATGTTCATCACCGGACCGGAGATCATCAAGACGGTGACGGGCGAAGAGGTTTCCTTCGAAGAGCTGGGCGGAGCGAACACTCACGCGACGCGCAGCGGCGTCGCGCACCTCGTTGCGAGCGACGAAGCGAATCTCTTCGAGCTGACCCGGGCGCTCTTCTCGTTCGTTCCGCAGAACAATCGCGAGCGGCCGCCGAAGTACGATTGCGACGACGACCCAAACCGCAGCGTCGATGCGCTCGACGAGCTCGTTCCCGATTCACCGAACAAGCCGTACGACATGCACGCGGCGATCGAGGGAATCGTCGACTACGGCGATTTCTTGGAGATCCAGCCGCTCTATGCGCCGAACATTATTTGCGGCTTCGGTCGCGTCAACGGCGGCACCGTCGGCATCGTCGGAAATCAGCCGAGCGTGCTCGCCGGCGTGCTCGACACGCGATCGTCGATCAAGGCGGCGCGCTTCGTGCGCTTCTGCGATGCCTTCAACATTCCGCTCGTCACCTTCGTCGACGTCCCCGGCTTTCTGCCGGGAACCGACCAGGAGTACGGCGGAATCATCCTCCACGGCGCCAAGCTGCTCTACGCCTTTGCCGAAGCGACCGTTCCCAAGATTACGATCATCACGCGCAAAGCGTACGGCGGCGCATACGACGTCATGGCGAGCAAGCACATCCGCGCCGACGTCAACCTCGCCTGGCCGACGGCGGAGATTGCAGTGATGGGCGCCGAAGGCGCGGTCAAGACGATCTTCCGCCGCGAGATCGCCGCCGCTCCCGACCAGGAGGCGAAGATGCGCGAACTGGTCGACGAATATACCGAGCGCTTCGCGAATCCATATATCGCGGCCCAACGCGGGTACGTGGACGACGTCATCGAGGCACGCGTGACCCGCAGCGCCGTGGCCCGCTCGCTCGAGATGCTCGCCGAGAAGCGAGTTCCCCGTCCCGAGCGCAAACACGGCAACATACCGCTCTAGCACGCAACGAAGAGGAAGGCTTACGTGAAACTGTTGGAAGGGAAGCGCGCGTTGGTGACCGGCGTCGCGAACCGCTGGTCGATCGCGACGCGGCGTCGCTCGTAAACTGCACGAGCACGGTGCGTCGATCGCACTCACCTATCAAGGCGAACGCGTAAAAGACGAAGTAGAAAAGCTCGCCGCCGAGCTCGGCGGCGGACCCGTCATTGAGTGCGACGTTTCCAGCGATGCCTCGCTTGCTGCAATGCGCGACGCGCTCGCGAGCGATTTCGGGAGCCTCGACGTCCTCGTTCACTCGATCGCCTTTGCCAATAAGGAAGATCTTGGCGGGCAAAGTCTTCGAGACGTCGCGCCCGGTTTCGCGCTCGCACTCGACGTATCGTCCTACTCGCTCATCGCGCTCGTGAGCGCGCTGCGCGAATCCTTCAACGACGGCGCTTCGATCATGGCCCTCACCTATCTCGGCGCAACCCAGATCGTGCCGAACTACAACCTGATGGGCATCGCCAAAGCGGCACTCGAGTCGACGGTGCGATACCTCTCCTTCGATCTGGGCGATCGCGGAGTTCGCGTCAACGCGATCTCGGCCGGACCGATCAAGACGGCGAGCTCGCGCCAGGTCGGCGGCTTCTCGCGACATTCTCGACATCGTGCCGAAGGTCGCGCCGCTGCGGCGCAACGTCACGCCCGAAGACGTCGGCAACATGGCCGTCTTTCTCGCCTCGGAGTCTATCGAGCGCGGTGACGGCCGACGTTCACTTCGTCGATGCCGGATACCACGCCATGGGTCTCTTCGCGCTTGGCGATTAGGAAGATCCTGATCGCCAATCGCGGCGAGATCGCGGTTCGGATCATTCGCACTGCGCGGGAGATGGGAATTGCTATGCGTCGCCGTTTACTCCGACGCCGATCGCGACGCGCTCCACGTCGAGCTTGCCGACGAATCGTACCGGCTCGGTCCGGCGGCTCGCCGCGCAGAGCTATCTCGATGCCGAAAAGCTGCGTCGATTGCGCGCAACGCGCGGGCGCCGATGCGGTCCATCCCGGTTACGGCTTCCTCGCCGAGAACGCCGAGTTCGCACGCCGCGTCGTTGCCGCCGGTTTGACCTGGATCGGACCGCATGCCGAGGCGATCGACGCAATGGGCGACAAGCTGCGCGCGCGGCGCGCGATGCAAGCCGCCGGCGTGCCGTTCGTGCCGGGTGCCACGCAGCCGATCGCTCGACGTCGCCGCACGCGCGCGACGCCGCCAAGGAGTTACGGCCTTCCGCTCGCGCTCAAAGCGGCCGCGGGCGGTGGAGGGAAAGGGCTGAGAGTCGCGCGCTCGCTTCGCCGAGATCGACTCGGCGTTCGAAACGGCGCGGCGCGAAGCCGATGCCTACTTCAAGAGACGGCACGATCTACGCCGAGCGATACTTCGAGAATCCCAAGCACGTCGAGCTGCAGATCGTTCGCCGACAAGCACGGCAACGTCGTCCACGTCGGCGAGCGCGACTGCTCGCTGCAACGGCGCCATCAAAAACTCTGGGAAGAGACGCCGGCCGCGATCTCGCCGCACGTTCGCGCGGCGATGCGCGAAGCCGGGCATGCGCGCCGCGCGGCGATCGGTTACGATTCGACCGGCACCATCGAGTGCCTCGTCGCCGGCGATGCGTTCTACTTTCTCGAGATGAACACGCGCATTCAGGTCGAGCACACCGTGACCGAGATGGTCACCGGTCTCGATCTGGTGCGCGAACAGATCCGTCTTGCCGCAGGCGAGCCGCTCGGCTACGCGCAGGACGATATCGAGTTTCGCGGATACGCGATCGAAGCGCGCGTCAATGCGGAGGATCCTGCGCAGAACTTTCGCCCGGCGCCCGGAACGATCACCGCGTATCGCGAGCCGGCCGGCCCCGGCGTGCGCGTCGATTCCGCGGCCTACGCGGGCTGGACGATCCCAGCCGAGTACGATTCGCTCGTCGCCAAGCTCGATCGTCTGGGCGCCCTCGCGCGATCGCGCGATCGCGCGGCTGCGACGCGCCATCGACGAGTATCTCATCGAGGGTGTCCCGACCACGCTGCCGTTAGCTACGCGCGCTCTGCGATCATCCCGCCGTCGTCGACGGCACGTACGGCACGGCGACCCTCGAGGCCTTTGCGGCGGTTGGCGCCCGCCGGACGGAGCAGAGCCGCAGCGGCTGCTCTCCCCGGCTTTCGCCACGGTTCCGGCCGTTGGGCGCCGGACCGCGCCACGCCTCGCCTCGCTCCAAAGAGGCGGCTCGAGCGCGAGTGGAAGTAGCGTACGTCTCACCGATGCACGGCACTCATCGTTGAAGTCCGCGTGGCCGCGGGCGATCGCGTCAACGGAGGGGCAAGTCGTCGCCGTGATCGAGGCGATGAAGATGATGAACGAGATTCGCGCGCACCGCAGCGGAAACGTCGGCACCGTGCATGGTCGGCGCCGGTGCGACCGTTGAAAAGCGGCCGCGCGGCTGCGTAACGATTCCCGAATGGCCAAAGACGATCAACGATTCGGGAATTCCGATTCGAGCCCGTCTACGATCGCGGTCGAGGGGCCTCCGCTCGAACTGGGTGAGCCGGGCGCTTTCCCTACGGACGCGGCATTCGCACGGACATGTATCGCGGACGTCTCTGGACGATGCGCCAATACGCCGGCTTCGCAACCGCGGCCGAATCGAACGCCCGATACCGCTATCTGCTGGAGCGCGGCCAGACCGGATTATCGGTGGCCTTCGATCTGCCGACGCAGCTCGGTTACGACTCCGACGCACCGCAAGCGCGCGGCGAAGTCGGCAAGGTCGGCGTCGCAATCGACTCGATCGCGGACATGGAGACGCTGCTCGACGGCGTTCCGCTCGACCGCGTCACCGTCTCGATGACGATCAACGCGCCGGCCTCGATTCTGCTGGCGCTGTTCCTGGCCGTCGCTCGCCGTCGCGGTATCCCATTCGACAAGCTTGGCGGAACGGTCCAGAACGACGTGCTCAAAGAGTACGCCGCGCGCGGCACGTACATCTATCCGCCAAGGCCGTCGATGCGCCTCGTGACCGACGTGATGGCCTATTGCGCGCGCGACGGTTCCGCACTGGAACGCCATTTCGATCTCCGGCTACCACATTCGCGAGGCCGGCTCGACGGCGGTCGAAGAGATCGCCTTTACGCTCTCCAACGGTAAGGCCTATCTACGCGCAGCGCGCGAGGCTGGTATCGCGCTCGACGACGTCGCTCCGCGCATCTCCTTCTTCTGGAACGCACACAACGACTTCTTCGAGGAGATCGCCAAGTTCCGCGCCGCGCGGTATCTCTGGGCGCATATCACGCGCGACGAGTTCGGATGCCGGGATCCGCGCTCGCAGATGCTGCGCTTTCACACGCAGACCGGCGGTTCGACGCTGACCGCAGCGGAACCGGAGAACAACGTCGTTCGCGTCGCGCTTCAGGCGCTCGCCGCCGTGCTTGGGCGGAACGCAGTCGCTGCATACCAACGGTAAGGACGAGGCGCTCGCGCTGCCGACCGCGGAGAGCGCGAAGACGGCGCTGCGCACGCAGCAGATCATCGGGTACGAATCGGGCGTTGCCAATGTCGTCGATCCGCTCGCCGGCTCGTATTACGTCGAGAGCGCTGACCGACGAGCTCGTCGCGCGCGCAAAGAGAATCATCGAAGAGGTCGACGCGATGGGCGGCAGCATCGCCGCGATCGAGAGCGGCTGGATGCAGGCGCGTATCGCCGAATCGGCCTATCTCGCGCAGCAGGCGATCGAGCGCGGCGAGCAAGTCGTCGTCGGTGTGAACCGGTTCGCCGAAGCGGCGGCGACGAGCGAGATACCGCTGCAACGTATCGACGACCGCATCGAACACGAACAGGTCGAGCGGTTGCGACGCGTTTCGCGCCGGCCGCGACGCGGCCGATGCCGACCGCGCGTCTCGCGACGATTCGCGGCGCTGCGGAGAGCGGCGAGAACTCTGATGCCGCACTTCGTCGACGCCGTCGATGCCGGGGTGACGCTCGGCGAGATCTGCAACGTGCTGCGGGAGGTCTTCGGCACGTACCGCTGCCGAAATGGTCGCGTAAACGGGACGCAGCCAATGGAAATCGATCACGTCGCCATCGTCGTCAAGGATCTCGAGGCCGCCGTCCGGTTCTACACGCGGACGCTGGGCTTCAAAGAAGTCTTATCGCGAAGTCGTCTACGACCAGGGCGTCGAGACGGTCGGATTGGAAGCGGGCGAGTCCTTCGTCGAATTGCATTCTACCGCTCGACGAAGACTCGGCGATCGCTCGCTACCGCGGAGAGGCCGCAGACGAAACTTCACCACACAGCCTATCGCGTCGCCGACATCGAAGGAAAACTTGCCGAGCTCAAGGCTGCCGGCGTTGCGCTCATCGACGAGCGGCCCCCGCCGGGGCGCGCACGGCAACCTCATCGCATTTCTCCACCCAAAGGCGACCGGCGGCGTTCTCATCGAACTCTGCCAGCCTCATCCGCTCCGCAGGACATCCCGAAGGAAATCTGACGGTCGCTTGATTTCAGGAAGACAGGATCGGCGCCGGCGGGCGCTATTTTGGTCGACGATCGCATCGGCAGCCATCCACGTTATCTTTTTGACGCTGCTGCTTCTACGCAATCGCGCGGCTCTTCATACCGAAAGGCGAGAAAGAGATCGTCGCTGCGACGACGGTCATCACGATGAACAAGGCCGGCACAGGCTCCGGCCCGCGCCTCACCGCGCGCACGGCGGTCGCCAGCATCAGTCCCCGCCCGCGCGGGTACCGCGTGCGGAGATCGCGCAGAGACGTACGACGTCCCGCACCGCCGCAAGTGCCGCACCGCCGGCCGCAGCGTCCCGTCGCGGCTCGAGCGCGACGAGGCCGGTTTCGCACGCGAAGTCGCCCAGCTCAACGAGCAGAACGATCCGCACGCGATCCCGACTATCGATCCGGCAGCGCGCGAGTCGTCGACGAAGAGCTACGCGTTCAACGTTCCCTCTTCGTTGCGCGGCGACGAGCACGGCAACGGAATCATCACGCCGGTGCAGAGCTGGCGCGAGAACGGACGCGACTGTTACTACGGACGGTACGAGTATACGTACCCCGACGGTGCGACCGAGAGCGGCAATATTCTCTGGCCCTTCTGCTTCGAACCCGACGCCGATCCGTTCAAAGAGCCGCCGCATCCGATTCCGTTTCCATTGCCGCTGCTGGGCTTCAAACTTCCGGCCGACGCGGCGATGCCGCCGATCGAAAAATCGGTCTATCAGCAGTGGGCTGCGGCCAACGGCGCTACGTCAGCGCCGTAGGAGCGGCGTCTCTCGATCCCGTTGAGCACGAACTGCACGGCAAGGGCGGCAAGAATGATCCCAAGCAATCGCGTGACGACGTGAATGCCGGTCGTTCCGATCACGCCGAGCAGCCACGAAGAGCCGCGCATGCAGAGCCACGTTACGAGGAGCGCGACGGCGTAGGCGACCGTCACCACGACCAGGTCGAGGCGATCGCCGCGCGACAGGTTGACCAGCAAGAGCACGGTCGCAATCGTACCGGGACCCGCGATCATCGGAACGGCTAGTGGAAATACCGCAGGGTTCTCACCCGCCGCGGCCTCGCGCTCTTCCGCTTCGGTGCGCTTCGCGCGCGTCGGACGCGCGAAGAGCATGTCGATTGCGATCAGGAAGAGCAAGATTCCACCGGCGATCATAAACGCCGGCAAGGTAATGCCGAGATACTCGAGGAGAACGCGTCCGACCACGCCCATGAAGAGCATGATGCCGGCCGCAACGATCACCGCCTGATCGACGACCGCGTTGCGCCGCTCCGGGGCCATGCGCGACGTCGCCGCGAGCGTCATCGGAATCATGCCGATCGGGTCGATGATCGTAAATGCGGTTGCGAATGCCGTCGCGATGAATCGGGCGTCCATGGTGCGACCAAAGGGTATCGTCTGATGAAGGCTAACGTCAAGGGCTCGAAGTGAACGCCGTCAACATCGAGGATCTGCGGCGCCTCGCGCGGCGCCGCCTTCCGCGCGTCGTCTTCGACTATATCGACGGCGGCGCCGAGAGCGAAACGACGCTTCGCGAAAACTGCGAGGCATTCGCCCGGCTGCGATTTCGTCCGCGCAATGCCGTCGGCAACGCCCCCTGCGATCTACGCACGACGGTGCTCGGCACGACCCTGGAACTACCCTTCCTGCTCGCGCCGGTCGGGAGCAGCCGGCTCTTCTTCCCGCGCGGCGAGTGCGTCGCGGCCGCAAGGGCGGGCGAGGCCGGAACCGCTTACGTTTTATCGACGCTCTCCGGTTGCCGGCTCGAAGAGGTCCGCGCCGCGTCGCGCGGGCCTCTGTGGTATCAGCTCTATCTCGTCGCCGGGCGCGAGGTCGCCTCGGCCGCGATCGAGCGCGCCCGAAACGCCGGTTTCTCTGCACTGGTCGTAACGATCGATACGGCCGTCGCCGGCGAGCGCGAGCGCGATCTTCGCAACGGAGCGAAGGAGCTCACCGGTGGCAACCCTCTCGCGATGCTCCCGTTTGCGCCGCAGCTTCTCGCGCGCCCGCGCTGGCTGCTCGATTTCGTGCGCGACGGCGGGATGATGAAGTTTCCGAACGTCGTCTTGCCGGCGGCAGGCGAGATGGGTTACGCCGACGTCGCGGCCGCACTGGCGCAATCCACGGTCGCATGGTCAGACCTCGTCTGGGTCCGCGAGCTTTGGCCCGGACCGATCGTCGTCAAAGGCGTTCTCACCGCCGAGGATGCGCGCCGCGCGGTCGAGGCCGGTGCGGCGGCAATCGTCGTCTCGAATCACGGCGGACGACAGCTCGACGGCGTCGCTGCGACGATTGACGCACTCCCCGAGGTCGTCGAGGCCGTCGCCGGACGTGCCGAAGTCTATCTCGATAGCGGCGTGCGCCGCGGCTCGGACGTCGTCAAGGCGCTTTGTGTCGGCGCGCGCGCGGTGCTCGTCGGGCGCGCCTACGCGTACGGACTCGGCGCCGGCGGCGGCGCCGGCGTGACGCGTGCAATCGAGATCTTGCGCGACGGCGTCGCGCGAACGCTCCACTTGCTCGGATGCCACGCAACGAGCGAACTCAACCGCTCGTACCTCGCAACGTAGATGCAACTCTATCTGCGCGGACGTCTGCCGCACAACGGCGTTGCCGTAATCGGAAGCCGTACTCCACCACCCGCCGCCGCCGCCTTCGCCTACGAGCTCGCCTACGCACTCAACGAGCCGATCGTCGCCGGGCTCGCTCCGGGAATCGACGTTGCCGCGCATCGCGGCGCGATTGCGGCCGGCACTCCGACGGTGGCATTCGTCGGTTACGGTTTCGGTTGCACCGATCCGCCAGAACACGCCGAGCTCGAATCGCAGATCGTGGCCGCGGGCGGCGCGATTGCAACGTTGCTTCCCCCGGGAACGCGCATCTCCGAAGAATCTCGGATCGAACGCGACCGCCTTCAGGCCGAACAGGCGCGCGCCGTCGTGCTCGTCTGCAGCGAGATCGGCGGCGGAGCGATGTATACGATGAAGTTTGCGCGCGAGCTTGGGCGACCGCGCTTCGCGGTCGAGCCGCCGCACGACGTGCGCGACGCGCCCGAGTGGAGCGGCAACCTCGCATGCATTCGTGACGGTGCCGCGCCGCTTCCGTTCGACGTGATCAAGGCGACCGAGGCAATAAAGGCGCTCGGCCTCGACGTTACTTGATCGCCGAGACCTCCTGCGTCGTGATTGGCGATACGTTGTTGCCCCACGAGGAGCGCACGTAGGTCGCGACGGCGGCGATGTCGCCGGCGGAGAGTTGCCCTCTCCACGACGGCATCATGTTGCGGCCCTGAACGATCGTGGTCAGCATCGTGGTCGGATTGTCGATGTTGACGTGCGGATTACCGGCGAGTGCCGGCCCGATTCCGCCGGCTCCGTTTGCGCCCGTGACAGGCAGCGCAGTTCTTTGCGTAGACCGAAGCCCCGACTTGAACCGATACCGGTGCTCCGGCCGCGGCAACTTCCTGCTCGGTCACCGGCGAGGCATTGTTGCTCCAGGCCGAGCGAACGTAGGTCGCCACCGAAGCGATATCGGCGTTGCTGAGCTGTCCTTTCCAGGTCGGCATTTGAGCGTTGTACGTCTTACCGTTGACGGTCAGCAGGCCGGTACGGCCGTTCACGATGACGGCGATCATCGTGCCGGGATCGGCGGCAGTGATGACCGGGTTTCCGGCGAGCGGCGGAAAGACGTCGGTACCTTGACCCGAGGATTGGTGACAGGTCGCGCAATGAGCGGCAAAAAGCGCTTCGCCACTGAGCGCAATCGGTGCGCGTGCGACCGTTACCTGATCGGCAGAGACGGCCGGCGCGCTGTTTTCCCAGGCGGAACGGACGTAGGTCAGCACCGCTGCGATCTCGGCATCGGAAAGATCGCGCCACGCGGGCATATTGCCGCCGTACTGCGCGCCGTTCACCGTAATCGGACCGGTTCGTGCCGTTCAGAACGGTCCGGATCAGTGCGCCACTGTCGACCGCGTTGACGTCGGGATTTGCCCGCGAGCGGCGGGTAAGGGCCACCGCCCTGACCGTTGGCTTGATGACAAGCCGCGCAGTTGAGGGAGAAAGATCGCTTTACCGTCGGGCGGTTGGGCGCCCATCACCTTCCGTGGGAAACGGCTGCGAGAATCAATCCGCTGAGAACGATCCCGGCGAGATAGGCAAACCTAACGGTGCTGTTCAAGCGCGACCTCCCTCCAGCGGCACGTACTCCGCTTTACGAGAATCGACTTCGACGACTTACATCACCAACCTGTTTGCGAGAGCGGCGGCCACAGCGGACCCAGTCGGCACGGCGAACCAGATCAGTCCGTTCCACGTCGGCTTTTGTCCGACGCCAAGGCCTCTTCGGCGTAGAGCATGATGAAGCGCGTTATGTGATAGGAAGCGTCGATGTTCCCGATCTGCGTGTGCGTGCCCAAGCCATCGTTGGTGAGCTGTTCGCCGACCGAGACGAGCGCTCGCTTACCGATATTATCGTAGAGTTCGTACGAGATGCCGTTGCTGCCCGACAGCGGGAAGGCCCGTACCTGGATTGCTGTCGTGATTCATCTGATAGGTTGCGAGGAATCCGGGGAGCGCCGTTGACCGGGTCGCGCTGCGCGTAAAATCCGTTGCTGTAATACTGGTCGAAATCGCGCCTCGCTCAGCGGCCATGAGCCGCGCGCGCCGTAGTAGCCGAACTCCAGCGGATTGCTTCGATTCGCGAACGCAAGTTTATACTGCAGCGTCTTGTCCTGGCCGCGAGTCGTATGCATTGAAACCGTTGAGATCGGCGCCCGAGGTGACGTAGGCAATCTCTGCGTCGAGCGAGCCGCGCTCGATAGGCGAACTTGTATCCCCAGCGATTGCCATCCAGTTGGTAGGCGTGCTCGCCGACGGTGATCTCCGCCTGCGAGTTGCACCGTAAGGCCGCAGACGTCAAGCCACTGACTGAACTCGGACGGGGCCGGCACTTCGAGCTTGCCCGCGAAGATGTGACCCGCACCGTTGAAAGAAGTTGTTGTAGGCAATCCACGCCGTGTCGAGACCGCCGGCCTCGACTCGCCTCCCAAATCCATTGCTGCACGTGATAGGTCCATTCGCTCTTGGGAGTTCCGAAGGCACCGTCGGCGTGCAGTCCGAGATCGTCCCGATGTCCCACGACGCCGCGTTCGGCGTCTGCTGGCTGATAGCCGACGGGATAGTCTACCCATATCGGCGACTCGCGCTCCAACACGTGCGGATTCAGACCCGGCGTATCCCGTGCGCTGGACCCAGCGCCCGTAGGCGTTGAGTGCGGGAATCTGAATGTGACAGTAGGAGCACGGTATGCCGTACGCCTGCGCAAAGTTCGGCATCGCCAGCGCCGGTTTACACGCGGCAAAGACGATCGCGGCGAAGGCCGCAACCATAATGCTTGGACGAAGACCGATTTTGCTATGGACGTGCATCTGATATCTCCTAGCCGCTTATTATGCCCTCGACTCTAGCGGCCGCCTGGGAAGATTACGGGAATCGGACCTTCTCAGAATCTTCTCCAGCAGCGGCACCTTGGAGAGCGAGTGGGGCGGCGGCTGCCCGAGCCAGGGCACGAAAGCCCAGCCTTGGCGGGGAAGCGGCAGAAGATGACGAAACTCACTCAGGACCCGGGGTATCCCCGGCCACACTCCAGCTACTGCTTAAGGAGATCCACCTATGCGATTGATATCGTCAGCACTGTGTACGACAGTCGCTGTGGCGTTGCTCGCGGGCTGCTCCGGCATGTCTCAGACTACCCCATCTGCGCCGAGCAGCACCGGACAAACGCAATCTCGGTTCGACCATGGCAAGTATAAGCCCCATTGGGCCTATCCTGCCTCGCTCATTCCGCATCTGGGCGCTCCGCCCCGCTACCGTGAAGTGCTGCAGCGCTTCGCCAAGAAGCACGGGAACGACGGCGGCATCTATGCCACCGAGTTCCTTGGAACTTCCGCCTTTGGCTACCAGCACGTCAACACGGGCAACAACCCGCCCGAATGCTCCGTCGGACCGGTCTCCTATATCAACGGCGTCGCCGTTGACGGTAAGGGCAACCTGATCGATCCCGATGGCGGCACCCGCTCGGTCATCGTTTTCAGCGGTCCGGGAATGTGCGGCTCAGAAGCCGGCTACGTTCTCCGATCCGTACGGTCAGCCGTCCGACGCTTCGAGCGCCGACGCGGTGAACGGAACGATTGCCGTCGGTAACATCTTCGACAACAGCGGTCTCCCGGGCAGCATCTCGGTCTGCACGATGTCCGGCGGCTGTACGGCCAACCTGACCTCCTCTTCGATGTACGAAGTCGCCGGCGTCGCCATGGACAACAGCGGCAACTGCTATGCTTCGGCAACGAACTCGGGCGGCACGGCCACCCTCACCTACTTCGCCGGCTGCACCGGATCGGGACAACAGGCGACGGGCTTACATGAACACCTACTACGGCGGCTTGGACATTGACAAGAACGGCAACATCGTTGCCATCAGCGCCTTCGACAGCAATGTCTACGTGTACTCGGGTTGCAACCCGGCATGCACGCTCGTCGGCGGCCCCTTCCCGATGCACGGTGAAGCGGTCTTCGGACACCTGAACAAGCAGTCGATGACCTTCGCTCTGGCGACTTCGCCAACGGCGAGATCGACGTCTACTACTACAGCCCGAGCGCGCTCACGTATTGGTACAGCTTCAACAACGGTCTCAGCGCAAGCTACGACCCGGAAGGCTGTGCGTTCAACCCGCGTTCCACTCAGTAACACTAGCGAAGACTAGCGTTTAGAAACGCTGCGAAAGAGGGTGACCGGTTCGACCGGTCGCCCTCTTTATACTTTAGAGATCCGGCGCCAAGCCGACGTCGATCGAGGTCTCGAAGGTGCGGCTCCAAGGCAGCCCAATCGACATCGCGGCGATGTGATAGCCCGGATCGAGCTGAGGGAGAATTTCGGAGCGCATAACCCCAGAGCAACGCTCGTGTGCGCTGCGCGATTCGCGCGGCGGGCTCCGGCGCGAGCAGCGAATGATCGGTGACGCCCTCCAACGCGAGCGCTGCGTTGAGATCCGGCCGGACCTCGTCGTGAAACGCATAGTCGTCGAGAAACATCGGACGAAGGTGAACGTACGATGCGCCAGCGCGTCGTACGTGCGCATGCGTCGCCCGGCTCCGGCTGCTATCGCTTCGGCGAGCGCCGTCCCCACGGTGTTGGCATTCGTGTTCCAGGAAGAGTAGGCATCGAGTCTGGACGCGACTCCCGAGGCGAGAATGCTTCCGCGCAAAATCGGCCTGCTCGCGCGTACGAGCCGAGATACGAGAGATCGGCCAACGCCGACGGATCGACCCGCTGCGGCATCGGCCGCGCATCGCCGCGGCGAAGGCGCGTCGTCTTGCGCCGGACGTCGTTCCGGGAACGCGGACGTAGAGCACGATCTCAGGGTGCGCGTCGTCGCGAATGCCGCCGCAGACGTCGATCAGGGCCTCGATCGCCGTCGGAGATCGGCGCGTACTCGATCGGATCCTGATACGCTCGCGCCGTCGGGCGTCGAGTAGCGAACGGCGACGCGCGGCGCCACCGCGCCGCGCGCGCGATCGCGTGCGCGACCAGCGCCATGCCCAGCTCGTCGGCGCCGGGCTCGATCGAGACGCGGCTCTGCGAGTCGAGGCCGCCGCCAGATCGGATTGCAGCAGCGCGACGTCGGGCACGTGCAGCCCGACCGGACCGGCGTCGTCCTGCCCGAGCACGAGCCGATCGATCGCGCCCGCGGACAGTGAGCTTGAGCAGGAGCCGGTCGACGGCGAGATTGCGGGCGCGCGTCGCGAGATACGCGTCGAGCGTCGCGGGCCCGATCAGGTCGCGCAGTTGCGCCGCGCGCGCCGTCTTCGCTCGGCAGCAGCGGATCGTGCAGGTTCGCATACTCTTGCAAGTACGCCCAAATGGGATAGGCGCGCAAAGAACGGCGTGCCGGCCGGAATGCCGGTCGGCGCGAGACGCATGATCGTGCCGAACGCGCCGATCCACGCGTGCGGCGATTCGCGCGCGCAGATGCGCCAGTTCGCGCAGGCGCGAGTAGGCATCGACGTACGTCGCGCCCGGCACGCGCGAGGCGATCAATCCGCCGTAGGCCAGCATGTCGGTCGAGACGACGAAGGCGTCGGGCCGGCGATTCGTCGTCTCGCGATTGAGCCACCGAATCAGCGCGTCGGAACGCCCGGCTTCGAGGAATCGCCCGAGCAGCGCGTGCGGCGGCGCGTCGCACCGGTACGCCGGCGATGCGCCCGAGCATCACCGGAAGCTGCGCCGTCACCGGCCGGTCGTCGATCGGAACGAATGCGATCGTCGCCAGCAACGCAGCGCAGCGAGTCCGATCAAAGCAGGGCTCGCAGCGATCCGCCGCGCCGCGTCGAGCAGCGTCGCGCGCCGTCGCGGCGTCGACGTCCGCGGCGCTCCATGACGATCGCGACTTTGACGCGCCCTTCGGCGGCATCGATCAACTCGGCCGCCGCGCGCGTGCGTCGACCTCCGGCCAACTCGGCGATCATGCGTAGCGCGCGAGCGCGCAGCTTTGCGTTCGACGCGACGAGATCGACCATCAGATTGTCGTGCACCTTCCCCAAGCGAACCATCACCGCGGTCGAGATTGCGTTGAGCGCAATCTTCTGCGCGGTCCCGGCCTTCATGCGCGTCGATCCGGCCAGCGCTTCCGCACCCGTGTCGAAGACGATCGCGGCCTCGGCCGTCGCGCGCGAGCGGCGAATCGGCGACGCCGTGAGCGCGAGCGTATACGCGCCGAGCTCGCGTGCGCGCTTCGATCGCCGGCGACCACGAAAGCCGCGCCTCCGCTCGCCGAGATCCCGATCGACCGCATCGTCGCCCTTCGCGCATGCGCCGCATCAGCGCCGCGCCGGCCTCACCGTCGTCTTCGGCGCCTTCGACCGAACGCGTTACCGCCGCCGGACCGCCGGCGACATGCGCGCACACCAGCTCGGGCGGCGTTCCAAACGTCGGAGGCATCTCGGCCGCATCGAGCACGGCGAGCCGCCCGCTGCTCCCGGCGCCGACGTAGTGCAGCGTGCCGCCGCGCGAAGACGCGCGGCGATTGCGTCGACCGCATCGGCGATCGCTTCGGTCTGCGCGAGGACGGCCTCCACGGCCGTCGCGCTGCTCGCCGACGAGCAGTTCGACGAGCGCGGGCGTGCTCGACCGAGTCGAGACCGGCACTGCGCTGGTTGCGCGCGTTCGGTCGAAGGAAGATCGGCGCTCATTCGAGATGCGCGCATTCGCCGGCGATCTCGCCGAGCAACGTCGCGCAGCTCGTACGGAGCGATCGCTCCGAGGCACGACCGGATGCGCCGCGCCCGTCGCGGCCGGGACGTTTGACGCGCGGCCGCGCAGCGTCTCGTAACCGAGTACGGCAAACGCCATCGCTTCTTTTGCATCGCGCCGGAAGGCCCATCGCGTCGGAGGTTTCGACGCGCGCGCCGTCGAGCCGTGCCGCGAGCCGGCGCATCAGCGCCGCGTTGCGCGCGCCGCCACCGCTGACGACGACGCGTGCGCGCGCGAATCCCGCTCGTTCGACCGCCTCTGCGATCGAACGCCGCGGTCAGCTCCGTCAGCGTCGCCGCGCCGTCTTCGAGCGAGAGCCGGTCGAGCGCGCCGCTATGCCGGAATAGGAACTGGCGCGCCGAAACGCTCGCGTCCGGTCGTCTTCGGCGGCACCGCTGCGAAGTACTCATCCGCGAGGATCGCTTCGAGGAGCTGGGGATCGACGCGCCCCTCGGCGGCGAGCGTGCCGTCTTCGTCGAAGGTGCGCGCCCCCGCGTGCGTTCCCGGACGAACGCATCGATCAAGCATATTCGCCGGCCCGGTATCGAAGGCGATCGCCTCCGCCGCGCTCGCACCGGCGCCGAGCAAGGTAACGTTCGCGATCCCGCCGAGGTTGAGCGCGACGCGATCCTCATCCTCGCTCGCAAGGAGCAGCGCGTCGACGCGCGCGACGAGCGGCGCGCCCTGACCGCCGGCCGCGCAATCGGCGCTGCGAAAATCGTAACAGACGGTTCTTTTCAACGCTTCGCGGATCACGAACGCGTCGCCGAGTTGCAGCGTCACGCGCGCCGCGCCGTCGTGCCAGAGCGTCTGGCCGTGCGAGGCGACGAATCCGATCGGCTCGTCGAGGGCGACGGCGCGAGCGGCGCGCGCGTAGGCCGTTCCCAGCGCGCGATGAAGACGCGCCGCAGCGGCAACCGTGCCGGCGTGCGGCGGGAGCGCCGCGAGGAGCGCATCGTGCAGCTCGGAATCGAACGGATCCATGCGAAAGCGCAAGAGCTTGACCGCATAGCTCTGCCCGCGAGGAAGAATTTCGACGAGCGCCGCGTCGACGCCGTCGAGCGAGGTTCCGCTCATCAGACCGACGGCACGCATTCGATCATCGCTTCGTAAAAACGCGAACGAACGTCGCGCGTCTCCGCACGGCCGAAGTAGACGGCGTTGGTTAAGAGCACGCCCTGCACGTCGCGCCGCGGATCGGCCCAGACGCAGGTGCCGACGAAACCGGTGTGTCCGAACGACGTACGATCCATCAATCGGCCGCAGGAGTTCTCGTCGTTCGTTTTGAGCGCCCACCCGAGGCCGCGTCGCAGAACGGGATCGTCGGCCTGCTGCGATATGGCTTCGCGCACGATCGATTCGGGAAGGCGCGCGCATCGACGCCCGAGCAACGTTCCGAGATAGCACTCGGTAAGCGCGGCGACGTCGGCGGCCGTGCCGAAGAGTCCGGCGTGTCCGGCGACGCCGCCCATCAGGTAGGCCTTTTCGTCGTGAACGAAGCCCTGCACGCGTCCGCGCCAGTCGTCGTCTTCAGTCGCGGGAATCGAAGACCGCAGCGCAGCGCGCGGGCGATAGGTCAGCGTCGGCGAGAAGGATCGCGGCGAGCGCCGCAAGCGATCGTCCGGCGATCCTCTCGACGACGGCACCCGCAGCAATGAATCCGAGATCGCTGTAGATCACCCGATCGCCCGGGGGCGCGATCAACTCCGAGCGCAGCGCGAATCGCTCGACGTTCTCGTCGACGATCGTGCGGTAATCGGCACCCGAGT
Source organism: Vulcanimicrobiota bacterium (assembly GCA_963820825.1). Lineage (GTDB taxonomy): Bacteria > Vulcanimicrobiota > Vulcanimicrobiia > Vulcanimicrobiales > Vulcanimicrobiaceae > Cybelea. The sequence goes on from CAWGBN010000002.1 coordinate 254,628, forward strand.
TCATGCCCGACGTATGGGCGAGCAGCATTCGCGCGGTGATCGCACGGTGCGCTCCGCGGTTCCATTCGGGAAGTATGCGGACGAGCGGCTCGTCGAGTGCGAGCGCTCCGGCCGCAACCCGCTCCAGAGCAGCGTCGCTACGAAGAGTTTCGTCAGCGAGGCGAGATCGAAGAGCGTATCGGCGTAGACCGGACGTGCGAGAGCGTCGGCGCGAGTTTGGCCGAGCGCGCGCTCGTAGACAACGCATCCGCGACGTTCGATGCGCGCCGTGACCGCGGTGAATTCGGCTCCGCAAGCCTGCTCGAGCAAGGCGTCTATGCGATTCATATCGGGAGACGTCCGCGCGGCATGCTGCCGCCGAAGATGACGTCGGCGAGGCCGCCGAGCGAGACGGCGGTATCGCCGCAGGTTGCCAGCAGATGGCGCGCGCTGCCAAAGAGCGGGACGTCGAAGGGCTCGAGCAGCGAGACGACGAGGGCGTCGGGATGGCGGTCGATGATGCGAGCGATCGCTCCGGCTTGCGCGCCATGTCGATGGGCGCGGCGTGCCAAGATCAAGGGACGGCGACGACAGCGCGCAATCTCGGCGAGGATCGATTCCGTCTCCGCAGGCGGCGGATCGATCGAGGCGTCCCACTCTGCTAAAGCCGGCGCCTCGCGCTGCAAGTGCTTGCCGCTCCCGCCGAAAGCTACCGCGATGGATGCGAGCGGATCGGCGTGCGGGATGCCGCGCACGAGCGTCACCGCGCGACGCGCGATTTCGCGCCCAATCCCTTCGTGCGGCGCAAATGCATCGAGCGGTAGCGGCGGCGAACCAGTTTCGCGCAAGCACGTCACGCGCGCGTACGCTTCTTCGAGCCGCGCGAGCGGTAGGCGTCCGTCGTCGGCTGCCGCGGCGATCGCGGCCGCGGCGGCGGCGGGCAACTCTGGATCGTGACTGAAGGTCAGCAGGTCGGCACCCGCGGCCAGAGCTTCGACCGCGCCGACAACCGAGCTGCGGGGCGCGATCGCGCTCATCTCCAGACAATCGGTGAGCAACGTGCCGGCGAATCCGAGTTCGCCGCGCAGCAGTTCGGAGAGGACCGCGCGCGAGAGCGTCGCCGGACGTTGCGAATCGAGCGCCCGCAGCAATACGTGGGCGCTCATCATCGCGAGTGCCTCGCGCGCTACGGATGCGAACGGGACGAGATCGCGAGCGCGCAGCGTCGCCGAATCGACCTCGACGATCGGAAGCGATTGGTGCGAATCGACGGCGGTCGCACCGTGCCCCGGAAAGTGCTTGAAACACGGCTGCACGCCCGATTCGCGCAGCCCGCGAGCGAGCGCCGCTCCCAGGGAGGCGACTCGCTGCGGATCGGCACCGAACGAGCGCGTCCCGATCACGGCGTTCTCCGGCTCGAGTGCCAAGTCGAGTACCGGAGCGCAATCGAGCGTACATCCGGCACGCCGCAGGTCGAAGCCGATCTGAACGCCGGCGAATCGTGCCAGCTCGAGATCGCCGGCCGCACCCAACGCCATCATCGACGGCATCGGCTCGACACCGGCGCGCAAACGCGCGACCGGGCCGCCCTCCTGGTCGATCGCAATCACCGGCACGAGCGCACCGCCACGCGCGCGCAGCGCGTCGGTCACTGCGCGAACCTCTTGCAGCGACGCGTTCTCCTCGGGGAAGAGGAGATAGCCTCCGTAGTGCGGTTCGGGGAGCCTCGCGTTCGAGCCGGCGACGCCGGCCATGATGACGCCGCGTGCGAGTGCGAGCGTATCGCTCACGCGACGGCGCGTCCGGTCTGCGGATCGAAGCGCCGCACCGATTCCGCGGGCAGGTCGAGCGCGATTCGATCGCCGACGCGCGCCGGCTCCGACGCGGGAACGCGCACTGCGAGCCGGCCGCGCCCGGTCTCGACTTCGAGAAATGCGTCGGCGCCGGTGCTTTCGCGGCGCACGACCGATCCGCTCAGCGTACCGTCCGGACGCAGTCGAATGCGCTCGGGCCGGATTCCGGCGATCGTTCCGCGATCTTCGAAGAGATTCATCGGACGCTCGCCGAGAAAGCGCGCGACGACCAGCGACCGCGGCGAATCGTAGACGCGTTGCGGTTCGCCGACGTCCTCGATCCGGCCGTTTACCAGCACGGCTAGCAGATCGCCCACCCCCATCGCCTCGGCGTGATCGTGCGTCACGTAAAGGATCGGTCCGGTAAATCGTTGGCGCACGCCGATCACTTCGTCACGCACCGAGCGGCGCAGCGCGGGATCCAGATGCGCGAGCGGCTCGTCGAGGAGCAGCGCAAGCGGATCGGAGAGCAGCGCTCGCGCGATCGACGCACGTTGACGCTCGCCGCCTGAGAGCTGCCGCGGGCGCCGGTCCAGATGCTTGGCGACGTGAAGCGCTGCCGCCGTCGCCGCGAGGTGCTCGTCGGTGCCTTGGCGGTGTCGCAGAGCGAAGCGAAGATTCTCACGCACGCTCATGTTTGCAAAGAGTGCGTCGTCCTGCGCGACGAGCGCGATTCTGCGCCGCTGCGGCGGCTCGCCGGCCACTGAGCGGCCATCGAGACGCACGTCGCCGCTGCGCGCGCGCAGCAGACCCGCGACAACGCGCAGCAAGGTCGTCTTTCCCGCGCCCGAGGGACCAACGACGGCCAGCGTCGTGCCCTGCGGAACCTCGAGTGAGACTCGATCGAGCGCACGGCGCGCTTCGTCTCCAAAATGAAAGGTCAGCTCGGTGGTCGAGAGCACTATTGCGCGCGCCGATCCAGGCTCCGATACTCCTCGCGCGCCGCCGCGTCGCCGGTGCGCGCGCGGGTTACGACGTCGCGAAGCCAGGTAACCGTCGCGTCGTCGGCCTTCCTGCCCGCAAGAACCAAGCGCAGGGCGATCAACGCGAGATCCGGCGTCCGCGCTCCCAGTCGCGCCAATCCCTCGTAGAAGGGCGATGCGCCCTCCGCTTGCGGGCGCCGTTCGAGCAAGGCTCGCACCACCTCCGATTTCGAAGGCTCACCGTCGAGAAGATAGCCGTCGAGCAACTCGAAGTCCATCACTCATGGGCTTCGCCAGGCGAACCGGTTTGCTCTGCGCGCTCGTACTCGGCACGCTGGGAGCGAACCGGAACGACGGCGACGTCTCGGCACTGCTCGCGCGCATGCGCGCCGCGGCAGGTCCGGTCTGGCAGGCGCATCTGGTATCGGTATCGCGCCTCTCGTTCGGCAACTCGCAGAACCTGGTCTCGAGCGATAGCGCCGGCCTGCGGATCACCGTACGGCATTGCGCCGGAGAGCTCTGCAACGGCAGCTATTTCGACGGCGCGCATCTATACTCGGTCAACATGAACGGCACCGCGGTACCGGAGTCGCTCGAGCCGGAACCCTTTCTGCGGTCCCTGCGCCTCATCGCGTCGCTGCAGTTTCTGGCACCGTCGTTCACGGCCCGCGGCGGCCGGATCGGCGACGTAAGCAGCGCAACGTTTGCCGGTAGGAGCTATCGAACGATCGTGGTCGGCGAGGTCAACGCGGTCCCGCTGCGTCTCTATATCGATCCGCAGAGCGCGCTCGTACGGCTGGCGCGCGAAATCGGAGGCGGGGAGACCTTCGAGTATCGCGCCTATCGCCGCGTCGGCCCGTTTACGCTGCCGTTCGAGGTCTTACACGACGGTCAGCCGTTCGAGCGCTACGACGATCGCGCCGCCGTCTCGTCTCCTTTTGCGCCCCCACGCGGACCGACGCCGGCGTTTCGCGGTGCACCGGCTGCCGTACCGACCGACCCGCGAGCGGTCACGCCGATCATCGATTGCATCGTCGCGGGCGTTGCGGTGCGATGCTTGGTCGACACCGGCAACTCCGGGCTCTCGATGAGCAGCGAGTTGGCAAGCCGGCTGGGTGCGCCGGTGGTCGGTAACTACGAGGTTCGCGGTCTCGGCGGCTACACCACGCAGGTCGTCCGCGCCGGACCGCTGCGCGTCGCCAATGCGACGTTTCCCGACGCGTACTACGCCGTTCTCACCGATCTTCGCCGCTACGGTTACGACGTCGTGCTCGGCGCCGACGCGCTCGCATCGACCGGCCTCCAGATCGATGCGGGCAGCCATACCATCCGTCTGGCCACCTCCGGCGCGCACGCGCGCATCGCCGTTCCGGTTTCATTCGAGAACTTCGTTCCGGTGATCGACGTCGGACTCGGCAGCGTGCATGCGGCGCTTGCAGTGGATACGGGCGACGAGTCGAATATCAATCTTGCGTACGACTTTTATGCCAAGCATCCGGGACTCTTCAGCATCGCCCAGCGACGGTTCGTGAGCGGAATCGGCGGCAGCAGCGTCGAGTTGATCGGGGAGATTCCGGCGGTAACGCTCGGCGATTACCGGACCGGTCCGCAACGAATCGGAACGACTCAGACGCTGCGCGGAACGGGCTTCGGCCACCTCGGCGCAGCATTCTTACAGCAGTTCCTCGTCGAGCTCGATTATGCCGCCGCACAGCTCCGCCTCGCACCGAGGACGTGACCGCAAAGCTCATTCGCCGCCTCGCCGCATGCGCGTTTGCCGCAAGCCTTCTCTACTCTCCGGGCGCGAACGCGATGGCGCTCGACCGCTGTACGGTCGTTGCGGCCGAGATGATGGACGTCGTCGACTCATCTGATGCCCGGCCCGGTGATTTCTTCCGTTTCCAAACCGTGAACGCGGTGACGGCCGGCAGACAAGTCGTGATTCCGTCGCGCACGGTGGGATACGGCGTCGTGACGGTCGCCGCGCCGGCGGGGCGCGACGCGCGTCCCGGAGTCCTCGTCCTCGAGCCGCGATACCTCGTGCTGCCCGACGGAAGACACCTCGGCGTCGTGCTCAACCATAACGTGAACTCCGATCCGCTCGATAAGGCCGGTCCGACCGACGGTATTCCCGGCTATCTCGGCGCAATTCCACTGCTCGGCGTCGGGGCGGCGATCGGTATCTTCAATCATTTTCGAAAGGGCAAGAACATCGTCGTTCTGCGGGGGACGGTCTTTACAGTCTTTCCGAGCGATGATCCCTCGGTCGAACGCTGCCAAGACCATCCTTCGTATTAGCGTAGTCTCTTTATAACCCGAGAGGACGACGCGGGATGCGGTCAAACGTCGCGTGCATGCACTTTCGTGCGAACGACGGGGCCGAGCTCGCTTTCGAAGAGCGCGGATCCGGCGAGCCCGCCTTTCTCTTCATTCACGGCTGGCAGGCCGATCGCAGCGTCTGGCACGATCTCGCTGCCGCCCTCGGCTCCGCCGCGCACGTAATCGTCCCCGATGCGCGTGGCAGCGGCGAATCGCAGCCGGCGAAAGGACCATTTACGCTCGATCGCTTCGCCGCGGATCTGCGCGAGCTCGTCGACGCGCGCGGCTTCGGACCCGTCGTACTCATCGGTCACTCGATGGGGGCGACCGTCGCGTTACGCTTTGCCGTCGATTACCCGGAGCTCGTGCGCGCACTCGTGCTGATCGCGCCGGTGCCGGCAAGCGGCGGCGGATACTCGCCCAAAGGCGCGGCCTACTTGCGTTCAACTGCAGGCGATCCCGCGGTGCAGCGGGGTTGGCTCGCACGCACGCTCGCGCAGCCGCCCGACGAGGCGAGGCTCGAACGGCTCTGCGCCGCCGCGGGACGAACGCCGCGAGACGTCGCGCTGGAATCCTTCGAATCGTGGGCGCATTCCGATTTTGCCGAAGCGACGCGAACGATCGCGGCGCCGGCGCTGGTCATCGCTCCCGAGCACGACGCGCGCGAGACGCGCGAGCGCGTTGCGGAGCTGCTGCCCAACTCGCGCTACGTCGAACTGCCGGGATGCGCGCACTATGCGATTCTCGAGCAACCGCGGGCGATTGCGGAGCTGATCTCCGAGTTCGTCGCTTGAACGCCGAACGCAAGCGGCTCGAGACTGGGCGCGAGAAAGCGCTCTGGCACCGCTGGGGACCCTACCTCAGCGAGCGGCAGTGGGGAACCGTGCGCGAGGATTACAGCCCGTACGGCACCGCATGGGAGTATCTGCCGCACGATCACGCGCGCTCGCGCGCCTATCGGTGGGGCGAGGACGGCATCGCCGGCATCTGCGATCGCTATCAGCTCCTCTGCTTCTCCGTCGCGATGTGGAACGGTAAGGACCCCATCCTCAAGGAGCGGCTCTTCGGACTGACCGGCAACGAAGGCAACCACGGCGAGGACGTCAAGGAGTACTACTTCTTCCTCGACGCGCTTCCGTCGCACGCCTACATGAAGATGCTCTATCGCTATCCTCAGGCGGAGTATCCGTACGCGCAGCTCGTCGACGTGAACCGGCGGCGCACGCGACTCGATCCGGAGTACGAGCTGATCGACACCGGCGTTCTCGACGGGGATCGCTTCTTCGACGTCTACGTCGAGTACGCGAAGGCCGCTCCCGACGACGTTCTCGTTCGCATCACCGTTGAGAACCGCGGACCGGAGCGCGCGCGGCTGACGCTGCTGCCGACGCTTTGGTTTCGCAACACCTGGTCGTGGAAGCCCGGCGTAGCCAAGCCGGTACTCGAAGAAGAACCGGGATTGCCCGACGTCAGAATCGTTCGCGCGAGCCACGAGCGCCTCGATACCTATCGGCTCTACTGCGAAGAGTCCGACGAACTGCTCTTTACCGAGAACGAAACCAACGCCCAGCGTCTCTTCGGCGCGCCCAACGCCTCACCGTACGTAAAGGATGCGATCGATGCGTACGTCGTCGCCGGCAATCGCGAGGCGATCGATCCGGCGACGTGCGGAACGAAGTGCGCGGCGCGCTACGAGCTCGACGTCGCGCCGGGTCAGCGCCAGATCGTCCGGCTGCGGCTCTGCGATCGCGCGCGCGGCGAGCCGTTCGAGGGATTCGAACGCATCTTCGAGCAGCGCATCGCCGAGGCCGACGAATTCTACCGCGACCTCAACGCCTTTCCGGTCACCGACGACGAGCGCGCGGTTCAGCGGCAAGCCTTCGCGGGACTCCTCTGGAGCAAACAGTTCTATAACTACGTCGTCCACGATTGGCTCGACGGCGATCCGCTCCAGCCGCCCCCGCCGCCGCAGCGCACGCATGGGCGCAATAGCGGCTGGGATCACTTCTATAGCGACGACGTCGTGGCGATGCCCGATACCTGGGAGTATCCCTGGTTTGCCGCTTGGGATTTGGCCTTTCACTGCGTCGTCTTTGCCATGATCGATCCCGAGTTCGCCAAGGTCCAGCTCTCGCTGCTCACCCGCGAATACTACATGCATCCCAACGGTCAGCTTCCGGCCTACGAGTGGGCCTTCGGCGACGTCAATCCGCCGGTGCACGCCTGGGCCGCCTATCGCATCTTCAAAATCGAACGCAAGCAGACCGGTCGCGGCGATCTCTTCTTCCTCGAGCGCGTCTTTCAGAAACTGCTGCTCACCTTTACGTGGTGGGTCAATCGCAAAGATCCATCGGGGCGCAACGTCTTCGAGGGCGGATTCCTCGGGCTCGATAACATCGGCATCTTCGATCGCAGCGCGCCGTTGCCCGGCGGGGGTTCGCTCGACCAAGCCGACGGCACGAGTTGGATGGGCGTCTTTACCCTCAACATGCTCGCGATCGCGCTCGAGCTCGCGCGCGAGATGCCCGTCTACGAAGATATCGCCTCAAAGTTCTTCGAGCATTTTCTGCTGATCGCCGACGCGATGAACAAGATCGGCGGCGACGAGGATCGCGGGCTCTGGGACGACGAGGATGGTTTCTACTACGATTACCTCCACGCCGACGGCAACGTCATCCCGCTTCAGATCCGCTCGCTCGTCGGACTCGCGCCGCTGCTCGCGGTCGAGACGTTCGATGGGACGATCCGCGACAAGCTCCCCGGCTTCGCCAAGAAGCTCGAGTGGTTCGTTGCGAACCGTCCCGACCTCATCGAGAATATCGCGGAGATGAACCTCGGGGGCGTCGGGATCCGGCGCATCCTCTCGGTGGTCGACCGCGACCGGCTCAAACGGCTGCTGCGCCGCATGCTCGACGAATCGGAATTTCTCTCACCGTACGGCATTCGCTCGCTCTCTCGCGAGCACGACGCACACCCGTACTCGCTCCAGCTCGACGGGCGGGAGTACCGGATCGATTACGAGCCGGCCGAATCGACGACCGGACTCTTCGGCGGGAACTCAAACTGGCGCGGCCCGGTATGGTTTCCGATCAACTATCTGATCATCGAAGCGCTGCAGAAGTATCACTACTTTTACGGCGACGACTTCAAGGTGGAGCTGCCGACGGGTTCGGGACGGATGATGACGCTCTGGGATGTCTCGATGGAGCTCTCGCACCGGCTCATCGGTATCTTCACTCGCGACGCGCAGGGGCGGCGTGCGGTCTTCGGCGCGAGCGAGACGTTCCAGCAGAACCCGCTCTGGCGCGATCACGTTCCGTTCTACGAATACTTCCACGGCGATAACGGCGCCGGGCTCGGCGCGAGCCACCAGACCGGCTGGACCGCGCTCGTCGCTAAGCTAATTCAGCAATGCGGCGAGTATTGCCGTCAGGGAAAGCACCCGTTTGATTGACGGCACTTTGCCGATAGACTTCGGCCGCTCGATCTGCGGCGAGCTGCTCGAAGCCGAGCGGCGCGAATGGCTGGTGACCAACGGATTGGGCGGCTTCGCCTCGGGGACGATCGCGGGAACGCTCACGCGCCGGTATCACGGGCTGCTCGTCGCGGCCTTGAAACCGCCGCTGCAGCGCACGCTGCTCGTTGCCAAGTTCGACGAGACGGTCACCTACCGCGCAACTCCCTACACGCTGGCGACGAATCGCTGGAAGGACGAATATCTCGCGCCCCGCGGATTCGACCTGATCGAGCGCTTCTATCTCGAGGGGACGACGCCGGTTTGGGAGTACGCGCTTGCCGACGCGCTGATCGAGAAACGAATCTGGATGGCGCCGGGCGCGAACGTCACGTACATTCGCTATCGCGCGTTGCGCGCGGCCGAGCCGCTGGCGATCGAGCCTGGTCGCGCTCGCCAACTACCGGGATTTTCACGGCAACACGCATGCCGGCGATTGGCAGATGGGGATCGCGCAGGGTGCCGGCGGCGTCACGATTACCGCCTACGACGGGGCCACGCTCTTCTCCATCGTCGCCGACCGCGCGACGGTTACGCCGCAGAACGTCTGGTATCGCGATTTCGTGCTCGCGCAAGAGACCGCGCGCGGATTGGACGACCGCGACGATCATCTTGCGGTGGCGCGATTTACCTTCACGCTGCAGCCCGGCGAGAGCGTCACGCTCGCGGCGGGAGTTGGTCGCGCCGATGACTTGGGCGGTGTCATCCTGAGCGTAGCATCGCGCAGCGATGCGAAGTCGAAGGACCAAGAACCATGGTGGGTTGGGCAGCTCGAGCGCGCGGCGGAGCAATTTATCGTGGCGCGCCCGACGGCGAGCGACCCCGACGGACGAACGATTATCGCCGGGTATCATTGGTTCGGCGATTGGGGGCGCGACACGATGATCGCCTTGCCGGGGTTGACGCTCGCGACCGGGCATACCGAGATCGCCCGAAAGATCCTTACCGCGTTCGCTCCCTTCGTCGACCGCGGTATGCTTCCGAACTTCTTCCCCGAAGCCGGCGAGTCGCCCGAATACAACACTGCCGATGCGGCACTTTGGTACGTCGAGGCGGCTGCCGCGTACGTCGACGCGACCGCCGAATCGTGCGACGCTACGCGTGCTCTGGCCCTCGCTGCGCGACGTCGTAACCTCGTATCGCGCCGGCACGCGCTACGGGATTCACATGGACGGCGACGGCATCGTCGTCGCAAGTGCACCCGGCCTGCAGCTCACGTGGATGGATGCAAAAATCGGCGACTGGGTGGTAACGCCGCGGATGGGAAAGCCGGTCGAAATTGCGGCGCTTTGGTATAACGCGCTCGAACGGATGACCGCGCTCGCCGCGCTGCTCGGCGAGCCCGCCGACGAGTACGCCGCACTTGCCAAACGCGCCCGCCGAGGCTTCGAGCGGTTCTGGAACGGCGATGCCGGCTATTGCTACGACGTCATCGACGGCCCCGGCGGCAACGACGCGACGTTGCGGCCGAATCAAATCTTTGCCGTCTCGCTGCCGCATTCGCCGTTGAACGCGGCGCAGCAGCGCGCGGTCGTCGACGTCTGCGCCGCGGAGCTGCTCACCACGAACGGCTTGCGAACGCTAGCGCCCTCCGATCCGCGATCTGTCGCGCGATACGGCGGATCGCCGCACGATCGCGACGCCGCCTATCATCAAGGAACCGTTTGGCCATGGCTGCTCGGAGCATTTACGATCGCTCACGCGCGCGTCTATCGCGATCGAGACGCGGCGCGTTCGTTTCTCTCCCCGCTCGCCGATCAGCTCAGCGACCACGGTCTCGGTTCGATCTCGGAACTCGCCGACGCGGCTGCGCCGTATCGGCCGAACGGAGCGATCGCGCAGGCTTGGTCGGTCGCCGAACTCTTGCGGGCCTGGAAAGAGGTTGGGCGGCTCCCATAGGCCAAGCTTGAGCGCGCACGGGATGGAGCTCCCGGTAACTGCCGAACGGCTGATGGCTCCTGATCAAACTTTTCTTTGACGGGAGCTTTTTTATGTGGCTAATCGCCGGTCTCTGGTTGTCACTCGCCGCCGCCAGCGGCTTCATTGCGATTCGTCTCAAGATGCCGGCCGCGCTGGTCGAAATCATCATCGGGATGCTCGCCGGCAATCTGATTGCCCTTCGCACGAACGCCTGGATCGATTTCGTCGCCGGATTCGGCAGCATTCTCTTGACGTTTCTAGCCGGCGCCGAGATCGATCCGGTCGTCTTGCGCCGTCAGCTCGTGCCGTCGTCGGTCCTCGGCGCCGCATCCTTCGGCGCGCCGTTCTTGGCGGCGATGGCTTACGCCCATTTCGTCGGCCACTGGACGCCCGACGCATCGAAGATCGCCGGGATCGCGATGTCGACCACCTCGGTAGCGGTCGTGTACGCGGTGATGATCGAGTCGGGACTCGCCGGCAAAGAATTCGGGCAGCTGATCCTCGCCGCATGTTTCTTCACCGACCTCGGCACGGTCGTCGCGCTGGGCCTGCTCTTTGCAAACTACAATCTTTGGCTGGCCGCATTGGTCGCCGGGATCGTCGTCGCAATCTTCCTCGTGCCGAGGCTATTGCCACAATTGATCGAGCGCACGGGCCGCTACGTCAGCGAGCCCGCGCTGCGCGTGCTCTTCGCGGTCATCTTCCTGCTCGCCGCGCTGGCCACGAATGCCAAGAGCGAGGGCGTTCTGCCCGCCTACTTTCTCGGGCTCGCCTGCGCCGGCCTGATGACCGCGATGCCCGACGTCAAGCGCCGCCTTCAGACGATGACGATGACGCTCCTAGCCCCATTCTACTTTTTGAAGGCCGGAACGTACATCGAGTTCGGCGCGGCGCTTGCAAACATCAGCCTCATCGCCGCGCTGTTCTTCGTCAAGGTTGGAGCGAAGATCGTCGGCGTGCTTCCCACGGCCCGCTTCGTCTTTCGGTACGGCGCGAGCAATGCGAACTATTTGACTCTGATGATGGCGACCGGCCTGACCTTCGGCACGATCTCGAGCCTCTACGGCTTGACCCATCACTACATCACGCAAGGCCAGTATACGGCGCTCGTGACCGTGGTGATCTTGACGGCAATTATCCCCACGGCGATCGCTCAGGCACTCTTCAAGCCGATCGAAGAACCCGAGGAGATGGAGGCCGAAGTCCCGTAGCCAGGCGAATGCTTCGGCACTTCGGGGCCGACCCGTTCGCGTATCTCGGGATGCACGCCGCGGACGGCGGCGTCGTCGTGCGCGCCTCGATGCCCCAAGCGACCCGCGTCTTCCTCCGCGAGCGCGGCGGAGCGGAATGCTTCGAGCTCGAGCGCATCGGCGGCGACGGCCTCTTCGAAGCCCATCTGCCGAATCGAGCGCCCTTCGATTATTCGTTCGTCGTCGAAACCGCGCACGGCCGCGAGGAGATCGAGGACCCGTACCGCTTCGGGCCGATTCTCGGCGACGTGGACGTCTACCTCATCGCCGAGGGAACGCACCTTCGGCTCTGGGATGCGCTCGGATCGCACGCGCGTACGATCGGCGGTATCGCCGGCGTCGCCTTCGCGGTCTGGGCACCGAACGCGCGGCGTGTCAGCGTCGTCGGCGATTTCAACGATTGGGACGGACGCCGCCATCCGATGCGCAAACGCGTCGAGTGCGGCGTGTGGGAGATCTTCGTTCCCGGCGTGCTCGACGGTTCGCGATATAAGTACGAGATCGCCGCAGCGAACGGCGATCTACTCCCGCTCAAAGCCGATCCGCTCGCGCGATACGCGGAGCGTTCGGCCCGCGAATGCCTCGATCGTGTGGAACGAACCTGCGCCGCAGTGGCGCGACGACGCGTGGATGCGCCGCCGCAGCGAACGAAACGCGCTCGATGCGGCGATCTCGATCTACGAGGCGCACCTGGGTTCGTGGCGGCGCGGCGAAGAGGGCCGCATGCTCACCTACGCGCAGCTCGCCGACGAACTGCTGCCGTACGTGCGCGAGTTGGGCTTCAGCGCACGTGGAGCTCTTGCCGGTCACGGAGCATCCGTTCGACGGATCGTGGGGATATCAACCGACGGGGATGTTCGCGCCGACGAGCCGGTACGGCACGCCCGCCGAGTTTCGCGCCTTCGTCGAACGGGCGCACGAGCTCGAGCTCGGCGTGATCCTCGACTGGGTACCGGGACATTTTCCGAACGATCCGCACGGCCTCGCGCTCTTCGACGGAACGCATCTCTACGAGCACGGCGACCCGCGCAAGGGTTTTGCGCCCGATTGGAACACGCTGATCTACAACTACGACCGCCGCGAGGTCGCGAACTTCTTGATCGCCGGCGCGCTCTACTGGTTGGAGGAGTTTCACATTGACGCGCTGCGCGTCGATGCGGTCGCGTCGATGCTCTATCTCGATTACAGCCGCCGTCCCGGCGAATGGGATGCCGAACCACCACGGCGGAAACGAGAATACTCGAGGCGATCGCCTTTCTTCGCCGTCTCAACGAGACGCTCTACGCGCGCGCCCACAGCGCGGTAACTATCGCGGAAGAGTCGACGGCGTGGCCGATGGTCTCGCGTCCGGTGAGCGCCGGCGGGCTCGGCTTCGGCTACAAATGGAATATGGGCTGGATGCACGATACGCTGCGCTACTTCGGCTACGATCCCGTCTATCGCGGATACCACCAGAACGATCTGACCTTCGGGCTGGTCTATGCATATAGTGAGAACTACATTCTCCCGCTCTCGCACGACGAGGTGGTGCACGGAAAACGCTCGCTGCTTTCGAAGATGCCCGGCGACCGCTGGCAGCGCTTCGCGAATCTTCGGTTACTGCTCGCCTTGATGTTCGCCCACCCCGGCAAGAAACTGCTCTTCATGGGCGCCGAGCTCGCGGCCGTGCTCGAGTGGAACCACGACGCGCAACTCGACTGGGGGCTTCTGCACGACGAGCTGCACGCCGGCGTTCAGCGTCTGGTCCGCGATTGCAACGCGCTCTATCGCCGCTTGCCGGCGCTTCACCGGCTCGATAGCGATCCCAACGGCTTCGAATGGATCGACTTTCAGGATGCGTCGCAGAGCGTGCTGGCCTTCGCGCGCAAAGGGGCCGGCGCGAAGGACCACGTCATCGTCGCGATCAACGCGACGCCGGTCGTGCATTACGGCTATCGCATCGGCGTCTTGCGCTCCGGGAGTTATCGAGAAGTGCTCAACACCGATTCGCAGTTCTACGGCGGAAGCAACGTCGGAAACGACGGAGCGATCGCAACCGAGGCGATCGCGGCGCACGGCCACCCGCAGTCGCTGGCGTTGACGCTTCCACCCCTTGGCGCGGCTGCGTGCTGCAGCCGTGATCGCAACGCGCAGGCGCCGCGGTTCTGCCGGGACGCCCCTATCCGCTCGGCGCGACGTGGAACGGCGCCGGCGTGAACTTCGCGCTCTTCTCCGAGCATGCCGAGAAGGTCGAGCTCTGTCTCTTCGATCCGCGCGGCCGCCGCGAGGTGCAGCGCATCGCGCTCCCGGAGTATACCGACTCGGTCTGGCACGGCTATCTGCCCGACGCGCGCCCGGGTCTGCTCTACGGCTACCGCGTCTACGGACCGTACGATCCGGCCAACGGCCACCGCTTCAACCACCACAAGCTGCTGCTCGATCCGTACGCCGCGATGCTCTCGGGAGCGCTGCAGTGGAGCGACGCGCACTTCGGCTATCGCATCGGCTCGCCGCGCGCGGATCTCTCCTTCGACCGGCGCGACGACGCTGCCGGCATGCCCAAGTGCGTCGTCGTGGACACGGCCTTCACGTGGGGCAACGACCGGCTGCTGCACACGCGCTGGCACGAGCTCATCGTCTACGAGCTGCACGTGCGCGGCTTCACGATGAAGCATCCCGGCGTGCCGCCAGCGCTGCGCGGCACCTTTGCCGGCCTCTCTTCGCCGGCGGCGATCGAGCATCTCGTCGCGCCTCGGCATCACCGCGGTCGAGCTGCTGCCGATCAACTACTTCGTCGACGAGCGCCACCTCGTCGAGCGCAGGCCTGCGCAACTATTGGGGATATAGCCCGATCTCGTTCTTCGCCCCGCATCCGCGCTATTGCTCGCAGCCAAATCTCGGCGAGTTCAAGACGATGGTCGACGCGCCTGCACGACGCCGGCATCGAAGTGATTCTCGACGTCGTCTTCAACCATACGGCCGAGGGCAACGAGCTCGGACCGACGCTGAGCTTTCGCGGCATCGACAACAAGTCGTACTATCGCGCTGGCGGAGCGATCCGCGCTACTACGTCGACTATACCGGCTGCGGCAACACGCTCAACCTCGGTCATCCGCACGTGCTCAAGATGGTCACCGACGCGCTGCGCTACTGGGTACGCGAGATGCACGTCGACGGCTTTCGTTTCGACCTGGCGACGACGCTGGCGCGCACGCGACGGCCATTTCACCACGCACAGCAACTTTCTCGCGGCGATCGAACAAGATCCGGTACTCTCGCGCGTCAAGCTGATCGCCGAGCCGTGGGACCTCGGCCCGGACGGCTATCACATCGGCGATTTTCCGGCGGGGTGGTCGGAGTGGAACGACCGTTTCCGCGACGGCGTCCGGCGATTCTGGCGCGGCGACGGGAGCGATCGCCCGAGATGGCGACGCGACTTGACCGGATCGAGCGATCTCTTCGACCGGCGCGGACGCCGCCCGCGCGCGAGCGTCAACTTCGTCACCGCGCACGACGGGTTCACGCTGCGCGATCTGGTTTCGTACGACCGCAAGCACAACGAGGCGAATCTCGAGGAGAACCGCGACGGCGCCGACGAGAACTACAGCTGGAACTGCGGCGCCGAGGGCGATGACGCGACGATCCGCAGATTCTCGCGCTGCGCGAGCGCAACAGCAAGCGCAACCTGCTCGCGACGCTGTTGCTCTCGCAAGGCATGCCGATGCTGCTGGCCGGCGACGAGCTGCAGCGACACGCAGCGCGGAAACAACAACGCCTACTGCCAAGACAACGAGATCAGTTGGCTCGACTGGTCGGCCTTCAATCCGGCCCTCGCCTTCGATTTTGCCCGCGCGGCGCATTTCGACCGGCACGACGCGACCGGAAGCGACCTCATCGAGTTCGTTCGCAACTTGATCGCGCTGCGGCGAACGCATCCGGTCTTTCGGCGACCGCGCTTCTTCCGCGGGGTCGAGACCGAGCCGTCGCCGCTCAAAGACATCACCTGGTACGCACCCGACGGCCGCGAGATGACCCACGACGATTGGCAGAATAGCGAGCTTCGCTGCTTCGGTGCGCTGTTCGGCGGCGACGTCGGCGACCGATTCATCAGCCTGCAGGGTTATCCCGAGGTCGACGACAGCTTTCTGATGATCCTCAACGGTCATCAGACCGCCGTCGAGTTCGTGCTTCCGGTCGCGACGGGCGTGCGGCGATGGACGCATCTGCTCGATACCGCGCGCGCCGGCGCCACACCGATGCTTCCCGTTGCTCCGGGATCACGGTTGACGATCGCGGATCGTTCGTTTTCGCTCTTTGCCGGGCAGCTCTCGGAGTGATCGAGCCGCACTATCACGATTATTGGGGCAATCGAATTGAAACGCCGGAGTCCACGCGGCTCGTGCTGCTCGCGGCGATGGGTTATGGCGATGAGGCCGCCGACGTCGATATCGATGCGAATGCCGCGGGCTTGCCGCCGGTTATCGTCATGCGGCTCGGTAATGCGCAGCGGCTGCCGGTTGAGGCGGGGCAATGGTCGGTCGAGCTCGAGGACGGTAGCGCGCTTCGCGGCGCACTGACGGAGCTTCCGCTCGGGTACCATCGGCTGACAACGTGTAGCGACCGGCACGATGCGGCGTGCGCGCTGATCGTCGTGCCGGCGCAGTGTTATCTGCCGCGCACGATGCACGACGGGCGAGTCTGGGCACTCGCGACGCAGCTCTACGCGCTGCGCTCGGAGCGCAATTGGGGGATCGGCGACTTCACCGATCTCGCCACGCTCGCCGGTATGGCTGGACGCGCCGGCGCCGGCGCGCTCGCGCTCAATCCGCTGCACGAGCTCCATCCGAGCAATCCGCGAGCGGCGAGCCCGTATAGTCCGTCGAGCCGCCTCTTCTGCAACGTCTTCGCGATCGACGTCGAGAGCGTTGCCGAACTGGCCGACTCGCCGCACGCGCAGGCAACGATCGCAAACCCTTCGTTTCGAGCCGAGCTGCGCGCGGCGCGCGATGCGCCGCTCGTCGACTACGCGCGCGTTGCGAAGATAAAGCTCGGCGTGCTCGAGGTGCTGCACGCGGTCTTTCTTGCCAACCATGCGAAGCGCGCGAACGATGCGCGATGGCGCGCCTTTCACCATTTCGTCCGCGCCGAAGGGCTTGCCCTCGAGCGGCTTGCGCTCTACGAGGCGTTGGCGGAGTATTTTCGCGCGCGAGACTCGCAGTGTTACGGCTGGCAGGATTGGCCGCGCGAGTATCGCTCGCCTGATTCGCCCGAGGTTACGCGGTTCGCGCGGGAGCATCGCGAGCGCGTCGACTTCTACCGTTACCTGCAGTGTCTCGCGCGGCAGCAGCTCGGCGCGGCAGCGCGCGCGTCGCGCAACAACGGCGTCGCGCTCTATTGCGATTTGGCCGTCGGTGTCGAGCGCAACGGCGCCGATGCTTGGGGCGATCAAGATGCGATTCTCGGTAACGTCTCGCTCGGGGCGCCGCCCGATCCGCTCAACCGGCAGGGCCAGAACTGGGGGCTTGCGCCGCTCTCGCCGCGCGCGCTGCGCGCGCGCGCCTACGAACCCTTCGTCGCGCTGCTGCGGGCGAACATGCGCTATGCCGGAATTCTGCGCAGTCGACCACGTGATGGCGCTGCGCCGCGCCTTCTGGATTCCGCGCGGGGCGCCCGCGTCGGAGGGTGCGTACGTTCGCTACCCGCTTCGACGAGATGCTCGGCATCCTCGCGCTCGAGAGCGTGCGCAATCGTTGCGCGGTCGTCGGCGAAGATTTAGGCACCGTACCCGAAGGCTTTCGCGAACGCATGGCATGCCGCACGGGCGCTCTCGTCGCGCCTCTTCTACTTCGAGCGCGACGCGCACGGAGCGTTTCTGATGCCGGAGCGTTATCCGCGTCTCGCCGCGGCGAGCATCGGCACGCACGATCTTCCGACGCTGGCAGGATGGTGGACCGGCGACCGCAGCGACGAGCGAAGATCGCGCCGCCGATCGCCTGCTGCTCGTAGATCGCGCTGGAGCGCGCCGGTGCGATCGACGCCGCGGGTGCCGCCCGGCTGCGCGACGACGCGAGCCGGCGGAACGCTGCCGTCGTCCCCGAGCTCGTCGGCGCGGTTCACCGCTTTCTGGCGGCGACGCCGTCGATGCTTGCGGTGGTCGCCATCGAGGACGTGCTGCACGAGACGGAGCGCAGTCAACGTGCCAGGAACGGTCGACGAACATCCGAACTGGCACCGTAAGCGCTCGCTACCGCTCGAACGCTATCGAGGCCGACGGCACGTCGGAAGCAAACCGAGCAGGTTCTTCGTGACGAAATGAAAGCCGTCGTCATGGCCGGCGGCGAGGGCTCGCGCCTTCGCCCGCTGACGTCGAGTCGCCCCAAGCCGCTCGTGCCGGTTGCCAACAAGCCGGTGATGCATCACATCGTCGACTTGCTGCGCCGCCACGGCATCACCGACGTCGTCGCGACGCTGCATTACCTCGCCGACGAGATCGAGAACTATTTCGGCGACGGCTCGGAGCTGGGCGTTTCGATGGAGTACGTCGTCGAGGATACGCCGCTGGGGACGGCGGGCGCCGTGAAGTTAGCGCAGTCGCTGCTCGGCGACGAACGTTTCATCATCGTCTCCGGCGATGCGCTCACCGACATCGACTTGAGCGAGCTGATTGCGGCGCACGAGCGCAGCGGCGCGGTCGCGACGATCGCACTGCAGCGGGTCGCCAATCCGCTCGAGTTCGGCGTCGTCGTCACCGACGAGCGACGGGCGCATCACGCGCTTCTTGGAGAAGCCGTCGTGGGGCGAGATCTTCTCCGATACGATCAACACCGGGATATACGTGCTCGAGCCGGAGATCTTCGAGTACATGGAGGCCGGCAAGAACTACGATTTTCGCGCAGATATTTTCGCATACGATGCTGCGCGACGGCCGACCGATCTACGGCCACGTGATCGGCGGATACTGGAGCGACATCGGCAACCTGCAGCAGTATATGCAGGCAAACTACGATGCGCTGTCGCGGCGCGGTGCGCGTGGAGATTCCCGGCAACGAAGATTCGGCCCGGCGTGTGGGTCGGCGAGAACGCCGCATTTCGCCCGAGGCCGCATGTTGCACGGACCGGTCTGCATCGGGCGCAACGTCACGATCGAGGCCGGTGCGGTGGTCGAGGAGTTGAGCGTCGATCGGCGCCTCGTCGATCGTCGCGGCGAATGCGCGGCTGCATCGGACGATTGCTTGGGAGGACGTCTACGTCGGCGAAGGCGCGTCGCTGACGGGCTGCACGCTCGCCGACCGCGTGATCGTCAAAGACCGCGTGTCGATCATGGAGGGCGCCGTGATCGGCCGCGGCAGCACGCTCGGGAGCGGCTCGACGGTGCCCTCGAACATCAAGCTGTGGCCCGATAAGTCGGTCGCGTCGGGCTCGATCGTCTCGATGTCGCTGATCTACGGCATCAAGTGGCCGGGCTCGCTCTTCGGCGCCGACGGCGTGAGCGGACTAGCGAACATCGAGATCACGCCGGAGTTCGCGCTGAAGCTCGGCCAGGCGCTCGGTTCGGTGCTGCGGACCGGGTCAGATCGTGATGACCAGCCGCGACGCGCATCCGGCGTCGCGCTTGACGAATCGCTGCATGATCTCGGGGCTGCTCTCGGTCGGCGTCAACGTGCAGCGACTTGCGCGAGACGCCGATGCCGGTTTCGCGCTATGCCGTGCGCATGTCGGGCGATGCGTGCGTGCACACCGGGATCTCGCCGTACTATTCCGATCAGTTTCTGCTCGAGTTCTTCGACTCGCACGGCGTCAACGTCGATAAGAATACCGAGCGGAAGATCGAGAACATCTTCTTCCGCGAAGATTTCCGGCGCACGCCGATGGAGGCGGTCGGGAATCTCAATTTCCCCGAGCGCGTGGTCGAAGGCGTACAGCAGCGGCTTCTTGGAGGCGCTCGCGCCGCAAGCGATCTCGGATGCGAATATGCGCGTGGTCATCGACTACGCGCACGGCAATGCGTCGCTGATCCTGCCGCGGATCTTGAGCAACCTCGGCGTCGAGATGATTGCGCTCAACGCATTCTTCGATAACGCGAAGGTGCTAACGTTTGCGGCGAATCGGCGCGAGCATTTGGAGCAGCTCGGCAACGTGACGACCTCGCTTGGCGCGGCGCTCGGGATTCTGCTCGACCAGCGCGGCGAGTCGCTGGCATTGGTTGACGATCGCGGGCGGATCGTCGAGGGGAGCCGGCTGCTGACGCTGCTGACCGCGCTCGTGGCGCAGCGTCGTGCCCGGTGCGCGGATTGCGGTGCCGGTGATGGCGCCGCAGCGCCATCGAGGTGGTGGCCGAGCAGCACGGCGCGACTGTCCTTCGCACGCGCACCGACCGGCGGTCGCTGATGGCGTTGGCAGCGCGGGAAGGCTCGTCACTCGCCTTCGCCGGCGGGGCGAACTACGAGCTGATCTTCCCCGAGTTTGCGCCGGTCTTCGACTCGCTCTACGGCGCGGCGAAAGTGATGGAGCTGATCGCGGCACAGGGCCGTCCCTTGAGTGCGATCGTCGACGAGTTGCCGCCGTCGCACCTCGCATCGCGACGCGATCACGTGCCCGTGGGAACGCAAGGGCCAGATCATGCGCCGGCTCCTCGACGAAACCGATGGCCAAGAACGTCGAGCTCACCGATGGCATTCGCGTGGCACGCGAAGGCGGGTGGGTGCTCGTGATCCCCGACGCGAGCGATCCGCTGTTCAACGTCTGGGCCGAGGGGCGCTCCGACGAAGAGGCCAACCGCTACGCCGACGAGATTGCCGGCCGGATTGATGAACTAGCGCGTTCCTAAGTCTGCAAAAGGCTGAACTTGCCGCCTACGCGATCATAGCTTTCAGGATGTCGGGGCGGCGGTAATACCGACGATGGCCCCACGCCAGCCTACTTGGTTATCATCGTCCAGTGATACAGCTGTGCGGAAACGCCATAGTGTAGTCGATTGCAGGTTAAATCTCCCTGATTTAATGGTTGACCGTCATTCCCGCTGAGATTTATAAAACTAGTACCGTTGTGCGTTATTTCAAGATCGGTTGATTCAAAGAATGCTGGAAGTAAGTTGCAATAGTCCGACCATGTTCCATCCTTAACCGCGTGTTCTTCGAAGAAATCCCAGCCCGTATTGCCCATTGTGGTCAAGGTTTGACCGGACGACCGGTACTTCTCGTCCCAACGTCCGCTCTGGTAATTATATAATTTTGCAACCCAGATATTTCCGCCAGGCAAATGCGTCGTTTGTACGGTGTATTCCCCGATGCCCGAACCAAAGTCACGCACGTATTGGCTTATAAACTCGGCATTTACTATGAGCGGTACCGCCGGATTATTTACCATCGCGTTGCACCAATCCCAAAACCAAACCTGCGCAGGACCGCTGCTATATGCCGTAACGACTTCAATACAAGCTCCGTCTGGAGCGAGCATTGTCGGAGCATACAGGTAGCTACCAGAGTCGGCATCAAACCGCAGCGCCGGGTTTACGCTCTGGTTTGCATACGCCGCTTTGATCGCATTCGAAGCGCCCATAAAGAACCCGCGACCTGCATAAACTCGGAGCGGCGTGCCCGCGGGAGCGGGCAGCGATTTGCTATGGAGGAACAGTAGCCGCTGTTTGGACGGATCCTTCACGGATAATACGGTTGCGGGCGCAGTTATCGGTAGCCCCTTTTTTTCCTCATGCATAGCAGCGGAAACTTCTCTGAAGCTTGTGGCTGCGGTGCTTAGTGCCAGCGACGGCGACATGGTTGCCGCCGTCGAGGTTGCGGGGCTGGAGGAGCTTGTCGCGTTTCCCGATGGGGTGCCCGTCGCATTTGCCGACGGGGCAATCGTCGGGGCGGCGCCGCTCGATAACGAACTTGGTGATACCGAACTACCTACCGAAGCACCACCTAATGGCGAACTTGTTGCAAAGGGCACGTAGTCCTTGTACTCTGTCACGAAAGTCGCGCGAACTTGGCTCGGCGGTGGCAGCGGTTGCGGCGCTACTTGGGCGACCTCCTCTGGGGGCGCAGGCGTAGCCTTTATCAAGACAACCGTCGGAGCTGGCGCAGGCTTTACGTTCCCGCCCCTGCAACCAGACAGCAGTACGAGGATACTCACGCTCGCGGTAAGCATCCCAAACCTTGAGATTCGAGCAGTGTGCATGAGAGCCATTGCGACGTGCCTCCATCGGTTGAAGATGCCGAGGCGCCAAGCCGCCCCGCATCACGGTAAGACTAGCCACTCAGCTAGCACGTACTAGCTAGCTGGTGCGGTTTCCTATTGAACTGCAGTCAGGGTTGCCATCAGCGCACCAAAGCCGGTGCCGTGCCTAACCGTAAACGGTCGAAGACCTCTGTCCAGTCGATCGCCTGGTTTTGCGTGGACAGTCTCCTCCTTTTAATTTGAGCGGTACGAGTAATTAGAGTGGTACAAGGCTCGCTTAACAGTTCGGCGGAACGGTAAGAATCGTCATGTCACTTTTCATGGCGTCTTGCGCATTCTTATACGCCGCGGGATCGGAATCGATATTTCGTATTAGAATTTGCCCCGGGTCAATGCTGGTAAAGTTGGCGGTGCTCGGATCGGGTGTCGGAATCGTTATTAGCGACGTCGTGGGCGGCGGAGTGGCAGTTGGGCTCCTACCTAGTGCGGATGCATCGCGTGGATCATAGGGCCCACGTCGTTCGGCCCATAGCTGAATGTCGCTAAATGTCGGCATCGTAACATGTTTGCTCCAGTAGCATGCCTCGCGCTGAATGTGCGCATTTTCAAATGCCTCTTCCACGGAACTAACGTCACTGAGACACTTGATGCCTGACGTAACACCCGTAACGCCCGAGCAATCCGACGCGATGGCCCCGATCGTCGAAAGCGTTCCCTGAAAACCGCTGGGTGCTGGGGCCGGCGGGGGAGGTGGGGTTGGAAGGCTGTCGATGAACTGGATAGCAGCGGTCGCCAGGAAGAGATTCCTGACGTAGTCGTCCGCCACATAGGTGCCTACATTTTCATTGGTCACTTGGGCCAATAGACTTGGCGAAGTCGACAAGTATGAGGCCAGGTCTCGCGAGTCTATTTGCGTTTGCGCGTTGAACGCCAGAGTTTCGGCATCTGTTGTGCTTAAAGGTGATGGCGTTGCAGTAGCCGTCGGGCTCGTGGCGCCGGTGACTTGCCCGCTGGACAACAGTTTGTTCGCTGCAGCAATATCGCCTTGATAGTCAGCTAGAACATCATTAAATAGATCGCTGCACGTGGGCTTAGAGGGCGAAACAGAGGGGCTCGGTGACGGCGCCGAGCTTGGCGAAGCTGACGGTGCAGCTGAATGCGCTGTCTTAGCCTTAGTGGTTTTTGTTGAGCTACCGCTGCCTTGTTGGCTGCTCTGATGGCGTCCGCGTTGAGTTGGATTTGGCGATGCTAGGTAGCCATCTAACTGGTAAGCGTCGTCGAACCCTAGGGGAGCGACGCCAACTTCGGAGCCACCGACATCGCTTACCGAGTGCATAGAAACGTAGACTACGTCGCTATATCCAGTTAGAGAAGCGACGGAATCAGGGATCGGAGGCGTCTTGTTTTTTTTTGATTTATCTGAAGCGCTGTTATTCTTTTTATTGCTTGCCGAACTACTTGCTGAAGGTGTGGGAGATGCAGTCCCCGATGGTGACGAACTAGGACTGGCCGTTGCGGGTGTAACGAGCGCCGTATTCCAACAGCTGCGCAATGTTTCGAATTTGCTGCGCCATTTCATCTCTGCCGCGGGGTTCTTGACGATCGTTATCTCGTATGCAATATCTGCCATGACAATCCCGCGCATCGCCTGAAGACTGAGCTGGTGAGGGTCGGGCGATGCTCCTGGACTTGAAGTCCCGAACAGCGTGAGGTCCATTACCGTTTCGCCCTGCTTTACGCTCCCTTTTGAGCGAAGCATTGCGGACTCGTACTTCAGGAAGAATCCAATTGCGGCCGCGCCGATCGCACTGATGATGGCAACGGTCCACGCATGACCATCCCAGGTCCAGGCATTGGCGCGCCTGGGTGGAGAGAGAGTAGCAACCAGTCCGGCCAGAGCAATGAGGGCGAGGAAGCGTCGCAGCATTTAACCTCCCACGGAATAAATCACCCTGCAAACACCAAGCTGCCGCTGACGACGCCCGCAAGCCCCTTCTCGCAGGGAAGAATGAGCATGACAGCTTGCTTTGGACTGGCTATTCCGGCTAGCCCATTTGAAGCCTCTTGCTGAGCCTTCCCCGTGCGGGCGGTGCGGGGCGCCAAAAGCGCTCAACGGCAAGCCGCGGTAGGCGGAGCCGTTCGGGGGCCTGGCGTTGGTCCGACCAAACTGCGACAAACCTCCACGACACGGATACCCGAATCATTGCCGCGGTGCCACGACGATGCGCTCTACGGAGCCCGGTGCGGTCCTCTGCTGAGGGCCCAATGCCTGGCGCGAAAGTGTGACTCCGCTGGCCTTAGGGCCACCCCGCTTTCCAGCCAGATAGTACAGGCTAAGTTAATGGCCGACGCCGGATAAATGCCCGCGCGCCGCCGCTTCCGCAACTAACGCCGCACGATTGTTTACACCATAGGCTCGGAATACGGCCTTCAGATGATTCCTAACCGTATGCTGGCTTAGACCAAGTTCAGAAGCAATTTCGGCAGTAGTCATCTTGCGGCAGAGCATGCCGAAGACTTTACTCTGCATGGGCGGCAACTTAACGGGTGGATTCGACGCCGCCGACGCCCGATCGCGAAGCTCGCGGGCGAGCCACGATTGGGGGAACGCCTCGAGCTTGTCCTCGGCGAGGTGGCGCCAGCGCTCCTTCTTCGTCACTTCAAATAACCTGATCGCCGTACGCGCGGCACGCCAATCGAAGCCGATCCGGTCGAAAATAACCCACGCAGCGCGCAAGACCTCTTCAGCGCCGGCGCCTTTGCCGGACATCCGAACGACGCCCTCGGTGTACGCGGCATAGGCTTCGAGGCGATGGTCGAAGGCGAAAAGATGCAGCGGCGAGCGGATCCGGTCGAGTCCTTTATACCGCGCGAGATAGTACCGCCCTCGCTCCGGGTCGATCTCGACCGTGGCTCTGGCGAGGAGGAGCAAAGCCAGTCGCTCCTCGCCGGCCAAGGCGTTCCAATCGATTCGCTCGGCGACGTTCTCGGCCTGAGCGATTTCGTCGAGTGCCCAGTTCTGCTCCCCGACGATGCGCGCGAAGTACGCGCGATCCAGCAATAGGATTACCCTGAAGGCGTCGCTAGGGATCCGGCGCTCCGCGGCGCGCAGATACCGAAAGCATCCCAGCATATCGCCGCGCAACGCGCACGACCAACCGACGGTGACGAGCGCCTGGAATCGCTGCGTCGTAAAGTCTTCCGGCCACTCGATGGGCTGATCCACCTCGCTTCGCGCTAGCGCTACGGCTTCGTCGAAGGCAAGTTCGCGTCCGAGCAGCGCGAGGTTTTGAACGGCGTGAAACCACTCTTCACGATACTGCTCGCGGTGTTTTCCGATCAAACCGATCGCCTTAATTAACGATTGCGCCGCCTCACGATAGCGCTCTTCATGGCAGTGGATGAACGAACGCAGCAGCTCGTTGGAAACTTTTGTCGCGTGCGACTTCTCGCGAGCCATTTCGGCCGTAAGGCGCCATGCTTCATCGGTACGGCCCTCGAGCATCTGACGTCGGGCGATGTGGTAGGTGAGTTGGGCCCGATCGGCTGCCGAAGACAGCGTGCGCTCCGCTTGAGCGAAGTGCTCGTCGGCGCGCTCAAAATCATGCATTCGCGAGTAGCCGACGCCGAGGAGCATCGCCCACTTCCCGCGCTGGCCGGCGGGGCGCCCCTTCGGAGGACGCCGGATGAGAAACGCTACGGCGCGGTTTTCGTCGTGCTTGAGCAGAATTCGGGCTCGTAGCAGGTCGTCTTCATAGGTCGTGGCCGCGCCATCCGAAACGGCGGCGTCGTAGGCATCTCCTGCAGCGAGGAATTCGGCATTGGCGTAGTGACTGAGCATCGCATCGCGCCACTCCCGCACCCCAGCTTGCTTCTTTGGCATAGCCGTCATGATTAGGCGGCGGGGGGCAAGCCCCCGCCGCCGCCTCGATTTGCCGCTAGTGGCCTCCTCCTCCGCCGGTTCCCTCTCCCGGCATCGTGCCACCGCCTCCGTCGGTTGGGCCGGGCATCGTTCCGCCGGCGCCGTCCATCGGTCCGGCGATTGCGCCGCCGGCCGCGTGAATCGAAGCGCCGGAACCTCCGGAGAATCCGGTTAAGAATCCAAATAGCAGTGCGAGCCCGTGAAGAAACAGGAACATCGGGACTGTCCTTTCTGCCGCACAAGCCACGGCAAGTACCAATGAGCTAGCTCAATCGGCCAGCTTACTTGGATTATCGGACAGTTTAGGGGGCGGTCAATAGGGACAGGGGGTTACTTCGTCGCTTTCTTGAGCGTTCGTCCATCGACTGCGGCGTTGCGCGCCTGCGCTCAGGATGACAAAGTGGGGGCGCTTCGCTCAGGATGACAAGGTGGGCGTCAGTTTGCGGGCGAGCAGCGTCAGAACGCGGGGCCAAGCGTAGCGTTTCGCCGTTGCTGCGCCGCCGTCGCGGATCGCCGAAGCGAGTTTTCGGTTAGCGATCAGTTCCGACAAATATATCGCAAGCTCGTGCGGATCGGCGGTGTCGCAGACGATCGCGTTGTCGAAGGGCTGCACGTAATCTTCGCCGGTCGAGCCGGTCACGGCGATGCCGCCGGCGGCCATCACCTCGAGTCCGACGAGCCCAAAGGGTTCGCGTCCGCTGTTGGCCAGCACGCCGTCGGCGATGCAGTAGAGCGCGAGGAGCGCCTCCTCCGGTACGAAGCTGCGGACGTTGAGCACGTTGCCGGATGCCGATGCGATCGCGGCGATTGCATCGCGCGGATCGCGCGAGGCAAGCGCGAGATCCCGCACGTCCAACCCAAGATCGCGCGCGTGCGCAAAGATCGCGTCGCCGTAGGCTTCGCGACCACCTCGCACCACCAGCGCCGCATCCTGATGCTCGGCCGCAATCGCGGCAAAGGCCTCGATCGCCTGCATCCAGCGCTTCTCTTCTTCGAAACGCGCGACTTTGACGTAGAGCGGGCGGCGCTGCCGCCACACCTTCTCCGCGAATCGCACCAGTTTCTTCGGCGCGCCGTCGAGCAGTCGCTGCGGAATGCCGTTCGGAATGACGAGCGATTCGACGCCGCGTAGTTGCAGCTCGAACTTCATATAGCGGCTGACCGTCGTGATCTGCGCGGCGCGCGCGAGCGCATCCCAGTCGATCGTATCGAAGCCGTAGGTGTTGTTCGCGTTCCACGTCAGAACCGCGCGATCGCGCAGGCCGCGCTCGCGCAACCGCGCGTCGAGCGCGATCGCGGCCGGGGCGGTCTGCCAATCTTCGGCGATGACCAGCACCGCTTCGCCGCGCGCGGCTGCCGGCTCGACGATCGTCTCGACGACAAACGGCGGCACGCTAGCCGTAAAGTCATTCATCTTCGCGATCTCGCCATCGTAGACGCTGCCGGGGTAGTAGGCCGAAATCCACTGGCACCAACGGCGATATTCGAGATTCGGCGAGAGCCGCTCGACCGGCGCGCTCGTCGGATCGCCGACGAAGAGCAGGGTCGTGCAAACGCCCGCTTGAGCGAGCGCGCCGCTGAGCTCGGTAACTCGGGTGCCGAGTCCACCGACCATCGAGTACCGGTCGGGTCCTTCGAACGAGAGCAACACCGCATTGCGCGGCAATGGAGTCATCCGCCCGCTCTTTGCCGAATCGAACCGGTGAATCCCGCAGTTCGACGCGAGCGTGCGATTGGAGCGCAAAAGTACCGCCGATTAAGGGTAAGACTGCAATGATGCACGTTCCAAAGGGCGCCATGGCCGGCGGCGCGTCGTTCGTATTCTTCGCGCTGGCATCGCCGGTCGCGGGCAGCACGGGATCTACGGCCGCCTCACCTCCCCAAGAGAGCGCTCCTCCCCCGGGCTACACCTTCCGGCTCGACGTCGCCATGGCGATGCGCCACTTTCCCTGGCTTCACTTCCACCTCGAAGGCGCCGGCGTCTACGATCCGGGCGAGAGCTACGTCGTGCACTTCACGTCGGTTCCGTGGTTTGCTCCGCGAAAGCAGCACGATGCCGACCTTTCGATGCTCGATCCGTGGATGTGGCCGAAGCATTATACGTTTCAAGAGGTCGGTGAAGCCAACGGCAACCGGCTCTTCGAACTGCACGCAATCAACGACCCGACGCTGCGCAGCGCAACTGTCGCGATCGGTCCTCGCGGGAAGGCGCGCCAAGTCGATGCGAGCTACACCGACGGCACGCACATCGAAACCCGCGTAACCTCAAGCGACGTCGACGGCTTCTTTCTGCCCGCGACCATAAGCGCCGATATCGACGAGCCGCATATGGCGCTGTCGGCCAACGCAGACTTCACGAATTATGCGTTCGGTAACGCGCCGGCGCCCAATAGCCCATTACGGTGAGCGAGCTCGCGCAGCGCGCCTGCGTCCCATGCCGTGGCGGCGTGCCGCCGCTGACCGATGAGCAGATCGCGCCGCTGCTCGCACAACTCGACTCAGGATGGCGCGTCGTCGAACGCAGCGATCCCAAACGCGGGCCGATCAAGATTCTCACCTGCACGTTTACGTTTCAGAACTTCGCGCGAGCGATGGAGGCGGCGCAGCGAATCGGCGAGACGGCCGAGGAGCAACAGCATCATCCCGACCTGCACGTCGCTTGGGGACGGCTCGTCGTCGACGTATGGACGCATAAGATCGGCGGATTGACCGAGAGCGATTTTGTCTTCGCCGCCAAGTGCGACGCGCTGCTCAAAGAGCGGGCGCAAAACTAAAAGAGGAGACCGGCTCGCACCGATCCCCTCCCCTCGCTACCACGGGCCTTGGCAAGTCCGTGATGCGGCCTTAATAATACGACACAATTCCGCCGGGACTCTGCTCCCCGCGTGCCGGGGGCGCCGCGAAGCAAGCAACCAAGCTGGCATAGCAGGGAATTTAGGACCACCTAAGTATATTGTGAGGCGTGCTTAAGTGGACGCCGCTTTGGCTTCTCCTCCTGCTCGCCGTGCAGCGGCCAGTCGCCGTGCCGGCGATTCCGCTCTTCGCGCACCAATACGGGGTAACGTGCGCGAAGTGCCACTCGGTCATTCCGCACCTCAACGAATTCGGCGCCGCTTTCTTGGCATACGGCGAGCGCTTTCCGGGGATATCGTCAGGTCCGGCATTCCCGCTCTCGGTGAAAGTCAACGCGGTCGACTCGAGCGAGTATCAAGGCGAGGGAACCGACGGCCAGGGGCTTCCCAAAGCGATCGTCGACGAAGTCGAAGCCTTCACCTCGGCGACGATCGGCTCGCGCGCCAACTTCTTCGTCGAGCAGTACGTCGTCGACGGCGGCGAGCCCGGGTTGCTGCGCGATGCCTGGATCAACGATCGCGTCAATCCCTGGAACGCGCGGATTCCGGCCTATTTGCAAGGCGGGCAGTTCACGCTGCCGCTCCCGGTCGATCCCGAGACGTTTCGCGACACCTATCAGGAGTACACGCCGTACGCGCAGACGGTCGGCGCGAATCCGTTCGACTTCTTCGACCCCGCGATGGGCGCGCGGCTCGGTGTCGGCGATCCGTTGCGCGGTCTGAGCGGGCAACTCTTCGCCGGACCTGGATATACGCGCCAGAGCGGACTTGCCGTCACGGGCGTCGACACCGAAGTTTACGCACAAGATGCGATGGGCCCGTTCACGCTCAGTGCCCTTCGCTACGACGGCCTGCGTCCGGTGGCAGGCGGCCCGAACGATCGCTTCGAGCGCACCGCCATCGGCTTGACCTACGGCCAGTGGTCGCGCTTCTCGAGCGAGTTTGTGTTGATCAACGGCTGGGATGCAAACTGCGCGACTCCGGGATTCACCGGCTGCAGGTCGAGCGGCGGCTTCGAGCAACTGCGCTACGCGTTCAACCGCCGGCTCTTCGCCGAAGCGCGTTACGAGGGGACGAACGATCCGACGAATGGCTTTACGCGCGACGGCGTGATCCTGCTCGGCTACGGCCCGACCGAAAACACGCGTTTGACGATTGAAGATGTGATCGCGCATTCGCCCCAGACGACCAACACGATGAATCTTCAGCTCACTTTCGCCTATTAGCGATGAAGTCTACCGTCGCCGCGCTGCTCCTCGCTTCGACGCTCGCATCTGCGCCTGCGCAACCGCGTGCAATCGACGCCGCCCGCTCGCGCGCAGCGTTCAGCGTCTCCCACATTTGGGTCGAGCACGTGACCGGCAGCGTGCCGATTCTCTCCGGGACGGTCACGCTCGCGGAGGACTCGATGATTCCGACCGCTGCCACGGCCGTGCTCGATGCGACGCAGATCGCGACCGGCGAGCCCGATCGCGACCGCTCGCTCGAGTCTGCGGACTTCTTCGACGTTGCGAAGTTTCCACGCTGGAGCTTCAGCAGCACGAAGGTCGTGGCGCGAAGCACCACCGCCTTCGAGATGGACGGCAACCTTACCATCCACGGAGTCGCGCAGCCCGAAAAACTCGACGTAACGGCCAGCGGAACACCGGCACATCCGGTCTATCACGCGACCGCGCAGGTCGACCGTCACGCCTTCGGCATGGCGACGACGCGTCTCGATCCGACGATCGGCGGCACCGTCGACGTCACGCTCGACATCGTGCTGCAGTAACCGATGAAAAATGCGTCGTACATCTTGCAGGTATGAACCCACCGGCGACGATTACAACGAGCGCCTATTCCTATACCGAAACCCTCGCTCGCCTCTCGGCCGCGATCACCGGTGCGAGCAATACAGTCTTCGCCAGGATCGATCAATCCGCCGCGGCCAGCTCTGTCGGATTGAATCTGCGTCCGACGACGCTCATCATCTTCGGCAATCCGAAAAGCGGAACGCCGCTGATGGATACCTATCCGCTGGTCGCGCTCGACCTTCCGCTCAAAATTCTCATTTGGGAAGAGCCTGACGGCGTCAAAGTCGCCTACGTGCCGATCTCGACAGTCGCCGCGCGCTACGGCGTCACCGGCATGGAGGCGCGAATCTCCGCGATGGACGGCGCACTCGAATCACTGCTTCAGAGCGTCGTCTAATTCTGCAGCGCCGCCGTCGCGCTCCGCACCGATTGCAGCATTCGATCGTAGGCCGACTTCAAAACGCTCTCGTCGCCGGCGGCGAAGACGATCTCCGGGAAGCTCGTGTAGACGCGGTCGATGGTGTGATAGTAGGAGTTCTCTAAAAGGCCGCCCGGGATGAAGAACGCGTCGCGTGAGGCCTGCTCGTGCGCCGCAATCGAGGCCATCGCGGCCGTATCCCCTTTGCCTTCGGCCTGCTGCATCGCAAGATCGGTTTGGTGCGCGACTTGCTGATACTGCGTCAACGCTTGCCGTAGCTCGCCAAGGGTGATCGCGCCGTTACTCTTCTGAAATGCCGCGGTCGCCAGCGGCGTTAGGTCGTCGAGCAGCTGCGAGGGAACCTCCTCGATTCGCAGCGGTTCGACCGTTGCATTCGCGGCTCGCATCGCTTGAATGCCGGTGAGCTGCGCCATCGCGACGGCTTGCCGCATCCCCGGATCATAGGTGCGCAGACCGTCGATATTATCCTCGGCGGTGTGGTGCGCGCCGAAGTAGCCGTAGTAGCCGTTCGACGTGCTGAGAACACCGAGCATATAGGAGAAGTTCTGATGGTCGGAGCCGCCGGTGATTGGGTTGAGCAGCGGCTCGAGGCGCTGGTCGCGCGCGCCGAGCATGCCCATACCGTCGGCGGCCGGAACGACGTCGCAGATCTGCTTCACGAACGCATAGAGTCCGGGAGAGGCGCTCACCACGAACGGGTCGCCGGTCGTGAGCTGGTCGGTATTGATATACTGAAAGACGTTCTTACGCAGTTCGGGTCCGTACTGATAGATGTAGGCCGCCGAACCGAACAGCCCGAGCTCGTGTCCGTCCCACGACGCGAATTCGATCGTGCGTTTGGGCTTCCAGCCGCGCTGCGCGAGTGCGTGAAATGCATCGGCGTCTTGGAGCAGCACCGTCGTGCCGCTTCCGGGATCGATTGCGCCAAAGGTCATAGCGTCGCGGTGGCTGCCGATCATCACGATCGAGTCGGGCTCTTCGCTGCCCTTCATGTCACCAAAGACCAGCCAGATCGTCTTGAGCTTCCGCTCGAACTTCGTATGCACGCGGGCGATCACGTTCCCGCCGAAGTGCTGCACGAACTCGAACATCGGATGCCACGATTGCGGAACGACTCTACCGGTCATAGCTGCGAGCAGCGTACGCGCGGTGCTCTGCGTAAGGCTCAACTCCGGAATCGTCGCGTGGGGGATCTCGTTCCAGCTCTGGTGCGCCGCGCCGACGACGGGTGCGTGGCCTGCCATCGTTGGATCGCCCGGCGGAAAGGCCAGGAACCCGCGCGGGGACATTCCGCTCATCCGCTCGGCCATGTGCGTATTCTTGTAGTTGCCATCCGGCCACATCGCGCCGCCGCCGTAGCCGCTCGTCGCCGGCTCGAAATACTCCAAGATTCCGGCCACGCCGCGCTTGCGAAGTTCGTTGTACGGGATCCAGCTTCGGTTGGCGTTGCGGATGCCGCCGCCGCCCGGTGCGCCGAGGCGCACGAGCGCGATCGCGCCTTTGAGGCTCACGTGATCCGCATCGATCTCTGCGAGGTCATCTTTGGTCGCCGCGTCGACGTAAACGACCGGACCGGTGACCGTGCCGTCGCCCGACTCTTCGAGAAACGGCGGCCCCGCCATCATCTCCCAGCGCGTATGGTGTCCCGGCACCCCTTCGAGCAGATCGAAGGCCTGACGATGGGGCGCGAGCAGCGTCAAACTCTGCTCGAGCGGCCCGGTGAACTCGACTTGGTACTCCTGGATTCGCGTGACGAACCCGTCACGCGCCAATCGCTGCTTGACGTAGAGCGCGGTTGCATAATCGGCAGCCGAGCCGGCGCGGTGTGGAACGGATGAGAGGTGATGCTCGATCTCCATCGCGTTCGCGCCGCTCGGCGCGGAGAGCATCGTCTTCTCAGCTTGGAGTTCGGCCGAAACCGCCGGACCGGCGGCCCAGCCGATCAGCGCCGTGTCCGAAGAAACCGTCGACGGCGCCGCCGCGCCGAGTAAGACGAGCGCACAAATAATTGCAAGAAACGTTCGCATGGAGGCCATCGTTTGCGGACGACGGCGCGCGCACCTCGGAGGGTTCGAACGGTAACCGGGCCCCCGTGGCCTCCGTGCCGCGAGGGCCTGATTACCGTGGCGTCCCTACAATCGACTCAGGGAGGTCTCGATCAGGTCCAATAACCGTGGATCGTCGGTCTGCGTCTGTGCGTCGGTAAGGAAGAATCGTGCCGCCGCTTTCGCCGACGCGGCGTCGTTGTAGCGTCCGACGTTGTCGTACGCAATGCCGACCTCGGCCATCCACGTGCCCTCGAGCGTCAGATCGAGCGCGCGCTGGTGGCCTTTGTCGCTCTGCGCGTTGGTCGCATAGTCATCGGCTACGGCGCGGCAGTTCGCGGCGATGCCCGACCAGTTCTGCGTCTGCATCGCTGACGTGCAGAGGGTCTTGTCTTGAGATTGATCGGCGCTCGCGATCGCCGGTATGCTGACGATCGCGAGCGCGGCGAGGATGGCGATGGTCCTCATTATTGCAGCCTTTCAAGTAGTAATTCAAAGTGTGGCCGTCGAGACATCACCAGTGGCGCGCCTCCTGCAGCTCCGATATGACGCCCTCCGAGAGCGAGTGCGTAATCGGATCTTCCCATTTAGCGAAGAGACGGATTGCCGAGTCGGATGAAATGCGTTGGGGAATGAAGAGTTCGACCGCGTATTTGAGGCGCCGCGCCATCGCGTTCGCCCGTTCGTTGAGTCGCGGTGGAAGCGTCTGGACGCCTTGCGCCCGACGCCGTGCGATTACTTGGAGCTCCCTCTCGACCCGATCGGCGAGCTCTGCCGCCTCGCCTTGAAAGCGCACGGTAGATTCTTCCCAATCCCGGTCGTAATCGCACGGTCTCATTCGATGCCTCCTTGCCCATTTCGCGTCCAAAATGGCACATCTCGAGCCCCATAAGGGGGCCCGCTCCACCTGGATTATTACACGTTAATGCGTCAACGGTGTGGCGACGTTGAGTTAGAATCGTGGCCGGCTGGCGCCGGCCCATTGTGGGGGTTCCCCCACTATGCTTTTCACGCCGGGGGGCTACGATGGCAATGACCCTTGAGGAGGGGTTTGCAGATGATTTTGAAGCCGCAGCATCGCTTTCTGCCCGGCGCTCTCGCCGGATTCGTCCTGGCCGGCGCCGTCGCCGCATGCAGCGGCGGATCGAACTCCACCGCGGCCTTACCCCCGGCGGCCTCGGCCCCTGCGGAGCGGCGCGCCCCCGCCCCCGCGCCCACGAGCACCGAGTTCTTCACCGGCATCACGGCGAACAGCAACCCGCGCGGGATCACCGCGGGCCCCGGCGGGATGTGGTTCACGCAACCGGGTTCCAACCAGATCGGGCGAATCACCTCGACCGGCGTCGTTACCGAGTTCGCCGCGCCGGCCACGACACTGAACAACATCGTCGAGGGACCCGACGGAAACATGTGGTTCACGCAAGGCGGCGCGGATAGCATAGGACGCATAACCCGCAACGGACGTCTGCACACGTTTGCCGTCGGCAACGAGGCCTACGGGCCGTGGGACATTACCACTGGTTCCGACGGCAATCTCTGGTTTACGTTCCGCTCGCCGAGCACCAACGCGATCGGCCGCATCACTACAGCGGGCGCCGTCACGCTCTTCACCAACGGACTCTCGCCGGGTGACGTCGCCGTACACGACATAGCGACCGGATCCGACGGCAACGTCTGGTTCGCCGAAGAGTTCGGCAACCGAATCGGCCGCATCACGCCCGCCGGCACGATTACCGAGTTTACCAACGGCATCACCGCTAACGCCGGACTCGTCGACATCACGCCCGGTCCCGACGGCAATCTGTGGTTTACCGAGAACTCCTCGAATAAGATCGGACGCATCACGACCTCCGGCGTCGTCACCGAGTTTTCGCGGGGAATCACGGCGAACTCAGGCCCCGGATCGATCATGGAATCCGGCAACTACGTCTGGTTCACCGAACTCAACAACACCCGAATCGGCCGCGCGAGCACGAGCGGCCACATCGTCGAGTACCCGATTCCGACGGCGGTGGCTGCCGATCTCGCGAGCGGCGCGCCGCACAACTCTCTCTGGATTACCGACTACACCGGGAACGGCATCGTTCAGTTCATGCCGTGAACCGCGAGTCGATCGTGCTCAAGTCTCGGTTCGGCTCTGCGACGATGCGACGAGCGCCGCGAGTTGCGAGCGAGACTTGAGACCGAACTTTGCGTAGATCGACGTCAAATACTTCTCGACGGCCTTCTCGGTGATCGAGAGCTCCGCTGCAGCCGCACGATTCGGTTTCCCCGCGGCGATCAGCAGCGCGAGCTCTCGTTCGCGCGCCGTCAACATCTGCAGGGCACCGTTGCCTCGGTCCCCCATCCCTTGCACCTCGAGACGTCGCGCGCTCCCCGTCGCACCGCAGCGCAGGTAGATCGCGAGCGCCGCTTCCCGGCAACCGGCATGTTCGAGCGCGAACGCTTCGAAGAGCGGCCACCCGAGCGCGCCGAATCGCTCGGCGGCGTCGAGTCCGTGCTTCACCGTCTCGTTCGACTCCGCTCGTTGCGACGCCGCGACGGTGTCGAGCAGCGCCAGGAGCGCCTTGTTTACGCGGTCGCCCGGACGAGCGGCTCCCGCGGCGACAATCGACCGCAGCTCGCCGGCGCGCTCGGGTATAAACCTCGCGATTGCCGCGACCGGGAGCATCATCCCGAACGAGGTCGTCAACGAGTCGAGCACGCGTCCGAGCAAGAGGCGGACGTCGCGGGCGCGTCCTTTTGCGGCGAGCGCGAAAGCGTGGGCCGCGGCGACGCGCGCGAGCGTTGCGGTGAACGGCTGCAGCGCGGCCTCGCTTGCGAATTCCGGTTCGTAATATGCTTCGAGCATCGCGTCGTCGCCCGCAGCGAGCGCGAGCGGAATCGCCACCTGCGTCTGCATCGCGCGCATCAGGAACTTGCGCGACGGCCTCGTGGCGTTGACGATGCTGCGCGCTTCGGCAAGGTTGCCCGCGTACAACTCGACCTGAGCGAGCAGCACCGTTTGATCTTCGAAGCGCAGTGTCCGCGCCAACTCGCGCGCGATCCGGTGGTGCGTTCGAGCCAGGTCGGTCTCGCCGACGCAGAGTGCCTGAACCGCAAAATTCGCATGGGCGACCTGAATCGGCCCGGGATGGCCGCGCAGTTCGTAGATCGCGATGCCCTCCGCGAAGCACGCCTTCCATTCGTCGATCTCGGCGCGCAGCGCGTGCAGTTCGCTCGCACCGAGAAAGTACTCGGCCGTCGCGTCGGCGCCGGGCTCCAAATCGGCGCGATCGACTCGGTCCAGCGCGTTGCGCGCGGCTTCCAAGTCTCCGTCGCGCGCAAGCATCATCGCCAGTCGCGTGAGCAGGCGCGCTCGAAGCGCCGCGTGTTCGCTGGTGACGAGCGGGAGCGTCTCGCGGACGAGCGCGATCGCCGCAGCCCTTCGGCCGCCGTCGTAGAGGTGCCCGGCCATCAGCGCTCGGCTTAGAACCGCTTGCGGCACGTCACCGAGTTCGATCGCAAGCTCGACCGAGCGTTCGTAACGCGCGAGCCCGTCATCGAGATCGCCGGAGAAGATGAAGGCTTGCGCGGTGCGCGACTCAACGCGCGCGCGGGCCGCACGATCGCTCTCGAAGCCCATCGCCGCGCGCTCGAAGAACGAGGCCGCATCCTGATAGGCGAATATTGCCATTGCCGCATCGCCGGCCATCTCGTAGTATCCGGCGGCGCGGTCGCGCCGGTCGGCCTGCCAAAAATGGTGGGCGAGATCCTCGGGTGCTCCGGCCTCTTCGCGAGACCGCTCCAGATGCTCGGCAATCGCGAGATGAAACGGACGTGCCGCCTCGGCTTCCATCTCACCGTAGACGACGTCGCGCGTCAGCGCGTGACGGAATTGATAGGCGCCGCCGGCACCGTCGACCGAATCGATCAGTTGCAGGCCGCGCAGTCGCTCTAACATCGGTTCGAGCGCGATCGGATCGTCTCCGAAGACCGTCGTTAGGCCATCGATTGTGAAGGTTCGTCCGAAGACCGCAGCGCGCTGGAGCAGCGAGAGCTCGTCACTCGAGCAATCGCGCAGGCGCTCGCGGATGAGTGCGTGCAACGAGAGCGGCAACGCGAGTGGCGAGATTGCCGCACGCGAGCGCTGCGAATCGACGGCGCTGCGGAGCAGTTCTTCGGCGAAGAGCGGGTTGCCGTCCGAGCGTTCGCGGACCGCGCGCAGTACCGGCGCGGGAAGCCTGACCGTATCGGCTAGTGCGCCCGACATCAGCTGATCGGTCTCCTCGTCCGCCAAGCGGGGGAGCGTGACGACGGAGACCTCCGGCTCGCGGACGAGCTCCCCGAACCACCGGAAGAGCGGGTGCGTGGGCAGCAGCTCGTTGTCGCGGTAGGTGGCGATAAAGAGTAGCCGTTTACTTGCCGCTCGCTGGGCGAGGACGAGCAACGTCTGAACGAGATCGACCGAGGCCCAGTGGAGGTCTTCGAGTGCAACGATCGTCACGCGCTTTGCGGCGACGAGCTCGAACCGCCGGGCGATGGCATCGATCCGGTCCTCTTTAGAGGACGCAGCCAGATCGCCGGCATCGAAGTCGGCGATCTGCCCGAGAGAATCGAGCAGCGGCCCGAGCGGTTTCTGGGCGAAGGCGCGGCACGCGCTCCAGGCGACGGCCGAGGTGCGACGGTTCACGCGCCCGATGAACTCGTGGAGCAGGCGCGACTTCCCAATGCCCGGCTCGCCTCCAACCAGGACTAGTCCGCCGTGTGACTCGCCGGCGGCGCGCCGGCGAGCGGCAAGGTGCTCCAGTTCGTCCGACCGGCCGACAAAAGGCCGGCAAAGGATCCGCGTGGATATCAAATATACCGCCCTAAGAAGGTTGTCGAGGCAGGATTCAAGCAGCGCTTAGCCGGACTGAGCAGTCAAGGCCGGGAGGGGCTCGTTTAGCGTTGGCTGCGGCCGGGCATCGTTTCCCTACCAGTCTTGCCTACAACTCTACACTACCTCCCCAACGTAGGCTCTTCCCTTAAGCTTAAGCTTTCAAGGAGCCTAACCCAAATGCGTTACGTCAATACAATCTTCTGTGCGGCGGCCCTCATCGGCTTGGTGGGCTGCTCCGCTATGAATTCCGGCTCCTCGGGTTCGTCATTGCCGAATACCGGCGGCCAATCGGCCGCGCCGGATCGCGAAGTCAGCAATTGGACTCCGGTTAACTCAGCCGGATGGAAGCAGGATGCGGGCCCACGCACGGGTGGCAGCCACCCGCCACAAACCGGGCAACGCGGAGGCTACTACGCTTCGCAGTTCCGTTCGGCAGTTGGTGTCTATGGCTACTCCCCCAAGCCGAACAAAACGAATAGTGGGCCAGTCTGCTCACCGCCGGGTAACCGGTACAACGTCAACGGAATCGCCTCCGATGAAAAAGGGAACTTGATCGTTCCTGGATCGTCGACCGCTTCCGGCAAGAGCACCAAGCATTGGCAGATCGAAGTCTTCCAAGGCAGCACGCAGCCCCTAATCTGCGGGCAACTTCTCGGAACGATTCCGGACATGACCGGTCAGCCCGTAGACGCTGCGTCGTTCAACGCGACCCTCGCACCGATCGCCGTGAGTGAAATCAACTTCACCACGAAGCTCGGTGAAGTCGTCCTTTGCACGCTCTCCTCGCTCTCGTGCGGCGCACCCATCACCAGTTCGGCCATCACGGGATACGGCGCGGGCGTTGCGATGGATGCGAACGGAAACTGCTGGCTCTCGACCGCAAAGAGAATCAGCAACGGAATTCCGGTTGGATTCCGGTTGATCTACTGGGCCGGCTGTACCGGAAACGGCCAAGTCGCCAGCGTTCCCGCTGGACAGTCGTCCTACGGCGGCCTGTTCGTCGACAACTCCGGCAACATCGGCTCGTTCGATTCGTTCAACAGCATGCTCTTCGTCTACAGCGGCTGCAACCCGACTTGCGGTCTAGTCGGAAAGTTCGCACTGCAAGGTCAGTCGTTCTACGGAAACCTCAACGGGTCGGGCTACAAGCTCGCCGTCGGCGATGAGTCGAACGGTTCCGTCGACGTCTACAACTACTCGTTACCGACCTTTACGCTGCGATACAGCTTCAACGCGGGTCTCAAGCACCGAGATCTCGTTGAGTCGGGCATCTTCTCGCCGACGAACCAGCGGATGCATCACTAGCCTCCGCCGCGGTATGATCGACGCTTCAACGTAGAAGCGGATAACCAACGGGGTGGCCGGTGCGGCCGCCCCGTTTTAATTTGCGCCTCCTCCTCCCCTTGCGCCGTTCTGAACTTTGTGATACAAAGTTAATAACTTTGCAACGCAAAGCCACTGATCCGACGGCTCGAGGAATTTCGCATGCTCAAACGCCTGACCGCCATCACCTTCATCTTCGGCTGCACCGCGGCCGCATGGATGATTCTCGGCGGAACACTGGTAACGCGCACCGCCGACTCCGATTCGAAGCAGCGCGAACGGCTCGTCGCCCAGTGGGGGAGCGCGCAGACGCAAACGGCACCGCAGGTCACCGCAAGGCTGAGCGGCAGTTCCTACACGGTCGTTCCGATTCAGCGCAGCCGAGTCGACGTGGCGCTCCAACTCGAGCAGCGCCGGGACGGACTGCTTTGGTACAATCTCTATAATGTCCGGTTTGCCGGCCGCTACCGGATCCGAAACGTAACCAACGCCCGACGCCTGACCGTGCGCTTTCCGTTTCCATCGAACGATGGAACCTATGCGGATTTCAGCGCCGTCATCGGCGGTCGGCGCGTCGCCGACCCGACCGCACTCGACCGCGGCTGTTTGAGTTTTTCGCTGGCGCCCGGGGATGAAACCACGCTCGACATCGGTTACCGCTCGCGCGGCATGGGAACCTGGATCTATCGCTTCGGAGACGGCGTCCAATCGGCGAACGATTTCGATCTGACGATGACGGCGAACTTCGACGCGCTCGACTTTCCGCCGCAGACGCTTCTTCCGGTTACCGAAGAACGCCGCAGCGGCGGCGCGCGACTCGAGTGGCGCTACTCGGCGCTCGTCACCGGCGACGGAATCGGAATGGCCTTCCCGACGCCGCTGCAACCCGGACCGCTCGCCCAGCGCATCACTTTTTGGGCGCCGGTCGCGCTCTTCTTCTACTTTTTCGTGATGCTCGTAGTCACGACGCTACGCCGGATCGAGCTCCATCCGATTAATTACTTCTTTCTCGCCGCATCGTTCTTTGCGTTCCATCTACTCTTCGCGTATCTCGTCGACCGCATCCCGATCGCCGCGGCTTTCGCGATCTGCTCGTGCGTCACGCTCTTCCTGACGATCTCCTATCTGCGGCTCGTCGTTGGGTGGAAGTTCGCCGCAGTCGAAAGCGGCCTGGCCCAGCTCGTCTATCTCGTCCTCTTCTCCTACGCGCTATTCAACGAAGGGTGGAGCGGACTCACCATTACGATCGGCGCGATCATCACGCTCTTCGTGGCGATGCAGGCCACCGGCCGGATCGACTGGAACGAGCGGCTCGCTCCGTCATGAGCGCATCGGCGGCATTTACGAGAAGAGGCGGCGCGCATGCGCCGCCTCTCGCTACTGCCGGCTTCGGTTGGCGCTAGTACAGACCGATGCCGTCGGGCGTTCCCCATCCGGCCGGACCGGAGTAGGTCTTGTATTGGTGCGTCCCGGCGGTGCAGAGGTACTTGCCGCCGCACGAACCGTCGCTTCCGCTGGTGATGGTGTTGAGATTGGCCTTGCGCGTGGCCTGCGTCGCCTTCCAGAATCCCGACGGGTCGCTCTGGGTGGAGGCGTTGCCGGCGAGACCGAAGACCGCCGCGTTTAGCGGCGTCGCGACGCTCGTTCCGCCCACGGTGAACCAGCCGCTGTAACCGTAGGTGTCGTATTCGGCAACTTGCCAAGCGACGGCCGAGACGTCGGTAATCGTGCGCTTCGTGCAGCTGGGATCTTTCTGCCATGAGGGTTTGGCGATGAGCGAGCATCCGGCGCCCGCACCGTTCCAAACCGTTTCGTGATAGGTCGAGCCGCTCTTCGAAAGCACGGTACCGCCGACGGCAACGACGCTCTGAAAGACCGCGGGCGCGCCGATCTGGTTGTAGCCCGAATCGCCCGAGGCGGCGAGATAGACGACGCCGGCCTTATTGAAATCGGAGGTGCTCACGCAGCTATCCGAACCGAGGCACGACCAGCTGTTGCTGATGATGTGCGCGCCGAGGTTGACGGCCGTAACTTCGGCGGTCTGCAGATTGCTGCTCGTCGAGCTGTTCGCTTCGATGAGGTCGATAGTGCACTTGGGACAGGCCGCTGCGACCATCTCGACGTCGAGATCGATCTCGACGCCCCAGCCGACGCTTCCGCCCGGATAGCCGCTCTGTTGTCCGTTCTGATTGTACTTGTTGAACGGCGCCGTCCCGAGTCCGAACTGCGAGCGATAGGCCGCGAGGTCGGAGGAGACGTTCGGATTGTCGTAGGCGTCGACGATGGCCACAACCTGGCCCGCGCCGTTGGTCGATGACGGCAGATGATAGCGCGTCTGGAAGTCCGCGGGGGCCCACCCCGCGACGTCGGGATTGATGCCGCTCTTCGATTGAATCAGCGCCATGCACTCCGGAACGCCGGTGACTTGCGGACAGGCGGGAGTTGCGAGGTTTTTGGCCTGCCACTCCGGCATGTTGGAGCGCACCGATTGCGCGCCCGATTGACCGGGACTTGCCGGTAAGTTGGAAGTGCCGCCGGCATTGCATGCCGCCGCCGCAAGCGCCGCCAGCAACGGCGCAACGAGTTTGAGTGATCTGTTCACGGCTGCTCCTTACTCTCAGATCGATTGATCCGGAGGGCAGTGATTAGGCTTGCCTTACTCGGCTACCTTGGCCGAGCAGCAGGGCCGCGGGTGTGCGCCAGGGGATCCCTTGCTTGTCGGTCCAAAGAAATGGACCATGCGGAAGTTTTGCTCGCTCCTCGCCATCGCATCGATCGCCGGCATCTGCGGTTGTTCGAATAGCGCCGCAAACGGCAGCACGATCTTTCTGAGCAACTGCGCGAGCTGCCACGGTGCGCACGGCGAAGGCGTACCCGGCACGTTCCCCGCGCTCGCCTCGAATCCAACGGTAGCCGGCGATCCCAAGACCGTCATCCACATCGTCAAGTACGGTCTCACCGGAAAGATCGAGGCCGGCGGAAAGGCGCTCAATGGGATGATGCCGGCATGGAGTCCGCAGCTTCACGACGCAGACATCGCAGCGGTCCTCACCTACGTCCGTTCGTCGTGGGGAAATCATGGCGCTCCGGTGACCGCCGCGGACGTCGCCGCGGTCTCGAAGTAGCATCGATTTCGCGAAGCGCAGCGCACGATGAATAAGATTCGATTCGAAGCCTTCTCCGACGGCGTCTTCGCCTTCGCGATCACGCTCTTGGCGCTCGGCTTCGTTCTGCCCGAAATGCACTACGCAACGAACGGCGCGCTCGCCGCGGCTCTCCTGCGCCTCTGGCCGGATTTGCTCGCCTATGGGCTGAGCTTCTCGGTCATCGGTCTGATGTGGCAGAACCATCACGCACTCTTCCGGCTCGTCCACCACGTAGATCGCAAGACCGTCTTCTGGAATCTCTTGCTGCTGGCAGCGACCGTGCTGATCCCGTTCGCTACCAAGACGCTGGGATCGTATCCGACCTACTCGGCGTCGACGTTCCTCTACGGCCTCGTGCTCTCGATGAGCGCGGCGTTCTACAACCTCATGCTCGGACATTTGGCGCGCGCCGGCGCTTTCGAACCCGAGGTCGATCCGTCGGCAATCGCCGCCACGATTCGGGGATACCGGATGGGACTGATCGTCTACGTCGCCGCGACGCTCGTCGCGCTCGTCGTTCCGCTGCTCAGCTTCGGGGCATACTTGGCGATCGTGATCTACTTTCTCGTGCCGCGCGGAGCCGATTCCGATGCGCCGCTCAGCGCGCGGCGCTGGTAGCGAGCGCGCGATCCAGATCGTCTATTAGATCGTCGACCTCTTCGAGGCCGACTGAGAGGCGGAGAAGATCGTCGGTAATATCGAGCTCCGCGCGCCGCGCGCGTAGCAACATGGCCCGTACGATCACACGCGTGCGCAGCGGCGTCAAGAACTCGCCGATTCTTTTTCGCGGGGCTCGTCGATGGTGTAGAGCCACCACGCCGCGACGCCTCGCCTCGCCTTGCGATCGTAATAGACTTCGATCGTGCCGCCGTCCGCAATCTGCAACTCGAACCAGTGCCGGTTTAAGTAGGCGTCGCCGCGATCGGTCTTCGTCGAGCGCCAGGTTCGCAGTACCGCGTCTATCACCAACGCTCGCTGCTCCCATAGGAACGCTCGCGGAACGGGCGGCTCGCTCCCGCTCGCGGGGGTAATGAACCCTTCGCCGGCGGGCACGATCGGACGGCTAACGAATCGCTTCACGATTAGGCATCGCCGTTTTCGGTCAGGCGTCACAGAGTTCCTCAACCGCAATGCACGCAAGAGCACTCGCCTGGCGCCGCCACGTTTGCAAATCGGTCGATGAGGAACTATACTAGCGCTCAGCCGCTTCCGGCTTTCCGCAAGGGAGGTTTTTCATGCGCCTGCACTCGGCCATCGGTCTGGCCGCTCTCCTGGCCGGTTGCTCCGGGACGACGTCACAGTTGCCCTTGAGGCCGTCGGAACTTGCGCCCACGCTACGTAACGTTCAGCACAACTCCTGGAGCAAGAAAAGGCCAATACCCCATGCGGTGATCGGCGCGGGCGCCGCCGCCGTCGGAAATAAGATCTATGTCGTCGGGGGCCTCGATAATACTCTGTCGCCGTATGGCGTTACGCAAATTTACGATCCGTCGAAGAACACGTGGTCGAAAGGCGCTCCGATGCCGACGCCGCGCTGGGACATCGGCG
Source organism: Vulcanimicrobiota bacterium (assembly GCA_963820825.1). Taxonomy (GTDB): domain Bacteria; phylum Vulcanimicrobiota; class Vulcanimicrobiia; order Vulcanimicrobiales; family Vulcanimicrobiaceae; genus Cybelea. Next base: position 298,470 of record CAWGBN010000002.1, read on the forward strand.
CCGTCGTCGTCAACGGCATCATCTATACGGTCGGCGGAAATGCAACCGAGGGCAATCCATCGGCGGCCGTTGAAGCCTACGACCCAAAGACCAATAAGTGGTCGGAGAAGGCGCAGCTACCGATCGCGAACGCGCCCGTTGTCGCTACGCTCGGCGCCTTCATCTACGCAATCGGTGGATACACCAGCGGATCCGGGCGGATCGCCAACGTCTATCGGTATAACCCCAAGGCCGATGCGTGGTCGACTCGCCAATTGATGAGAGTCGCCAAATCGAATCCGGAAATCGGCGTCATCGGTAAGTCGATCGTTGCTGCCGCCGGTCTGGCAAATTCGGGCTACACCGGCGATAACGAAGCCTACAGCGCCGGTACGAACAGGTGGAAGACAAAGGCACCCGACCCGACGCCGCGAGGGGCGCCGTGTTCTGCAGCGATTGGAACGATGCTTTACGCTGCCGGCGGCGAGATTACCAGCGGCATCACGAAGATCGTGGATGCATATACGTTGAAAACGAACTCTTGGAAAAACCTGAAGGCAATGCCGCAAGCCGTGACCGGACCGGCTTCGGCCACGACCGGCGGCCTTCTCTATTGCATCGGTGGAGCCAATCAGGGCTACCCGAACGGCAGCGCGACTTTCTACCAAGACGTGCAGGTTTATCAGCCGTAGCGTTGCTTACTCGAACTGCAGCGGCGCTTTCAATGACGGCTTCGCAGTCCCGCACGTAACCTTTCCGGTCAGCGTCGCCGGGCCGGAGTACTTCGGCCGGTTGCGATTCACGGCATATAAAGCGAAGCCCGAGCCCGTTACGTTGAACGAAGCGGAGAAGCTATCGAGGGTCTTCTTTCCCGTCGTGATGGCCCACGCGACCTTGCATTTGCCCTTGTAATGAAGGTCGCTGAACGAAATCGAGTATTGCCACTCGGCGCCGGTCGGAATGTAGCTCGACGGTCCCGTGAGACCGACGTCATCGCCGCTCGGAATGCCATAAACGCAGCTGATGCACGGCACGCCGTTTTGAGCCGGCCCATCCGAAACGAAGTTGATGAGAATTCCCGGCGTGCCGGCATTCGGATGCATCGTAAGCGGTCGGAAGAGCTCGCGGCCGCCGCTCGCCTCGGGTGCGGAATCGAGAACTTGATCCAGAGTTGACGTCTCAGAGGCCGCTCCGGTCGCGGGAGTCGCATAGTTGGGTGCTCCGTTCGAGCACGCCGTAAGGGCGACGACGATCAATAACAAAAGGCCGCGCCTGGTAAACACGTGCATTGCGCCTCCTAAATAAACGCGAAGAGTGATTCGTCGTATTGCGACGCCCGAGCCGGGCCTCCTCCAAACGTAAGAGATCCAGCGGTTTTTTCATCCGGCGGGCGAAACTCTGGTGCCATGCGCTCAGCGGCAGCAAAACGACTTCTTGCGTACGGCACGTTGGCCGCCCTCGCAGCCTTAAGCGCTTGCAACGCGAGATTCGGCTCGGGATCGAGCGCATTCGTACCCACCGCCCATTTTGCGGCGGCGCCGCGAAATACCAAGATCGCGATCGAAGGGCCGGGAAGCAACGCGGCGCTCGACGACCTCGTCGTTCGTTTCATGGTCGCGCAGCAGGTTCCCAACGCGCAGTTAGCGGTTTCGGTAAAGGGAAAGACGACATTTTCCCACGCGTATACCTACCGGAGCCTCGCGAAGTCGACGACCCATCCCAATACGATCATGCGACTCGCGAGCAACACGAAAGCCTGGGTCGATGGTGCGCTCTACAATTTGATCGAGGCCAAGAAGGTCGACCCATCTGCAAAGGTCTTTGCATATTTGGGCATCACAAAGCCCCTCCCAAAAGGCACGAAGGTCGATAAGCGCATCTACGACATCACCATCGAGGACATGATCCTTCACGAATCGGGATGGGACGATAGCAAACCGCCTCATTACGACCCGACCTTCAAGATGCGAGAGATCGCGCTCGCGCTGCATCTCAAGCGGGCCGTCGGCCAAGTCGATTACGTACGGTACCAGCTCGGGAAGCCGCTGCAAGAGCCTCCGGGCACCACCTACGCCTACTGCAACTTCTGCTACACGGTTCTCGGGATGGTGATCGCCAAAGCGTCGGGAATGAATTTCTCCGACTATATTGCAACCCACGTCGCCGGTCCGTTAGGCGTTTCGAACGTTTTGGTTTCGCCGACGCTCGGCACGCGGCTCAAAAACGAGGTTGCAAAGTATTACTCCGCCTACGACGGCTTATCGGCCGTCTACGTACGATCGAAGAAACGGTACCCATACCCGTATAGCGGCGACGACATGGTCCTCGAGGTTGCCGGCGGCGCCGGTGCGCTGGCGACCAATGCGGATTCGATGCTCCGGTTCATGAACGAGTACCTGATTTGGGGCGTCGGAACCCCCGAACCGGGGGCCGATTGGGCGCGCGAAGGTTCGATGCCGGGAACGAACACGTGGGCCGAACAGTTGCCTAACCGCAGCAACTACGCGTTCCTAGTCAATACGCGCCAATACATTTACGGGCGTAACCCCACCGCATTCGAAGCGTTGCAATCGGAACTCGAGCACCGGATCGATCCACATCTCGATACGGCCCTCGAGCGCCAATTTCGCGACTTTTAGGGCTGCGACGTAACGGTCAGGCGAACGGCGGCGGTGCCCGACGTGACGTGTCCGACCGCGGCGTTCTGACTCACCGAATCGATTTGTAACGTCCCGACGTGCTCGTCGACGTGCAGCGTCGCATGCGTCGACGGATCGACGATCGACTTCGACTTAACGATATCGAACGTCTGCCCGACCTGCACGCCGTTGTTGCTGCCGATGTTGATGATGACTTGGCGTCCATCGATCGCCGCGATGTGGCCGGTCAGCGCCGGCGCAGCCGGAGCGGAGAAACGGCTCGGGTCGAGTGCGAGGACGATTTTGTTCGCTTCGTCATCGATGAGATGGCCCATGTCGCTGTTGACGAACTGTTCGTTGCTATACGAGCCGCCGGCGTAACCCGCGAATCCGCTGGCGTTCCACGACGTACCCGAACGCGTCGCTTCGTCGGAGAAGCTCTGCACGATTTGGCCGGTCCGCGCGTCGATCACCCGCACCGCGACCTTGATCGTGACCCGATGCGTCGAGACGCTGCCGGCTGCGGCACCGACGTAACTGGGCAGAAAGCTGCCCGCGCTCGCGCCGCTGGCGCCGGTTTGATCGAATTGCAAGATGTTTCCGGTGATCAAATATCGCGCACCGACCATTCGTCCCGCAGTGACCGCCGTCTGCGGGTCGACCTCGCCGCTCGCCCCCAGTTGGTGTTCGCCGAGCGTCGAATTCAAATGCGTCCGGTCGACCACGCTAAAGCGGCCGTCGTTGACCATACGGTCGGTAACGAGATCGCTCAAAGCGACGCCGGGCTGGAACGATCCATACCAGTCCGACGTCAACCCCTGCGTGGAGAAGTTGAGAACGGCGACCGCCGGATGAGATGCGTTCTGCTGCGCCGAGCCTAGCATCGGCCAGAACGCGAGGCTCGCAACGATGCCGAGGCCGAGCAAACGAAGTGAACGTCGTGCCACAAGGAATCCTCCTGAGCGCGGGTGGGAACTGCGCCATTATCTCACGTTTAAGCAGAATCTGCTAGTTCGCAAGCTGCTGCAGAAGTTGGGCTTCTCGTTCGGTTGAGAGCCCGGGCTTCGCCGCAGAAGTAGATTCGGGCTGCGAAAGCCAGTCGACCAGCGCGCGCACGGTCTCGAGCGGGGAATGATGTTTGAGTCCGGCGCCGACCGCCTTCGCATAGCTCGCCTCGAAGAGACCCGCATATTGCGGATCGTCGAGCCACATCGGGATATCGGTCCACGGCTCGATGCCGGCGGCAATCAACGCTTCGCTGCGAAGTGAAACCGCGTGCGACACGATCTCACGCTCCGCCGCCACGGCGACGCACGTCCGGACCAGTTCCCCCAAGGAGAAGCGCCGGTTTGGGCCGACGATGTTGTAAGCGCCATCTCTTCGTTGCGATACCGCTAGTACGGCGAACGCCGCCAGGTCGCGAACGTCGGCGAACTGCACCGGACGAGACGGCGGCTCCGGTACGATGAACCGCCCGCCGCGCAAGGCTCGCTGCGGCCAGTACGAAAATCGCCCGGTGTAGTCCCATGGCCCAACGATAAGTCCGGGACGGAAAATCGTCGCGCGTTCGCCGAAGCGATCGCATACGATTCGTTCGCAGGCGGCCTTGTTTCCGCCATATGCCATCGCTTCGTCACTGGAGTCGAACTCAACGATCGTCGAAGATTCTTCGTGGACCACCGGCCGGGAGAGATCTGCATAGACGTTGAGCGTCGAGATGAACAGATACCATCCGGCGTCCAGGCCGGCCGAGCGTTCGAGTTGCTCCGGGCGTTGACCGCTTACATCGATTATTGCATCCCAACGCTCGTGGATCGCGTTGGGCAGCCGCTCATTGCGATCTCCGAATATTTCACGAACGCCGGACGGCAAATCGCATAACGACTGACCGCGGTGAAAGCAGATCACCTCGTGTCCTTGCGCATGGAGACTCTCCACGATGTGACGGCCGACAAAGCGCGTGCCGCCGAAAACGAGCACCTTCAACCGAGGGGTCTTCGTTCTTACGCCGCTACCACGAGATCACGATCTTGCCGTCACCCTTCAGGCCGCCGCCGCGCGTTTGCTGCATCTTGGTCGCGGACTTCTCGACGAACGACGAGCCGCCGCCGCCACCATCACCGTAGTAGCCGCCCCCACCGCCACCACCGCCGGCGGCGCACTTCTTCGCACCCGTCCCACCGTCAAGGCGTCTTCCGCTTCTGCCGGCCGCGCCTCCGCAGCCCTTGCTGCCTCCGAGAGACGGTCCTTCGTCGGGTCCCGCCGAGCCGCCGGCACCGCCCGTTGTCTGTGACCCTCCCGCGCCGCCGCCGCCAGCGATGCATCCTCCACCGCCGCCGTCATCACCGGTCGTCGTGCCGCCCTTACCGCCCGCGCCACCGAGACAGAAATACGAGCTGCTATCGTAATAGAAGCCAAACCGGCCGCCGCCGCCGTACGCGCCGGAGTCGGAGGCATTTCCGCCGCCGTTGTAGCCCCCCGCCGCACCCTTGCCCTTTCCGCCAACGAAGATCGTCAATGACTCGCCTGGATTAACCGGGATGGTCGCCTTCACGGCCGCTCCCAACCCGCCCGGATATCCCTGGCTCGGCACCGATTCGCCGTCGCCTTGAGCACCGTACGCGGTAATCGTTATTTGCCGTACGCGAGAGGGCACGGTGAAGCTTTGAGGTGCGCCCGTAAATGCGAACGTCTGGGAGCCGCGAGGGCCCGCCGCCGGAGGCGTCGAGCTCACGGCGCTGCTGCTGCACGCGCTTAGCACCAGGATGCCAAGGCAGGTCGGAGTGAGCGCGCGTTCCTGTCGCATGGGCCGTCCTCCGCTAGAAAAACTATTCTAGCACCAACGCACGCGCGCGTCGATTCTTGGAGCAAAAGGGGCAACCGCGTCTCCGAAGGAATTCACATGCATTCGATCTCTAGCCGAAATTCGACGCACGTGCAAAGCCGCCGTCGCGACCGCAATCGCCGTCGTATATCTCGCGGCGTGCTCTAGCGGTAACCGCACCGCCGCCATTCCGAGTGACGCGGAACGCCTTGCCCAACGCACGAGCCTCACCCTAGCGGACTTCAAGCGCGTCGTCTCTTGGGGTTCGAAGGGAAAGGCCGCGGTGGCGCAGTGCCCGCAGGGCGATAAAGTGATTGCCGGCGGCTCGAGCAGCAGCGACGGCAGTTCCGTCGGGACCGGCTATACCGATAGCCATCGCAATTCGTGGATCGTCAAACCCCATGCAAATGCCAGCGCCGAAGCTTTTGCCACGTGCATCACGCGAAAGGCACCGGGGAGTTCGTTCGAATGGCGCGTATCGCTGCCCGTTAGCGGACTCGCGGGCGCGCGGTGTCGTAGCGGCTACGGACTCATCACCGGCTACGCCGTCGGAGCCACGGCCTCGTCGTGGTTCGACGGCGGTACCAACACCTTTTGGGTGAGCGGCGGAGCAACGGCGTACGCTTCGTGCGCACGCGACGACGACGGCATCGTCATCGAGCACGCTTGGAACAAAAGTCAAACGCCGAAGACCGTTTACGCCGGATGCGGTCACGGCTACACGGTCATCGGCGGCTCGATGGGCGACAGCCAGTGGCCGGGACCGCCGATTCAGGAGCACCCGGGTGCCGCTTCAGGTCCGGGCGTGCACGGCTACAACGGCTGGTGGGCCTTCAGTAACGCGCAGAACGAGCTCACCTGGGCCGCCTGCGTTCGCAGCTAAGACATCCGCATCGCGGTAGTCCTAGAGGGCGAGTTCCTTATCCAACACGAAGACCTTTACCGTCTCCCGCAAGAGTCCGTCGCCTTCCATAGCGTCGGCGGTCTCCGGTAAAGAGATGGCCGACATGAACTTTGCCACGTCGCCGGTCTCAAAGCAGGTGCCGACGTAATTGTCTTCGCCCATCCCATAACTTACTGGATGCGAAATCCCGTACGCGGTCCGGAAGAAATCGCCGTGCGTGCGAAAACCCGCTTCCCACTCTGCCTGATCTTTGCACTTGGCAATGACGAGGATCTTTGCCATCTTCTCAACTCCTACAGCGCTCCGTGCGGTGATTGTTGAGCGACGAGCTTCGTATACCGGGCACGAGCGCGCTCGGCCTCAACGTGATCGTACGCTCTTGCCGCCTCGCGCGCAAGTTCCTCTAACAGTTCGACTTCTTCGGGATCGAGTTGCGCACCATTTGCGTGCGCTCCGTAAAGCGTAAAGCTGACGAGCTCGTGGCGTACGGTGACGGGGACCGCGAGCGTATAGATCGAGGCGTTCTGCGGATCGAGATGCGAGCGCAGGTCGTCGAGCCACACGATCCGCTCCTCTGCAAGCAGCATCCGCACCAACAGCTCGTTCGCATCGAACCCGGGCGGTGCAACGGTCGTCTCGCGGCTGGTTGCGACACCCTCGAAGCGCGAGCCATCGGGAGAACGGCGATAGAGCGCCGCACCGGCGAGCTCGAGCGTTTCGACGGGTATCTGCACGAGCCCGTCGACGATTGCCGCCTCGTCCGTGGCATACGGCAGCGCCGTTGCAGCGCGACGAAGATGTCGCTCGGCGATGCGGCGCGCTCGAAAGAAGACCGCTTCGACGAAACGCTCGACGGTGCGGTTGATCCGGTCGAGGAGAAAGCCGATCGCGATCGTCGCCAGCAGCTCGAGCCCGAGCGCGAGCCGCCCGACTGCGACGACCCGTGAAAAAAACCAATCCAATATCGAGACGAAGGCGATCACGGCAAGCGAAAGCACGCCGAATACAAGCGCCCGGTTCAAGACGAAGTTGACGTCGAGCACGCGCAGGCGGAAGACGGCGTAGGCGATGCAGATCGGCATCAGCACTACCGCAAACCCGATCACCTGCCCGACGGCGAACGGCACCCCGGGAACGAAGTAAATCGCATATGCCACGAAGGATATGAGCGTGCCGAGCGCTACGAACGCAAAGCGTTGGCGGTCGCTGGGCGTCGCCGTCGCGAAGTTTTTGGCGAGAATCAGGCCCGCTAGAGCAAAAGCGAACAACGGAATGACGGTACTCGGAACGACATCCCAAGCCGGGATCGCCTCCACGCGGTAGTAGACGCGCCACTCGATCACATACAGTACGAAGGCCAGTGCGAGAAGGACCCAGACAAACGGATCGATCCGGCGCCGCCATCCCAAGACGTCGCCGTTGGGGAACCTCAGGACGAAGGGCAACAACGGCAGCACGCTCCACGGCCCCAAAATCGTGCTGAGAACGAAGGTAAGACCAAAATACGCCGGCGAGGGGAGCACGTGCGACCAGTACATGAACGCGGGGCTGGTGCCGAAGTATCCGACGGCAAAAACGTAAAACGACCACGACATGATCGACGGCCGCAGGTAGACGAGCAGGAACGCGACGATCAGAAAGACCGTCGGCGGGATGTAGGCGAGTACGCCCCCGATCCGCTGCAACGCGCCGAAGTTTGTCTCCGGCAAGGCCTGCAGCGTTACGGTATAGGCCGTTCCGCCGCGCTCGAACGTTAACGTTTCACGTTCGCCCGCATACGGCGAGCGCACCCGCGAGGGTATTTGATAATTCCCTTCGTCCTCAAGGCGATCGCCGGCGCGCACGCCGGCGCGATCGGCCGGCGAGCCGCGATCGATGGCGACGACGCCGGCCACCCGGGGCGCCAACGTAATTCCGAACGTGCCTTCGCCCCAATTCTCCGCGAAATCGACGTGCCCGACCGGCACGTAGAATAGGACGACGACAAGGAGCGTTATGAGGACCAGGACTCCGCGCGAGATAATTGGTCGCATTACGGGTTCACTCTTGCGGCGGCCCGCGCCGCGAACCCCTTTGCCCGCTACGATCTCCCGAGCCACCCCGTTACAAGCGGGCGCCGTTTTGCTATAATCGGGCTCCGGCCATTTATGACTCCTCCATGGCCGCGAGATCGAGCGTACTATGCAATATCATTGGCAGAAATCGGCGAGAGGCTCGACCCCGAGTCGCCGCCCCGTCGTCCAAGCCGCCTACCTCTTAGCTCTGATCGCGTTCGCGACGGCGTCCGATCTGCCGCAGCCTTCGAATCCTCTCTTCGTGCGCACGGCCATCGCGCACCAAACGACTCCGACGCCGACACCGTGCCCCTCTCCGCCCGGACCGCTTTCCACTCCCGTGCCTTGCTGATGAGCATGCAAGTCAAGGGAGTTCACATCTTCAACACCGTTACGGCGGTCGTAGCCTTTGCGCTTAGCGGGTATACGTTCGTCCACGACCGCATCGACGAAAGCCGTTCGGCGAACGAGGCGACGGAGCGGATGTTGTTCGGCAGCTACACCCTCGGAATGAAGTACGAACAGCTATTGCTGTGCTCGAAGAACGATCTCTACGCTCATTGCAGCCATCGCACGCAGAATATCGATTTTGCTAAGCTCTCACCGCTGGCCGAGGTCGTACTCGGCGTTCAAGTCAACTGGCCGGCCTTGCGCGGATCCGGCCCGTTGGAAGATCCGGCCAACGCAAGCGATCCGACGAGTGCAAGCAACATCGTAAACTCAGCGCTCGACACTCACTACGTCAATCGGAGAGTCTCCGCCGCATTCGTCCTCGGACGCTCTATGGAACTGCTCTTCGACCTCGCAGACAATCCTTCGACGAAGCGAACCAGCAGCAGTCTCGACTTGTACTCCAGCGTTGCCAAGAACAACGTCGACGACACGCTGGTTCAACAACTCGACGGTCTCTGTAAGGAACGGCAGATTGACAACGTTCCACAAGAGCGGGAAATCTCGAAATTGGACTCGTGCATCTCGGGAAACTTTCTCCCGGAACTATAAACCTCGTATCGCCAAAGTGCTCGGGTTCACTATGGCCGAATCGGATACTCCTGCTCGGTGTCGTACTCGCCGAAGAGATCGTTCGAGTGCAGATCGTACGCACCGAGTCGATTCTTCACAATCTGAACGGCGATCTTCGGCTCGATCGGAGCCTTTCCGACGTAATCCTTGCGCTTGATGAGTATCACGGGATAGGCCTTGACCGGAACTGCAACGAGAAAGGTCTCCTCAGCGGAACTGCGCGGCGGCACGTAAAAATTCGTCGGCTGTCCGCCCACCGCACCGCTTCGCAGCTTGGCAAATGAGAAGAGCAGCGCGACGGGTCGCCGGGGAACGTCGGCCTTGACCCGGTCGTTGGCGGGCGTTTCAATTCGATCGTAGCGGCTCGAGCTTCGCCCGATTACTTCGCCGTATACGCTGAGCGCCTCAGCCGCGATGTCTACCGGCACGTTTCCGGTGTTCTGAAGCCGCTTGTGAATGGTGAGAAAGACGACACCGTTCACCGTCGAGCTTTGATCGACGATCGTGGGTAGGGAGAACGATGGTGCTTCCGAGAGCGGTTTGATGCGCTGCTCGTAGACGAAAGTGTACAGCGCCCAGAGACCCGCGGCGACGATGGCAACGATTTCGACGGCGATACGAACGTGTTCGGCGAACGTCGGAACGGAGTGCACCCGCACCGCACGACCGCGGCGATCCTCCTTTTCGTGCTGGTTCACCAAACGTGATTTCGCCGGTGCCTAGTTGTGACGGCGGCTAAGTGCCACGCTGTACACCGGTGCGCTGGCGTCCACGATCTCCTCCGTCTCGCCGCCCCCTGCCGGGTAGTTAAAAACCAGTACGTCCCATCTCACGATGTACCGATCGAAATAGTACTCGTTGGTAACGATGGCTTTGCTGCCGGCAATGATGAACTGGGTCGCCTCGTAGGCGTCGGTCAGCGGCGTCGAACCCGCGTACGTTCCATTTCGTCCGCTGATCGCATAGCGCACGATGTACGGCCTAATCGGCTGCCCGACGGCGAGGTATCCTCGGTTCCACTGCAGACCTGCGCTCCAGCTGAGTCCGTACTCAAGGGTTACGGCCTTTAGCGATTTCGCTCGGCGCGGCAGTTTGGCGAGTTCGTAGTCGTAGCCGTAGCCGTGCGCGGGGATGCCATCGACAAAAAGATCCCCGGCGTTGTCGTAGGTACAGTATGCATAACCGGAGATCTCGCGATCCGTATAGGTCTTCGGCGTACCGCTTGCTTTACGGTAGACCGCGACATTGGCGCCGCCTCCGCTCACGTCGCCGGCGGTCGTCACGGCGAGATTACCGCTGGCCGGGTCGACGGCACACGCGTAAGGACCACTTCCCGGCACCGGCAATGTGCGGATCGGCTGCGTGACGCCGTGCGCGTATTCGACAACAGTGTTCTCTTTGTAGTCGGTCACGTAAACGTCGCCCTTTTTGTCGGTGCAATCGCCGTACGGCAACGAAAGGCCGGTCAGTTGACCCTCAAGCTGACCCTGCGGGTAGGAGTACACGTCGATCGTCCCGGCGGTGACATAGAGCAGATCTTTTGTCTTCGCATCGGCGGCCATCCACGACTTGGCGCCATCGTTGCGCGAGGCTCCCGCCGCGGCCGGGACGGCGGGACGGCCATCGGGCGCAGCCGGCAGACCGCTGCAGCCCGCGAGGAACGCGACCGCGAGGCACGGGCCGAGCGCCTGACGCGCAGATCGCCGAACCACACTCTCCATACGGCATGAGAATTCGACGAGCAACCGGCACTTCCGGCCGCTACAATGCTCCCGTGCCTTTCGGACTGCCGAGTCCGGTGGGGCCATCCCACCCGCGACCGGAGATGCAGAGCGGCGCGCCGCAAGCACCGTCGCTGCCGGACGTAACGTCGTTGAGGCTCGCGGTGTGCGCGTACAGGTTTTCCAAAGGCTTCGTGGCGCTCTCTCCTGCGAGCGCGAAGGCTGCCGCGACGATCGGCGTAGCCACCGACGTGCCGCCGAAGACGAGCCATCCGCTCTGGTGGAAGGTGTCGTAAGCCGCCACCCCCGTGTGCGGATCCGCGTCGGCCGCGGCATCGGCCTCCGCGCGCATCGAGCACGCAGTCTTCAGGTCGCCTTGGAAGCTGGGCTTGCCGTAGATCTTGCTGCAGCCGCTCCCCGCACGTAACCATGCGGTCTCCGCGCGCGGGCTAATCGACGTTAAACTCGTTCCGCCGACGCCGACGACGCCCGGAAGTGTGGCCGGCCACTGCGCCGTTGCGTTGTGTCCGCCGTCGCCGGTCGCGGCCGTAATCACGGCGCAGCTCGCGTCGAAGTCGTCGTCGTACGTTTTCGTTCCCTCGTTCCCGCTCCAACTGTTGCTGACGTAGCCGGCATGGGCGGTTGCGTATCTTTCGGCGGCACCGAGATCGCCGATATTGGCCGACGCCGCCTCTACCAAGAGAATCTTACAGTTCGGGCAAATTGCCGAGACCATATCGAGGTCGACCGACTCTTCCGCGGCCCATCCGGTATTCGTCTTCGCGGTATATGCCTGCTTGGCAAAGCATCCACTGGCGACCGTGCACGCCGGCAGCCCGTACTGGGAGCGGTAGGCGTTGAGATCCGATGCCGCGTTCGGATCGTCGTAGGCGTCGACGATCGCGACCGTCCGATCGCCGCCGTCGTTCTTGCTGTCGTCCGTTAGCTCGTACGCCGCCTGCAGATCGCCGGGAGCGTAACCGCCCGGCGTGTTCTCTGCAACGGCTCCGCGAATATCCGTGCGCAGCCAAGCCTGGCAGCGGGCAAAGCCCGCGCCGACGTCGCCGCAGACGCGGACCGACGGACCTTGGCGTGGCCAGAGTCCTCGCTGCGCGGCCGTCGCACTCAAGGGCAGCGCCGGCTCGCTCTGCTGTATGCTCGAAGAGCGCTGCCCAGCGTGCGAGCGGCATGATGCACTCGACGTTGCGAGCGGCAGCGAGTTCGATTCGGTGCAGGCCGTCAACGCAGCAATCGCGGCCGTCGCGGCAATGATCGTGAAGCGCAATGACTTCGGTTCCTTTCGCAATAGGGTAACGCAACCAGCATGGCACGCGTTCCCTTGCAAAGGCTGAGAAGCCTCAAATCCTATTTATCGCGCCGACGCGAAATCGACTCCGCTCAACATTTTGCCGACCTCCGCCCAGGAAGCTGCCCGATTCGCGTTAGCGATGCTCCGGCGGGTAATCGCAGTCGGATTTCGCTGCGCATTTTGAATCCGACACGCCGGCTCCCGATGGCCGCACGACGACTGCCGTATAGTACGCAAATTGGACTCCGCTCGGCGGCGTTCTCTGATTCGTCCCGAGATATGTGTTCGATTGGTTGAAATACGCTCGGTAAAACTTAGCGCAGCAGTTTGCGCAGCAAGGATCGCAGACTTCCGGATTCACTTCATCTCCGCGCGGGTCGACGATCATTTCGGCAATCTCGTGACTCACCGCCATGGCGTACACGTCGTGTCTATCTGCGAGCGTCAGGTTCGAGCCGTGGGCTCCAAAGACAATATATGGCACCTTCGCGGCTGCAGAAAATCCGTGATAGCCGGCGTCCGCACCGATTCCTCCGCCGAAGATGTGCTGCGGGCACGGCACGATCACGCAGGAATCCTTCGAGAGCCGGTTCGCTTTGACGATCCGGCGTATCCAGCTTTGTAATTCGAGGTCGGAGAAACGCCGCGACGACATTTGCGCCGCGTAGCCGAGCAGCTTTGACGATATGGAGACCGAGTTCGGGCCGTACTGGCGAATCATTTCGCCGAGCGGGACGATCGCGTGCTTTGCATAGCGCACCATCGTTCGCATATCGGCGGTCGAAAATGCAAATTCTCCCGTTGGGGTTTGGAAGGTAACGTGCGCAAAATAAATCGTTCCGCTGAACAGCGGCGTCGCCGTCACTCTCGGTCCGCCATGAGGCATCGAATTTCGCTTTAGGAATCTTTGAACCGCAGGATGGCGAGCGACCGCCGGTGAGTCGTGACCAAGGCGGTGCAGCCGCTGCAATAGCGCGATCGGCACGCCCGTTCCGAAGCCGACGGCATCTCGCTCTTGGCGGAACGCCGCGGGCCCGCTGCGCTGAAGATAGCGCGCGTTTTTGAGCGCTCGAGTGTAGCAGCGGACGGCTCGCGTCTTCGAGGAACGGCCTAACGGCAATACTTGTTCGAGACCTTCAAGAAGAAGTACCCCACTTGCTTGCCGTGCGCGTTGGTTGCGTCGAATTCGACGTCGGCGCGACCGCAGGACGGGCCCGAGGTTATCAGCCACTCCGTTTGGCTGCTGCCGACGCGCTCTGCGTTATAGCAGATCTTCCCGTTAAAACAGCTCGCGATATGGCCCAAGTAGGAGCCTACCACGTGCGGGCCGCTGACCGTTACCACGATCCCCGCTTTGGTATGGCGCGTTAGGTGAACGGGGCACGGCTTGACGTTAATGTGCACGCCGCCGCAGTCTTTGTCGGGCGAAACGGCCGGCACGGCCGCGGCGCCACCTTGGAACGCCGGCACTCCGGATGCCGTACACGCGCCGAGCATCGAAGCGGACGCGACGATCGCCAAAATGTGAAGACGTCGAAACATTGGGAACTCCCCTCGAAACAGCAGCTCTTGCCTTATCTACTCCCTCAATAGTCAAGAAACCCTGAAAAAACGGCTCAGGGCCGCTCTTTCAGCACTTCGTTTTGACGAGCTTGCCTCGATAGATCATGATGACCGCGTCGTTGTAGCTGGCAAAGTCGCCGCCCTTGAGCGGAAAACCGAGGCCTCCCAGCATCGGGCCGTACTTACCGGGCATCGTGGTGACATAGCAGTACGGCAGCACCTGCCAGAGGCTGCCGACGTCCTTGGCGGCTTCAATCGTGTACGTCGTCTTCGGCTTGAGCCCGGGGCCGCCCAGCGTTAATCCGGCCGCCAACTTTGTGCCGAACTTAATAAAGCCGCTGAATTTCAGCTGGAGGTAGAATAACGCATCGGTGCTGGGCGGAAACCCGCCCGGGTCGTAGGCAGTCGTGCTGCTGATGACGGTCATGGACACCCCAGGTCCGGTGAAGCTTGGGTATATTACCTTCCCGCCCCAGTTCTTGAACTTTGGAACGCAGACACTTCCGCCTTTGACGCTGAGCTTCTGCGGTTTCGACTGCGCGTAATCTTTGGTGTTCTTCTGCCCCTTGCAAGAGGGTATCGCGGCCGCATCACTGATGCGGTCGACGGCGGGTCCGATGCTTTGACCCGGGAGCATTTCCGAGCGGCCACTGCAACCCCCGAGCAGCGCGGCGGCAGCGGCAATGGCGACAGCATAACGTAGAGGAGTCATGACAACCTCCTAACGGCGCAATGATACCACACGTCCGTTGAGCCAACAAATCTTTCATCAAATTCGAAAACGGTTCCGCAGCCGGCGGGCCCGCCTCGGGATATGAACCGTCGCGAGGAAGATTCATCCATGATGGCGCCGCAGCGCGTACGGCGGAACGGACACTTGGACGACCGACTTGGACAAGTGGATCACGGTTTATGCTTTCACAACGACACCGTATAGACGGTTCCACCGCCGTACGTGCCCCCTTGCGTCGTGGTGCCGTATAGGAGGCCGTTGATGTTGACAAGTCCGGCTCTCGGTCGTGCGCCGTCATAGCCGTTTCCGAAGTCCCAGAGGACGGTCAACGTGCCGTCGTGCGTGATCGAATAGAGCGTCCCTTGCCCGAAGGTGCCGCCGCTGGAGGTCGTCCCGTAGAGCGTGCCGTTTACATTGACGAGTCCGCCGTACGGATCGGTGCCGTCGCCCGAGCCGCCGCCGAAGCTGTGGAGGACGGTTTCCATTCCGTAGGGCGTGATCGAGTAGATCGTTCCGCGACCGTACGCACCGCCGTTAAGGGTCGTTCCATACATCGTGCCGTTGAGGTTGACGAGTTGCCCATACTGCGGGTTGGTGCCATCCCCCGAGCCGCCGCCGAAGCTGTGGAGCACAGTCTCTTTGCCCGTTTTCGAAGCGATCGCGAAGACGGTTCCGTTGCCGTACGCTCCGCCTGAAGTGGTCGTACCGTAAACCGTGCCGCCGACGTCGAGCAGCGGAGCGTGCGGAGCCGTACCGTCCGCGGAGCTGCCGCCGAAATTGTGGAGCACCGTCTCCCCTCCCGACGTCTTGACCGAGAAGGCCGTCCCAGCGTTATATACGCCACCTGACGTGGTCGTGCCGTAGAGCTTGCGCCCGACTCTAACGAGGCCGCTAATCGGGTTCTGGCCGTCCGAGCCGGTGTAGAAACTCTTCAGCACGCTTTCCGTTCCGAAGCCGGTGATCGAGTAGATCGATCCGGCGTTGTAGGCGCCACCGGATGGAGTCGTGCCGTAGAGCGTGCCGTTACGATTGACTAGGCCGGCATATGGGTTTGCGCCATCCGGACTACCGGTGAAGCTGTGTAGTACGGTCTCCGCGCCGTAAGAAGGTGCGATCGAGTAGATCGTTCCCGCGTTGGACGCGCCCCCATTGACCGTCGTGCCGTACAGCGTACCGCTGACGTTGAGTAACGGAGCCATAGGATCTGTGCCATCACCCGAGCCGCCGCCAAAGTTGTGGATCACGCTCTCCGAAATGGGAATCGGGAGCGCAAAAACGGTGCCTACATTATTCGCGCCGCCCTCGGACGTCGTTCCATAGAGTGTACCGCTGAATGCATGGAGCTGCGCTGTGGGTTCGTAGGCGTCGGAGCCAAAACTATAAAGCACAGTTTCCGCGCCGCTCGGCGTGACGCTGAAAACGGTTCCATCGTAACCGCCGCCGTAGATCGTCGTGCCATAGAGCGTTCCCCCGAACGCAAGCAGTGCTGCCACGGGATTTGCGCCGTCCCCTGAGCCGCCGATGAAGCTGTGCAGCACGGTTTCCGCGCCGCTCGTAGTAATGCTGAAAACGGTTCCGCAACCGGTGCTGTCGTTGCAGTCAGATCCACTGCCTCCATATTCGGTCGTGCCGTACAGCACGCCGTCGAGATCAGCGAGGCCCGCCATAGGGTTTTCGCCGTCGCCCGGGCCGAAGTCGTGCAGGACCCTTTCTGTGCCGCTGGTTGTAATACTGAAAACCGTTCCGCAGCCAGAGCCGAACAAGCATGCAGAGCTCCCGCCGCCGGCAGTCGTGCCGTAAAGCACGCCGTTCAAGGCAACCAAGCCCGCGCGAGGATCGGAACCGTCGCCAGAGGCACCAAAGCTATGCAGCACCGTTTCACTCCCGCTCGGAGTGATGCTGAAAACGGTTCCTTTATTGTGTGTTCCCCCTCCAGCGGTCGTGCCGTAGAGCACGCCGTTCAGCTCAACAAACCCCGCTTGGGGCGTGTTTCCGTCGCCGGAACCACCAAAGGTGTGCAGCACCGTTTCGATGCCGCCGGACGTTACACTGAAGACGGTTCCAGCGTAATTCGACCCGCCGTCTTCGGTCGTGCCGTAGAGCGCTCCATTGAGGGGAGTCACTTTGGCCTTGGGGTGAGCACCGTCACTGCCATTCTCGAAGCTGTGCAACACCGCTTCGCTACCGCCCGTGGTGATGCTAAAGACGGTGCCGGCGCCGCCGGCGCCGCCGTAATAGGTGGTGCCATAGAGCAGGCCGTCGAGAACAACCAGTCCTGCCAAGGGACCCGCGCCATCCGCGCCGCTGAAGCTATGCAGGATCCGAAAGCCTCCGCTGCTTGTGCCGTGCCGAACGTTCGCGCTATGACGAACGTTCGCACCGTGCATTGCCGCTGAGGGAAGGACGCCATTGCTGCCGCTGCACGCGGCTAGAAATGCCGCGCTGACGCACGCGCTGACCAACTTTTCTAAGCGCTTACTCACCGATCTAACCCGCTTTCTAAAAAGCGACGCGAGAGCGCGCGATGCCGATCGGAGCGGCGCATGCCATGATCATCCTGTTCGTCGCGCGGCTCACAACGAGTACAACTTGAAGAGCGTTCCATAATAATAGCCGTTACCGACCTGCGGGCCGCCTCCATTGGTACTGCCGTAGAGCGTGCCCCCGAGCATGGTGAGGGGCGCCTGCGAATCTCCGCCGCCCGGTGTGCCGCCGAAGGCCCAAAGAGGGGTTACCGCGCCTGAGGGCGTCATCGAGAACACCGTTCCGTCGTCGTACACGCCGCCGCCGCCAGTCGTGCCGTAGAACAAGCCCTTGCCGGAAACGAAGATGAGACCTGCGCCACGGATTGAAGCCGCTATAGCTACCATCGGAAAAGGTGTCGAAGTGGTAGACGACGGCCTCCGCGCCGGAGGGCATGACCGAGTAGACCGTACCGCAGCCGCCACGACATTGATTGTTATAAGCGTTGCCACCGCCCTGAACAGTCGTGCCGTAGAACGTGCCATTGACGTTCACGAGCCTTCCTCCATTCGGCGTGCCGCCGTCGTAAGGATAGCCGGCGAAGCTGTGGAGCACCGTCTCCGTACCGGTCGCCCTAGAGACCGCGAAGACCGTTCCCTCGTTGTTCGCGCCCCCGTACTCGGTCGTCCCGTAGAGCGTGGGGCCGACGTGGAGCAGCGGAGATATCGGGTGTGTGCCGTCCCCGAGACGCCGAAGCTGTAGAGGACGACCTCCGCGCCGGAAGGCGTCATCGAGAAGACCGTTCCCCCGTCGTACACGCCCCCATTCTCGGTCGTGCCATAGAGCTTGCCCCCGACATAGGTGAGGCCGGCATATGGGTTTTGGCCGTCCGAGCCGGGGTAGAAACTGTGAAGCACGCTTTCGGTTCCGGAGGTTGTGATCGAGTAGACTGTCCCGGCGTTGTACGCGCCTCCATCGTTGGTCGTGCCGTAGAGCGTGCCGTTGGCGTTGACGAGGCCGTCAGACGGATTGTAACCGTCATAAGGGCCGCCGAAGCTGTAAAGCAGGCTATAGCGCCGGAAGGCGCCATGGAGTAGACCGTTCCGATGCGGTTGGCACCGCCGTGGTTGGTGATGCCGTACAGCGTGCCGCCGACGTTGACGAGCGGCCCTGGGGATAGGCGCCGTCTCCAGGAGCGCCGCCGAAGTCGTGGAGATAGGTCAAGGTCTCGCTGGCCTTTTTGACTCGGTGCCCCGCGTGGTCGCCAAAGGCGGCCCGCGTGCGGACTGATTGCGTCCCGACCTGCGATCCGACCGAGGTAGGCGTTGACGTAGAAAAACCGTTGCCGCACGCGGCTAAGAGCGCTGTGCTAAGGCACGCGCCGACGAACCCGTATGATCGTTTCATTTACCCTCCCCGCAACGGACGGTGGATGATGCCACCACAATTGGAACATTCCATCCATAATGACGCTGCGTCGCCATCGGCGGAACGGACACTTGGACAACTGACTTGGACAAGTGGAAGCCTTGCCGCCGCGGAGAGCCGCCGGCCGGCCTATTCGATCAGCAGCGCCTCAGAGGAAGCGTGAGCCTCGGACCAGGTGCTTCCTTCGGAGATCAAAGCATCCGTCTCCGCACCGAGCGCGTCGCGGGCGGCCGCTACGATCTGCTCGTGTTCGCTTCGCTCGGTGAAATCGCGATGCAGCCCGAACTCCGCGACGCGAGCGTCGACGAAGCCGAGCAAACGGGCAGCGCGTCGCCGCTGTTCGCCCGCGAGCGCGGTGTCGGAAATGGGCCGTAGCGCCGCGACCGCGGCGAGATGTTGGATCGCCCACACGACCGCGCTGGTCATGCCGCGTTCGCGCGCGAGAGCGAGCGCTTCGCGCGCGTTCAACACGCTCGCGTCCCAGCGGCAGAGCGCGACTTCGTACGCGGCAAGGTTGCACAGATCGTAGGCTACGGCGTCGGGGTCGTTCAACGCGCCGTCGGCCTCGAGCGCTTCGTTCGCCAGGCGTAACGCCTCGACCGCGTTTCCACTCTTGAACTCGAGTTCGGCCAGGTTCAGCGCCACGTGCGCGGCGGGCCGCGAGGCGCCGAGCGCTTTGAAGAGCGTCAGGGCTTCGGCGAAGAGGCGCCGCGCCGAGTCGGCATCTCCGCTTCCAAGTTCCAACGCGGCGAGGTAGAGTAGGGCGGCTCCGACCGCGCGACGCGCGCCTAATGCACGGCATTCGTCCAGCGCCGCACGTAAGTCCGATTCCGCTGCCTTCGTCTCTCCCAACATCCCTCGAGCGGCGCCGGCGAACAAACGCGCCAGCGCGCTCCCCCGCGGTTCGCCCAGCTCGGAGAAGTCGGCCAAAGCTCGCTGTGCCGACGCTGCGGCATTCCCATACTGCTGCGCGAGCATCGCAAGGTGTGCCGCCGATAAGTCGAGCCACGCTCTAATGCGATCCGGTCGCGATCCGTCGCACACGTCGAGCCCGGCGCGTACCCAAGTGAGGCCCTCTGACGGCGCCAACGTGAACCAAACGGCGCGCAGCGCGACGACCAGTCGCAGGCCGATGCTGAGGTCGCCCTCGGGGGCGAAGGCCCATCTCAAGGCGGTGCGCCAATTTTCCAACTCCGGCTCGGCGGCCGCCTTCCATGGAAGGTCCGGCGTCGCGTCCCACTGCGCTTCCAGTCGCTCGGCCAACGCGAGGTATGCCTGCGCGTGCGCCAATGCTGCTGCGCCGAGCTCGCCGTGCGCGATGAGCTGCTCGTGCGCGTATGCGCGCATCGATTCGAGCAAGCGAAACCGCGTTGCGCCGCCGATACTCTCCGTATGCACGAGCGATTTCTCGACGAGCGATGCCAGGAGATCGAAGGACGCTTCACTCGCATTCTCGCCGGTTACGGCTGCTACGGAGTCGAGCGAGAAGTCGCCTGAGAAAACGCCCAACGTCCGAAGGAGTTTGCATTCACTCTCCGACAGCAGGTCGTAACTCCAATCGATCAATGCACGCAACGTCTGTTGGCGAGGAATCGATCTGCGCCGGCCGCTGGTCAGTACGCTGAAGCGTTGGTCGAGTCTCTCGGCGATCTCTGTTGTCGAAAGCACGCTCGTACGAGCGGCGGCGAGCTCGATCGCCAACGGTATACCGTCGAGCCGCGTGCAGATCTCGCCCACGACCGGAGCAATCTCGTCTGTTAAGCTGAAGGCGGCGTGCGCAGCCTCTGCGCGCTCGGCGAAGAGTTCGACGGCACCGTAACGCCGCGCTTCCGCTGCGCTCAGCGTCTTCGTGGGCGGCACCGCCAGTGCCGGCACACGATAGACATGCTCTGCGGTAATGTCCAAGGGCTCGCGACTGGTCGCGAGAATTCGAATATTTGGAGCGCGATGTAGAATCGCATCGACGACGCGTGCCGCTTCCTCGATCAGGTGCTCGCAGTTGTCGACGATGAGCACCAGACGGCGGGGTTGCAGATACTCCAAGACGACGTCGAGCAGCGGACGTCCCTCATGCTCTGCGAGGCCGAAGGTTGACGCGATCGCCTGGACGGGTGAAGCGGCTTCGTTAAACGTCGCCAGCTCGACGAGCCAGACGCCGTCGCCGGAGTCTTCGAGTAAGGCCTCACCGACGTCTAGCGCGAGTCGCGTCTTTCCGATGCCGCCGGCGCCGACCAGCGTCGTCAGGGGGTGTGCATATACCAGCGGCGTGATCTGGGCAAGTTCGATCTCGCGGCCGATCAAGGGAGTCACTTGCCGAGGCAGATTGTTTAGAATGAGCTCGCGCCGACGCGCCGGTCCACGGCCCAACCGTTACCGCTTCCACGCGCGCGGGCGCCGAGCGCGCCGCGGCCTCGAACTGCGCGCGTTGGTCGGCGTCGAGCGCCAG
This sequence comes from Vulcanimicrobiota bacterium, assembly GCA_963820825.1. GTDB lineage: Bacteria > Vulcanimicrobiota > Vulcanimicrobiia > Vulcanimicrobiales > Vulcanimicrobiaceae > Cybelea. The sequence continues at coordinate 319,556 of CAWGBN010000002.1, forward strand.
CGCGTCAGCCAAGAGCGCGATCGTCTTAGATTGGGGCTTGCGCCGGTGCCCGCGTTCTAGGGCGCTGATCGCGAATGCGCTCATTCGGGCGCGTTCAGCCAAGGCTTCTTGCGATAGTCCGGCGGCAAGCCGATAGTGCCGCAAAAGCTTCCCGAAGTCCGGGGAAAGGGGCAAGCGTTCGGCGTCCTGCATTCCCGCAGCAACCTTCGCCGCGACTCGATTAGCTCCCGTAGGCCCTTCGGCGGTTACTGCCGCAGTTTGATTCCCGTTCCGTACCCTTTCTTGCCGCCGTATGTCGTCGTTCCGTAAAATGCGCGGTGCGAGTAGAGGAGTGCGTCGCGCGGACTACCGCCGTTGGCGCCCCCCTTAAATCGGTAGACCATCTTGTACGCCGGATTTGATGACGACGGCGCAAAGCTGAAGATGGTCCCGCAGCCGATCTCCGCTTAAACAGGAAGTCCCTCCACCGATATTGGTGGTTCCGTAGAGCACGCCTTGTACGTTCGTCACAGCGGCTACCGGTTCAGAGCCATCGTCACCGTTGCCAAAATTGTGCAACACTTGCTCCTCCCCGGTCGAGAGGTCGACGCTAAAGAGCGTTCCCTCACAATGGCTACAATAGTATCCTCCACCGCAACAGGTCGTGCCGTAGAGCGTGCCTTTGACGTTGATCAGGCTTGCGAACGGGTTGCAGCCATCGCGCGGGTTGTTGAGAAAACTGTGGACGACCCGTTCGCCGCTACCGTCCGCGCCGATGCTGAAGACGGTGCCGCAGAATTGATTCGTTCCACCGAGGTCGGTCGTGCCGTAGAGCGTGCCGCCGACGTTGAGCAGGGCGGTGAACGGACTTGCCCCGTCGCCGAACTTTCCGAAACTGTGCAGCACCTGCTCCGTACCGGTAGCCGGGTTCACGCTGTACACCGTGCCGCACGTTCCGTTGGGCGAACCTCCAGAATCCTTACACAACCGCTGATTGGTGTAGGTGCCCCCGGCGTTTGTCGTGCCATATAGAGTTCCGTTGACTTCGATCACACCCGATATTGGGTAGGCGCCATCCTGGCCGTAGCCAAAGCTGTGGACGATCGTCTCGGTATAACCCGACCGTTCGGATGGAGTTTGAAGAGTGTCCCGGCGTCGTATTCGCCGCCGTAGAACGTCACGCCATAGAGGTCGCCGCTCTTCTCCGCGAGCAGCGGCCCGAACGCCGCCGCTCCGTCGCCGGGGGCTCCTTCAAAGGTGTGAAGAACGTCGATCTTATACGTCGGCTTGCCCTTATTTGGCACAAGACGATAAACGATGCCGCACCCGGTGTTCGAACTCGTGCTAAACGGCGTCGAGCAATTTGTATCTCCACCCGCCGTGGTAGCACCATAGAGCGCCGACGAGCTGCCGGTAAAGCCGCCGCTACCACGCCCTCCGATCTCGTAGCCCGACTTTCCGTAGTTATAGAACGGAATGACGTGGACGGTCTGCGGGATGGAATCGAGCTTTGCGAGTGCGATCGGTGACCCACTCGCCGGCGTGACGGCAGGATGGTTGCACGACGCCGCGGCGGCTAGACCAATCAATCGCAACGAGACGCATAAATTGCTTCATTGGGGGGACCTCCTTTGCACCCGCCGCTTCGGAATTCGAGTCTTGCGGCGACCGCACTCGCTCCAAGTCCTCAACGAAACCCGCTCAGACGAGCAGGGCCTCGTTTGGTACTCGTGCTCTTATCGCCGTGAGATGGCGACATTCCTCCGAGGAACCCCTAGCTTGCCCACAAAGATGCCGACCGTTCCAGGAGCGTCAGATCAGTCCTGATCCGAGAGCTGGTTCGCACCGCGAATTCTAACCAGCCGTCTCGGTATCGTTGACGCGTTAACGGATTACTCCCGTGTGATACTCGGACGATGAAACCGCTTTCTCGCATCCTCGTGCCGACCGGATGCGCCGCGCTTCTTGCTTCTTGCAACGGCGCGTCCGTACAGAACACTCCGGCAGTTGATACGGCGACATCATCGCGCGCTAGAGCCGTCCACGGCGACGTCGCCGAAAAGATCCAGCACGTCGTGATCATCATTCAAGAGAATCGCACCGTCGATAACCTTTTTTCGTTCGTTCGCGGCGCAAATACACAGCGATGGGGCTACAACTCGCAAGGTCAAGTCATCCAGTTCAAGCCTCGCCACCTTTGGGCGCCGTTCGACTTGGGTCACGTACACGCCGACTGGGTAGCCGATTACGACGGCGGCTTGATGGACGGATTCGACCGCGAGCGCTGCAAGGGCCGCTGCGCACGCAAGACCGAGCACGCATATAGCTTCGTGCCCAGAGACGAAGTCAAGCCCTACTACCAAATGGCTGAAACATACACGTTCGGCGACAACTTCTTCCAGTCGAACCAGGGCCCGAGTTTTCCGGCACACCAGTACCTGATTAGCGGCACATCGACGATAAGTGAAGGTTCCACCGTCAAGGCCGACAACAACGCCGAACAACCCCATGGCAAGGGTACTACCGGCGGTTGTGATTCTCCCGAAGGCTCCACGGTACGATTGATCACGCTGCAAAACCAGCAGGATTCATTTGCGTTTCCCTGCTTTAAGCGCCACGCGCTCATGAACGAGCTCGAGGCCTCGCACGTGAGTTGGCGCTACTATCAGGCGACGGCAGGCCCAGGTCTGTGGAACGCCCCAGATGCGATCTACTCGCTTTGGTCGTCACCGGGGTACGACGAGCACGTCGGAATACCGTCGGCGCAAGTACTTACCGACGTCGCCGATAGTCAGCTTGCAAGCGTCGTTTGGGTTACGCCGACGAAGCTCGCCTCCGATCATCCTGCCGTAACCGACGGCTCCGGGCCATCGTGGGTTGCGTCGGTCGTAAACGCGATCGGCGAATCCCCCTATTGGAATAACACGGCAATTATCGTCGTCTGGGACGATTGGGGCGGTTGGTACGATCACGTCGCTCCGCAGATTTACAACACCTACGAGCTGGGCTTTCGAGTTCCGCTGATCGTCATCTCACCGTACGCCCGGAGGCATTACGTCTCTCACGTCCCCCACGAGTTCGGCAGCATTTTGAAGTTCACCGAAGAGGTCTTTGGTTTGGGCTCGCTCGGTACGACCGACGGCCGCTCCGACGATCTCTCCGATTGCTTCAACTTTAAGAAGAAGCCGACGCCGTTTAAACCGATCCAGACGCAATATCCCCCGAATTACTTCCTACACCAGCCCGCAGCGGAGGCCGACGACTAAGAACCCGTCCCAGACCCTGCACGTCCAAAGAGCCTCATCGGGCCGTGCTTAATCGGGTCCACAATACGTTTTAAAATATCGAGCCTGGATCGGTTCCTTGAGGAGATCGTGGTTAAAGTGCCGGATGAGCCTCGTCCATCCGCCGCCGCTGATCTGAGTCGTGCCCGCAAGGGGACGGTCAAAGACAAGCCCCACGGCGGTCATCATTCCCACCATCCCGAAGAGCGCGCAGGTTCTGACGAGCTGGCCCCTCGCCCGCTGCCCCGAGACGAAATAGCTCATTCCGCTCAAAATAAGGGCGCCGAACAAGAAGGCCAGCCAAAGTATTGGTTGTACCGTGCGCTCATTATAACGAGCTCTGCGCTCCTGTCGGTTCTCTGAGATGCCCTCCAAGACCGTTAGGTCCTGTTGATAGCGGACCCGATACCCCCAGAGCCCTTGCTCGTTGCCGTCGTAGCCTCGAGCGCGTGTTGATGAAGGTAACGCCACCGTAAGATCCCCGATACAATGGGCAAGCAGATTTGCTCGATTCGAAACGGAACCCAACGAGTCAATGCAGGTAATGTCGGACTCCGAAATATCGCGGCACAAGGGCGCTTCCCTTGCCATTTGAGCCCACTCCGCCAGCGTGTAGACGGCGTAGTCACGCAATAGGTAACGAATGACCGTGGCGTTTTCGCTGGGGTATTTCTCGTTGAGGTGAAAGAGGTAGTCGACGTTATGCTGCTCCTCTATAGTCAAATTCTCGGCGTCAGAACGGGCCTGCCAAGCCGTCACGACGACAAATGCAACCAAGACGGCGTAAATGACGCCGACGACGCCAAAGAACTGACTTGCGAATTCGTGAGATTCTTGCGCCGGTGCATTCGCAGCTTCGTGTGGCGGCGATTTTTGCCAGCCGATCCACCCCACTAACGTGCTGTACACAAGATGGACCGCAGCGCCGGTAACGGTCCCAATCGCCGTCCATAGGAGCAGCAGCGCGGTCGGTCCCCAGCCAATGGTCATCTTGTCCAGCCAGGTTTCAAAGGAAAAGATCAAAGCACCACACGCGGCAAGGCAGATGACGGCGAGGAGCAAAATGCGATAAGTCGGCCGGACGCTCCACAATCTTTCTATCTCTTGAACTGAACCGTGCAAGCTACCGCTGACTCTTTGCCACATTACTGATTGTCGCACCCCGGGTATGCGACGTGTTCTTGCTGGGTGTCGAACGACTCCACGACACGCGCGGGCGTTCCCATTCCGCTGTCATCGACTGCAACTGGGACCTCGATACTCGCCGGTGTCACGGGCAGCGAGAACCTGCTACGCGACGTCAGCGTTCGATGGATCTGTTGTATCGCTACCGCACCAAGACATGCTGGGTCTTGTGCAATTTCTGCGCGAATGTTGCCGGCGCGCAACTCGCCCCGGGCCGCCGGTGTGTCGTCGTATCCCACGATCGGAACGTCCTTGGGTTGCCGCCCTTCCCTGAAAAGCGCGTGCACGGCGCCGAGCGCCAGCGTGTCGTTGATAGCGAAAACGCCTCGCAGGTGGGGACGTTCGTTCAAGATGGTCGTTAGAGCATCCGCGGCCGTGTCGGGCTCGCGTCCGACGTCAACGTCGATCAAGTGTCTATTCGCACCGTGGCTCAGCGTTTTTTTAACGTCGACTGCCGGTTCGCGTCCGGCATAAACGCCGAGCGGGGTAGAATTCGGCGAGGAATCGCGACACTCTTTAATCGCCGTTGTGAATCCATTAACGCGGTCCTGAACGCTCGTGATATCATGCTCGTCCAAGACGGCGATATCGGCGCCAGGTGGAGTTGCTGCACAAAGCTCGCTGCCCGCGTCGAAGCCGCCCGATCGATTATCGCTTGTGATACTCGCTACTACGCTACCCTCGCCCGGACGGCTTCCGATATCTACCGTGAAGACCGGGATATGCGCTACGTTTGCCTCGAGGATCGCGGGGTCGATCTCCTGTGAGTCGACGGGCACCACCACGATCGCATCGACCCGCTCGGTGATGAAGTCCTCGATCTGTTGCTGTTGTTTGGCTGGATCTTCATCCGCGTGTTGGATGACCACCCGATAGGAGTACGTTCGCGCGTTCCGCTGCAAAGCGTGCTGCAGTTGTTTATAAAAATCGTTCGAGCGGTTGCCCTGGATCGAGACGCCGATCAACGGGGCGTTGGGACGTAGACCCGGCAAAGCTACTGCCAGCACGACCAGAACCGCAACTAGTCTCAAGCGCTCAGTGCGCATCAATAATGCTGCAAAACCTCACATCCTAGTTGAGGCCAGATTTTGGATAGCCGACTAGCTAGTTGTTAGGGGGTGGCTTCCCCGGGTCCTCCGCAACCCGGGCCGACGCCTCTGATGGGTTATTGAATGGCGAGCTGCTGTGGAAATCGTACCCGCGTGGAGTGTCCGCTGATCTTACGGATTGGCCGAACATCGCCGTTCGAACCGGGAGCATAGACCGTAATTCCGTCGCCTTCATTCGCTACGTAAACGTCCCCATTAGCGTCAACCGCAACGCCATCGGGTAGAAAGAGCTTTGTCTTAGTGCCGTAGAGTGACCAGCTCGGCGCTACGTTGCCGTTGGCTCCGATTGGGTAAGCCGTTACGCCGGTCGCGGGACCGGTCTCTGGATTATTTGCTACGATGATAGTTCGCCCCGCCACGACGAGTTGCTCGGGGTGTTCGAGACCAGTGTTGGCTCCGTTTATCGTTCGTATCGGCCGCCTGTCGCCGTTCGCGCCCGCCGCGTAGACGGTGATACTATCGTTGTGAGCATTGGAGACGTAGATGTGGCCCTTTGAATCCAAACCGAGACCCACAGGCTCGTCCAGTCCGGTATTCGCGCCCGCAATGAGCCGGATCGGCGCGACGTTACCATTGGCACCGGCGGCGAAGACCGCTACGTTGTTATCGGAGTAACCTGCGTCCGCAACATAGATGTTTCCCGAGGCGTCAATGGCGACGCCGGTAACCCCGCTTATCTGAGTGTTGCTTCCCGCGATCGTGCGGATAGGCGCGACGTTGCCGGTCGCGCCGGCCGCGTAAACCACGATGGAGTCGCAGTCTGCCGCGTAGATGTTCCCGGCAGCGTCGAGTGCCACGCCGGCGCCGCATTGCAGCTGCGTGTTGTCCCCTGCGATATCGTACACCGGAGGCGTGTCCCCGTCGGCGGTCACCGGGTAGGCCGTCAGTTCAGGACGGTAGCATCCCCCGCGGCAACCGTTTTCGAGATTGGTGACGAATAGACACGGGCAGGGCGACGTGGTTCGCTTTGCCGCCACCGGCTTCGCCCTCGACTCGAGCGGCCAAGCGGGCGAAAAGGCCGATACCGCGCCGCAGCCCGCGAGCGAGAGGGATAGTATGGTTACTGAAATGACGGTCCGAGCGCGGCACGCTTGTGACATCTGGGACGAGATCACCCGCGTTAGTGATCTACAAATCTCGAGACTTCGCTTAGCGTCGGCTCGAGCTGGAGATCTTCGTGCGCGTATCTGCGATCTTCGTGCCCTCCGGCAACCTTCACTCGCACGAGAACCTCATGCGGATGAACCTCTCTTACGGTGCCCTCTTCTGCGCTCCCATCGATGCGAACGCGATCGCCAACCTTCAGCATTCTCCGTCCCTCTTTCGTCAAGACTATCTCATCTTAAGGGTGGTCGCCGAGCTCGCTTTCTCCTCCTCTCCTCCGTCCCCACCCTTTTCCAGGGGGCGCGCGAGCATTTCCAGAATCCTGCCACTTGGAAAAGGACGTCTTTGAAAGGACCGCCTTATGAAACTATTGAGCTTCGCTGGGCGCGCGGCCGTTACGTGCGTCTCGGTCGCGGTCATCACCGCATGCAGCGGAATGCAAGGAGCGGGTAATCCCGGACCTGCCGGTTCGGGGTTTGAAGCCTCCGTTCAACCTAATCATTCTCGTACCAAACTCTTGATGCTCGCAAAGTCGACCAGAATCGGTTTGGTCCCCCAAATCCATCACAAGCGAGGCAAGTCCTGGATCGGGCCGGACGCGGGGAGACAGTACCTCCTCTACGCCTCGGACTTGTCCAACGGTACGGTCGACATCTATAACTATCGCGTTAAGGCGGGCAAGCTCTACGGCCAAATAACGGGCTTTGACGAGCCCTACGGCCAGTGTATCGACAAGTCGAAGAATATCTACATCGCGGATGAAGGCACTTCCATTATCTACGAGTTCGCGCATGGCGGCATCACCCCGATCAACTCCGCCTCGGATCAATACGGGTACCCGATCGGATGCTCCGTGGATCCGACGACGGGTAATGTGGCCGTTGCGAACCTCTATGGATTCGCTTCGGGGTCCGGTGGTATCGACATCTTCTCGGGCGGCCTCAGCGGAACGCAGACGTATTATACCGATGCGAGCGCCGCCTTCATGTGGCCCCCCGGTTACGATCAGTACGGTAACCTCTTCGTTGAGGGCCAGGACATATCCGATGCGAACACACTGTTAGAGCTCCCGAGCGGCAGCTCGGCTTTCACCACGATTACCGGCCTGACAATCGGCTATCCGGCGAGCGTCCAGCGGTGGAAGGGTTACATGGCCGTGACCGACCAGGGTTATCAAGGAACGACCGACGCGATTTACACGGTCAGCATCACCGGGTCGGCGGCCACGATTATCAACACGACCCAACTTACCGATGACTGCTACCCGAGCGAAAACTACTTCGACGCCGTCCAACCGTTCCTCAACGGCACGACGATCAAGAAGAACGGCATCGTGGCCGGAAATATCTCGTGCTCGTACCGCATGGATTTCTTCCACTTCGATACGGGGCTCAATCCCAAACGGGTCTTGCCTCCCGATATCGCTCCCTACGATGCGTGGGGCCAGTCGGTCAGCCCGTCCGTTACGAAATAGCCAAAGGCCCGTCTCTCGGACGGGCCTTTGTTATTGGCTCGCGGCGTCAGTCGAGCAGAATGCGGAAGCGCATCGACGAGTTGCCGCAACGGAAGACGCCACCGCCTCTGAGCGTTAATGCGTTAACGCGACAAATACGTTGAGTTAGATTTTCTGATTCGGCGCAATCTTCTCGTGACGAGCGCGGCCCTCCCGATGTAGAATCCATTTTGGATTCAGTCTCCGGGAGGTTTCTTATGACGAAGGCCCATTTTACGCTGGGCTCGGTGGCGATTTTTTCCGCAACAATCCTTTATGCGTGCGGCGGGTCGCATTCGGTGTTGCCCACGAACGCGCAACAGGGCGATGCGCTCTCTGCGAAATACGCCAACCTTTCTCAAGACTCGGACGAAAACGATGGACGTTCGCCATCAGAGCCGGCGACGGTGGTCGTCGATCCGTCGCAGGTCGGGCCGCCCGTGACGCGGCTCGTAGCCGGCGCGACGCTTCCGGCATGGTACAATCTAACGCTCTCGGGGATCGCGCAATCCATATCGGCGGCGAATCTGGCGATCACGCGTTTCCCGGCCGGAGCGCAAGTCGACATTTATAATTGGCAGAGCGGCACAGATGGTCCCGCAGGAACGCCCTGCGCCGGTAACGCGAAGCCCCAGTCCAACATCGACACCTTTATGCGCGACATCGCTCTGCCATCGGGCACGCAGGTATCGCTCGGCGTCAACTACGGCAGCAACCCCCAATGCAACCGCGGGAATACGCCGACAAACGCCGCCGCCTTCGTGTCGCACGTCGTCAACACTTACGGTCCGAGCGTCGTCGCTTTTTGGGAACTCGGCAACGAGCAATACGCGCCAGGGAGTATCGACTGCCGTCAGCCTGGGTGTAAATCGTCGCGCGACCCCGATCAATTCGCCGCCAACGAACCCGCATTTTACGATGCAATGCGTGCTGCAGGAGCACGAAATATTTGCATACCCGCCGACGCGGCCAACTCAAAGAGCCCGTGGAATCCGGTTGTCTTCTCCAAGGCAAAATTCGATTGCGCGAATATCATCTACTATCCGCAACGGGTCCACACCAGCGATTCCTTCCTACTCCATGACGCTATTCCGGAGCTCGGTGCAGAGATCGCTTTAGTGAAGGCGCAGTTGGCTGCTGCAAATCGTGCCAACACGCCGATCCTACTCTCGGCGGTCTCGTCGGCACTGGGACCGTACGGCAAACAGAGCCAAAGCATTGTCGGTGCGCTCTTTGCCGATATGGCGATGGGAGAGGCACTCAACGATGGCGTGGCCGCGATGATCTGGCACGCCGGTTTTGGCAGCTGCGACGCGCGCTCTCGCGGGGGCGACTTTGCGTCCAAGGTATACGGCTGGCAGAAGTATGGCGGAGCCATGATTTTCAGCGACGGCCCTGCCAACAACTGCCCGGTCACCACGCCGCGCGGCACGCTGCTCGCGACGGCGAACGCGTTTCTTACTGCTGCGAAGTTTATAAATACGGGCGGAAACATGGTGAGCGTCACAGTAAGCGGGAATCCCGACGTGCGCGCCTATGCGTCGAATAAAATGATCATGCTTTTCAATCTGAGCGAGACTGCACGGGCATCGGTTAGCGTCACGATCAACGGCGTCAGCAGTGGCGCCGGCGGCCTGAGCGTTCACTATAGCAAACGGCTCTACGACAAGTCGAAAAAGGGCGTTTGGGCCTCGCCAAGTCTCACGACGTTGCCTCCCTGGAAGGGCTCAATACACCTTTGGTTACGGCGCTGGAGCGTGACTGTTGCGCCGTTAGAATGAGAAGGGTGACAACGTATCGACGACCCCGCACGGAATGGCCCTAAAAACGAAAAGACCGCCCCATCGTGGGCGGTCTTCGTTTCCTCTCCCGGATGCTGGACTCGAACCACGCAACCGCCTAGGCCGTAAAGTTAGTAAAGCACATCACGGTGAGATACTAGAGACGCTCTCGCAGCGTGAGGGTTTGCGGCTTCCAGCGCCTTGCGAAGCGCAAGCGCACGAGCCCCTCACCTTCAATTTCAAGATGCCTTAACTAAACCGAAGCGTCCCTGGACTGTAGTCGCGTAGGCGATTATTGAACCGCGATGCCGTACGGGTCGGAGAGTTTCGTTCGGTCGCCTTTGATCTTGTTGATCGGCGCAACCCTGCCGGTTGCTCCCATCGCGTACTCGGTAATCCAGCCGGAGCCCGCATTAGAAGCATAGATCTTTCCGTTTGCGTCGACCGCAATGCCGAAGGGCAAATTGAGCTTCGTCCGAACGCCTTTGATATATTGGGCGGGCCGCACATCGCCGTTGGACCCAGCGGGGTAAACGGAGACCGCGCCGGGCTGCGGATCGTAGTTTTCCACATAGATATTCGCGTTGGCATCGAGCGCGAGCCCTTCTGCGACGGTGAGCTTCGTCCGCGAGCCGATGATCGTTCGCGCCGGAGCAACATCGCCGGTGCTTCCGGCTGCGAACATTAGCACGCGGCTATTTGCGTTTGCACAGTAGATATTTCCGCTGGAATCCAAAGCGATGCCTAACGTGGTCTCGAGCATCGTATAGCGGCCGGCGATATCGACAGTTGGAGCGACGTTTCCGTTAGCGTTTGAGGGGTAGGCGGTAATGGTGTCATAGCCTACGACGTAAATGTCGCCATTGACTGGATTGAGCGTGATGCCCGTGGGGTGATCGAGCTGCGTATAGGAGCCAGCAATCGTCTGCACAGGCGAGACGTTGCCGGTTGCGCTGGCCGCGTAGACGGTAACGGAGTTGCTGCTCGCATTTGAGACGTACATGTTCCCGAAGGCGTCGACGGCTATTCCTGTCGGATCACTAAGATGGGTGTTGCCGCCCAAGACGAATTGAATCGGCGCCCTGTCTCCCTTAGCGCCCGAACCATAGACGGTGATGGAGTTGCCGCCTGCGTTCGCAACGTAGAGGCAAGGACATGACCTGGTAGAGTGCTTGCCGTGCGAACTGCTTTGGGACGCGACCGGCGTGGCCGACGTGGCCGGCGTGGCCGAACCGCCGCTGCACGCGGCTAGGAGCGAGACCACCGACGCGGCGGCGATCGTGGATCGAGCATAAGAGAGTCGCATCGCTGATCCTCCTTCTGGGGCAAGTCCCATATGGAAATGATCCTGCTAGAAGTTCGGAAGCGTAGGTCCTGGGTCCCATGAACCTTTGGTCATCGAGGTGAAATAACACCTCGAACCTCACCAATGGACTAAGATGGAGCGTGCAAGAGAGGTGTCCCGCAAGCTCATGGCCCGCAGCAACGGCATGAAGGCAGGGCTCCAGCCCCATAGAACATGCCGCCCACCTGTTATCGGCTCGGAGGAAGGCAATAGTGGGCAGTTTTCGGCTAGCAACAGCCTTGGGATTCGGTATTACGTTTTTAGCGGGGTGTGGAACAAATCAACAGATCGATCCATCGCAGGCGACACACACGCAGAACGTTACGCGGGTAGGCTCGACAAAACCCGATAGTACAATTTATTGGGAACCGTCCAAGATAGTTTTAAAAGGCTCCGAGCATGATAACCCCGTGCTCTATCTTCCCACCGGTCATAAATGGGGCTTGGGCAATGACACCTGCGGCACAAGGGTATTCGCAGCGACGATCAAGCAAGGAACCTCCGGGAGCCTTACATGGTACGAGTGGGATTTTCACGCCACAGCGTCGGGTCCGTTCCGGTGCGTCTACGTCGCCCATGATCGGGTCACAAAGGAGAATGGTAGGCTAATCGTCATCGCTCGATAAGCAAAAGCGGCGTTAAGATTCCAAAAAGAATTCGCAAAATTGCGGGCCCTTTTCTCATCGGGACATCGCTAACAAAGCATAAATTGAGATTTTTGAACGGGCCTTTGTTTATTGGCTCCCACTGCTGGACTCGAACCAGCGACGCGCAGGCAGGTGGCCGCTCGGTCGCTCAGAAAAGACTGGGCATAGGGACTGCGTGATTCGGTCCTGAGCTGACGCACTACACCTCAACCAGAACGTTCTCCAGAGCGGGTTTTCGCGTCCTAAAGAACGCGATGGAGGGTATTCTTATGTCAAAGCAACATTGTGCGCTCGCGCCGATCCTGTTTGCTCTATTGCTACAAGCATGCGCGGGTCCAACCGGCGGCCTCGAGTCTACTTCGTCATCCCGAAACGCTTGGGGCGCTAATCAGATTCCGTCAACTTCTCAAAAATAAAGGCCCATTACGCAACGGGCCTTTATTCATTGGCCCCGGATGCTGGACTCGTTCTTCGACTCGCGCCTCCTGCGCTCTGCTCAGAATGACGGACCCGCTGATTAACAGAAACTCAGCCATGGCGAGGTTTATTGAATCGCGATGCCTCCCGGGGAATCGAGCTTCGTCCTCGCGCCCTTAATCGTACGAATCGGCTCGACGTTGCCTCCGGTGCCGGGAGCATACACTGCTATGATGGGACCGCCGTTGACGACGTAGACGTTCTCGCTTGCATCGACTGCAACGCCGGCAGGATTGCTAAGCTTCGTTCTTCTGCCGTGGATTATCCAACTCGGCGCGACGTTCCCGTGCGCGCCGACTGGGAACGATGTAACGCAGTTGCAGAGCGCGCCTGCTGTGTAGATGCTTCCGCCGCCCACGGCGACTTGCTCGTTATCGTAGAGACGCGTTCGGTGGCCGCCGATTGTTTGTATAGGAGCGACGTTGCCGGTCGCGCCGGCGGAGTAGACGGTGATGGTTTGGCTGTTGAAGTTGGGAACGTAGATATTGTTGCTCGTATCCAACGCGAGAGCGTACGGGACGTCGAGCCCGGTATTGGAGCCGGTGATCGTGTTGACCGGGGCGACGTTGCCGGTCGCGCCGGCGGAGTAGACGGTGATGGCCCCCTGCCCGCTTGGGCCACCAGCTCCGTTAGTGACGTAGAGGTTCTCTGATGAGTCCAGCGCAACGCCAATGATGTAGTTCATGGTGGTATTGGAGCCGGCGATTGTGCGGATCGGGCTGACGTTCCCGTTCGAGCCCGCGGCATAGACCGTGACGGAATCGTTGAACTCGCCGTTCACGTTGGCGACGTAGATGTTGCCGCTCGCATCGAGGCCGACATCGGTTGGATCGATCAGTCCCGTCCTACTGCCGCTGATCGTCTGTATCGGCTTGACGTTGCCGGTTGCGCCGATCGGATAGACGGTTACGGCGTTGCTTCCGGTATTCGCGACATACAGACACGGACACGGTGAGGTGCTCCTCTTTCCCATGAAGTGGTGCTGTTGAGGAACGGGGTCCGATGGGGATAGCGTATCGCTCATCCCGCCGCACGCGGCCAAGAGCGCTGCCGTAATGCACGCTCCCATCACGCTGCACAGATATCTCATTCCCGACCTCCTTTCAGAAGTAACGAGCTACGCCTCAAACCTTGGCTTGGCGCCGCCCTCGAGACGTGCCCGATCAGGTTCGATCCGACGCTCAGAGAACACCCAATAGCCCCGGTTGTTAGCGGAGGCAACTAGTATACAGCTAAAGGCTGCCCGCCCCTGCCGGCAGCGCGTCCCCAAACTTTGCCGTCGCCGCGGTGGACACCGTGTCCACCGGGAAACAGCGAGGTCCAGTTCACCAAGCCCATTCGCTGGGTCACACCGTAGTCGGTGACGATTCGGTCGCGTTCCGCGAGAAGGTCGGCGATGACATCGTCGCCGGTACGATCCCGGCTGCGGAAATACGCCCTTAGGCTGCACATTGCCGCACCAAGACAAAGGCCCGCTTCACGAACGGGCCTTCTGATTAACAGCATCGCAAACTACGCACGCATCCGCTGCTGGGAGCGGCGAAGGCATGTGGCGACATTTGCCCACAGGAAGCCGTCGAGTAAACGTTGTGGATGGGCACCCGCGCCCGGGCAAAGGCGCTCGCCGGATAATCGCGAATCGCGCAAATGGCAGGAATCTCCGTCACGAAACACGAGACGCGGAGATTCAAGGGAGGCTTTTATGCGATTGGAGCTTCGTCGTACGGCACTCCTATGCTGCTTGGTGGTCTCAGGGTGCTCGCACCCTTCGGGCTCGACGCCGGCGTTGCCGCCGAGCCTCGACCAGCGCGCGTTGGCGCGCACGACGGCGTTACCGGATAGCGCTTTTGATTCACTCTATTCGTTCGGCAAAAATCCCTACGATGGCAGCCAGCCCACGTTCCTCGTACCGTACAACGGGAAGCTCTACGGTACGACCTGCTGCGGCAGCCCTGGAGGTGAGGGCACCGTCTTCAGCCTCACGCCCGACGGCAAGGAGACGATTCTTCACACCTTTATGGGAAGCGACGGCGGCGTACCAAATGGACCGCTGCTCAACGCCGGCGGGGTCTTTTATGGAACCGTCAGTTCGGGGGGAGGGCCGAGCAGTCTCGGCGCCGTGTTCAGCATCGACACCGACGGAAACTTCAACGTCGTCCGCGCGTTCCAAGGCGGCTCGAACGACGGCCTTCAGCCGTACGGCGGACTCGTCGAGTTAGACGGCACGCTCTACGGCACCACGCTCGGGGGCGGCGCTAATGGAGACGGCACCGTGTACGGCATCACCCCTCAAGGAGTCGAGCATCTGGTCCATTCGTTTAACGGTTCCGACGGCCAAGAGCCGCTTTCAACGCTGATCGTCGTCAACGGCGACCTGTACGGTACAACCCTTACCGGAGGCAAGTTCGGCGGCGGAACAATTTTTCGCGTTACCACCGCCGGCAAAGTGAAGGTGCTGCATAACTTTGGAAGAGGCAACGACGGCAACGCGCCATATTTCGGCGCGTTGGTCGACGTTGACGGCACGCTGGTCGGGACGACGATTATGGGCGGCAGAAAAGGCGTCGGTACGATCTTCGAGAGCACTCTCGACGGCACGGAGAGCGTGCTCTATAGTTTTCCCGGTACGCCCGCAAAGGGCTGCGAGCCATACGCCGGACTCATCGAGTTCAACGGCACGCTGTATGGCACCACCGTCGGCGGATCGGGTCCGGGCTGCAGCGGCCACGGTACGGTGTATCAATACGTGCCGAGCGGCGGTGTGATGACACTTCGCAAATTTCCCGGCGGGAACGGCGGCGCTGCCCCTGTCGGCTTGACGTCAATGGGTGGAAGTATTTATGGAGTGACGCTTGGAGGCGGCCGTTACGGGCAAGGACTGTTTTATTCCGTGACTCCGTAGCGCTTTGAGCGGCCAGTACGAGTTCCGGCGCCCGGAAAGTGCTTAGAAGGCGAGGGCTGCCGCTACGGCTTGATCTTCGTTCCAGGCAGCGCCTTCAGCCATGAGCTTTGCAAGCTGGTCGTCGCCGAGCGCGTCGCGCAGTGCAGGGAGCATCTTATCGCGCTCTTGCCGTTCGGTGTGCTGCCGCAACGCTTCGATTCCATCCAAACGCGCATCGACGTAGCCTAGAAGCCGCGCAGCGCCGAGCCGATCGCCGCGCACGCGCTCCTCATCGTCGGCCCGGCGTAGCGCGGCGGTCGCTGCGAGATGCTGCAGACCCCATAATACGCCGGCCTCCCATTGCGTGTCGCGTGCGGCTGCGAGCCCATCTCGGGCGGAAACGCGAGCGTCGTCGTAGCGTTCGAGCGCAGATCAGGTATGCCGCAAGTGTTGCACAGCGAAATCGCTGCGCCGAGTTTATGATTGAAGGTGCGATAGGTTGCGAGTGCCTCGTTCTCCAGTCGAAGGGCCTCGACGGCATTGCCCTCGTGAAACTCGGCTTCGGCTAGATTTCCCGCAATGTGCGAGCATACGCGCTCTGCGCCAACGGAGCGGAACATCGCCAATGCCTCGGCAAAGAGCGGCCGCGCTCCAGCCAGGTCGCCGGCGTGGTTGCGTGCGACCGCAATGCTTTGCAAGATATCTGCGATAACGCTGCGCACTCCAACTGCTCGCGCCTCCTTCAGCGCCGAGGCCAGCATGTTCTCGCCTTCTTCGATGTCGCCGAGATCGACGAGCGCGCGGCCGAGGAGGTGTCGGGCCTGCGCAACGCGCAGGGGATCGTCAAGCTCGCTGTAGAGCGCCAGGGCGCGTTCTGCTCGCTCGCGAGCCGTCTTCCGTTGAGCGAGTGCGTAGCGATCGCCGCTTCGGCACAGATCGAGTGCGGCCTCGACCGAGGCCGGCATCGCGGTCGGCGGAGAGATCACGCGCGGCCCGAATCCACCGCTGTCCTTCCGCCGCAGCGAAGCGCGTCCACACCGGCCGGAGCGCCGCCGCCAGCCGTCGGCCGAGCAGCACGTCGCCCTGCGCTCCGAAGCGCCCAGGTGAGCGCCGCTCGGAAGTTCTCCAGCTCCGGCTCGGCGCGAGCAAGCCACGCGCGCTCGGGCGTCGTTTCAAAAATGCTATAGAGTTCTTCGCCGAGCGCGAGAATTGCAGCCGCGTGCAGCCGCGCGACGGCGGCATCCTCTCCCGCCTCGGCGAGGCGTTCGCGCCCATACTGCCGCATCGACTCGAGGAGCCGATAGCGCATTCCGCCTTCCGTTTCTTCCGCATGCACCAACGACTTGTCGACGAGCGACGAGAGCAGGTCGAGGATCTTCCCACGACTCGATTGCGTCTTCTGCGGCTTGGCTCGTCGGCGCTAACGGCGCCGGCCGTTTCGAGCGTCCACCCTCCGACGAAGATCGCCAGCCGCCGGAACAGCCTCTGCTCGTTCGGTGAGAGCAGATCGTAGCTCCAGTCTATCAGCGCGCGCATCGTCTGCTGACGCGGCACCGCCGTGCGGCTGCCCGCCGGTCAGCACGCGAAAACGCTCGTCGAGTTTCCGAGCCAGTTGTCGCGGCGCCAACACCTTTATTCGAGCCGCCGCCAGTTCGATCGCCAGCGCGATGCCGTCGAGGCGCCGGCAGATCTCCGCAACGGTTGGTGCGCTTTCATCGCTTCAACTCGAACTTCGCGTCGGATGCAGCGGCGCGCTGCGCAAAGAGCGCGACGGCCCCATAGCGCAGAGCGTCTTCCGCCGTGAGCCCATCGCTTTGCGCCGGAAAAGCCAGCGACGGCATGTGATAAACGTGCTCGCCGCCGATGCGCAGCGGCTCACGGCTGGTCGCCATTAACCGCACGCCGGGAGCGCCGCGCAAGATCGTATTCGCGATCTTTGCGACCTCGTCGATCACGTGCTCGCAGTTGTCGAGAAGTAGCAGCAGATTCTTGCTCTCCAGATAGCGCAGGAGGGTCTCGAGCACGGGACGTCCCGGCTGCTCGTGCAAACCCAGCGCCGTCGCGATCGTGCTCGGCGACCAGACTCGCATCGTTCGTCGATGCCAGCTCGACGAACCACACGCCATCGCCCGAACGATCGAGCAAATCCGCACCGACTTGGAGTGCGACGCGCGTCTTACCCACGCCGCCGGTGCCGACGAGCGTCACCAAGGCGTGCTCACGTATCAGCCGCTCGACCTCGGCCAGCACCTCGTCACGCCCAATGAGCGACGTAAGCTGACGCGGCAGGTTGTTCGGCATCGATTGGAGCGACCGCAGCGGTGGAAACGTTTGGGCTAGGCCCGGAGCGACGAGTTGCCAAACGCGCTCCGGTTGGGCGAGATCCGCAAGCCTGTGCTCGCCCAAATCGCACAACTCCGACGCGTTCGGGCATTAGACCGCGCAACAGCAACGCGGTTGCGCCGGAGAAGAGGACTTGGCCGCCGTGCGCCGTCGCTAACAGCCGTGCCACACGGTTCACGACCGGCCCAAAGTAGTCGCCGTCGCGCTCGTCGGTCGCGCCGCTGTGCAGGGCCATGCGAACCTGTAGGCCACCGATTGCGCTCCAATCCTCGTCTGAGAGTTCACGCTGCGCATCGATTGCCGCGGCAACTGCATCCGTCGCACGCCAGAACGCCGCGCAACACGCATCACCGACCGTCTTGAACACGTGACCGCCGTGCCTTTCGATCGCGGCGCGCAGCAGTTCGTCGTGGCGGCGCAACGCTGGCGCCATCGCGTCGCGTCGCTCTTCCCAACGCCGCGTGCTTCCCTCGATGTCGGTAAAGAGCAGCGTTACCGTCCCCGTCGGAATTGGAGCCGCCCGTGCCATCCCTGATAGTTCAAAATCTACGCGGGGCGCGCCTTGCCCCGCGCTGGGGGGAACCGAGGAAGCAAATCCCGACCGTGTGGGGCCGGGCCGGGAGTCGAATCAGCGCTCGGGGAATCCGGCAGATACCGTCCGCTACTGAAAAGTGTTATTCTGTCTGCGATGGATCGGCAGTGGCTAGCTGCGCTCGAGTGACGATCCGAACGTCCAGCTCGTAATAGCCATTAAATGGTTGCAAGAGCCGACTCACGATTGCTACGTCGATCGCCGAGAAAGCCTGCGGCTTTGCGCGCACGACCAGGCCGGGATTTGGCCGGCCTCTACGACCTGCGTCACACGGCCATCGAGAATCTCGTCGCCTCGGGAGTGCCGATGGATGTGATGCACGTTCTTGCCGGTCACGCGAACGCAGACGACGCTCCGGCACACAGCAAGCCCAGCGAGGAGCGCCGTCGCGCAGCCGTCGATTCGGTCGGCAAATGGCTCTCCGAGCGCACGGTCGCAAAATGAGGACGGTTGCTCTACGGTCGCTCTACGGCGCGCACTCGGCAGGAGAGCACAAAAGAGCAACCCCCGCAAAGGAGCCTTATTTTGCGGGGGCTTTTACAATCTCCGGATGCTGGACTCGAACCAGCGACCCGCTGATTAACAGAACTTTCGCAACGTCTTGGTTCCATGCGGTTTCTCGATAACTCGCCTTCTCTGGCTCTTATGTTTCCGTGATTTCTCACCTATTGGCTGCACAATGGCTGCACCTGAGCACGACGTAGCGGGGCATCGTTATGGTCCTTCTCTAAATCCAGTAGACGCCCCCACAGTGTCTGGATATGGCAGACGTCACGGCGGATCAGGAGGCAGATAGGGTCAGTTGGTTAAGCGAATCATCTAGGCGCAGGGCTAATTCTCACTTACCTTACTTACGGCATCCTTTATTTTGATTCCAGCCGCACGGCTGCTTTATCTCGCCGTCGCGCCGCCACAGGGTGCGCTCCTGGGCATGGTGTTGGTGACCGCGCCCCGGCCGCTCTATCCGCACTACGCGGTCGCGGCCGGTTCACTGAAAGCCGCGCTCGCTGATCAAGGAAACGCCGCCGCGCTGATGTGGATCCTCGGCGGCGCCGTCGTCTTCGGCGCGTTGCTCGTTACGCTCGGGCGCTGGGCTCGGCGCGAACGGGAACCGTCGCTTCTGCGTCGAACCGGGGCGGCCTAGCTTGCGGTGCTTTGCAACTGCAGAAAGGGATCGCGATCGTGCGCTTTTTACACATGACGTACGCGGCTGTCTCGACGCTCGCGCTGTTTTTGATTACGGGCTGCGCGCAGGATGGTACGCAGCCGGCCATCGTCGGTCAGCAAAACCAGGTCCGAGCGAAACACACGACGTCTTCATGTCCGTGCCTGTACGTCACCAACTGGGCGGGGCAATCGATTACCGTCTACCCAGTCGGCGTTACCGGTAACGTAGCACCCATAGCAGTCATCGCCGGTCCTCAGACCGGAATCGACCTCCCATACGGCGTCGCGTTGGATGCAAGCGGCAACATCTACGTGACAAATTTTGACTACAACTCCGTCACGATCTATGCCGCCGGTGCTAACGGCAACGTCATGCCAACCGCGACCATCATGGGCTCGAATACTAAGCTGCTCGACCCCGAGGGCATCGGCATCGATCCTAGCAACGGGAACATTTACGTTCAGAGCTTAAACGGTCCGAGTGGCAACCCCAGCATCCTGGTCTTTGCCGCCGGTTCAAACGGCAACGTCAGCCCGGCTGAAGTAATCGAAGGTTCAAAAACGGGGCTGACCGACCCCGTCGATCTTACGTTGGACGGCGGCGCAAACATCTACGATGTCGACGTCGCCAATTTCATCAACGTCTATGCCGCAGGCACTACCGGCAACAAAAGGCCAGCGCGCAAGATCAAAGGCGGTCTCACCAAACTGAACCTTCCCTTCGGCGTGACGGTTGACTCCAGTTTCAACGTCTACGCAGCTAACAACGGCGGCGGCGAGAGCAGTATCACCGTTTATGCCTCCGGCGCAACCGGAAATGTCGCCCCCATCCAACGCATCAAGGGTCGCAAGATTGAACTAACAGATCTCCACGGCGTCGCCGTCGACAGTTCACGCAACATCTACGCTTCCAACGGTGCCGGCGAAGTGCGCTCCTGTTCGGGCTGCAACTTCATAGCCGTCTATGCCTCCGGCGCGACCGGCAACGTAGCGCCCATCAGGGTAATCGCGGGAACGAATACAGGTCTCGACGGTCCGAGCGGGCTCACGATTCACTAAAGAATTGCGGGGCATGAAGAATAGAACTTTAGATCCGCATTTGCTGCCATTGAGTCGCTGGCCTCGCGTTCGATGCAGTTCTCGCGCGCGTGCGCGCGCGAAGCTTCTAAATCACGTAAGCTTCCTGTACGGGCTCGACGGATGGCGCCCGGTGGGAACCATGTAGAACCCCGGATTCCCGGTAAGTCGACGCCTGTGGAACCGCAGCAAGTGAGGCAAGGATTCTCATCTCCCCTGGCGTTCTCCGAAATCGCGACGATGCGCTTAAAGGCAAAGCGCCGACTCGGCGGGGCAGTGCGGACTTAGGCTGCACATGGCTGCACCCAAATCGCGACGGCACAAAAGACAAACCCCTGCAAAGGAGCCTTATTTTGCAGGGGTTTTCAAACACTCCGGATGCTGGACTCGAACCAGCGACCCGCTGATTAACAGGACTTTACAACGTCACGGTTCCATGCGGTTTCTCGACAGACTCGCCTTCTCTGGCTCTCATGTTTCCACGATTTCTCACCTATTGGCTGCACAATGGCTGCACAACAGTTCAACGAATCGAAAACCCCGCGCCCCTGGTTAACAACCAACGTAACACCGTTTTCTACGTCGCAGCTCCCAATCAGGGCACAAGCCCAGGTGAAGCTGCCGCACCAGCTGGGTCAGTGATGCCGTAGCTGCTTCCTAGAGTCGAGACTAGATCGCCAGAAGGATAATCGAGGACGTCGACGGTGCTTAAATCGGCCACAAACAACAATTTGCCGTCTTTGGAAAGCGAAGGGCGATAGCAATCTTCGAAGCCCTTGTAGCGCCTATTAACGCGGTTAAATGGAGGCTTGATAAGGTCAAGCGTGCTCTTGCCCCCTGGCCTGCCTTGATCGCAAACCAGAAGCATTACCACTCCCGTCAAAGATAAGGCCCCCGGCAAAATGAAACGCCGCCCCCAGGAATATCGGCGTTGTCGAACCCGCTGGAAATTCTTTAATGCGCCGGCGCCTGTCACGTGGCTATTGTACGAAACGTACAGGTCACCGTTTGTGTCGACGGCGACGCCCTGGGGTGCGCCGCCCACTATGTACTGACTCTTGATGCTCTGGCTGCACTGGGAATAGCTATACACGTATCCGTACCCACCGTAATTATAGTCGGCGGCATAGACATTCCCCGAGCGATCGACCGTCACAGCGATGGGATCCACGACGCCCGCGTAGTAGCTGCACGACGGCGCTGAAGCACCTGGCGGAGACGTCGGCCCGAGACGTCGTCGCCGTGTAGATGCGACAGACTCGCGTTTGCGCTCTCAGGTGTTCAATAGGCGCAAGTGAGCGTCTCGTCGGGCCTGACGCGTAGCGCAAAGTCCCGACCGTCAAGCGCGACGGGTTTCGAGGTCAGCGGCCCGATTTTAGAAGCTATGGAGCCAGTTCTCGGTCCCGGCGGTCGTCATGCTAAATACCGTGCCGTGACCGTTGGCGCCCCCATTTACCGTAGTACCGTAGAGTACGCCGCCGACATTTAGCAGCGTCCCCGTGGGGTTGGCGCCGTCTGGGCCGCCGAAATTATAGAGCACGTGATACGTGCCGGTCGGCGTGATAGAGAAGAATACTCCGTCATCGTGCGTGCCACCCCTTACAGTTGTGCCGTAGAACGTATTTCCGACATCAGCTAGGCCCCCACCAGGATAATTACCATCCCATCCGCCGGCGAAAGGATGCAGTAGCTGAAACGTTCCGGTCGTGCTGATCCTGAAAATACTGCCGTAGAGGCTGCAGTTGTCCCCAAATGCCGTCCCGTAGAGCCACTGACCATGCTTAATCATTGTTCCGGTGGGGTTATCGCCATAGCCTCCGCCGGGGAAACTGTAGAGAACCGTCTCTATCCCGGACGGGGTCAGAGAGAATATCGTTCCGCAGTCAGAGGTACCGCCGTTTTCCGTCGTTCCGTACAGCGTACCATTGTCTTTGGTCAAGCCACTCGCCGGCCCGTAGGCATCGGGAAAGTCTTGAAAACTCCAGAGCAAGCTCTCGGGACCGCCGGCGGGCATCTGAAAAACCGCCCCATAGTTCATCGATCCTCCGAACGAGGTGACACCGTAGAACGTCCCGTTTTGCACGACCAGACTGCCGTTGTTTGGCCACTGGCCGTCGGACGGGGCACCCTGAAAACTGTGCTTCACCGTTTCGACACCGGAGGTCGTAACCCGAAAAACGGTTCCAAGATTCTGAGTGCCGCCTCCTGAGGTAGTGCCCCACAGCGCGTTGCCGCGTTGCACGAGACCTGCAGGGGGTCCCGCGCCGTCCGGTGTTCCTTGGAAGCTGTAGACTATGTTCTCTACGCCCGTCGTCGTAATGGAGAACACGCTGCCCAGGTTGTGGCTGCCTCCAGAAGACGTCGTTCCGTAGAGAACCCCTCCGACATCGATTAACCCTGCTCTCGGACTGGCTCCATCGGTCGATGGCGTCACGCGATGGTGTCCCGCAAGGGACTTCTGATCCCCACGTTCGGCCGTCCCACATTCATACTTGTCGTCGGCGGGCCCGCATTCGAACCGCAATCGGTCAAACCAAGCCCAATCAAAACCAGCAGCACGCCTACAAGACTCTTAGCCATGCCTTTAATCCTTCCGCCGACCCCGTAGTCGGCTTAAGCTCCTAGTAGTAGCGCAGTATCTGTTCGCGTCCGGTGCTTGTAACCTTGCAAACCTCGCCGCGGCGTTCGATTGGATTCGCTCCTACTCGTCACCGGCGAAAGTCAGAGCACTCTGTATGGTTGTTGGCTCAGTGGCGCCCGCCCAATCAAGCATGAGCGGCCGTTTGAACGAGAAGTCCGATGCTACCGCAACACCATGTTGCCGATAGAAAGCGGCGCGCCGTTGATTGTCTTCCTTCAGTGGCAAAACCGCGACCTTGATCATGAACGCTGCGTAGCGCTCCGCGCTAAGAGATGACATGTATCGAGCCTCGGCTTCTGCGTTCTCAAAACTCTGCACGTCCCTCGGTGAAATTACAAATGCGAGGACTGACGTGAGGTGAGAAAACGGCTCAAGTTGAAACTGTGAGTTCCGGGCCTCTGGCCCTAAGGAGACTCACGTGAAAAAGACTCGCTTCACCGAAGCGCAGATCGTCGCGATCCTCAAAGAGCTCGACGCCGGCACGACCGCGACGGAGCTTGGTCGCCGGCACGGAATTCATGCCAATACGATCCGCCTGTGGCGCGATAAGTACGCCGGGATGCAAACCAGCGATCTGGTGCGCATGAAACAGCTCGAGGCCGAGAACACGCAGATGCGGCGAATCATCACCCGCCAAGCCCTCGAGATCGACGCCGTCAGGGAGCTGATCTCAAAAAACGGCTGGGGCCCGAGCAGCGCAAAGAAGCGGTCGTAGCGTTGCACACCAAGGGCCTGTCCACGTTCCGGGCTTGCGCTATCGTTGCGCAGCCCTACCGATCGCTGTTCAACAAGAAAAAGGCTGAAAAGCGCGCAGACACGCGGCTGAAGGAATGCATCGGCAAACATGCGCAGCAGCGGCCGCGGTTCGGCTGGCGCCGGCTGTTGATCCTTGCGCGCCGTGAAATACCTGGCACCGGGGAGTACCGATTTCGAAGGCTTTATAAGGCTCTTGGGCTTCAAGTACGGCCTCGAAAGAAGCGCAAGGTCAACTACGTCCGCGGAAACGCGATTTCGACCGTTAGTCGCCCCAACGAACGGTGGTCGATCGACTTCATGCACGACAGTCTTGGGAACGGCCGGGCCTACCGTACGATGAACATCGTTGACGACTTCACGAGCGAATGCCTCGCTTTGGAGCCGGCGTTCTCGTTTGGTTCTCATGATGTGACGCGTTGCTTCGAGGAGATCGCGTTCGAACGCGGCTTGCCGGCCGCCGTGCGTTTTGACAACGAGCTAAGTACGAAAGTCAACCCCACTAGTAGGCATAACGATGCCCGTCGACAGCAAAGCCGAGCTTGCACACCCTTGCCGAGATGCCCCTCGACGACGCAATAGCTCCAACCATGATGACACAAGGTCTCGGAAACGAGCCTTCACCGAGCTCAAAACGGAGTTTGCTGCCGATCGGGAGATCCGAGCATTATCTACGAGGTCGTAGTCGCCTCAACGGCCCAGCGAAGGGATTCTCCCGTCGTGCACCGCCGCTTCGAAATAGTGGCGGTACTCTTTTCCAGATTTGATCAAGCCGTAAGCGACGCGCGCAATCTTCGCTGCTACGGCGACATACGCTCTTCTTTTGAGATCGGCATCCAGTGGATCGCGACGAACGTAGTCGTCGTACTTTTTCCGAAACGAGTTTCGGCGCTGATTGATGGCAGCATTGGCTGCCATCCAGAAGGCCCATCGCAGTCGAGCATTGCCGCGTTTGGAGAGCTGCGGTCGGCCGCGTGACGTTCCGGATTGCATCGTCGACAAAGAAAGGCCACAGTAGTTAAGAAATTTGCGATGGTGGCTGAAGCGGCGTAAATCTCCGCCTTCAGCGAGAACCGTTAGAGCAACAATAGGGCCGATTCCAGGGATAGAGCGCAGGCGCTGATAATCGATGTTGTTCTCGAGTTGTGCGTCAATGAGCTCCTGAAGCTGCCGTCGAAGCTTCATGAGGCCGATGTACTGCTCAATCGCGAGTTGGAACATCTGGGCGGCCTGCGAATCCGCCGCCACTGGAATTCCCACGCTTTCCTTGGCAATTTCGTAGTAGCTGGCGACGAGACTTTGCCGAGATGTAAAATGCCCTCCCGCTGCAGTAAACCTTTTGACGAATGTCCTTTTGGTATATTGAAGGACCGTGGAAGGGCATGGCGCTATGCGCATGACCTCCAAGAACCACTCGCCGCGCGGATTGCTCAGGAAGGGCTCTGCTTCCGGGAAGTACAGCGGCAAATAGTGCGTCATCAGCGAATGGTAGGCTCGCGTCTTTCGGTCGGTGATCTGCCGATAGGTACCGAGCAGTTCCTGAAGATCTTGGTTGCCACGTTGCAGTGGATCGGCGAACACCTGCGTTGTACCGCTCTTGAGCAAATGCAGAATCACCTGCGCATCCTTCGGATCGTTTTTATCCCACGAGTTGAACAGCGCTTCTCTCGTCCGATTTGTAGCGATCGACGATACGAAATGAACGCGGTGGCCTCGCCGGAGCAAGAAGTTCGCCAGGGGTCGGTGATAGTCTCCGGTTGGTTCCAGCGCGACCTCGCAGGGAAGATGCGGCGCCAGAATCCCTGCCAACTCGTCGAAACCTTCTTGCGTGTTTGGAACTGTCAAACGCCGGCGAATGCCGGCCTCGTCCTCCAGCAGCGCCACGTGTCGGTTTTTGGCGACGTCGATTGCGAGCCAGGCGGGCGTCGTTGGAGCAGCACGGAACTTTGCCATAGGGTCGTTGCCTCCAGCGGAGATGAGTCAGATACACCTCCGTTCGCCATGGGGGCAGCGCCCCGTCTTGTATGTATCACGGCCCAGAGTTTACGAGTCGCGCGATGCTGCAATGGGGTGCAGAGCAGAAAGTCCATCTACACTTCATCGAACCCGGCGATTACGTCCCGGCGCGTGGTGTATGAACTGCGACCCCGACGAAGTGGGCGATCAGCTGATAACGGCCGAAAGCCTGGCGATCTGATTGTCGCTTACGGCGTTCATTCCTTCGAGCTGCATGTACCGCCGCTGCAACTGCCATTCATCGTTCTGTTCCAGCAGCAGCGCACCGACGAGTCGTACGATCGCGGCCTCGTTGGGAAAGATGCCGACGACGTCAGTCCGGCGTTTGATCTCGGCGTTGATGCGCTCGAGCGGGTTGGTTGAAGCGAGTTGTTTGCGGTGGGCTTTGGGAAAGGCCATGAAGGCGAGAACGTCTTCTTCGGAATCGTCCAACATCGCTGAGAGCTTGGGAAACTTCTCGCGGAGTTGATCGGCGACGGTGCGCCATTGTTGGTGCGCCGCCTCGGCCGTTTCTTGAGCGAACACCGTATTGATCAGCGCACGAACCATTTCTCGCTGCCCTTTGCCGGCGTGGGCTAGCGCGTTGCGCATGAAGTGCACGCGGCAGCGCTGCCACGTCGCCTTGAAGACTTTGGCGATCGCGGCTTTGAGACCGATGTGGCGAATCGGAGATCACGAACTTGACGCCACGCAGTCCGCGCCGTCTCAGGCTTCTGAGAAACTCGCGTCCAGAACGGCTCGGCTTCGCTGGGACCCGTCGCCAAGCCTAAAAGCTCGCGCGTACCGTCGGTATTGACGCCAACGGCCAGTATTACGGCGACCGAAACGATGCGGCCCGACGCGCGCACTTTCACGTACGTCGCGTCGATCCACAGATACGGCCAGTCGCCCTCGATCGGCCGATTGAGAAACGCTTGCACGCGCTCGTCGATCTCGCTGCACAAGCGCGAGACTGGCTCTTGGAGATCCCCGTCATCCCCAGTGCCTTCACCAGTTCGTCAACCGAGCGGGTTGAGATGCCCTGAATATACGCTTCCTGGATCACCGCCGTCAGCGCTTTCTCGGCCGTGCGACGAGGCTCCAGGAAGCCAGGGAAATAGCTGCCCTTGCGCAGCTTAGGGATGCGCAGATCGACTGCGCCGGTGCGCGTTTCCCAGAGCCGGTCGCGATACCCGTTGCGGCAGTTCTCGCGAGGAGCGGCTCGCTCGCCATAGGCGGCGCCGCAGAGGGCCTCCACGTCCATCTCCATGAGTTTCTGGGCGGCGAGATGAAGCATGTCGCGCACGAGATCGACGTCGGGGCCCTTTTCAGCGAGCTCCGTAAGTGCGATACTGGTCTTGGCCATTGTGGGTTCCTTTCGTCGGTAGTTTCTTTGCAAAAACAACCTTCGCCGAAAGCCACGATGGCCGCTCTCTATCCTATGAGGGCGGCCCCTTCATACACCACGCCCTGGGACACGATCAACCCGGCAAACCAACGCAAAACGCCAAGATCGAATCGCTAAACGGCCCGATCCGAGACGAGCTGCTCAATGCCCACGTTTCACGACGATCTAAACGAGGCGCGGGCGCTTGCCGCAGTTGGAGAAAGGACTATAACGAGGTCCGGCCGCACTCGTCTCTCGGCGGCTTGACGCCGCTGGAGTAAGAGGTGGCCTCGGTTAGTCGGACAGCCTGATATGTGATGATTTCGCTCCCTCTGGGTCGAAAAGATCCGTGAAAAGGAGCAGTCATCTTGAAACGTTCTCGCCGCAACCACACGCCGGCCTTCAAGGCTAAGGTGGCGATCGCCGCGATCAAGGGCGATCAGACCGTCGCCGAGCTCGCCAAGCGCTTCGACGTCCATCCGAATTCGATCGTGCAGTGGAAAACCCAACTGCTCGAGCGAGCCGATGAAGCCTTCGATGGCGACGGACCAAAGCAGAACGGCCCCGATATCAAAGAGCTTCACGCCAAGATCGGCCAGTTAGCGCTGGAGAACGATTTTTTAGAACACGCGCTCGGACGTATCGACGGGTCGAGCGCAAAGCGATGATCGATCGCGACCACGCTTTGCCGCTCTCGCATCAAGCGGAGCTGCTGGACCTCTCTCGCAGCGGTCTTTACTACGGAGCCGTACCGGTCTCGGGCAGCGGATCTCGAACTCATGCGTGAGATCGATCGGCTGCACACCGACTACCCGTTCGCCGGCGCAAGAATGCTGCGCGACTTCCTGCGGCTCAGGGGCTATCGTGTCGGCCGCCGGCATATCGCGCGGCTGATGCGCCTGATGGGCATTGAAGCGCTCTATCGCAAGAAGAAAGGCACCAAGACCAATCCGGAGCACCCCGTCTTCCCCTACCTTCTTAGAAACCTCGTCATCGAACGCCCGAATCACGTCTGGGCAGCGGATATCTCGTACATTCCGATGCGCCGCGGTTTCTTGTATTTGTTCGCGGTACTCGACTGGGCAACGCGACGGGTTCTGGCTTGGCGGCTCTCCAACAGCTTGACGACGGATTTCTGCATCGATGCCGTCGAGGAGGCGATCGCAAAGTACGGCTGTCCTGAAATCTTCAACACCGATCAAGGATGCCAATTCACCGACAAGGATTTCGTCGGCATGCTCAAGACTACGAGATCGCGATCAGCATGGACGGCCGGGGCGCCTGGCGCGACAACGTCTTCGTCGAACGCTTCTGGCGCTCGATTAAGTACGAAGAGGTCTATTTGCGTGCTTACGACTCTGCGAGCGAGGGTAAGCACTTCATCGGCCGCTACGATCGATTCTATAACGCAAACCGACCGCATTCGTCGCTCGGCGGCCAAACGCCGGACGCGGTATACTTCAGTCAGGCCGACCAAAAAGGCGGCGTAACTGGCGGAGTCATCACATAACGGGTGCCGATTTCGTGTCCAAAAAACCGGCGCCACCTCTGTATGCGAACAAGTTCTAAAATGACACCTGCTCACAGTTCCTCCTTATGCTAAAGACCACCTCACGTCAGAGCCGCCATCTTGTTTCCAACCAGAGCCTGGATAGGGGTAGATTGGCATAAGTGCCATGCCGCTTTGCAAAATCGCGAGTGCCTCAGTAACCGTAAGGTCGCCATCGGTCCAGCCATGATACGGTACGTAGCGTAAGCGACATTTGTACTTGCTGGCAAGCGAACTGATCCTTCCCGTGCTGAGGTTATACAGAACGCGTGTCGTTCCAGCTCAGATCTTTACGATTCCTTGAAGGTTTCACTGTAGAGTTAGCCTAACGGCTAGGCGCGTGGACGCTTTTGAGCCCCACGACTGCGTAGCGACCGATTCAGAAGGAGATTAGCTGTGCGATTTCATCTGCTAGCCAGCCTGGTTATCGCCGCAGCATTTGCCGGATGCTCGAGCGCGCAACTACAACGCGGAAACCCGGCGCTGCCGAGTTCGCCGTCAAAAAGCGTGCCGGCCGCCATCGGGCCGACGCCCGCGCCCATAGCGACGGCAAGTTGGGAGGACAGCATCTTTGTGGTCGACACCGGTGTCCCCGCCGTCAAGCTCTTTGCGCGCGGAACGTGGGCAGCCAATGGATCGTTCACCAATGGTGTGGCCAGTCCGTACGGCATCTGGAGTGATCAGAAATATCTCTACGTACCGAACAGTATCAACAATGGCGCGAACGTAGAGGAGTATCGCCCCGACGATACGACTCCAATTTTTACCTATACGAACGGCCTCTCGGGCAACGCGATTAATGTTTCGACTCAGGACCTTGGCGGGGTTCACTACGTGTTCGTCGTCGTTGGCAGTACCGGCTTCGGTAACGGCTACGTTCGGCAGTTTCGTCGTGACACGAATACGGTCATAGCGACGTGCACGCCTAACGGCCAGGGGCAGTTTGGAGTTGCTGGCGTTGCGGTCGACCCCAACGGCAACGTATTTGTTTCGTACTACGGCTCCGACAGCTCTACGCACATTGTCGAGTACGTTGGGGGCCTGGGCGGATGCGCTCAAACTCCGCTGATCACGCTACCGACAGAGGGAGCAGATATGGTTCTAGATCATGCCGGTAGGCTGGTCCTTTGCGACGGTGTAAGCACCTGCGACATCATCAATCCGCCGTATACGAGCATATCAGGGACGCTCGGCTCCGGCTTCGATGCTCCATTTTATGTTACGATAAATGCAACTAACCAACTCGCCTACGTGACCGACGGCTTAGGCGTTCACGTCCTCAGCTATCCCAGCGGCGCGCCGCTACATACAATCGGTGCTTCTGCTGGCCTACATAATCCCGTCGGCGTCGTAGATTGGTTCAACTACGGTTTTTGATCCGCCGCGGCCGTTTGCGTTGGCCAATCGAACTCGGGGCAGGCAACAATGCTGCTCCAAATGCTCTGCCGCGGCAACACCGGCGCGCGCGAACCAAACCCGGAAGTGAGCGACGTGGAAGCGCCGCGCGACCAGAAGTGTTTCAACGTGCGCGCCCGTAGCCTCAAACTGTATAGAGCAGGGACTCCTAAAGCCTTAGAGCGTAGCCGTGCGTAGTCGCCGACGGTGCAAAAGCCCGTAAAGTACCCGCTTTTTCGGACGCCACCGGCAGCGCTGACGCCTTAGGGGCCTTAGGGCAACCAACCAGTCGCGTCGAACATCTTAGGGCGCTGATCCGTTCCGGGAGCTAGGAGGCACGGCCCATGAGAAGGTTCGCACTCAATCGCTTCGCTCTAACCATGATCGTCGCGGGTGCATTCCTCGCGAGCTGCGACGGATCGCAACCGCAGATCGGCGCACCTGGCGCGACGAACCTGCCCATTGTCAATCGTGAGCGAAAGCGTTCCCGAACGTTGAGCTATTCGGGAAGCCCACAAAGCTTCAACGTGCCGTTCGCGCGCTGGTACCCGTATCTCCACCTATTTCCGGCGGCGTCAGTGCTGCCGGCGCTCGCCGCTGCCAGAGGCGAAGTCTTTATTATTTCTTGACTATTGTGAGGTAGCTTTAGCTGTTAAGCAAACAGGCGCCATTTAGGCCCCGACGCTAGCTTCTATCGGGAGTGGCTCATGCGATTTCATCGGACACTTCTGACCGCGACGATCGGGGCCATGCTGATCGCTGCGTGCACGAACGCGCAGTCTGAGATAGGTAGCTCGACGTTGCCTCGCTCGCCCGTACGTGTCGGGCCGGACGCGCCCGGGCCAACGCCGGCACCGCTGGCAACAGCGAGCTGGGAGCAGAGCCTCTTCATTAACGACGTCGTGACCGTGAACAACGGTGTGTGCAGCACCTCTTGTCCGACCAAGCTCTTCAAGAACGGTACCTGGACTGCTAACGGATCTTTCAACACCAGCGGATACCCCATGGGCCTCTGGAGCGATCAGAAATATTTGTACGTCCCCAACTTCGTTAACGCGACCACCGCAAGTGTAAACGAGTATCGCCCCAACGATCCTTCACCGATCTTCTCCTATTCGAACGGTTTGACATTCGTCACATCTGTGTCGACCCAGCTGCTGGGGAACGTACATTACGTGTTCGTTACGGGAGGATACAACACGAACTACGAGGCGAACTTCGTTCAGCAGTACCAGCGGGACACAAACACGATTATTGCCACGTGCTACCCCCATGGCAACGTAAATCTCATGGGCGTCGCCGTCGCTCCTAACGGAAACGTATTCGTCGACTACAACGACAGTCTCGACGTCGGGCACCTCGTCGAGTACGTCGGGGGCCTGGCCGGATGTAACGCAACGCCGTTGCCGATGACCTTCCTGGGACATGTGACCGGGATAGCGCTCGACAACGCCGGAAGGCTCTTGATTTGCAACACTCACGGTGCGGCGGCCATCGACGTCATCGACCCGCCGTATACCAGCATATCCGGAACGCTTGGCTCGGGCTTCATGTTCCCGGATTCCATCTCGATCAATGCAAACAATAACCTTGCCTTCGTTGCCGATGGGCTCCTTGAGCAAGTCAGAGTGCTCCAATACCCAAGCGGCGCACTCGTTCAGACGATTGGTACCGCCAATGGGTTGAACGGGCCGCGCGGTGGCGCCGTGGAGTGGGTCAACTACGGCTTTTAGTCGGTCTACGGCTTAACCAGCTCGAACGAAATCGTCGTGCCTGTAGAGAGCGCCGGCAACAGCGGCAG
This sequence comes from Vulcanimicrobiota bacterium, assembly GCA_963820825.1. Lineage (GTDB taxonomy): Bacteria > Vulcanimicrobiota > Vulcanimicrobiia > Vulcanimicrobiales > Vulcanimicrobiaceae > Cybelea. The sequence goes on from CAWGBN010000002.1 coordinate 351,540, forward strand.
CGGCGTATACGGCGACGTGCCGGCGCCGATGCCGATCGGCGAATGCTTCTGTTCCATCGGATTCGATCTAATAGCGCTCTGGCTGGACCGGCCGAGTTCCAATCTTGGCTGACTTAGGCTGCACATGGCTGCACCCAAGACAAAAGGCCCGCTTCGTAAACGGGCCTTTGTTTAATGGCTCCGGATGCTGGACTCGAACCAGCGACCCGCTGATTAACAGTCAGCTGCTCTACCAACTGAGCTAATCCGGAACGTGCCGGGTGGTCGAAATGACCGGCGGACCGGGTTCCACAGGTCCGGCGGAGCCCCTTCTAGCGGCCGAAGTGGCGCCCTGCCAACGAGTTATCGACCATCATGGCCACGGGGACGCCGAAAAAGAGCGTATGCGCCACGAGGATGTTAATCAGGTGCGGCGTCGACAACGGGACGCGGACGGCGTGGCCGAGCGGTACGACGCCATAGATCATCACGACCATGACAACGATGCCATAGCAAAGGCCCATGATGGCCGGATAGCGGCGCACGAGCGGCAACGCCTCATATAACATCGTAAAGATGATTGCCCAGACCAACGAGACGACGAAGTCGGCCCCGAGACCCCGCAGCGCCATGCCCCAGCCGCCGCGGAAGGCAGCGACCCCGTAGAAGTTCGAGGCGTCCCATTGCAAGACTTGCAGGAAGGATTGTATGAGCCGAACGTGCTCCACAAGGCAACGCTCGACCGCGAGATAAACGGTAATCGCGATCAATCCGGCAATGGCCGCGGCGATGGATGCACTGAGGAATCGAGAGGTCGTCATCTAGCTCAGACCTTCGAGCCGATGCCTACGTGACGCCTTCAGCGGAGAAGCCGCAGCTCCGGAAGTATACTCCCGCCATGGTGGAGCGTACGAAGCGCGGTCGCGCAACGGTGGAGATTCCGGCGGACGTCGACGACGCGGCCGTCGAGGTCGACGGACGCCAGGTCGCGCTGACGAATCTGCGCAAGATCTACTTTCCGAAGCTTAAGCTGACCAAAGGTGATCTTCTTCGCTACTACGCGAGCGTCGCCGGCGTGCTGCTGCCGCATATCCGCAACCGCGCCATGGTCATGAAGCGCTATCCGCACGGCGTTACCGGCGACTTCTTCTACATGAAGCGCACGCCGTCGCCGCGGCCGCCCTGGATCCGCACCTGCCCGATCGAGCACCGCTCGGGCAACGTCATCGACTTTGCGGTCATCGACGATCTGCCGTCGCTGCTTTGGCTGATCAACCTCGGCTGCATCGACCTCAATCCCTGGTACTCGCTCTGCGACGATCCGGACCGGCCGCTCTACATCCACTTCGACATGGACCCCACCGCCGAGACGCCGTTTGCCGTCGTCCGCGAAGGCGCGTTGATCGTCGCCGAGGTGCTCCGCGGGCTGGGGATGACGCCGTTCGTCAAGACGACCGGCAGCCGCGGCGTTCACATCTACGTCGGCATTCGCCGCGGCCCGACGCAGCATGAGGTTTGGGCGATCGCCAAAGAGATCGGCCATCAAATCGCGCGCGCGCATCCCGACGTGCTCACCGCCGAGTATCGCATCGCCAAACGCCCGCATAACCGCGTGCTCGTCGACTACAACCAGAACGCATGGGGCAAGACTCTCGCGTCGATCTACTCCGTGCGCGCAAACGAAGAAGCGGCCGTCTCGACGCCGATCACGTGGGAGGAGCTCGAAAACGGCTGCGAGATCGAAGATTTCACGGTCTTCAACGTTCCCGAGCGCGTCGCGCGCATCGGCGATCTGTGGAAGCCGCTGCTGAGCGATCGCAAGCGGTTCGTGCTCGATGGCGTTTGACGGCTTGCTCCTGCGGCCGCCGGTCGAGCCGATGGAGACACGCCAGACGCCGAAGATCCCCGAGGGCGCGGAGTGGTCGTACGAGCCGAAATGGGACGGCTTTCGCTGCCTCGCCTTCCGCGACGGCACCGCGATCGAGCTGCAATCGAAATCGGGCGAGACGCTCACGCGCTACTTCCCCGAGATCGTCGCCGCCCTCGCAAAAGCGCGCTCGCAGAAGTTCGTCATCGACGGCGAGCTCTTGATCGCGGGCGAAACCGAATCCGATTTCGACGCACTGCTGCAGCGGATTCATCCCGCCGAAAGCCGCGTGCGCAGACTCGCCGTCGAGACCCCGGCGGCCTACGTGCTCTTCGACTTGCTCGTCGACGGAGGCGACGCGCTCTACGAGCGTCCGCTGCGCGCGCGGCGGGAACGGCTCGAAGCGTACGTCGAGCGTAACTTCGCCGAGAATCGCACGATCCGGCTCTCACCGGCAACCGACGATGCGGCGCTGGCAAAGCGCTGGCTCGGAGGAAGTCTCGCCCGTCTCGACGGGATCATCGCCAAGCGCGACGTGCCCTATGCGTTCGGCACTCGCGATGCCGTCGTCAAAATCAAACGGCGCTACACCGCCGATTGCGTGGTCGGCGGATTCCGCGCGGCAAAAGACGGTTCGATCGCCTCGCTCTTGCTCGGCCTATACGACGATGACGGGAAACTCCATCACGTCGGTTTCGTCGGCTCGATGAGTGCCGCCGAGCGCAAGCGCGCCGGCGAGCTGCTGCGCCCGATCGTCGAACCGCCCGGATTCACCGGCAACGCGCCCGGCGGTCCGAGCCGCTGGCGGCGCGAGCAAGACGCACCGTGGTTTCCGGTGCGGCCGGAGATCGTGGTCGAGGTCTCCTTCGATCACGTGACCGGACACCGTTTTCGTCACGCGACGCGGCTCTTGCGCTGGCGCGCCGACAAAGCGCCGCGCCAGTGCACGATGGAGCAGTTACTCTCCCCTACGGAATCGTGAGGTTCTGCTGGAGCTCGACGGTGACGGGCTGGCCCTTAGGAACGATAATCGGCTCGTTGTCGGCCTGCGCGTAAATGTATCCGCCGACCGTCGTTGAGGGTCGGTTCGAAACGCTGACGCTTCCGCCGCTGCCGATGCGCGCTTGCCATGCAATCGGTCCCGGCGTCACAAAGCCGTTGGGCACCGTCCCCGCCGACATCATCTGCTGACGGGCCGCGCTCTGGCCGGCCGGATTGAACGGCGTGACGCGTTTGCTCACGACGTAAGCCACGATCGGTTTTTTCGTGCCGTTCGGCAGCACGATCGTCGTTAAGAAGAAACCGACCTTCGTTCGCGTCGAGCCGGACGGCTGCACGACGTCGGTAATGTAGCCGTGAATCTCGGCACCGACGAGTGCGGGATGCGACGGGTCGGTGACCTTCAGTTTGAACTCGTCGCCGTATTTTGCCGTCGCCGAGTTGAACGACTCGTCGAGCACGGTGTTGATCTTCGTTCCGGCCTTATAGGTCTGCGAGGGAACGAGCGTCGTTGCGCCCGCCGGCGCCAATGCCGCGGCGCAGACCGAGGCCATCAGCGCGAACGCCGCGATTTTAACTTGCAAAGTTCGGAACACGTAGTTGCTCCCCATCGAACGCGGTCGCCGCCCGGAGCGCTTCAACGCGATCGACGCGCTCCCACGGCAGATCGAGGTCCGGACGGCCGAAGTGACCGTACGCCGCCGTTTGCTTGTAGATCGGACGGCGCAGATCGAGATGATGGATGATCGCCGCCGGCCGCAGATCGAAGAGTTCGAGCACGGCCTTTGCGATCCGCTCTTCGGCGATGCTGTCCGGTGCCGAACGTTTCGACGAGCACGCTCATCGGGTGCGCGACGCCGATCGCGTAGGCGACCTGGACTTCGCAGCGGTCGGCAAGCCCCGCGGCGACGATGTTCTTCGCGACCCAGCGGGCGGCGTAGGCGCCGGAGCGGTCGACCTTGGTCGGGTCCTTGCCGGAGAAGGCGCCGCCGCCGTGGCGGGCCATGCCGCCGTAGGTGTCGGCGATGATCTTGCGGCCGGTCAGACCGGCGTCGCCCTTCGGACCGCCGATGACGAACCGGCCGGTCGGGTTGACGTAGACGCGCGTCTGCGCGTCCGCATGGACTGCGGAATGACGTGATCGATGACGCGCTCGGTGATCTCGCGACGGATCTCCTCGAGCGGAATCGTCGGGATCGTGCTGGGTCGAGATGACGACCGCGTCGACGCGCACCGGCCGGTCGCCGTCGTACTCGACCGTTACCTGCGATTTGCCGTCGGGACGCAGGTAGGGGATGTCGTCGTTCTTGCGCACCGCGGCCAGATGACGGGTGAGATTGTGCGCGAGCACGATCGGCAGCGGCATCAGCTCGCGCGGTCTCGCGGCAGGCGTAACCGAACATCATGCCCTGGTCGCCGGCACCGAGCAGCTCGAACTCATCGTGTATCGCCCGCTCTTTGGCTTCGAGCGACTTGTCGACGCCCATGCGCGATGTCGGGCGACTGCTCGTCGATCGAGACGCTGACGCCGCAGGTCTCGGCGTCGAAGCCGATCGCGCGAGCGCGTGTAGCCGATGTCGCGCACCGTCTCGCGCACGATCCGCGGGATGTCGACGTAGGTCTTGGTCGTGACCTCGCCGGCGATGTGGATCTGGCCGGTGATCGCGAACGTCTCGACCGCAACGCGCGAGTAGGGATCGTCTTTGAGGATCGCGTCGAGCACGGCATCGGAGATCTGGTCGGCGATCTTGTCGGGATGGCCCTCGGTCACCGACTCGCTGGTGAAGAGCCGCTTGTAGGCCATCAGGTGCCCTCGCTCCACGACGCCATGTACTTCACTTGTTCGGGCGTCAGCGTGTCGATCTCGATGCCCATCGAGGCGAGCTTGAGCCGTGCGACCTTCTTCGTCGATCTCGACGCGGCACGGCGTAGACTCGGCTCTGCTCGAGCGTCGTCGTGATGTTGTGACGAGATGCTCGGTGACGAGCGCCTGGTTGGCGAACGACATGTCCATCACCGCGGCGGGATGGCCTTCGGCCGCGGCGAGGTTGATCAGCCGGCCGTCGGCGAGAATGCAGACCCGGCGCCCGTCGTGGAGCTCGTACTGCTCGACGAACTGGCGCGGCGTCGCTCTTGCCGACCGCGATCCGTCCGATCGCGTCGAGGTCGAGCTCGTCGTTGAAGTGGCCCGAGTTGCAGACGATCGCGCCGTCCTTCATCACCTCGAAGTGCTCTTCGCGAATCACGTGATAGTTGCCGGTGACGGTGACGAAGATGTCGCCGGTCTTGGCGGCGTCGCTCATCGGCATGACGCGATAGCCGTCCATCACCGCCTCGATCGCCTTGCGCGGATCGACCTCGGTGACGATGACGTGGGCGCCCATGCCGGCGGCGCGTGAGGCGATGCCGCGCCCGCACCAGCCGTAGCCGACGACCACGATGGTGCGCCCCGCGAGCAGGACGTTGGTCGCGCGAATGATGCCGTCGAGCGTCGACTGGCCGGTGCCGTAGCGGTTGTCGAACATGTGCTTCGTCAGCGCGTTGTTCACCGCGACGATCGGATACGGCAGCACGCCGTCGCGCTGCATCGCGTGCAGCCGAATGACGCCGGTCGTCGTCTCTTCGCAGCCGCCGAAGAGCTCGGTGAGCTGCGTCGGGATGCTTCGTATAGAGCGTGGTGACGAGATCGCAGCCGTCGTCCATCGACATCTGCGGCTGCGTGGCGATGACCGACTCGATGTGCGAGTAGTAGGTCTCGTTGTCCTCGCCCTTGATCGCGTAGGTCGGGATGCCGTACTCGCAGAGCGCCGCCGCGACGTCGTCCTGGGTCGAGAGCGGGTTGCTCGCGCAGAGCGCGATCTCCGCGCCGCCGGCCTGGAGGGCGAGCATCAGGTTCGCCGTCTCGGTCGTCACGTGCAGGCAGGCGCCGATGCGCACGTCCCGCAGCGGCTTCTCGATCTCGAAGCGGTCGCGAATCTGGGTGAGCACGGGCATGTAGGCCGCCGCCCAAGCGATGCGGGCGCGGCCGGCTTCGGCCAGGCTCGGATCTTTGACGCTACCTTCCAAAAGGGGCATTACTCTCTATAACTCCTGCAGGGCGAAAAAGGCTCGCGGGCTTTTCGCAACCTATCGGCCAACCCCTGGTGCGTGGAACGCTTCGACCTCTACCTCGAACGTCTCGCCTCGAGCGAGGCCGTCCCCGGAGGCGGAAGCGCCGCCGCCGTCGTCGCCGCAATCGCCGCCGCGCTCGTCGCGATGGTCGGACGGATTACCGCGACCCCGGTGGAGGGACTCGTCGAACGCGCCGACCGCCTGCGAACCGAGCTCGACGAGGCCCGGCGGCGCGATGAGGAAGCCTATGCCGCGGTCGTCGCCGCGCAAGCTCTTCCCAAAGGAAGCGAGAGCGAACGCGCCGCGCGGCGCCACGCCGTCGAGGAAGCGCTCAGGCGCGCCGCGCAGGCCCCGCTCGATGCGGCCGCGCTTGCGCTCGGCGTTCTCGAGCTCGTCGAGCGGCTGATGAAAATCCACATGGGGGCGCTGGTGAGCGACGTCGGCTGCGCCGCCGAGTTCGCTCATGCCGCAGTGATTGCATGCGGCTACAACGTGCGCGTCAACCATCGCTACATGCGCGACGAGGAGGCGATTCGCGAACAAGCCGCGACGCTGGTTCGCTATGAGGGCAAGGCCTCTCGAATCTTGGAACGCGCCCGCGACGCCGTCGCTAAAGGTTGAGGTAGGTCGCGGCGGCCATCCCGCCCAGGATCTGCCCGGCGACCTCGCCGGTATCCTCATCGTGCGGACCGTTCATCGCGCCGATGTAGAACGCGAAGGCCACGTGCCGGCCGCCCTTGGTTGTGATGTACCCCGCAAGGCCTTTCTCCACGATCCCGCCGTCGTTCAAATAGTTGGTGCTGCCGTCGGTTCCGGTCTTCGCAAAGACCTTGCCGGCCGCGGGAGACTTCTTTTGAATGGCGACCAGCGTACCGTCGACGCCCATGATCGGCAGACCGCGCAGCAAATACTGGTACCAGCTCTGCATCCGCGCCCAGGCCAGATAGCGGACCATGAAATCGGGCGTGAAGTACGCGCCGCCGTAACCGTCCCATTGCGCGGCTTGATTCACGTCGAGTCCGGCATTACTCAACATCCGCGCCTCGAGCGCAAAACCAGCTTTGAGGTAATCGCTCTTGGCTTTCGCCAAATAGACGCCCCACATATACGGCATCAGCGCGGCGTGCAGATTGTCGCTGACCTTCAGCGTTATATACGCATCTTCCGATAGCGGCGGCGATACGTGTTTGGCGACGAGTTTCGAAGCGTCGTAATTGCGCATCACATCGGGGTTACCTAGTGACGGCCCCGGAAGAGAGCTCGTGACGTCGTGCGACAGCACAGTCATTTCTGACGGTTGGATGGCTACGCCGGCATCGGTCAAGGCAACCGTGAACGCTGCCTCGGCGAAGCGTTTGGGATCCGGCACGCGATAGGCGTACAAGACAGAAGGACCGACCGGCTGCGAACCGGCGATCGTGACGACGTGGTATCCGTCCGAATTTTTAGCGTCGGCGCTCATGTCGATCGTCGCGTCGCTCTTCGCGGCGCCCGTCGTCGCTTTGCTGACGAATCGAACATACGGCGTTTGCGGCGAGACCGAGATCGAAACCGGATCGCCCGGATGCGCGCCGGGCGTCACCGTGACGTCGACGACGTTGTCGTTGACGGTAATAGCGGAGAGCGTCGTGCCGGTTCCGTCCTCGCTTCCCTGATCCGGAAAGAGGCTCGTATCTACGACGACGCGCCCGCGGACGGTTTTGATCCCCGCCTTCGCGATCTGCGCCGCGAGGTCACGCAGCACCGCGAGCGGGTCGCCGGGAACGGCCTTCGTCTCCGGGGAGCCGTCGTAGGCGTGATCCTCGTTCTCGAAGGCGAGCGTGCCGTCGGGTTGGATGCGTTGCGAGAGATTCGGATCGCCGCTTGCAACGAGCACGAGATCACCGTGTAGCGCGCCCTGCGCGTCGATCGACCCTCGAACGTAGACCGGCGTCGTCCAGCGGAAGTCGTGGCCGAGCAGCGCGAGACTCGTCCCTTCCGTCAGGAGCTTCGTCGTGGAAGCCGGCACCATGAGGATGCCGGGGTTGCGCGCGTAGAGCACGCGATGGGAGTCGAGATCGTAGACTTCGCCGGCGACGACCGAGTTCTTGAGACGGAGCGTCCGCGTCGGCGCGTTGATGGCGAGTGCCAGCGCCGCCGTCGCGGCAGCGATCACGCGGCCACTTCCTCCACCAGATTGAGAAACGGCTGGAGATCGGCGGCATCGACGTCCATGCCGACACCCTTGGTGTGATAGCGGATGTCGTGGAAGTCCATCCCGGCGGTCATCACCAAGCCGTAGCGTTTCGCGGTCTCGCGAAATTCACACGTATCCTCGGGCGAATGAAGCGGATAGAAGACTTCGAGCCCGCGCAAGCCGTGGCCGACGAGCTCGTCGATGAGCACGCGGTCCTTCAGCCGGCCTGGATGGGCGAGCACCGGAATGCCGCCGGCGGCGGCGATCTGGTCGATCGCGTGCTCCGGCGTCGTGTATAACTGCGGAACGTATCCGGGCTTGCCGGGAACGAGCGCCTCGCTGAAGGCCTCGTTGACGCTGTTGACGACGCCGAGGCGCACGAGCGCCTTGGCGACGTGCGGCCGTCCCATCGAGTGCGCGTCGCCCGCCTCGCGAACCACGTCTTCGATCGTGATCGAATAACCGGCGGCGCGCAGCCGTTCGACCATTGTCACCGCCCGCAGGCGGCGCTGCTCCTGATTGTACTCGAGCAGTTCGTTGATCGCCGACGGCCCCAGCGGGACGCAGTAGCCGAGCACGTGGACTTCGTTCTGACGCCACGTCGTGTTGATCTCGATCGAGGGAATCACCCGCGATCCGGGAGGCGGCTCGAAGAGGCCGTACGCGCCGAGCGTATCGTGGTCGGAGATCGAGAAGAGCTCGACGCCCCGCTCGCCCATGAAATCGGCGAGCTCTTGCGGGCTGAGCGTACCGTCGCTCATCCGAGTGTGGGAGTGGAGATCAACCTTCAACTTCGACCTTGTCCTCCAGCTTGCGCCGTTCGACGAAGAGTGATATGGCGGTCCGTTCGCTCTCACCGATCGCGACCACGACGAACGACGGCGTGCAGACCAAATCGAGTCCCGCGCCGCGCAGATAGCTGCGCGCGATCGCGACCGCCTTGACGGCCTGGTTGATCGCGCCCGCGCCGACTGCCTGCAACTCGGAAGTCTCGCGTTCGCGCAACGCGGCAGCAAGAGCCCCGGCGACCGCGTTAGGGTTGCTCTTAGCGGATACCTTAAGGGTGACTGCTACGCTCATCATGCGATACCCCTTAGAAAGATGCGCTTAATCTCGTTGGCCCTACCGGAGGTGGGGTCAATGGCGACGACGGCGCCGCAGAACTGCTTCGGACCGGTCTTCTGGACGCTAAAGCGTTCCGAAATACCGGTCAGAAACCGATCCAGCACCGCACCGGCCTCCATGCCGATGATGCCCTCGCTGGGGCCCGTCATTCCTAGATCACTGATGTACGCCGTCCCGCCCGGAAGTATCTGCTCGTCGGAGGTCTGAACGTGGGTATGCGTCCCGAAAATGCAGGAGACCCGGCCGTCGAGGTACCGCCCGAGGGCGACCTTCTCCGAGGTCGCCTCGGCGTGGACGTCGACCAGAACGACCGGTGTACGGGCGCGAAGCTCCGAGACGAGCGAGTCCGCACACCGGAACGGGTCGTCTACCGGCGGCATGAAGGTCCGTCCCATCACGTTGAGGACGCCGACGGTCACGCCGTTGACGGTAAAGGTCGCGGCGCCGCGCCCGGGCACCGCCGGGGGGTAGTTCGCCGGACGGATGACGCGACCGCTGCTCTCGAGATATTCGCCGAAGTCGCGCTTATCGAAGATGTGATTGCCGCCGGTGATAAAGTCGACACCGGTCGCAAATATCTCTTCGGCGGTCTGCGCGGTCAAACCAAAACCGCCCGCGGCATTTTCGCCGTTGGCGATGCAGGCGTGGATCTTGTGCTGTTCGCGAAGCAACGAGACGCAACGCTTGAGCACCTCCCGTCCCGGGGACCCCACGACGTCCCCGATGACCAGAAGGTTCAGGGGGCTATCTAACGGCGAGCCGAGGCCTTCGCTTTCTTTTGAGATTTGAGAAAGTAAACGAGGACGCGCTTCTCTTCTCTAAATCCCACCAAACTCTTCGACTGCGTCGGATCGCGCAACGCCTCGACGGCATAGAGCGCGGCTTCATCCTCGGCAGCCGGATCGGCATCGAGCTGATCGTCGGGGTGCGGATTGCGAACCAGCGCCTCGCCGCAGCGATCGCTGAAGAGTCCCACCTGCAGCTCGAGCTCTTCCTTTGAGAAGGTCTCGAGATCGCGGGTCACGTGCACGAAGGTCAGCGTTCGATCCCCCTCGCACTCCACGCGCAACACGGCCGGCTCTTCCTTGCCGAACGCGAGAAAGCTGCGGACGTGCTCCTCAACGCCTTCGGCGAGTGCGGCCTGCGCCGACTTATCGAGACGCTGGCGCACGGCGAACGTCAATCGAAGCGTCCGGTCCGTCGGACCGGAGCGAATCGAGGCCAGTTCCGGAAAACGCACCAAGAGTGCGCAGACCAGACTGACGGTATCGGCGTTTTCGACCGGTGCTCGCGTGCTCATGATTCTCGGATCTTCTTTCCGCTTCCAATCCCCCGAGGGCGACGTGCGCCAAGGGGGAGGGTCGTACGACGCGGTGCCAAGGTCTCCCCTTGCCCCCGCCTGAAAAAGACCGGGGTGACCCCGCGGAAGGTTCCGGCCACCCTGATCCTCGGCTTGCTTGCCTCGTTGGCGGCCCACGCGGCGCTCTTCGGTCGCGGCCATGCCATGGGAGGCGGCTTCCACGCGGTGCTCGTTCAGCTGGCCCTCACCGGGGCGCTCTGCCTGTTGGCTTTCTTCGGCGCGCTCGCTTGGAACGGCTCGCAGGGTGCAGCGGACGGGAGCATCGTGGCGGCCCGGCTGCGGGCGCGCCTTCCGGGCCTTGGCACGCTCTTCGCCGGCACGCTGGCCTGGTATGCGGCGGCGGAGGCGCTCGAACCGCATCACGCTTCCGTCTCGCTGGTCGTCACGGGGGTTGCGGTCGCGGGCATTGCTTGGCTCGTCTTGCAGCTCGCCCGCGCGATCGTCACCATCGTCGCCGGCGCGGTTATCGCCGTATGCCGCGCCGCCTTCTCGCCGCGAGCGACCTCCCGGCACCGCCGTCCGCGCCAACACCTTATCGCGCGCCGCGCGCCGATCGCGCGCCGTCGCTTCGCCCGTCCTCCTCCGGTCTTTGCGTTGATCCGCGCCTAGCCGCGCACCCAACGCACTCTTTCATTAACCGGAGGGACCATGACTCGCATTTCTGCGGCGCTCGTCGCCGTTCTCATCATGTTTTCGTACGCCCGACCGGCCGTCGCAGCCGTGAGCGGGCTCGTTCGGGGAACCGTAACCATCGACGGTACGCCGGCCGCCGGAGCGGCCGTAACATTGGAGGGCGAGGGCTCGAAATTCGCAACCAAAGCGGACTCGAAGGGAGAGTACGTCTTCTCCAACGTGCCGTTCGGCAGATATCGCCTCACCGCAAACATCCCGAACGTTCCGCCGCTGCAGGTGGACGTCACCGTCACGAGCGGCGTGGTGGCGACCGTCGATCTGCCGCTCTCCAAGTTACGGCAAATCGCGCAAACCACCGTGACCGCGCACGCCGGCATAACGAGCTATCCACCCTCGGTCCATCTAATCGACCGCACCCAAATTCAAACGTCGCCCGCTCAAAATAGCCTCGATCGAACGCTCGAAACGCTGCCGGGCGTCATACCCTTCTCCTACAACGAGCCGGTGATTAACGGATTCCACGGCGTGACCTACAACATCGATGGCGCTCCGCTGCCGCTGGCAACCACCTCGAACTTCGCCGAAATCATCGATCCCAAGATCATCGACTCACTCGAACTCTACACCGGCGCGATTCCGGCCGAGTACGGTGGCGACCGGATGGGCGGCGTGGTGAACATCATCAGCAGCCGCCCGACAGACTTCGCCCCAGGCGTATACGGCATCGTCGAAGGGGGAATCGGCAATCAATCGCAGGGCGTGGGGCAAGTCGAAGCCGCCGCGCGCTTCGGTCAGAGCGAGGCTTTTCTGGATGCCAATACCCAGAGCACCGCGCGTGGCCTGGACGCGCCGACGTTCGATGCCATCCACGATAACTCGTCGCAGAGCGACCAGTTCTTCCGCTTCATAACACAACTGACGCCGCGCAGCTCGCTGGCGTTCGACTACTCCAACCAACTCGCGCAGTTTCAAATACCGATCAACACCGACCCGAACAACCCGTACGACCCGATCTATACCCCGGCCGGAACCGACGACGTCCAGCGCGAGTACGATCGGTTTTCAAACCTCAACTACACGCTGACCTCCAAAGACGGCAACGGCGTGCTGCAGGTCATCCCCTGGTGGCGCTCAACGCGGATCAACTACGACGGTGACCTTTTTAACGACGTGCTCGGAGTTACCCCAAACTTCAGCGCCGACGCAATCTGCTTTATGTGCGGCTCGCCGCAAGACGGCTCGGGCTCGGGCTCCGGCAGCGGCCAGCTGCATAACGTCGGCCTGCTCTCGAACACCGACGCAAGCTATATCGGCTTGCGCGCCTCCGACTTCCGCGCGACGAAGAACCACGCGTGGAAGATCGGCTTTGACGTTGACCGCGAATTCCTGGTCGCAAGCCAGGCCTTCGCCTGTTACTATCAACAAGGCTGCGGCGCGACGTACGGCACGCACGATCAGCCGTATTACCTTACCGCGCCCCCGCAGCAGGGGCAGGCGGGATCGCAGGTCGGCATTTACGGCCAAGATAGCTGGCAACTTTCAAAATACGTCCTCTTCAACTACGGCCTTCGCTACGACCACTCGACCGGATACACGAGCGGCAATATGTTTGAACCGCGTCTCGGTCTCAATCTCTGGGACGGCGGCAAAAATACCTATCACGTCTTCTACGGCCGGTTCTACGCGGCGCCACTGCTCGAGGACGTGCGACAGGATTGCGTGCTCTTGCAAGGATGCACGGGCGAGCCGGTCTACAACCTGCTGCCCGAGCAAGACGCCTACGCCGAAATGGGCTGGCAGTACGCGTTCAACCCCGCCTTTACCGGATCGATCAATCTCTTCCGCAAAACGTCGGTTAACGTCCTCGACACCACGGAGCTGCTCAATACCCCGCTCTTTGCGGTTTTCAACAACGCGATCGGCATCGACAACGGTGCGGAACTCCGGCTGCAGCAGCGCCTTCCCAACAACGATCTCTGGTGGTTCACGATGACGTATTCCGGATCGTACGCCGCCTGCGTCTCCGGATCGACGTTTCTCTTTCCACCGAATACCAATGAACCCGGCGTTTCGTGCGTCGCTCAGCTAGCGCCCGAAGATCACGACGAGACCGTCGTCTCGAGCGCGGCATACACGTGGCGCTTCGGCAAAGGCGGAAACTGGTTCACGACCCTGCAGGGTAACTACGGCAGCGGCTTCCCGGTCGCGTTCGAGAGTGCGAATGCGAACCTGAGTGGGCGCCTTCCGGCGCATACGACCTTCGATCTCGCGGCCGGGCACAACCTCGTCCTCGGCCGTCCCGGCGAAGACCGGGGCCTGGGCGTTCAGCTGATCCTCAACAACATACTGAACCACCAGTACGTCATCAAGGTCGCCAACGGGTTCAACACCACGCAGATCTCTAACGGCACGAACTTCCTACTGCGGCTCTCGGCCCCGTTCTAGCGAGCCACGCCGCACCTAAACTAGGGCCGGAATCGCACGCCCATGCTGAGCTCGCGACCCGGCCCAAAGTGATTGCCTTGGGCGTTGATCAGCGTAACGTAGTATCGATCGTTGAGCAGGTTTTGGACGTCGAGCGTCAAGGCGGCCTTGGGCCACAGCGCGATCCCTTCTTCGACGTCAAAGGTTGTGTGCGGCGTCTGTTTGCAGTATCCAGGCGTACCGGGCGGACAGAAATCCGAAGAGAGGCCGCTCCCGTATTCGGCGTCGGCCGAGAACCAGCCGCCGCGCCGGTCGTTGAGCAAGATCCCGCCGGTAACTGTATACCGCTGCTCGTGGTCAGCCGGCGTAAATCCCGTATCCTGTCCGAAGCATGGAGCGAGCAGCTGCGTTTCGCATCCCGCATTGAGCGAGACGACGTGAGCGAATGAAACGTACGCGCGGCCGTTGCGGGTTAGCGGCTGGGTATAAGTGACGGCTTCTTGCGACAACCGCCCAAGGACGTAGTTGATGTCTTGATGCAGCAGCGTCGCGCCGACTTGCGTGTCGTCGATGAGGTCGTTCGCGTTCTTCTGCCAAATGCGAAAGCCGAGATCGCCGGAGCCGATCGGGACGTGCCCGCCGAACTCGAGCTGCGTGTCGCGTTCCGGCTTGAGATCGAACTGCGCGAGCGTACGCTGTAACGGCAGGTTGAGCAGATGCGCCGTGTACGGGCTCACGTTTTCGAATGAAAACGGCTCGAAGAACCGGCCGGCGTACGCGTAGAGGCTTGCCCTTCGGCCAAAAAGACGCGTTAGCTTGATCCGAGGGCTGAAGGCCCCGAAGCCTTGTCCGAAGTTAGGCGACTTGATGGTGAAGAAATCGTAGCGGATCCCATAATCGGCTTGCCAGCGATCACCCATGCGCCAGCTGTCTTGAAGGTACGTTTGGTAGGTGTTCCCGATATTTGGGGAATCGTCGACGACCGTCGCCGGCGCGAGGGGCGTGTTCGGGCTGAGAATAGGGGCGAGATAGTTATTGGGCTGTAACGAGATCGCGTAATACTTCAAGATGCGGCTGAGATCGTATGACACTCCGGCTGCCACGTTATGCTGCCCGAAGACTTGAGTATAGTCCGCCTGCATGATGTAGTTGAGCTCGGTGCGCGTGTCGGCCAGCGAAACGCCGCACATCGTCGGGAACGCGCTCGGATTTGCGGGAGCCAGCGTGAACGCGTTGGCGCAATCCGTGGAGCTGCCGCTGTTGCCGAATGGCGCCGGCGTACGATTCAGCGATTCGCCGTAGGTCCAATCGTTGACCGGATCGCCGTAATCTTGAATCCTCCCCGCGCTATACGCCGGGCCGTAGGTTAGCGCACCCATGCTTCCGATGGCGTGGTGAAACTGTACGCCGAGAAACGTGTCTGCCTGCGTTTCGTTGTCGTCGGTATCGCCCGGTTCCCCGTAGGCAGTGTCGTTGGGAATCTGAAAGGTGCTGTGGCTATTGATAAACGTGATGTTGGTAAAGTTGTTTGCGCCCGCCGGTAGGGTAAAGCGAGCGAACTGACCCAGGGAGCTCGTATCGTTGTGAGGCGAGTTCCAATCGGGAGGGTCGAGTCCGCGCGTGCTCGTCAATCCGCTGAACGCTACGTCGAAGCCGCCTCCGCCTTCCAGCGGTGCGTGATAGCCGAACGTGTACTGCGCGTTCGAGTACGATCCAAAGCTGGCGTAACCGTCGACTCCTGGCGGCCCGGTCCCCGCCCTCGTCGACAAATTGAAGATTGCCCCGAATCGTAATCCATACTGCGCGGGGTACGCACCCTCGATGAGATCGACGAAGGAGAGGTCGTTGATGTTGATCTCACTGCCGATGTCTCGGTTCAGCTCCTGCGGCAGCTGCACGCCGTCGACCGTGTAGTTGATGACACCGTGGTCGCCGTTGATATGGACGACGCCGTTCGCGCCTTGAACGGCTCCGGGCATCTGCAGCTGCATTTGCGTGAAGTTGTTGTCGAAGGGAAGCCGCGTTAGGTCGGTACCGTTCAACACGACGTCGCTGCCGCTCCCATGGATCGCGAGCGATTGCGTTCGGCTAACGACCGCGTGGGCGATCTCCGTGAGTTTCGCAAGCGGGATGACGATCTCGGCGCCGCCGCCGGCAAGGTCGACCCGGACGAGTCCGAGCAGGTCTCCCGTTTTCGCCTCGACGTCGTACGTGCCCGGCGCGAGCGGCGGAAACGAGAAGCGTCCGGCGGCATCGGTCGTCGCCCTTACGGTTAGATTGTTTCCCGAGGCCGTGACCGAGACGTTGGGTGCGGGCCTTCCCTCGTTCGTCACCCTGCCCCGTATGAATGCGCTCGCATTTACCGCATATGCCGGTGATGCGCAGAGGAAAATTAGGAGAGCCGCGATCGATGCGGCGAGCGGCGCTCCGCTCGTCGCGCGCACGCAGGCGCGAAGCCATGACACCATAAGATGCTCCTAGCACAAGAGAGAGTTGAGTACGGCCGGCGAGGCCGCGCTAAGTGGCTAGGAGCGAGGCGGAGGACGGTTCCCCCGCGTTGATGCGAAGGTTGCATAGGTCGGAGTGACGTCGGCGACGGCGAACCGTGGGATGGAATGCGCCGCGTGGTCGCACACCGACCCCGAGAAAACCAATGCCGGGCAGACCGGGCAGCCTCTCCAATGCTGCATACTTGCAACTTATTCGCAAATATAGCCGGGAGGACCTTTGGCTACCGGGAGTAGATTAAGATTTTTTGGAGCAGATGCACGACCTTAGCCGCGGAAGAGTGATCGTCACGGGGGGCGCCGGCCTTATTGGCAGCGCCGTTCTTTGGGCCTTGAACCGGCGCGGGATCGACGACGTTCTCGTAATCGACCGCCTGGACGCTTCCGAAAAGTGGAAGCATCTGGTCCCGCTTCGCTTCATCGACTATATGGATGCCGATGAGTTCGAGCGCGCCGCCGAATCCGGGCGCACCTGCGGCGACGTACGGACCGTCATTCATCTCGGCGCCTGCTCATCGACGACCGAGACCGACGTCGACTATCTCTTGAAGAACAACTACGAGTATACGAAGCGTATCGCGCGCTGGGCGATGGACGAGGAGGCGCGCTTCGTCTACGCGTCGTCGGCGGCGACGTACGGCGGGCTAGAAGCCGAGCTCTCCGACGAAGCCAACCTGCATTCGCTGCGGCCGCTCAATGCCTACGCCTATTCGAAGCACCTCTTCGATCTCTACGCGGCGCGAACCGGACTCGACCAGCAGATCTGCGGACTCAAATACTTCAACGTCTTCGGTCCGAACGAGGACCATAAAGGCGAAATGCGCAGCGTCGTTCAGAAGGCCTTCGAGCAGATTCGCGAGAGCGGCTCGGTCCGGCTCTTCAAGAGCCACCGTCCGGAGTATCGTGACGGCGAACAGCAGCGCGATTTCATCTACGTCAAGGATGCGGTCGAGATGACCCTGCATCTCGCGGAGTCAGGCGCGACCGGGCTCTACAACATCGGCACGGGGACGGCGCACACCTGGCTGCAGCTCGTCCGGCCGATCTTCCACGCCCTCGAGCTTCCGGAACGAATCGAATTCGTGGAGATGCCGGTTCACCTCCGCAACAAGTACCAATATCACACCTGCGCGCGGATGGAGCGGTTCTATGCCGGCGGCTACAATCGTCCGATGACGCCGCTCGCCGACGCCGTGACCGATTACGTAACCAACTATTTGGTGCCGCAACGGCCGCTCGAGCTCTCCGACGCTCCGGTGGCGGCCCCACTCCGACTAATGTCACCCTGAGCCTCTAGAAAGGATTCGATGTCACAGTCCAACCGTCCCGAACGCCGCCGTCAACAACGCGGTGGCGCCGCTCCACCGCCGCGCCGCGACCCGATGCGACCGATCTACCTCGGCATCGGCGCCGCGGTTCTCGCGCTCATCATCGCGTTCGTGCTCTTCAACTGGTGGCAGGGCCGCGTCGCGCAGCAGGCCCTGGCAACGCCGACGCCGGGTACGAATGCCAGCGCGAAACCGATCCAAATCAGCAACGGCGAGAATCTCGGGACGAAGTTCGACAAGGCGAAGTATCCCGATACGATGCATGGAGGCCGCGGTCAAGTCGTCGACGGCATCGGATGCGGAACGCAAGAGTACGCAACCCTGCACGTACACACCCATCTCGCGCTCTTCTATAACGGTAAGCAGATGCAGGTTCCGTCGTATATCGGTTTCGCGCCGAGTCTTGCAGGCGGATGCCTCTACTGGATCCACACGCACGACGGGAGCGGAATCATTCATGTCGAGGCCCCGGACATCAATCCACCGCAGGGCGGCCCCTACACGCTCGGCATGTTCTTCGACATTTGGGGAGTCCCGCTGACGACGAACAACGTTGCCGGGCTCAAGGGCCCCGTGACCGTCTACGTCAACGGCACGCCGTATCAAGGCGATCTGCACGCGATTCCGCTCGGCGCGCATCAACAGATCGTTATCGAGGTCGGTGCGCCGCTGGTTCCGGCGCCGAACTACGCCTTCCCGCCGGGCGTCTAACGTACGTTAGCGCAGAACCTTATCGAGTGCGGCGGCGAGTTCCTGATACGAGAGCTCGCCGCTGTTCAGATAGGCGACCTTCTTGTCGCGCCCGACGATCGCAATCGTCGGGAAACCTCCCTGGAGATAGAGGTTGGCGACGTTGAGCAGCGGATCGTACGCAACCGGATACTCTGCGTGAAATCGCCGCTGCCAATCGAGCACGTCGAGTTGCGACGACGCCGAGGTTCCGTCCATTGCCGTCTGGCTCCCGGATACCGCGACGAACCTCACGCGGTTACGGTACGCCTGGTAGAGGCGATCGATGACGGTGGTCTCGCGCTGGCAGTGCGGACACCACGTCGCGAAGACCTCGAGAAATACGGGCTCGTTCGTCTTGCTCAAATCGAAGAGTCCGCCGGTCGTCGAGACGACGAAGTTCGGCGCCGGTTGGCCCACCTGTGCCTTGCCCACGATTGGCGATTGCGACGCGTTCTCGACGCTTCGGTGCCCGGGGCCGAAGAGATAGTAGAGCACCGCGGCGACGAGAATCAGCACGAGTGCGGCGAGGGTCGTGACGGCGAGTTGACGACGGGTCATGCGTTGCGAAGCTTTCGATCGACGGCAAGCGCGCCCGGCGCCGCCCACGCGACAAAGATGGACGCACATGCGAGTGCAAGGTCGAACCCGACGTGCGGCCAATCCGCGACCGCCGCGTCATTCGGTCCGAAACATCCGCAGTTTGCGGCAATGTGGCGGAGCACCGCCGACGCTACGGCGCCGGCATAACCGAGGAACTGCAGCGCGGCGATCGCCGCGGCGACGCGCGTGAAGAGCCCGGCGATCAGGTACGCGCCAAGCGCGGTTTCCAGGAAGGGGAGCGCCAAGGCGAGCGGCCCGACGATCTGCGGCGGAAGCAGCCGAAAGCCGGCGATGTTGGCCGCAAGCTCGGCCGGATGGCCAACCTTAAGCGCGCCTGCAACGACAAGCAGACCGCCCAAAAGAACGCGGATGATTAAGACCGCAGCCTCCATTGCGGAGCAGTCCTTTGCGCCCCGGCTCCCTCAACCCCTGGTAGAATAATCGCATGCGCCGAATCTTGGCGTCCCCATGATCGCGCTGCTCGCGTCCGCGCTCTTAGCGCTCGTCCCCGTCCACGGGCTTCTCATCGAGAACCTCGCGGATCGTACGGCGATCGTCCGCACCGATGCGGTGGTCGGGATGTTTGCGGCGCGCACGCGCCGCTACCGATTCGTACCGCCGGTAACGCTGCGTGCCGGTACGACGCTCGACGCGATGCTCGATCCGGCGGCGAATCCCCCGGAGCTGCGCGATGCCGTCGCGGCCGGTGCCTTCGCGCCGGGATTGCCCGACGCCGGGCGCGTCGTTCCCGTTGCGCTTGGCTCGAAGCTTCCCAGGGCGATGCTGGTCGATCAGCAGCAACGCCCGGTCGAGCTCGACCGCGCCTTCAGCGGCAAGACGCTCTTGCTCTCGTTCGTCTTCACCCGCTGTCCCGATCGCACGCTCTGCCCCGCAATCAGCGGAAAGTTCGCCTATCTGCAGCAGCGTTTGGATCCCAGGCGCTTCGCGCTCGCCGAGATCACGCTCGATCCGCAGTACGACTCACCCGCCGTCTTGCGCGCGTACGGTGCCGCCTACGGCGCGCGTCCCGAGTGCTGGCGCCTGCTCACGAGCACGGGCTCGACGATCGTCCGCCTGCTCGATGCATTCGGGGTCAGTTCGATGCGCGTGAGCGAGAGCAACTTTCTTCACAGCGACCGGCTCTTTATCGTCGCACCCACCGGACGGATCGCCGACATCGTCGAGACCGGCGAGTGGGATCCGGGCGGCGTGCTCGCGCAGGCGCGAGCGGTCTCCGGTCTTGCGAACAACCCCTTCGAGCGCTTCAAGCTTGCGCTCATCGCCAATGCGATCGCGCTCTGCGGCGGGAGTCAGTTCGCCGGGATCGCGCTGCTCGAGCTCTCGCTCTTCACACTGATCGTGCTGGCATCGGCGGCCGCGTTATGGACCGTCGCCCGCATCATCTGGCCGCGCGGGGCAGGATGACCTGGACCCCGGAGCAAGGAAGCCTGGGCGCAGCGCATGGACCAGCAAGCTTTCCTAGAGCATGCAATCGAGCAGTATGGCAAAGCGACCTATAATTTTGCCTATCGCTTGACCGGCAATGCCGCCGACGCGAGCGATCTGACGCAGGAAGCGTTCATTCGCGTCTATCGGGCCTGGCAAAGCTTCAAACCCGGAACGTCCTTCCTCTCCTGGATCTATCGAATCGTTACGAATCTCCACCGGGACGAACTTCGGCGCCGTAAGGGACGTTATCAAGAAGAAATCCCGGAGATCGCCGTTGCGCCCATCGAGGAGTACGTCGAAGGTCATCTCAGCGAACCCGTTTCCAAGGCCCTTGCCGAGCTCACGCCCGAACAGCGCCGAGATCGTCTTGCTCGCCGATATCGAGGAGTACAGTTATCAGGAGATTGCTCGGATCGTCGGATGCTCGGTGGGGACCGTCCGGTCGCGGCTCCATCGCGCCCGCGGGCAGCTCCGAAAACTCGTCAACCGCTATATGAAGTCATCGCCATGAACGAAACGCATCCAAGCACCGATCGCATCGTCGATTACCTGCACGGCGAGCTTTCCGCAGCCGAAGATGCGGCGCTACACGCGCATCTCGCGAGCTGCCGCTCGTGCGAAGACGTGCGCGCCGACGAAGTCGCGATCACCGAGGCGCTCCGCGCGCACGCCCGCGCCGCGGAGCTCGAGTTTCCACCGGGGCTGGCCACGGGAATTCGCGTCACAGCCGAACGGCCGAGACCGCATTCGCTCTGGGAGGCGCTGCGCGCCGGCCTGCGTCCGCGCCCCGCACTGATCCTTCCCGCGGTCGCCGTGATCGCGATCGTCCTCTATTTCGGCTTCGCCGGCCGGCAAGGCGCGCCGGTGCCGATCGCGATCGATCCCTCATTTTACGTGCGAATCACGCGGTGATGGCTGCGAAAGCACCCTTCGCCCAAAACGACGCGCCGGTCGTATTGACGTCGAGCGATGAAACGCCTTAGCGCCGCCGCGCTCGCGCTCGCTGCGACGAGCTTCGCCTTCGCGGCCGCGAGGCCGGCGACCGATCCCATGGATGCGCTGCTGCGTGCGGCGATGAACGCTTCGCCCAACGTTTCGTACACCGGAATCGTCGAGGTCTTGCGCTTCGGAAGCCACGACGCAGAGGCAATCGGTCTATCGGGTCGAACATCGCGCCCCGGATTTCACGCGGCGCTACTACAACGCGCCCGGCGAACTCAACGGAGACTCGGTCCTTTCCAAGGGCCAGCTCGTCTTCGCGATCGATCCCAAGCGCAAGCGCATCGTGGAGCGCGAGGGCGAAGGGAGTGCGGATACGGCGACGCTCGGCGCCGACTACGCGCTGCTGCGCCGGAACTACCGGGTGCTCAACACCGGTAACGAGACGTTCGACGGGCGCCGCACGATCGACGTGACCCTAATCAACGATTATACCGGCAAGCGGACGATGCTGATGCGAATCGATGCGATCAGCAGAGTCGTGCTCGACCGGCAACTCTTCGCGGCAGACGGCGCGCTCGTGAGCGAAGTCCGCTTCGAAACGATTCGCTACGTTACGGAGCTTCCGCCGGGCGATTTCGAGCTTCCGTCGGGATACGAGCTGGTACGCGGCGCCACGTTTGGGGAACCCTCCGGGCAGCCCGATCGCGTCGTAAAGAGCGCCGGCTTTGCCGCGCGCGAACCGCGCGCGCTCCCCGAGGGATTCGCTCCGGTCGACGCTACGGTGGTCGAGTTTCGCGGAGTCCGCTCGCTGCATCTGCTCTACTCCGACGGCCTGCGCACCGTGTCGCTCTTCGAAAACGCGCAGGCCTCGACGCTCGATGTCGCGCAGCTCCGGCCGGAGACGCTGACGGTCGGCGGAACGAGCGCGCTCTACGCCGAGGATGGCGCGACGGCGCTGCTGGCGTGGAGCGATCGCACGCTGCACTACACGCTCGTGGGCGACGTCGGACTCGTCGATCTGCGTCGTCTCGCCCAATCAATGGAGAAGCCCTGATCGAATCGATCAGGGCTTCGTCCAATCGGAGTCTTCGCTAGAGCCGGACGTTCGCCGTTAGGTAGAACTGAAACGGCAGTTTGTGAGGAACCGTTGAGCGCTGAAATGATCGCCGGCCCCAACTGCGGCTCGTACGGGTACTTCCGGAACGGTTGGATCTGCGAACCGGGATAGCCGGGCGGATTCACGATGGCGCCCGGCGTTCCGTAAGGAGCGACCGGAAAGACCGTTCCGCTCGACGTTACCGTACGAGCAGATATTGCCGTCGTTGAACGTCCACGGCAATTGCGTTCCGCCCCAGCAGTAGTTGACGATGTTGGTGAGCTGACCGACGAGTTGGATTCGCGGGCTCACGTCGTATGACAACTGCAGGTTGGCGATCAGCTCGTTGGGCTGCGTGAAGTCACCAATCGGGTCGAAGCCCCCGGTGAACGGATCGGGAATGTTTACTACGTTCGCACAATCCGTCGCGTTATAGCGATCGCCGAAGAGCGGTTTGCCGCAGCCGCTCGCCGGGTCGATGCCGGCTTCGGTGATCGGAATGCCGTACTTGCCGCCGCCTTGGAACTGCAACGAAGGCGTGATTGCGAACTTCTGATGACGGTAGTTCAGCATCAGCGTGCCGACGTACGGCGACCCAAAGCCCTGCGCGGCTAAGCCGAGCGAGCCCGGGAAGGTGTCGTAGGTCGGGAAGTTCTGCGCTGTATCGATCAGTGCTTGCGGCGGAGCGTTCCAATAGGGATTTGCGATGTCGTTGCGCGGACACCCGCCGCCCGGAAGTGCGCCGACCGGATTACCCGATGCGGTGTAGCACGCGTTGGCCGCCAAACCGTTCGTGGTGCTGCCGCCGCACATGCTGTTCGGAGCTCCCGGATGATTCGCACAGTATTTCGTGTAGGCATTATACTGCGCGATCGAGGCGTTGATCGGCGCGAGCACTGTCGAGCCCGAGGCACCGGCCGCGATCGGACCGTAGTGAATGTACGAGTTGGTGTAGGCAAACGACATCAAGCCCGACAAGCCGTCGCGCGAGAAGTCGCCCTTTTGCAGCTGGAACTCGACGCCTTCGCTGCGCTGGCTGCCGACGTTCAAGCCCGATACGAATCCGGTTTGCGCATTGAGGAAGAACTGCTGGATTTGATTCTGAGTCTGCCGCAAGAATGGCGTAAGCTTGAACGTGAAGTCCGTGTTTTTGAAGCGGTGCTCCCAAGAGAGATCGTAATTGATCGAGGTCGGCGGTTGAATCGGATACCCGGGCGTGTTACGCCCGAACGCGAGGAAGTGCGAGCCGATATAGTCGGCGAGATCTTCCTGACGCGTATTGTACTGCTCGTAGGCGGTATTCGGCGCTTCCGTGTAACGCCCGTAGGAGAAGCGGAAGACGTCGTTCGGATTCGAGGTATAGGTGCCTGCGATACGCGGTTGATAAATGTTGTAGGTATAGGTCTGTGACGGCACGTTCTGCACGTTCGCGGCGTGCTGTCCTGCCGGGCAGGGCGCGCCGGGATTCGGGTTTGCTTGCGGGGCCCCGGTCTGATTGATGATGCAATTGTCGAGATTGTAGGCGTTGAACCAGAACTGGCGCACCGCGGCCGAGCCGCCGAGCGGTGGAACGAGCGTGTTTTGGCCGACGAAATTGAAGCTGTCTAGCCGAACGCCGACGTTGAGCAGCCACTTGTCGGTCGGACGGTATTGGTCGGTGATAGAGGCGCCCGCAAAGTTCGGTATCGTTCCGCTATAGGTTCCGTTGAGACCGTTCTCCGAGATCATGTATTTGCAGGCGCTGCCCGCTTGCGGCTTGCCCGGAATCGAACAAGATGAACCTAGCCCTCCGACCGAGTAGTTGGGAGACAATGGGATCGTGTTCCGGTGACAGTTCACCACCGACGTTCCACTGGAGGTCGGGTTGAAGCAGTAGCCGCTGTACGGGTCGGTCGCGTTCACGATGTTGGCGAAGCTGCCCTCGCCGCCGAGGTTATAGAAGCCGTTGTTGTCTCGGACGATGCGCGCCGTCGTGTACGATCCGGCGACGCTGAGCAGATTTTGCTGGTTGATCTGATCCTGGAACTCGGGCTGAGGCCCCGCGTGTGCGTGTTGAGCTCGTAGTCGGGTGCGAGCGGACAGAAAAAGTAGCAGAATCCGGTGTTGTACGGCCCGTTGAGGAACCAGTCGCTATAGAACGTGAAGCCGTAGAGGCGAAGGAACGCAGCTGACCCGAAGTTCTTCGTATACTGAATCTTCGTGATCGCGGTGTCGTTATAGGAATTGTCCCGCGCATCGGGCGGCACGACGTTCGGATTGGCCGGCGAGCCCACGTCGGTGCCGTTGGGGAAGCTGTAGGGCTTCACGCAGCCCGCAAGAGCGTTGAGTCCCGCTTTATTGAACGTGCCTGCCGACGTCCGAGCTGCAACCCCACGTATAGGTGTTCGTCCACGTTACCGGGATCGAAGTTCCATATGGAATTCCGCCGCCGGTCAGCGTGGAGAGCGTTTCGCCGTTTATAGCGTACATACACGCCGCACCTGAAACGGCGTTTGGCCCGGTGCAGAACGGCGATGCGATATCGTTGGCCGCGTAGAACTGATTCTTGAGCGCTTCGTCGTCCCAGAGCATCTGCACGTCGTCGCGTCCGGCATCGTTGCGGTGCGGGATTCCGATGTGGAGGTTCACGACGGTGTCTCGCCCGTAGATCGTGTTGGTACCCAGTGACGACTGACCGTTGGGATAGTTGCCCGCCGGGCCGAGCGGATAGTACGTGTTCCCGGAGTTGCCGTAATAAGAGCGACCAGCCGGGAGCGAAGGGCTGGCTGTACGGATTCTTACCGTAGCCGTAGCCCAAAGGGCTGCCGACGATGCCGAGTACCGGCCCGAGCCAGTTGTCGTACTCGGAGCCGTTGTTGTTGTTGACGTAGTTGAACGCCTGATTGCAACCGGCGACGCCGACGTAGTACGAGAAGAGCCGGTCGGGCGTCGCGCCGCCGATTTCGATGGCGGCGCGATGGTAGAAGGCGGGCGTCCAATGCCGAGCGAGCCGCTGCCGTAGCCGGGGTAGGTTCCGGTCTTGATGACTTGATTGATGAAGCCCGAGAGGCCTTGGCCCTCGGAGTTGGCCGGGATTCGCGCCGGTGTAGACCTGGACTTCGGCGTTGCCGAGCGACGATGCCGAGCTCGACGCGTAGTTGTCGAACGACCGGTTGACGGGGACGCCGTCGAACTCGTAGCCGACTTGGTCGTAATCGCCGCCGCGAATGTTGACCGTCGCGTAGTACCCGTTTGGTTGGGGATGACGTACGCACCCGGAACCGTCGAGATCGCCGAGTAGGCCTGAGTTGATGAGGCCGCCGCCGCCCAAGCGCCGCCGTTGCGGCCTGCGTGGTGGCGTTGATCGAGTAGACGTCGGCCGTCGTACCGGACTTGACCAGCGACGCCGGCCGCCGTCGGCGGTGACGTGCGCGATGGTTCGCAGCGCCTTGAGCATCCGAACCGAAACCGTTTGCACCGTGTCGGCAAAGACGATCTGACCCGGAACGCTGACGACTTGGTAACCGCTCTTGGCTGCGGTTACCGTATACGTATCCGGAGCAAGCGTCGAGAAACGTAAAATGCCCGCGCCGCGTCGGTCGTGGTCGGTCGCGGATTGCGACGGACTTGTGGCGGTGACTTGCGCTCCCGCGATGGGAGCCGAGGTTTCGGCATCGAGAACGGTACCGGTGAGACCGCCCGTCGTGCCTGCCAGTGCCCATGTTCCCTGGCAAACGAATGCGACGAGCAGCACCAGCGCGGTAACGAGATGCCGGAGTGATCTCCGGATCATTCGTACCTCCTCGAGTTTTCAAAATTGCGAGAGGCGAGAGGGCCAATGCGGCGCTAAACCCGGCTGCTTCGTCAGCTCACTTCTAGGGCCCGCTGGAGCGCGCTTGATATCGCTGAGGCTCGTCGAACGAGCTCGCGCGCGCTCGCAGGAATTGCGTCTGCAACGGCCGCGCTGGGCGCGGCGCGACGGCTCGTCGCTGGCAATCGCGGCAATCGCCGCGATCGAGCCGGTTAGCGCGTCGAGGCCGTAACCGCCCTCGAGCACGTAGGCGACCGGCCACCGCAGAACGCATCGGCAGTCGCGGCGGATCGCCGCGGCGAGCGGACCGGCGGCCTCGCACGCCGACGCCGAGGTCGCCGACCGACGTCGCCCGCGACGTAGTCGAAGCCCGCGCTGACGACGAGCAGCGTCGGGACGCACGGCTGCCGCCACGAGCGGCAGCAGCTCCTCCCAGACCGCGACGAAGCGCCTCGGTCGAGACGCCACGCGGCCGGAAGCGGAACGTTCACGACGAGATCGTCGCCGCGGCGGATAGCTGCGCGTGCCCGTGCCCGGATAGGCCGGATAGGCGTGCGTCGAGACGTAGGAGAGCCCGTCGCCGGCGACCGCTTCGGTACCGTTGCCGTGGTGGTAGTCGAAGTCGACGACCAGGACGCGCCCGCCGTCCGCTGCCTGAAAGGCGCGCGCGGCGATGGCGACGTTGTTGAAGAGGCAGAAGCCCATGCCGCGATCCGGTTCGGCGTGATGGCCGGGCGGACGCACGAGCGCAAAGACCGCCTCGCGGCCGGCGACGCGCAGCCTCGACGGCGACGATCGCGCCGCCCGGCCGCGCGCCGAGCGGCGCGCATACGAGCCGCGTCGACGACCGTGTCGCCGGTCGAGAGATAGCGCGCCGCCTCGCAGGCCGGCGGTCTCGCGCTTGACGAGCTCGAGGTACGCGGCGAGTGTGCACGCGCTCGATCTTCAGCGTCGCTCGCGTCGCGCGCAGCGAAGACGTCTGCCGAAGTACGCCTTGCGGCGCGCAAACGCTCGGCGACCACTTCGACGCGCTCGGGGCGTTCGGGATGCGCGACGCCGCGCAGGTGCTGCGCCGTAGAGCGGATCGGTGACGAACTTCAGCGCCAGTGCTTCGCTCCGGAGTGGCACGGTTCCGATGCCGCCTTGCTGCACGTCGTCGTAATCCTTCGTGCCCTTCTTCATCATCGGCAGCAGCCGCTTGTAGGTCGCCACGGCTTTCGTGCACTGATTCGATCCGGCATACGATTTCGCGGCGATGTAGAGCAGCGTCGGGATTGCCGTCGAGGAATCCCTTCGCCGCCTTGTCGAGCGCGTCGAAGATCTGCGCCGCTTCCTTATAGTTTTTCAGCTCGAAGTCGGCGCCCGCGACGCAGCTCAGCGTAACGGGCGAGCGCTGGATCTCGAAGCTCTTCCCGCAGGCGTCGCGCGCGCCCGAATAGTCGTGCACCCGCGAATAGGCCTGGCCGAGGAGCGCGAAACCCTGCGCGTCGGGCGAGACCTGCGTGTAGTGCTTGCAGATAGGTGATGCTGTCGTTGAGGCTTGCCCGATCTGCATCGAGACCTCACCGATGCCCAAGCAGTGCGCCCGGAGTTATTCGGATCGAGGGCCAGCGCGGCTTGCCACTGCGCGGTCGCCTTGTCCCACTGGCGCTGGCGCGCGTAGTAGTTGCCGTAGCGCGACGAAGCCCGCCGGGACTTTCGGAAACTGCGTGGTGGCCTGCTGCAGAATCGGCTACGCCCTGCGCGTCCTTCTTCTCGCTGACGAAGTAGCTCGCTTTACGAACCATGATCGCGACCTTCTCATCGTCGGTCGGCGCTGCGACGATCGCGTCGTCGTACGCGGCGATCGCCCGGACGTCGTCGTGCTGACGCGCGTAGAGATCGGCCTTGAAGACGAGCGCCTGAACGTTGCGCGGATCGATCGCGAGCGCGCGGCCGATCGTCTGCAGCGGCCATCGGGATGTTATTCTGCTGCGCGTACGTCGTCGCGATCTGAAAGATCGGTGCCGTATCTTTGGGATTGAGCGCGTAGGCCGCTTCGAACTGGGCGCGCGCGTCGTCGAAGTGCTGCTCGGCGGCGTAGACGCTGCCGAGCGTCATCAGCGCGCCGGGGTCGGTCTTGTTGAACGTCACGGCGCGTTTGGCGATGCGCTCGGCGTCGTTGAACCGGTTCGTCTTGAGATAGATGTCGGACAGCTGCGCGAGCACGCCCAGGTTGGTCGGATCGAGATTCGAGGCTTGCTCGAGATCGTAGGTCGCCGGCAGCGAGTTGACCCAACTGCTCGTGAGCGAAGCCGTCGTAGTAGTAGACCTGCGCGGTCTTGTCGCCCATCTGCAACAGGTGCTGCGTGTACTGCAGCGTCGATGTCCGGCCGATTGACCTGCAAGATATTGCGGCGGCGAGCTGCGCGAGCGTCGACTCTGATCGTTCGGATTCGCCTTCAACTTTGCGTCCAGTCGTGGAATCGCGACGCTGGGCGGCTCCGGACTCGCCGTCGGCAAGTGCCGACGGCGACGGTGAGGGGGACGGCGACGCGGCCTTCTTCCCGCCGAAGAGTCCGGCTTGCGCGCGTCGGCGTCGTGGCGGCAACGCCGACGAACCAGCGAGCACGATGAGAGCGAAGAGACCGAATCGTTTCAAGAGACCGATGTCCTTTAGCTGTTTCGATCAATTTCGTCAGTTCGGGAACGATGCGAAAGGCATCGCCGACGACGAGCAGATCGGAGAACTCGGCAATCGGCGCGGCCGCGTCTTTATTGATCGCGACGATCGTGCCGGACGCGCGCATGCCGACCTTGTGTTGGATCGCACCCGAGATGCCGACCGCGATATAGAGATTCGGGCGTCACCGTCTTGCCGGTTTGTCCGATCTGAAGATTGTACGGCACCCATCCGGCATCGGCCGCTGCGCGCGATGCGCCGACCGCTCCGCCAAGCGCACGCGCTAGAGGCTTCAGCAGCGTATCGAACGGTTCCGGCCCGCCAAGCCCGCGGCCGCCCGCAACGACGACCGGCGCTTCCTCGAGCGCGAGCTCGCCCGCGCCCTCTTCGACGTCGCGCTCGATCGCGCGCGACATAACTCTTGGCCGGCTTTTCGAGCGGTCACGATCTCCGCACCCGCGCCGCCCGGCGCGGCGGCAAAGGCGTTCGGGCGCACGGTCACGACGCCGTACTCGCCCGGGCGCAGCGCGCAGGTCGGTAATCACGGCGCCGCCCATCTTCGGCGAAACGCAGACGACTTCGCCGCCGTCGATCTGCGACGTCGACCACGTCGGCGACGATGCCGGCGCCCAGACGCGCCACGAGACGGCCGGCGACGTCGCGGCCGGAGAGCGTGTTGGGAATGAGCAGCAGCGACGGCCCGACGCGCTGCGCGGCGGCTTGCAGATAGTCGACGACCGGATCGAGCACGTAGGCGTCGACGTCGCCGATCGTCGTTGACGTAGATCGCGTCGAGCGGATAGCTTCGCAGCTGCTCGGCCAGCTCGCGCGGCGCCCGCGCCGAGGACGACGGCGTGGGCCTTGCCGCCGAAGCGCGTCGGCGAGACGCGCGCGCCTCGCTCGCGAGCTCGAAGGTGACTTTGCGCGTTGCGCCTTGGCGATGCTCGACGTAAACGATGACGTTTTTCACGGCTACACCAGCTTCTTCTCTTGAAGAAATTCGAAGATGGCCTGCGCGCCCGCGGCTCCGTCGGCGGCTTCGACCGTCGCTGCCCTTGCCGCGCGCCGGCGGCGGCGCGAACTGCACGCAGCTCGCGTCTTCGAGCCGCTCGCGTCCGACCGGGCGGTCGAGCGCGAGATCGGCCGAGCGTCGATCGTGGCAATCGTCTTTTTCTTCGCGCCCATGATGCCTTTGAGCGATGCGTAGCGCGGTTCGCCGAAGGTCAGCGCGGTCGTCAAGCAGCGCCGGCAGCGGCGCCCGCACGATTTGATAGCCGACATCGGTCTCGCGTTCGACTTCGAGCGCGCCGTCGGCGATTTCGACTTTGCGCGCGTTGGTGACGCAGGGCAGGCCCGAGATGCTCGGCGAGCGCGCCCGGCACCGCGCCGGTGCTGCTGTCGTCGGTGAGGCCGCCGACGATCGAGCAGATCGAAGTCGAGCTTGCGCAACGCGCCGGCGCATCGCGTACGCGGTCGCCCAGACGTCGCTGCCTTCGAGTCCCGCGTCGGTGAGGATCACCGCATCGTCGGCGCCCATCGCCAGCGCTTTGCGCAGCGTCTCCTTGAGCGCTTCGGGCGCCATCGAAAAGACCGTCACGTCGCGCCTCGCCGCCGGCGCGTTCCTTTAACTGAAGGGCCGCTTCGAGCGCGTACTCGTCGTAGGGATTGAGAACCGTCTCGACGCCGGTGCGCACCAGGCGTTTCGTTTGGCGGATCGATGCGCTTTTCGGCATTCGGATCCGGAACGAGTTTAACCGTCACCACGATCTTCACGTGGTTACTAGCGACCTCCGTCGGAAGAGGGGATGGAGGAAAAGAACCGTGGGCACTTTGGTGGTCCGCCCGCCGGACCTGCCGCCGCACTGAATCTGCCGTGGCGCAGCGAACGGCCGCAGAGTGCCGCGCTTGAGCACGGTCAGAACCCGATCGGGATGCTTCGCTCCGATCCTTGCGCGCCGCCGCCGGCGCCCGCGGCGGCGACTAGCGCGTACGCCACCGCAGCGGCACGCCCGGCCACGCTGGTCGTCGACGCCTCGCGTGCAGCGCGACGGAATGATGTACGTGCACGAGCGGATCCCGGTCGCCGCCCGGCAGCTTCACCCTCGTCTATCCGAAGTGGATTCCCGGCGAGCACGGCCCGACCGGGACCGCTCAACGATCTCGCCGCGATGCGCGTCTCCGCCGGCGGCGCGCCGCTGGACTGGCGTCGCGATGCGGATCGATCTCTACGCCTTTCACGTCGACGTGCCGCGCCGGCGCTACCAGGCGCTCGACGTCGACTTCGACGTGCTGCTCAATGCGCCCGGCGACAACATGTCGTCGCATTCGCTCGCCGTTCTCAACTGGAATCGCGCGCTGCTCTATCAGGACGGGATCGACTCGCACCATTACTTCGTGAAGCCGTCGATCGTGCTCCCCACGGGATGGGATTACGCGACCGCGCTGCGCGGCGCTGCGCGCGAGCGGGGAACCGCGTCGACTTCGCCGTGACGCCGCTCGAACATGCTGGTCGATTCGCCGCTCGATATGGGACGCTTCGTCAGGAAATGGGATCTATGGCGTGACGGCTCGGCCTTCGTGCAGCTCGACGCCTTCGCCGACTATCCGCAGAACCTCGACATCCCGGCGAAGCTGCTCGAGGCCTACCAGCGCGTACCGGCCGAGGCCTTCGCGATGTACGGCTCGCGTCATTTCGACGACTATCACGCGCTGCTCACGCTCAGCGACACGATCGACTTTCAAGGCATCGAGCATCACCAATCGAGCGACGATCGCGCGCCGGACGACTTTCTGACCGATCCGCGCAGACTCGACTTTCCGACGGCGATCTGGTTACGCACGAGTTCTCGCACTCGTGGAACGGCAAGTACCGCCGCCCGGCAGATCTGACGACGCCGAACTTTCAAGTACCGCAGAAGACCGATCTGCTCTGGGTCTACGAGGGCATGAATCAGTATCTCGGCGACCTGCTCTCGTTTCGCGCCGGGCATTCGCGAGCCCAAGATCAGTTTCCGGAGTACATCGCCACGGTCTACGCCGACATGGATTACGAGACGGGGCGCGCGACGACGCCGCTGATCGATCTGACGACCGGAGCGCCGTATTATCTATTTTGCGCGCGGCATCTACGCGCACATTCGCCGCAGCTCCGGCGACTTCTACACCGAAGGCGAGCTGCTCTGGCTCGACGTCGACACGATCATTCGCGAACGCTCGCACGGCGCGCGTTCGCTCGATACCTTCCTCCATCGCTTCACCGAGCCGTCGACGACCGGGCCGATCGTCGAGACGTACACGCGCGACGCAGGTCGAGAGTCTGCTCAACGACGTCGAGCCGTACGACTGGCACGCGTTCTTCGAGAAATACGTCTACCACGTCGACGCGCATCCGCCGACCGACGAACTCGCGCGCGCCGGTTGGCGGCTCGTCTATACGATCAAGCCGAACGCGTTCGTCTCTTCGCAGCGAGGCCGACGAACGATCGGTCGTCGGATGGTATTCCTACGGTGCGAACTCACCGACGAGGGCATCGTGACGAGACGTGCGGGAGAACTCGCCGGCGTGGAAGCGCCGGACTCGCGCCCGACATGCGCGTCCTCGCCGTCAACGGCCAGCAGTTCTCCCCGAGGTGCTCGAATACGCCGTGAAGCGCGCGCAGCACTCGGCCGGCGCCGATCGTCGCTGATCGTCACGCAGACGGGCTGGTATCAGACGCTCTCGCTCGACTATCACGACGGCATTCGCTATCCGCATCTCGAACGCATCGCCGGCACGCCCGGATATGCTCGCCCTCATCGCCGCACCACACGCCAAACGGGACGGGAGCGAGTAGGCAAGCGCCGAACGATTCGATCACCAAGGAGGTACTCAAGATGTTTCGTTCACGCGTTTGTTAACGGCTCTCCTGTGTGCGGCGCTCACGCGCGTCGGGCAGCCGCAACGACTCCTACGATGGTCACTCCGGAGACCGCCAAGTGGGCACCCGGTGCCGGAATTCAAAGGATGGGAGATGGCCGTCGTCGTCGGCGATCCCAGCAAGGCCGGCGCGTACTACGCCTATTTCTTGAAAGTCCCCGACGGCGGAAAAGCCATGCCGCACTCACACGGCATGACCGAAAACGTCGTCGTGATTAGCGGTTCCGGAATGGTCGGATTCGGCGACACGATGAATACGGCGAAGATGATGTCGGTCGGCGCGGGCAGCGTCGTCTCGGTTCCGGCCGGCGTGCATCACTACGCGATGACCAAAGGGAATGGTGATCGAGATTAGCGGCATCGGCCCCGATACAACAACGATGCTCCACAAATAAATCACGTCGCGCGCGCCCGAATGCTGCCGCCGTACTGCTGCTCGTCGGTTGCGTCGCCGCCTGCACCGTGCACGCGCTCGTGCCCCTCGCCGGGAGGCGCTGCGGTGTTTCCCCGCCCTTCAACGCGCACGCGATCATCGGCTTCAGCGTCGACACGCCCAAGCGCGCGGCGACCGCGGCCGAGCAAGGAATCGACACGACGATTCTCTATGGCGGCTCGCCGGCGCCGGGCAGCGCGTTGGAAAAGGCGCTTACGTGCACACGGCATCTCAGTCGTCGATGCCGGCATATCGGAAGTGCTCTTCTTTTGGGAGTGCCATCGCACGCATACCGTCAAGCTCCGCCTCCGAAGAGCTATGGCTACGATCCATACTGCCGCACCGACGAGGATCCACACGTAAACTCGGAGACGGTCGCCTTGCGCTACGTCGACGCCATTCTCGAACGCGACGCAAACCGTCCGTACGTCGTCGGCCATTGGGTGCTTGACGACTGGGCCTGGTGGGATCCGGGAAGCGCCCACGAGCTGTTGCAGCGCGTTCACGCTCTGATCGTCGCGAAGACGCCCGGGTTACCGGCAATCTGCGGCTTTGGCGCCGGCGTCACCCGGCCCGGAAAGGTTCATTGGGATTCCGGCACGGCGGCAAACTACTCGAATGGCGGCTGCGATATCGTCGGCTGGTACAACTATTCGCCGTTCGGTAACCGCCATCGCAACAATGGAAAGCGGCTCGACTGGAGCATGAAGGCCTTGCTGCCCGCGATGCAGCGCAGTCTCGCGCGCAAAGGCTGGAGGATCGCTCATACTCCCCTCTACGGCATCGGTCAGGCCTGGGCCGGTTCGTACGGTCGCAAATACTATCAGCCCGGATTGACGCGCGACGAGATGCTCGCACAGGCAAAAGCCTTCTGCGATTTCGGAGCGAGCTACATCGGCTGGTACGCGTGGGACGATAGCGGCTTCGAATCGCGAACGAAGACGCCGAACGATTCCCCGGCCATTAGCGCGGGGATCGCTCTCGGCATCAAAGCCTGTCAGCGAGTCTGGAACTCGTAGAGCCGCGCGGCGCCGCGCACGCCGCTCGAGTCGCCGTGCAGCGCCGGTAGGATCGTTACGCCAGCCTGATTCGAGAAGACGTAGCGCTGCATGAGGCGCGGAACGTTGGCGAAGAGCCGCGCGACGTTCGAAAGGCCGCCGCCTACGACGAAAACGTCGGGGTCGAGGATATTGGCAACGTGCGCGAGACCGCGTGCGAGACGATCCTCATACGCGGCGAGCGCGGCGGCGGCGCGCGGGTCACCGCAGCCGGCAGCCTCGGCGATTTCGCGCGCGGTGATGGCACGGCCGGCCATGCGTTCGAACTCCATCGCAAGCGCCGGTCCGCAGAGAAACGCTTCGATGCAGCCGCGTTTTCCGCAATAGCACACGGGGCCCGGAGCCTCGTCCGCCGTCATCCATGGCAGCGGGTTATGCCCCCACTCGCCGGCGATGCGGTTTCTCCCATCGACGATGCGGCGGTCCACCGCGATCCCGCCGCCGACGCCGGTTCCGAGAATAACGGCAAAGACGACGCGCGCGCCGGCCCCCGCACCGTCGATCGCCTCGGATAGCGCCAGACAGTTCGCGTCGTTTGCCATCCGAATCTCGCGACCGAGCCGCTGCGCGATGTCGCGCGCGAGCGGCTTGCCGTTGAGCACGACGCTGTTGGAGTTCTGCAGCAAACCGGTCGCCGGATGAATCGCCCCCGGCGTTCCGATGCCGATGGTCGCGCTGCGCCCTGACTCGGTCTCCACGTCGAATACGAGCTTTGCAATGGCAGAGATCGTTGCTTCGTAATCGCCGGCCGGCGTCGGAATTCGCCGCCGAACGAGCTGCGAGCCGTCGCCGGCAAGGGCGACGATCTCGATCTTCGTCCCGCCCAGATCGATTCCGATTCTCACGGATCGGCCCAGCTACGGCGCCGGCATGGTTGCGTGCAAATCGTAACCGTCGACGCTCCCGTCGAGCACTGCTATCGCCGAGCTCCCCAGCGCCGGCCAGGTAACGTCGATCGTCCCGGTCGAGGCGCCCGCAAGGGTCAGGTGCGCGCTCGCGCGCGCGCGGCGAGCATCGAAGTGCGCGCTGCCGGAGACGGCGAGATCCTTCGTCCAGCGAACGCCGTCGAGCGTCACGTGGTCTCGCGCGTTTGCCGGCGCCGCCGAGTAGCTTCCGCCGCGTAAGCCCGACCCGGAAGTAAGACCGAACTCATAAGAACGCGCGAGCACGTCGGCCGCGGCGAGTACGGCGCCGGCTGCCGCGCGTCGCTCTTTCACCGGCGCGGTATTGCCGGAGAGCGGCGTTGCCGGGGAGACCTCTTCAACCGTTGCCGAGAATGACGGTACGAGATGCATCGCGGGAACTTGCGAGGCACACTGCGCGTCGACGACTTTCGATTGAGTAAATCGGCGGACGATATTCGCGGCACATCCGCCGAAGTCGTCGAGTGCCGTCACGTGCCCGGTGTTAGCGACGATCACGTGCGAAGACCGAGGAAAGAGCCGCGCGGCCTTTCCGCCCTCCTCCGGCGTGGTGATCGTATCCAGGTCGCCGTTGAGCACGAGCACCGGCACGCTGGGAAAGCGCGTGTCGGGCGGCACGGGCCGCCCCGCCGGATGTTGCGGCGAGGCGACGGGCCACGTTTGACAGAGTGGAACGTATACGTAGTCAAGCGGGATGCCGAGATATTCGTCGATCGTAAACGGCGCGAAGAGTCGCGGATTCTCGGCGCGCTTTCGCTCCAAGGTGTCGTGCCACGCGAGCCGGCGCTGCTGCGGCGGCAGACGCATGTCGTAGGCTTGCGGGTTGTCCGCACAGCTCGCGGCGACGAAGAGTCCCTGGCTATAGAATCGTGCACGACCGCTTACGCCCTCTTCTTCCGCGTAGGCCTCATCCACGAGCCGCTTTAGCGGCATGGCGTCCTGCGCGCCGAGGTACGCGCGCGCCGCGGCGTCTAAGTCGCGATACGATAGCGGATCGAGGCCGGCCGAGTCCATCAC
Organism: Vulcanimicrobiota bacterium; assembly: GCA_963820825.1. Lineage (GTDB taxonomy): Bacteria > Vulcanimicrobiota > Vulcanimicrobiia > Vulcanimicrobiales > Vulcanimicrobiaceae > Cybelea. The sequence continues at coordinate 387,667 of CAWGBN010000002.1, forward strand.
GAACGCCACGTCGGACGGGGTAATACGGCCGCGTTCGGCTCGCAGTCTCTCGACCAATCGCTCGATACGGTCGAGTGACGAGCCGTGCAGCTGCGCGCAGACCGGCGAGCGCGTGCAAACGTTGTCGAATGCGTCGCGCAGCGTCGGTGCCGTGCTCGGGTACCACGGATCGCCGCCGATCACTTGATACGCGCCGTCGAGCACGATCGAACGGACGAGCTTGGGATGGCGGCCGGCAAAGGCTTGCACGAAGAACGAGCCGTACGAATCGCCGTAGATATCCACAACGCGAATATTCATGGCCGAGAGCACGGCCGCCATATCGTCGGCGGCGAGACCCGTTCCGTAGAGGTCCGACGTTTTGCCGAGGTGCTGACCGCAGCGCGTCGCTTGCCACAGTTTCATCAGCGGCGCTCGCTGCAGCGCATCGCAGACGATCGCACCCGAGCGGCCGGTGCCGCGATTATCGACCATCAGCAGATCGCGCGTCTGGAGCAGCGGTGCGTACAGTCCGCGGTAGACCGAACGCGAACCGATCGACGGATAGCCGGGACCACCCTCCACCGCAACGATCGTGCCGGCCGAGCGTGCCGCACGGTTGGCATGCGGCAACCAGGCGAACGCAATGTCGATCTTGCCGGGAACGCGCCCGCTTGGATCGAGCGCGACGCGCAGTGTGCCGCAGTAATAATCGCCTCCGAGACACTGGCGCAGCTGGACCGAACCAACGCGCCGTGCGCTTTCGCCGTTTGTCGAGGTGGCGACGCGGGACGAAGGCGCAAGCCGGAACGCGGTGCAGCCGGCAAGTATCGCCGGTGCCAGTAAGACGAGGATCTTTAACGTGCGCACGGCAGCCATCTTCGCGCCGAATCGTCCGACGCTTGCTTATGCGGGGAAATCGCGAATCGGCCGCTGAAACTGCCGCACTCTCTCTGCTGCTGAGGAGGTCCCGTTCATGCGTCTTACTCTTCGCTCATTCTTAGCAGTCGCCGCAGCGCTCGTTGCGGCGGCGAGCCTGACCGCGTGTGCCGGTCATAACGGAGTTACGCCGGGAATGCCCGGCTCCGCGACACAGAATGCTCAAGCAAGCGGACCGCTTTCGATGGAACGCGCCACGCAGCGCATTCGCGCCATGATGAAAGGCGGCCCCGGCGCGACGATGCCTGCACACGGCGGCGCCGGATATCCGGTCGCGGCGACGCCGCGCGTCAGAGTTCCGGCCGAGGCGCCGTGCGTTGACGTGCTTTTCACGCCGCATACGCCGCCGCTCAACCCTAGTGGGCTGCCGGTCGGCGATTTCGCCGACTATTCGGATCACCCGTTCAACTACACGCCGCCGGCGAACTGTCCCGGGCCCTACGCCAAAATCGTGCTGAGAGTTCACTTCAGCGTCACGGCGGGCGTGCAGTACGATCGCACCGGCGCGATCTGGGTCGGCGCCACCAACATCTTCTTCGGCACGACCGCCGAGCCGGGTGAGAATGCCAGCCCGCAGTGGGAGATCCAGCGCGACGTCAGCGAGTACGCGCCGATCTTCGCACAGCCCTCGGTCGGTCAGGCCTCGGTCTATAACATCGTAAACTCGCAGTATACCGGCATCATCCACGGCACGGCCGAGCTCGACTTCTATCCGGCGACTTCGCAGTTCCCGGCAGCGCACGCCGCCGATGCCGTCTACCCGCTCTCCGGCGGCGCGGACGGCGGCTACGTCTATCTCGACAACCCGAGCTCGCAGATGACCGGTACCTTCACCTTTCCAACCAACGTCGAAGCGGCCTATCTCGACGTCTTCCTCGAGTCGCAATCGAGCGACGAGTTCTGGTACACGTGCTTCCCGAACGATCTCGCGGGAGAGTTCTACAACTGCGGCAACACGGGCTTTCGCGAAGGCGAGGTACTCGTCGACAACCAGCCCGCCGGCGTCGTTCCCGTCTATCCCTGGATCTACAGCGGCGGCATCGACCCGTATCTCTGGGTACCGATTCCGGGCGTCGAGACGCTGAACTTCGTGCCGTATCGCGTCGACCTCACGCCATTTGCGGCGCAGCTCGACGACGGCAACCCGCATACGATCGCGGTCTCCGTCTACAACGATGACAACTACTTTGCAACCAACGCCGCGCTGCTCGTCTACCAAGACCACGGCTCGTCGCACGTAACCGGCGCGCTCGTCAGCGACGGCACGCCGAGCGCGCCCAATGAGAGCGTCACCGAGCACGTGAAGGGCCTTCCGTCGGGCGGCGCGCGCGGTACGATCGACGTAACCGCCACCCACCCGGTCCATCTCGACGGTTACGTGATGACGTCACACGGGCGCGTCGATACGCACGTGTCGCAGAGCATCAAGTTCTCCAACGTTCAGAAGATCGATCTTACGTCGAATCAGTTCCTACAGGACATAACTCAAGATACGACGGTCGTATCGAAGACGACGACCACCGCCAAGGGCCATAGCACCGCCTCGCTCGAGGAGCGGAACTGGCCGCTGACGGTCAACTACAATTACGTCGCCGGCGCGAGTAGCGCGAAGCAGACTGCCGACATCGTTCAAGTAAAGAACGAAAGCGGTACGGAGCCCAGCGAGCATGGGCTGCTGCCGTGGGCCCTGCTCAACAGAATCCACTCGTCGGATACGCTCACCTTCACCGCTTACGGCTTCACGCCGTCGAACGGCAAGAGCGCTCAGGAGTACAAGACGCGCAACATCCAAGGCCCCTGCTACCACCGGAACCTCACCTCGCTCGAGTACGTACTCACCGGGGATGCGAGGAAATGCTAGCCGGATAGACCCAAACCGCAAAGGCAAAACGCGGTCTCGCCGGGCGAGGCCGCGTTTGCTTTTCTTCCCGCACAGTTTCCCGTACACCGTCGCTTCTTCAGACTTTCTTCATCCCTGCGCGTGACAGTCTAGGTCTCGTCTCTTACCGAGCTACATTTGAGGTAATCCGATGAACATACGCATGCATCAGAACGTCATGGTCGGTGCGGCACTTGCGTCGTTGGCGGTTGCCGGTTGCAACGGAGGTCAAAACTCCGTTTCGCCTTCGTTACCGGCAACGACGGCGCAGAGCCAAGTCCGCAATCAGAGCGGCACACCGGCAGGCGGGGGGATCCTCGGCCAACTCAGGCACCAGGTCGTCATCGGATCGACGATCGATCCGGTTTACGGCCAACTCAATCCATACGGTCTCGACGTCGCCAAGACGACCAACGGCGCTTTTAGCAAAGGCGACCTCGCCGTCTGTAACTTCAACGACAACACCAATACCCAGGGAACCGGGTATACCGTCGTCGCGCTCCATCCAAAACCCGGATCGGCACCGTTGCTCGTAACCGCCGATCCGACAAACCTGGTTGGTTGCAACGCGCTGGCCCTTACGCATAACGATACCATCTGGGCCGCCGCCTTTGCTTCGAACGACAATCCCTGGTACACGTCGGCCGGAGCGTTTATCGCCACCTACTCCGGTTCGCCGTTCAATCATCCGTTCGGACAGATCTGGGCACACCCCAGGCAAGGACCGGAGGCAATTTACGAGAGCAACGCGGGCGATGGATCGATCGTGCGGATCAATCTGCACACCGGGAGCACCGAAGTCATCGCAACGGGCTTTCCGATCAACGGCGGACCGCCTGGAAGTATTCTAGGGCCCTCTGGACTCCAATACGAAGCGAACAAAGATACGCTCTTTGTCGTTGATGGACAGAATAACTCCGTCACGACCATCTCACACGTTACCAGCCTTCATGCCGGATGCCTTACCGTGCTGGCAAAGGGCAAACAGTTCGGCGGGCGCTGCAAGTCGCGCGCGCGGGTCCTCTTCTCCGGGCCGCCCCTAAACGGGCCAATTAGCTCGGCCCTGCTCTTCAACGGCAGCATCGTCATCGGCAACACCCTCGATCCGGACGGCGAGAACCTGATGGTCGAGATCAATCCGGGCGGGCACGTTATGCAGGTGCGCAACGTCGACACGGGCCCCGCGGGTTCGCTCTTCGGCATGGTCGCAACGGGAAACAATGCCGCCAATACCAAGCTCTACTTCAACGACGACAACAACAACAATCTCCAGGTGCTCGAGCGGTAGCCCGATGCAACGGTAGGGTGCCGCCACGATGCGCGCGAAGGAGCCCCTCCGTTAGGCCCGGTCTACCCCGGGCCCCCTGCGCGTTGGGAGGTACTTATGTTCCACTTACGTAGGCCGGGATCACCGAATTGGCATGCGATGACGGTCGTCGTCGCGAGCGCGCTGCTCGCCGGTTGTGCGGGCAGCGCCGCTCTCGTCCCGCAGCAAATAACCGCAATTCCACCCGGTGGGGTCGCTGGACTCGGGGCCGTCCCCAGCGTCGTAGCGCCACCGAAATGCAAAGGCCAAAAGAACACTAAAGAATATGCGACCGTCGCAAAGCAAACCATGAAGGCCGCCGGCGGCGGATTGTGCGTTCCCGCGTTCGGCGGTTGGGGCGGTGCACTACAGTATCCGAGCATCAACATGGGTTACACCGTTGCGTTGACCAGCAGCACGAAGGCCTATAAGCCGAGCTTGTTTCCTCCGCCAGGATCGTCCAAACCCATCTACTATCTCCAGTATACCTTCAACGGCTTCCCGTCGTTCGGCGGAACTCTTCCTAAAGGGAGCCCGCTCGTCAGCGCGCACGTCAGTGCGAAGAAGAAATATACGATTCAACTCTGGGAGAACGTGATCGTCGGCTGGTCGGAGTTGAGCTCGTGCTACGCGGTCGCGGCGAAATCGAAATACGGTGGCGCGCTCTCGAAAGTCGGCCAGGTCTTCGCAGGACAGTTCTATCGTGAGACGTCCGGCGTCATCGAGGTCTTCGGCGGGCAGCTCGCAAGCAACCAGTGCTAGCGTGGAGGATCCGGGCGTCGCGCATAGGCAGGAGTTCCTCGGCTTCGATCACGTCGACGCGCGCGTTTCGTCGCTCGCGCTGGTCGAAACATTCTACGATCGTTTGATGCCGCTCTTGGGGCTTACCCGCAAGCGCACGGCTTTCGTCGATGGCGAAGGCGATTGGCTCGACGCCGGCCCGCTCGGCGAGTACAACGCGATCGAGTACTACACACCGCCAGTTGCGGGAGCGGCGTCGTACTTCATCGGATTCATCGAGAACCGCGATCACGTTCCACCGCTGACGCGCATCGCGTTTCGCGTTGCGAGTCCCTCAGCGTGGTTATCGACGCTCGAAGAGCTCGGTGCACGAAACGTCGAGCCGTCGGCCGAAATGTCGGTATATCCGGCGATCTTCTTCGAAGACCCGGCCGGCACTAAGCTCGAGCTCGTCGCACGCAAGCCGGAGTAATCACACGAGCCCTCAGGGGGTGGCTCGGTGCAAGGTCGGGTCAACGGCCTCCGCTACCCGATAGGTGCAACCGTGAGCCTGGCCAAGTAGAGAGCGGAGGTTTTCGACCGTGAAGTACTTTGCTATTCTGGCCATTTTGTCGCTGCCCGTCCTGACCGGCTGCGGGGGGAGGCTTGGTAATCAACTCCCGACGGAAGGCACACCGGCGATGAGCCGAAGCGTAGGCACCGGAACCGCTCCCGATGCGGCAGGCAAAGCCTACTGGACGCTGTTCTACTCGCAGCCCAAACCTCAGGTCGAGATCGCAAGCCTTCCGCTGAAAAAGTCTTCCAAGGCGACCGACATTGACGGCAACGGCACGAACCGGCTCGTCTGTGCGAACGCGCTTCGCTTCGTCGGGTCGAAGCTATGGATCATGAATCTTTCACCGTGCCACGCTTCGGATTTGAGCATCGTGCAAGTCTATTCGTTGCCGCTCAAGTCAAACAGCCAACCGGAGAAGACGTTCACGCTCTCCGGACCACTCGATGCCGACCACATGGCTTTCGACGCGTCGGGGAACCTTTGGGTGCCTTCCTACGGAAACAGTACCGTGTACGAGTACATGGGGCCCTTCACGTCGAGCGGGACACTCGTGCCGGCGACGACCCTCACGATGGGGCTCAACGTACCACAAGGCTTGGGCTTTGACTCTAAAGGTAATCTCTACGTTGCCAACACTGGCACCAACGACGGGAAGCAGGCCATCACCGTCTTCAAGGCGCCGATCTCCAATCGCAAACCATACTTCTTAAAAGGCGTCGTCGCGCCAAGTGGGCTGGCGTTCGATCACAGCGGCAACCTTTACGTGTCATCGAATGCGGCGGCGGGTGCAATTGCGCAGTACGCGAGCAATCACCTCAAAGCGGGCGCTTCGCCCAGCGTGGTGGACAAGACGGGGCTCGCGGCGAGTCCGTACGGCGCCGATCTCAACTTCGACAGCGCCGGCAATCTCTACGATGCCGACTGCGGCAACTCGCCGGGCATCTACTCGTATCCGACGGCTAATAAGAAATTCACCTCCACGCTCGCACCCACGTTCTACACGAATTCGACGATCAAATCGATCGGTTGCGTCTGGGGAGTCGCCACCCTCTAAGGGTTACTCGTAATCGGGCGCTTGGTACTGACCGTATTGGTGCACGAAGAACTTCGCAGGTTCCGGCGCTTTGATCTTCACGAACGGGTGCGGCTGCTGCGAAAAGTCGAAGCAATCGCCCGCGGGAGAGGTCGCGCGCTTGTCGGCCGCCGCGAGTTGAGCGAGGCCGAATAAGTCCTCGGCGAAGCGCAGAACGCTCGCCGTTTCGTACTGCACGTGCGAGACGTAGTTTGGCTTGGCATACGGCGAGAGCACGATCAAGGGAACGCGGAACCCGAGGCCATCGTAGTCCTTGAAGGGCGGCGGGACGTGGTCGTAGAGACCGCCCCAGTCGTCCCATTGAATGAATATCGCGGTCGAATCCCAGAACTTGCTCTTGCCGACGGCATTCACCAGTGCCGCAACCCATGAGGGCCCGTAGCCGCCACCGCAACCCACGTGATCGGAATCGTCGCATACAGGCGTAATCCAGGTAAAGCTCGCGAGTTTGCCCGCGCGGACGTCGGTAATGAACCTCCAATTCGGCGAGCGCACGTTCTTCCAATCGGGCCCGTAAAAGATGTGTTTGACGGCCTGATAGCTCGACCAATAACTTGCGTCGCCGCTGGAGCGGCTCCCGTATGCGCTTGCGTAGAAGCGCCATGAAAGTTTGGCGTTATCGAGTTCGTCGCCGAGCGTCTGATAGTCGAAGCACGCCGGCTGCTGGTCGCCGTAGGTCCGCTTATGCGTGATCGTCGAGACGGTATCGCCCGAACCGCCGGAGCAGCCCCACGCTCCATACGGAAGATCGACGCTCGAGGCGGCCTGAGCCGCGATGATGTATTGATGGCTCACGAAACTCTCATCGAGGTGCGACTGGAACATTCGGTCGGCTAAGGCGCCTTCATGCGCCATGTCGAAGTACGGCTTTGAGTCGTCGTGGGGAACGTACACATACATCGGGTACTTGATTCCGCGCGGACCGCTTCCGAAATACTCCTTGTTGAATCCGTCCATCCGGCAGTGCGTTCCGGGAAGCTCGCCGGTTCCGCGGCAAGCGGCGAACATCGCGGCCGCCGAGTGGTCGATCTCATACGGTGTCTCCGAGAGTCGAACCGGCTGCAGCTTGATCGTTTGCCCCCGCGAATCTTTGCCGCTCGAGACCGTGTCCGCGTGAGGATAGCCTTGGAAGAGATTATCGAAGCTGCGGTTCTCTTGAACGATGTAGACGACGTGCTGGATCTTGCCTGCGCCGGTTACATTCAGCGCGTGCAGCGGCGCCGCATCGATCATGTACGGCAATATGGAGGTGTCGCCCTGAGCCCGTCGAGGGCCGAACGAGCATCCGGCCAGCGCGCAGACGCTGCCGATCGCAACCAATCGAGAAACGAACGACGTCGTCAGCGAGCCCCTTTTGGCATTAATTAGTGTCGACCGGCCGGTAATCCGGGGGTTGATGCAAGAAGTAACGCTCGCCGTACTTCGATCCGATCGGAACGAACTTACGCGGCCGCTTCGAGAAATCGAAGCAATCCGCTGCGGGCGACGTTGCGCGCGTATCGCTTGCCGCTAACTGTCCCAGTCCGAAACGGTCCTCGATGAACCGTAGGATGCTGCCGTGCTCGTAGTGCACGTGCGAGACCCAGCCCTTCTTTGCGTACGGCGAAACGATCAGCATTGGGATCCGCATGCCCAGACCGTCGTAGTCGACGTAGGCGGGCGGCTCCGGATCGTACAAGCCGCCGGGATCGTCCCAGAATATGAAGATCGCCGTCGAGTTCCAGAAGGGCGACTCGCCGATCGCGTTGACGAGCGAGGTCACCCACGACGGCCCCGTATCGGAATTGCAGCCCGGGTGATCCGAATTCGCACACGTCGGGGTGATCCACGTGACGTCTCGAAGCGTGCCGCCGGCGACGTCGGTCAAGAACTGACTCGGCGGAGTGATGACGTCGCTACTCCAGTCGGGGCCGTAACAGATGTGTCTGATCGCCTGGTACGAGCTCCAGATACCGCGCTCCGCGTAGGCATGCTTAACGCCCGTTCCGCACGTCGTTCCTCCCGGACCAACCTTTCCAAGAGGATTTGCGTAAAAGGCCCAACTCAGCCCCGCCGCATCCAGTTCGTCGCCCAGCGTCTGATAATCGAAGCAATCTACGACCGCTCCGCCGTAGCCGCGCGGCGGATTCGTCGTGATCGTCGGTATCGTATCGTACGAGCCGCCGGGACAGCCCCAGTTTGCGACCGGATAGTTCGTCGTCTGCGCCGCTTGCGCGGCGATGATATATTGATGCGAAACGTAACTGCTGATGTCGAAGTTCGAGGCGTACATCTCGTCGGCAACGACGTATTGCTTGCCCATCGTGAAGTACGGCGTAATTTCCGAATGCGGCACGTAGCTATAGGCTGGATATTTTACCGGACATGCGGGGTAGCCCGGCTGCCCGCATTGCGCCGTGACCTTATCGAAGCCGTTCATCTGGCAGTTCGTGCCCGGAATCGATCCCGTGCCGTTGCAGGCCGCATAGAACGCCTGCGAGTTGTGCGAGAGATCCCAGGTCGTCGCTAAATCGACGGGTTTGATCTTGACCTGCTTATTCTTGCTATTGTAACCATACGTCGCCGTCGTCGCGCCCGGGAAGCCGTAAAAGAGATTATTGAAGCTACGGTTCTCCTGGACGACGATGACGACGTGATCGATCTTGTCGATTGGATCGCTGAGCCGCCCAGCGCGTACGAGCTCGCGCGGCGAACCCGGTACCGTTGCAAAATCGCCGCCGCATCCCGCTAGAACTGCAGTACCGATGACGATCGCCAACGACCGGCGCCCAAACCAAACGCGATTCATGGCCGATAGTTATCGTCCACTCAGATAATAACCTATACCCCGCACCGCTGATCGCCGCCCGGGCAGGACGATCGGGCGTGCCAGGCGCGGGACTGGGAAGAGTGCCCTGATGAGATGCCGTCAGTTCGCCGGCATGACCCACTGCTTCGCAATCGGGCGCGCTTTAGAACTCTGGGGCTAAGTCGGTGTAGATCGAGATAGCCGAAACGCGCTGGCCGTCCACGACGATCGTCACCGTTTGTGGCAGCGAGACCTTCTTCTTTGGCGACCCCACCGTCTCACCCGGCACGGTCGAGCTATACTCCACGACAAAGTGGCTCGCGGTCTTTTTGGGACCGCCGCCATAGATCGATCGGACGGTCTCGTAACTGCTTCCGATGTGCAATCCGAGCCTCGTCGAGTAGCCCGAAAGATCGGCGTTCGGTACTGTGACCGAAGGCGCGGGCGCTCGGAAGAGCGCGATACTGCACTGATCGGTGGTCGCGGTCGCGAACGCGATGTTGTGCGTGCGATCGTACATCAGCAGTTGCCAAACGCCCGCAAGTCCCGGCCGGCCTTCCTCGTAGCGGCACCTCATGCTCTGCGGCTTTCCGGGAAGCAGCTCGGGCTTCAACATCTTGATCGTGGTACTTTCGGTGTTGTAGGCCGTTGCGCGTATGAACCAAGCGGTGAGCGCATCGGATGCGCCCGCAGCCCCCTGAGACGAGACCGCACACGCGATGACGGCCAGCGCCATACCCAAAATCCGACCCTTCATCTGGCTCTCCTCATGCGACCCGCGATTTCGGCAATCGAGAATCGCCACCCCCTGTTTTAGTCGGTCGGTCGGAGTATAATGGTTTCGAGCCCGAACCACAGCTACTACAAGGAGTATCGATATGCGACTACGTTCTGGCATGGTCCTAATGGCTGTCGGCGCTGTCTTGTTGGGGACAAGTTTGGCGCTTTTGAGCGCCGGCGGCGTTTCGGCGTCAACTGCGCTTGCCGATCAAATTCAACGCGACGCGAGTTGCCACTCGGGTGGTTATTGCCTCATTGAATCTAACGGCGGGGGCGGCGGGGCCATCAAAGGCACCAGCGGAGGAAGATCCGCGGCTGCCGCAATTTTCGGTCAGGGACGTGGCTTTGACAGCTTTGGCGTCGAGGGGCAAAGCACCGGCTCGGGAGGGACCGGCGTCTATGGTCTCTCGACCACTGTTTCCGACGGCGTTGGCGTTTACGGCGTCGGTGCGGGCGAAGCCCTTTTGGCATACAACCCAAGCTGTTGCAACACGTTCTCGTATGGACTCTTCTCCTCCGTGAACGATCCCAGCAGCTTTCCAATCTACACGTACGGTGCCGGCACCTCGGCGGGATCGTTTAGCGTCGACGCGGCCGGCGACGGCACGTTTGACGGAGCCGTCACTGCCTTTGGCGGATACTACACGGCCGTTCCGACTCGTGAAGGCGTCCAGGTAAGAGCGAGCGCGCCGGTCGCGCCGCGCGGAACGATCGAAGATACGGGCACCGCGCGGCTGAACGGCGGCGTTGGCGTCGTCCGTCTGGCGCGGGACTTCGCAAGCATGATTGACACGGGCCGGGATTACCAGGTCTTCATCACGCCGGACGGGGATACGCGCGGCTGGCTTTACGTCGCAACGAAGTACCAAGGGGGCTTCGTCGTTCGCGAGGCCGAGCGCGGGCGTTCTTCAACGTATTTCGACTATCGCGTGGTCGCGCACATTGCCGGTTCGCCCGAGGAACGGTTCCCCATTCTCCATCTGAATCGACCGCGTCGTCCGCACCTGCCTGCGTATCTGCAGCACCCGCCGAACGGCGACTAACGCTCCAAACCCGCTGTTTTACGAGGGCTCGCTACGGCGAGCCCTCTTCTTATTTTTGGGCAAAGCTGACCACCGCCGAGTAGGCGTTGTTCGGCCTGATAAGCTTCGTCTTTTCGCCGCCCGCCGGATACTTGAAGAAGCCGACCAGACCGATCGTCGAGACGACCCGCCGGCCCTGTCTGGTGCCCTTGGTAACTACGAAGTAATTATGGGCGTTCCACTGGTGGCCGGACCAAGAGAGCCTCGTCGTTCCGATGACGTCGGCTTTGGAGCCCTTGATGCGCAGCCGATAAATCTTATTGTCGGCTCCGATGGTAAGGTAAGTCCCATCGTACTGCACGCCGCTGGCGCCGCCGGTAACGCTTGTCGCGATCTGCTTCAGGGACGCACCACTCCGCGGCAGTTCGAAAAGCGCTAAATGGGTCTTGCCCTCATGCCGCGCGTAACCTTCGATGAAGAGGTTGCCAGCGTTGTCGTAGCCACACCACACCGGGCTGTTGAAGTTCCGGGCTGTGTAATACTGCGTCTCGCCGGTAGCTTTGTCCCAGACCCAAATGAAGCCATGACCTCCATACGGACTGCTAGCGATGGGATTCGCCACTGCGAGATTTCCGGTCGTCGGGTCGACCGCGCACCCCACCGGCGAGCTATATACGTTCCAGGACTTAATGGGCTTGGCGCTGCCGTGCGGATACTCGACGGTCGCGCCGTAACTAAAGTTGACATACACGTTGCCGGTCGAATCGACACACGCACCGTTGGCATACCCCGAGCCGGCTCCGTAGAACGATCGCACCGGTTCGCCTCTGGGGTACGTGTAGACGTCGATGGAACTGTCATCGGTTACGTAGAGCAGATCCTGCTTCGCATGCAGCTCCGGCGACGCGCCGTGCACGGCCTCATGAAAAGCGGATGAGCCGACCGGCGAGAGCGAACCTCCGCCGCACCCTGAAAGAAAAACAATAGCTCCCATCGCCCACTTCACGGCGCCATTATAACATGCCGGAGAATTCGAGCCACCGCATATTCCCGCAGCCTTTCCGCCCGCCGGCATCCGGGTCGCCAAAAGGCCTGACGGGCGTCCTTTTTGAACCTCTCACCGTGGCGGTTGGGAAGCGCTCCCGAGCGGAACGATCGAGCAGTGCGGCGGCCACGGATTCAAATAGCAGCAATGAATAGGAGCAGACTCGGATGAACCGCTTTCCCCTTCTCGTCATCGCCTTCGCAATCGCTCTCCTCGGTCCGGCTTCAGCGGGAACATTTTACCGCTTTGGTGCGCCGGTCGCGACGAGCGTTAGCATTGCGGGCCTCGTCGCCGACAACGGCGCGATTATTAACGGTAAGCGATTTTCCGTACAGCACCTTAACACGGGCCATTACCTCATTGAATTCGATCCTGGAGTTTTTCCGTCGGGATGTGCGGCAATGGTAGTCGAAGGCTACGAGCACGTTATCGCCAGCGAAGTGTTCATGTACCCCACCGATTGCCGCCACACCGAATGGCACGTGGGCATCAGGGACCCCAAGACGCACGAACTCATGGATGCCAATTTCCAGTTCATCGCGGTGGAGGAACCGCGGCACTAAACGGCTTCCGACGCTCAGCTTAAAAACGCATAACGCGCCCAATGAACTTGAAACTGACCGCTTGCGGCTAAGCAAAACGCACCCCAAACCGACAGTGAAGCAGCCAGATGCGGGACTTGTACGGAGGCGGTACGCAACGGGCAGTAAGGCACCCGGCGTAAGCCGAACGTAAAGCGGCCGGAGGTGACAAGCGTGTCTCGTTTGAGTCGGTGGAGCTTTCCATGGATCGTCGTAAGCGCCCTTTGCGCAGGCTGCGGTACAAATGCTATAACCGTCCCACAGCCCTCGAGTTCTCCGTCGCCGCCGAACGTGCTTAGTCGCGGCACGGTTGCGGTGATCGAGCGCAGTTCCACCGTCACGCGCGTCTTGGTCTTTCCGCCGCACAGCGACAAGTTCACCCGCGAAATTCCGATCCATGGTTCGCACCTCATCGCCAACTCGCTTGCGTTTGACCGGCGAGGTCACTTGTACGTCGGTATCAACGACGCGTCTCGCAACGGCCGGTACCACATCGTCGAGTTCAACCTTCGAGATTGGAAGGTCGTCCGCGAGATAAATGACATTCCGCAATGGTCCCACAGTTCGATCGCCATCGACGACCAAAGCGTTCTCTATGTCAACACGAAGGCGTTTGTCGGCGGCGACGTCAAGCTTTTCCGCCGAGGAGACACAAAGCCGTGGATCGAGATCAAAGATCACCGTAGCCCGGTGACGATGCTCCTCGCCCGTGAGTCTCTCTGGGTGGGATACGAAGGAGCGCTAGCCGATGCGTTGGCGGGATATCGTTTACGCTCCACGGACCGGACCTGGTTCCAGACCGTCGGCGCGAATTTGCCACTCAAGCTCGCGGTAAATCCGGAAGCTTCGTTGATTGCAGCGAAGTTGCGGGGAAAGTCAAAAAACACCATTGAAGCGATCGACGTTCAGTCGGGTAAACGCGCGCGCCTTCTGGACGGTACCGGCGTAGAAGCAATGGTGAGCGACGACTCGGGCCACCTCTACATCGCGCAACTCCAGGGCATCATTCACCGTTGCAGTTTCCAAAGTTGTTCGCATTCGTTCGACACCGGTTCCACAGTTCTGGCGCTCGCACTCAGTCCACTCGATGGGATGCTCTATGTTGCGGCAAACGGCAAACCAAGCATACAAGTTTACGACCCGCAAACCGGCAGCCGGGTGATGTATATCCCGATCCACGGCGGCTTTCCGAGCCGCCTCGCCATCGAGCCGTAAGCGATTGGCACGACCCTCGTACGTGGAATCCGCGTCCGAAAGCCCTTAAAACAAGACAAACCGACTTTTTAGGCTGGCCGGGAGTCGAATCCAAGCCCGGGGATTCCAGCCGATGCCGCCCGTTACCGAAAAGTGTTATTCTGTAACGCTATTCCGCCGCACTTATCCCCAACAAGTTTCACAAGCGACACACCGTCGCTCGATCCATCGAGCAGATCGGCTCCAGCTTGCAACGCGAGGCGCGTTTTGCCGACACTACCCGTACCGATGAGCGTCGCGGACGAGGGCTTCGATCTCGGCCAGCACGTCTTCGCGACCGATGAGCGGTGTGGCTTGCCTTGGCAAGATTGTTGGGTAGTGATCCGAGAGACGCAAGCGGGCCGCGGCCGATGCGGAGATCGCGTCATGCTCATCTTTGAAAGCCGGATCGATTTCCGATAGCCTTACCGCGCTCTCAGGCGGAACCTTGAAAAGATCGCTATACTTCATCTGACCTGATTTAGGTTCAGTAAGTGAGTTTGTCGCGCCGTTCAAAGAGCCTCGCGAAGACGGCGCCGAACATAAAGCCGCCGATGTGCGCCAAGTAAGCCACGTCGTTCGGCGTCTGCGGCGCGATCTGCCCGGCGCTCCAAAGCTGTAGTAAGAACCAAAAACCGATCAGAATTACTGCCGGTATGTAGGCAACCCGAATAAATATAGCGATGATCAAAATCGAACGAATATTATCGGTCGGAAACGTAACCAAAAATGCGCCCATGACCGCGGCGATAGCACCGCTCGCGCCAAGGTTGGGTTCCGTTGAGTGCGGAGCGAATGCAATCTGGGCCGCGGCTGCCGCCACTCCACCCAAGAGATAGAAAATCAAATAGCGCCACGATCCCATCGTATCTTCGATGATGGGGCCGAATGCCCAGAAGAAGACCATGTTCCCGATGAGGTGCGCCCAGCTCGCGTGCATGAACATCGCGGTGAGAATCGTGATCAAATCGCGACCCGCGGCGACTTCCGCCGGAGTCATCGCCCATTTCCGAACGAACGCATCGCCGTTCGTCAGCTCCAGCACGAAGACTCCTACATTCACCGCCACGATTAGTAGCGTGACGATCGGGAAATTGTCGGGCGCCGCGAGACGTCGCTTAATGGAATCATGCGCGGTGAAGATTACCGAGCGAACACAGAGTCGCCTGCAATCACGGCCAACTTCCCGCGCGGCACAGGAAAGCGTTATAAATCAGGCAACGCCGACTCCCGCCGCGGTCGCACCAGTGCGGACTTCGGCGCGGATGTCGGCCCGATTCTCAGCAAGCGGTTCTGACCTAACAAAGGCAAGGCGCACGCGGGGGCGGGAGTGAGTCGGACTCCCACTGTTGCGTTCTTCGATCTGAAGCGCAGATTGCATCACCAGGCCCAGCAGCGCAGGCCGCACTTGGCGATAGTCGCTGATGGCGACGAGCACGCCCGAGACGCGGCCGGCCGCATCGCGGATCGGCGCTCCGGTGCACGCTAGCGACTGGCCTCCCTTCGCAAAGTGCTCCGCGCACATCAGTTGCAGCGGGCGCGACTCGGCGATCACCGTACCCACGCCATTTGCCCCGTTCCGGGGAATGTGCTTGGGGCCCACTCCACAGAGAAAGTCTTCGCGACCAAGCTCGAGTCGCCATGGTGGCGATTCTTAACGGGGCGTCCGAAGCGTACGACAACTCTTACGACAAATTTCGCGCGGAAACCGGCGGAATGCGCGAACGCTAGCGGACGAAAAAATCGGCCTCGAGCCGCCGACGCGGCAAGGAAAATAAACTATTTCTTGTTATTTTGGGATGGCCGGGAGTCGAACCACTGCTCGGGGGTTCCGGTGAGTCCCGTCTGCTACCGAAACGTGTTACTTTGTAAGGCTTCTTCGTCACCCTAGTTCCCGACCCGCTACCGTCCAATACCCACCATTCTCGACCGCTCCGTTAGAAAATGTTAGAAACTCAGCCTCGGTGGGTCGAGATTTCCACTGCACGTCAAGTCCGAGGTGATGCGCCATCCGATAGAGGAGGGCAGCGTTACCCGGGGATAGGGGATAAGGGCGCAAAGACGAGACACCCCCAGCCGGCAATGCCGCATGGTTCAAAGCCCCCAATGCGATCGGGGCCGCTAAGCCGGCTACGCGATCGGCGCCACTATGCTGCGCGGCGGCGATGCCCGCTCAGCCAACGGTGCGGGCTGGGCGGCGGGGGGGGTTAAGGTGATAACAAGAAAACCGTGCCGTATCCGGCTCCACCGCCAGATCGAGTGGTACCATAGAGCCTGCGGTTTATGTTGATCAGCGCAGCGTCGGGCTCCGCGCCGTCCCCGCCTACGAAAGCAAACAGCACGACTTCCGTGTGCAGGTTCAAGATCGCAAAGATTGTGCCGTACCCGCTTGCACCACCGCTATCGGTCACGCCAAACAGTGTGCCGTGGACGTTGGTAAGAGCAGCTTTCGGGTAGCTGCCGTCAGCACCACTCTTGAAACTATAAACCATGGTTTCCTGGCCGGAGAGTGTCATCTTAAAGACGGTGCCCCAATTGCCGATGCCACCTTCAACGGTTGTGCCGTAAAGCGTACCGCCGACATTGGTTAGGCTTGCCTCTGGTGCTGTACCGTCGGGCGCACCTGCAAAATTGTAAAGGACGGTCTCGTTGCCGGATTTTGTGATTTCAAAGACCACGCCGTTGCCGCTTGTCCCACCTGCAGTGGTTGTGCCATAGAGCTTGCCATTGACATTGGTTAGTCCGGCAATTGGGGCTGAACCATCGGCCCCGCTTAAGGCACCGAAGCTGTGGAGCACCGTTTCTCCGCCCGAGGTCGTGATCTTAAAGACGGTCCCGGTCCCGAGACCGCTTGCGCCGCCCTGAGAGGTTGTGCCGTAGAGCGTGCCGTGCACGTCGGTCAGACTTGCCCAAGGATACAGACCGTCTGTTTCTGTTACCTTGCCGAAGCTGTGAATCACGCTTTCCGTGCCGGAGGTCGTGATCTCAAAGACGGTACCGGTGTCGTTTACGCCGCCTTCAGTGGTGGTGCCGTAGAGCGTACCGCCCACATTGGTCAGACCGCCATAGGGACTTTGGCCATCCGTCCCAGTGCCGAAGCTGTGAACCACGGTTTCGCTGCCGGACCTCGTGATTTTGAAGACGGTCCCAAAACCGTATGCCCCACCTTGATTCGTCGTGCCATAAAACGTGCCGCCCACATTGGTCAGACTTGAGGTCGGTACTGCGCCGTCAGCCCAGGAGAAAGTGTGTAGAACGGTTTCAGTCTGGACGTTCTTTTTCATCGCTGTCGGCTGAGCTTGTTGTACGCTAAATAACGCGCGCGACCCGCCGCGCTCGGCGTGCGTGGATATGGCGCGGCCTTGCGGCATTGCGCCCGGCGCGCCGATCGGCGGCTGCGATCCGCCGCAAGCTGTGAGCAATACTGCGGTGGCGACGCTTAGCGCGTAGCGGATTAAGGCTAGGGGTTTCATCTTGCGTTGAAGGCCATTGAAAGTTCGCAGCCTCTATGGCTTACTGAGTTGGCACGACACTGACGGCGACACCTTTTAAATTCGATCTCGCCTTGGGCAGCTTTGCGATTACAGCGCCCCTGCCGCCGGCGGGGTAGGGCCAAATACCGATGTGCGTAGGAGGCCCGGAACGCACTCCAAACGGTACGACCACGCTGCCACCCTGAATCCATGACGTGCCAGCTTCGTGGGCGACGCCGTCAAAGGTTGTTTTTCCAACAACCGTCGCCTTGGTACCATGAATGCTAAGGCGGTAGATCGCCACGCCGTTGAAGAGCGTTTCAATCGTGATATAGTTGCCGTCCCACTGAACTTGCCCTAAACGGTTGCGGAGCTTCCTATCAAGCGCAAATCTAACAAACGTGTCGCTACCTGATCGCAACTCTGCAAGTTTTGGCGCGTTGTACCATGTACCATCGACAAAGAGATTTCCAACACTATCATATGAAAGATATGCTGGAACTAAGCGGACGGTGTAATATCTTGGCGTGCCGGAGCCGTTTGGCACGATGGCGACCTGGTTGTTAAGATTCAAAGAGATAGCGACATTACCGGTCACTGGGTCGACAGAACATGCAAGGGATTCGTAACCATCGACTTGCACCGTCCCCATCGGTTGTGTTGCGCCGTGGGCGTAGTGCTCCAGCACAATAGCGCGTGAACTGTTCGCGGTAAGCTCGTAAAAGCTCCCGTCTGGGGCGGGGCAGATGCCACCACTGCCGTCCAAAGAGCCCGCTGGTTCACCCGAAGGGTACGAATAGATACATACGCCGCTACACCCAGCATACGCATACAAAAGAGCATCGGGGGAGTCTCCCGCGATTCTCTGCCATCCACCATCCGCCGCGGCCGAGTGCGTGGCGATCGTGCGGCTTTGCGGCATCGCGCCCACCGCGCCGATCGGCGGCTGCGATCCGCCGCACCCGGCCAGCATTGCCGCAACGGCAAAGCCGTCAAGCGCATAGCGTCCGAAATCTAAGCTCTTCATCTACCTTGCTCCTCGCTGCATGAACGGACCAGCGGCTGAGAACGTTCGGTGCTTGGCGCCGCGCCCCCGCGCAACGACCAGGAACTCAGGCCTCTCGGTCCATGCTGCCGCGCCGGGAGCGCGCACCGGTCGATGGCGAAGGCGAGCGCGACATCGCTCGCTAATCGCAACCTCGATTCCAGACCGTGCGCTATAATCGACCTTGAAATGACCGAGGAGCAAGAAGCCTGGGCGAAGTTTGAGCGCCGCTTACGGGCCAAGCTTAGAGAACATCAGAGGCAGGGGAAGGGTCCCAACGACCCGCTCTTTGTTACGGGATACCCGCAGGGCTCCGCCGTTATAACGCAGCGTAGCGCATTGTATGACCAGATCCTGAACGGGCTGTTCGACGCAGCCAAGGCAGCCGATGAGTTCGAGTATGCCTGTTCATTGCTGAACTTCGATGGGCTGAAAGACAGCGGGTGGTTTCCGGAAGTCGAGAGTTGGACACTTATTAACGAGGTCTCTAGTTACGTTCACCTCCCGACGGTAACGCACGCCAAGCTTAGGCTTGGGATGCTGCAATACTCCCACATTGCAGAAATGGATATTACATATACTCTGATTATGAACATGCTCCGCGTCATATCAGGAGCCCGCTACTCCATGATTCCTTTTGTGGACAAGAAAGGACAGCGCATCGACAAATCAGCTACGAAGATTCAGCGGATCTGTACTGCCGCGGCGAAAGTGGGCCTCGAAGGAGTCTGTGATCTTTTTGACTGGTATGAACCGCGCATACGGAACAGTTTCGCGCATTCAAACTATCAATTCCATGGAGACCAGTATAACATTGCACGTGGCCCCGGCATCGTAGCCGAAGGGGTAGTCAGAGGAGGGCTTTCCATCGAGCGGGAGATCCTTCCGAGAATCAACGGCGCGCTTCGCTTCTTCGTCACCTTCTACGGTGCGCGCGACCATGCAAGAGCAAACTATAAGACCAATGTTGTCGTAAAAGGTCGCCTAGGGCCGAACGAGGCGTACGTTGATGTTGAACTGCTTACGCGGCCGGAAGGTGGTTTGATCGGCGTCCGGACGCCACCCGAGGCACCCGCTAAAACATAAGCGAGGACCAAGCTAATAAACAGCCCACTAACCGCTACTGAGCGCGCTTCAACCTAAGCTCTTAAGGGTCTCGATTAGCTTGTCTTTAGTACGACCGTATAAGTTGCGCCCGGCCCTGGCAGCGTAAATCGTTGCTCGCGATACGTCTTGCGCAAGCAACTGTGGGACCGGCGTCGCTCGCAGCATCGGCAGCCACTTGGTCTCCCACTCGTCGCGTCGCGGATCGCGGAAGACCGTGTACACGTCGCTTTCGGCTGGAACGCCGCCCTCCTCGACCTGTTCGACCTTGTTCGACTCCTTGCCGATATAGTCGAAGCCGTCGATCGCGACGTGGCGGCGAGCGAGTAGCCCGGCGGTCTGCTTCCCGCACGGCTTTCCGTCGGCACCAGCGCACTTGGCTTCCGGATGATACTCGTACTCGCGCAGCACGTCGCCGTAGCTCTTCACCCGCGCCATTGTGCGCGAACCGTGCGGCGCCGATGCCGTAATGCTATACCGCTTGGCGTCTTTTGAGTACTGGTCGATCCATCGCATGTCTTCCCACTTACGCGGATCGGTCTCATACGGCGCGATTAGATGGAACCGCTCCGGATCGGCGCCGATCGGGTGGCCGAGTTTGCGGACATGGCAGTTTAGAATGAAGTTGAATGGTTTGATTTGCTTCGCGTACGTCTTACCATTGTTGAGCGTCCGAAGCGGCTTCATAACGGCCGGGCTGCTCACCGTCGTGCGGCCAACAGCAACGCGCTTCTCGAACCCAAGCGGGTCCGTGGATCGCCCCAGCGATCGGCGCACGATCGACAGCCACGCCTGCGCGATCCAGCCGCGATCGTCGCTTTTCGGATCGGTCGGATTGAGGAGATGCCCGAGGCCATGCTCGGAGTAGCGGTCCTCCTTGTTGTTAAGGCCCTCGCGCAGCAATGCTGGCTCGCCGTTTAGATCTCGGACGAAGAGCGCGTAACGCTTGGCGGAAATCGCCAGGCACCACAACTGCCGCCGCTTGCCGGTGATCGGGTCGCGGTTGTCCTCCTCAATCTTCAGGACGGACCCTTTGATCGCGGCGCGGTCGTACGGGTTCAACTGCTCGAAGCTCCCCGCGATCGCATCAACCTGCGCCCAGGATAGCGCCCGGATCGCGGGCTTCCCGCGCTTTCGGTTGGCACCACCCGGGCACTCGATTAGGCCGCCGCGCCGCGTCGCGACCATCGCCATGGAGTCGGTATCTTCCATCGCGTACGTGCCGCCCAGGTCGGTCACGCAGCGTTCCAGCAGCGCCAACGTCAGACGCGCCGCGGCGGTAATCAGCGACGCCAGCGGCGGGAAACAATACTCTCCCGCGCGTTCAGGGTTCGCGACTTCGCACCGGAACGGCGTCGGATCGATGCCGTAGCACGTCGCCGGCACCTTTTTGGCGGTCTCCTCGCGGATCATCTCTGCGAAGATGCCGTAACTGGTCGCGTTGGCGAGCACCTTGAGCGCCTTGTCCAGCCGCGTCCGTTCCTGGTCCGGGAGTGCCGTATTGTTCGCAAGGCGTTTGCGCTCTTCGATCACCTTGCGGAAGAAATCGTCGCGTCGCGGGTCGATCGGCACCGTACCGCGCAGCGTGATCGGCCGTAGACCCGGCAGCTGTCCCTTCGGTGCGATCGCAAACGCCTCGACGATTTTGGGAACTCGGCCGGTCAGCAGCACGGACGCGGCCAGATCGGGCAGCGCGAACCAGAGACCGTCCTTCGGGTCGTCGCTGGTCGCGGAGACGTAGTTCAGACCAACCTGGTAGTCGTTGCTTTCGCGGCCGTACTTGGCGCGCGTCGGGAGAATGTCTCCGGACGGTATCACGCGCGCGAACGCGGGAAGTTTTGTCCACGTCGCCGGGCTGAACAGTTTTTCAGGCGTAATCGTGCGGAGAAACTCGGTCGTCTCGGAGACTTCCACGGGAACCACGGAGACTTCCGCGGCGACTACGAACCGCCACAGACCCATGAGGGCGTTCACGGTGGGATACATGGAAAGAAAGTCCGTGTACACGACGGGAACGGCGACTTTCCGAATATGCGCGCTCGTCCGTCCACCGAAGAACGCGGACTCCGCGTAGCCGAGATACCGCTTCTCGAAGTGTTGCCGCTCCATGATCGGCGCAATACCCATTTTGCGTAGGTGCGCCTTGCCCAGGGAGGCCGGCGAATAGGCCTGCGTCTCTTGCAGTTCCACGTCGAAGCGGTCGTACTCGTCCAGCAGCTTGAACGACAGTTCCGCGGTCGCCGCGACGTCTTGCCGGTTGTAGTCGATATATGCAGGTGTGACGACGCCGTGGCGATCGACGGTGCCTTTTCCCTGTTCGACGCCGAACGCTTTGCTCGCCGAATCGAGACTGTGCCCGCGATCGGTCAGCACGAACGCTAGCGTCCGCAGATCGAGAAAGTGCCCGCGAAACTTATAGTCGTCCTCGGGGTCGCCGGTCTCCGATCCCTCGGGAATCAGATCGACCGGGTCGGCGTCCAGCGTGCCGGTGAACCCCTTGAGCGCGCGTTTACTGTCGATGTGCTTAATCGCGATCCGCGGGCGCTGACGACGCTCGTGACGTGCCCCTTCCACGTCGGCGTAGTCCCACATTACCAGCGAAAAACCGCCGGCGAACCGCCGATCGCTGCGGCTGCGCGCGTCGCCAAAGTCCACGGCGAGTCGGGACAGGTCGAAGGGCAGATTGAAGCCGACGATCAGCCCGCGCCCGTCGTATCCGGCAGCGTAGAACTTTTCAAGAAATGCGCGCCGGTCGAGCAGCCGCAGCTGCGGCACGCCGCGCCGCCGATCGGTGGCGGCCGCATGCGTCGCGACGTAGGCTTCGAGTTTCGCGCGATCGGCGCGCGGCAGATCGTCGCCGAAGAACAAGCCCTCTTCCAGGCAAATGCGATCCTCGAAATAGCGGTAGCTGCCGAACGTCAGCGCCTGGGCCGTGTCGGTGCGGGTCTCGGTATCGAAGACGAGCATCCGCGACGGCCGCCGCCAATGCCGCAGTTTCTTACGATCGCGCTGCTCCCGCTGCGGTTCCGGGTAGACACGGATCGCCAGCTTCAGCGGAGTCGACGTTACGCCGCTTGCCATCCGTCAAAATCCGTGCCCTTCCACCACGACGGATTCATATGCTCGCGCAGCCAGGCATCGAGTTTGCGAAGGAACTCGGCGACGTAGCGCAGCCCGTTGACAACTAGATGCTCGATGCAGTCGGCTGCTCCGCACAAAAACCCGGCTGCAGCCAATAGTGGGCTGCCGTCAGCGTTGGACAGCACCCCCGGCGGCCACTCGTACTGTGCTTCGCTCAACGTGCGGTGGGCAGTTATCGGAACCTCGATGGTGATCGGCGAGTTCGCTTCGCCAGCAACATGGTTCGTCTCTGTCGTCTTCTTGCGATTTTTGAGTGCATAGCATCTCAGGCAACGCTTCGGACGACTTCTGCGGACGAGCATCTCCTCGCGGCCGCAGTCCGTGCAAGATGCTCCTTGGCCGACGCGGCGCTGCGTTTTCGCCCTGCGC
This sequence comes from Vulcanimicrobiota bacterium, assembly GCA_963820825.1. Lineage (GTDB taxonomy): Bacteria > Vulcanimicrobiota > Vulcanimicrobiia > Vulcanimicrobiales > Vulcanimicrobiaceae > Cybelea. The sequence continues at coordinate 410,741 of CAWGBN010000002.1, forward strand.
GCGCCGGTCTTGATGGGATCGGTCGAGCGTGCCATCAGCTGACCCTCGCGTACATGGACTGAAATGACAGGATGCCAGCCGACCCCAGGCGTTCGAGCTCGTCGGTGTCGGTCAGTAGCGGCACGGCGTTGCCCCGAGCATCGATGATTGAGACGCCGTGGAACCGCACAAGCTCGGTCTCGTCGCCGGTCTCCAGGTAATGGTTGACCGCGTTCCAGTACTCGCCGACGATCGAGGCCGAGCGCGAGTCCACGGTGGCGATTTCCGCCAGCCCCTCCAGCGTTGGAAGCACCAGGACCCGCAAGAGCCGGTCGGACGCGCGGGCCTTGTAGGTGCCGCGGGAATTCTTCCGCAACGCCCCCTTCGCATGCCGCAGTACCGTCGCGGGGCTGACGCTCTCCTCGCGCGCGGCCCGACTGAGTGAGATGTCCTCCGAGCGCATCGCCGTGACGACGCGCGCCAGCTTCAGTTTCGTGGCTTGTCGCGGCTTCGGTTTGGCTTGACCGGTGCGCCGCTTTGTCTTACGCTTTGCCATGGTAGTGAAATCCCTGAGGGCCGCGCGAGTCGGATCGCCGGTCCTCCGTTTTTGAGTCCATTAGGTATCGCGAGCCTCCCGGAAATAGAAGGCGCTGCCGTGCTTGGCCAGCCTCACGCTAGCAATCGCGCCCTTTGCGGTGATGTGGTTCTTGGCGGCTCGCATCTGCGCGTCGCGCTTGTCGTTGCTGGGTAGCGTGATGATTTCAAATGCGCCGGTATCGTCGCGCGCGACGGTGACTTTCCAGCGGGCTTCGCCCGTGAAGCTACCCTTTGGATCGAAGTCCACGGCAGCGATCGTGAAGGTTACGTCGCCGGCGATGTATTCGTCCTTCTTCGCGTAGCGAGCGCCGTCGGACGAGAACGAAAACTCGGTGGGCTCTTGCGCGGCATTCTTGCGCTTGCGTGTGGTGGTTTTCATGATGCCTCCCGAAATATCTGCTTGCGCCGCCTTGGCGACGCTGAGTATGAACCGCGCGTCAATGGCGACGTTGTGTAACATCTCACTCGCTCGTTTAGCTCCCATCGCGACGCACGCCTGTGCGATCTCAGCCGGATCGTCGGGCCACCGGTCGAGCGACGAGCCGTCTTCGTACGGATCGCCCAGCGCGATCGCCAAGTCGCGCGACGTAGCCCGCGATCGCCTTTTGATCCTTCGTCGCTTTCGCGCGACG
>CAWGBN010000003.1:0-124875 GCA_963820825.1 Vulcanimicrobiota bacterium
CGGGGGTTGAGTTACCGACATGAGGTTCCTTTCGGTTTTCGGGCTCCCGAGCTTTGGGTAGTTGCTTTGCTTTTGAAGGCGTGCGGCCCTTCGTCGAGCGCTCGCCCGCAAGAGGCCCGGCGCCGGAATGCGTAAAACGAGCCGAGCTATGCGGCGTGCGTGGTATGCCTTGCTCATCCTGCCGTTTGTCGGAACGCTGATTCCGCCGCTCTACAACCATGCGGCTCCATCGCTGCTCGGACTGCCGTTCTTCTACTGGTATCAGCTCGCATGGATACCGGCGACCGCGGTGCTGCTCGCCCTCGTCGTCGTATTGACCCGCAAGCCCGACGATGTCTAGCGCCACGCTGATCCTCGCCGTCGCGGTGCTGGGCGTCACCGCCCTGGGATTCTTCGCGGCGCGTTGGGGGCGCCCGGACCTCGGGAATCTGGAGCAGTGGGCGCTCGGGGGACGGAACTTCGGCACCATCGTCTCGTGGTTTCTGCTCGGCGGCGACCTTTACACAGCCTATACCTTCATCGCCGTCCCGGCGCTCGTCTACGGCGTCGGCGCGCTGGGCTTCTTCGCCGTTCCCTACGCGACGATCGCCTATCCGGTCGCTTTGGTCGTGCTCGCGCGCTTCTGGAGCGTGGCACGGCGGCGCGGGTACCTCACGACGGCCGATTTCGTCCGCGATCGCTACGGCGACCGGACGCTCGAGATCGCGATCGCACTGACCGGCGTGGTCGCGGCGATGCCGTACATCGCGTTGCAGCTCGTTGGGATCCGCGCCGTCTTTGCCGAGTTCAGCACGCTTGGCGCCGCCGGCTCGATTCCCGCATTGACCGTCGCGTTTCTTCTAGTCGCCGCCTACACGTATACCAGCGGACTGCGCGCGCCCGCGATGATCGCGTTCGTTAAGGATACGCTCATCTACGTTACCGTCATCGCCGCCGTGGTCGTCATACCGGCGCGTTTGGGCGGTTGGGCGCACGTCTTCGCAACCGCGCAGCACGCGCTCGCTGCGCGGCCGCACCCGTCGTCAATCTACCTCGGGCCGTCGCAATACTTTGCCTATGCGACCATGGCCTTCGGGAACGCGCTCTCGCTCTTTATCTATCCCCACTCGATCACGAGCGTGCTCGCGGCCCGCAGCCGCGGCGTGATTCGCCGCAACGCCGCGCTGCTGCCGGTCTACTCGCTCTTGCTCGGCTTTCTCGCGTTGCTGGGATACTGCGCGATCTCCGCCGGCATCGTTACGAAGGACGCGAGCAACATCGTACCGATGCTCTTTGCGCGCTTCTTCCCCGACTGGTTCGCCGGCGTCGCCGCGTCGGCGATCGTCATCGGCGCGCTCGTACCGGCCGCGATCATGTGCATCGGCGCGGCGAATCTCTTCGCGAGCAACGTCTTCCGCGAGTTTTCGCCGGAACGTCCCTCGGTCGAGACGCTCATCGCCAAGCTCCTAACCGTTGCGATCTGCGCCGTCGCGCTGCTCTTCATCTTCTTCGTGCCGGTGCCGTACGCGATCGACTTCCAGCTCCTCGGCGGCGCGCTGATGCTCCAGACCTTCCCCGCCTTCGTGCTCGGTCTGTGGACGCGCTGGTTTCACCCCAAAGCGCTTCTGGCAGGTTGGGCCTGCGGTTTAATCGCAAGCTGCTCCATGGCCTACGCGAGCGGCTTCACCTCGAACTACACGCTTCATGCCTTCGGCGGCTCGCTCACCGGACTCATCGCGCTCTACTCGCTCGCGATCAACCTCGCCGTCAGCGCCGCGCTGACGATCGTCCTTCGCGCCGCGCGATACGGCGCCGGAATCGACCGCACGACCGCCGCGGATTACGCATGAGCGAAGCGATCAATCCGCCGGGCTGGCCGCGGCCCAGCGGTTACGCAAACGGCATCGTAGCCGAAGGACGCTTTCTCGCCATCTCGGGACAGATCGGATGGAACGAGCGCGACGAGCTCGTCGCCGAAGACTTTCTCCCGCAAGCCGCTCAAGCGCTGCGCAACGTGATGGCAGTGCTTCGCGCCGCCGGCGGTCAACCCGAGCACCTCGTCCGCCTCACCTGGTACGTGACCAGCACGCAAGAGTATCGCGAGAATATTCGCGCCCTCGGCGTAGCCTACCGTGAGATCCTCGGCACGCATTACCCGGCGATGGCACTCGTACAAGTCGCCGCGCTCCTCGAATCCGGTGCCAAAGTCGAAATCGAAGCCACGGCAGTGCTGCCAACAGCGTAATCGCGCGTCTCCCACCTCGAACGAGGACCGTCTGACCGAGCGTGCGGTCAGCGCAGTTTGTAGCGCTGGAGCTTTCCGGTCTCGGTACGCGGCAGCTCGGCGACGAATTCGATCTCGCGCGGCGCTTTGAACGGCGCGATCTGCGCCTTGCAGAACTCCCGCAGCTCCTCCGCCTTCGCGTCGCTCGCGTCGCAGCCGTCGACGAGCACGACGAAGGCCTTGACGAGGTGCGTCTCCTTCTCGGGATCGCGCTTGCCGACGACGGCCACTTCGTCGACGTCGGCGTGCGCGATGAGCGCCTGTTCGACTTCCGGACCGGAGATGTTGTAGCCGGCCGAGACGATCATGTCGTCGGTGCGCGCGACGTACCAGAAGTAGCCGTCGCCGTCACGGCGGTACGCGTCGCCCGGATAGTTCCAGCCGCGCTGCACGTAGGTGCTCTGACGTTCGTCGTGGAGATACTTGCACCCGGTCGGCCCTTTCACCGCGAGACGCCCGACCGTCCCGTCCGGAACCGGGCGGCCGTCGTCGTCGTGGATCTCGGCGACGTAGCCCGGAACCGCGCGTCCGGTCGAGCCCGGCGCGCACTTCGTCGGCCGGCGAACCGATGAAGATGTGCAGCATCTCGGTGCTCCCGATTCCGTCGAGAATCTTCAGGCCGGTCTTTTCGTGCCACTCTTCCCACACCGTCTTCGGCAGCGTTTCGCCGGCCGAGACGCACGTGCGCAGCGTCGAGAGGTCGTAGCGATCGCGCCCCGGCCATCGTGCGATAGGCGATCGGCGCGGTGAACATCGTGGTGACGCCGTACTCGGCGATCGCTCGAGCAGCTCTTCCGGACCGGCGCGCTCGAGCAGCAGCGTCGCCGCGCCGACGTAGAGCGGGAAAGGAGCAGACCGCCCAGCCCGAACGTGAATGCCGAGCGGCGGACTGCCGCAGAACAGATCGTCGCGCCGCGGCTGCAGCACGCGCGACGCATACGTATCGCAGGTGGCCAGCAGATCGCGATGATAGTGCATCGCCGCTTTCGGCGTTCCGGTCGTACCCGACGTGAAGGCGATCAGCGCGACGTCCTCGGCCGCCGTTTCGACGTTGGCAAAATCGGCCGTGGCTCGCGCTTCCACGGGCGCTCGAGCGAATCGCCTGCACTCGCTTCGTCCGAAAGTACGCGGCGTCGACGCCGCCGAACGCGTCGCACGCGCGATCGAGCTCGTCGCGCAGCCGGCGTCGCAGAGGGCGTGCTTGACCTGCGCCTTCTCGATCATGAAGCGCAGCTCGCCGGCGCGGTAGAGCGGCATCGTGGTGACGGCGACGCCGCCGGCCTTGAGCACCGCAAACCAGCAGGCGACCAGCATCGGCGTATTCGGCGCGCGCAGCAAGACGCGATTGCCCGGCTCGACCCCGAGATCTTCGATCAGCACGCGCGCGATACGATTCGCAGCATGCCGCAAGTCGGCGTAGCTCCATGTGACGCCGGCGGGCAGGACGCATGCAGCGATCCGCCCGCCGCCGCGCTCGACGTGCCGGTCGAGCAGCCACCCGGCGGCGTTGATCGCGCGCGGAATAGCTGCGAGTCTCCGAGATCGAAGAGCAGCTCCGGCATCGCGTCGGCCGCAGGAAGGCGCTCCTCGGCAAAGCGTGTCGACGTGACCGGTGCTGCGCGCGTCACCCGTCGATCACGTCTGCTTGGCGATCACGAGCTGCTGAATCTCGCTCGCGCCTTCGTAGATTCGCAGCGCGCGAACGTCGCGGTAGAGTCGCTCGACGATCTCGCCGCGCGTGACGCCGCGCCCACCGAAGAGCTGCACGGCGCGATCGCAGACGCGCCCGGCCGCCTCGGTCGCAAACCACTTCGCCATCGCGGCTTCGCGCGTGACGCGCGTCGGCGCCGCCGTCCTTCGTCCACGCCGCGCGGTAGACCAGCAGCGCGCTCGCGTCGACGTCGGTCGCCATCGCGGCGATCGCGGCTTGCGTCAGTTGCAGTGCGCGCCAGCGGCGCACCGAAGAGCCGCGCGGGAGCGCACGTGCGCGACCGTCTCGTCGAAGCGCGCGCCGCGCGAATCCGAGCGCGGCCGCACCGACCGTGCTGCGAAAGACGTCGAGCGTCGCCATCGCGATCTCGAAAGCCGTCGCCTTCCGTCGCCGATGCGATGCGAGACCGGGAGACGCGCAGCCTTCGAAGCGCACCGTTCCCAGCGGGATGCGGCGAGATCGTCTCGATGCGCTTTCCGGCGATAGCGCCGGCGCGTCGCGCGTCGACGACAAACGCGGAGAGGCCCTTCGCGCCGGGCGCTCCGGTGCGCGCGAAAACGACGTAGAAGTCGGCCAGGCCGGCGTTGGAGATCCACGTCTTCTCGCCGTCGATGACGTACGCCTCGCCGTCGCGGCGTGCGCGCGTTGCGATCGCGGCGACGTCGGAGCCGGCTTCGCGTTCGGAGAGCGCAAACGCGGCGATGCAGCCGCCCGGCGACGACGCCCGGAAGATAGCGGCGCTGCAGTTCGGCGCGTGCCGAACAGCGCGATCGGCGCGCTGCCCAGACCCTGCATCGCGAAGGCAAAGTCGGCAAGCGCCGAGCGTCGTGCCAGCGTTTCGCGCGCCAGGCAAAGCGTGCGCACGTCGAGCGCGGCCCGCAATCCTCCGTAGAGGTCGGGAACGCAGGCGCGCAGAATCCCGCCTTCGGCCAGCGCGCGCACCCACGCGCGGCAACTCTCGTCGGCGTCGTCGCTCGTCGTCGAGCACGTCGCGCCGTTCGAGCCACGTCTCCAAGGCGCGCGACGAACGCGCGATGCTCTTCGTCGAAGAACGGCCAGGCGAGTCGCCCACGCAATTGCCTTCGAACTCCGGCGGCCGCTTGGCGACGAAGGCTTCGTAGGCCCGGCGGAAGTCTTGGCGCTCTCCATGCACGCGCCTGCGCGCGCGCTTCCGCATCGATCGCTTCGTCGAGCGGCATCGACCACTCTTCGTGCAGCATCTTTTCGTCATGGCGTGCGCGAGCGTCGGCCCGTCGCAAGCGCACGCGCGAAGTCCGCGCGCGCGCGAGCACGCTCGGCGGATCGCAGAGTTCGTTGATAGAAGCCCCACCGATAGGCGCGCTCGCCCGGGCATCGCCTTCCCGGTGTAGAGCATCTCGGCGGCGCGGCCGAGACCGACGATGCGCGGCAACATCGCGCACGCGCCCATGTCGCAGCCCGCGAGTCCGACGCGCACGAAGAGAAATGCGACCTTCGAACGCTCCGTTCCGAATCGCAGGTCGGACGCCATCGCGAGAATCGCGCCGGCGCCCGCGCACGCTCCGTCGACGGCCGCGACGATCGGCTGCGGACAGCGTCGCATGGCTTTGACGAGATCGCCCGTCATCTGCGTAAACTCGAGGAGCTCCGCCGGCGGCGCGGCCGTAAGCGGACCGATGATCTCGTGCACGTCGCCGCCCGAGCAGAAGTTACTCGCCCGCGCCGGTCAGTACGACGGCCTTGACGGCCGATCGTCGTTTTCAGAGCGTCGAAACCAGTCGCGCAGCTCGGCGTACAGCTCGAAGGTCAGCGGATTCTTACGTTCGGGCCGATCGAGCGTGACGGTCGAGTGACCGCGACTCGTACGCGCTTTCGTAGGCGTGCGTTCCTCATCGAATTCGAAACGGAAGGTCTTCTTCGTACTCGTCGCCCGCGCTATTGCGCGCGATCACCCGCAGGCGGTAGGCGCGAATGAAGATCGGCGGCACATCGAGGACGTTGAGCGCGAAGGAAAAGCGGCCCGGGGCGCGTGTGCGGCACGTTGATCGAGAAGAGATTCGTGCGCACTTCGATGCTGGCCACGTTGGTGCCGGTGACGAACTCGCCCGACAAGCGTTCGCCGCGGCGGACGTCGAGCGAGCGAGAAGCGCATGCCGAGAATCTCCGGCGGCGCGTCATTGCGTTCGACCCGCGGAGTCGGTAATGCGGCGATTGACCGATCGGCGACGTTCGCCGGCGGATCGGCGAGGGCGTGACGCGCAGCGCCGCTAGCCAGCGCGCACGACGCGAGCGCGCCCGATCGCGAGGCAGCACGTTTGAAGTCGTACGGAACTCGTCTGCGAGGCCTCCTGCCGCGAGAAGGCGCTCGCGCACGCTTAGCGCGTAAGGCCACGCCATGGTGCCGCAGCGGACCGCTCCTCGCAGCCTCGCGTTCGATTATGCGGTCGGCATCTGCTGCGTCTGGATTTCCGGCGGGTTCTTTCTCGACGCGTGGGCCCACGGACACGTCCCGGTCGAATCGCTTCTTCACGCCGTATCACGCCGTCTTCTACTCGGGCATGCTTGCGGTCGATGCTGGTTTTCGCCGGATTTGCCGTTCGCAATCGCACGCGCGGGTACGACTGGCCCGGCGCGCTTCCACGCCCGTATCGGCTCGCACTCCTCGGCATCCCGATCTTCATTCTCGGCGGCATCGGCGACATGCTTTGGCATCACGTCTTCGGAATCGAGGAAGGCGTCGACGCGCTGCTCGAGCCCGACGCATCAGGTCCTCGGCTTGGGCATCTTCTTCTTGGCGAGCGGACCGATTCGCCGCGTGCTCGCCGACCGCACCACGCTCCACGCTGGCGCTTCAAGCGCCGCTCGCGCTCGGCCTGGCGACCTGGCTGCTCCTGGCGCATTTCGGCACCGCCTACGCGTTCGATCCCGCTGCCGGACGCACGAACGCTCCGCCGCCGATCCTTCCCGTTCACGCCCGACTACTTGACGGCGCTCGCGATCGGCTACTACAAGATTTCGATCGGCGTCCTGATCGTGATCTTCCAGAGCACGCTGATCGGCGGCTTCGCGCTCTGGCTCGTCTCGCGAATCCATCCGCGCTCCGGGAATGCTAACGCTGATCCTGCTCATCGGGAACTTCCCGGCCGCCGCGGCCTTCACCAACCATACGCCGCTGCTCGCGGTCACGATGGCGCAATCGCTGGTGACCGGAATTGCTCGCCGACGTCTTCATCGCGCGATGCGATCCGCACCCGCGCCGGCAACGATCGGAGCGTTTCGCTGGTTCGCGGTCGGCGTGCCGATGACGTACATCGGCGCCTATCTCCTTGCGACGGCTCATCACCGACGGCATCTGGTGGGATTGGAACGTCGCGCTCGGTTCGTGGATCTGGTCGGGCGTCTGCGGCTTTGCGCTGAGCCTCTTGATCGTCGCGCGCCGCACGGCGTGATCGCGCTCGCCGCTCGCGGTGATCGCGGCGCTGCTTCACGCGGCGACGGCTTGGCGGTACGGTTACTTTCGCGACGAGCTCTACTTCATCGCCTGCTCCAAGCATCTCGCGTGGGGATACGTCGACCAGCCGCCGTTGGTCGCGTTCGCCGCGTGGCTTTCCGCACCGGCGGGCTACCAACTCGTCGCGTTGCGCGCGCTTGCCGATCGCTGGCGGCGGCGCTTACCGTCTACGTCGCGGTCGCGCTGCGCGCGAACTCGGCGGCGGACGTCTACGCGCAGCTCCTCGCCGGCATAGCGACGCTGCTGATGCCGGCCTACCTTCTGCTCGGCAATACGCTCACGACGAGCTCGTTCGAACCGCTCTTCTGGACGCTCGCGATCTACGCCGCGATTCGCATCGTGCGCGCCGTGCCGCGTCGAGCGGCGGCGTGGTGGGCTGCTTCTCGGAATCGTCGTCGCGCTCGGGATGTACGGCAAGTACTCGATGCTCCTGCCCGTTTTCGGCATCGCGCGGGCCTGCTCGCCACGCCGCAACGCCGGGCGTCGCGCATGCCGTATCCGGCGCTCGCCGCAGGCATCGCGCTTGCGTTGCTCGCGCCGAATCTCTGGTGGCAGGGCGCCGCACGGCTGGCCGATCGTCGAAGTCTTGCGCGGCGACGCCGCGCATCGTCCGGCGTTTCAAAGCGGTCTCGTCCTCGAGACGTACCGACATCGCGCGCACACGCCGCGGCTTCGCGCTCGAGCAGCTCGTCTATACGAATCCCGCCGCCGCGCCGATTTGGTTCGTCGGTGCAATCGTCGCACCGTTTCGGCTTGCCGCGTTGCGCGATCTGCGTTTCGTGACGATCGCGTACGATCGTCTTTCTCATCGCCGCCGCGTTCGCCGCCAAAGGTTACTACATCGTCGGCACCTATGCGTCGCTGCTCGCGCTCGGCGCGGTCGCGCTCGAACGGGCCGCCCTTGCGCTTAGAGCCGCGCTCTTCGCCGTGCTCGGCGCGGTCGCGCTGGCGTCGCTTGCCGCTCTCGCTTCCCGTGCTTTCCGTCGATGCTCTGATCGCCTACTCGCGAACGCTCGGACTCACCGGGCGCGACGGGGCCGCACCCCAACTCGATCCAGCCCGTCTTCGCCGAAGAGTTCGGCTGGGACCGGCTCGCTCGCGACGTCGCGGGCGTCTACTTCTCACTTCCGCCGCGAGATACGTGCCCGTGCGGCGATCTATGCCGACACGTACGGCGATGCCGGCGCGCTCGACTTTTTCGGACCGCGCTACGGCCTGCCGCCCGCCATCTCGAGTCAGAACAACTACTACCTTTGGGGGACTCGCGACTACGACGGGAGCACGCTGGTCGCGATCGGCGCGACGCGCATCGACCTGCTGCGCCGGTTCTATCGCAGCGTCACGCTCGTGCGAACCTCTTCCGAACCCTACAAGTGGATCGTCGAAGGTCCCGCACCGATCTATCTCTGCCGCGATCCCGATCGCGCCGCTTCCGCCGATATGGCCGGCGCTACGCTGGTACGGCGCGTGACCGCGCGCTCGACGACGCGTCACGGTCGCCGGAACGACGACGGCCTCGCCGGTCTGCGTACCGTTGATGCAATCGAGTACGGCCTGGGCGACCTCGTCGACCGTCGCGATGCGCCCCTCCGGATTCGCCACCGGCGAGCAGTTCGCGCGCCGCCGCTTCGCTGCGCCCCGGTGTCGCGCCGACGATGTTTGCGATCGCCCGCGCCATCATGCTCGGTTTCGGTGTACCCCGGGCAGATCGGCGTTTACCGTTATGCCGGTTCCCTCGAGCTCGGCGGCGATCGCTCGCGTAAAGCCGACGACGCCGTGCTTGCTCGCGCAATAGGCCGAAATGTACGGCGCGCCGACAAGCCCGGCGGTGCTCGCGATGTTGACGATACGGCCCCACTTCGGCGGCGATCATGTCTTCGACGGCCGCGCGCGCGCAGAGAAACGTGCCGGTGAGATTGGTCGCGATGATGCGGTCCCACATCGCGTCGCTCGTGCGCGCTCAACGGCGCCGATTCGGCGATGCCCGAGTTATTGACGAGGATTTCGATCGCGCCGTTCTCCTCGCGGCACGCGGCGAAGGCGCGGCGAACTTGCTCTTCGATCGGTGACGTCGGCTGCGGCGCGGAAGAGCCGTCCGTCGATGCGTGCGACTCGAGCGCCGAGCGGCTCACGATGCTCACCCGAGCGCCTTCGCGCGGCCAGCAGCGAGGCGATCGCCAAAGCCGATTCCGCGCGCGCCGCCGGTTACGACGGCGTGCTTGCCGCGTCTCAGGCTCATCAGATGCACCGGCCGCTGTCCTGCGCGCGCGCGATGAGACGTTCGAGCTGCTGCTTGCCGGGAAGATACTGCACCGGCCAGGGCGCGTCGTCGTAGCCGAGTTGCGCGGCGGCGTGCAGCGTCCAGACGGCATCGGCCAAGATGCGGGCGGCCCGAGCGCGACGAGATCGGCGCGGCCCGCCGCTAGGATGGCGTTGACCTGATCGGCGTCGGTGATGTTGCCGACGGCCATCGTCGCGATGCCGATTTCGTTGCGAATCTTGTCGGCGTACGGCGTTTGAAACATGCGGCCGTAGACGGGCTTGGCGTCGGGCGAGGTTTGACCCGGTCGAGACGTCGATCGAGATCGGCGCCGGCGTCTTTGAAGGCGCGCGCGATCTCGACCGAGTCGTCGCCCGAGATGCCGCCGTCGACCCAATCGGTCGCCGAGATGCGCACCGACATCGGCCGCTCTGCGCGGCCAGACGGCGCGCACCGCCGCAAACACTTCGAGCGGATAGCGCAGTCGGTTTTCGAGCGAGCCGCCGTACTCGTCGGTGCGCCGGTTGCGCAGCGGCGTGATGAACGACGACAGCAAGATAGCCGTGCGCGCAGTGCAGTTCGAGCATGTCGAAACCCGCTTCGACGCCCATCTCGGCGGCGCGCACGAAGGCCTCGCGAATCTCGTCCATCTCCGCGCGCGTCAGCTCGCGCGGAATCTGATTCGCGGGCGCATACGGGATCGCCGACGGCGCGACGACCGGCCAGTTCCCCTCGTCGAGCGGCTCGTCCATTCCCTCCCACATGAGCTTGGTCGAGCCTTTCGGCCCGGAGTGGCCGAGCTGCAGGCAGATCTTCGCGCGCGAGTGCTCGTGCACGAAGTCGACGATGCGCTCTCCACGCCGGTACGTGCTCGGGCAGGTACATGCCGGTGCAGCCGGGCGAGATGCGTCCGTCGCGCGTCACGCAGGTCATCTCGGTGAAGACGAGGCCGGCGCCGCCGAGCGCGCGCGAGTGCCGAGATGGACGAGATGGAAATCGTTGGGCATTCCGTCGACCGCGCTGTACATGTCCATCGGCGAGACGACAACGCGGTTGCGCAAGCTCGCAGGTCGCGCAAGCGAAACGGCGTGAACATCGGCGGGACGCGCGCCCCGCCGCGAACCAGCGCTCGATTCGCTCGACGTACTGTCGTGTCGCGCAGGCGCAGGTTTTCGTGACCGATGCGCTGGCTTCGCGTCAGCAAGCTGTACGCGAACTGCTCGGGCGGCAGCGTTGCGTACCGCGCGACGTTCTCGAACCACTCCGTCGAGTTGCGCGCCGCGTTCTGCAGTTTGAGCACTTCGACGCGGCGCAGCGTCTTCGTACTCCTCGAGCCCTTGCCGATTCCCGCCGGCCGAGCGAGCGCGTCGGCCAGGGCGATTGCGTCTTCCATCGCCAGCTTCGTTCCCGAGCCGACCGAGAAATGCGCGGTGTGCGCGGCGTCGCCCACGAGCACGACGTTCTCGTGAACCCATCGCTCGTTGCTGACGCGGGTGAAGTTCAGCCAGTCGCGGCCGCGCAAGTGCGGCGCAGTTCGCCATCAAGCGGTGACCGTGCAGGTACGGTGCGAAGAGCCGCTCGCAAAAGCGCGATCGTCTGCTCGGTGCCGGCGGTGTCGAGGCCGTGAGCGAGCCACGTTTCTTCGCGGCACTCGACGATAAACGTGCTCAGCTCGGCGATCGAAGCGATAGGCGTGAACCGTGAACCAGCCGTGCTCGGTTCGTTCGAAGATGAAGGTAAAGGCGTCGAGCGGCAGCGTCGTACCGAGCCAGACGAAGCGGCAGCGCCGCCGGTCGAGCTGCGGATCGGAACGCGTCGGCATAGGTCGGCGCGCACCCGGCTATTGATGCCGTCGGCACCGACGAGCAGATCGCAGTCGCGCGCAGCGCCGACGTCGTCGACCTCGGTTTGAAAGCAGCAGCTCGACGCCGAGCTCGGCGGCGCGCTCCTGCAGGATTGCGAGCAGGCGCTTGCGCGAGATACCGCAGAAGCCGTGGCCGCCCGAGCGAATCGTGTGACCTTTGAAGTGAATGTCGATGTCGTCCCAGTGCGCGAAGGCTTGCGTGATGGCGCGATGCGTCGGCTCGTCGGCTTGGCGCAGATTCTCGAGCGTCGCATCGGAGAAGACGACGCCCCAACCGAAGGTATCGAGCGGACGATTGCGCTCGAGCATCCGAATCGGCCAGTCCGGAAATCGCCGCTTGACGAGGATGCCGAAGTAGAGGCCGGCCGGACCGCCGCCGACGCACGTAACGCGCATCAGCTTCTCCGAGCATGCAGAGTATCACGCGTTACACTTTGATGAGAGCGGCAGACGAATCCCGCTCGCTGTGGTACGCTACGCACGAGCGATGATGAGGACGTTAGCGTTGCGGGTACTGGTTTTGAGCCTATCTGCCGGCGTCGGCATCGCCGTCGTCGCCGGCGATGCGCGACGCGCCGCGGCAGCCGCTCCGGTCGTCATCGCAAGCGGCGAAATATTCGACCCGTACGACCATTCCCGTCACGATCGGCAACGTGCGCGCGACGTGCGTCCTCGATACCGGAACCTCGGCCATCATCGTCTCGTCGTGGCTTGCCCAACGGGCCCGGCTTTCGGGAGAGGCCGGCACCTTCGAACTCGCTCCCGACGGACGCCCTACGTCGATCGCCAAACTCAGATTCCGCGTCTCGGCGTCGCTCAGTACGCGCTTCATAACGTCCCGGCGCTGATCTCACCGAACGTTAGCGGCGATAGCGCACTCTGCGGCTACGACTTCTTCGCGCACTTTCCGACGCTCATCGACCGCGCTCACCGTCAAGTCACGCTCTTCCCCTCGAGCTCGCAACTCGCGCGCATGCACTGCTTGCCGGTCGATCTCACGCCGCACGTACCGCTCGCCACGGTGGAGATCAACGATACGTGGGTGAGTCACATCGTGCTCGATTCGGGAATGGCCGGCGGCGGAGCGATCTGGGAGGGCGTGCGAACCCAGCTGCGCCGTCCGCTCGTCGCCGACGCCGATTACGAAACGATGCCTTCGCGATTCGGCGGGATTTGCCTGCGGCGCCGTTGCGAGCATTCGCTACGCGGCCGGCGCACCGCAGAGCTCGATGCCGATCTGCACCGAACCACAACGCCCCGACGGCTATAACGGCATCATCGAGACGAATCTCTCCTCCGTCCACGCGATGGCGATCGACTATCCGCACCGCCGTATCTGCTTCGACGTCAGCGATTATTTCGAGGTGGCGATGCCGAGCGTCCCTGCGCCGAGCGTGCCGGCGCCGGCCGGACGCAACGCTTGGGCGCGCTTCAACGACCTGCGCCCGCCGAAGGGGAACTAATCTCGCTTTCGCGCGATGAGCAGGCCGTCGCAGATCGGCACCAGCGCAACGTCGACGCGCTCGTCGCGACCGGCCTTCGCATTGAGCGCGCGTAATGCCACCGTATCGGGATCGTCCGTCGTTGCATCGAGCACCGCGCCGTCCCAGAGCACGTTGTCGACCAGGATCAGCCCGCCCGGGCGCACGAGCGCCAGCGCACTTTCGTAGTAGGCGTCGACGTTGGCCTTATCGGCGTCGATGAAGGCCATGTCGAAGGGCTCGATCCCGGCCGAGCGCACCTGCGCCAGCGTTTCGAGCGCCGGCGCGATGCGCAGGTCGATCTTCTGCGAGACTCCCGCTGCCTTCCAATAGCGCCGAGCGACGCCGGTGTACTCTTCGCTGACGTCGCAGGCGAGAATATAGCCGTCCGCGGGAAGCGCCAGCGCCATCGCCAGCGAGCTGTAGCCGGTAAAGACGCCGATCTCCAGATAACGGCGCGCGCCGATCGCGTGCGCGAGCAGCTGCATGAAGCTGCCCCTGCTCGGGTCCGATCGCCATGCGCGCGCGGGGATGGCGATCGGTCTCTTCGCGCAGTTCGCGCTGAGCCGGATGCTCGCGAACCACGGTTGCGGCGATATACTCTTGAATCGCGGGATCGATGAACGTGCTCTTTGCCGTCATTGCCGTAGCATGATACCACATTGAAGAAAGAGCGCCCGAAGGCTCGGGCGCTCTGCTTCTCTCGTGCCGGTTTTATCGAGTCGGCGGAGGTGTCGGCGCGTCGTCGTCGGGCGTCGATGCATCCGCACCCGAGCCGTCGTCCGTGCTCGGCGCGACATCCGAGGCCGGCGTCTCGCCGGGCGGCGGCGCTTGGTCGGAGGCGGCGACGTTCGAGACCGGTGCGTCTTGCAACGGCGTCGCGTACGACGGGATGGTCGCGTAGGACGTGGACGCGCCGTACGACGCCGAACCGTACGCCGGGATCTGCGCGTATGACGGCATCGCCGCTTGCGTCGAAAGCGGCTCTTCCGACGGCACGGCCGCGACGGGCGGAGCGTATGCCGGCGGTTCGGAGCCGTCGCGGGCGATATCGTCGAGACCGCGATTCGAGCCGTAGACCATTGCGACGGTTTTTTGCGTGATGGCGGCATCCGGATAGACCGAGCGCATGAAGGCGAGCGCCGCCATGCCGGTCGCGCTCGAAACTTGCCCCGCACGCCAGTATTCGCGCATCAGATGGCCGAGCATCGGCGCCAGCCACGGATCGCTCGGATACTTATGCTGCCAATCGCGGATCGCAAGTTGCAGGTGGTCGAGATAGGCACCGACCGATGGATCGAGCATGGAACGATCGTCGAGGCGATCGTAGTCGCTCAAACGGTTGCGGATCTCGAGCACGCTCTGTTGGTAGGGACCGAAGTATTCGTCCGCCGGCGCGGCCTTTGAGGTGACGTCGGCTCGCGCCGCCGCAAGGGTGACAACGAGCAGAACGACGAGGGTGGTAAGTATTTTGCGCATTGTACCTTCCTTGAAGTAGTCGACCGCACAATTGCGGTCTGCGATAATTGTCGGAAGGTACGCAGCACGAATGCCGCGTTGAAGCGTGAACGCGGGATTACAAGCGATTAAACTGGCGCTCGCCGGCTATTTGCGATTGATCTGGTGGTGGAGCTCGTCGAGATCTTCGATGGTATTGAGCAAGACGGCGTCCTTCACCGACGCGTCCTTGATCTTCGACGACTCCCGCATCTTACGGCCGAGCTCGTCGCCGTGGTGGTAACCGCGGACGGCGGCGTTATGCGCCTCGATCGTCGCTTTGTCGATCTTGCCGTTGGCAACGACCCAGTGCTCGAACTCCATATACGTCGGCCGGTTCTGCCGCACGAAGTCGATCGTCTTTTGCCGGTCGAGGCCCAGTGCGTTCAGGGTCATCCCGTCGAAGCCCGGGCCGCACTCGTCGTACCCTTCGGGGAGCGCGTCGACCGCGGCGAGCGAGAGTTTTAACCACAGGCGCGGCAAGTGAATCGCTCCGAGCGGACCCGTGGTTCCCGAACTGACCAGCGGAACGATCGTCTGTTGTGCAGCCATGAAATTCTCCTATTTTTATCCGTGACGCGATTTAAATGTGAGTTCCGATATGCCCGACTTGTCGAGCTCTCCAAGTCCGAGCGCCTTCATTTTCTCGTACTGATCGTAGGTCGCCTGTGCGAGCGGAAGCGTCAGACCGGCTTGCTTCGCGAGCGCGAGCGCGATTCCGGAGTCTTTAGCGGCGTGCGCGGCAGAAAAGTAGACGTCGTGTTCGCGATTCTGCATATCGGCGCCGTCGGTTTCGAGCACGCGCGAGTTGGCGCCGGTCTGCGAGAATACTTCGCGAAGCACGTTCAGATCGAGACCGAGCGCATCGCCGAGCCCCAAGCCTTCGGCCAATCCCGCGGTATTGACGTTCATCACCATGTTCACCAGGGCTTTGACCTGCGCGGCCGTCCCAGCCGGACCGATATACTTTAGCGATGCGCTCATCTGCTCGAGCATCGGTTTGGCTCGTTCGAACGCTTCTTTGCGGCCGCCTACCATCAGGTAGAGCGTTCCGTTGCGCGCCTGCGTGATCGAGCTGGCCATGCAGGCTTCGAGCGAATCCGCACCGCGCTCTTGTGCGAGGCGCTCGACGTCGACGTGCACCTTCGGCGAAATCGTCGCGCAATTGACGAAGATCTTTCCACGAGCGTCCGCGAGCAGCGAGTCGCCGGACGTCGCAAAGATGCGATACATCGCCGCGTCGTCGGTGACGACGGTCAAGACCACGTCGGCGAGTTCGGTAACCCGGGCGAGCGATGCCGCGACCTCGCCGCCCGTCTCGGCGGCGGTCTGCGCGGCGGCCTCGGGGTTCGCGTCGTAGAGTGCGGCAATGGGATAGCCGACGTCGTTGAGACGTCTGGCAATATTTGCGCCCATTCGACCGGTGCCGACGATGCCGATCCGCGGAAGCCCGCTCATAGACCCTCCGTGACTATGTGATGCTTACCGGACGACCTCGATATGCAAATAATCTCTGCCCTTCTCGCCCCAGCCGCCGGAGAACTGGACGAGACACGTCTCGCGGTGGTGGTGCCGAACGAGCCGCACGCTTCGCCCAGCGGGCGCGACGTTCCAGATCGACTCGTGATGACGCGTATACTTGACCACCGTCACGGAGACGCCCGTGCAGGTTGACGAGGCACGATAGCCGCCTTGGAATCCATCTTGCCAGACCCGCACGATCTGCGGCGGACTCTTCCAGCTGCGGAAGGCGATCGCGAACGGCTCTACGTGAATACGGCCCGGCCGCGTACGGCCGTCCGGCACAGAACGGACTGCGCTGGATGACGTGCCCGGCGGAACGTAGGACGAAACGCCCGGTTGCGCACATGCGCTCAAAGCGATGAGCCCCACGGCGCAGGCCGCGCCGATTCTCAACATGAGTCGTAACCTCCAACCAAAGAGCAGCCGGCCTCACTACTCCGGCGAAGGCCTCCAGCCCTGCAGTGGACCGTTCGACCGCCTTAAGGCCCGTGCAGGCGCGTCTGACGGAATCCGCCAAGTTACGGCCTCTTCGCTTTTCTTTTTGCAAGGAGCTGTAATGCTTATTTCGCGCGCCCTCGCCGCCGCCGCCGTGCTCTCGCTGGCGGCGATTCCGGCCTATGTCCCCGCTCAGGTCGAGAGCACCCCAATCCCCGCGCCCGCAAAACCGAACTTCTCCTCGATGAGCTTTTTGATCGGGACGTGGACCTGCAGCACCAAGAGCGCCCGGCGTCCCGCCGCCTACGTGACCACTTCGACCTACACGATGGATCCGAGCGGCTGGTGGATCGACGAGACCTCGACGACGAATCCCACGAAGTGGATCTCGGCACGACTAACGTCGCTCGATAAGATCACCTACGATTCGGATACCCATCGCTGGGTCGACGTGACCACTGGCGCGCTGAACGGCTACGGCCTCGCGTTTTCGAGCGGCTGGCACGGGGACACGATGTCGTGGCACGACGTTTCGTTCATGGCCGGTCCCGATATTGCGAGTCAGACCGACAACGTCGTCACCAAGGTCAGCGCCACGAAGCTGACGACGTCGTCGTCGTTTACCGAGACGAAGAGCGGACGGCGCGTCGCCGTGACCGGCGTCTGCACCAAGCACTAACCAGCACTAAGTACAAATAACGAAGAGGCCCCGATAACATCGGGGCCTTTTTCCATCGTGTCATTCTGAGCACAGCATCGCGGAGCGATGCGGAGTCGAAGGGTTAGAACTCTTCTTCTTGGCTGGCGTTCTCGGAGAAGGGCGCCTCTTCGTCCTCGCCTTCGTACGCCGGTTTGTCATCCTCGTAGGTCGATTCTTCGTCCTCTTCCTCGAGTTCGTAGCCCTGCGGTCCCTCGATCTCTTCTTCGGCGGGCTCTTCCTCTTCGAAGATCTCTTCCGGTTCGATCTCCGTCGCACGCGGCGCGACCGGAGGAGGCGTGACGACGGCAGTCGCGTCGAGCGGTTTGCTGTCGTCGATCTCTTCCTCTTCCTCCTCTTCCTCGGGGCTCGCTTCGGCTTCGGTAGCGGCTTCACGAGTCGCCACCACAGTCTGCGATACCGCAGTCTGCTCGTCGCCCATGAGCAGCCCGTACTCGCGCCGTTCCGATTCGGCCATATCGTCTTCGGGCGTCTTGATCTCGACCTCTTCGCGGTTCTCGGTGAGCACCTTGACGTCGAGCGCGAGCGACTGCAGCTCTTTGATCAAGACCTTGAACGATTCCGGAACGCCCGGCTCCATCACGTTCTCGCCCTTGACGATCGCTTCGTAGGTCTTGACGCGTCCGACGACGTCATCGGATTTCACCGTCAACAGCTCCTGCAGGGTATAGGCGGCGCCGTACGCTTCGAGCGCCCAGACCTCCATCTCGCCGAAGCGCTGTCCGCCGAACTGCGCCTTTCCGCCGAGCGGCTGTTGCGTGATCATCGAGTATGGCCCGGTCGACCGCGCGTGGATCTTGTCGTCGACGAGATGCGCGAGCTTGAGCATGTAGATCATGCCGACGGTGATCGGACGGGAGAAGCGTTCGCCGCTTCGCCCGTCGCGCAGCCAAGTTTTGCCGTCGGCCGGAAGGCCGGCGTCTTGAAGCCACTCCGCGAGATCCTCGGCATGCGCGCCGTCGAAGACCGGCGTCGCCACGCTCATGCCGAGCATGCGCGCGGCCCAGCCGAGATGCGTCTCCATGATCTGCCCCAGATTCATGCGCGACGGCACGCCGAGCGGATTGAGCACGATGTCGACGGGCGTCCCATCCTCGAGGTATGGCATGTCTTCTTCCGGGAGCACCTTTGCGATGACGCCTTTATTGCCGTGGCGTCCCGCCATCTTGTCACCCTGCAGAATCTTGCGCTTCTGTGCGACGTACACGCGAACGAGATGATTCACACCGGGAGAGAGCTCGTCGCCGTTCTCGCGCGAGAAGACCTTGACGTCGATGATCTTGCCCTTCTCGCCGTGCGGCACTTTGAGGCTGGTGTCGCGGACTTCGCGCGACTTCTCACCAAAGATCGCTCGAAGCAGCCGCTCCTCGGCCGTCAGCTCGGTCTCGCCCTTCGGCGTAACCTTGCCGACGAGAATATCTTCGGGGCGGACCTCCGCGCCGATGCGAATGATGCCGCGCTCGTCGAGATCCTTGAGTGCATCTTCGCCGACGTTGGGAATGTCGCGGGTGATCTCTTCGGGCCCGAGTTTGGTATCGCGTGCCTCGCACTCGTACTCTTCGATATGAATCGAGGTAAAGCGATCCTCTTTGACCATGCGCTCGCTGATCAGAATGGCGTCTTCGTAGTTGTATCCTTCCCACGGCATGAAGGCGACGAGCACGTTCTGCCCGAGCGCGAGCTCGCCCTGATCCGACGAAGGACCGTCGACGATGACTTGTCCTGCGACGATCTCGTCGCCGACGCCGACGATCGGGCGCTGGTTGATACACGTACCCGCGTTGCTGCGCACGAACTTGAGCAGCTCGTAGGTCCGTTCGATTCCTTCGTGGTTGCGAACGACGATGCCCTTGGCGTCGACGGCGGTGACCGACCCGGCCTCTTCGGCGACGATCAAGCTGCCCGAGTCCTTGGCCGCGCGATACTCCATGCCGGTGCCGACGATCGGCGCGGAGGGACGGAGCAGCGGAACGGCCTGGCGCTGCATGTTTGCGCCCATCAGCGCGCGGTTTGCGTCGTCGTGCTCGAGGAAGGGGATGAGCGCCGTCGCGACCGAGACGATCTGCTTGGGCGAGACGTCCATCAACTGGACCCGCGCCGCCGGCTCTTCGATATACTCTTCGGCGTAGCGCGAGACGACCGAGTCGGTCGTGATCCGCCCCGATTCCGAATCGACCGGCGTATTCGCCTGGGCGATGATGTACTCGTCCTCTTTATCCGCAGTGAGATACTTGATCTCGTCGGAGACGATGCTCTCGCGAACCACCCTATAAGGCGTCTCGATAAAGCCGAACTTGTTCACTCGCGCGTAGGTCGCGAGCGAGCCGATCAGACCGATGTTTGGACCCTCAGGCGTCTCGATCGGGCAGATCCGTCCGTAGTGCGAGTGGTGGACGTCGCGAACTTCGAAGCCCGCACGCTCGCGCGAGAGACCACCCGGACCGAGCGCCGAGAGACGCCGCTTGTGGGTGAGCTCGGCGAGCGAGTTCGTCTGGTCCATGAACTGCGAGAGCTGCGAGGAGCCGAAGAACTCCTTGATCGCGGCGACGACCGGGCGAATGTTGATCAGCGCCTGCGGCGTGACCGTCTCGATGTCTTGCACCGTCATGCGCTCGCGCACGACGCGCTCGAGGCGGAGCAAACCGACGCGGAACTGATTCTGCAGCAGCTCGCCGACCGAGCGGACGCGGCGGTTGCCGAGATGATCGATGTCGTCCTTAGCCACCATGCCGACCGCGACGCGGATCAAGCGCCGGATCACGGCGATCATATCCTCGCGCAAGAGGCAACGGGCACCGTCGCCGATGGTGTCGCCCTTCTTGACGCTCTGTCCCCGAACGATCCCCGGCGCGACGCGCGGGCGCACGCCGAGAACCTTGCGAATGCCCAAATCCGCATAGAGATCGTAGGTGACGGTCTCGCCGTCTTTGTAGCGGATCGTGACGAGGCATTCCGACGCCTCGGGGCGCTCCTTGTCGAAGACGTCGGAGATTTCGAGAACCTCGCCGTCCTCTCGCGCGGTAACGATCGCTTTAGGCTCGGTCAGTCCGGCATCGGCGTATTCGTTGATCGCGAGATGCGGTTGCTCCAAGCGCTGCTCGGGGTCGGGGTTCTGGATGCGATACTGGAACTTACTGCTGAGCTTGTAACGGCCGACGCCGGCGAGATCGTAACGCTTATCGTCGAAGAAGAGCGACTCGATCAGTTTTTCGGCGTTCTCCGCGTTCTCCGGCTCGCCCGGACGCAACTTCTTATAAATTTCCTTGAGCGCGTCTTCGCGCGTCTTGATGTCCCGGTCTTTCTCGATCGAGTTTCGAATGATCGCCTGCCCCTGCGCAGGAAGATCGGAGAAGAGCGCCACGATCGCGTCGTCGCTCTCCCAGTCGTAGCCCAGCGCCGGGCGCGTGAGCGCGCGAATGAAGGTCGAGACGTAGATCTTTCGGTTCTTGTCGATGCGGACACCGATGGTGCCCTCGGTCTCGTCGTTCTTCGTGCCGTTGTCGGTCTCGAACTCGATCCACGCACCGCGATTGGGAATGATCGTGGCGTTGTACGTGGGACGCGCGTTGGTATCGACGTCTTGGCTGTAGTAGACGCCGGGGGAGCGCACGAGCTGGCTGACGATGACCCGCTCGGCGCCGTTGATCATGAACGTGCCTTTGTCGGTCATGAGCGGGAAGTCGCCCATGAAGATTTCCTGGTCGGGGATGCCTTTGATTTCGCCCGACTCCGCGGTAATCAAACGGACGCGAACGCGCAGCGGGGCGCTGTACGTCATGTCGCGCTCGCGGCACTCCTCGATGGAATACTTCGGCTCGCCCAGCGAATGCTCGCCGAACTCCAGGATCAAGTTTCCGGTAAAATCTTTGATCGGCGAGATCGAGGCAAAGGCCTCCGCAAGACCTTCGGTCTTGAACCAGTCGAAGCTGGCCTTCTGCAACTCGATGAGGTTGGGAACCTCGAGAACGTGCGGGATCTTCGCGAACGAGTAACGCTCGCGCTTGGGACCCGGCTCGGGCCGCTGCTCGACGGTAAACGCGCCCGTCGGCATCGGGAAGGTCGAGGGCATGACGGTCGAAGCGCCGTTTCCATCGCTCACCTTCAGGGACGCGACGGAGGGACGCTTCGTTCTTCCTTTATTAGCCCTCGGCGAGCTCGGGACAGTCTCCGGTGAATTTTTTGTGGTGGACTTCGGAGCTGTCGTCTTCGCCATTAACTCTCTCTCTCTGCTGATGCTCTGCTAATGAATCTGTATCGATGATGACATGCTTTTTGGGCACACCAAAAAGACGAAACACGGGCTCCACAGATGGAGGTGTCTCGCCCTTCTCTTTGCGGCGGCTTTCATGCGCCCCGGGGCATGGCCACGAGTTTAGCACCCGTCGCCATGGGCGTCAAGGAACCCTGCTTGGCCGGTAGTGGGTCAGTATTAAGGTTGCGACTTAGACGGCAGCCCTGGATTAAGGCTAGTGGGCCCGTTTGGCCGAGCGAGCCCGAAACCAGAAAGACTGACGAGCCGTAAGTAGGTAAGCCGAAACGGAGGACCCTTAATGAGCTTGCCGACTGCGATCGTCGTGGCAACTGGAATGATTTGTGGCACCGTTCTGGTGCTATTCCTGATTTCTGTACTCTGGATGGTTCGACGCCACTAGGCCCCATCGCGCATTTCGCGATCGTGAAAGGCTTGGGGTATGCCTAAACGCTCAAGGAAAGCTCCAGGCGACTACGACGCGAACGCGGCCCGCATAGTTGCGATCGCCACCGGCTAAGAACCTCTCAACGGCAAGCCGCGCCCAAACCCTAAACCGGAACCCAAGAAGAACCCCCATGCGGTCGCGCTCGGACGGCGCGGCGGTAAGGTTGGCGGCAAGGCGCGGGCCAAGGCGCGGACGGCAGAGGAGCGCCATTCTATCGCGGTCAAGGCTGCGAGGGCGCGGTGGGGCATGGCCGAGGATGAATGAGCGACAGCGGTTAGCGGTTGTACCGAAACCAACCCAACCTGACGCGGTCATTTACAGCGACCCAAATAAAATCCCGATCGTTATCGATCAAGAGCCTCACGATCGGTGAAACTGGCCTGCTTGACCGCCACGGTGGCCGAAAAAAGTCAAGGGCTCGGCTCGCTAGGTGCGCCGCCTCCGGCCGTCGCACGGGCTGGGAGGAGGTGCCTCATGTCCGAGAGCCGCTCGCTTCGCCGTTTCCTCGCCGGGCCGATCTGCGCCGGGCTCGCGCTTAGCGCGGCCGGCGGCTGTGCCGCCGCGCCGCCGGCACCTGCTAACGGCCTCGCCGCCGCGGCCGCGCGGATGAACGCGGCGGGATGCGGCAAGTCGCTCGTCTACGTGACCTCGTACGGCAACTCAGTCTACATCTACGACCAGGCGCGAAATGAGAAGACGCCGTGCGGTCAGATCACCGGGGTCGTCAATCCCCAGGGCCTCTTTGTCGACAAGCATCGGAACCTGTGGGTTGCCGTAAGCGGCGATTGTAAGACGCAGTTCTCCAGCGTGCTCGAGTTCGCGCCCGGCAATCCCACGCCGGTCAAAACGCTGCAAGACCCAGCCGGTTCGGCTTCAGACGTAGCGGTCGACAACGCGTCGGGAACGGTCTACGTGACGAACTTCTTCAACTACACGCGCGGCTGCATTAGTGGAAACAATGGCGGCGTCGAAGTCTACGCGAACGGCAGCACCTCACCAACCTCGACGCTGAGCGATCCGAAGATGAACTACGCCTTCGACGACGCGGTCGATAACCACGGCAACCTCTACGTTACCTATCTCGAAGTCAACGGACCCTCGGGAAGCGGACGGATCGACGAATGGATGGGCGCAACGGGCTCGCCGGCCGATCTCGGCATCGCGCTCGAAGCGCCGGGCGGAATTCAAACGACCGCGAACGGCGCGCTGCTCGTCTGCGATCAATCCGTTGCCTGCGGCGACTTCGCTCCCGGCTCGAAGACGATGACGAACCTCTTCGCAACGAAGCATCCGGGCTCGTTCGGCGTCGCGCTCGACAAGGGCGAGAACCGCGTCTGGGTCGAGAATCCGGGTTTGAGCGCCAAGCAGCTGCAGCGTTACGCCTATCCTGGACCCGACGCGCGCCCCGCCGAATCGATTACCGTGCCGGGCGGCGGCTATGCCGGCGTCGCGCTGAGCCCAGCCGCGCCGCAGGGATCGCCCTACTAGACGCGCACCGTCGCGGCGGGCTGAATCTGGCGAATGCGGGCCGCGAGTGCTTCGCCGGTAAGCCCGAAGAGCGCGCGCTGCTTATCCTGCGAGTCGTGCTGAACCAGGACGTTCGGTACTCCGATGCGCTCGACACGCATTTTGAGCCCATGATCGGAGACGAACTCGGCGACGGCCGAACCGAATCCGCCGGCCAGCGAGTGTTCTTCGAGCGTGATTAGGTGCGAATGGTCGCGGTCGAGCTCGAGGAGCAGCGCTTCGTCGAGCGGCTTGGCGAACCGCGCATTGACGACCGTTATCCCCTCTACGTCGGCGTCGAGCGCAACGTCGACGGTCGTGCCGTAGGCGAGCACGGCGACGCCGCGTCCCCAGCGGAGCACCTCGGCTTTCCCGTGGAAGAGCGGTGCGAGGGGTTCTCCGTGACGTCCGCTGCTCGAGCCGCGCGGATAGCGAATCGCCGCCGGCGCGTTCAACGAGAGCGCGAGCTCGAGCATCGGCTGCAGCTCGGCCTCGTTGCGCGGTGCCATGAGCGTGACGTTCGGGAGCGTGCGCAAATAGGCGACGTCGTAGAGGCCCATGTGCGTCGGCCCGTCGTCGCCGACGAAGCCGGCGCGATCCATGCAAAAGACGACCGGAAGGTTCTGCACGACGACGTCGTGGACGATTTGATCGTAGGCGCGCTGCAAGAAGGTCGAATAGATCGCGCAGACCGGCCGGAACCCGCTCGTCGCAAGGCCTGCGGCAAAGCAGACCGCGTGCGCCTCGGCAATGCCGACGTCGAAATAACGCTCGGGAAAGCGCTTCCCGAACTTCGCCAATCCGGTGCCGTCGGGCATCGCCGCGGTGATCCCCACGACGCGCGGGTCCTTCTCGGCGACGGCAATCATCGCGTCACCGAAGACGTCTTGGAACTTCGGGCGCGCGCCGGGACTGCTCTTCTTGCTGCCGTTGCTCGGTTCGAACGCGTTGGCACCGATGCCGTGAAACGTTCGCGAATCGCGCTCGGCCGGCTCGTAACCCTTACCTTTTACGGTGCGAACGTGCAGCAGCACCGGACGCTCGACGTCTTTGGCGGTCTGCAGCGCGTCCACGAGCACGTCGTAGTTGTGGCCGTCGATCGGTCCGATGTAGCGAAAGCCGAGCTCCTCGAAGATCACGGCGGTCTTCTCCGCGGGACCCATGAAGTGCATCGCCCCGATCTCGGCCCCTTCGATCGCCCGCTTTGCGGCGCTCCCAAGTGGAATTCGTTTGAGCACCTCTCTTCCGGTGCGGCGGACGAAGTTCGCGAACGGCTTGCTGCGTAAAACCGAGAGGTACGAGGCGATCGAGCCGACGTTGGGAGCGATCGACATCTCGTTGTCGTTGAGAATGACGAGGAACTGCG
The DNA here is from genome assembly GCA_963820825.1 of Vulcanimicrobiota bacterium. GTDB lineage: Bacteria > Vulcanimicrobiota > Vulcanimicrobiia > Vulcanimicrobiales > Vulcanimicrobiaceae > Cybelea. Next base: position 24,813 of record CAWGBN010000003.1, read on the forward strand.
TCTTGAGCGCGCCCGCATTATTGAGCGCTTCGTAGGCGAGTCCACCGGTAAGCGCGCCGTCGCCCAGCACGGCGACGACGGTCTCACGGCCGGCGACCAGGTCGCGCGCCGTCGCCATGCCCAGCGCCGCGGCGACGGCCGTACTTGCGTGTCCGGCCCCGAACGGATCGTACGGAGACTCGCTGCGCATCGCGAAACCCGAGATACCGCCGCCCTTGCGCAGCGTATCGAAGCGGTCGCGCCGGCCGGTGAGAATTTTGTGCACGTAGGTTTGATGGCTCACGTCCCAAACGAGCCTGTCGACCGGAAGATCGAGCACGCGATGGAGCGCGAGCGTCAACTCGACGACGCCGAGATTCGGCGCGAGATGCCCGCCGTTGATCGCGCACGTGCGAACGAGCAAATCTCGAATCTCGCTGGCGAGTACGTCGATTTCGTCGCGCCGAAGGCGCTTGACGTCGGCCGGAGAGTCGATTCGCTCGATAATCATTGGCCCGTTATACGCACCCGCGCACCGGGGCTCCTAGGAGCTCGCGCCGGCGACGACGCTCGCGGCGAGTTCGGCGGCACGCGGCGCTTCGCGCGCAAGCCAGATCGCTTGCGGCCAATTCCACGGTTTGAGTATTGCCAAGAGGGGCGTACGCCAATCTTCGGAGATTTCGCGTTCGGGCGTGTCGAGGACGACGCGGACGGCGGCAACGCGCGGAGCATCGATCAACCCGGTTTCCATATCCACGGCAACGTAGCCCTGCACCGCCCATTGCGCCCGCGAGATGCCTCGCACGATCTTCGCGGCCGTGACCAGCGGATCGAAATGCACCTCGATGCCCAGCCGCCGGGCACTCGCCGCAAAGGCGTCGACGAGGTCGGGATCGCAGCGGAGCGTCTTCCCGTCGGGCCTACGAACCTCGCGTGGAATTACGACGGTTCCGGTCGGCAGGCCGGGGCGCAGTCCTCCGGCCAGGCCGCAGCTCACGACGATCTCGCCCAGCCCCTCGTGCAGATCGGCGAGCGCAATCCCGGTCTGCACGATCCGCGCTCCGGGCATCCGGCGCCGAAGCGCCTTGCATTCCAGCGCGGTGGCTGCGATCAACGTCGCCGTCACCTTCCCCTCTTCGCGCACGTAGGTTTTCTTTTGCGTGCGGTCGTAGCCTCATGCTCCGACCGCGACAAAAGAGCGACCAGCAGTCAAAGGAGTTTGCGATGACCGCCACGAGCCAGCCCTTCCTATCCGACGTTACCGAGCTCCGCCGGCGGGCACGCGAGCAGATCGAACGCGGCGCCGTGACGCAGAACTACGGCGGCGACGTCAAGCAGGCGATCGAACTGCTTCAAACGGCGCTGGCAACCGAGATCGTCTGCGTCCTTCGCTACACGATGCATTACGTCGCCGCGGTCGGGATCGACAGCGAAGCGGTCAAGGATGAGTTCGCGCAGCACGCTGCCGAGGAGCGCGCGCACATGGAGAAGATTGCCGAGCGCATCAACCAGCTCGGCGGCACGCCGAACCTCGATCCGCAAGGGCTGCATACGCGCTCGGCCACCGAGTACGGCAGTGCCGAAAAGCTCATCGACATGATCAAAGAGAATCTCGTCGCCGAGCGTATCGCCGTCGAACACTACCGCGAGCTCGTCCGTTTCTTCGGCGAGAAAGACCCGACGACGCGAGTCATGCTCGAAGGCATTCTCGCACAAGAGGAAGAGCACGCCAACGACATGCACGACCTATTGGTCGCGCACGAAGGCAGGCCGTTCTTAGACGGTTAGATAGCCGTTCTCGCGGTACCACTCAACGGCGCGCGCTAGCGCACCACGGACCGGCGTCGCCGCATACTCAAGCTCGCGCTGGGCCTTTGACGAGTCGGCGTACATGCGTTCGAGCGAGAGGCGCACGCCTTCGAGCGGCACCGCCGGCGTCGCGCCGGTGAGCGCGCAACGCACTTCGTCGAAGAGGGCCGCCCCAAACGCGAGCGGATAGGGCGCGCGCCAGCCCGGCACCGGTTTGCCGGTGACCTCGGCGAGCAGCTGCCAGATCTCGTCCATGCTGAGGTTCTCGCCGCCGAGGACGTACCGCTCGTGAATCCGCCCGCGCGTCAGCGCGGTAACGTGCGCGCGAGCGACGTCTTCCACCGCGACGAGATTCATGCCGCCGCTTCCCGGCGCTTTCGCGACGATCTTGCCGCGCGCAAAGTCAAGCACGAGCCGTCCGGTCGGTGTCGGCTTGCGATCGCCCGGCCCGACGGGTGCGGTCGGGAGGAGCGCGACGACGGGAACGCGCGCCGCAAAGGCGACCCGCTCTTGCTCGAGCTTCGAGCGATGGTATCCGCTCTCGGCGTGTCCCTCCGTCGCCGAGCTCGAGGTCAAAACGACCCGCTCGATGCCGGCAAAGTGCGCGGCGAGCAGCAGGCTTGCCGTGCCGTCGACGTTGACCGCGCGAATCGCCGCACGATCGCGCGGTGCAAACGAGTAGAGCGCCGCGCAGTGCACGAGATAACGGCAATCGACGAGGGCGCGTGCGAACGCGCCGACGTCGCGCAGATCGCCGTGCACCCACTGGAGATTCTCGACGCTACGGTCTTGCGGCGTTCGCGCGAGGGCGCGTACCGAATACCCCGCGCCGAGCAAGTCGCGCAGCACGTGCGAACCGACGAACCCGGTTGCACCGGTCAGAAAGACGAGCCGAGCGGAGGCCATTTCGCGTGATACTGCCGTTGCGCGGAGGGCTCCTCGCGCGTCACCCGGTAGTACGCGCCGAAGGAGTATCCGCACATGAAACGTTTCCCGGCCGCCGTGGCGGCGATTTTTGCAGTTTCGCTTACCGCCTGCGGTTACGGCATGACCGGCGCGGCAGGCCCGAGCGGCTCCGGCGGCGCGCAATCCTCGCCGGCGAGAGTGCAGCTGCCCGCCGGGCTCGATCCCGCCGATGCAGGGGCTGCCGCATATTGCCGCCAGACGAACGGCGCAGTCGAAGTGCGTCGCGCCGTCTACGGCAGCAACGGCCCGAGTCTGCTCTTTCTGGCCGGGATCAAGAGCTTCTGTCAGTACACGAGCAAAAAAGACGGCTCGCGGATTCACATTCTGTTGAGCACGCTCTACACGACGAAACCGACGCTTGCCGCGATCGCGTACTATCTGAAGCCGCCGCTGGGATCGTGCGGCGGAAATCCCGCCTCGTGCTACTGCTCGCAACTCGGAGCATCGGACCAGTTCGGTGGAACGTACGGCGCGGGCGGCGGATGGTACAAGAAGAAATCCATCGATCAAACGCTCGAAGCCTGCATCTTCCCCGACATGTCCTCGATCGATTCGTGGGGATTGGCCTACCATTCCAACGGCATCATTCGCGGCATCGACCTTACGAAGGTGATGCGCTATAAATACCCCAGCGCTCGCTGACGGCTACCATCCGGTTGCGCCGGGAAAGCTCGCAGCGGTACAGACCTTTCTCGAGATGCGCCGGCCACCCGCGCCGAGGCCGTGTGCGGCCAATGGGTCGTGGCGCGTAGAACGTTTCGAGCCCGTCGACCTCGAGCGATTCTACGCGCTCTTCCATCGGGTCGGCGACGAGCACCTCTGGACCCTTCGGCTGCAAATGCCTCGCGCTGAGGTCGAGCGGCTACTGAGCGATCCGAAGTTCGAGCTTCACGTCCTCGTTACGGAGAATGGCGACGACGGGATTTTGGAGCTCGATTTCCGCGTCGCCCGTGAGTGCGAGCTGAGCCTGTTCGGCGTCGCGCCACGGCTCGTCGGAAGCGGCGCCGGGCGATTTCTCATGAACCGCGGGATCGAACTCGCGTGGTCGCATCCAATCGAGCGCTTCTGGCTGCACACCTGCACGCTCGATCATCCCAATGCCCTTGGCTTCTACCGCCGCTCCGGGTTCACGCCGTACGGACGCGCGATCGAGATCTTCGACGATCCGCGATATCTCGGCTTGACACGCCGCGAGGCCGCCGATCAGGTTCCGATTCTCTAGGGATCGGGCTGGAAAATCTCCTCGACCGTTGCGCTGAAGATTCTCCCGATCTTGAAGGCGAGCGGGAGGCTGGGCGCATACTTTCCCGCTTCGAGTGCGACGATGGTTTGACGGGCGACGCCGAGCCGGTCGGCGAGTTCTGCCTGCGACCAGTCGCGTTCGGCGCGCAAGACCTTCAAACGGTTTTTCATTATTGGTAGTGCCGCGCGACGACGCAGCGTGCCACGCCCCAGGCGCCCATGAGCACGATCCACGTCAGCCATGCCGAGGGACGCGGGAGACCCGCGACCTCTAGAAAGCCGTAGGTTACCGAGAGCACCGCCGTCACCGCCGCCGCGATCGCAAGCGACTCGGTCATCACCCGGCGCTCGAACTCGTCGGTTTCGACGAAGTAGCGGACGATCGTCGGGACGAGCAGCACGACCGGAACGAGCGGAGCGATTAAGATCGCGTAGCGCAGCAGGCCCACCGGATGAGTCGCGTTCACCGTCGCCACTGCCCCAAAGAGCACCGCTACGTAGGCCACCATCAAAAGGCCAAACTGGAGGAGGTACCGCCGCCCGGCGGCCTGGGTCGGATTGAGCTGCTTCATGCACCCATAGTAGCGTGGGAGCGACAAAATGTCAAGTATATGCGACATTATATACTTGACACCGTAGGTTTCCCGCGCTATACTGCGCCCTAATGACAGGGCGGCCTGGAGGGCCCTCTAGCTTAGCCGACAAGCTGCGCGCTAGGGCGGCTTTACTTGCCCAGGAGCGAGAGCGGTTTAATGCAACCGCTTTGCCGCTTTTACAAGCAGCTCTTCAGTCTCTGCGTCAAGCCCAGGCTGAGCCAGCCGAGCTACGATCAGAGCTTCAAGCGCCTTCTGAATCGCCTCAAGGCGTTCAAGAAGCCACCGATCAGGGTGTCCCATGCCAGGAGTCTGGGCCATCTAGTGCCTCCCCAAGCAAAAGCGTGTTATCCTGACGGGGAGTATGGCGACAGAGATAAGCAAGCCTGCGGATGATCTAAGTCCCTTCGAGCGATTCGTGGCGGCTATTATGGCCGTCCCCAAGGGGGCCATAGAAAAGGCTGAATCCAAGCGCATCAAACGGGCTAGCCGCAAGATCAAACAGCCCTGAAAGTGTCGCCTGCTTAGCAGGTCGAGCATTTGCTCTATTAGGCGGTCACGGACGGTAGGCGGTAACCTTTTAGGCGCTTCCACAGTATTGACTTATGGAAGCAGGAGTAGAATGGATTGGCCGCGACGGCGGCTAATTACGGGAAATAACCACGGCGAAGGGGGGTGCTTATCGGATGCCATCGGACAAGTTTGTTACACTAATCCACTACATTTGCTGGAGAAGCGAAGATGGAGAGCTTGGAGCCACCAAGCTCAACAAAGTCGCATGGCTAGCGGATGCGTGGACGTTTCTAAAAACAGGCAAGTCTCTGACAGGAGAGACTTATGTCAAGCAACGCTTTGGCCCGGTTCCTAAGCACATCCTTCCCGTGATTGAGCAATTGAAGCGTAAGAAAGACATAGCGGTTAAGGAGCCTACTGAACCGTTTATGAACCGCGAGTTCTTCGCGCCGAATCCTCCTGATATGTCAGCGTTCACGGACGAGGAGAGGCAGCGCATTGATCACGCCATAGCTTTTTGCAGGGGATACAGCGCATGGGGCATTAGCTGCGCCACGCATGAGCTGCTACCGTGGCAGGTCGCTGCGCTGGGCGAAGAAATCCCCATGTACGCTTATCTTGCGAGTACCCCAGGCAATATCACGAAAGACGATAAGGTTTGGGGCAACAAAGTAGTAAAACGAGTATCTAAAACAGATCACGCAACAGCCTAAGCGGAGAAACGCTCCCCATGCATTGGAGTCTCGGAAGAGACGTCCGTGAGGACCCGGAGGTTACCGAAGGCATAAACGAGGCACAGAAAAAGTGGCCTCGTTTTGATGATGCTTGGGCAGGTCTAACCTGGCTCCTTGCGAGACAGGCTCCCGAGTTAGGCGTTTGGCAGATGCGGGGCGACACAATGTACCGCCTTTATAAGCAGGCTGGCAACAAACTAGCCGACACTCCCGACATTACCGTAGTGTATTCGTTTGATGATCAAATGGTTTACGTCCACGATATGAAAGCCGAGCCCCGCAGCGACGGTGAGGATGAAGTTACGGAGCTATAGCTCTCCGCCTCGTTTTCATTTAGGCTTCGCTAGCAGCGCCTTGTAGGTAAGTCGCTTCGAGTCTGCTCCTTTAACAACTTTAGAGAAGCGCGGACCGTCGGTATTCTCCCGTTCATTGTAGCGAAAGATTTGCTCGTCCAAATAAGAGTCCAGGTGCTTAGGGCGCGGGCAAATATAGGTTCCGCCGATCGTCCGCTTTAGAACGCTCCAGAAGTTTTCGATGCTATTCGTGTGGACTCGGCCTTCGACGTAGTTCTCGGCGTGGTTGATAACCTGGTGAACGTAATCCTGAAACTTGAGGCCGTGATACGAGCCTAGCTGGTCCGTGTAAACCGTGGATCCCTTGGCGACGTTCTCCATAATCGCCGGCAAAAGCGTTTCGCGGCGCGTATCCTTGATGACGAAGGCCCGAACCTTACCGCCGCGCTCGCGAATTCCCATGACGGGAACCTTGCTATAGCCCGGGCCTCCTGGCCCACTAAGTCAAGGCGTCAAGTATATAATGTCGAGTATATGCGACATTATGTCGCCTAAACACGCCTAACCTCAGTCACGGCGGCTGGGCCCCAGGTCGTCGCGTCGCGATTATCTTCCGATGGCGAAGAGCGCCATAGCCAGAACGAGGACGAAGGCGACAATACCCGAGGCGTGGATCGCGTGGGCTCGATGATTTCGGTGCGGGCCGCCGTGCCGCGAGACCACCCAGAGATCGAAGATCGAAACCGCGATGCCGGTGACGGCGAGCACGATCAGCAGTGCAAGCATGTGAAAGTAGGCCGTCGCGCCGAGCGCGACGCCGAAGGCGACGTCGCGAATGCCGGTCGCACGAACGAAGCCGGCGCCTTGGTGTCCGTCGACCGGAACCCCATAGCCGCGCGCGAGTGGATGGGGTGCGAAGATCGCATAGAGGCCGACGACGACGAGTACGACGGCGATGATCCACCCGAGATAGAATGCTCCAGCCACTGCGGCCACGCGTTTCTGCAATGGGGCGCCGAGTCCCCGGCGAAGTACTCGCGCGAATCATCGTGTTCTTCTTGAAGCACCGTAATTGAGAAGCGGTCTACGCGGCAGCCTGGGCATCGCGCTGGCGCTCCTTGCGGCGGTTATCGTCGTCGGAACCTTCGGCTACGTCGAGCTCGAGCATTGGCATTGGTTCGATGCGCTCTACATGACGATCACCACGATCACGACGATCGGCAACGGCGAGCCGCAGCCGATGGACCTTCCGGGAAAGTGGTGGACGATTGCCGTCGTTGCCATCGGGTTCGGCGTGCTGACCTATACCCTGCTCCGGCTGCTCAGCTATATGCTCGAAGGGCGTCTAGGAACCGTAGTCGGCGAGCGGCGAATGCGGCGACGAGTTGCAGGAATGACCGGACACTACATACTTTGCGGATTCGGGCGAGTCGGAGGTGAGATCGCGCAGGTCTTCACCGACGAAGGCATCGACTTCGTCGTCATCGACATCAACCAGGACTCGCTCGCGCGCGCGGCTGCGGCCGGCTTCAGAACGATCACCGGCGACGCTGCCGAGACCGCGACGCTGCGTGCGGCCGGGGTAGAGCGAGCCCGCGGCCTCGTCGCCGCGGTCGACAGCGACGAGATCAACATCTACGTGACACTCTCCGCGCGCGTGCTCAATCCCAACCTTTTCATCGTGGCGCGGGCGAATCGCGGCGATGCCGAATCGAAGCTTCGCTTGGCCGGCGCGACTCGCATCATTTCGCCGTACCAAATGGGCGGGCGCCGAATGGCGAGCCTAGCGATGCGCCCCACCGCAGTCGAGTTCGTCGATACCGTGCTCTTCGCCAAGAACAGTCAACTCGTGCTCGAGGATTTTCGTGTCCCCGCCGGATCGCCGTGGATCGGCGAGCCGGTCTCCGCAATCGCGCCGCAGGGCGACGACGTGATCGTGCTGGCGCTCAAACGCGCGGAGCGAATGCTCTTCCGTCCGCCGCCCGAGACGCGGGTCGAAGAGTCCGACGAGATCGTCGCCGCGGGGCCGCCCAGCGGGATACGCGCGCTCGACGAACGGCTACGGCTCAGCGCCAAACTCCCTCCGTAGCGCAGGGCCGCACGGTACGGGGCGCGTTCCGGTGGGAACCGCCCAGGCCCGGGCGAAGGCTCTTTTCTTCGAGGCATAGCCGCATTTTGGAGGTTATCGTGCGCCGAGTTTTCGCTCGTATTCTCTTAACGGGATCGCTTTTGCTTGCCGTCGCAGCGTGCACTTCGCACGGGACTCCGCTTGTGCCGGGCGCCGGGACGGGGAGCGCGTTCACACAAAGCCCGATGCGGAGCGCAGCGATCCCCAAGGTCGGCGGCGTCTACAACGGCAACGTGACCGAGAGTTCCCAGGGGCAAAGGATCAAGGCAAAGCTGAAGATTACGCTCAAACAATCCGGCGGCAAATTCACCGGGATCTTCGATATGATTCTGAAAACGATCCAGGATCAGTTTCCGATCATCAAGGGCACCGTGTCATCGTCGCACGGGAAGACGATTCTGCACTTCGTCATCGAGGGCAGTCCCGGACGCAATGCCAAGGCTACCGCTACCATCATCGGCAAGTCGCTGAAAGGGAAGGCACGCGTCTCGAAGCGCAACGGCCCCGCAGTCCGCTTCCAGTACTCGGCAACCAAAGCGTAGCGCTCCCTATTACCGCACCGCTGCATTAGTTCGGCGCGCGGACTAGTAGCGGCTAGTTGCCGAAGGCGGCGCGAACCGATTCTTTGAACGACGCCGTCGTGCGGATCACCGCAGTCGGCTCGTAGCCGCAGTGGGCCATGCAGTTTTCGCACGATTCGTGCTTGCCGCGCCCGTACTTCGACCAATCGGTCTCTTCGAGCAACTCTTTGTACGTGCGCGCGTACCCCTCTTTGCTCATGAGATAGCAGGGCCGCTGCCAACCGAATACGGTGTAGCATGGAATTCCCCAGGGCGTGCACTCGAAGTCGACCTTCCCTTCGAGAAAGTCGAGGTAAAGCGGGCTGTGGTTGAGGCGCCACTTCTTCCGCTTGCCGCCTTCGAACGCGGCCTGGAAAATCTCATGCGTGCGCCGCACGCCCAAGAAGTGCTCTTGGTCGGGCGCTTTCTCGTAGGCGTATGCCGGTGAGATCTGCATCATGTCGACCTTCAGCTCGTCGTTGAGGTAGTCGAGCACCTCGCGGATCGAATCCGGTCCGTCCTGATCGAAGAACGTCGTGTTGGTATAAACGCGGAAACCGCGCGCCTTGGCCTCCTTGATCGCCTCGATGGCCTTGTCGAAGACGCCTTGGCGGCAGACCGACTGGTCGTGACGGTCGCGCATGCCGTCGAGATGAATCATCCAGACGAAGTAGATCGACGGTTTGAAGAGATCGATCTTCTTCTTCAGCAGCAGCGCATTGGTGCAGAGAAAGACGAACTTCTTTCGCTTGACGAGCTCCTCGACGATCTGCGGCATCTGCTCGTGCACGAGCGGCTCGCCGCCCGCGATCGAGATCATCGGCGCCCCGCACTCCTCGACCGCAGCGATGCACTCCTCGACGCTGAGACGCTGGCGCAGAATCTCGTCGGGATGCTGGATCTTGCCGCAGCCGGCACACGCCAGGTTGCACTGCAGGAGCGGCTCGAGCTCGAGCACGAGCGGATACTTCGCTTCGCCCTTGAGCTTCTTGCCGGCGACGTACTTCGCAACGGCGAACTTCTGTTGAAGGGGCATCGTCATGACGTCGATTCCTTTAGGGTTCGTAGGCGTGTCATCCTTGTGTCATCCTGAGCGCGAGCGCAGCGAGCAGTCGAAGGGCGACGGGGTCAGGATGGCACGAGTTGTGAGGGTTCGTGCGGCGCGGATGCGACCGGGCTCGCATCGAGCTTCGCGTCCATGGCGAGGGCCATCGTCGGAAAGAGATGGCGATAGAGGTGGTAGTTGATGTAAAAGTCGCGCGGAAAACCGGTGCCCGTGCATTCGGGCTCGTCCCAGGTTCCGTCGGATTGCTGCCGCTCGCATAGGTAGGTTAGACCCCGCGCCACGGCCGGATGTTGCGCTTGGCCCGCAAGTTGCAGCGCAAGCACGGCCCAGGCCGTTTGCGACGGCGTGCTCGCGCCGATGCCGGCAAATGACTCGTCTGCATACGAATGACAGCTCTCGCCCCAGCCGCCGTCGGGATTCTGCACCCCGATCAACCATGCCGTCGCGCGTTCGATCATCTCTGCGCCGGTCCGCAAGGCGGTCAGCGCCGAAATGACGCACCACGTGCCGTAGATATAGTTCACGCCCCAACGGCCGTACCACGCGCCGTACGGTCTCTGAGTCGCCCGCAGGTACTCCAAGCCGCGCACGACGTAGCGGTTGCGCGTGTCGTAGCCGAAGGCCGCGAGCATCTCGAGAACGTGGGCGGTGACGTCTTCGGTCGGCGGATCGATCATCGCGCCGAAGTCCGAGAACGGCATGCGATAGAGCAGCTCGCGGGTATTGTCGCGATCGAATGCGGCCCAGTTGCCGTCGCGCGACTCCATCGCGAGCGTCCAGCGACGCGCGCGCTCGACCGAGGACGCAACCCTCTCGCGATCGCCGCCTTCGAGTAGCGCGAGCACCACGATCGTCGTGTCGTCAATGTCGGGATAGGCGTCGTTGTCGAATTCGAAGGCCCAGCCGTTCCCGCGCTTCTCGCTGCACTTCATACGCCAATCCCCCGGGGCGTCGTCGGGGATCTGCTCGCGAAGAAGCCACTCGACCGCGCGGCGCATCGCCGGATGCGACGTATCGAAACCGGCCAGCGCGAGAACGCGCACCGCCCAGGCCGTATCCCAGACCGGCGACATGCAGGCCAAGAATCGCCAGCCTTGCGCGTCGTCGATGGTAAAGCGCTTCATGCCCTCGATGCCCTTGCGCATAACGGGATGATCGAGCGCGTAGCCCATAAGATCGAGCGCGATCAACGAATAGACCCACGGCGGTTGAATCCCGCCCCAACTGCCGTCGGCCTCTTGGCGCTCGACGACCCATTGCGCGACGCGATGCTCCGCCTCGTCGCGACGCGGCTGCTTGGGAAGGCGTTCGTAGAGCTTGAGAAGCTTTTCGGCATAGAGCAGCCAGTGCCGGCGTCCCTTAACGCGCGTCATCTCGCGCTGGGTGCCCGGCGCGACGATCTCGTTGACGTCCACTCCGAGATCGCGAACCGGTTTTTTCGCAAGCACGATCGTCAGCGGCGCCACCGTGCCGCGTGCCCAGCAGGCGAAATCGTAGAGATTGAACGGCATCCACAGCGGAAAGTTGACGATCTCCGGCGGCACCGAGGGGACGCCCGACCACGGATAGACCCCGAAGAGCGCCAGCCAAATCTTGGTGAAGACGCGCGCGTTGACGACTCCGCCTTGGCCCAAGATTACCGCGAGAGCCTTGCGCATCTCGTCGCGTTCCGAATCGACGCCGAGCACTTTGAGCGCGACGTACGCCTCGATCGTCGTGCTCAAGTCGGCGGGTCCGTCGTAGTACAACGCCCACGATCCGTCGCTGCGTTGATGGTGCAGAATATGAGCGATCGCACCCGCGCGAAACTCGTCGAGCGGCAAGCCGAGAAACCGGAAGAGCAGCACGTGCTCCGCCGTCATCGTCACGTTCGTCTCCAGCTCGCCCGACCACCAGCCCTCGGTGGATTGCTCTTGCAGAAGCCAGCCGACGGCGCGTTTGAGCGTTTGCCTAACCGCACCCCGGTCCACCCTCTCCCGCGAGAACGCTCGTCGCTCCACATCCACGTGGAGCTCCTGCTCCGCCACTTTTTCGGCTGAGCACGCTTTGAAGCGGCCCTCCGTGGCCGCGCCGAAAAAGTTGGAGGTCTCGCTTGGAGAGGGTGGACCAGGGTGCGTGCGCATAAGCAAATTCGCTGCAACTCTGCCGCTTCGCACGGCCGATTCCATCGTGTCGGGCCAACCGGTCTCGGTCCACGCGCCGGCAATGGCGATTGCCGGATGATCGGTGCGTTGGCGCGTACGCGCGGCTCCGAGGCGTGCGAGCCACGTCGCCTCCGGATTCCGCGTTACCGCGCTTCGAGTGAGCGTCGCTGCCCGTAGCGCGGGCAAGAACGTTTGTGCCTCTTCCCACGCGAGCCGTTCGAGCAATTCGGTCGACATCTGGAGATATCGATCGGCCGCGCTGATGCTGCAACAGAGATAGCCGGGCGTCTTTTCGAAGATCCATTGCAGCGGCGATTCGAGCGCTGCGGCAAAGTCGAGACCGATGCTGCCGCCGTCGTGCCAAAGATGAACGTCGACGATCGGATAGGCCTCGTAGGCTTCGAGATTTGCCACGCCGTAGCGCGCGGGGTCGCCCAGGATTCGCGCGACTTGGCGCGGCGGTACGGCGAGTACGACGGCGTCGAACGCTGCTGCGGGTTCCTCCTTCGACAGGCGCAGGATAACGCCGGATTCGCTCGGCTCGACCCCCACGATCCCGGTCGACGTGTGGACGGCGTCGAGCTTTGCCGCCGCGGCTTGCGCGAGATGCGCGAGCGGGACCTTCGAGAAGCCGAACCGTGCGGCGCCGGCGTCGCGCAAAAATGCCGTTTGCAAGACGAAGAGCGCGTCGGAAGCGCTGACACGGTCGAACGGCGCGTTCAGCGCGGGAATGAAGAACGGATCCCAGAACGCGCGGCGCTCGCCGGCGCCCTGTCCGTTGTGCTGCAGCCATTCTTCAAAGGTCTCCGGTGTGCCGGAGCCCTTCGACGTGCTCAGAGTGACCCGAGCGAGTGCACGCGCAATCGAGACTTTTTCGCGGAGCGTAAGAAACGGATATACCGCAAAGGATTCGAGCAAATGCAGCGGCGCGGGAAAGAGGCCTGCCCTCAGCCGGCCGCTGCGACCGTCGCGCGAAAGAATTCGCGCGTCGAATCGATCTTGCAGGCGCAGCTCGTCACCCATACCGACCCGGCACGCGAAGGAAACGAACTCATCGCAACACGCAAGGAAGACGTGCTGTCCATTGTCTACCTCGACGCCCTCGATCTCAAACGAGGTGGCGCGACCGCCGAGCAGACGGCTACGCTCGAAGAGCTCGACGCGAGCACCGGCTTCCTTGAGATGCAGCGCGGCGGCGAGGCCCGCGAGTCCGCCGCCGACGACGGCTACGCGCTCGAAAGCCACGACCGCACGACTACTCGCAATTTCTCCGTCTTGGATAGTGCCGCGCGGGCTCGCAGTGGAAGCGCGGGATCTCGCTCGATCTTCTTCAACAGCTCTTCGTAGATGCCGGCCATCGTCTGGACGCAGGCCGCCGGACGGCGGGGAATATAGCGCAGCACTTCGTAACCGCTGGCGAAATACGTGCGCGCTCGGGCCACGCTGTGCGCGATCAGCTCGCTCCACCCGGGATAGATTTGGCCGTTTTCCAGCGCCGATTCGGGAATGCCGAAACGGCGCAGCTCGTCCTGCGGCAAGTAGATCCGGTGCATGTCGACCGCGTCTTCACGCACGTCGCGCAGGATGTTGGTGAGCTGCAGCGCAAGGCCGAGGTCGTCGGCGCGATCGAGTGCAACGGGATCGGTGAAACCGAAGATCCGCACGCACATGCGCCCGACCACCGATGCGACGAGCGTGCAGTAGGCGTGCAGTTCCTCGAACGTCTCGTAGCGCGACCGGCTGAAGTCCATCTCGACGCCGTCGACGAGCGCTTGCAGTTCGCTTTCGGGGATTCCATAACGCTCGACGGCTTCGGCGAGCACCCGCATGATCGGATCGTCACCGTAATCGCCGCGCAGGCAGCGCGAGATGCGCTCGCGGTGGACGGCGAGGCGTGCCGGCAAGTTTTCGATGCCGACCGTATCGGCCTCGTCGTCGACCTGGCGCGCGAAGTTGTAGAGGGCGTAGATCGCCATACGCTCGTGGTAGCCGAGCGAAATGAAGCCCCAATAAAAGTTGCCCGCCTCGCGCTTGGCCATCTCGCGATTGAAGCGCTCTGCACGATGCCGGTCGGATTCGGGAACGGCGATGCCGCGAAGCGCGCGTTGAAGATTGATCATTTAGGCGGGGCGGCTCGGAGAGAGCGTCTGCATGGCGGCACGAAGCACGAGAACGAGTTTCGTAAAGGCCGAAACGCTCGGTCGTTCATGTTCCGTGTTATACCCGCTTGCCTGGATAGCGTCGCATATGGCCAAACCTCCCATTCGGTAGAGTGCGAGCTGCAGGCGCAGCGGTCGCGGAACGCGCTTCTCGAGGTCGAGGCCCGAGGCGAGCAGGGCGCGAGCCCGCTCCACCATGGCTTGCGCGGCGCCCGCGATTCCCCTGGCGTCGACATCGCTATCCACAAGATATCTTCGCCCGATCGCCGCGTCGCGGCTGACGTCCTGAGCGTGATTGGCGAGTTGCAGTCCGATGCACACGTCGTCCGAGAGCCGCTGCGCGTCGGCTTCGGCGACGCCGAAAACCTGCAGCACCATCCTTCCAACCGGTGCCGCGGAGAGCCGGCAATAACCGATCAGCTCGTCCCAGGAGCGATAGCGCGTCACGTGCTGGTCCATCACGTTTGCCGCGATAAGGTCGAGAAACGGCTGAGCCGGCATTGCGTGGCGTGCGATCGTCGCCGCCAGCGCGAAGAGCACCGGATGCACCGGCTCGATCCCGGCAAAGAGGGCTTCGACTTCGCTGCGCCAGCGCTCCAAGCGCGGCAACGCAGTTCCGGCGCGACTCTCGTCGCCGAGGTCGTCGGTCGTGCGGCAGAAGGCGTAGATGCGCGCCAGGTCGCATCGCGTAGCGGCATCGACGAATCGCGAGGCGACGCTGAAATTTTCGTAGTGCCGTCCGGTGAGCGTGCGGCAGTACGCGTCGGCCGCCTCAAGGTTCAGGCGTTGACCGTGCGCGGCTCTCACTGCCGCGACTCGTCGACGCGGATGAGACGCGCGCCGCGCAGGGCGACCGTCGTTGCGGAGGCGACGCAGAACATCGCGATGCGCAGCGTCTCGACGAGCTCGCGGGCGAGATCGTGCGCGGCGCTCGAGCTCTCCGCGGCCGCGCGCAGAAAGGGGCCGGCGACTCCGACGAGGTCTGCGCCGAGGGCCAGCGCTTTTGCGACGTCGATGCCGTTGCGAATCCCGCCGCTGGCGATCAGCATCTTCGTCGGGGCGAGGCGACGCGCCTCGACGAGTGCCTGCACGGTCGGAGTTCCCCAGCCCGCGAAGGCCGCGGCAACGCGCGCCCGCCAGGGCTCGGCGATTCGGTAGCGCTCGACCTCGCTCCACGACGTTCCGCCCGCTCCCGCAACGTCGACGGCGGCAACACCGGCATCGAAGAGCGCGCGCACTTCCGCGGCGTCGATGCCCCAGCCGACTTCTTTGACGACGACCGGAAAGGGCGCGCTCGCGCAGAGCGCCGCGATCTGTTCGAGCAAGCCGGCAAAGCACGTATCGCCTTCGGGCTGCAATGCCTCTTGCAGCGGATTGAGATGGAGCACGAGCGCGTCGGCGCGCAGCATTTCGACCAGGCGGCGGCATTCGGCGACGCCATAGCCCTTGTTGAGCTGCACCGCGCCGATGTTGGCAAAGAGCGCGACATCGGGCGCGAGCGACCGCACGTCGAAGGTATCGAGCGATTCGGGTGACTCGATGAGCGCGCGTCCCGAACCGAGGCCCATTGCGAATCCGTGCTCCTGCGCGACGCGCGCGAGCCGGCGGTTGATGCGGCGCGCTTCGGGCGTGCCGCCGGTCATGCAGGATATCAGTAACGGAGCGGCCAGCCGCCGGCCGAAGATCTCGACCGACGAGTCGATCTGCGCCAGGTCAATTTCGGGCAGTGCGTGATGCGCGAAGCGATATCCGTCGAACCCCGCATCGACGCCCTTGGCTTCGACGTTGCGTTCGATGTTGATACGTAAATGCTCCGCCTTACGCGACGGCGTCGCGTTATGCCGCTCGTCGTGCAACGTAACGGGCTACCTCTTCAAAATCGGCCAACGTCTCGCTGCCAACGTGCGGCTGCAGCCTCGCCACCGCCGCGGGCGCATCGATCGAAAGAAGCCGCCCCGCTTGCGCAAAGGCGGCGACGATCGCTGCGGGTGCGCCGGCGATCACGGCACCGGCTTGCAGCGCCGCACTCGTGAGCACGGCGTCGCGCACCGCATCGTTACGACCCTCGATCGCTTCGAGCACGGCCTCGGCGACGAGGCGTGCCGTTTCGAGGCGCCGCTGTGGCTGCGACGCATCCTGCGCGAGGCTGCGAAAGGCGAGCGCGTAGAGCGCGTCGCCGGCATTGAGACTCTGGCCCAAGCCCCAGCGCGCCGCGGCCGGCGCCGCCTCATCCGCAAGCTCGTCGTGCAGGATCAAGAAGCGGTCGAAGAGGTCGAAGGCGGCCGCGACCGGCAGCGCGTCGGCAAGGTCGCCGTTCGCCGCCTCACACGACCAAAGTAGGAGGCTCGGGCGGAGGAAATTCGTCAGAATCGCGCTCGGGAAGGCGCTCCTCGATGATGCGCGCTGCAACCGAACCGGCCGGAAAGGCGATTCCTCGGAGGTACTCCGCGGTGCGGGCGCGATGATGGCTCAAGGGAATCGGGTCGCGGAGCGTCGTCATGACTGTAAATTCTTCGACCGCTCTCGGGATAGTTGCCTTCCGACAGTGCCAGATGGGGAGATCGCCGTGCAGATTGGATCGAACGAACACAAAGAACTCTTCTGCCGCTCGTTCACGGAATCGCATCGTGCCTACGATCCGCAGGAGTGGCCGTGGCCGCAGCTCGACGACCTATCGCTGGCACGCCTTCGGGCGATCCCGATCTGGACGCTCGCGCTCGAGGTCGAGCTCGGCGCCGGTAAAATGCTCGACGCGTTTGCCAAGACCGAGCCCGATCCGTTGGTACGAGATGCGCTTTCGCTCCAAGGATACGAAGAAGATCGCCACGGGCGCATTCTGCAATGCCTGATCCAGCGTTACGATCTCAAAGTGACGCCGAACGTTCCCAAGCAGGTGCCGACGCGTGGGGCCTTCACGAAGTTTGGCTACGACGAATGCGTCGACTCGTTCGCCGGCTTCGGCATCTTTCGTCTCGCCCGCGACGCCCGCATTCTCCCCGAGACGCTCACCTCGCTCTTCAGTCGCGTACTCGTCGAGGAAGCGCGGCATATCGTCTTCTTCGTCAATTGGATTGCGTGGGACCGGTGCCGGCGAGGACTGCGCGGGCCGGTGCTGCAGGCGATTCCAACCTTGTTCTCCTACGGGGCCTCGATCCGGCGGCGCATCGCCGGCGGGGCCGAGATGCAGCGCGTGAAGCCGGAGGGAGAACAGACCGATCTCTTCGGCGACGTGATCAAGGACTTGACGATTACCAAGTTCTTACGCGCGTGCGTCGATGAGAACGATCGCTACATGGCGGCCTTCGACCCGCGTTTGATCCGCCCGCGGGTCATTCCGGCGCTGGGAAGGTTCGCATTGACGATCGCCGAGACGATCGAACGCATCCGCGCCGCTTTCCCGAAGTCGGCGCCCCGGTCTACGGGTTAGCCTCAGGCCATACCGGCTCGGGCAGATGCTCGTTGAAATATCGCGCTCGCTCCGGCGAGGCGCCGAGCAATGCATCGAGGCTCGTCAGCTCGAGCAGCCGCCGCATATTGCTGTCGCCGACGAGCGCTTCGAGCCGGCGCCCTGCGGCGTTGAGGCGTTTGTAGAGCGCAATCAGCTCGGCGAGCGCGGTGGAATCGAAGAAGCTCGCCTGACGCAAGTCGACGAGAACGTCGCGCCCGCTGCCGATCTCCTGCAACGCGGTGCGCAGCCGGTCGCGTGTAGCGACGTCCCATTCGCCCCGGAGCGTGACGACGCACAGCTCCTCGAAGGTGGACGCCGCGATCCCCTGATCGCCTTCAGCCTGCATTTTCCGTAGTGTAGCGGTTCGGCTTTAGAATTTGAAGTAGATGAAGGTTGGCGAGACGCCCTGCCAGGTGAAGAGCTCGAGCGCGAGCAGGAGTCCCGCCAGGGTCGCCACCTGAGCGAGCTGGGGCAGCCTGGGCCAGCGCGGCTCGATCCCCCAGCGGTGCAGCGCGAGCCGCACCACCGCGAATCCGACGATACCCGCGGCGAGAACCGCCTGCCATCCGGCGAGCATTGCCGGCCCCGCACCACCGGCGAAGAGCTGACGATAGACCGCGAGCGCGGTATCGAATGCCGGCGAACGAAAGAGCACCCATGCGAGCGATACCGCGACGAAGGTCAGCGCGATGCGGAGTGCGGCAACGACTCCGCGCGGCGGCGCCTTTTCGTGACCGACGCCGGTAACGCGCTCGACGCAGAGCATAATGCCGTGGAGTCCGCCCCAGGCGACGAAGGTCCACTGCGCGCCGTGCCAGAGGCCGCCCAGGAGCATCGTCACCATCAGGTTGCGCAGGGTCGCGGTCCGGCCGTTCCGGCTTCCGCCCAGCGGAATGTAGAGGTAGTCGCGCAGCCAGGTCGAGAGCGTGATATGCCAGCGATGCCAGAAATCGGTAACGCTCGTCGCGAGGTACGGCATGCTGAAGTTCTCCGGGAAGACGAAACCGAAGAGACGCGCGCACCCGATCGCGATGTCGCTGTATCCGGAGAAATCGAAATAGATCTGCATCGCAAAGGCAAAGAGCGCGCTCCACGCGGCCGGCGCACCCGGATGGCTCGCGATCGAGGACCAATAGGTATTGGCGACAGCGGCGAACTGATCGGCGATCGCCATCTTCTTGACCAAACCGAAACCCGCGCGCGAGAGGCCGTAGGCGACGTCATCGGGACCGGGCGGTCGCCACGCGAAGAGCTCGCCGAAGAAGAGTCCCGCGCGAACGATCGGCCCGGCGAGGAGCTGCGGGAAGAAAGCGAGGTAGAGTGCGTAGTCGAGCGGTTTGCGAATCGCCGCCATCCGCCCGCGATAAACGTCTACCAGATACGAGATACTTTGAAACGTATGGAAGCTGATCCCGATCGGAACGAAGAGATTGACAAGCCACGGGTTTTGGTGCATGCCGAGCAGCGCGGCGACGCTTCCGCTCGCGAAGTTGGAGTACTTGAAGAGGCCGAGAAAAGCGAGATTCGCCGCGACCCCGATCGCGAGCAACGGGCGCGGGCTGCGTCCGCGCGCTTCGCGCGCACGCTCGAGTGCGATTGCGATGAGAAAGTCGCTCGCCGTGAGGATCCAGAGAAAGAGCACGTACCACGCGTTCCAACGCGCGTAGAAATAGTAGCTCGTCAGCAGCAGTACCCACCGCCCGGCGCGGCGCGGAAGGCCGTAGAACAGCGCCGCGACGATCGCGACGAAGAGCCAGAACTCGTACGATTGGAAGGGCAGCGGGATCCCGATGCCGGCGGCCGCCGCGAACCACGAGAGCGAATGATGCTCGCGCGGCGGGCCGCCCTTTGCCGGCGGCGCCGCGCAACTCCCCTCAGGATGACACGGCAGCTCCGTCGCTCCGTTGAACGCAACGCCGCGGGGAGCGAGGAGCGAAGCGATGTCGCGTCCGAGCAGGCGGCTGAAGCGCA
Organism: Vulcanimicrobiota bacterium; assembly: GCA_963820825.1. Classification (GTDB taxonomy): domain Bacteria; phylum Vulcanimicrobiota; class Vulcanimicrobiia; order Vulcanimicrobiales; family Vulcanimicrobiaceae; genus Cybelea. Next base: position 44,418 of record CAWGBN010000003.1, read on the forward strand.
GGCTTCCCGCGCGGTTGAGATGATCTTCGTCGGCGAAGAGCTCGGGGCGCTCGAGCGCCATATACGCAGCGGAGGGAATCAGCCGAGCGCCGGTCGCGTCTGCAATTGCGACGAGCGAGCCGCTGGGAGCCTGCGAGGCTTCGCGATGCACCGGCCGCGTCGGAATCCGCACGAAGAAGACCGGAACGCCGGCCGCCTCGTACTGCGCGGCGATCGGCAGAAGCCATTGCTCCCGGTACTTCGCGTACGATGGGCTCGGTTTTGCAACGGCGAGCACTTGCGTCGCGATTGCGGTGCGTGCGTCGTCGGTGACGCCGGGCGGATAGGAGATGCCGCCGTTAGCGAAATCGACGCGCAGCCCGGCGAGCGATTCGGAGCGCGGATGCGCCGCGCGCGGATCGTAGGCGGGCGCCGCCCTCGCCGCTACGATAGCCGCGAAACGCGCCGGCGGGTCGGCCGCGAACGCTTGAACGTCGTCGCGCAACTCGGTACCGCGCCAGAAGAGATCGATGCCATGCTCCACCCGCTCGCGCGGATCGGAGAACGATCCCGCGAGCTTGGGCAGATCGCTCAGCCGCGTCTGAAAGACGACGTAGCGCAGATCCATCGGACGATCGTCGCCGTCGAGGCTACCGATCGCGGTGTCGTCGTCGGCGTAGGTATCGACGGGGATCACCACCGCACGAAAGTGCGCGGTGCGCGGATCGATCGCGCGTACGAAAAAGGGCCAGCAGCGCGGCGTCGTACCGGGAACGCCGCCATTGAGGAAACGTAACGTTCGGCTCGCGGCGCTCGCGGCGCCGGGATCGAGGCCCGAGTAGATTCGCGAATCGCCCAGAACCAAGACGTCGGTTCGCGGCTGCGGGCGAAGGTCGCGGAACTGGCCGATGGCGCCCTCAAAACTCCCGGTGCTCGACGAGGGATCGAGCAGATTGCGGTAGAGGGCGGTTCGAAACGCAACGGCGTCGACGAGGGCGAAGATCGCAAAAGCCGCGGCAACGAGAAGAGCGGCCGTCTTCTTTCCTGACGTCTCGGACGGGAATCGCACCGCAACGTCCCTTGTTCGGAAACGGGTTGGAGGCCTCTAGGGGAATGTTACTCGATTAGAATGCAGAGCCCGTTCCGGCACCGACACGGCGCGCCCGTGGCCCTCATCACCATCACGGTGATGCTGGGCTTGATTATGGCGATCATCGACAGCACGATCGTCAACGTTGCGCTCACGACGATCGGCGGCAACCTCGGTGCGACGGTCGACGAGGTCGCCTGGGTCGCGACCGGCTACATCCTCGCCAACGTCGTGGTTATGCCGCTCAACGGATGGCTGACGGCGTATCTCGGTCGCAAGACGTTTTACGCCGCCTCGCTCGCGCTCTTTACCGTTGCGTCCTTCTTCTGCGGGACGGCGCGCTCGATTTGGGTTCTGGTCTTCTACCGCATCGTTCAAGGGATCGGCGGCGGCGCGCTTCAGCCGACCGCGCAGGCCATCCTCTTCGAGACCTTTCCGGTCGAGCGGCGCGGTGCGGCGATGGCGATCTTCGGATTGGGCGCGATGGTCGGACCGGCGATCGGCCCGACGATGGGCGGATGGATCGTCGACAACGCGAGCTGGCCGCTCATCTTCTATATCAACGTGCCGATCGGCATCGTCGCCTTTCTGATGACGCTCGCCTTCATCCCCAACCCGAAGTACATCGCCAAGCCGAAAGGCGGGATCGACTGGGCCGGTCTAACGTTGCTGACAGCGGGACTGGCATCGCTGCAGTTCGTGCTCGAGCAGGGAGAGCGCGACGACTGGTTCCAGTCGCAGACGATCTTGATCCTCAGTGCGATCGCCATCATCGCGCTCGTCCTCTTCGTCATCAAAACGTTGCGTGACGAGCACCCGCTCGTCGATCTGAGCGTCTTTAAGTTTCGATCGTTCTCCGTTGGCTCGTTCTTGGGAATCATCATGGGCTTCGGGCTCTTCGGAACCTCGCTGGTCTTGCCGCTCTTCTTTCAGAACATGCTCGGCTTTACCGCGTTCGATACCGGCATGGCGCTGATGCCGGGAGCAATCTCGACCGCCATCTCGATGCTCATCGTCGGGCGTATCCTCAACCGCATCGACGGACGATGGTCGATCGTCTTCGGGACGTTGCTATTCGCCTGGTCGACGTGGCTGCTCGGCGGACTCACCGTACAAGCCGGCTATTGGGAGGTCTTCTGGCCCCGCGTCGTGCAGGGCTTCGCGCTCGGCTTTCTCTTCGTGCCGCTGACGACGATCTCGCTCGGCGACGTTCCGGTGCCGAAGCTCGCCGGCGCGACCGGTGTCTTCACCCTGTTGCGCCAGCTCGGCGGCAGTCTCGGCATCGCGATCTTAACGACGCTGCTCACCCATCAGACGGCGGTGGCCTGGAACGTGCTCGCGTCGGGGGTGACGCAGAGCCACGGCTATTCGGTCGGGCAGCTCACCACCATGGTCGCGCAGCAGGCGACGATGATCGCCTACAACTACATCTTCCGCGTGACGGCCGTCGTCTTCGTTCTCACGACACCGCTCGTCTTTCTGATCAGGCGCCACCCGCCGGCAGCAGCTGCGGCGGTTGCGGCGCCCGAGCAGAGCGCTGCCTGAGCGTAGCTCGGCGCGCGGATTACTGGCTCGCCACCCGCATGATCGCGTTGCCGCTGACCGGTAGCGAATGGGGAAGCCCGGGGTAGTTCAGCAGCGAGTTGAACGTTCCGGTGACCTGGACCGATACGTAGTAGACCGTGTTCGTCGGCGGCCCCGATCCGCTGCTCGAGCAAGTTTGCGGCGCGCCGCCGTTGACCGAGCAGAGGTGACTCACGACGACTCCATTGCCGGAGGTCCAGTTCGGCAGGTTCTGCGCGTCGGCGACTGCAGCGTTGGTGATAGCGGTGTTGTCCATTGCCGTCTGCAGATTCTGAGCCCCATACTGCACGCCCGCTCGAGCTGCATTTGCGGCGAGAATCGCGAAATACCCGTAGCGTCCGATCTCGACGATGCCGATCAGCAAGAAGATCAGCACCGGAGCAACGAGAGCCAACTCGAGCATACTCGTCCCGCGCTCCGAGCGGGCCAGCTTGCGCAGCTTTGCGCGATACGCCGCGTTCATTGCGCCAGCACCGCCTGCTTGATCAGACCGCCGTTCGGCGGCGGCGAGGCGAGGACGGTTGAGTTGCTGCCGTTGAAGTTGCCCGAACCGAAGACGACCACAACGTAGCCGCCGCTCGAACCGTTGAAGTTTGCCGACGTCGAGCCCGGAGCGTAAATCAGTCCGCTAAACGAGCTGCAGCCGCCGCCGTTGAAGTTCGGGCTGCCGGTGTTGCTCGGCGCTTGATAGTAGAGCACGCCGGCCCGCGGTCCTGAGGTCGGAGCGCTTATCGTGACCATCGCGCCGTTGAAGTTCGGCGCCGTGGCGCCCGCAGTGACGTAGATGGTGACGCCGGAGCCCGTGATATTCGCACCGTTGAAATTCGAGCTGCCGGAGAGTACGTAGGTGCCCCCGGACTGCAGCGTGACGTCCGCCCCGTTGAGGTTTAGGTTGCTGTAGCAGCCCGCGCTCAAGGTTCCTCGGAAGCCGTTGCCGTTGAAGGAGGTGCACGCATTCGACGCCGGGGGATTGGCGGCGGTGTACGCACAACCGGCGATCTCCGGACAGGGATCGGAGACCGGCAACATTTTCGAAGGCTTGGCCATCTTGAACGTCGCGCCGTTCTGGTTGGGCGCGGCGCCGGCGTAGCCGATCGAAGTCGTCGAGATCGTCGAACCATTAAAGTTCGCCGTGTCGTTGATCGCAATGCCGCATCCCGGCGCGCTGAAGTCTGCACCGTTGAAGTTGGCAGAGACGCTCGGACTCAGCAGATAGATGCAAGGGGTGCGCGGCGTCGCGTTCGTTACGATGGCCGTGGCCTGGGTAGACTCGGCCACGCCACTGCCCATCCCGAACAGGTGTGTGAAAAAGGATGCGACGTGCTGTTTTCCGATCTGCACGGATACGGCGCAGGCGTTGTTCGCGTACGGGCCGCTTGCCGGCGGGCTTTGCGCGTTGACCGCTACGTTGCCGCCCGAGGGAAATCCGGAGTTTGATGCATCGTTCTGCGCGGCGGTCGTTGCCGCGCTCCAGTTCGTGCAGTTGGAGTAGACCAGTTGCTGCGCGCCGCCCAGTGCCGCTGCATCGGCTGCGGACTGCTGCTCGCGCTCGTGATAATCCCAACTCGCGACATCCACGCCCATACCGCCAAAGCCCAATAGGGTTGAAAGGCATATCGCGATGAGCGGCATGACTTGGCCGGACTGTCCTGCGTATTTCATGGAAGGTGCCTCCTCGTGACGACGTACGCCGATAGATCAACCGAGCCGTTTAGATAAGCGGCTCGCTATGGGGTTGCCGATCGGGAAGCATCGACCGGCCGAAAACGCCGCGCTTCATATGCGAAGACGGCGCCCGCTTGACCCCAAGCCAGGGCATTATGCCAGATGGGGCGTTAATGCGTCAACATTTTTCAACAAAAAACAAGGGGAAGGCCGCGCCCTGGGCTAATAGGCGGGCGTTCGGGCAGTCCGTTTATGGGCTGGCGGGGTCGTTTTGTTCCCGTCGCTTAGGCTGCCGGTTCATTTAGCATTTTCTTCGCAAAAACAAGGAGAGAAAAGAATGATCGCCACCTTCAATTCCATGCTCCGCGACGATTCCGGCGCCTCAATGGTCGAGTACGGCCTGCTCCTCGCGTTTATCGCGGTAGTGGCCCTGGTGGGAGTCAAGCTGCTCGGCACGGGACTCAACTCGCTCTTCACCAACGTCGCCGGATCGCTCTAAGCACCTTGAATCTCGAGATTGGGGCGCCATCCCCCGGATCGCGCCCCCCTCGCGGACTCGGGTTGCCGCAACGACTCGGAACGGGCGTTCTTCTCGTCGAGTACGGCTTGCTTCTGGTGTTGGCGGCAACGATCGGAGCGTTTATCGCTCGGTCTTTTGGCGCGGATCTCTCCGCGCTCTTTTCCGTTGCGGCGAGTGCGCTCTAGGGAACGACCGTAACGGGTTCGATGACGCTCTCTTGGCCGAATCCGTCGGTGAAGCTCGCGACGATCGTATAACGCGTAGCTACCGACACGGCCGGTGCCCGGAGCGTGATCGCGTCCTCGTCCGCCCCGACGTCCGCGCCCGTCACTTCGTGCGACTGCGCGTCGGTCAGCGCGATGCGCATTCCGTTGCGCGGGGAGAGAATCCGCACGCGAATCGCGCCGCCGCCGGCCACCTTTGGCGTAAGCACTTCGAACGTTTCGTTCGCCTCGGAGCTCGATGCCGCAGGCAGCGCCGGGTCGTTGTCGCCGACGATTTGCGCCGCCGCGCTTGGTTCGAAAGCGCCGGTATTTGCGATGACCAGCCCGGCCATCGATTGAGCCGTGCTGCGTCCACGAACCACGTGCAGCAGAACGCGCATTTCCCGTAAGCTCGGCACCGCCGGAATCGTAAAGCGGGCCGCTCCGCTGTGCGAAAACGGCTGCTGCTGCCAAACCGTGCCATCTTGACCGACGAGACGGACGTAACCGCCCGCGCCCTGCGCCGCATACGCAACGTCGACAATCTCGCCGGGCCTCGCAACGGGCGGATTCACGGAGATTGAGGCAATCTCCGCAATCTTTTGAGCGTGCGACACCGCGCCCCGCGACGCCAGCGTGTTGAGCACTCGCGTGGCGCTTGCCGTACCCAGCGGGCCGCTCATATTCATCTGAAGCGTATAGGCTCCCGGCGCGTTTGAGGCCGGAATCGCGACCGGTATCACTCCGGCGGCGTCGCCGAGCGTGCCCCCTTGCAACGTGTGACCGTCCGGCGCAATGACGGTATACGAAAGGCCCCCGGCCCCCGACGCTTCGTACTCGGCGCGGGCGGTCGTTCCCGCCATCACCACGGGCGGAACGGCAAACGCGGCGATCCTCGGCAGCGCCCCGTGCAACGCTTCCCCCGTTCCAAGCAGCAAGAGTCCGGCCAGCGAGATCGCCGCCGCCGCGAGATACGGACTGCGCGACTCTCGCCGGACCGGCGATGGCGCTTCGACGACGCAGCGAACTCCGTCGCCGGCGATCTCCGCGATCGCACGCCCGAACGAGACGAAGTCGCCGGGACTTATCGGAACGAGCGTCGAGGTCGTCGCCAGCGGCGGGACCTCGATGCAAAGCGGATGCGCGAACGCCGCGTCACCGGTGCGCGAAACGAGCCACGTACGGCAGACCAAGACCGACGCCGTACCGTTGACAACTCGTAAGGCGTAAAGCGCTACCCCGCGATGCCGATCGAAGCTTTCGAGCGCGAAAAACGCGGAGACGCTTCCGGCCTTCGTCTCGACGGCGGTTCCCGATCCATACGAAGCCGGAACCGGTGACCGCAGCTTAACCGGTGCGATGGTCGCGAGAGTGGTGCTCACGCGGTGGTAGCGTCGCTCACTGCGAGATCACCATCTGCGAGGTGCTCGACATGTTCATCGAACCGGTCGAGACGAACGGTGCCAGGAACTTATACTGATAACTTACGTTGACCGAGACGACGCAGCCCGGCGCGTTCCCTGACGAGCCCGGCGGGCACTGCGACTGCGGCCACGTCGCGGTCACGTTGATCTTATTGGGATCGGTCCCGCCGACGCTGAGACTGCGGACGTAGTTTTGGACGTCGCTCGACTGCGCGTTGCAATGGTCGAGCACCGTGCACTGCGACCCCCGCACGATCGCCCAGCGCGCCCCTTGGCGCGCGAGCTGCGCGACGAACGCATACGTGTACATCACGCGGCCAAACTCCATGATCCCGAAGATCAAGGCCAAGAGCACCGTCATAACGATAGCGGTCTCCGGCAGGCTGGCACCACGCTCTCGGTTGCGAACGCGCATTATTGACTCCCTACACGCTGGACGTCGCTCGCACCAACGGGTACGTTGGTCGGAATGCCCGGGTAGCTGAAGAGCGACTTGAAGGTTCCGGACACCGTTACTTTGACGTAGTACACCAGGCTCGGCGAGACCGAGTTGGAGTTATTTACGGGGCACGGCGACGGCTGATTGTTTATCGTGCAGACGATCGACGAGTGGATCGTCCAGTTCGAAAGACTCTGCGCGTCCTGCGAAGCCGCGCCCGCCGTGTGCGAGCTCGCACTATTCGTGTTTGCATCCGCCGCGGTCTGCAAGTTTTGCGTGGCGTACTGCACGCCGGCTCGTGCGGCGTGGGCGGCGAGTATCGAGAAATACGTATAGCGACCGACTTCGACTATGCCGAGCAAGAGAAAGAGAAAGACGGGCAAGATTACTGCGAACTCGATTAAGCTCGTACCGCTCTCGGAACGTAGAAGTGCGCGTTTCATTGCATTACCACCGCTTCTTTGACGATCGACTGGCCCGGCGCGGGCGACGCGAAATCGTAGGCCGTGTTTTGATTGAAGTTCGCAGAGCCAAAGACCAGCACGACGTAGTTTCCGTTTGCGCCGTCGAAATTCACGCTCGTCGAACCCGGCGCGTAGATGAGACCGCTCATTTTCACGTTCGGTCCGTTGAAATTTATGCTCGCCGAGTTCGACGGAACCTGATAGTAGAGGACGTTGGCGTAATTTCCGCTGGTAGGCGGAGTGAGCGTGACCGATTGATTGTCGAAGTTCGGTCCGTTTCCACCCTGCGGGACGTAGATCGTAACCCCGCTTCCCGTAATCGTCGCGCCGTTGTCGTTGAAGTTACCGCTAATGACGTATGTGCCCGGGGCAAAGGTCGTGGCGGCGTTGAGATTGAGGTTCTGATAGCAGCCGGGATAGATCGTGCCGGCATGGCCGTTTTGATTGTAGGTCTGACAGTTCGTCGCCGGCGGCGGATTGCCGGCGATATACGCACAGCCCGGAATTTGCGGGCAGGGATCGGCCACGGGAAGCATCTTCGTCGGACTGCCCTCCGTGAAGGTCGTGCCTCCGTAATTCGGCGTGCCGCCAGCGTAGCCGATATACGGTGACGCGATCGTTCCGCCGTTGAAATTGGCGGAGAAGTTGATGTTGATCGCGCACCCCGGCGAATAAATGGTCGCGTTGTTGAAGCTGCTCCAACTATTGTTGCTCAACAGATAGATGCAATTGCTGGGGCTGGCCGAGCTGCTGAGTACGGCCGTCGCTTCCGTCGTTTCGGGCACCCCGTTTCCGAAGCCGAAAAGGCGAGCAAAAAACGGCGTCTGCGTCGTCGTCACGGAAACGCGCACCGCACAGCTATTGGCGGCAAAAGGTCCGCTCGCAGGAGGGTTCTGCACGGCGATCGTCGCGCTCGGTGTCGAGAATCCGTTGGTCGCCGCGTCGGTATCGGCGGCATTCGCTGCCGTTTGCGAGCTGGGGCAACCCGAATGGGCGAGTGACTGCGCACCCCCCATCGCCGCAGCGTCCGTGGCGCTTTGCTGCGCCTGCTGGCGAAACTCCCAATAGCCGACGTCTACGCCGATTGCACCGAAGCCCAGCAGCGGTGCTGCGAGGAGCGCCACGAGCGGAATGACCTGCCCTGACTCGCGAAACCGGCGTCGCATTACTGAGCGACGACCGCCTGTTTGATGTAGGATTGGCTCGGCGGAGGCGTTGCGTAATCTTGCGAGGTGCTGCCGTTGAGGTTAGCGGCACCAAAGACGAGTACCAGATAACCGCCGGCGGCGCCATTGAAATTCACCGACGTCGGCGTCGGAGCGTAGATCAGGCCGCTATAGTTACCACTGGTTCCGTTGAAATTCGGGCTGCCCGAGTTGCTCGGAACCTGGTAGTAGAGTACGCCCGCCGTCGGCCCGCTGCTCATCGGCGTCATGGTCGCCGCGCTGACGCCATTGAAGTTCGGTGGGGAGGCGTTCGCCGTGACGTACATCGTGACGCCGTTGCCCGTGATGGTTGCGCCGTTGAAGTTTTCGCTTCCATTGAACGTGTATATTCCGTTGCTCATCGTCACGACGGCGCCGTTGAGGTTGAGGCTGTTGTAACATCCTGGGCTCAAGGGGCCGTGGTAGCCGTTGCCGTTAAAATTTTGGCAGTTGGTCGTCGGCTGCGGGTTGTTGGCGAGGTAGTTGCACCCGGCAATTTCAGGGCAGGGGTCGGCGACCGGCATCATCAGCGTCGGTTTGCCGGTCGTGAAGGTCGCGCCGTTTTGGTTCGGGGCCGGTCCGGCATAGCCGATGCTGAGCGCGTTGATCGTCGCGCCGTTGAAGTTCGCGGTGTCGTTGATTAGGATGCCGCACTTCGTGGCGGTCATGTGTCCGCCGTTGAAGTTCGACGAAACCGTCGGGCTGAGGAGGTAGATACAACCGGAGCCGGAGTTGCTGACGATTGCGGTCGCCTGCGTCGTCTCGGTGACCCCGGACGAATAGCCGAAGAGACGCTCGAAGAACGTCGAATTGTTCGTCGTCGTGATGCTGACCATGACGGCGCAGCTGTTGCCCGAAAACGGACCGCTTGCGGGCGGGTTTGCAACGCTCACCGACACGTTGCCGGCGTTACCATAGCCATTGTTTGCAGCATCGGTATCGGCGCCGGACGTTGCCACCGTCTTGTTCGGACATCCTACCTTGACAAGCGAGGCGGCGCCCCCTGCCGCCGCCGCATCGGTCGCGGCTTGCTGCGTTTGGTTGCGATACTCCAAGTAGCCGACGTCGACGCCAATACCGCCGAAGCCCATGAGCGCGGCGAGACTGACGGCGATCAGCGGGAGAACCTGACCCGACTGACCCCGGCGCCTCATCGGGTGAGGATCTCCGGCGTCATCACGAAGACGACGTCCGACTGGTTATTTTGATAGGCCGTCGAGGTGAAGAGCTTTCCGAGGATCGGAATAGACGAGAGGATCGGAATTCTCGAGACGGTCTTCATCTCGACGCGATTAACGAGGCCTCCAAGCATAATACTCTCTCCAGGTCGGGTCGTCACGTCGGTTGAGAGTTTGCTCACCAGTAGTGCCGGAATGGTAAAGCCGGAGACGACAACGGCATTGGCATAGTCGAGCCGGGAGATCTCCGGCGCGACCACCGTGTGAACCGAACCGTTGCCGAGGATTTCGGGCGTTACGTTCAACTGTACGCCGTAGGGTTGATACTGAACGTTGACCGCACCGAGTCCGGTCGACGTTACTACCGGTATCTCGCCCCCGACTAAGAACGTTGCCTTGGCTCCGGGACTCGTTACCAAATTCGGGCTAGAGAGAACCCTCGCATGGCCCTCCTGCATGAGCAGGTTCAGGGTCGGAGCTAGAGTCACCGTACGGAAGAACGGCTGAATCGTGAAGCCCAACCCCGCGGGTGGTTGCGAGAATCCCTCAACTACCGGAAATGACGGACCACCCAACGTATAGGTTTGTGGGTTAATTGCCGGATTGAAGGATGCCGAATTCAGTTGCAGCCCGAGGTTCGATTGGGCCGTTTTATCGACCTCGAGCACGTAGACTTTGATATCGATCTGGCTATTGCTTAAAGAGTTCAAACGATCGATCAGCTGCCCGTTGCTCGCAAGATAGGGTCCGGCGAGGCCGCGGGCACGATCGAGAATGGCCTGTGCGGTAACCGCATCGGTGGCGTTGCCGCTCACGATCACGTTACCTTTTCCATCGGGATCGACGCGAATATCGCTCGCGCCGGGTATGCCGGCGATTGCGTGCTGCAGATCGCTGAGATTCTGGGATATCGTTACCGCGTTGACGATGACCGCATCTTGCGCCTTGAGCACCGGCTGGAACCGGCCGATGATGTCGTTGATCTGCTGGAACTGCGCCCCGTCCGACACCGTACCGCGCACGACGACCGAGTGATCGAAGCTGACGACCTGGACGCTCGGCGCCGAGATCGCGCTGCGCAGCATTTGGGCGACGTCGTCGAGCTGCTGCTGGGTCACCGTTACCTCATAGGTGACGCGGCGCCCGCCGGCCCAGATAAAGACGGTCGTGTGGCCCGGCGCCTTTCCGTTCACCACCACCTGCGAGGTGCCGACCGGAACGACGCCGGCGATCCGGCCGTCACCGACGGCAACGCGGGTCAAGCCTTCGGCCTTCAGTAATATGGAGTGGCCCGATTGAATCGAGACCAGAGTGATCTGGTCCGCGCAGACCGGCGCTGCGGGCGCAGCAAGGGCCGCGATTAGAAAGGGAATTATCCGCCGACTTAAAGCGTTCATCGTTGAGTATTATGCCACGGATTCCGGCGTTAACGCGTTAACGCAATGAGGACGTTGAGTTAGAATCGCGGCAAACGGCCTCGCTTCTGTTGCCAAGGCGGCGGCAGTGATGGCATGATACAGCGCACCAGGAGCTAGGAGGTTTCCATGCGGCCTTATCGTCAGGTGGTTCTTCCTTTACTCTGCTGGCTGATTTCGGCACAAGGCGCCGCGGCAGCAGCAGGGCAAGGAGTTCCGCTCGCAACCGTCGCCCACGATGCTCACCTCGAGTATACGTGGCTGGCGGCGACGCGTGCCGTACAACTGAGCGGCCCCGGAATCGTGCTCGTTGTTCGCCCAGGCGACAATGTGTACGAAGTGGACGATCGTGTCGAAGTAACCACAGTTACGCCACGCTACATCTCCAACGACATCTACGTCTCGCAAGCGCTTGCTACACACATCACACAACTTGCACGGCAAGCGTACGCACTCGTCAGCGAGCAGGAAGCACAAGCTGCGAGCCAAGAGAGACTAGAACAGCAGCAGCAAGCCGGCGTGCCGGAACTGCGCGGCACGATCGTCCTCAATGCCACGCCACTCCAAGGAGCGGAAGCGGTACTCGTCACGGGTAATGCGCCACCGACGGCCCCCGTCCGGATCACGCTTCTCGCTACGCTCTCCTCCGAGCTACCCAACGTGCTGCTCAGCCGTCACGACCTGACGGCAGGGCCGGATGGGAAGTTCCAAGCGATCATTCCGATTTCGCCCGACTATATGCGCGACACATTCATCCACGTTCTGGCAACGTCGTTGCCGGGCGTAACCTCGGCAAGCGCGCAGCTCTTGGTCATGGCACCGAATACCGGGATCAACGTGCCCGCTGACGCTTTTCCCGGTGGCATCTGGTAAACAAGGAAGGACTTATGTTCAGCATCCTACCCTCCATGATCCGCGACGAAGAGGGTGCGACGATGGTCGAATACGGACTGCTCGTTGCATTCATCGCTCTTGTTGCGCTCGTCGGCGTCCAAGCATTGGGCAACGGCCTTAACGGCATGTTCAATGGCGTCGCCGGCAGCCTTTAAATCGCGGTAATCGATCTACCCAGCACTACCACAAACCAACTAAGGAGAACCAATGCTAACCACCCTCATTCGGGATGAAGAAGGCGCCACGATGGTCGAGTACGGCCTCTTGGTTGCGTTCATCGCTCTCGTAGCGATCGTGGGCGTCAAGGCGCTCGGAACCGGTCTCAACAGTCTCTTCACCGGTATCTCAGGCTCACTCTAAACAACCGACGAAACGCAGGGTTGATGGGGCGCGACTCGGGGGATTCGCGCCTCCCCAACCCTTCTTCATATCTGGAAATGCCCACTACCATTTGGTTAACCCTGGCGGCCTGTATCATCGCAAGTCTTTATGACGTGCGATCGCGGCGCATTCCCAACTTCTTGACCGGATCGCTGGCGGTCGCCGCCGTTATCGTTCATGCCCTTGGCGGGATCCAGTCGCTCGCGGTCAGCTTGATCGTGATGGCAGCGCTCACCCTCGGCGGCGCGCTGCTCCATGCCCGGGGAGGCATCGGCGGCGGCGACGTCAAACTCGCTATCGCGGCCTCCGGGATGCTGAGCTACCCGCTCTTCATTTCTTTTCTACTCTACTCGGCGATCGGCGGCGGTTTACTCGCAGTCTTCTTCCTCATCTTTAGAGGTGAGGCGCGCGCGGCATTCTCGCGAGCCGCGCTCATCGTCGCCGGCGATGCGCGCAGCATAGTCAGCCGGCGAACGACCCTGCCGTATGCCATCGCCTTTGCGATCGGGGCGCTGGCGGTCACGCTCTCACAAAACGTCGCACCATTCTTGAGGATTCTCTCGTGAACTTTCGGCGCACCACTTTACTCGTAGCCATCGTGCTGGCAATCGGCACGGGCTGGTTGACTTTGACCTACCTCTCGGCGTTACGCCCCGCTCCGAGCGAGCAGCGCCCCGTATTGATCGCGTCGCAAGAGATCGCGGCGCGCTCGCGGATCGTCGATACGATGTTCACCAAGGAGATGCGCTCCTCGCAATCGCTCGAGCCCGACGCGCTCTCCGCCCCGAGCCAAGCGGTCGGGTCGCTCGCGCTCGTCACGATTCCGGCCGGATCGCAGCTGACCGCATCCGACGTGGGGACGAACGTCGCCTCGGCTCTCCCCGTGCGGCTGCAGTCCGGCATGCGCGCGGTCAGCATTCCGGTCGACCGCGTCAAGGACGTCTCCGGTTTGATTCAACCGGGCGACCGCGTCGACGTGATCGCGATTCCGCCGGCGAAGACGAACGGTCCACCGCCCAAAGCGGCCACGATCTTCCGCGGCATCCGCGTGCTCGCGGTCGGCAGCGCGCTCGAGAACCCTTCGGCTACTCCATCGCCCCAAGAGCAAGACGCTTCAACGGTCACGCTCGAGGTGACGCCGCACCAAGCCGACATCCTTGCTTGGGCGGATCAGAACGCGACGCTGCGTCTCGCGCTGCGCTCGCCGCGCGAAGCGATTCGCGCCGAACCGGTTGAGATGCTGACGATCACCGGCAATACCGTCGCCGCGGCACCGCCGCCGGTTGCGCCCGCACCGTTAACCTTTCCGATGAGCCCGCAGTCGCGCGATCCGGCCCCGCGCCGATTCACCTCACCGGTCGAACTGATCATCGGCGATCAGATCGTCGATCCGGATAACCCGCAAAGCTCGCAGAGCCCGCAGAGCCCACAAAGCCAATGAGCGAATCGCCGATTGCGCTCTTCGTCGGATCGAAGGGAGGCGTCGGCACGACGACGCTCTGCTGCGAGCTGGCCAAAACGATCGGCCAGCGTGGAAACGTCGCCCTGGTCGATGCCGATCTGACGGGGCGCCGCGGCGTCGGAGTGCTCTTCGAAACGCTGCGAAGCCTCGACGCGGGCCGGGTCGACTCGTCCATCTCCCGCGTCCGCGCGGCGGGCATTAGCATCGTCGAACTCGCGGACCGCTACGATGCCGCCTTTACCCTCGACCCCGACGCCGTCGAGGCCTTAGCCGCCGGCATGACCGGATTCAACACCCTCATCGTCGACGCACCGCAACCGTTCGCAGCCGCCGTCCGGCCGTTCTTAGCGCGAGCAAAGCGGATCTTTCTCGTTCTCGAGCCCACGCTTCTCGGTATCGTCGCCGCGCAGTCTCTCTATGCCGACCTGCTGCGATTCGGCATCCCGGCGAACCGAATCGCGACGATTATACAAGCTCGCAGCGACGATGCGACGGCGTCGCGCAGCCAGATAGAGCGCGCGCTCGATGCAAAGGTCGTGGCCGAGGTGCCATCGTCTAACAATCGTGGATACGCCAAGAGCGTCGCCGGCATCGCGCAATACTTTGAGGCGCTGCCCCCGGAAACGCAGCTCGCCGGGCTGCAGCCGTCGGCGGCCGCACCGCCGGGTGACGCGCGTATTCCGTTGCGCCGCACCTCCACAATGCGCTCGAACGGCAGGGGCACTTCGGCTGGTTCGACCGATACGAAGCGCGACGCATTCAAGCAGCAGGTGCACCAGGCGCTACTGCGTCAGGTCGATCTCGTCTCCGCAAGCGTTGCGCATACCGACGCAGATAAGCTCGCCGAGCTGCGCGCGAAGATCGAGAGCATTACCTCTTCGGTCGTCGCGTCGGCAAATTTCGAGGGCTCGGCAGAGGAGCTAGCGGCCCTGCGTCAGGAGATTCTCGACGAGGCGCTCGGGCTTGGCCCACTCGAAGATCTTATGAAGGACCCCGACGTTAGCGAAATCATGGTCAACGGACCTGATAAGATCTACGTCGAGCGCCACGGCATCATCGAGAAGACGGGGAAGCGCTTCGGCGACGGCCAGCAACTGCGGCTCGTCATCGAGCGAATCATTACACCGCTCGGCCGCCGCATCGATGAGTCGTCGCCGATGGTCGACGCACGCCTCTCCGACGGCTCGCGCGTCAACGCGATCATCGAGCCCGTCGCGATCGACGGCACGTCGCTGACCATTCGCCGTTTCGGCCAGCGGCGGCTCACAGCCGAGGATCTCGTCTCGATCGGCGCCGCTCCGCGCGTGGTAATGAACTTTCTCAGTGCCGCCGTCAAATCGCGGCTCAACTGCATCGTCAGCGGCGGCACGGGCTCCGGCAAGACGACGTTCCTGAACGTCCTGTCGTCCTTTCTACCCGAACGCGAGCGCATCGTCACCATTGAAGACGCGGCAGAGCTCCTCCTGAATCAACCGCACATCGTCCGGCTGGAATCGCGGCCGCCCAACGTCGAGGGCACCGGCGAGATTCGGATTCGCGATCTCTTTCGCAACGCGCTGCGTATGCGGCCCGATCGGATCATCATCGGCGAGTGCCGCGGTCCCGAGGCGCTCGACATGTTGCAGGCAATGAACACCGGCCACGACGGCTCGCTTACGACGATCCACGCGAACAGCCAACGCGACGCGATCTCCCGCGTGGAAACTATGGTGCTGATGGCCGGCTTCGACCTCCCGGTTCGCGCCATTCGCGAACAGATCGCAAGCGCGCTCGACATCGTCGTCCATACTTCCCGGCTTCGGGACGGCTCCCGCAAGGTCATCGGCATCAGTGAAGTCGTCGGCATGGAGGGCGACATCGTCACCATGCAAGAGATCGTGCGGTTCTCTCAGCGGGGCGTCGATAAGGAAGACAAGGTTCTCGGCGCGTTCTGCTATACCGGCGTGCAGCCGGTCTGTCTCAAGCGCTTCGCCGAGTACGGTGTGCCTTACGACGCGCGCGAATTAAACGAGTTAGAGCAACTGCCTTCGCTATGGTAGCTGCGCTCGTACCGATCGCCGTTTTTGCGGGCGTCTCCGCGACGGTGTTCTTTGCCTTCTTCTCCTTCTGGGGCTCGGTCAACGAGCGCGCCAATGCGCGCGTTCGCGGAATCGCCGATCGGCTCGACCGCGCCGGCATTCGAACCGGATCGCAGGAGATCGTGTTGACGGTCGTCAGCGCAGGGGCGATTCTCTGGATCGCAATTCTCCTCTTTCTGCACCCTCCCTTATGGCTTTCGCTGATTCTGCTACCGGCGATCGCGGCGGTGGGCGCGGTGGGATTCTTCGCCTACGTCAACTTTGCGACCGCGCGCCGGCTGAAGGCATTCACCTCGCAACTAGAGCCTGCAACGCGACTGCTGGCGGGCGGCTTGCGGGTGGGCTTGGGTCTACGTCAAGCCCTTGCGATGGTGGTCGAAGAGCTTCCGGACCCGGCCCGTCATGAGTTTCGCCGCGTGATCGGGCAGACCAACCTCGGCGCGAGCGTCTACGACGCTTTCGACGATCTCGCCGACCGAATGCCGAGTCATGAGAGTCTCATGCTCGCGCGAGTCTTCCGCGTACAATCCGAAACGGGCGGCGACCTCGCGCGCATTCTCGATCAATTGGCCGAGACGATCAAGCACCGGCGCCAGGTGACGCGAAAGATCGACGCGCTGACCGCCGAAGGCCGAATGAGCGCCTGGGTATTGATGCTCATCCCTATCTGTCTGGGCGCATTCATCACCACAACGCAAGAGAGCATGGGACACGCTCTGCTCTATACGACTATCGGCCATATCGTATTGCTCATCGTCGCCGGCCTCGAAGCCGCGGCGTACCTCTGGCTCAAAGCACTGCTGAGGATCGACGCCTGATGCCTGCACTATTCATCTTGCTCATCTCGATGCTCTCCGCCCTCGCGGCGTTCTTCTTTCTTCTCTCGATCATTCCGACGAAGAACGTGCTGGCCGAGCAATTAGAAGAGCTCAAGACGCGCGACCCGATTAAGAAAGAGCGGTCTCCGCTCCCGTTCGTCGAGCAAATTCTTACCGACGACCGGCGCGTCGCGCTCGCGCGCCGGCTCGCGGAGGCCGGCTGGTATACGACGACCCCGTTGAAGTTCGGGCTGCGCCTCATCGCAGGGGCGTTTTTCGGCGCCGTGCTCGCTCTGGTCATCTGGCGTGTATTCGATATCGGAACCGCGTGGCTGATTCCGATGATCGGCGGTTTGGCGTTCTGCGGAGGCTACGCCCCGTACTTCGTTCTCAATCGCGCGAGCGATTCGCGCAAGGCCACGATTCAAAAGAGTCTGCCCGAGTTTTTGGACATGGTCGCTTCGACAGTGCAGGCCGGGCTCGCGCTCAACTCGGCGCTGGGATATGCCGTCGATGCGGTTCCCGGAGCGCTCGGCGACGAGATCAAGGAGGCGCTTTCGCAGATTCGCATGGGCCGCGCGCGGGCCGACGCGCTGCGCGCAGTCGGCGAGCGAACGAACCAGCCGGCGTTGCGTAACGCGCTTCGGGTGATGACGCAAGCCGAACGTCTCGGCGCGAACGTGTCGAAGATGCTCAACGACCTCGCCGAAGACGCGCGCCATCAACGGCTAATGCTGGTCGAAGAGATGGCCGCAAAATTGCCCGTGAAGATGGTCTTTCCGATGGTCTTCTTTATGATCCCGGCGATCATCACCGTGATTTTCGGCGCCGTCGCTGCGAACTATTTTGCGGGCACGGCCGGCAAACCGTGATCGCTGTTATCGCCGCGGCGCTCTTCTTCGCGTCGCTTGCGTTTATTGCCGTTTCGGCGAGCCGTGCCATTTGCACGGGCGTCACGCCGGACGAAGATGGCCCGCCCGCAGGGAAGCCGCCTTACGCGGTGCTCGTCGCCGCATCGGCGCTGCTGGGCGGGCTGCTCTTGTATTGGCACGCAACCCCGCTCCAGCTTGGCGTAGCGGCCATCGTGCTTTTCGCGCTGGTCGCCTGCTGGTGCAGCGATGCCCTGTGCGGCATGGTTCCGGACGTCTTCACCCTGACGCCGCTTGCGGCGCTGCTGCTCTTCTCTTTAGCGCAGCACAATTGGGATATTTGGTTCTCCGCGCTCGTCGCGTTCGCACCGTTTGCGGTTGCCGCGCTCTTTTCGCGCGGACGCGGCATGGGATGGGGCGACGTTAAGCTCGTTGCGCTCTCCGGCGCTGCGCTCGGCGCGCCGCTGGTCGTCTTCGTGCTTGCGGCGGCGTGCGGCGTTGCCGCCGTGATGCACGGCTTGAGCCGCACGAAACGCAACGGACCGATCGCGTTTGCGCCCTACATTGCTGCGGCCACCGGAATCGCATTACCGCTGGGACTCGCGCACTAGGTCGTTGCGCTAGCAATGCGGCGTCCGGATTTTCTGACCGCACTCGCCGCCGCGACCTTCGCCGGCATGTCGCCGCGGGCGGTGCGCGCCGCAATCCCGGCGGCGCGACGGCGGATCCTCTGGCTCCGGCACGAGGCCGACTCCAGCGAAGTGATCGCCCCCTTCTGCGTCGACGGCCGCACGGTCTACCAGCCCGGCTACCGCGAGATCTGCTGGCTGATGCGTGACCGACACGTCCCCTCGGCGCAAGGCTACGTGCAGTTCGACGTCGTCGAGATCGAGGCGCTCTGGGAAGTGCAGCGCGCGCTCGCGCTCAACGGTATCTACAAACCGCTGGTCATCACCAGCGGCTACCGCACGCCGCAAACCAACGAAGCGACCGAGAATGCGGCGCGCAACAGCATGCACCTCTACGCCAAAGCCGCCGACATGTACGTCGAGGGGCTCTCGATGCGCGATCTCTTCGACACGTGCTGGTCGCGCTCGATCTCCGGCGGAATGGGATACTACGACGACCACGTTCACCTCGATTCGGGAACCCGCCGCTGGTGGGTCGGCGACCTGGCCGTTCCGGTGTTCGAAAAACCAAGCTAGCGCTTTTTTAGCCAAGCGGCAACTGGTGACGCAGGTGAATCTTTTCGGAGGCGGTATGGGTAGAAGCCACTACGATGTTGCTGCTGGCCCGGTCCCCCCGCCGGATCGTTTCGCGTCTGTCGTACGCGGCAGGCGCCTATTGGGCCGCAAACGTCGTCCTGGCCGCGATCGAGCTGCGCTGGCACCCGATCACCCGGTTGCTGCTCTGGGACATCTCCCGTTTCAAGGAGCTGGCCCCGTTGTTCGCCCGTCTGATTCATCCCGGCGCCTAAGCGACTTCGACTTTAGCCATAACGGCATCGGCTTTCTACGCTTCTTCTTTGCGTCGCTCGTCGTCTGGTCGCACGCCTTCAACCTCGGCGGCTTCGGCATCGATCCGCTCTCGGCGTTCACTAAGGGCGTCGAGGACGGCGGTACGATCGCCGTCGACGGTTTCTTCGTACTCAGCGGCTTCTTGATCGCGCGCAGCTTCGAACGTACCGGTCATCTCGGCCGGTACCTCTGGCATCGTGCGCTGCGCATCTTTCCCGGCTTTTGGGCATGCCTGGTCGTCGTGGCGTTCGGTTTTGCACCGCTCGTTTACGTTCACGAACGGGCGACGCTCGCCGGATTTTTCGCCGGGCCGAATTCGCCTTGGACGTACCTCAGTTCGAACGCCCTGCTGGTGATGAATCAGTACGATATCGGCGGACTGCTGGCCGGCGCGCCGGTACCGCTGCTCTTCAACCATTCGCTCTGGACGCTCCAGTACGAGTTTCTCTGTTACCTCATGGTCGGCGCGCTCGGAACGCTCGTGCTGGTGATGCGAAAGCCCGCGCTCTTCTTGCTGCCGCTAGGCCTCTGCTTCGCCCTCTTCGCGGCAGCATCGTGGTACCGCAGTCTCGAGCAGGTGCCGACGGCGCTGCGCGCGTTCGAGCTCTACACCTTCTTCGCCATCGGCCTCTGCGCGTACGTCTTTCGCGAGCGGTTGCCGGTTCGCGGCTCGCTCGCGTGCCTGTCGCTGCTGCTCGTTGCCGCGACGATCGCGACCCGCGCGTACGGCCTCGTTCTACCCTTCGCGCTCTCGTATCTCACGCTTTACGTCGCGATGTTTCTTCCGCTGCGCGACTTCGACAAGCGCTGCGACCTCTCGTACGGCATTTATATCTATGCGTTTCCCATATCGCAGCTCTCGACCGCGTTCGGCGTGGCGCGTGAAGGCTTCATGGCATATCTCGGCCTCGCGTACTTCGCCAGTTTAGCCTTCGCCGCAGCGAGCTGGTTCGGCATCGAGAAGCGCAGCCTCGCGCTAAAGAATTCGGTATTCTCTCGAGACGTGCGCCCGCAGCTAGGGGATCGCGTCCGGATACCAGTCCGCGAAGGCGCGTCGCGCACCGTTATCCCGTAGCACCGGGTACGAATCAAACCAAGAGAGTTCTTCACCAAGCCAATCAACGGGCAGGCATTCGGCGGCCGAACGACCGGCGATGCATCTCGTCGCGCGGGTCCTCCGGCAGGCACGCAATCGACAGGCACGTAACGCAGCGTGATGGGAGACGGCGTCCGGCCGTGCTAGCGCGGCAGCGAATTGCGTGGCCGGCGGCGGTCATCGCGCTCTTCCTCGTCGTAGCCGGCGTCTATACCTACCTTGGAATGTGGCGCTACGCCATCTTTCGAGCCGGCATCGACGATTTGATTTTCACGCAAATCGTAAACGGCGCGTTCTCGGGATTTTCGGCGGCGGTTGAAGGCTCGGTCAATCATTTCCTGGTGCACTTTTCGCCGATCTTATACGCCGCCGTACCGTTCGTTCGCGCGTTCGACGGTGCACGCGGCTTAGTTCTGCTGCAATGCCTGCTTACGGCCGCGACGATCGTCCCGTTGTGGGGACTCGCCTCGGCGCGCTTGCCGAAGTGGCTCGCTTTTGTAACGACGTTCGTGGCGGCGACCTACCCGGTGCTCAGCGCCGAGGCGGTCGGAGACTTTCACGAGCTCGCCTTTGCGCCGCCGATTGCCGCGACGATGGTCTGGGCGATCGACCGGAGACGGTGGCGGGTTGCGGTCGTGATGGCCGCACTGCTCGCGATGGTCAAGGAGGATCAGTTCGTCAGCCTGGCATGGATCGGACTCGCGGTCGCGTTTATAGGGCGCCGAGACCGGCAGATGCGCTCGTGCGGTGCGTGGATCGCTGCCGTCGGCGTCGGCGCCGCGATACTCTACTTCGGGATCCTACGTCCGCTGATCGACGTCCATTCTCAATACTTCTCGTTTCACTACTACGAGTGGTGGCGCTTTCCGGCGACGCCGGCGGGGTTTGCGGGTCCGCTCTCACCGCTGCGCGCGCAGTACCTCGTCGCGATTCTGCTGCCGCTCGCCTTTCTGCCGCTGGCGTCGCGGTACGCGCTCTTTGCGCTCCCGGGTTTGGCCGAAGTCCTGCTCTCGCACGAGGCGATAACGATGGCGCTGGGCGCGCATTACACCGCGACGTGGAGCCCGTACTTGCTCTGCGCCTTCGTCGACGGGACCTCAGTCGTCTACCGCCATTCCCAGGCGTTTGCGAAGGGGGCGCTTGTCGTTGCGCTGCTCGCCTCCGTTTGGACGTCGCGCTTTTACAGCCCGATCGATCCCGGCTTCGCGCTCTACCGGCGCCCAAACGCCCAGGACGCAACCCGCGAGCACGTGCTGGCCACGTTGCCGCGCAGCGCGGTCGTCGGAAGCGGCGCATTTATCTTACCGCACATCGCCATGAACCCGCACGCCACGATCGCCATGGAGAACGGCCAGACATATCTGGTCTTCGACGCATTCACCGATCCGGCGTATTGGTCGGCCAAGGACGCACCGAAGGTTGATCGGCTCGTTAGAAGCGGCGCCTACCGTCGCGCCTTCGCCGGCGCGGGAATCGTCGTGCTCGTGAAGCCATGAGGCTCACGCTGCGCGCGTCATCGCCGGCTGCTCGATGCGGCTCTTATCGATGACGATCGACGCGCGGTGAGCCGGCTCGCATTTCGCAAGGTATCGTTGCTGCCCGCCGACGTAGCGTTGGCGATAGAGCGCGAGCGGAATGGAGGTCGGTTCTCGCTCCAAGCCGCGAGCGAGCGAGATGTCAAAGGGGACGTCGAGGTAGATGGAGAGATCCCAGTACGCTCGCAGTTCGCTGCGATGCAGAAAAGATGCCGTCGAATAGTAGAATGGCGCGGTCCGGCGCAATCTCTCGCGCAACCGAAATTTCCCAATCGAGGCGATGATCGAAGAAGGCACGCTGGTACGCTCTCGAGCCGCCCGGACTCAGCGGATCCAACAGCGGCTCCGTCAGGGCCGCGTAGTTATACGAATCGAAGTAAAAGCCGTCGGGCGAGTATCGTCCGCGCGCGTACCGAATGCGCCGCGGGTTCTGAAAATCGTCGACGCCGGCGCGAATGGTCCGATGTCCGCGCGTTTCCAGCACGTCTGCAAGCTCGTCGGCGAAGATGCTCTTCCCGCCCCATCGACGCCGTCAATGGCCACTCTCGTCACCGAGTCGCTCGTCATCGCCTCGATCCGATCTGCCACGGATTCCAGCATGGCCGTACGCTCCGGCGTGACGACTCTTTCTAACGCCGCTTGACCGCGTTCTACTCGTTCCACTCGTCGGCATCCAGCTCGGGCCTCGTCACGTACGCCCACATCGACGGGTCGGTCACCACGTGCTGATAGAACCGAGCGTTCCAAGCATTCTGCAAGCAAAAAGCGCCGGCGACGGCCGCGGCGGCGAAACCGATGAATGTGCCCGTGCGCCACGCCGCTACCGCGCTCCCCGCGGCAACGACCAAGCAAATCCAAGCCCACATTCCGTAACGCTCGCTCTGCGAGACGCACCATTGCGCCGTCATCTCGTTGACGGTCTTTGGCTGTGACGAGTCGAGCACGGGTCCTCCGATCCGCGGGGGATCCTATGGGGCGTTCAAATCGATCGTATACCTGCGTCGCTTCGGCCCGGGCAGCGGTGAATCCGCGATCCGTACCCCGCCGCACTTCTCGATGACTCGCAGGGAGGCGCGGTTATCGTCGAGACACGTTACCAATGCCTGCCGCTCGCCGCGCTGCGCCAAGCACTTCAGCGCTTCGCAAAGCGCGAAGGTCGCGATACCTTGGTTGCGATAGCCCGGATGAACGAGATAGCCCACGTGGCCGCCGACGTAGTGCAGCCAGCCCTCGAGCCTGCGGCGCACGCTGATCTCGCCGACGACCACGCCATCCTTGACGATCCAGAACTCGTCGGACGGAACCCAGCCCTCCGAAAGTCCTCGCCCTTCGCTCCAGCCGTTGAGCAGATCGATGTATGCGGGAACGTCGGTATGGGCGATCTCCGTCGAATCGATGTTTGGGGCGGGCGCCCAGCGATCGTCGCCGGCCGCTACAAAGGCGTCGCGCATTTCGGCGAACGATTCCGCCAGATCGAGACTCGGACGCCGCAGCGAGAGAGGCAAATGCCGGACGAGGTTACGACGGCTGCGGCTGTTCGCGCGGACCGTGCGATCGCGCCCCGTGCGCGGGCAGAGCCAGCGCGCCGGCGACGCCGGCCAGAATCGATAGGCCGATCCACGTCGGCAGGCGCAGCAGCCACATCGCCGGTCGGTTCGTCGAATCTCCGAGCACGAAGCTGCGCCAGCTCGCCTCGGCTAAACGCGGATCGATCGCCGCATAGACGTGCGGCGCCGCGGCGGCGTGCGGCGGCGATCCGGCTGCGAGGATAAAGAGCGCGACGATCGCGGCGAACGTGGCGACGGCCGTACCGAGGACTGCCGCGCGATCTCTCCGCCAGAGCGCGTAGGCGAGATATGCCGCCGGAAAAATCGGCGCGAGGAAGAGTGCCGCCGAGCTCGCCTCCATCCATGGAATCGCCAACAGGATCAAAGCGGCAAAGATCCAGCCGCGATACTCGGCGGCGCGCCCGTAGAGCACGAGCGCTGCCGGTACTGCCGCGGCGATCTCGCCGGTGTGCACGAACGTTCCGCCGAGCAGCGCGAACGCCGGCGGAACGAGCGCGATCAATGCCGGTTCGGCGTAACGGCGCGCGAGCGCAAGCCCTGCAAAGACTCCAAGCGTGGTCATCACGCCATACGAGATTTCACCGAACAACACGGCCGGCGTATCGGAAAAGCCGAGTGCCGAAACGACGGTCGAGAGACTATATTGATTGTCGCGCGAGACCTCCGAGAGCGCGTGCGCGGGCAGGACCTGAGTAACGTACGCGATCGTCTGCGCGATGCCGCCCGTTGCGATCGAGAGTACGGCGAGTGCGAGCAATCCGGCGAGTATCGGAACCCGGGCGCGAGCGTATCCGGCAAAGAGCGCGATGGCCGCGGGGAGCGCAAGATGCGGTTCGACCATCGCAACCACAATCGCCAACGCCGTGTACACCGGCCTGCCGGCTGACGCGAAGAACGCGGCGAGCACGAGTGCCGCAAGCGCGAACGGAAGCGCATTACCCGGCGAAAACGAGGTCAAACCCGCGCAGAGCGCGAGCGCCGCCCAAGCGACGAGCGGAGGAACGCGCGCGAAACGCGCCAGCGCGTAGGCCGCACCGAGCAGCGCGCATGCGAGGACGCACCACCATACGACGATCGCCGTTTGAAACGATGCGAAGGTCAATGGATAGAAGAGCGCCAGTGCGTAGGGCGGATAGGGCGCGGGAACGGTGACGTTCGCCGCCGCTCGATAGTACGGGGCCGCAACCGTACTCTCGCACGCGTGAAGCGGCGCCGCCAAGTACGGATCTCCGCCCTCGCGCTGGATCAGTGCGGCGCAATAATACGCGCGCCCGTCTACGCCGAGCCACCCGGCATGCTCGTCTCCATAGACCTGCGCCGCAATTGGCACGAGCGTGCAGACGGCACCCAGCGCAATCGCAGGCGCGGCCGCGGCGAGTCGCAACCCGGCGGCTCTAGCGAGCAGCGCGAGCAGCGTTGCGAGAGCGACCCATGTCGGCAAGCGTAACATCCAGCCGGCGAGTACGTTCGTCGAGCCTCTCGCGGTGAAGTGACTCCACGACGCTTCGGCGAGCCGCGGATCGATCGTTGGAGCAACGGCGTGCGCCGCCGCGTGCGGTGCGGCAGCGACGAGTTCGATCAATCCGAGCACGAGCGCCGCCGTGCCGACTCCCGCGACGAGCGCGTATCGGCCCTCCCGCGTATAACTCCAGGCAAGATACGCAACGGGTACGAGCGGCGCGACGATGAGTGCGGGTGAGATCGCCCAATCCCACGGCACGGCGAGCACGAGCAAAGCGGCGATCGCGAGCGCACGGTACGTTCGCGTGGAATACGCCACCAGCAGCGCCGCGGCCGGAAGCGCTGCGGCCATCTGGGTGATGTGAATGAACGTGCCCCCGAAAACGGCGAACGCCGGCGGAACGCAGGCAAGAAAGGCGGGGTTTCGCGTTCGCTTCGCCAAGGCACCGGCGACGAGCGCGCCGGCAACGAGCATCACCGCGTACCAGAGCGTGCCCGCGCGTACCGCCGATTGCGGCGAGAATCCGAGCGCCGCCAAGACGGCCGTCAGGCTATATTGCGTGTCGCGAGTCGCTTCGGAGAGAGCGTGTGCCGGCAGAACGCTGCTGAAGTACTCGAGGTTGACGCTCGGACCGAGCGCGACGAGCGAGAGCGCGCCCAAAACGGCGAACGCGAGTCCAAGCGTCATCCGCGTTGCGGGAAGCCATACCGCAAGCGCGACGCAGACCGGCAAGCCGAGATGGGGTTCGATCATCGCACCTGCAGCGGCAAGAGCCGCGGCTCGCGCACGCCCTTGGTAGGCGAAGTACCCGCAGAGCGCGATGCAGCCGAGTGCGAGCGGAACGATCTCCCCAAACGGCAGGCAGAGCGCGGCGAGCGCGAGCGCGAGAATGGCGAGCGCGGTCTCGCGCCTGAGGTCTGCAAATCGTGCGAGGCTAAGCACGCAAACGGCACACGCGAGCGCAAGCAGCGCGCTCCAAAGGACGGCGGCAACCGGGAAGGGCAGGCGCGCGAGCGGGACGAGCGCGGCAATCGAGTATCCCGGCAGCGGCGCGGGAATCGCAATACCTGGATTCTTCTTAAAGAACGGGGTTATCCCCAGCGCCGTTTCGCACGAGCGCAGCGGCTCGACGTGGTAGGGATTCGCACCGGTGGACGCCACGCGCGCGGCGCAGTAAAAGGCGCGAAAATCGCCCATCAAAAAGCCGGTGCGGGTAACGACGCTCGTCTGAAGGCCCAGCGCGATTAGGGCTGCCAACAGGACGGCCGCGCCTTCCCAGCGGCGTCCCATGAGATTACGAGCCCGAGACGAGACGCAGGTTCGGCTTATCCGCGGCTTGATAATCAAGCGAAGCGACGATCTCGGCGATTCGCTCGAGGACCATGACGTGGCGCTGCTTCAGCGCCGCGTCGAGTGAGGCAACCCAGGATTCGTGCGCGTCGCCGATCAGCAGATCGCCGCGATAGACCCGTGCGGCGCTGCGATAGTGCGCGTAAGCCGCCCGCAGCTCGCCGCGTTCGTATTGCTCGTCGGCGTCGTTGGCATGCGAGACGAAGCGATTGACGTCGACGATTACGTTGTCGAGATCGATCGAAAGCTCTTCGCCCGCGCGGAAATAGGCTTCGACTTCCTTGAAGCCTACGATGTGGGCGATCGCTTTACGAATATTCGAACACGCCGTCCGCAGGCTCTGAGCGACGAGATGGCGTTCGGCGTCGGGCCAGAAGACTTGTCCGACCTCCGCGCGCGAACACGTCCCATTCGGCTGGAGCGCAACGTACTTGAAGATCTGGCGGTCGCGGCGGCGCACCCACTCGATCGGCTGCTTATCGATTTCGGCGAGGAACCAGCCGAAGAGCCGCACTTGCATCGGCGTCACCGGTTGCGTGCGGCGGCCGTACCGGTCGTAGAGCCGGCTGCGCGATAGAGCGCGAAGCGGCCGGTAACCGTCGGGCGTATGGATGACGAAGAGCCCTTGCTCTTCGAGCGCCTGGAGCTGGGCTCGATCGTCGAGATACGAGCCGCTCATGAGCTTGAGCACGAGATCGGCCTCACGCTCGGCAACCTGCTTGAGCGATTCGGCGATAAACTCGTTGAAGAGATGTCCATGGCGCGTGCGCCAATGCTCGAAGGCCTGGGCGAGCGTCACGTTGTCCTCGGCGGCCTTGCGGAGCGCGCCGCTGACGACTTGCGGCCAGCCGTCGGTCGACTCGAGCATACGCAAGACGTCGGCATGCGTGAAGGGAACGCCGCAGGTCTCGGCTACGTGCCGGATTCCGGCCGCATCGAAGGCGAGCCGTTCGGCGTCGCAGAGCACCGCCGTCCCTTCCGAGACGAACCGGCCGGCATGGAACGCCGAGCGCGAGCGGCAGGCGATCAGCAGTGAGACGTCCTCCGGAAGGTCTTCGATCAGGCTCAGGATCGCCTCGATGCCGGGGGCATCGGGAACGTCCTCACAGTCGATCGCGAGCTCGAGGGGAACGCGGGCGGCGAGCGCCCGGACCATCTCGTCCTGCGAGCCGAACTGGACCTCCAATTGAAGAGCGCGAGCTACCGCGCTCCAGAACGTCTCCGGAGTCGCGTTCGCGGGGAGGGCGCAGTAGACGCCGTTGGTCGCGGCATGGCGCAAATATCCAAGAAGCGCCATCGTCTTACCGAAGCCGGGCGGTGCTACCAAAAACCGAACCGGAACGCTCCTAAAGCGTCCCAACCATTCTTCCAGGCCTTGTCGCCGGACGATCGACGGCCCAAGGCGAGGCATCATCCCTGAGCTCATAACTTCCTAGGGGCGGTCAGTAAGCTGCCCCCTCTGTAGTACGAGTATACTATTTTAATCATATCTTCGCAATATTGCGGTTTCCGGAAAAGTCCCCAGGAGCGATCGGGCCAAGGGGTCGAGACGCCGGAAGCGCCAGCGCGCCTCGTAGTTGAGCTTCCGGACCAGGTTGCGGAGCTTGACCCCCAGGGGCTGGGCCCGGGCCAGGCGCTCGGTCAATTCGTGATGCGGACGCAGAGCGGCGCTCAAGCGTTCGACCAGCGGGCGGGCTGCTTCGGGCGGTTGCCCGGTAAACCGGAGCAGCCGGGGATAGACCGGCGCGTAGTACCGCACGACGTCGAAGGCGTCGAGCTCGTCCTCCCGCAGTACGTTTCCGGGCGCGCCGAGCGACGAATAGTGGCGTCCTTTCTCCGCGTGACGTCGCGGCTCGAGCGTGTGTCCGTAATGCGCGTAAAGGTACGGCAGAGCGACCCGCTTTCCGCCCAACCCGAGCAGCTGCTCGTGAACCGCACCCTCCCACCGGATGCCGGGCCGATAGCGGAAGAACATCATGCGTCGTTCGATCGACGTATAGTAATCGAAGGATCCGAAGAAATGCCAGGTGTAGCCGTCGACAAAATCATAGGCGGCGGGCACGTGTTCGAGATGCGCCGCGATGCGCCGGATCGCGGGTCCGTGCACCTCGTCGGCGTCGACGAAAGCGACCCATCGCGCGTCGCTGCGCTCGGCGTGCAAGCGCATGCAGACGTTACGCGCTGCAGAGAACGTCGTAAACGGGGTACGGTCGACGACGATCCTTCCCTCGCGCCCGAAGCGACTCTGCGCGAGCGTCGCCGCGTGCGGCGACGGGTTCGGAGCGTTATCGTTGACGATCAACACCGATGCGGCATCGGCGATCGAATCCAGCATCGCACCCAAGAATGGTTCCTCGCGCGATCCAACGATCAAATGCGCCGCTACCACTCCTTCGACAGGCTCGGGACCCTCGGTGAGCATGACCGCATGGTTGCAAGTTCGAAGTCGGCGCGATGCAGCCTCTAAGGCTCGCGGTCGACGCGCGCGTCATCGCCGAAGATACGCGCGGCATCGGACGCTACGCACGCGCCGTACTGCGGCGGCTCGCCCTGCGCGACGACGTCGCGCTGACGCTGCTGGCCGATCCGCCGTTTCCGCGGCGACGGCATAGCGCCTACGCGCGCGCACTCGGCAGCGAGTCATTCATCGTTCGCGGCCGCGCGAGCGGCGATCTCGACCTGATCTGGCATCCCGCGAACGGAACCTTCTTCTCGTCTCACCTGCCCAGCGTCGTGACGATTCACGATGCGGTTCCGTTTCGCTACCCCGATCCCGACCCCAAGCGGCGCGCCCACGCACAGGGCCCCTTTCTGCGCTCGGCCGGCAGCGCGTCGCGGGTGATCGCCGTCTCGCACTTCGGTCGCGGGGAACTGCACGAACTGCTCGCCATTCCGCTCGATAGAATCGACGTTATCGAGCACGGCGTCGACGAGTCGTTCACACCGGGCGCAGCGGAACCGCTGCCCATGCCGTTGCACGGGCGGCCTTTTCTGCTCTTCGTGGGCGACCCGACCGCCGAGCCGCGAAAGAACTTCGCGCTGCTCTACGATGCCTACCGGCGCGCCTGGCCGTCGGTCGACGGACCGGCGCTCGCCGTTGCCGGCGCGCGGGCTCCGGACCTTCCGGGCGTGATACACGCTGGGAACTTTGGCGACGATTTGAACGCGGCGGGAGACGATTCGCTGCGGGCGTGCTATCGCGGCGCGACCGCGCTGACGCTCGCCTCGTATCACGAAACCTTCGGGATGCCGATGCTCGAAGCGATGGCCTGCGGAACGCCGGTTATTGCTTCGCGCGCGAGCTGCCTGCCCGAGATCGCGGGTGAGGCCGCGCTCTACGCGCCGCCGGACGATGCCCAGGCGTGGGCGGCCGCGTTGCGGAAAATCGTCGAGGATCGCGATCTGCGCGAGCATCTGCGCGTTGCCGGAATCGCGCGCGCGAAGCAGTTCACCTGGGACGAGAGCGTTCGGCGCCACGTCGCCGTCTTTCGTTCGGTTGCGCGATGATTCGGCTCGGAGTGGACGCGTGGAATCTGCCGGGCGACCACCGCGGCATCGGACGCTACCTGCGCGAGATCTTGCGCCTCTGGTACGAGCGCGAACGAGCGCGCGTCGACGTGACGCTGATTGTTCCCGAATGGCACACCTGGACGGTCCGGAATCGCTACCAGCGCGAGCTCGAGGGCCGCAAGTATCGCATCGTCTCGCGTTCCCGGCATCGCCGGGCGAGGCTCGATGCGCTCTGGTTTCCCTTCAACGGCTGCAGCTGGACCAACTTTTCACTTCCGGCAACGGCAACGCTTCACGATGCCTCGAACTTCGTCGTTCCCGAATATCTCGGCGATGCCCAGCGGATCTTTCGCGCGGCCGCGCAGCGCTGCCGCGCGCTCGTGACCGATTCCCATTTCGCGCAGCGCGAGCTCGCGCGCGAGCTGCAGATCGCACCCGAGCGGCTCGTGCCGATCCCGCTGGGCGTTGCGCCGCCGCGCCCTCCCGTTTCGGTTTCGCTCGACGTCGCGGCGCTAAGACCGTACGTCCTCTATGTCGGAACGGCCGAACGGCGCAAGGGGTTCGATACGCTGCTCGACGCGATGGCGCAGGTTGCGCGCGAGCGCCCCGATCTTCGGCTCGTCGTAACGACGCGGCTCGACCGATGGACGGTACCGCCCGGCGTGCGCGTCGTTGAGCTCGGTTACGTCGACGACGATTCCCTCGCGGCGCTCTATCGCGGCTGCGCGATGCTCGCGTTTCCGTCACGCTACGAGGGCTTCGGCCTGCCGGTGCTCGAGGCGATGAGTTACGGCGCGCCCGTCGTCGCGGCCGACGCATCGTCCGTGCCGGAGGCGGGCGGCGCTGCTGCGTGTTACGTGCCGTCGAGCAACCCCGGCGCGCTGGCCGCAGCGATTCTACGCGTCGCCGCAGACTCCGAATACGCTGCCGAGTTGCGGCGGCTCGGTCCGATTCACGCCGCCGAGTTTACGTGGGAGCGCACCGCCTCGCGAACGCTGACGGTTATCGAGGAGACGGTGGCGGGCTAGGAGTATCGGCATGATCCATCTTGCAACCGGAGTCGTGCTTCGAGAGGGCCTCTTGCTGCTCGTCTCGTCGCGATATCCGAATCACCCGGAGCCGCTTTGGAACTTACCCGGCGGGCGGCAACTACCCGGCGAGCTGCTGACGGAGACCGTCGTCCGCGAGGTGCTCGAAGAGACCGGCGTCGCGGTCGAGCCGCGCGAGATTGCGTACGTTAGCGAGAGTTACGACGGCAACGCGCATTATCTAAACGTGACGTTCGTGCTCGAGGTGGTTGGGGAGCCGGGTCAGGGTGTCGCGGCAGGCAACGATCACGTGGCGGAGGTTGCGTGGGTCCCGCTCGACGAGATCGCCCACCGAATGAAGATTGCGGTCGTACGCGAGCCGCTGCTTGCCTTTCTGCGGGAAGAATTACCGCAGCGCTACGCGGGCTATCACGAAGCCGGCGTCACGATCGAGTGGCCCGCCGATTCGCGCTGAGTTCTGCCCAACGCAAACGGTCGAGCGAATGGGAGATGACGTCGACGGGCCGACCTTGAACCGTCGCCCCGCGCGGGAGCTTTCCTTGATCCGCGAAGCCGCTGCGGCGCAGCACGGCGCGCGACGAGAGGTTCTCCGGCAAGCAATAGGCGCGAATCTCGCGCAGCCGGGCGCGAGTGAAGCCTTCGTCGATCAGCGCCGCGACGGCCTCGCTGGCAATGCCTCGTCCGCGATGCGCGCGCACGACGCTGTAGCCGATCTCGGCGCTCGCGCGATTCGACTCGGCAATCCGCAGCGAGACCCAACCGAGCGGCTCATCGCCTGGCTCGAGATAGTGCACGAGCCATTCGAAGCGCCCAACCGAGCCAGGGGCAAATCGTGTGGGACGTCCGCCGACGACGCGACGGAACTGCTCGCGCTCGACGTCGGGAAGGTCTTGATATTCGCGCAAATCGGGTTCTTGCAGCACGCGCCAGAGCAGGACGGCATTCGCCGTCGTGACCGGAACCAGCCGCAGACGCGCCGTGCGGATCGTCCTCATCTTACCGCGTCATCACTAGACGCTTATACCACAGCGCGTGATGAGAGATGCGATGGATTTGGCGGCTGCGTATGCCGGGACCGCGCCGGCATGGGTCGATTTCACGGGCACGGTCGCATCGGCGCCGCACTTCTTCTTCGGCTCGCGCACGCACGCGATGCACGAGGCATTCGACGTTCAGAGCAGCGCCGGTCGTATCGAGATCGTCGACAACGTCGGGATCGCGCCGCGATGTCCGGTTCGCTCCGGAGACACCGTCGAGATCCGCGGCGAGATGGTCCACGATCCGGGACGTCCGCCGGTCGTACACTGGACGCATCACGATCCGTGGCACCACCATCCCGACGGCTTCATTCGCTTGCACGGGAAGTTGTACGCATAGGTGCGTGGGCTTCCATTTTCAATAGCTCGGGGATCGTGACGAAGCGATAGCCTTGACGCTTGAGCGCCTCGACGATTAAGCGCGTCGCCTCGACGTCGCCGCTGCGGTCGCAGAGCCGGCCAGGCGTGCGGAGGCGTGCACAGACGATGCCGCGATTGCCGTCGTGCAGGGTAATGATCGCACCGTCTCCGGCGTAGCGCAAGACGCGGGCGGCGATGACGCGCGGCGGCGGATTCTCCCAATCGTTGGCAAGCGGCACCGACCACATCACCGGCGTATAGCCGAGCTTACGAACCTCGTCGAGCACTAGCCAATCGCGGGCGCCGAAGGGTGGGCGCATGATCCGCGTGTGAAGGCCGGTTGCCGCGAAGATCGCCCGGTCGGTGCGTACCAGCGTGCGCCGCAGACTGCTGCCGTCGTCGAGCAGCAGGT
This sequence comes from Vulcanimicrobiota bacterium, assembly GCA_963820825.1. GTDB lineage: Bacteria > Vulcanimicrobiota > Vulcanimicrobiia > Vulcanimicrobiales > Vulcanimicrobiaceae > Cybelea. The sequence continues at coordinate 76,982 of CAWGBN010000003.1, forward strand.
GCTCGTGGGCCCACGTATGGTTGCCGACCGCGTCGCCGGCTTCGGATTCGTCGCGGACGACCGCCGGATAGGCCGCGACCGCGCGCCCGACGACGAAGAACGTCGCGTGCACGTGCTCGGCCTGCAGCACCGCGAGGATCTGTCCGGTGTACGGCGGGTTTGGGCCGTCGTCGTAGGTAAGCGCGACGACGCGTTCGTCCTTCGGTCCGCTGACCAGCGTCTTGCCGAAGAGCTGGCTCGTCGGATTCTCGAGGATCTTATACGCCTGAAAAGCCACGGCAGCGAACACCGCGAGCGCGACGGCGCTGCGGATAGCGATGCGCCGAAGCACGCTCAGCCGTGCATGCCGCGAATGCGGTCCTGCGCGACCCCGACGTTGTGGCGAAATTCGTCGGGTCCAAAACTGCGGAAGTCGTCGACGATTTCTTGGTAGCGCGAGTCGGCAACCTGGGTGCTCTGCATGTGGAGCAGGTCGCTCGGGACGCCCTTCGATAGGTCGATCTCGAACTGGTGCCCGGTCTTCGACGCCCAATACTTCGGATTGGTAAACGTGACGGTTCGCTCACCGTGCTTATAGTCGACGACCTGTTTTACGTAGACCGTATAGGCGGCGTCATGATTGGGACGCGGCGGCTTGTCGTCGAGATCCCAGATGCCGTCTTGGACGAGCTTTCCAAAGAAAAAGCTTACGTCGTAGACGCGCGCCTCCGGCGCGGTCACGGTGATCTCGTGACCTTTATAGCCGCGAACGCGGTAGCGGAACGTCGAGACGCCCTCGACGTCCGACATGCGGTACTCCTCTTCGTAGATCGGCGGCTTCGGATAGCGAACGAGCATGCGCGCATAGAGCTCGCTCGGCGCTTTTTGGATGTGAATCGCGGGACCAAAGCGCCCCATCTCGCCGGCCCCATAGATGCGCCAGCCGACGGCAATCATCACGACGACGATGACGACGATGAGCATTTCGATCGGGAACCGCCGCATGACCAGCGCCTACTTTATCCGCGTCGGCGCTTCCTGGTCGAGAACGCGATTGACGAGGCCGTCGGCTAGCTTGTTCTCCTTGCGCGGGACGTGGCGAATCTCAATCTCGGCGAAGGCACGAACGAGTTGCCGCGCGCGCCGGTAGTACGGTTGCAACGCGACGTGCTTGACGCGGTACTCTCCGCGTAGTTGCTTGACGACGAGCTCGGAGTCGAGCCGAACGGCCAAGCGCCGTATTCCGCGTTTTGCCGCGGCCTCTAGGCCGATCACCAATGCGTTCCATTCGGCAACGTTATTGGTTGCAACGCCGAGGTACGCGCCGACCTCCTCGAGCAGCTCACCGCCCGAATCGATGAGCACCGCCGCGCTCGCGGCAGGGCCGGGATTGCCGCGCGATCCCCCGTCGGCAAAGAGCGTCGCTTCCACCACTCGCGGCTTCGCCGGTACCAAGGCATAGACCGCTCGCCCTGTGGGTACACCGGGGGCATGATGCACTTAACGACTCTTCGAGCCTCGGCGCTCGCGCTCGCGGCCGGGCTCCTCATCGCGCCGGTCAGCGCACCGGCCGCGACGACGTCGACGTTCTACGGCATTACCGTACACGTCTCGACACAAAACATCAAAGTCCAGAATCCCAAGACCAAAGAGGTCTTGAGCTTCGTGATCCTTCCGAAGTTCGATCAGGTCTTCTCCGCGGATGGCAAGACGACGTATCAGATGAGCAAGGTCAAAGCCGGTCAATACGTCGGAATCATCTACGATCAGAAGGGCTTGGGCGTCCGTCACGCCGACAAGATCTACTTGCTCGACAACGCGAACGAGAGGATCGGCACGCAGTAGCCGGCGCTCCGCGAACCGGAGCGGCGGCAGGTCGCTCCGGCGGCGGCGCGAACAGCGCACGAGCCTTTTCTTCATCGGAGATTCTGCCGTGGCTAGGCTCGCCGTTATCGCACTCGTTCTCGCTTGCGCGACTCCGCTCGCCGCGTGCACCGGCAAACGGCCACAGCCGGCGCCGTCGGTCTCCAACGTCGCCGTGGAGGCCGCGATCGTCAAAGCGGTCGAGCAAGATCGCAAGCTCTACGGCGGAAAGACCGCCGTCCCCGGAGTGCTCGTCGGCGTCTGGGACGGCAGCGGCCACGCCTACGTTCACGCCTTCGGTTATGCCGATCTCGCCAAGCGCCGGCCGCTCTCGGCGGCCGATCACTTTCGCATCGGCAGCAATACCAAGACCTTCGTCGTTGCCGTACTCTTGCAACTCGTCGACGAGAAGAGACTCAGCCTCGACGACCCGATCAGCCGTTTTTCAATCGGCGTTACGATTCCCAACGCCGATAAAATCACCGTACGCGAGCTCTGCCAGATGCGCAGCGGTCTCTTCGAGGCCTACGATTCGCCCGAGATGGCGAAGATGAACGTCAAGCCCAATATGACCTTCGATCCCCGTACGATTATTAGGTGGGCGGTTCGGCAGCGGCCCTACTTTCCGCCGGGTCAGGGCTACCATTACAGCAATACCAACTATTTGATCATCGGGCTCATCGTCGAGCGGGTAGCGCACGACACGGTGGGCGATCAAATTCGCAAACGGCTCATCGCCCCATTCGGCCTGACGCACACACTCTATCCCGAGACCCAAACGATGCCCGACCCCTGGGCTCACGGCTATGCTCTCGATGCGCATCGCCGCTGGGAGGACGTCAGCGGAACGATCCCCGTCTCGCTCATGGGCGCTGCCGGCGCGATGATCTCCGACATGGGCGACATGAAGCGCTGGATCGAACTCTACGTGACCGGCAAGACGAGCGCGCCGGCAACCTATCGTGCCTTGACGCAATGCGTTCCCACCGGACAGCCCGGCCTCGCCTTCGGACTCGGTCTGGGCTGCAGCGTCGGCTGGTACGGTTACACCGGCGGGCTCCCCGGCTACAACACCGCCGACTATTACTTTCCCGCGACCGGAGCGATGGTCGTCGCGTGGGTCGACGTGCAGGCAAACTCACCATCTCCCGGAGTGGCGAACGCGATGTTCCGCGACATTGCACGCATCGTCACTCCGAACAACGTGCCGTTCGCGAAGGCCAATACGGGGCTATAAGCCGAGCGGCGGACGGCCGCCGCCGCCCTCGCTGCGACCGGACATGCCGCCGCCTCGCGGAGCACCACCGCCCGGAGCGTGACCGCCGGCTGCCCCTCCGTGCGAAAAGCCGCCGCTCTGCGGATGCGCGTGCGCGGTGGCAGGCGCGCTATGATGCATCGCGGTGCTGGACAGAGTATGACGCGCCGACGCGCTAGTCGAGCCGTGATGCGCCGCCGTCACCGGCGCGTTGTGATGCGCGGCAACGATGGTGTTGTGATGCATCTGCCGCTGCGCGGTTTTGCGATCGGCGGCCGTGATCGTATGCATCCCCGCCGGCCGGTGCGTCGCGCTTAGCGGGCGCGCGACGGCGGCGACGCGCGGATGACCGTGGTTCACCGCGGCGAGGAGATTGCGATCGCGAGCGGCTACCCGCTGATGCGCGCGCTGTACGGATGTCGCCACGACGCCGTGCCTGCGAGCGGCGACCTGCACCGCCGTCGGTCTCGCGCGGACGCCCCCGCGGCCGCCGTTGAAGCTCACGCGCGATCGCACGGTTCCCCTCCGGCCGATAACGGTGCGATTGACGTAGGTGTTCCTGATGACGGTTCGATTGACGTTGACGACGGCCGTGTTGTAGGTGAAGACGCCGCCGGACCAAAATCCGCCGACGAATCCGCTGCCGAAATAGCCGAAGCCGTAATCTATTCCGCCGTAGAAACCGACCGTCGGCCCCCAGTAGCCGGGATTCCAAGCGTAGGCGCCGTTGAGATAACCCCAATAGCCCGGCGTCCAGTAGAGTCCGACCGCCGGCGGCGCCGTCCAATAAGCCGGCACCCAATAGTAGCCGTACGCTCCCCATGCCCAGTAGCCCGGAACCAACTGCCACCCCGGATATGGTGCCGGTGGAGTGGAGTAGGCGGGTAATGCCGGCGGCGGGTAACCCGCAGTAATGCCGACACCCCAGCCCGGTCCGCCGAGGGCGACACCGACGCCGATGCTCACTTGTGCCGAAGCAGCCGGCGGCACGGCGCTAATCAGAACGGCAGCAAAGATTGCGGAGAGCGATCGTGTGATCCGCATGGGGCCTCCTTGGGCGATCCGAGCATCGCCAAGGGTCTTACCCTGCTACGGGCGTGCCGAACTAAGCAGGCTCACTCCGTATCAACGGGTTTGTGCGACGGCGGCTCGTGCAGGAAGCGAGCCGCGCCGTACTTCGAACCGAACGGCGTGAAGGCGCGCGGCTTCTGCGTAAAATCGAAGGCATCCTCGATGCTAGCAGCGCGGCGGTCGGTATAACCGTCGGCAGTCGATCCGAGGTAGGGCAGATTGTAGGCTTGTTCGATGAATCTGATGATGCTGCCGTACTCGTACTGCGTACGATCGACGAAGGGCGAGCTCGACGTACTCTTGCGCGCGTACGGCGAGATGATGATGCACGGCACGCGGATGCCGAGTCCGCGAAAGTCGAGATGCGGCGGCGGCGCGTTGTCGTACCATCCTCCCCAGTCGTCCCAGAGAACGACGATTGCCGAGGACTTCCAATACTTGCTCTCGCCGATCGCGTTGACGACCGACGTAACCCATGACGGACCCTGGTCGCTCCGCGATTCCGGATGGTCTGAGTCTTCCTCGCTCGGTGAAACCCAGCTGACGCTCGCAAGCGCGTCATTCGCGGGATCGGTCAGAACGGTCGTCTGCGGGGCGATGATGTTCCGATTCCAGTCGGAGCCGTAGCGAACGTATTTCATCGCTTCGAACGGCTCCCACATGCCCGCGCCGAGGAGTTCGGTTGCGTAGTATTTCCAGGAGACCCCCGCTTGGTCTAGCGTCTCGGCCAGCGTCTTCCACTGATCGAAACACGGAAACGGACCTTTGAAGGGATGCTCGACGCGATTGGGCGTGATATACGAGCTCCTCACGCCGGGAGGCGAGTCGCAGTCTTGCGGCGGGAGCCCGCTTGGGATATCGACCTCCGCCTGCGTCGGCGAGAGGTCGTCGGTTCCCGCGACCAAGGTTAAGTGTGCGGTAAAACTGCCCCCGAACTCGGTCGGAAACATGGCGTCGGCGAGCACGTACTGATTGGCCATGTCCCAATACGGCTGCACCAACGACCGCTCGACGTACGAGTAGGCGGCGTACGCACCATACTGCCCCGATCCGAACTTGTGGAAGCCGTCCATCTTGCCCTTGTCCCACTCGCCGAGCGAGGAATGCCAATCGTGCCGAAGGTTCGGACCTTTAAACGTGATCTGCTGCAGCTTGACTTTTTGATGTCCGGCATACCCGTAGAGCGGCGCGTCGGCACCCGGATAGCCGGCGAAGAAATTTTCAAAGCTGCGATTCTCTTGAATAATGACGATCACGTGCTTGATGTATTTGTGCACGGGATTGCCCGTCGCGGGAAGCTCCATCGAAGACTCTCGCGCCGCCGGCAGCGCGTTGGCTCCGACCGCCCCTGCCGTGCCCGAACCGCCGCATCCCGAGGATATAAGCAGTCCCAACGATACGAGCGCGGGCAACGGCTTGAAGTTCATAGCCAATGCAGGTTAGCCGACGGCGGTACACATACCCCTTCGGCCGGAAGGGAACCGCGCTGCCAATCCGCTTATCTGCTATACGCTCAGGCTTCCGACTCCGCTACGGGCTTTGGTCTTTGAAGAAACCGTCTATGTCGTTGCTGGAATTGAGCACGAACATCAACGGCTGCATTCCGTTTGCGAACACACCGACGTAGTGATAGCGCTGGAAGCCCTGTACCGAATCCTGGCTCACGAATTGCAGCTTTTGGAAGGCGCCAAGCGGCGCGAGGTTGCTATCGACTTGCGAAATTAGCTCCGGTGTGAACGCGCCTTGCATTTTCGCGGAGAGTCCAGTGGCGGGAAGCTTTCCGGCCAGCATGTCGGTGAGGAATGCGGCGAAACGCGCGGTCAGCGCGGGGTCCGGAGCGCTCGCCGTAGGCGCCGGCGCAGGAGAGGCTTGAGCGCCTGCGGGCTGCGGGATTGCCAGCGCGATCATCGCCGCGGCGAGTGCAACGCGATGAATCATTTCGTACTCCTTCGCCCAGCTCGTTCGCGGAGCTTATCGATTGCGAGGGCGATGCGACGGATCCGCGTTTCGGGCCTCTTCGCCGCCTCGATCCACTGGACGTATTCTTTACGGTGCGTGTACGCCATCGCATCGTACGCGCGCCGCTCACGCATCTTCATCGCTTTGGCAAAGTCGGACGGAACGTCCACGGTGCGCTCGTCGCGATCGGCTTCGATCGACAGGGTGACCCGGTCACCTCGCTCGATTTTCGCCGCGCGGCGGAGTGCAGCGGGGATTCCGAGCATCGGTCCCAGGCCCATATTGCAGATGGTCGTCCGATGCTCGATGCCGTTGACCGTCAGGCGCACCGGCACGCGAATACGGCCGCCGAACGTCGCGAGCACCGCGCCCGGCACGCGCACGTAGGTCGCCGACGACGCGGCGACGCCTTCGATGACGGCGCGGAACTGCGGCACGAGCTACGCTCTCCGCCAGACGAGAACGTTCGACGTTCCCCAGATTTCGGGCGGGAGGGTACGGATCGTCAGCGTATCGCCGGCGATTTTGAACTGGCGTTCGAGCGTCGTGCCCATGAGGTTGGTAAAGAGGCTCACCTCGACGTGATGAAAGACGCGATCGCCGCGCACTTCGTAGCGCCCGGCATAGGCGAGAAAGTTCTGCATAGCCTGGGTTCGCTGTTCTTCGGAGGCTGCCGATCCGCTCGGCGACTTCAGCTCGGGGCGGTGCGTACCGGCAAGTACCGCCGCCATTCGCTCGTCGGCGCTATAGATGAGATAGCCGACCGGGTCGGCACCAAAACGTGGTTTGGCCGTCCCCTTGCCTTCGTCGACGTCGAAGCTGACGAGGCTCCATGCACCGACTATTCCCCCCTTCGTTGCGGCTGCGGCCGTTGCGGCCGCTGCCGGCGAAACGTTGCCGAGTGCGGCGAGTAGACCGAAAGAGGCGGCTGCCTCGAGCAGCCCTTTCCGCGAAACGGAGTGCGATGAATCCATTACTCGCGATTACCCTTGCTGCGGCGACTTCCTCCGCAGGCGCGTCTGCAGACGCCGCATCGCCGCTCTTTGCGCGCGGCGATTTCGGCGCAGCCGCGGCGGCGTATGTCGCGGCGCTCAAAGCGAATCCTTCGGACGCGAGTGCTCTGCTCGGCTTGGGGGCGATTCGACTCTACCAAAACGACCTGCGCGCGGCCGAACCGCTCCTGGACTCAGCGCTCGAGGCGGATCCGCAGAACGCGCGCGCAACGGCTGCTCAGCGAAGTGCTGCGCCGCCGCATGGAGGCGGCGCGCCGAACGACGATTGAGGGCGCCGAGGCGCACGTGCCGTTCGTCGCATCGGAGCCGCTGCCGGTGGTGCGGGTCGTTGCCAACGGGCGCTCCGCCGACTTCATCGTCGACACCGGTGCCGACGTCGCGCTCGAACCGAGCTTCGCGCAGCTGATCGGCGTAAAAACGAGCAATGCCGGAAGCGGTGTCTTTGCCGGCGGATTGCACGCGCCGGTGCAGAGCGGCACGCTTGCGTCGCTCGCGCTGGGCACCGCGACGGCATACGACGTGCCCGTGCACGTGCTCGATACGCACGCCTCGGATCTCTTTCCAAAGCTCCACGTCGCGGGCGTCATCGGAACGACGTATTTCGAGCGCTTCTTAACGACGATCGACTATCCGCGCAACGAGCTGATTCTGCGCCCGCGTTCCGCGAGTGCGTCGGCAGCCTTTGAAGCGCAGGCGACGGCAGCGAACGCCGCGATCGTTCCCTGTTATCTCGTGGGCGACCACTTCGTCTTCGCGCAGGCGCAAGTAAATGGGGCAGAGCCGGGTCTCTTCCTGTTCGACTCCGGTCTCGCCGGCGGCGGTTTAATGCCGGCCGAGCAGCTCGTCGCGGCGGCACAACTCACGCTCGATCGCGCTCGAGCCGACACCGGATACGGCGGAGGGGGCGCGGTTACGGCGGTCCCGTTCGTGGCGGGGCGCATTGCGGTCGGCACCGCGGTGCAATACGACGTCAAGGGAATCTATACGCCGCAAGGGACGCCGTTTGCGCTCTTTCCTTTTACCGTGTGGGGAGCGATCTCGCACGACTTTCTGCGCAACTACGCATACACGGTCGATTTCGATGCGATGAGGATCGTGCTCGCTCGCTTCGCTCGCGAGGGCGATTGACGGCGTTGTCGAAAGGCACGAGCCTTGACCCGTGCACTTCTTCTCGCCCTGATCGGTGGGATCGGTCTCACATCTTGTACCGGCAACTCGTGGGGCGTATCGACGCCCACCGGCTTGCCGCGAAGCGACGCGCGCCCCGCGCATCATCGCAGCACGTCGTATATCAAACACGTCATCATCATGATTCAGGAGAATCGTAGTTTCGACGACCTCTTCGCAACGTTTCCCGGAGCCGACGGCACCACAACGGGCAGGATACGAGGACGCCACGGCTCTCGGAGCATTCCGCTCCAGAGAGTGAGTCTGCTGGAGCCATGCGATTTCGGCCACTCGTACAACGGCTTTATCACCGACTACGACCACGGAAGAATGGACCGCTTCAACGAGGAGGGGGTGAATAAGAACTGCGAGCCCGGTCCGGCCGGAAAGCGTCCGTATCAATACGTCGACCCATCGCAGATCGGCCCATACTGGCAGATCGCGAATACTTACGTGTTGGCCGATCACATGTTCCAAACGCAAGGCAGCGGCAGCTACACCGCGCACCAGGATCTCATTCGGGGCGGAACGACGATCAATAAAAATCAGACGCGTAGTTTGGTCGATAGTCCGACGTCGCTTCCGTGGGGCTGCGACGCGGACCCCGGCACATCAACGTTCTTGCTCATCTGGAACAAGAAAAATAATACCTTACATCATCAGGGCGGCGGACCGCTTCCGTGTACGAACAAGTTCCCAGAAAAAGGAACGTACTACTACACGCTGGCCGATTTGCTCGACGCGGCGGGGGTATCGTGGAAGTACTACTCGCCCGGCGTCAAGAACGGGGTCGGCGGATATTGGAACGCGTTCGATACTATTGCGAGCGTTCGTTACGGCCCGGAGTGGGGGACGAACGTGACGACGGCAGAACCGTTCGAAAAGGCGATCTTTGGCGACATTCAGTACGGAAGGCTCGCGGCGGTCTCGTGGCTGATCCCCGACGAAGCGAACTCCGACCACCCGGGCTCGGAGAAGAACGATACCGGCCCTTCCTGGGTGGCCAGCGTCATCAATGCGGTCGGGCAGAGCCCGTATTGGGATTCCACCGCGATCGTCGTCGTGTGGGACGACTGGGGCGGATTTTACGATCACGTGCCGCCACCGATCACCGATAACTGGGGCGGCTTGGGATTCCGCGTCCCGATGCTCGTCATCTCGCCCTACACGCGCAAAGGCAGCGGCAGCCAAGGCGGCTACATCTCGAGCACGCAATACGAGTTCGGCAGCATCCTGAAGTTCGTCGAGAACAACTGGGGATTAGCGAGTCTCAACACGACCGATACGCGCGCAAAGAGCATCGCCGATTGCTTCAACTTCTCGCACCGCGCGCGTAAGTTCAAAGCGATCGGCTCGAAGTATTCGCGCGCGTATTTCGAGCGGCAGCCACCCTCGTGGCAGCCGGTCGACAGCGAATAATTACTCCCCAGTCTGGAATTTGGTACTCGCCGTACTGCTGCATGAAGAACTTCGGCGGCAGCGGTGCCGCGATTTTGGCGAACGGATGCGGCTTCTGCGCGAAATCGAAGCAGTCGTCGGCCGGCGATCGTGCGCGCTTGTCCGCCGCCGCGAGCTGACCGAGACCCCAGAGGTTCTCGGCGAATTTTAGGACGCTCGCCGTCTCGTACTGCTTGTGCGAGACGTAGTCGTGTTTGGCGTACGGCGAGAGAATGAGCAACGGCACGCGGAAACCGAGCCCGTCGTAATCTTTGAACGGCGGCGCCACGTGGTCGTAGAGCCCACCCCAGTCATCCCATTGAATGAAGATCGCCGTCGAGTCCCAGAACTTGCTCGTGCCGACGGTATTGACCAGCGCGGCGACCCACGAGGGGCCGTATCCGCCCGGGCAGTTCACGTGATCGGAATCGTTGCAGACCGGCGTGATCCACGTAAAATTTCGCGAGCTTCCCGGCCCGAACGTCGGTGATAAACTTCCAGTTCGGCGAGATGACGTCTTTGCGCCAATCGGGACCGTCGTAGATGTGTTTAACCGCCTGATAGCTCGACCAGAAGCTGCCGTCACCGCTCGACGGACTGCCGTACTTGCTGGCGTAGAAGCGCCACGAAAGCTTCGCCTTATCGAGCTCGTCGCCCAGCGTTTGATAGTCGAAGCACGCGCTCTCCGGAGGCCCGATCTTGCGATCTTGCTCGATGGTCGCAACGGTGCTGCCCGAACCCAGGCCACCGCATCCCCACTGACCGGAAGGGAGGTCGACGCTCGAGTCGGCCTGCGCCGCAATGATGTACTGATGGCTTACGAAGCTCTCGTCGAGATGCGACTGGAACATCCGGTCGGCAAGAACGCCCTCGTGCGCCATGTCGAAATACGGCTTGGAATCCTGCTGCGGCACGTAGACGTACTCGGGATATTTAAGCCCCCGCGGCCCGCCCTCGTGGAACTCCTTATCGAAACCGTCCATCCGGCAGTGCGTGCCGGGGAGCCTGCCGGTCCCATGACACGCGGCGAACATCGCCGCGGCGGAATGATCGATGACGTACTCGATCCGCAGCGAGACCGGCGCGAGCTTAACGATTTTCCCGTTAGAGATCTTTCCGCTCGAGACCGTGTCGGCCCCGGGATAGCCGTTGAACAGGTCGTCGAAGCTGCGATTCTCCTGCACGATGTAAACGATGTGCGTGATCTTCCCCGCGCCGGTCGCATTGAGCAGTTGGATCGGCGCGCCGTCCTGCATGTACGGGAGCGAGCGCTCCGCACCGGAGCAGCCCGCTAGGGCGATCGCCGCAGCAAAGGCTGCGGCCCGGTGCGTAACGGCCGTTTTCATTGGGGATCGCCTTGCTGAACGAGATGAGGCCGGTCAATGAAGTGCTCTGCGCTGAACTTTGCCTTTATCGAGCTGTAGGCGCGCGGCGATTGATTGTAGTTGAAGAGATCCCCGATGCTGTTCGCGCGCTGATCGGTGGTACCCACCGCTCCGAGATTCCAGTTCTGCTCGACGTATTTCAAAATGCTACCGAACTCGTACTCGGTGTGCGAAATGTTACCGCCTTGACTCGAGCTTCCTTTAATCGCATACGGCGAGAGGACCAACATCGGGACGCGAAAGCCGAGGCCGCCCTGCACGCCTTTGTACTGGTGCGGCGCCACGTGATCGTAGAAGCCGCCCCAGTCGTCCCACAGGACGATGATGACGCTCGAGTTCCAATACTTGCTCTGGCCGACGGCATTGACGACGCTTGCGACCCACGACGGCCCGTCGTCGCAGTTGCAGCCTTGCCCGGGATGATCGTTGGCATCGTCTTCCGGTATCACCCACGATACCGCGGGAAGCGCGCTCTTCGTGATGTCGTTAAAGACGTTCGTCTCGGGCCACGAGACGTTCGTTCCCCATTCGGGGCCGCTCCAGACCGGGTAGATCACGTCGAATGCGTTGAGCAGATCGGCATCGCAGGGATCCTTCCCGCCGTCGCAATCCGAGCTGGGGCTGCAACCCTGCTGCTTAGAGCTACTAAAGCAAGGCGTATAGTACTTCCACGAAACGCCGGCGGAATCGAAACGATCGGCGATCGTTTTGTATCCACCGGCGCCGTAGTTCGGGAAGGAGTTCGAGCACGGATGAACGCTGCCGTCGTGCGCAATCTCCCCCTTGATATTGATCGTGTAGACGGTGGCGTTGGGATTATCACAGCCCCACGGCCAGTAGGTCGGATTGTCGATCAGGTTCAACGTCGAGCTATTCGGTTTGGCACAGGCTCGTATGCACGTTCCGCCGCGGATCAGGTCTTGATGTGCGGTGAAGCTGCCGCTGCCCTGGCTTTGAAAGGTGTTGTCGGCCAGCACCCAGCGCTCTGCGATATCCCAATATGGCTGGATGTCGGATTGGCGGACGTATTGATAGGGGAGCGATCCGGCCTGTTCGCCGTTCGGACATGCGCCTTTGCCCTCCAGATTGAAGCCGTCCATCTTTCCGCCGTCGAAATCCGTCTCGAAGGCCTTGTGGCAGTGCTGCAAGTCGGTGTTCATGACGAGCGCATGCGCCTGCAGCGTCTGCCACTTATCGACGTACTTGCCTCCCTGTTTTACCTTCTTCTTGCCGCGCATCGCACCGTTGGCGCCGGGAAAGAGCGCGAATAGGTTATCGAAACTGCGGTTCTCTTGCACGATGATGACGATATGCTGGATCGGCGAGCTGCCGGCTCGTCCAAGCGAGCCCGGCGAAAGCCCCTGCGGCAGCTCCGAGCCGCCGCCGCCGCAGGCGGCGAGAGCGCAGCTGACGATGGCCGCACCAGTCCAGCAATATAACGAACGGTGCATCACGAGTGTTCCATCCTATTCCGTGTCGGGCGGAATGCCCGACGGTCTTTGATGCAAGAAGAACGATTGCGGCTCCTGGCCGCCTATTCTCTTGAACGTTCGCGGCTTCATCGTAAAGTCGAAGGCGTTGTGGATGCTCGTCGATTGCGCGTCGTTCTTGCCCAGCGAGCCGAGCGTCCACGTCTGCTCGACGAATCGCAGGATGCTGCCGAACTGATAGACGGTGTGATCGACGTGCGGCTTGACGTACGGCGAAACGATGAGCATCGGCACGCGAAAGCCGGGACCGCCCTGCCAATCGTCGGGATGCGGCGGTACAACGTGATCGTAGAAACCGCCCCAATCGTCCCACACGATGACGATCGCCGTCGACTTCCAATAGGGACTCTCGCCGACCGCGTTGACGACCGACGCGACCCACGACGGACCGTGATCCTCCGGCGGCGCGCCCGGGCCCGGCGTGGAGCACGGCGCGTGCTGATACTCCGCCGGATGGTCGGAGTTTGCACCGTCGGGGGTAATCCACGAAACCGCCGGAAGCGCACGCTTCGTGACGTCCCTGAAAAATGCCGTGTTCCGCGCGACGTTCGTATGCCACTCGGAACTATAGCGCACCGCTTTGATCGCGCCGAAGGCGCTCCAGATGCCGGCGGTGTTGCCGTGCTGGCAGCCCTTCCATCCCTGAACCGGCGTGGCGTAGAACTTCCACGAAACGCCTTTCGCATCGAGCAGATCGCGCAGGGTCGCGTACGATAAGCATGGGAACGGACCGCCGAAGCGATAGACCTTGCCGTTACGCTTGATCACGGCGGTGCGGACCGACTTATTCGCATCGCAGCCCCACGGAAAGTACGTTGGATTGTCGATCAAGGCTTCGTTATCGTTGATCTGCGTGCCGCCCGCGATCAGATCTTGATGGCCGGTAAAACTCCCGCTGCCTTGCGTTTGGAAGGTGTGATCGGCGAGCACGTACTGCTTGGCGATATCCCAATAGGGTTGGATATCTTGCGGATCCACGTATTGATACGCGTAGGTGCAGGTTGGAAAGCCGCTACCGTCCGCACCGGTACCGGATAGATCGAAACCATCCATCTTGCCGCCGTCGCGCTCGAGCTCGAAGCCGCTGTGGATGTGATCGAGGTCGGCGTTGTAGTCGAACCTGCCGCCGTTACCGAATCCGGCGCCGAAGAGGTCGGTCTTCTGCAACGGCACCGTCGTCGGCTTGGCGACGACCGGCATCCCGCTTCCGCCGCAGTATTGCTGCTCGTCCTTCGACATCGCAGCGGCCTTGCCGGTGGTCGTGCCGTCGGCCCCGGGAAAGGTCGCGAAGAAGTTATCGAAGCTGCGATTCTCTTGGATGACGATCACTATATGTTTGATCGGCGTCGCGCCGCCGTTTCGCTGCTCGAGGCCGCTCGGTAAGAGCGGCGCGCCGGAAGGCGCGGTCCCACTCCCACCGCACGCCACGACGCCCGCCGCCAGAGCGAGAAGAATAAAGACCGAAGTGGCGACGCGGGCTCGCACGAAAGCGCTATTCGCTATCGGGCGGAACGCCCGAGGGCTTCTGCTCCAGAAAGAACTGCGTCGTATACTTTGCCTGGATCTTTTGGAAGGGACGCGGCGACATCTTGAAGTTGAAGGCGTTCTCGATGCCCTTCGCGCGCGTGTCTTCCTGCCCGAGTGTGTTGAGATTCCAGTTGTCTTCGATGAAGCGCAGGACGCTCGCCGTCTCGTACTGCGTATGCTCGACGTGCGCCTTGACGTACGGCGAGATGACGATCATCGGAAAGCGGAAGCCGAGTCCTCCTTGATCGTCGTAGACCGGCGGTGGCACGTGGTCGAAATAGCCGCCCCAGTCGTCCCAAAGGACGACGATCGCGCTGCTCTTCCAGTATTTGCTCTCGCCGACCGCGTTCACGATCGACGTCACCCACGACGGCCCGGTATCAATTGGGCCGTTCTTATTCTTCTCGTCGGGATGGTCGGAGTTTGCACCGTCCGGCGTAATCCACGATACCGCGGGGAGCCGCCCGTTCTTGATGTCCCCGAAGATTTTCAAGTCGCTCGAGGTAACCTTCGTTCCCCACTCGTCGCTATAGCGCACGTTCGAGATCGCGTCGAAGGCGCTCCAGATGCCGGAACTTCCGGCCTTGGGATACTGCCACGAGTAGACTTTGTTCGCGTAGTACTTCCAGGAGATGCTGCTTGCGTCGAGCAGATCGCGGATCGTGCCGTTGGGGTAGGTCAGACAGGGAAACGGACCCGGTTTCTGCTGGCCCGACGTCGTGAGCACCGGAACCGTGGAGTTCTGATACGCATCGCAGCCCCACGGGAAGCCGGTTGGATCGTCGATCAGACTCTCGGTCGAGTTGATCGCGGTCCCTCCGGCAATCAATGCCTGGTGGGCGGTAAAACTCTCGCTGCCTTGCGTTTGAAAGGCATTGTCGGCAAGAACGTACTGCTGCGCCATCGTCCAGTAGGGCTTGATGTCCTGCGGATCGACGTACTGATACGTATAGGTGCAGGTGGCCTGCGGGCCTTCGCCGTCGGGGCCGAACTTCGTGAGATCGAAGCCGTCCATCACGCAGGGATTCGATGCGTTCGGACGCGAGGCCGAGGAGTCGCATTGGAGCAGGTACCCGGCCTTCCAGTTGTGCGCGAGGTCGTTATCCCAGCCGAACGAACCGGGAAAGCCCTTGCCCGTCAACGTCACCTTCGTGAGCGTAACTTTGGTGCGCGTCTTGATCACCGGCTGTTTGCGTGCCGCGCACGAGCTCGCGATCGGCGCCGGCATCGGTTCGGCGTAGCCGTACGTGGTGCCGTTTGCCTTCGGAAACGTCGCGAAGAAATTATCGAAGCTGCGGTTCTCTTGAACGACGACGATGATATGCGCGATCGGCGAGCTTGCGTTTGGTCCTTTTGCCGAACCCACGGGCGGAAGCGCGCCGCTTACGGTTCCCGGCGAACCGCCGCTGCACGCAGCGAGTCCGCCCCCGGCGACAACGAGAAAGAACGCGAGGGTTCGGATACGCAATTGCAAGCAGCCACCTACCATTCCAGCCGCCGCTACTTGGGCGCTGGGCTGCCTCCTCTCCTCTTCTTTTTCGTGGAAGTTGACTTTGTTTATCGTTTCGCCGCCGCGTTGCGCGGAGCGTAAAACTAGTCGTAGCTTTCGCGCACCGTTTCGAGCAGCGTTTGACCGAATTCGACGATCGTGCCGTCGCCGTCGAGCACGTCGACGGCGAATCCCGGATAGAAGCTGATAAAGCGCTCTTGTTTCCATCGCGCGACCGACCAACGATCGCGCGCACCTTTCTCGAACGGCCACGGCGGCATGCCTTCGCGATCGGAGCGAATGTCGCGTCCGTCGGCGGTCTTGACGCGCACCTGAAAGCCTTCAATGCGCGCAATCTTCATCTCGAGCGTTCCGATCTTCATTGCTGTTATCGTCTCTGAAAAACGTGGTCGGGCTGACTGGATTCGAACCAGCGATCTCTAGTCCCCCAGACTAGCGCGATAACCAAGCTTCGCTACAGCCCGCTATGTCTTTGACTTCTTCGGCTTACGCTTGCGCGTTCGCGTCCCGCCGACGGCGTCCTTGAGCGAACGGCCGGCGACGAATGCCGGAACGTTATGCGCGGCAATCGTGATCCTTTCGCCGGTCTTGGGATTTCGCCCCTCGCGCGCCCGGCGCGGCCGAACGACGAAACTCCCAAACGGATTCAACGCGACACGGTCGCCTTTCTGTAAGGCTCCTTTGATTTCGTTCAGAATTAAGTCGACTATCGCACCGGCCTGGCGCCGCGACACCTCCGCTTCGACCGCGACGGCGTCTATTACATCGGCTTTCGTCACGTCGCATCTCCTCGGTCTTACATCAAGGGTATACGCAGGCGGCAGGTGCGCTCCTCCCCGGGGCAAGCGGCTAGCGCGCGAGAATCTCCGCAAGCGCGCGCAACGCCAGCACGTAGCCCATTGCGCCGAGACCGCTCACGACGCCTCGGCAAGCGGCTGCCGTCACGCTCGTATGGCGAAACGCTTCGCGCGCGGCGACGTTCGACAAGTGCACCTCGATGGTCGGAAGCGCGATGGCGGCGATCGCATCGCGGATCGCGTAGGAATAATGCGCGTACGCGCCCGGATTGATAACGACGCCGGCCTCCGTTTTGCGCGCCGCCTGAAGTGCGTCGACGATCGCGCCTTCGCTATTATGCTGCTCGCAGCGCACCTCGATGCCGAGCTCCCTCGCGGCGGCGGCGATTGCTCCGTCGAGTTCGGCGAGCGTCTGCGTGCCGTAAATCTCCGGCTCCCGCTCGCCAAGCAAGTTGAGGTTCGGTCCGTGCAAGACCAAAACGCGCATCGCTCTCGCTTCTTTAGAGGAAATGCGCGGGCCTCCGAACCAGAGGCGCTCATGCCCGACACGCTCTTAGCCGCATCGAACCTCGACGCCGGCGTCGCGCTCGTCGCGGCGATCACGACCGATCTCGTCACCGAGATTCGCGATCGCCACGATCTCTGGCCGACGGCGACCGCCGCAGCCGGGCGGCTGACGACCGGCGCGGCGCTCTTCGCCGCGAGCCTCAAAGGGAACGAACGCATCTCGCTGCAGATCGCCGGCAACGGTCCGTTGGGAACGCTGGCCGCCGACGCCTGGTTCCTGCGCGATGGCGCGATCGGAGCGCGCGGTTACGTTCGAAACGCCCGCGTCGAGCTGCCCGTCGACGCCCGTGGTAAGTTCAACGTCGCAGGCGCGGTCGGAGCCGGCTCGCTGCAGGTGACGCGATCGAGCGACGTCGGTCAGCCGTACGTAGGCATCGTTCCGATTCACTCGGGTGAGATCGCCGAGGATCTCGCCGCTTATCTCGCGCAGTCGGAGCAGATTCCAAGCATCGTCGCACTTGGCGTGCTGGCCAGCCCGAACGGCGTGGTCGCCGCGGGCGGTATCATCGCGCGAGCGCTGCCCGGAGCCGACGAAACGGCGATCGCGGCGCTCGAGGCGCGCGCCGCCTCGATGGCTCCCCTAACGCAACTCATTGCCCGCAACCCCGACGCCGGTGCGCTGCTCCGCGAGCTTGCCGGCGGCTTGGAGATGCGATCGTATCACACCATCGACGTCCGCTTCGCCTGCCGCTGCAACCGGATAAAGGTCGAAGCCGTGCTTCTCGGCCTAGGTGCGAACGAACTCTTGCAGTTAACGCAGGAGCGCGATCGCACCGAAGCGACCTGCGAGTATTGCAAGACGCGCTACGTCTTCAGCGCGCAAGAGATTCGCGAGCTCGCGCAGCGTCTGTAGTTAGTTCGCGCGCGGCAGCACGCGGACGAAGCGCCGCGACCCCACGGAGAGCACGGCCGGTTCGCCGGCACTCCAGGGAGCATTTGCATCACTTACCGGTTCGCCGTCGACCTTGACGGCATTGCCGGAGATCAGCCGCTCCGCAGCGCGCCGGCTCTCCGCAAATCCGGCCTTGACGAGCACCTCCGTGACGCGCTTGCAATCGCCGAGCTCGATCTCGGCAAGGTCGCCGGTTGGGATCTCACGGCGCTGGACCGTTCGTTCGAAGTACTCCCGCGCGGCCGCGGCCGCGCCGCCATCATGGTAGCGCGCAACGATCTCTTGGGCGACGCGCTTCTTCTCTTCCATCGGATTGAGCCGGCCGGCGGCAAGATCTTCCGCGAGCCGTACGGAGTCGGCGCGCGAGCGAAATGCCGCAAGACGCGCGTAGACCGGGATCAGCTCGTCGGGAATCTTCATCAGCTTGCCGAACTGCTCGCTCGCCGGTTCGCCGACGCCGACGTAGTTGCCGAAGGATTTGCTCATCTTCTTCTCGCCGTCGAGGCCGACGAGTAGCGGAACGGTCGCGCAGATCTGTGGAGGCTGGCCGAACTCGCGCTGAAACTGTCGCCCCAATAAGAGATTAAAGAGCTGATCGGTCCCGCCGAGCTCGACGTCGGCCTCGATCGCGACCGAATCGTACGCTTGCGCGACCGGATAGAGAAACTCGTGCAACGAGATCGGCACGCCCGAATCGTACCGCTCGCGAAAGTCGTTGCGCTCGAGCATCTGGGCGACCGTCGTCTTCGCGAGGAGTTTTACCAGATCGGAGAGCGAGAGCGGATCGAGCCATTCGGAATTGTACCGCACCTCGATCCGCTCGAGGTCGAGCACCTTACCGGCCTGCTCGCGATACGCGCGCATATTGGCCTCGATCTCCTCGCGCGAGAGCTGCGGACGCGTCACGTTGCGGCCGCTCGGGTCGCCTATGCGCGCCGTGAAGTCGCCGATGATCAGCGTCACGTGATGGCCGGCCTCGGCGAAGCGCTGGAGCGGATGGAGCACGACCATGAACCCGAGATGGAGATCCGGGCTGGTCGGATCGACGCCGAGCTTGATGCGCAGCGGCCGGCCGGCGCGCAACCGTTCGCGAAACTCCGCAACGGTCTCGACGTGATCGAAACCCTCGAGCAGATCGATGGAATCGGAAGCGTTCACGTGCGTAACTCGATCAAGGTGACGCCGGTCGATCCTTCCTCTTCGTTGCCGTAGCGCAGGCTCTTCACCCCCGCATGGCCGCGGAGAAACTCTTGCAATCCGCGACCGAGCATACCGGTGCCTTTGCCGTGAATCAGACGCAGCGGCGAGTTTCCGGCAAGCAGCGCGTCGTCGATCCAACGCTCGACGAGCGGCTCGGCCTCCGCATAGCGTTTACCACGCACGTCGAGCTCGGCCGACGAGCGCACGACGGCGCCTAACCGGGCGTCGGTCTTCGCGCCGGATCGCTCGGCGCGTTTGACCGCGCGACCTTCACGGCGAACGTCGCTCTTCTCCACCATCATCTTCATTGAACCGACCGAAACCAGCAACCTCTCATCCCAATCCTCGGCAACGACGCCTTCTTGGTTCAGCGAAAGGATCCGCACGCGATCGCCCGGCGCGAATGCGCCTTCGTCCACGATCTCCCCCTCGCTCGGGCGGATGCCCAGATCGCGGCGCATCGCCTCGATCGTCTGCGTGAGCAGCGCGGCTTGCGACGGCGTGACCTTTCCTTTGCGCCCCCGCTCGCCGCCGAGCTCTTGCGCGCGCCGCTGCAACTCGCGGACGAAATCGCGCAGGCTCTGCTGTAAGCGATCCTCGGCTCGCGACCCGAAACGACGCCGCTCGGCGTCGAGTTCGCCGCGCTCGCGCCGCAGACGCTCGCGTTCTTGCGTTGCCTCACCGAGCTCGCCGGTAACCCGCGCGCGCTCGGCCCGCAGCTCGCTGCTGCGTTGGGCGAGCTCGGCCAACGCGCTCTCGTAATCGCGCTCGCGCCGCTCGAGCACCGCATTGGCTCGCTCGACGATCTCAGGATCGATCCCTAGTCGCGTTGCCAGCGGAAATGCAAGCGACTGTCCGGGCGTGCCCACGTCGAGCTCGAAGGTCGGTGCGAAGGTCGCGGGATCGAAGCGCACGCTCGCGTTTGCGACGCCGGGCGTCGCGTGAGCGAAGAGCTTGAGCTCGACGGAATGGGTCGAGACGATCGCGCGGGTTCCGCTACGCAGTAAACGCTCGAGCATTGCAACGGCGAGCGCGGCCCCGGCGGTCGGCTCGGTTCCGCCGCCGATCTCGTCGACGATCGCCAACGTCCGCTCGCCGGCTGCCGCAAGAATCTCGCGCATCCGTTCGAGATGCGCCGAGAACGTCGACGCGTTGGCGATCAGCGATTGTTCGTCGCCGATGTCGGCGATGATATGCTCGAATCGTCCGATCGCGCAGTGGGCTGCGGGAAGCTGCATTCCGCAGTAGGCCATGACGACGAAGAGCCCGGCCATTTTGAGCGCAACCGTCTTGCCGCCCATGTTCGGCCCGCTGATCACGAGCAGCCGGGTCGTTTCGTCGACGGCGATCGATTGCGGCACCGCGCGCTCGCCGAGCAGCGGATGGCGCCCTCGTTCGATCGCGAGCAGCGGCTCGCCGGAGAGTTCCGGCGCTACCCATTGATTTCGTTGCGCGAGTTCGGCCTTTGCGGCGAGCAGATCGATGCGCGCGAGCATCTCGACGTTCGCCTCGATCGCCGGCGCGTTCGTGCCGACGTCGCGCGAGAGCGAGTCGAGGATTCGCTCGACCTCGCGCTCCTCGCCGATCTGCAGCGTTCGAACGCGGTTGTTCGCTTCGAGCGCTGCGAGCGGCTCGACGAAGAACGTCTGTCCACTCGCGCTGGTATCGTGAACGATGCTCGGAAGACTCCCCGAAAACTCCGCTTTAATCGGAATGACGAAGCGCCCGTTGCGAATCGTGACGATACGATCCTGAATCGCTTTGGCGTATTTGGCCGAGGCCAGGATGGCGCTGACCCGGTCGCGCGCGTCGGCTTGCGCCGCACTGAGCTGACGGCGGATGCGCCCCAGGGCCGGCGATGCACGATCGAGCACCGCTCCGCGCTCGTCGATGGCGTCGACGATCGCACGGCCGAGCTCGCGCAGCGGCGTATACCCGGCGAGAACGTCCTCCATTTCGGCCTGGCCGCTCACCGCGCGATGCGCTGCGGCGGCGGAGCTAATCGCCTCGCCGATAGCCCGCAGATCGCCCGCGCCCAGGGTTCGCCCCGCCGCGGCCGCTTCGGTGAATGGTTCGGTCTCGATCGCGGGCATCACGCGAAAGTCCGATCCGGCGATGAGCGAACGCACCGCCTCGGTGTGAGCCTGCTCGCGGCGGACGCGCTCGAAATCCGCATACGGGGTCATCGCTTGCGCGTAGGATCGTCCTCGTTGCGTCCGCGTCGCCCCGACGACGCGATCGCGCACCGCGATAAAGTCGAGCGCCTCGAGCGTACGGTCGTCGGTTAGCAGAGTTTCTTTCGCACCAGCTCATTGACGAGGGCCGGGTCGGCCTTACCTCGCGATGCCTTCATCACCTGACCGACGAGAAAGCCCATCACGCTCGTCTTGCCCGCTTTGTACTCGGCAACGACGCCGGCATTTGCAGCGAGCACCTCGTTGACGAAGGCCTCGATTGCGGACGGGTCACTCGTCTGCGCGAGGCCCTCGCGCTCGACGATTGCCGCCGGCGAGCCCGCGCCCTGCCACATCCGCGCGAGCAGCTCTTTGGCGATCTTGGAGTTGATGCGCCGGCCTTCGACGAGTCCGATGAGTTCGGCGAGATGCTTGGGCAATACGCTGGATTCCGCGACCGCGAGCCCCGTCTCGTTGGCGAGTCGCGAGAGTTCGCCGAGCACGAAGTTGCTTGACTGTTGGGGATTCTTACTGACGGCGACGACGCGATCGAAGTAGAGTCCCAGCGACGGATTATCGATCAGCTGCGTCGCCGGCTTCGAGCCGAGCCCGTACTCGCGCGTATAGCGCTCGAACCGCTCATACGGAAGCGCCGGCAGCGCGGCGCGAAGACGCGCGACCTCTTCGCGCGCAACCTCGAGCGGCACGAGATCGGGATCGGGGAAGTAACGGTAATCGTGCGCCTCTTCCTTGCTGCGCATCGAGTGGGTCACGCCGTTGACCTCGTCCCATCCGCGCGTCTCCTGCACGATGCGTCCGCCGGTCGTCAGCAGCTGCGTTTGACGCTCGATCTCGCTCTCGATCGCTCGCTCGACCGATCGAAACGAGTTCATGTTCTTGATCTCGGTCTTCGTACCGAGTTCGCAAGAGCCGGCCGGCCGAATCGAGACGTTGGCATCGCAGCGCAGCGAGCCTTCTTCCATTTTCACGTCGCTGACCCCAAGAGCGAGCAGCGTGCGGCGCAGCGACTCCAAATAGGCGACGGCCTCGGCCGCGCTGCGCAGCTCGGGCTCGGAGACGCACTCCATCAACGGCACGCCCGCGCGATTGAAGTCGACCAGCGAATAGGCGCTGCCGGCGATGCGCCCGTCGCCCGAACCGGCATGCGTCGATTTGCCGGTATCCTCTTCGAGATGGATGCGGGTTAGCCGGCACTCCCGAATCGTGCCGTCCTCGAGCCAATACTTGACCGCGCCGCCGACCACCAAGGGCATGTCGTATTGCGAGATCTGATAATCTTTCGGCATGTCGGGATAGAAGTAGTTCTTCCGGTCGAACTTCGAAAACGCCGGAATCTCCGCACCGAACGCGAGGCCGGCCGTCACGATATGCTCGATCGCCATCGCGTTGGGAACCGGAAGCGCGCCCGGCATGCCCAAACAGACCGGGCAGACCTTAGTGTTCGGTTCGCCGCCGAACTCGTTGGCACAGCCGCAGAACATCTTCGTGCGCGTCCGCAGCTCGACGTGACATTCGATGCCGATCACCGCTTCGTAGGAGCCGCTCACGCGCGCACCCCTTCGAGCGCGGGCTTGCGCGCGAGCGCGTGCTTCGTCGCCCGCTCGTACGCATGCGCCGCTCCGAGCAGCAACTTCTCGGCGAAGAGCGGCGCGGCCAGCTGCAAGCCGATTGGCATCGGAACGCTGCCGCCGTCCGGCGTATTCCATCCACACGGCACCGAGAGCGCCGGCAGACCGGCGAGCGCCATCGGGATCGTGTAGTAGTCCATCAAGTACATGCTGTACGGATCGCTCTTCGAGCCAAACTCGAAGGCCGGACAGCTCGCTGCCGGAGACGCGATCACGTCGCACTGCGCAAAGGCTCGGTCGAAGTCGCGCGCGATGAGCGTCCGCGCCTTCTGTGCGCGAACGTAATAAGCGTCGTAGTATCCGCTGGAGAGCGCGTACGTCCCGATCAGAATGCGACGCTTGACTTCGGGACCGAACCCGGCCGCCCGCGTCTTATCGTACATCGTGCGAACGTCGTCGCCTTCGACCCGCAATCCGTATCGTACCCCGTCGAAGCGCGCGAGATTCGACGAGCACTCCGCCGGAGCGATGAGATAGTAGGTCGCGACGCCGTAATCGGCGGTCGGCAACGAGACCTCTACGAGCTCCGCGCCGAGACGCTCGAGATCGGCGTAGGCGGCGCGATAGAGCCGATCGAGATCCGCTCCGAGGGCCTTGGTCTCGAACTCGCGGACGATCCCGACGCGCAGGCCTCTCAAATCGTCGCGCATCGCGCCCGCAGTCGCTTCGAGGGGACGGTCGATCGACGTTGCGTCCATCGGATCGTAACCGCCCATCGCGTCGTAGGCGAGCGCCGCATCCTCGACCGTCCGCGTCAGCGGACCGATCTGATCGAGGCTCGACGCAAAGGCGATCAATCCGTAGCGCGAGACGCGTCCGTAGGTCGGCTTGAAACCGACGAGATTGCAGAACGCGCCCGGCTCGCGAATCGAACCGCCGGTATCGCTTCCCAAACCGATCGCCGCCTCGTACGCCGCTACCGCCGCGGCGGAGCCTCCGCTCGACCCGCCGGGAACGCGCGCCGGATCGTAGGGATTGCGGGTAACGCCGAGCGCCGAGTTCTCGCACGAGCTTCCCATCGCAAACTCGTCGCAGTTCGCTTTGCCGATCGGCACCGCGCCGGCGGCGAGCATCCGCGCGACCGCGGTCGCCGTATACGGCGCGATCCAGTGCTCCAGAATTTTGCTGCCGCACGTCGTACGCGTCCCGTCGAGGCACATGTTGTCCTTCACCGCGATCGGAACGCCCGCGAGTGCGAGCGTCTCACCGTTGCCGATGCGTTCGTCGACCTTCGCCGCCTGGGCGCGAGCGAGGTCGTGCAGCACGCTCAAGTACGACCCGACGATACCCTCGACGGCGTCGACGCGAGCCAGCGTTGCTTCGGTTATTTCGGTCGCGCTGATCTCTCGCGCGCGCACCGCTGCCGCGATCTGTGCGCCGCTTCGTTCGATCAACCCTGCTTCGGACATCGCGTCTTACTCGGCAATGATCCGCGGCACGCGGAAGAAACCGCCTTGGCGCTGCGGCGCCTGCGATAAAACGGTCTCGCGATCGAGACATGGCCGCAAGGTATCGTCGCGAACGACGTTACGGGATTCGACGACCTGCGCCGTCGCGGGGACGCTTGCGGTATCGAGATCGGCGAGCGCGTTCACGTGGCCGAGCAGGTCGCCGAGCTGACGACCGAAGACCTCGATCTCCTCGTCGGTCAAAGCGAGTCGCGCGAGTTGCCCGACGTAGCGGATATCGATACTATCAGCGGTCAATCTTCCGAATACTCCAGTCGAACGAGCGTCTCGACGTGCCCCGTCTGGGGAAACATGTCAAAGGGTTGAATCGTCGAGAGCCGGTAGCCCTTGGCCACTAAGAACTTGGAATCCCGTGCCAGCGTCGCCGGGTCGCACGAGAGATACCAAAGCGACGGGACGCGCGCCTCGGCGACCGCGCTCAGCGTCGCTTCGTCGGAGCCCTTACGCGGGGGGTCGAGAAAGAGCACGTCGGTCTGAGCGAGCGCGCGAGAGAGCGCGCCGGTGCTTGCAAGCCGCTCGACGCGTCCGGTCGTGAAGCGGACCGCGCCTTCCAAGCCATTGCGCCGCGCGTTGGCGGCCGCCTCGGCAATCGCCGCCGAACTCTCCTCGATGCCGTGAACGTTCCAGCCGTGCTTGGCAAAGTAGAGCGCGAAGGTGCCGACGCCACAGTAGAGATCGACGATTCGTCGCCGCGGCGAGAGCCACGGCTCGACAAATTCGAAGATGCGTCGCACCATCTCGACGTTGACTTGAAAGAACGAAGCCGCCGAGAACCGGTAGCGCACGCCGGCAATCGTCTCTTCGATCTCCGCCGCTCCCGCGAGCGTGCGATGACGATGGCCGAGGATTGCGTTCTCGCTCGAGAGGTCGAACGAGTTCGTCACCCCCGCTAGACCCGGAACGTCGCGCATCAACGCCGGCACCGCGCGCTCGGCGCGATCGGAGGGTTCCTTCGTCGTGATCGTCAAGATGCTCGCATCGTTCTGGCTCGTCGCCCGTGCGACGAGATGACGCGTCTCCGAAAAAAGCGCGCTCACCGCATCGTCGCCGCGTAGCTCGTTGAGGCGGTGCAGATCCGCATCGAGCTTCGGTACCACGATCGGGCAGCCGGCGATCGGAACGACCTGGTGCGAACGCTGCCGGTAGAACCCGAGCAAGGGCGGCGTTTCGCGGTGGTCGACGACGAGCGACATCTTATTGCGGTAGCCACGCGGATCCGGC
The DNA here is from genome assembly GCA_963820825.1 of Vulcanimicrobiota bacterium. GTDB lineage: Bacteria > Vulcanimicrobiota > Vulcanimicrobiia > Vulcanimicrobiales > Vulcanimicrobiaceae > Cybelea. The sequence continues at coordinate 102,607 of CAWGBN010000003.1, forward strand.
ATGCCGATCGTTTCGTCGACCGCGAAGTCGGCGAAGCCGCCGAGCCGGCGGAACGCCTCTCGAACGACCGTGCGTTTCCACTCCAACTGCGCCGGATAGGCGAGATGTTGCAACTGGCATCCGCCGCACGCCCCGAAGACCGGACAGAACGGCTGTGCGCGCTGCGGCGACGCGAGGACGATCTCGATGCAATCGGCGACGGCATAGCGCGGTTTGACCTCGACGACGCGTACGCGGGCGCGCTCTCCGGGGAGCGGACCGAAGCAGAAGACGACGATGCCGCCGGCGCGGCCGACGCCTTGGCCGTTAGCGAGGAGATCGGTGAACGTAAGCTCGAGTTCGGCGCCCTTGCGGGGCGTCTCGTGGTCGTTACGCGCTGTTACGCTGCTCGTCGAGTGCCTTGAGCAACGAGTTCGCCTCGTCGATCAGCTCTTGAATTCGCTGCGTCGTCGGATCCTCACGTCGTTCTCCGCCGGCGAGTCGTAACGATATGTACGCGATCGACGCGCCGAGCGCGGCGATGCCGAGCCCAAGGCCGACCCAAAAGAAGATCGGGACGAGACGCCGGCCTTGGCCGTCGTCGAAGCGTTCGTGATCGGGTCGCGGGTCCGGGGAGTGCATGACCCCTCTGTTCGCGCTGGGGGTACGCCTCTCCCTATTTCGTGGCGGGTGGAGTCGCGCTCGTCAAGAGCACGTCGCCGACGTATTGCTGCGTCGACCGATGTCGGATATCCGTCCCCGTAGACCCGAAATAGAGCCAGAGCGTGCGTCCGCCATACGCTCCCAGATTCCATCTCCCGCGTACCCACGCCGGCGGGTCGTTGACCGATCGGTAGAGGTTGACGACGTTCCCGCGTATGGATGCGCGCGCAGCACGTATGCAGCGACGCCACCGCATTGCAGCCGGCCGTCGTCGACGCGGCCGCTTGCGAAGCCGCCGTTTGCGATCGCGTTGGACGATGCAGACGTCGAAACCGTGCTGCGCACGAAGGTGTGCGGCAAGACGAAGTGACCCGCAACGGCGTGGCGGTCCGCACTCGGCGTAGCGTCAGCGGCAACCAGGAGCGCCGCACTCAACAGCGCAACTAGGGCGCCGATGGGGGCCCCAGCGGCTTTGCCGCTGGGGGCGTGCAGCACGCGTAGCGAGCGGCGCGCCTTTCGCAGTACACGGGGCCCCCAATCGACGCAGTCGATTGGGGAGAGGTGGCAGAGCGGTTGAATGTACTCGCTTGGAAAGCGAGCAGAGGTGATGAGCCTCTCGAGGGTTCGAATCCCTCCCTCTCCGAAGCTTCGTAGACCCCGAACATTCCTTAACGGTCTGCGCGCAGCGCGCCCGGAGAAATCACCCGCCGGCGACGCGATCGAGATGTGCGAGCCAGAAGTCGAAGCTCGCGCGCGCCTGCGCCTCGAGCATCGCATCGCCGGGGATAACCTCGCGGCCGAGCCGCTGCCCGAGGGTCGCGCGCGCACCGTAGTTCGCGTCCATCACGAGATCGGGAAGACGAAGCGCCAGGCGAAGCTCGTCGGAGAGTTGCGCTTCGGGCGGCAGCGTGCTGACGACAATCTCCGGCGGATTGCGCTCCGGCCACGGCCGCGCTTCGTAGCGCCGGCAGGTTTCGGCAAGCCGCTCGGCATCGCGTCCCCAGAGAAATGCGTACGCATCGTTATCGTGCAGCTCGGCTAAAATCGCGCGCGCCGTGGCACCGTACCCGAGAACGCCGACGCGTTTGAGCGCGATGGGCTCGTCGAGAAGCGTCTCGATCGCGGTGCGCGCGCCGATGCCGTCGGTATTCGTTCCCAGAATCTGCTCGCCGAAGAAGATCGTATTGACCGCATCCGCGCGACGCGCCTCATCGGTGAGGGCGTGGCATGCCGAGCACGCTTCTTCTTTGAGCGGATAGGTCACGTTGCAGCCGACGAATCCGTCGCGGCGCAGACGCTGGATCGCTGCGGCGCCATCGCCGCGCGCGATCCGTACGGCGACGTAACTTCCGTCGATATCCGCCGCCTCGAGAAAGTCCCGGTGCAAGCGCGGGCTCTCGCTATGTTCGACGGGATCGCCGATGAGCGCGAGCTTCATCGGCGATTTCGCAACATCAAACGCTCGAAGAACCGGAAGACTCGCGTAACGGCGAAGTCTTTCAGCTCGATCGGTTCGGTGAGAATCGTGTAGAGACCGCAGAGCTTGCCGCCCAGCACGTCGGTAAAGAGCTGATCGCCGACCACCGCGATCTCTCGGCGGCGCAGCTGCAAGCACCGCTTCGCGCGCAAGAAGCCGAAGGGCAGGGGCTTGAGCGCGTTCGGAAAGCAAGCAACTCCAAGTTGGGCTGCGAGCGAGTTGACCCGCTCCGAGAAGTTATTCGAGAGCATCACGATGCGGAAACCCCGCTGGCGGGCTCGCGCCACCCAATCGACGTGCTCGCGCGCCAGCTCCGTTTCGCGAAATCCGATGAGCGTGTTGTCGAGGTCGACGATGAGGCCTCGAATTCCGGCGGCCTCGAGCTCCTCATGGGGCACGTCGTGAAGGCGCGGGGCGAAACGATCGGGTCCGAGCATCGGCCTCATGGCTTGCACCGGTTATCCCCGGTATCCTCGGGACTGTCCACACGCCCTCCACCCGGCTGCTTGTCAAAAGCGGCAACTTCCACCGATTTCACCGGTTGGCCACAGGCGTTCCACAAGGATTTCAGTTCAGACCCCAATATCTTGTGGTAACCGGCGCGATATGGCACAATAGGTATCCAATCCAAGCCGGAGAAACTATCGAATACGAACGCGTGTTCGGTACGAGCGAGGAGCCGCATTATGAAGTTTTCGCGCACCTATTCCGCCCCTGGCGATCCCTATGCCGGCGTGACCTTCGAGCCTCGGAGCTCGCGCATCGTCAATCCCGACGGCTCGGTCATTTTCGAAGCGAAGGAGGTCTTCGTTCCGACCGGCTGGAGCCAGGTCGCCGTCGACGTTCTCGCTCAGAAATATTGCCGCAAGGCCGGGGTTCCGAAGGCAACCGCCCGGGTCGCGGAAGAGGACGTGCCCGAGTGGCTGCAGCGCTCCGTCGCCGATGGACCCGCCCTCGACGCGCTTTCCCGCGACGACCAGTTCGGCGCCGAACGCGACTCGCGCCAGGTCTTTAATCGTTTAGCAGGCTGCTGGACCTATTGGGGCTGGAAGCGCGGCTATTTCGACTCCGAAAAAGACGCGCAGATCTACTACGACGAGATGCGCGCGATGCTCGCGCGCCAGATCGGCGCGCCGAACAGTCCGCAGTGGTTCAATACCGGTCTGCATTGGGCGTACGGTATCTCTGGCCCGGCGCAAGGCCATTGGTACGTAGAAGCCGCGGACGGCATTGCGAAACCCTCACCGGATACGTTCACTTTTCCCCAAGTCTCGGCGTGTTATATCCTTGGAATTGAAGACGATCTCGTCAATGAAGGCGGCATTTTTGACGGCGTTATTCGCGAAGCGCGCATCTTCAAGGGTGGCAGCGGAAGCGGCGCGAATTTCTCCAAGCTGCGTGCAGCCGGCGAAAAGCTCACCGGCGGCGGCACGTCGAGCGGACTCATGTCGTTCCTCAAAGTCTTCGATCGCGCCGCCGGTGCGATCAAATCGGGCGGTACGACGCGCCGCGCGGCAAAGATGGTCGTTCTCAATGCCGATCATCCGGATATCGAAGAGTTCGTCACCTGGAAGGTGCGCGAAGAGCGTAAGGTCGCCGATCTCGTTATCGGATCGCGGGTTTTTGAGAAGCAGCTCAATGCCATTATTTCCGCAGCGCACGACACGCGCGTTCCGGAGGCAGCCCGCCTCGATCCGGCGTTAAACGCCTCGCTGCGTTACGCGATCCGCGACGCAGTCGCCGCCGGCGTTCCATCGGGCGCCGCGCAAAGCGCGCTCGACTACGCGCGTCAAGGGTATACGCGCATCGAAGTCGAGCAGTACGACACGGCGTGGGACTCCGAAGCCTACATCACGGTATCGGGACAGAATTCAAATAACTCCGTTCGTCTGACGAATGGCTTCTTTGCGGCACTCGATCGCGACGACGACTGGCTGCTCACCGCGCGTACGACGGGCGACGTCGTCAAGCGAATCAAGGCACGTGATCTTTGGGAGCAGATCGGCGTTGCCGCGTGGCAGTCCGCCGATCCCGGGTTGCAGTTCGATGACACCATACAAGAGTGGCACACGTGTTCGAACGACGAACGCATCAATGCTACAAACCCCTGCAGCGAATACGTCTTCGTAGATGATACGGCATGTAATCTTGCTAGCGTCAACCTCGTCAAATTCCTCAACACCGACGGTAACTTCGATGCAAAGCGTTTCGCGGAAGCCGCGCGGATTTGGACGACGACGCTCGAGATCTCCGTTGCTATGGGACAGATGCCCTCGAAGCGAATCGCCGAAAAGAATCACGGTTACCGGACGCTCGGGCTTGGTTACGCAAACCTCGGGACGCTGCTCATGCGCATGGGCCTGCCTTACGATTCCGAGGAGAGCTTCGGATGGTGCGGAGCGATTAACGCTCTGCTTACCGGCATGGCCTATCGTACTTCCGCCGAAATGGCGCAAAAGCTTGGGGCGTTTGCGCGATTCGAACCGAATCGCGAGCCGATGCTGCGCGTCATTCGCAATCACCGCCGTGCCGCGTACGCCGCGGACCCGACCGAGTACGAAGGGTTGACGGTCAAACCGGTAACGCACACGCCGACGCTCTTTACGCAACAGACGTGGGCGCTCGCTCGCAAAGCCTGGGACGACGCACTCTCGATCGGCGAAGTCGCCGGGTTCCGGAACGCACAAGTCACGGTCACCGCTCCGACCGGCACCATCGGGCTCGTAATGGACTGTGACACGACCGGTATCGAGCCTGACTTCGCGCTCGTGAAATTCAAGAAGCTCGCCGGCGGCGGCTACTTCAAGATCGTAAATCAATCCGTCGAGGCGGCGCTGCAGAAGCTAGGATACTCACAAGAGCAGATCGATGCAATTGAGACCTATGCGAAGGGTACGGGTACGCTTGAGGAGGCGCCGCACGTTAATCGCGCTACACTGAAGGCGAAGGGTTTCGACGACGAAGCGATTGCGCGCGTCGAGTCGGCGCTGCCGAGCGCTTTCGAACTGCCGTTTGTCTTCAACAAGTTCGTTCTCGGTGACGACTTCTGCAAAGAAAAACTCGGACTGACCGAGGAGCAGCTCAACGATTGGAGCTTCTCGCTTTTGCGCGATGGGCTCGGATTCAGCACGCGTCAGATCGAGGAGGCCTCGGCCCATATCTGCGGTCGAATGACCGTTGAAGGCGCTCCTTACCTCAACGACGAGCATCTTGCCGTTTTTGATTGCGCGACGCCGTGCGGGAAATATGGAACGCGTTACATCCGCCCACTGGCGCACGTCGACATGATGGCTGCCGCGCAGCCGTGGGTTTCCGGCGCCATTAGTAAGTGCGTGACCGGCGACACGCTGCTCACCACTGAAAACGGGCTCATCCGGATCGGGTCGCTTCATCGCAGCGAAGCGGACGACGAGTTCAGATCGCACGAAATGGCCGTAGCGTCGTTAGGCGGAAACCGGTCGACGGACGCCTTCTATTATGGCGGCGAGCGAGACGTTCGCGAGGTTCAGCTTCGCTCGGGGCACCGGATCGTCGGAACGCCAAATCATCGAGTACTCGTTTGTAGCGACGCCGGTCTTCAATGGCGCTGCCTTTCCGAGATCGAGCCTGGGGAGCACGTGGCGGTTCAATACGGCGACGAAATGTGGTCCGCTAAGCCGGCCTGCCTAACAGACTTTACGGCCAGTCCGCCCCATGGTTCTCAAAAGGCGCTACGCATCCCACGCGAGATGACCTCGGACCTCGCCTTTTTCCTTGGAGCCTACGCGGCCGAAGGGCACACCTCGCGCTCCACATACACCGTCGTAGTCACAAACGCTCTAGACACCGTTCTCCGCCGAGTAGCCGACGCCGCGCGAGCCGTATTCGGCATCGAAGGCAAGATCGTTCGGCAGCCCGACAAATGCCCCGGCATCGCGTTTAGCTCGAAGACGCTCGTGGAGTTTCTAGAACACCTCGGTTGTGGATCGCGCGCGAGCAAGAAGCGCATTCCGAATGCCGTGCTCGCTTCACCGCGAGAACACGTACTTACATTTCTGAGCGGCCTCTTTCTCGACGCATACGTTACCGCTGGGGAAAGCAGCAAGTGGGCCCTTTGCCTCGACTCGGCGCCATTGCTGGACGATCTCCAAGCCATTCTTACGAATCTCGGCATCGTCCACAGCCGGATTGAAAAATACAACAAACAAAACGGCAAATCGTACGGAGAGGTCTACGCCGGCGGACGGCAGGCACAGAAGCTCCTGACGCAAGTACAGTTCCCTGAGCCAGTCAAGCTGGCGCGCGAGTGGGCGCTGCTTACAAAATCGTTCGGTCAAAGCACGGCTGACGTTATTCCGGGACTAACGGGCCGGCAGCTCTACGGAATGATTCCAAAAGCACATGGCGGACGTCGACCTCAAGGAACGAGAATCCGCGGGAATCACGCCTACCTCTTGGATCCCAGAACGAAAAACGTATCTTGGGAGACACTTCGCAAGCTCAGCAATTTGGTCGAGCTGCCGTCCTGGCTGGACGAAATCATCAACCGGAACCTTCACTTTAGCCCCGTTGAGCGCGTGGCCGATGCCGGTCGGCAAATCGTCTACGACATTTCGGTCCCGGTTACGCACGCATTCGTCGGCAACGGAATCGTCAATCACAATACGATCAACCTCCCGCAGACGGCGACAATCGGCGACGTCAAGGAAGCGTATCGTTATTCGTGGGAGCGGATGATCAAGGCGGTTGCGCTCTATCGTGACGGCTCGAAGCTGTCGCAGCCACTAGCAGCCAGTTACGATCTCGGCGGCGATTCGGCCGACGAAGAGGCGGCAACCCAACTTCAACCCTACACCACGCCGATGCAGATCGCGGAGAAGATCGTCTATCGCTACATCGCCAAACGGCGGCCGATGCCGCAGCGGCGTAGCGGCTATACGCAGAAGGCAACGATTGCCGGGCACAAGGTCTACTTGCGCACCGGCGAATATGAGGGCGGTCAGCTCGGCGAGATCTTCATCGACATGCATAAGGAGGGCGCGGCCTTCCGCTCGTTGATGAACAACTTCGCGATCGCCATCTCCCTCGGCTTGCAGCACGGCGTCCCGCTCGAGGAGTTCGTCGAGGCCTTCACCTTCACGCGCTTCGAGCCGAACGGCCCGGTCGTCGGCCACGATCACATCAAGATGGCGACCTCGATTCTCGACTACATCTTCCGCGAACTCGCGGTGAGCTATCTCGGCCGATACGATCTCGCGCACGTGCAGCCGTCGATGCAAATGGATGCGATGGGCCCCGAGGCGCAAGAGGAGTACATCGCCGAGGAAGAGGCCGGCGTGCAAATGCGCCCTGCCGGCATAGCCGAAAGGCTGCATCCCGTCAGCTCGCATCTGCGCCCGGGCCAAGAACCGCCGCAAGGCTCGGCCGCCGCGACCGCGCCTGCCGGCGATCCCCTGCCCCGGCTCGCAACGAGCAACGGCGGCGGAGCCGCGGTCGCGACGCTTGCCCGAACCGAAGCGATCAACGCCTCGAAGGCTAAGGGCTACACCGGCAACGCCTGCTCCGAATGCGGTCAGCTGACCATGGTTCGCAACGGCGCCTGCGAGAAGTGTGATTCCTGCGGAGCGACCTCGGGCTGTAGTTAAGAACGTACCCGCGGGACGGATAACACAAGAAAGACGGCGCATAAACGCGCCGTCCTTTTTGTTAGACGCAAAAGTGAAAGCTCGGCTGGCTAAGAATATCACCGTTTCCTATGAACCCTAAGTCGACTGGAAAGGAATCCGAGCCCAGAGTACCCGCCGATCTTCGGGCGGCGCTTGCGGCTGCGCCAAGGGCAAAAGCCCAATGGAGCGATCTCACGCCCATCGCGCGAAGGGATTACGTTAGCTGGATCGATGGCGCCAAACAGGTAGAGACGCGCAGGCGCCGGGTTGAGAGAACCTGCGATATGCTCGCCAAGGGAAAGCGACGCCCCTGCTGTTTTTCGGTCGTACCGCTGGATCTTTACAAAGCCCTCAAGGCCGCACCGAAAGCGAAGGCCGAATGGAGCGACCTGACGCCGACCGCGCGTAGAGACTTCATTACCTGGATGGACGAGGCCAAACGACCAGAGACACGCAAACGCCGCATCGACAGCGCCTGCACCATGATTGCGGCCGGAAAGCGGCGCCCTTGACGTTTTTCAAGCCGGCCGGTCTTTGTCTCGTTCTTGCGATCCTCGCCACGGCTGCCCACGCAGTTGCGAGTCCCCAGGTCATGGTCGTTGGCGTCGCGCATCTCGTGGCAAGGAAGGACATCCACAATAGCACGTTCGCCGACAGCCCGCTCTCGCCGAAGCGTCAGCTCCAGATAACCGAGGTTGTCGAGAGGCTCGCGCAGTTCCACCCGACCAAAGTGCTCGTTGAGGCACAGGCCGGAGACGCGACGATCGTCCAACGCTATCAGGCGTATCTTGCCGGAGACTTCGTTCTCCCGGCAAACGAAGTCTATCAGTTCGGATTCAGGCTGGCGAAAGCGGCTGGCAATCCATCGATCTATCCAATCGACACCTGGGGTCCGAGCATCGTCGACGACAAAACGGTCGCCGGAAAGCGGATCGACGATTACCTGGAAGGCAACGTGCCAAAAGTAGACGACCCCGTGACGGACGAGTTCTTGGAGCGGCAGAACGCGATCGAACAGAACGGCACCTACCTCGACCTCTTGCGCTACCTCAACACCAAAGCAGCGATCGAAGCCAACGCCTCCTGGTACGCGATCGCCGCCGGCATCGGCAAGGACCGCGACAACGCGGGTGCCGAGTACGTGTCCCAGTGGTATACGCGCAACGTTTATATCTTCGCCAATATCTTGGACCTCGTCGCACCATCCGACCGCGCCGTCGTGATCATGGGACAGGGACACGCGTACCTCTTGCGCGAGTTCGTACGGCTGAATCCCGAGTTGACGTTCGTCGACCCGCTCAAATACCTCGCGTCGCCGAGCCGGATGGCGCTCTAAGGATGCGGTTTAAGCTTCGCCTGCGAACACGTGCTCTCGCTGCCATCTCGCTCGTCGCCGCACTAGCCCTCGCGCCGGGCCAATCGCCGGGTGCTGCCGCCGCCCCGACCCCCGCCGTTTCGGACGACATCCACAAGATCCAGCACGTCATTATCGTCATGCAGGAGAACCGCTCGTTCGATAGTTACTTTGGCACGTTTCCCGGGGCCGATGGCATTCCGATGCGAGACGGGATCCCGCAAGTCTGCGTCCCCGACCCGGTTACGAAAACGTGCGTGCAACCATACCACGATACGAACGACGAGAATGCCGGGGGGCCGCACAGCAACTGGGCGGGCGAGACTGACATCGACCGCGGAAAGATGGACGGATTCATTCGCGTCATGCGCGAGTCGCATTCGACCGGCGGCTGCCCGACCGATATTCCCACCTGTGCCGTCAAGGGGCACGAACGCAGCGTGATGGGCTATCACACCGAACAGGAGCTCCCGAACTATTGGGCCTACGCACGCAACTTCGTCTTACAAGACCGCATGTTCGAACCCGTCCGCTCGTGGAGCCTTCCGGCGCATTTGTACATGGTCTCGGAGTGGGCGGCGACGTGCGCGAAGATCGGCGATCCGTCGAGCTGTGCCCCGGAGAAGGTCTACATCCATCCGCGTGACTTCCCGCGCGATCTCTTCGACAAAGACTCCCCGCAGGTTCCCGGACGCCCCGACTATCCGTGGACGGATCTGACCTACCTTCTGCACGCCAACGGCGTCTCGTGGGCCTACTACGTAATGGACGGCTTCGAGCCGGACTGTATCAACGATCAGAGCAGTTGTGCGCTAAAACCGCAGAGCGCACGAGCGCCCGGCATCTGGAACCTCTTGCCGTCGTTTACCGACGTCAAAGAAGACGGTCAGCTCGGCAACATCAAAGATACGAGCCTCTTCTTTCGCGATATTCGTGACGGCAAGCTGCCGTCAGTCGTGTGGCTGGCCCCGGGAAATCGCTACAGCGAGCATCCTCCGGGACGCCTGAGCGCCGGTCAAGCCTACGTTACCGGCGTCATCAATGCGGTGATGCAGAGTCCCTATTGGAACTCGACGGCGATCTTCTTGAGCTGGGACGACTGGGGCGGCTTCTACGACCACGTCGCCCCGCCGAACGTCAACTTCTTCGGCTACGGGCTGCGAGTGCCGGGCCTCGTGATCAGCGCCTACGCGCGTCAAGGGTACGTCGACCACCGGACGCTCAGCCACGATGCGTACGTGAAGTTCATCGAGGACGACTTTCTCGCCGGCCGCCGTCTCGACCCGAAGACCGACGGCCGCCCCGATCCGCGCACGAACGTCGCCGAGAGCGAGCCGGTTCTCGGAGATCTCCGCAACGATTTTGACTTTACCCGGCCGCCGCGCCCGCCGTTGATCTTACCGGGTGGTATCGAAGGACCCTATAAGCCGGGCTACACTGGACCGCCCTAGACCACTTTGATGATCGCCATCATGCCTCGATCTTCATGAAAGAGCATATGGCAGTGGAAGACGAACGTGCCGCGCGGCACGTGCCGGAAATCGAGCAGAATCTTGGTGATGCGCGGCTTGACGAGCGGAAAGTTCGGGTCTTTGCGGTTCGGCAGCAGCGTCCCGATGGGCACGAAGACGGTATCGGCCATCAACGGCACCCCCGGGACGGCGCGTTCCTGCACAAACGCCATCTGGTGGATGTGAAACGCGTGTGCCTCCATCGTCGTGTTGACCAAGTACCACTCTTCGATCGTTCCGCGTTTGACGACGATGTCGGCGTTCGAGGGAACCGCCGCACCGGCGGCATAGACCGGCCAGTACGGGTGTTCGTGAAAATGCGGATTGGTGATGTCGGTAATGTAAAACGCCTGATGTACCGGTATTTTCCCTTTCTTCGGCAAAACGTACTCGGTGAAGCTGAGCGCCCGGCGGTGAACGAGCGACGGATTCGCGCGAGCAAAGGCAACGAGCCGTCCGGCGGGCGTGTCGGCGATCACTGCGGGTGCGGTCTGTACCGTGACGCTGGGAGTCTGCGCGCTGTCGCCCGCTTCGATCTTAATCAGATCGTGGTGCATTTCGTAAAATCCGTCGACTCCGCCGCAATAATGCTCGGAGGAGAGCGTGAGCTTCTCGCCGGGCGTCAACGTGACCAAGATATCGGCCCGCGACATCGAGGTAAGCATCAGTTCGTTGCTCGAAACGTAGGCGGAGAGCGGATGCGCGGAGTCGCCTGAGACCGGAATGCCGTCGAGCCCGACGAGATGAATCGGCTGCACCGCACCGGACGCGTCGTGAAGCGCTAGCGCCGACGCGGTGTCCGACGTTCCGTTTAGGATCCGAAGCAGTTGGGGCGACCCGGCGGCCACGTGGAGCTTGACGGGCGTGTCGGAGCCGTTTGCCGCGACGTAAACCTCTGAGCCGCTGCCGTCGCAGCCGGTTGGGTCGAGCGATAGGCCGCCCGCGGCCATCGGAAACGCGAGCGGCCACGGCGGGGGCTTAAATGGATTGTAAGGCACCGGCGATGCGGGCATCAGCGATGCTTCGCGTGCGATCGCCGGCGCCCCGAAAGCACTTTCATCGGGCGCGAACGGATTGTCGTTCTTGAACGGTATTCGGTAGCGAAGCATAATCACGTGCTCATCGGCACGCGGCAGTTGCGGCTGGTCGGGCTCGACGATCCACACTCCATCCAGACCCGTAGCGACTTCGAGATCGGACGCCCCGTGCGCGTGCGGATGATACACGTAGGTTCCGGCCGGCTGCGTCGCTGGAATCGTGATGTGATACTCGCAAGCGTGCATCGGCGTGCTGAGCGTCGACAGAAAGATGTTCTCCTCCGAGGCCGGACCTTCGTAGCCGTGCAGATGAAGGTTCGTGTCGGTTGACCCCGGCGGCATATAGCGGTCGTCGATGGTGTGATTCAGGTATCCGACGAAATGATTTGTCGTCGGCATCGGCATCGACATCGGCATGCACGGCGGAAGCGTAGTCGATGCAACGTGCGCGCCTTTGCTCGGACCGCCGATTTCGTTGACGATCCGGATTGCAAAGTGCTCTCCGCGCCGAACTCGAATCGTCGGCGCCTGCGTCTGCGCGACGCCGTTGAGAACGTACTTGTAGCAGTACCGCTGACTATCGCCTTTGCCGTCGGTACGAGCCGAAAGGACGAGCTCGTGCTCGCCGCTCGCGTTGACTGGGAGTTTCCACACCTCGACGTCGGGCGGCTCGACGAGTTCGCTCGGTCCTCCGTAGGCTCCGCAGACGAAAGCGTGCGGCGCAGCGGCCGGTACCAGGCCGGCGGCCGGAGCCCGGCCGATGCATGCGAGCACAACGGCCAAACCCAGCCAAGAGAGAAGTCGGCTCTTCATACCGGGCAGCCGGTTCGCCGCCTGCCCGGCGGAGTCCTCAGCTCGACTTAGAACACGCTTAATATGCGCATGGTAGCTTTGCTGCTGGCGACGGTTGCCGTTTTGCCGATCTGCGCCGCCGCGCAGACACCGGCGCCGGCCCCGGCAGCGATCTCATTCGAGGGAATAACGCTCGGCGAACCCATGGCGGGCCTAAAACCGCGGATCGGAGATCCGGTGCGAGTCGTCCAGGCGGGCCATTCCGTGATCTGGCGCTATCTCCAGGGTAACGGCGGCATCTACCTCGACGTGCTCGTCAGGAACGACGCGGCGTACTCGGTAACGGTCGTGCAGCGATTTCAGGGCGTTGCGTATACCGATCCGAACGGCATTTCGTTCGGGATGAGCGCCGACCAGGTGCGCGCCAGACTCGGACCGCCGACGAGGACGTCGACGAATGCCGACGACGGTTCGGTCGATCTTTGGTATCGAGTGGGCGAATACGCCTGGATCTACGAGCTCTACTCGGACAGACTCGGGTTCATCCAGCTCGTCGCCTCGCGAAGCGTTCAACAGGGCTTCGTGCCGGGTCCACCCACCGTTCCGAGCGCCGGAACCTCGCTCGACAGCGCGATCTGGATTCGTCCCTCGAGCCCACTGGCGAATGCGACGTGGATCGACACATACTTGGCGATGAACTCGTGCGGCAACAACGGACACTGGACGCAAACGTCGTCGAATCTCAAACCCGACACCGCCAAGAACGACCCGGTAACATATATGGTCGTCCGCGCCCGGTGCACCGACGGAGGCGCCGAGCGCGACTTTTACTTTGACACGCGCGGCGCGTCGCCGGCGCCCTCACCGCAAGCATCGCCTCCACGCAGGGTTTTCGCATCCGCGGACCCGATATGAAGGCATGAAGCGTCTTCTTACTGCTCTGATTTCGGCGTCGTTTCTAGCCGCGCCGCTCAACGGCCAAGCGGCGAGCGCGGCATCCCCGGCGCAGCAGCTCATCGGCAAGCTGCAATGGCGCAGCATCGGACCGTATATCGGCGGCCGGTCCGTTGCCGTCGCCGGAGTCCCCAGCAACCCGAATCTCTTCTACTTCGGCGGCGTCGAGGGCGGCCTCTGGCGCAGCACCGACTACGGTCTGAGCTGGGAGAACATCACCGACGGGAAGATCCCGGGCGTCGCGAGTCCGATCGGCGCCATCGCCGTCGCGCCCTCGAATCCGAGCGTCATCTACATCGGCACCGGTGAGGCCGACATTCGAGGCGACTTCGATACGGGCGCCGGCGTATACAAGACCACGAACGCCGGCAAGAGCTGGACCTACGCGGGCCTTCGCGATACGCACATGGTCGACAAGCTGGTCGTCGATCCTCGCGACCCAAACGTCGTCTACGCGGCCTCGATGGGACACGTCTTCAAGGCAAATCCCGAGCGCGGAATCTTCAAGAGCACCGACGGCGGCGCGACCTGGAAGAAGGTCCTATTCGTCGACGACAATACCGGCGGCGTCGATCTCTCGATGGATGCATACAATCCCAAGGTGCTCTACGCGGCGATGTGGCAGGCCCAGCGCACCCCGTGGAAGCTCGTCAACGGCGGTCCCGGCAGCGGCCTGTACAAGACGACGGACGGCGGCGCGCACTGGACGAAGATTTCGACGAATCCCGGGTTTGCGACCGGCATCCTCGGCAAGATCGGCGTTGCCGTCGCCGCGAGCAATCCGCGCATCGTCTACGCAACCGTCACCGCGCAAGCGGGCGGCATCTACCGTTCGAACGACGCCGGTGCGACCTGGAAGCGCGTGAATTCGGAGATGAAGCTGCGTCAGCGCGCCTTTTATTACACCGCGATCTTCGTCGACCCGACGAATGCAAACGTTGCCTACGCACCGGAAGTCGATGCGTTCTACAAGACCAAAGACGGCGGGAAGACGTGGAGCGAAGTCAGTCCCCCGCACGGCGACAACCACATCATCTGGATCAATCCGCGCAATCCGAAGATTCTCTTAGTCGGTGACGACGGCGGCGCGAGCGTCTCGACCAACGGCGGCGACACGTTCAGCACCGACTGGAATCAACCGACGGGGCAATTCTATCACGTCGCCATCGACAACCAGTTTCCATTCCACGTCTTCGGCGCGAGTCAAGACGAGGGTGCGTTCGAAGGTCCGAGTGCCGCCGTCGGGCCGGGGATCGGTCCGAGCGAATGGCATCCGGTTGCGCTGGGCGAGAGCACCTTCGTCGCACCCGATCCCGACGACCACGACGTAACCTACGGCAGCGGTTATTACAGCTCGTTCGTCCGGCTCAACTGGAAGACCGGGAACGAAAAGAACGTCAGCCCGTGGCCGCGCTACATGCCCGGCAACGCCGCGGCAGAGACGCAGTACCGTTTCGGATGGACGCATCCGATCTTCTTCTCGCCCGCCGATCCCCGCGAGTTGCTCGTCGCCGCGCAAGTCGTCTTCTCGAGTATGGATCGGGGACAGACGTGGAAGATCATCAGCCCCGATCTGACGCGCAACGATCCCAGCACCGAAGGCCCGAGCGGCGGCCCCGTCCTCTTCGACCAGACCGGCGCGGAGACGTTTCCGGACATCGCATCGCTGGCGGCATCGCCGCTCGATGCCAACGTGCTGTGGGCCGGTTCGGCCGACGGCCTGGTGCACGTAACGATCGATCACGGTGCGAATTGGAAGCTCGTCACCCCGCCGCAGCTCCCGCAATGGGCGCAGATCAGTTCGATCGAGCCGTCGCACACGGAAAAAGGCACCGCGTATCTCACGGCTTCGCGCTACATGTGGGACGACTTCCATCCCTACGTCTACGAAACGAGCGATTACGGCGCGCATTGGACGGCAATAACCAACGGTCTCCCCAACGACCAGTACGTCTTCGTCGTGCGGCAGGATCCAAGCGAGCCGCGCTTGCTCTTTGCCGGCACGCGCAGCACCGCGTACGTCAGCCTCGACGGCGGCGCCCAATGGGAGCCGCTCACGCTCAATCTTCCCGGAGTTCAAGTGCGCGATCTCGCGATCGACATGCGCGAAGGCGAGCTCGTTGCGGCGACTCACGGCCGCGCGTTCTGGATCCTCGACAACATCGCGCTGCTCGAGCAGCTCGCGCATCAATCGGCGCTCTCGACCAGCAGCCTGCAGCTCTTCTCGCCGCAAACCGCGTGGCTCTCGAACGCCTACGGTGGACCCTCCTTCGACATTCCGAACTTCGGCGCGAACCCGGCATACGGCGCCGCGGTCTTCTTCAACGTGCCCGCCGGATATAAGGGCACGACCCCGTTGACGCTCTCCTTCGTCGATGCAAACGGAACGGCCATCCGCACGTTTACGCTCCATCCAAAGAATAAGAACGAGCGCAAGCTGACGCCGGAGCAAGAGGACCGTCTCGACGCGACGCAAGAGCGCCAGCGCGGGCTCGAGAAGCTCACCGTGGCCGAACCCGGCATGAATCTCTTCCAATGGGACCTTCACTATCCGGGCGCCTACGATTATCCCGGATTCAAGACGGTCCCGACGGACGACTGGGCGGATTCGGCCGACGGTCCAACGATCGTACCGGGCTCGTATACGGTCGTCTTGCAATACGGGTCGCAACGGCTCCAAGCGCCCTTGAAGGTGCAACTCGATCCGCGCATGCACCCCGCCGCGGGCGACCTCGAAGCGCGGCTCGCGCTCGAGCTACAGCTGCTCGGCGCGATCGACCGGCTCGATCGCGCGATCGCCTCGGCAATGGAGGCGCGCAACCACGCACCGGCCGCGCAACGCGCGCAAATCGACGATGCGATCGCGAATCTCACGCTCCTTAACGTTACCTCGAGCGAGTACGACGTGGTCCATCCAACCAAGATCCGCGAGCAGCTCGCGTTCTTGTTCAACTCACTAGAGGGCGCGTATGCCAGGCCGACCGCGGCCGAATACGACGCGGCCAAAGATCTCGAGGCACTCGCTACTGCCGGCGAGACGCAGCTGCAAACGCTTGCATCTCATTAAACACCCTTACCGTCTAGGAGGTTTGAGTCCCATGCATTTTCTACGTCTCTCCCTACGCGCCGCGTGCGCGGTTGCAACCGCCGCGCTCTTGGCGGCCTGCGCGCAGCACAACGGCATGCTGCCGACAACGTCCTCGCCGCAGGGGCTCGCTGCGCAGGCGATGACGCTGCCCGATCTGCTTCCTCCGAAGTGCAAAGGCCAAAAGAGCACCAAAAAATACGCCTCGCTCACCGTTACGCTCTCCACCAAGGGCGGAAAGTTCTGCATCCCGGAATTCGGCGGATTCGGCGGCAACGTTACCTATCCGCCCGCGAATCCGTCGGTGAAGTTGGCGCTAATAAGCAGCACCAAGAATTACGACAAGATGCCGGAGCTCGGTCAAGGCACTGCGATGTTCTATCTTCAGCTCGCCATTTCGGGAGGGACCGCCTTCGGCGCAAAGGCTCCCGCGGGTGGCGGCCTCACGTCGAAGAGCATCGTTGCCGGCAAGCCATATACGGCCTACGGCCAGGCCGTTTTCGACGGCTTCCCGATCGACTTCGGTCCGTGTTACGCGACCGCCACAAAAGGCAAATACGGCGGCGTCATCGGCGGGATCGGAACGTTACTTGAAGGGGCGTCGATTCCGGGCAAAGCCAGCGGCGTGATCGAGGTCTATTCCGGACAGCAGACCGGCACGCAGTGCTAAGCGACCGCGCCGGGTAGAACGATTCCGGCGAGATTGAGCGGATCGTAGGGCCCGAGATTCACGGGCTCGCGATCCGCGCCGGCACGCCGCACGGCTCGCAACGCGTCGATCGCCTCGGGAAGCGCGAACTGTTCGCCGACGAATCCCGCAACGAAACGCCCGCCGCGAATTTCGCCGCGCGATTCCATTCGCCGGAAGATCGCGAGCAGATCCCGCCACGGCGGCGCGAGACTCTCTCGCGCGATGACGTCGCGGAAGACGACGCCCCACCGCGCGAGCAGACGACGCGCGAAGGCTTCACGATCGACGCGCGCCGTCTCCGCCTGCAAGAGCGTCCAGCGACCGCTCGAGGCGCGCGGCCGCGCACGTAACCCCTTCTCACCTAACCGACGCTTCGGGTCGCTCAGCGACCGCAGCGCATCGAAGCCGTCGGCCGTCACCAATCCGGCGGCGACGAGTTGCCAGAGCGCCTCTTCGATCTCGCTCGGCAGACGTTTCGTCGCGCGAGCGATTTCGGCGAAGAACGGCGCGCGCATCAGCTCGATCTGTTCGAGAACCTCGAGCGCCGCGTGCGAAAGCGCGGCCGGGTCGCTCCGGCGCCGCGCGATCAGCTCGTCGGCGTTCGCGCGCAGAAAGAGCGCGATCGGCGCGAGGCGCGTCGGCCGCACGCGCGTCCGTTCCGGCGCGAAGCCCGGCTCGAGTGACGGATGCGGCGTCAGCCGGCCCCACATCACGTCGCCCGCGTAGCAGAGGCGGTCGAGCAGCTCGGGCCGGTACCCGGCGACGCGCGCCGGCAGAATCTGCGACTCCCAGGCGAACGCGGGGATCTCGATCCCTTCGAGCTGGCGAACGATCTGCAGCGTCCCGTCGATGCCGTGCAGTCGCGACGCCGCCGCGACGTGCTGCCAGCGCTGCAGGAACGCCGCGTACGCCGCGGCGGTGACGGGCTCGATCTCGCGCCGCAAGGTTCCGATCGTCAGGCGATGGATTCGCGCGAGCACGCGCCGGTTGCACCACTCCTCCTCCGCCGCCTTCGAATCGGTGAAACGTCCGCGTAAGACTTGCCCTTGTGCTTCGAGCCGAAGCAGCGCGGCTTCGATCGCGCCGGCATCGATGCGCAGCCGCTCGGCGAGCTGCGCGACGCTCTGCGGGCCGCTCGATTCGAGCCAGCCGCGCAGAATCTCGGTGACCGCAAGATCGCGCTCTTCGGATGCCACGCCGTACGCCGCCCGCGCGAGCTCGGCGCGCTCGGTACAGCTCCACAGCTCGTCACTCGACGTAGCTTGCCCGCAGCGGAGTCGAAGGGCCCGGCGATCCGCGACGAGTTCGTCGAACCACGCGCTCCAGGCCGCGACCGGCGGCAGTACGATCAACGATGTCAACGCATCGTGGAGCTCGTCGGCGTCGCGAACGACCGGCCACGATTCGGCGGCGACCTCGGCAATTGCCGCTCGATCGAGGACACCGGCGCCGTCGACGTCGTCGCGCAGCGTACGACGCAGCTGCACGGCGCGCGCGCGCCGCTCCTCGAGCGGTGCGTCGTCGAGATAGGCGTAGGGATTCGCGTTGAGGATCTCGTGGCAGAAGACCGACGGCTCGGGCGTATCGATTGCGACGGTGCGCATGGCACCAGTCTCAACCGAACGCAACACCTCGAGCAGTCCGTCGAGATCCATCGCTTCGCGAAGACAGTTGCCGATCGTCTCGCGCACCAAGACGTGATCCGGAATGCGAATCGGTCCGGTGAGATTCTCGGGACAGGCCGCTTGATCCGGGAAGACGGCTGCAAGCAGATCGTCGGCGCGCATCCGCAGAATCTGCGGCGGCACCTTGCGCCCGCCGCTGAAGCGCAAGATCGCGAGTGCTCGCGAGGCGTTCCAGCGCCAGCGAGCCGCGAACATCGGTGCCGGAAGGAGTGCCTGCGTCAGCGTCGTCTCGGCGCTCGGCGATTTCACGAACTCGAAGACGGCATCGAGCGGAAATGCGTGCTGATCGCTCAGCGAGAGGACGAAGCCGTTGTCGGTTGCGGCCGCCTGGAGCTCGAGATTGAAGGAACGGCAGAATTTCTTGCGCAGCGCGAGTCCCCACGCGCGGTTGATGCGCGCGCCAAACGGCGTGTGCAGAATCAACTGCATTCCTCCGCCTTCGTCGAAGAAACGCTCGGCAACGATCGTTCGATCGGTCGGCACGATGCCGAGCATCGCCTTTCCGGCCCGGACGTACGCCACTGCCTGTTCGGCGCCGGCGCGGTCGAGCGCGCACTGGGTCTCCAGCCATGCGTAGGCCGCCGCGTCATCGCGCTCGTCGATTGCGGTGCGCACCGCGCAGACCTCGCGCGAAAGCTCGATGGTGCGTCCGAGACCCTCGCCGTTCCAAAACGGAATCGACGGCGGCGCGCCGTGCGCGTCTTCGACGCGTACGACGCCGGCTTCGACGCGCCGGATCTTCCACGAGTTCGTGCCGAGCAGAAAGATGTCGCCGGCCATGCTCTCGATCGCGAAATCCTCGTCGAGGGTGCCGATGACGTGCCCCTCGGGCTCGACGACGACGTTGTAGTTCGCGGTGTCGGGGATCGCGCCGCCGCAGGTAATCGCAGCGAGCCGCGCGCCACGCCGTGCGCGCAGGCGGCCGTTGACGCGATCGTAATGCAGGAACGTTCCACTGCGTCCGCGTGAGGTCGCGACGCCGTCGGCGAGCATCGTCACCACGTCGTCGAAGTCGCTGCGCGCGAGCTGCCGGTAGGGATAGGCCGACCGAATCAAATCGTAGAGCGCTTCTACCGGCCATTCGTGCTGCGCGCAGGCGGCCACGATCTGCTGCGCGAGAATGTCGAGCGGTGCCTCGGGGATCCGCAGCGCATCGAGACCGCCCGCGCGGATCGCGCGCACGAGCGCGCCGCACTCGAGGAGCTCGTCGCGGGTCGTCACGTAGAGAATGCCCTTCGGCTTCGCGCCGACCCAGTGTCCCGAGCGGCCGATGCGCTGCAGCGCGACGGCAATTGCGCGCGGCGAACCGAGCTGCACCACGAGATCGACCGAGCCGATATCGATGCCGAGCTCGAGCGAAGCAGTCGCAACCACCGCGCGCAGCTCGCCGGCGCGCAACCGGCGTTCCACGTCGAATCGCGTCTCGCGCGAGAGACTGCCGTGATGCGGCATGACGAATCCGTCGCCGAGACGCTCGTTGAGCGCGAAGGCGACGCGCTCGCTCATGCGGCGGGTTCCGACGAAGATCAGCGTCGTGCGGTGCGCTTGGATTTGCTCGGCGACGCGATCGTAGATGTCGCCCCACATCTCCTTGCTGGCGACGGGGCCGAGTTCGTCGGCCGGAACGCAAACCGAAAGCTCCATCTCGCGGCGATGGCCGATGTTGACGATCGTCGCGCCCGGGCTGAGGAACCGCGCCACCTCTTCGATGGGGCGCACCGTCGCGGAGAGACCGATGCGTTGGGGCCGCTCTCCGCCTTCGCGGCGCACCAAATCGTCGAGGCGCGCGAGCGTCAGCGCGAGGTGCGCGCCGCGCTTGTCGGCAGCGATTGCGTGAATCTCGTCGACGATGACGGTCGTCACGCCGGCAAAGAGGCGACGCGACTTCTCGGCCGTCAGCAGAATATAGAGCGACTCGGGCGTCGTCACCAAGACGTGCGGCGGTTTCCGAAGCATTTGCTGGCGCTGCGCCGGCGTCGTATCTCCGGTTCGAACGGCGGTGCGGATCGGCATCAGGGACGCGAGCCGGTCGTTCGCCAGCGCGAGCAGCGCCGCCAGCGGCTTCTCGAGATTCTCGCGCACGTCGTTGGTCAGCGCCTTGAGCGGGGAGACGTAGACCGCGAGCGTTTGGTCCGTGAGTGTTCCCGCGCTCGCCCGGCGCACGAGATCGTCGAGGGTCAGCGTGAAGGCTGCCAGCGTCTTCCCCGAACCGGTCGGCGCCGATATCAAGACGTCTTGGCCGGCGCGGATGGCCGGCCAGCCCTGCGCCTGCGGCTCGGTCATCGCCCCAAACGTCGACGAGAACCACTCGCCAACGAGCGGATGGAAATCCCTCGGCATCGTCCTCCAAGACACGCCTCGCGCCGAAAGAGTGGCTGCTTCCCGGCCCGAACCGGGCCGAAATGCCTAGCTTGCTCTTGGCCGCAGTCCTTCAGATTGGCGACATGGCCCGAATCGTCGACTTGGAAGAGCCGGCGATCGCTCCGAATCGAACGCGCGTCGCGCTGATTGCGATCACGCAAGATCTCGCGCACGCGGCCGACATAAATAATCTTGCGATCGTCGATCTCCGTTCCGGACGTTCCACGATCGTGGTCCGGGGCGCCGACGTCGCGGTTCCGCGCTGGTCGCCGGACGGATCTCGCCTCGCCTATACCGCGCGGCCGACCGCGAGCGGCGTTCGCCAGCTCTCGCTGGAGGACCCGTAGCTGTATCCCCGTGGACGCCCCCTCCAGCACGGATCGACCGGGGCCGTCGCTCTTCCTGAAGCCGTCGCTTCCGGGCTGCAACCGGCTCGCGGGCTCCTACGCCGTCGAGAACGACGGGCCGCTCACCCTTTCGCAGGGCTGGCAGGGGCCATGGTGGCGTGCCCCGAGCCGGCGATGGCGCTCGGCTCGGGGATCGACTGGCGCAGGCCCTGGAGAAGGAAGCGAAGCAGTCGGGCCTGGCCAAAGGGCAAATCGCACGCCGGGCGCTCGAGGCCCTCCTGCAGCAGGAAGGAAAGCTGCGCGTCATGTCGCAGTACTTCGGCACGTGCGGCGGGCCGGCGGACCTGAGCACCAACAAGGCCTATCGACGCGCCTGGACGCGGCGACGGGCATGAAGCACATCCTCGACGCGGGTCCGCTCATCGCCGCCCTGAATCGCGACGACCGGTACCACAAGTGGGCGTGCTCCACGCTCGACCGTCTCGGTCCTCCGTTCTGCTCCTGCCCCGAGGCCCTCGCGGAGGCGGCGGCCATGACGGGACAGCCAGCCGCGATCGTGGAGATGGTGCGGGCCGGTGAGATCGTGCTGACGTTCGACCTGTCGGCGCAAGCGGCCAGCGTGCTGGCCCTGCTGAAGAAGCACGCGGACCGCGACATGGATCTGGCGGACGCCTGCATCGTCCGCATG
>CAWGBN010000004.1:0-24488 GCA_963820825.1 Vulcanimicrobiota bacterium
ATGGAGCCGGCCACACCTCCGGCATTCTTCCAAACTGGTGCTCGGTTCTTGTCGTTTGGGCGCCGGAAAATTCTGAGCGCCCCGCGCAACGATTCTGCGTCCGTCAGGAATCCTGATAGGCAAGCCCTAGGCGCATGGCGCGTTGGAGCTTGCAAGCGCTCGCGTTCCTCACGATGCGTCGGAAACATTAGCGGCGGGTATAACCCGGTAAGTGAGCTCGCGCGCGTTTGGGGAAAAGGTCTGGATCATCGCCGAGGGTTACATCCCGGCGTGGAGCAACGGGCCCGAACCCGAATTCACAAGCCATGAAACGGCCTGCATGCTTAACGCGTCGGACGACGACGCGCATGTCGAGATCACGGTATTTTTTAAGGACAGAGAGCCGGTCGGTCCCTACCGAGTAACGGTGCCCGCACGCCGGACGCTCCATCAGCGATTCAACGACCTCGCCGATCCAGCGCCCATTCCGCGAGGTACGGATTACGCCAGCGTCATTGTTTCCGACGTGCCGATTGTTGTGCAGCACACGCGGCTTGACTCGCGCCAAGATAAGAACGCGCTCGTCACGACGGTCGCCTATCCCGCGCATAGTCAGTAAGGAGGAGTAATTCGTGCCCACGGTTGGTGATTTTTTGATCGAGCGTCTTGCTGCATGGGGCGTGCGACGTATTTACGGGTATCCGGGCGATGGCATCAACGGAATCATCGCTGCGATCGATCGCTTTCAGAAGAAGCGCGGACGATGGAGGCATCGATTTTATCCAGGTCCGTCACGAAGAACAGGCGGCATTCATGGCGACCGCGCATGCAAAGTTCACGGGCGAGTTGGGTGTGTGCCTGGCGACGTCGGGGCCGGGCGCTATCCATTTGCTTAACGGCCTCTACGATGCCAAGGGCGATCACGTGCCGGTACTGGCGATCGCCGGGCAGGCGGCAATGTCCGCGATGGGCAGTGAGTACCAGCAGGAAGTCGATCTCCAGAATCTCTTCAAGGATGTCGCGAGCGAGTACCTTGCGACGATTACGGCGCCCGCTGCCGCACGCCATTGCATCGATCGCGCCGTGCGGGCGGCACTGGCGGCTAAAACCGTGACGGCGCTTATCTTTCCAAAGGACATCCAAGAAGACGATGCGGTGCCTCATCCTCCGCACAAGATGAACTTCACGATGTCGTCGACCGGAATGGCACCCGCGCGGATACTTCCGTACGAGCGGGACTTGCAGCGCGCGGCCCAGGTGCTCAATGCGGGCGAAAAGGTGGCGATCCTCGCGGGCGCAGGCGCGTTCGGCGCGGAGAGCGAGCTGATCGCCGTGGCGGACGCGCTGCAGGCGGGATGTGCGAAGGCACTGCTGGGAAAGGCGGTGTTGCCGGACGATCTTCCATGGGTGACGGGAACGCTCGGCCTGCTCGGCACGCGCGCTTCGAGCGACATGATGCAAGGCTGCGATACGCTCCTGATGGTCGGAACGAACTACCCGTACTCGCAGTTTTTGCCGAAAGAGGGCTCCGCTCGCGGCGTTCAGATCGACGTCGCCGGCGAGCGCCTCGGCATCCGCTTTGCCACTGAGGTGAATCTACAGGGCGACGCACGCAGCACGCTTGCGGCGTTGCTGCCGTATCTCGAACGCAAGTCGGATACGTCTTGGCGCGAAAAGCTCGCCAAGGATCGCAGAACAGTACGACGACGTGATGGATAGCCGGGCGCAAGTGGAGGGAAATCCGATCAACCCGGCGCTCGTTTTCGACGCGCTCGACGCGCGTATTCCGCCGGCGCGATCGTGACGGCCGATGCCGGCACGTCGACGAATTGGGCCGCTCGTCGCCTGCACGTGCGCAACGGCATGAAGTTCTCGCTCTCGGGCGGACTTGCGACGATGGGCTCGGCCGTGCCGTACGCAATCGCGGCGAAGTTCGCGTTTCCGGAGCGCGTTGCGATCGCACTGACCGGCGACGGCGCGATGCAGATGAACGGTATGAACGATCTCATCACGGTGAAGCGGTACTGGCAGCGCTGGAGCGATCCGCGGCTCGATTTTCTGCGTCGCCAATAACGACGATCTCAATCAGGTGACCTGGGAGATGCGCATCGAGACGGGCGTCCCGAAGTATCCGGCATCGCAGGATCTGCCAGGTTTTCCCTACGCGCAGTACGCGCAGCTCTTCGGCTTCCAAGGAATTCGCGTCGACGATCCGCGCGACGTCGGCGCGGCCTGGGATGCCGCGTTTGCCGCCGATCGGCCAACGGCTCTGGAGTTCGTCACCGATGCGGAGATCGCGATGCTGCCGCCGCACGTGACGCCGGAACTCGCGAAGACGTTCGCCAGCACGGCGCTTAAAGGCGATCCGGACGAGGGGCCAATGATCGTCCAGTCGGTCAAAGGCATTCTCGCCGGCATGTTCCCGACGCATCGCGGCGGTGGGGACGCGCAGTGATCGCACCGGCACCGTCTGAGGACCGCTCGAAAGAGCGGAGCGCAAGTTAAGCTTGCCGCGTATCGCATTCCGACCGAGCGTCGGGCCGGAGTCCGACGGTACGGCCGTCTGGGACGCGACGACGATGGTGCTGGTCGAGATCGAGTGCGGGGCGCGTACGGGAACCGGCTGGACGTATGGATCGCGCGCCGCAGCGACGCTGATCGACGAAAAGCT
Source organism: Vulcanimicrobiota bacterium (assembly GCA_963820825.1). GTDB lineage: Bacteria > Vulcanimicrobiota > Vulcanimicrobiia > Vulcanimicrobiales > Vulcanimicrobiaceae > Cybelea. Next base: position 2,651 of record CAWGBN010000004.1, read on the forward strand.
GCGTTCCGTCGTCGAGCGTGAGGATCCGCTCGCCGTGCGCGAGATTTGGCAGAAGCTGAACGCGGTGGTTCGCAACGACGGCCGTTCCGGGATTGCGTCCTACGCGATCTCCGCGATCGACGTCGCGCTTTGGGATTTGCACGCGCGCCTTTTCGACGTGCCGCTCTGCGACCTGCTGGGCCGGGTTCGCGACGACGTGACGGTCTACGGCAGCGGCGGTTTTACGTCCTACGATCTCGCGACGCTTCGCGAGCAGCTCGGCGGCTGGGTCTCCGAGGGCATGCGCGCGGTGAAGATGAAGGTCGGGCGCGATCCGGCGGCCGATCCCGATCGCGTCGATGCGGCGCGCGCCGCAATCGGACCGGACGTCGATCTGTTCGTCGACGGCAACGGCGGATACAGCGTCGAGCAAGCGATCGGGATCGCACGGCGTTTTGCAGACAGCGGCGTGACGTGGTTCGAGCAGCCCGTCGACCATCGCGATCTCCGTGGCACCGCGCGGGTGCGCGAACACGCGCCGCCCGGCATGGCGATCAGTTCGGGCGAGTACCTCACGGACACGTCCGGCGCGCCATCGGTTGCCGACGCCGTCGACGTATTGCAAGCCGATGCGACGAGGTGCGGCGGATACACGGGATTTCTGGCGATCGACGGGTTCTGCGAGGCGGCCCGCAAGCCGCTCTCGACGCATTGCTCGCCGATGCTGCACCTCCACGCCGCAGCCGCCGCGCTGCGGGTGCGGCACATGGAATACTTCTACGATCACGCGCGCATCGAGCAAATGCTCTTCGATGGCTTCGTTTCGCCTGTAGCCGGCCGTTTGCGCCCGGACCGAACGCGGCCGGGCCACGGGCTGACCTTCAAGCGCGCGGATGCACGAAAGTACGAGGTCTAACGACCGGTAATGATCGATCTCATCGGCTACGTTGAGGAACGCACGGTGAAGCGCGTCGAGCGCGAGCGACCGCCGCCCGGCATTCGCCGCGATCAACTGGGCGAATGGCACGGAAATGTCGCGTCGTTGTGCGCGGAGCTGACCGATCGCATCGAAGGCGAGGTTCGCTTCGACGACGGGTCGCGGGCGTTGTACGCGACGGACGCCTCGAACTATCGGCAGATTCCGATTGGCGTCGTCGTTCCGAAGACCGAGCGACGACGTCATTGCGCACGGTCGAGATCGCGCGGCGGCACGGCGCGCCGATCCTGGCACGTGGCGGCGGCACGTCCCTCGCGGGCGAGTGCTGTAACGTCGCCGTGGTGATCGACTTCTCGCAAGTATCTCAATCGGATTCTCGAGATCAATGCGGTCGAGCGATGGGCGCGCGTGCAGCCGGGAGTGGTGCTCGACGACCTGCGCAAGGCGGCCGGCAAGTACGGCCTCACGTACGGGCCCGATCCCGCGACGCATACCCACAATACGCTCGGCGGCATGATCGGCAACAACTCGTGCGGCATGCACGCGCAAATGGCGGGCAAAGACCGAGGAAAACGTTTTCGAGCTCGACGTTCTCACCTACGACGGCCTGCGCTGAGCGTCGGCCCGACGTCCGCCGAGCAGCTCGAAACGTTCTGCGCGCGCGACGACCGGATTGGCGAGATCTATTGCGGATTACGAGCGCATCCGTGACCGGTACGCAAGCGAGATCCACGAGCGTTTTCCGGACATCCCGCGACGCGTCTCGGGATATCCGCTCGAAGAACTGCTGCCGTCGCACGGATTCAACGTCGCGCGTTCGCTCGTAGGCACGGAGTGCACGTGCGTCATCGTGCTCTCGGCCAAGGTTAAGTTCATCGAGAATCCCCAACAAGCGTTGTGTCCTGGCGCTCGCGTTCGAGGACGTCTATCAGGCCGGCGACGCCGTGCCGCGGGTAAACGGGCACAAACCGATCGCGCTCGAAGGCATGGATGACCGCTTGCTGGATTACATGCAGCTCAAGCACTTTCACACCAATGACGAATGGCTGCTGCCGTCGGCGAACAACCGCGCCAAGGGCTGGCTGATGTGCGAGTTCGGCCTCGTCGACGATCTCGACGGAGCGATCGCCGATGGCGAAGGCGTGCGAGGTTGATTTGCTCGCCAACGGCGCGATCGGATTCACGGCTGATCGTCAACGAAGCGGAGCAGAAAGAACTCTGGGAGGTGCGCGAGTCGGGGCTCGGTGCGACCGCGAAGGTGCCGAACGAACCCGCATTCCATCCGGGCTGGGAGGATTCGGCGGTTCCGCCGGATCGAGTCGGCGAGTATTTGCGCGAATTGCGAGCGCTTTACGACAAGTACGGCTACAAGGCCGCGCTGTACGGACATTTCGGGCAAGGCTGCATCCACTGCCGGGTCTCGTTCGAACTCGGCACGGCCCAGGGCGTCGAGCGCTGGCGCTCGTTTATGAACGAGGCGTCGCGGATGATCCGTCGTTACCGGCGGATCGCTTTCGGGAGAGCACGGCGACGGTCAAGCGCGCGGCGAGTTTCTCCCGATCATGTACGGCGAAACGATCGTCGAGGCATTCCGCGGTTTCAAACGCGTCTGGGATCCGGAGGGCAGGATGAATCCGGGCAAGGTCGTCGACGCGTACGCAATCGATAAAAACCTGCGCGAAGGTCCTTTCTACCGCCCGCCGCAGTTGGACACGACCTTCAGCTTTCAGCCAAGCGATCGCGGATCGTTCGCGTATGCGGCCAATCGCTGCGTCGGCGTCGGTAAATGCCGCAGGCACGAGAGCGGAACGATGTGCCCGTCGTACCGGGTGACGCGCGAAGAGAAGCACGCGACGCGCGGGCGTGCGCGCCTGCTTTTCGAAATGTTGGAGGGCGCGCCGCTGAAGGATGGCTGGAAGTCGGACGCGGTGTTCGAGGCGCTCGACCTCTGTCTCGCGTGCAAGGGCTGTAAGGGCGAGTGCCCGGTGAACGTCGACATGGCGACGTACAAGGCGGAGTTTCTTTCCCACTATTACAAGGGGCGTCTGCGGCCGGTTTGGGCGTACGCTTTTGGCTTGATCCCTTGGTGGGCGCGTCTCGGCTCACGCGTCGTGCGACTCGCAAACGCCATTACCCAGACGCCCCCTTTCGATGTCTTGGCCAAGGCCGTCGTTCGCATGGCTCCGCAACGGCACATACCTCCGCTCTCGGCCCTCTCATTCCGCGACTGGTATCGTAGGCACCGCGCGACGTCACGCCCCAACGCCGGCAAAAAGCGCGTCCTTCTGTGGACAGACACTTTCAATAACTACTTCCACGCCGAGACCGCACGGCACGCGCTGGAGGTCTTGGAGGCCGCCGGTTACGACGTCGTCATCTCCGAGCGCACCCTCTGCTGTGGGCGTCCCCTCTACGACTACGGCATGCTCGAGCTCGGCAAGACGATGCTCCGCCAGATCATGGAGGTGCTGCGGCCCGAAATCGAGGCGGGCACGACGATCGTCGGCCTCGAGCCCTCGTGCGTCACCGTATTCAAGGACGAACTGCTCAACCTCTATCCCAACGATCGTGACGCTCGCCGCTTGAGCGACCAGGTGATGATGTTCGGCGATTTCCTAGCTCGAGACGCCGCGTGGCAGCCGCCGCGCCTCGAAAAGCGCGCCACGGTCCACGCGCACTGCCATCACAAGTCGGTATTGGGGACGGCCGGCGACGCGAATATTTTAGAGCGGATGGGCGTCGAGGCGAACTGGCTCGACGATGGTTGTTGCGGTATGGCGGGCGCGTTCGGCTTCGAGGCCGGGGAGCATTACGACGTCTCGATGGGAGCGGGCGAGCTCGCGTACCTACCGCACGTCCGCACTATGCCACGAGATCAACTCGTCGTCAGCGACGGCTTCTCGTGCCGTGAACAGGTCATGCAGACGACGGATCGTCAAGTGTTGCATCTCGCTGACGTGCTATGGCTAGCGCTTCAATCAGAACCGGTCGACGGCGAACGCCCCGAGTTGCTCGCGATGCCCGATAGGGAAGCCGTTCGGTCGCGCGCGCGGCGAGACTTCGCGACCGGCGCCGCATTCGTCGCCGGCCTTGCCGCGGCCGCATGCTATCTGATTTGGAGGAAACGCTCGTGAATCGAGTCGCCGTCGTTACCGGTGCGTCGGCTGGTGTCGGCCGGGCCGTCGTTCGAGAGTACGCCCGTATGGGGTTCGACGTGGGTCTGATCGCACGCGGCACGGAGGGGTTAGCGGCCGCCCAGCGCGAGGTAGAGGAACTCGGACGTCGAGCCGTCGCGGTCTCGGCCGACGTCGCCGACGACGCGGCGGTCGAGCGCGCCGCCGAGACGGTCGAGCGCGAGCTCGGGCCCATCGATGTGTGGACGAACGTCGCGTTTTCCAACGTATTCGCCGAGTTTAAAGATCTAACGCCGCAGGAGTACCGGCGGATCACCGAGGTGTCGTATCTCGGCTTCGTGCACGGCACGATGTCCGCGATGAGACGAATGCTGCCACGCGACCGCGGTACGATCGTGCAGATCGGCTCGGCGCTGGCCTATCGCAGCATTCCGCTCCAGGCCGCGTATTGCGGTGCGAAGTCCGCCATCCGGGGATTTACCGACTCGATCCGCTGCGAGCTCGTCCATCAGAGGAGTAAGGTGAAGATCACGATGGCGATCCTGCCGGCCGTCAACACTCCGCAGTTCTCGTGGTGCAAGTCAAAGCTTCCGCGCAAGGCGCAGCCGGTGCCCCCGATCTTCCAACCCGAAGTTATCGCCCGCGCGGTGGGCTGGCTCGTCGATCATCCGAATCGGCGCGAACTGCGGATCGGGCTTTCCAGTATCAACGCGCTCGTCGTACAAAGCGTCTTCCCCGGCCTCGCGGACAAGTTGCTCGGCAAGAGCGGCTATTCGTCGCAGCAGTACGACGGCAGCAGCGATCCGGACCGTCCAAACAACCTGTGGGAGCCGCTCCCCGGCGATTGGGGAGCGCATGGCGATTTCGACAGTCGCGCTCGCAGGTGGAGCCCGCAACTCGTGCTGACCACCCATCCGTTCATCGCCGCCGCGGCCGCGCTCGCCATTGCGGTAGGAACGTCCATCGGCTTGCAAAGGGCGTTACGCTAGAAAATGGTCCAACGCTTCCCGGCTCTCGGTAACGATCGCTTCCAGATCGCCATCGTAAAGCGAGTCTGGCACATTTTCCGAGAAAATCTCCAGTATCCACGGTCCGCCGTACGCCGCCTCGCGAACGCCCGCGACGAATGGCGCGAAGTCGAGCGATCCTTTCCCGACCGGAAGGCGATCGAGAAACGAGCGCGGGCGCCGGTAGTCGGAAACCTGCACGAGAAAGATCCGCCCGGCGCAACGCGCCAAGCGCCTGCGCAGGTCTGCTTGTCCGGCCAGATTCCAAATGTCGGCGCAGATCCCAAGCGCTGGTTCGCCGACCGCCGCCACCAAATCGAGGGCGTCCTCGAGGTTCCAAATAAACGAGTCCTCGTTCATCGCGATGGGATGCAACGGCTCCAGTGCCAAACGTACGCCCAGCGCGCGCGCGCGCGCCGCAAGGGTCCGGTAGCCTTCGACCGTCTGAGCGAAAGCGCTATCGACGTCGCCCCCCGAAGCGATGCCGGTATTCAGCACGAACGCCGTGTCGGGCAGCTCCGGAGCGCACGTTTCCAAAAGCTCCGCGAACGCCTTGAGGCGCTGCTGGAACGCCGCCGGCTCGGGCTGCATATGCGTTGGAAAGAGCGCGTGTACGTCGGCCTGAAACGACGAGACTTTCAGGCCGCACCGCCTCGGAAACCGCAGCTGTTCCCGCCGATGTCGCGGATCGTTCGACAGCTTTTTCTCCCAGATTTCTATCGCACCGGCGCCGAGAGCGGCATACCGCTCGACGTCTTCCTCGAAGCTCCACGGCAGCGTGGTGACCTCACTCACTCCAAACGTCCAACTCATAACGGAGGTAATTCTACCCATGGCGACTGACGTCAAGACCGCCGTCCACAACGACGACTTGCGCGTCGATCTTCGCGGCCGGACGGCAATCGTCACCGGGGCGTCGGCGGGCATTGGGAGTGCGATCGCGACTCGCTTCGCGCGATCGGGCGCCCACGTCTTCGTCGACTACCCGAGCGAAGCCGAGCGCGGTCACGCCGACGAGGTGCGTGCCGCGATCGAGCGCGACGGCGGCACGTGCGAACTCGTACGAGCGGACGTCGCTCAAGAGGCGGGCGCTTCTGCGCTCGTTCGGGCGGCGGTCGAGCGCCGCGGTGGCATTGACATTTTGATCAACAACGCCGGTATCGAGGAGAGTCATTCGGTCGTCGAGATGCCGCTCGCCGTGTGGAATCGGATTATTGCCGTTAATCTGACCGGCACATTTCTCTGCGCGCGGGCCGCCGCGCAAGCGATGATCGGGCGTAATCGGGGAGGTCGTATCATCAACGTCTCCTCGGTTCACGAGGATTTGGCCATGCCGAAGAACTCCGCGTACTGCGCGAGCAAGGGCGGGGTCCGCATGTTCATGCGCACTCTCGCCCTCGAGCTGGCGACGTATGGCATCACCGTGAACGATATCGCCCCCGGGGCGGTCGCCACGCGGATCAATCGCCAAGTACGGCAGAAGCCGCACGAGCGTACCGAGCTGCTCGAAGAGATTCCGCTGGGGCGCGTCGCCGATCCCAATGAAATCGCCGCACTTGCGTGCTACCTCGCGTCCGACGCTGCCGGCTATGTGACCGGTGCAACGTTCGTGATTGACGGCGGTCTGATGCGATACACAAAGGGCCTGTGAGCCGCCGACCCTCGCCCCTGCTCCAGCCCGACGGCTCGTACGTGGTCGCCGCCGACGCACTCGCCGTCGGCTCGACGCTCGGCGGACCGACGCTCGCCGTGAAGCTGCTTGCGAACGGCGCGATAGAACACGTGCACTCCATTCGCTCCGGCAGAGATCTCGTGCGCGGGTTCGACGTGCATCACTGGGACGCGCGGACCGGCGTCCGGCTCGCGCGCGGGCCGCGCGGATCGTTCGAGCTGAAGCCCGATCGCCAGGTGCACCGCTACGTGCTCGCCGGCACCGTCCACGTAGAAAGTACGACCTTCGTTCTCGCGGGCGAACCCGGCGACGGCACTCTTCCCGATGCGTGCTATGTTTTGATTTGCGCGCGCAACGAGGGGCACCGCGCCATCGAGCTGGCCACAGTTGCGGTGACCCGATTGAAGTTTTCCTCCTCCGAGCGGATCGACGCCCGCTTTTCGTCTCGGGCGCACGGTCTGGTCGTCTGGGACCGCGATGCCGGCGCGGCGCGCGCCGTGCTGGCCTCCGAGGCGCCCCAGTCGTGGGCGGTGACGGCGGATCACGCACGCGTCGTCGGCAGACGGTGGTACGGAGCGTTTGAACGTAATGTCGACGGCGGGGGCCCGGATCCGCTCGGTATACTTCACCTGCAAGCGAAGCTCGACCCGGGCGCGACACATACGCTCTGGTTTGCCATCGTCGAGCTCGCCGAAGGCGAGGCCTCGATCGACGCCGCCGCCGCGGCCCTTCCGCCCGGCCGCGACGCGCTCGGGAGTACGGCGGCGTACTACCGCTCGAAGCTCGCGTTGACGCAGATGCTTTCTCCTTTCATTGAAGCCGATCGGGGCGTATATTGGGCGAAGGCTAACATGCTGCGCGTGCTTCGCGAAACGCCGACCGGGCGCGGTTTTACGAACGATCCCGGGCGTTCCAACAACTGCGTAGGACGAGATAGCTTCTGGTTCGTTCACGGCTCTGACTGGCTCGATCCATCATTCTCTCGCGAACTACTGCGCGGTTTTGCCGACAGGCAAGAAGACGACGGAAAGATCGTCGAGTACTACGATCTCCGTACCGGCGAAACTTCGGACGACGGACTAAACGTGAACGACAACACGGCCCTCTTCGTCCTCGCGGTTTGGCACCACGCATTTGCGACCGGCGATTCCGGCTTTCTCCACGAGTTCTATGAGCCCGCTCGTCGTGCGGTCGAGCAGCTCCTGGCAAACCGCAACGATCGAGGCCTCGTGTGGTGCGATGCCGATGGGACCGGCGCTCGCGGAATCGTCGGTTGGCGCAACATCATTAAAGATTACCGTATCTCGGGTGCGACCACGGAGCTCAACAGCGAGACCTACGCGGCTTTGGGGAAACTCGCGGAGCTCGCACGAATGCTCGGCCGCGACGACGACGCGAAGCGCTACGACCTCGAAGCGAAGGCGCTGCGCGCGTCCATCGAAAAGCATTTGCGCAATCCGGACAACGGTCTGTATTATCTCACCATTGACGTCGACGGACGTCCGCGCAGTGAAATTAGCGCCGACCTCGTTTTCCCGGTGATTTTCGGCGTCGCCGACGAGGAAACCAGCGTGCGGATTGTGGAACGTCTGCGCGCGCAAGACTTCTGGACCGAGGCGGGCGTGCGAACGGTACCCCGCGACGCGCCCGAGTACGGTCCCACGCAGGGCGACGGCCTTCTCGGCGGCGTGTGGGTCGCGGTGACGTTCTGGTACGCGTTCGCCGCATCGCGGTTCGCGCCGGACGTCATGCTGGAAGCACTGCGGCAGACTTTTGCGCATTACGCGCGCGATCCCAGAGCGACCAATACCGTTCCGGGTCAGTTTTCCGAGTGGTTACACGGCGAAACGCTCGTCAACGAGGGCATGATGCTCTCGCCGTGGTTTGCGCCGCGTTACATCTGGGCCGCAATCGAAGGGGCGTGCGGCCTAACGCCGTCGCCGCGCGGTATGAGTCTTCATCCGAACCTGCCGCCGGATTGGCTCTGGCTCGGGGTGCGCAACGTACCACTGCGCGGAGAGCCCGTCTCGTGGTTCGTGGTACATCGGCACGGGAGACAACGCCTCTTCGCTACGCGCGCAGTCGAGACCGACGCACCGCTCGAAGTTTACGAACGCGACGTCACTGACGACGTCTCCGTCGAGGGTCATGACGTGGCGACGATCGCGTTCGCTCGCGACGACGGCGTCGTACTGCTCTTGGCGAACCGGTCGGAGCACACCATAACGGTGGCCGTACGGCGGGAGGGCGCGCTGCGCCGCCATACGGTCCGCCGCGTTTTCGAGAGTCTGAACGGCGGCTGGCGGAAGGACCTGCAGCGGGAGGACGATGCCTTTGCCACGGCGATCGCGAGCAATCAGTACGCTTTAGTGGAGTTTGACAAGCGGGATTAGCCTGTCGGCGACGATGCGGCGGCGGCGGGAACAACCAACCCAAAGCCGACGTTTCTCACGATGAGCGAAGCCATCGGAACGACCGCTCGACGAATGCTTTTGCATCGGTGTCGACACAATCGCCGTGCGCGACAATGAGTTTATCGAAGTCCCATGAGAGGATCCCTCGCAGCGACTCTCGGCCCATGCGACGACGGCGCTTTCCGAGGAAAGAAAGGCGTAGATCGCGTGGCGCGCCGCCCTGCAGTATTCCGCCCCAACGCAGGAGCACGTTACGCAGTGGGCGCCGGGGCATAGGCTGAAAGTTTTGAATGAAGTCTGCCATAATGAGCGTGCGCGATCGACGATGAAAGAACTCGATCTCGGAAAGCACGGCGCTGCCCCGAAAGGCTATTTGGTCGATGCTCTCTCTCCCACGCTGGCGGCGGTTCGTCACCGAGCGCCGAGGCTTTCCAGACCCGCGCGCGCGGGAAGAAGTCGGCCCACAATTTTAAACGCCAGTCGTGCAGCGGGGTCGGCGAAACGAGATGGGTTACGGGACCGACCTCTTCTACGCGCACCGCCTGCTCGAACGTCGCGGCGACTGGTGAATAGATCCAGAGCGATCCGTCGTAGAGCTTAATCACCACCATCCGGGTTGGATATGGCATGCCGAAGAAACGTACGGTCGGTCCGTCGGCTATCCAAAAGATCGTCGCCAAAGCTTCGCAGAACGTCCATTGAGTTACAAGTTGGATGAAATCGAGCGAGACCTTGCACCGGCGCTAACGTCGAGCGGTTGCGTGGCGACGGTCGCTCCATTGTTGTCGAGGTCGTACCCGCGTAGCTCGAGCCACCCGGGGCGCTCCGGCGAGTCGGTGCCCCGGAGTTGACCCGCGGGAGTGCCTCACCCTTATACCGAAGCCAAATCGTGTATTTCAAACAAGTGCGCTCGGCTGATCTTCCTTTATGGAGGTAGCCGGAGAGGGGTTCTCGAGTGAGAAAGTTCGTGAGTGGGTTGGTTGCGTTGACCGTGTTGACGACCGGTTTGGCCTTCGCTGCAGATGTGGGGCCCAAGGCGGACGTCGCCGCCGTGCGCGCGGCGTCGAACCGGGAGTCTCCGAGCAGACACGTGGACGCGGTGCACGTGGTCGGCGACTATGCGTTGCTCGATTGGTACGATCAGGAATCGGGAGGGTATGCGCTGTACAAGCGCACCTCGGGCGAACGATGGAAACAGATCGACTTCAGCGGCGGCGTGACCAATGTGAGTCTTATGGCCCAGCATGGCGTGCCGACTTCGATCGGGCACAAGCTTTGCTTGGGATGGGGCAGCGCGAAGCCCTGTCAACTCTGACGCGCACGCTTTTCCCCCCAAAAGTGGTAACGAACTGTGAAAAGACTCGTCTTTGAGGGCCTTGCCATGAAAGCTGTACTCGTTCTCTGTGCTATAGCGGCTTCGTCGTTCTGGAGCCCGTCGCCGGCTTACGCAGGCGGCTCCGCGGTGCACCACGCTGACGGCGTTATAACGCACGTCGGGCGCGGGAATCAAGGCACCGAATTTTACATCAAAATCAGCGGCGTTCCCGTACGGTTCTGGTTCGACAACGCCTCCAACTTCGCAATCAACGGACATCAGCCTAATTGCCAAGGAACGGCCGGCTTCGGCGATTTTACAAAAGGCACCATGCCCGGCTGCCCGGGCTGGGCTCCCGTCACCATCGGGAGAACCCGCGTTCGCGTTTCATATCGCGAGGTCAAATCCGAGGGAAGCACCCTCCTCGTTGCGAGTTCGCTGCAGACGATATAAACCGCGCCTCCTAGGATGGATTTGAGCGCCCGGCGGCTAAGGATTTTCCGGAAAATGGAGGCCCGGCATGCCCTACCGCGTCTTTGTCTCGTACGCTCACAACGACGACGCTAAGCCTATAGACGGCGGCGGCGAGGGTTTCGTTAGCGCGCTCATGCGGCGCGTCAGCCACTACTTTGTCGTAGACGGGCCGCCCGTTCCCGAGTTCTTCCGCGATCTGTACGATATCCGCAAGAGTCGCGCGTACAAACCGATCATTGACGAGGGGCTCGAGACGTGCGATGCGTTGATGATCGTCCTCTCTCGCAATTGGGTCGCCTCGACCTACTGCAACCGCGAGCTAGAAACGTTTAGGAGTTTCCGCTCTCGCGAGAGCAAAAGTACCTTTCAGCAGCGGCTGATCGTCGTCTCGAAGCAATTCGTTTCCGAAGACGACCTTCCGGAGTTGCTGAAGGACAATGCCGGCTTCAGCTTTCAAGAAAGCCATAAATTCTCACGCGGAGCACGCCGAGCGGCGCGGCTGGTACGACGAGTACTTCGCCGAAGGCCAGCGCGAGCAATCGAAAGAGTTTAATTCGGCCACCCGCGAGCTGACGGCCGACCTGCGCGAGCGAACGGAAGAGCAGCTCGGCAAGGGATCGAGCGAAAAGCGTCAGGCAGCGCAGAATCCGGCGCCGGATCGTTCCGACGCACTCTCTCGCCACGAGCGCGTCGTCTTCTTGGCGGCACCTGCCAGCGATATGAAGGATGCCTACGATCGGCTCGTCGAGGAGCTGCAAGGGCGCGGCTATCGAGCCGTTCCGGATCCCTCCGCAAAAATGCCCAGCGACTCGACCGCCGCCGATTTTATCGAGAATGCGTTGCGCGATTCCGAGATTTCGATTCACCTGATCGGCGAAAAGGCCGGCCCGGCGCCCGAAGAGCAGGAGCCTATTCTGCCGCTCCAGCTCCGGCTCGCAGCCGAGCGTGCCGCCTCGGCGCCCGAAGGCGCGACTTTCTGCCGCATCATTTGGGCACCTCGAGCGCTTGCCGCTAACGGCGCGGCGGCCAACCCTCGCGATCCGCTCGAGGTGGTCAAGCGATTCGGCGCGATCGACGGCGATAAGATTGAAGGGTGCGAGCTCGGCAACTTCGTCGAGTTCGTCGTCAAGCATCTCGTGGATCATCCGCCGAAACGGCCGGAGGCGGAGCTGCGGCATTACAGTGCGCTCGCGCCAAATGCAAAGGTGTACGTTTGGGCACCCAAAGAGGATGCCGATTACGCGCTCGAAATTGCCGAGGCGCTCGACAAATGCAGCACGAGGCCGATTCCGACGATCTTCGACAACCGGGACGAGACCTCAAACGCTTGGCATGAGAAACAACTGGCGACCTGCGATGCGGTGCTGATTCCGTGGGCCGCCGCAAAGCCCGGTTGGGTATTCAGCAATAGCGATCAGCTGCGGGATTGGCACGAGCTCGGACGCGACAAACCGTTTTTGCAGCGCTGCGTCGTTACCGGACCGCCGAACGCCGCCGATAAGACCTCGTTCAGACGGTTTCCGCCCCGCGAGTCCATCGACGTCGTGCTCGATCTCACGCAGAACGAAAAGCCGTCGCCTGACGACCTGAACCCCCTCTTTCCGGAGACGGACGCATAGTGGAGCTCTCGCGCGAGCATCCCTTCCCCGGGCTTCGGCCATTTGATTTTCGCGATCGCGAGTTCTTTTTCGGTCGCGAAAAGCATACGTACGCGCTCTACCGGCTCCTCGATCGAAGTCGCTTTGTCGCAGTCGTCGGCAGCTCGGGGAGCGGCAAGTCATCCTTGGTTCGCGCCGGTTTGCTGCCACTGCTGGCGGAGGAGCTTGACGAAGCGGGTCTCCCGATCTGGCGATCGGCTACGTTTCATCCCGGCGACCATCCGATGCGGGCGCTGCGCGACGCACTCGTCGCGCTCGCGGCAGGCGCCGATCTCGAGACGGACGTTCTCGTAAAAGACGTCGAGACCGCGCTCGGGACCTCGAGCTTCGGCTTATCGAAGGCGGTCGCCGAGATTCCCGGGCTTTCGAACCGAAAGGTTTTGCTCGTCGTCGATCAATTCGAAGAGCTCTTTCGCTACGAAGGAAGCCGCGACGAGGCAATCGATTTCGTGCAGAGGCTCCTGGAAGCCACCCGAAGCTACTCGAGCACGATTCACGTTCTCATCACGATGCGCTCGGACTTCATCGGCGATTGCGCGCAATTTCAGCGGTTGCCGGAGGCCGTCAGCCGTTCGCAGTTTTTAGTGCCGGCGCTCGACCGCGAGCAGCGCGAAGAGGTCATCTTAAAGCCGATCGCGCTCGGCGAAGCCGAAATAGAGCCGCTCTTGGTCGAGCGCCTGCTCAACGACGGGGGCGCCGAAATGGACCAGCTCCCGGTCTTGCAGCACTGTCTGTTGCGGCTATGGGAGTGCGCCGTGCTCCTCGATGGAACGCGTCGGCTCGCGGAAAAAGAGTACGACGCCATCGGCGGCATCGCGCACGCCCTGTCGCAGCATGCCGATGAGATCGTGCGGGAGCTCGGCAAGCCGCTCGAGCCGGCGGTGGAGGCGGTCTTCCGCGCGCTAAGCGAGACGGATGCCGACGGACGAGCGACGCGCCGCGCGCTTTCCTTTTCAAAACTATTGGCCGAAACCGGCATTCCCGAAGCCGAACTGCGCCGCGTCGTCGAGCGCTTCAGTGCCGACGACTGCTCGTTCCTCGTCTTGTCTACTGCGGCCCTGACGGCGGAGACGCAGGTGGACGTCGCGCACGAAGCGCTGCTGAGAAACTGGATGAAGATCAGCGCCCCGCTCACCGTCGAAGACGGGCGCCGCGAAAGTGGATGGCTCGCGGCCGAGGCCGCGGACGGGTGGGAATATCGCGCACTCCTGAGTCTGGTCAAATCGGGTTCGGCGGGCGCAACGGTCACGCTGCCGCTCGAACAGGTCGAGCGGCGATACGAGTGGTGGAGTTCGCGCAAACGCACCGCAACGTGGGCGCAGCGCTACGGCGGCGGCTATGAACTCGTCGAAAAGCTCTTCGACGACAGCCGCGCGGAGCTGGCAAAACAACAAGAACGCCAACGGCAGGAGGCGCAGGCAGCGCGCGAACGCGAAGCGGTAGCGGAGAAGGCTCGCAGCGACGAAGTGGTGCGCCGCGTTCAAGAAGAGTTCGCGCGAGTCCGCGCTCGACGCACGCTCATCGCCGCCGTCGCCATGGCCGTGCTTGCGCTCGTCGCGCTCGGCAGCACGGCCTGGGCGCTCCTAAAGGACCACCAACTGACGGTCGCTAACGACGCCGCGGCCACCTTAAACGAGAGGCTCTCTCGCGCCAACACTCAGCTCCAGCAGCTCAACGGCCAAAAAGACGCGAACATCAAAGTCAAGACCGCGCAAGCGCGCGTTCTCGCCGCGCAGAGAGACAAACTCACAGCCCAAAAGAATCAGCTGGCGCAGGCCGGTGCGAAGATCATGTTGGAAAAAGCGACGCTCGCCACGGTAAACTCGAAGCTGACGTCCGCGGTCGCCCAGCTGGCGGCGACGAACAAACGCTCGATCATCCTCTGGGAGGAGCAGCTCACGCACTCGCAGGCCTCCGGAAAGCGGATGCTCACGGCGGACGTGCAAGAGCATCCGAACGACATCTCCGCTCGCGTTGCCCTCGGCGTATATAACGAGGTGACCGGCGACCTGGCAGGGGCGCAGCAGCAGTTCCAATCGGCGCACAGCCCGAACGATGCGTTCGTAGACGCGTCGCTCTGCGACGTGATCGCGGCTCGGGCGGTTGCTCCCTCCAACAAATACTCGGCGAGCGAGAAAAAGAGCTTGCTCCAGAAAGCGCTCGAGGACTGCAATACAGCGCTGCGGCTATCGCCGAACATGACCTACGCGCTGCGTTCGCGCGCCGACGTACAATACGATCTCAGCCTGTTACCCGGGGGCGATCGTTATCGGGCGGGCGCCGTGGGCAGCGTGCAGCGTGCGCTCGCGATCGACCCGACCGAAGAGGTCAGTTTGCGCTATATGTGCGAGCTGGAGTTCACGGCGAAAGATTACGATGCCGCAATCGCCTATTGCACGCGCGCCGCAAAGGCTTATCATAGATCGTCCCCAGCGCAGCCGGTTGCGTACATCGGCCTCGGGAGGGCGGAGATCGACAAAGATGAGTATGCCGCCGCCATCGCAGCCTTGACGGCCGCGATCGAGATCGATAACAAGTACTACGATGCTTATTACTTCAGAGCGCAGGCCAAAGCCATCAGCGGCATCGATTTGCTCGGCGCCGAGCGAGACCTAGCGTACGTCCTAAAGAATGACGCGCAAGCGTACCGCACCGGCCAGGGTTTCTACAACGCGCATTACTGGCTGGGTGTGGCCGAAGCAAAGAACGGCGATCCGGGAGCCGTTGCCGATCTCACCGCAGCGCTGCGAAGTAAACCTAACGACTATTGGAGCACGTTTTGGCTTGGCAAGGCGCTGATACAGCAGCAGAGTTGGCAGGCCGCGATCGCCGCCATGTCCCACACCCACGAGTGGAATACCTACTACTATTTGGCTTATGCGAAGCTGCGCGCGGGTGATTATCGCGGTGCGCGCCCGGACGCTCAACGGTACATAAGTCAAAATCCAAGTCGTGGCGACGGCTACCTGCTGCTGGCGAGAATCGAGCTCAACTCCGGCGACTGGAGCGATGCTTCGACGAATTCGCGCAAAGCCTGGTCGCTTCTTTCAACGAATGAAGACAAGAAGGTCGCGCAAGTAGTGGCCGACGACGTTGATGCCATTGCCAAGAAGGATTTGGGCCCGCGATTCGCCGCCGATTCAAGCGCGATTCTCGCCAATCCCCACGACGCCCGCGCGTACTCCGATCGCGGTCGCGTGTACGAAACGATCGACGATCGGCAGTGGGCGCTTTTCGACTACGGCTCGGCGATTGCCGCAAACTCGTCCGACGCTTACGCCTTCGCCGGTAAATGCCGAATAGAAGGGGAGAACGGAATGATTGACGCGGCGATGACCGATTGCGACAAGGCGGCCGAGCTCGACCCAAGCCTCGCTTCGGCATTGCGACAGCGCGCGATAATCAACGTCACGCGCGTCGGGGACAGCAATTTGAAGCAGCTCGCAGCCGCAAGCCGCGACGCCAACCGTGCCGTCACGCTGGAGCCGCAGGTGGCGAGCAGCTTCTCCACGCGTTGCTTCGTCTACTACTCGGCGAGCCGCTATGAGGAAGCTATCTCCGATTGCAGCGCGGCACTCGCGCGCGATCCGCAGCTCTCGTTCCCGCACTTTTGGCGAGCCAACGCACGTTTGAACACCGGCGACTACGTTGGCGGCTTGACGGACGTGCAAACGTACTTGAAAGCGAACCCGTCCAGCGCGGACGCGTATCTGCTGCAGGCAAGGCTCGAGCTTCGGCTCGGGAGCCGGGCACAAGCGCGGGCGTCTGCCGAGACGGCATTGCGCTACTACAAAGCGGCGAACGATCAAGTAGGGCAGGCGACAGCTCAAAAGTTGCTCGACGACATCGGATGAAGTCGAACCTACCAGTCGCCTTGCGACGACCTCAGCGATTTTGGAGCGCGTGTTGGCCGCGCCGCGCCCTATCGATTCGTAACGCTTGCGCCCGTCACCCGATGGGTTTTCCCTTCTTGACCGCGATGGTCTCCGCCGTATGTCGCTGCGAAGCCTTGTCGCCAACTCGGGTATTTGAGCGTCCAGCCGAGTTCTCGTTTTGCCTTTGCGTTCGAAACGCCGCGCGCCTCGGTCGACATAACGACGAGAGCTTCACCTGCCAGGAGACGCGCCAGTAGGCGAGGGAAGCGAAGGGGCGGCGGTGCTCCGAGGATCTTTGCTAGCTCCGGCAACCATACGCGCGTGGGGGCCGGTTCGTCGTCAGCGATATTGTAGATCGCGGGGCCTTTGCGCTCGAGCGCGAGCACGGTTGCGGCGGCGGCGTCGTCAACATGAATCCACGACGAGACACCTCCGCCATCGCCGACAATCGGCCACTTACGAGCGCGAACCGCAGCACCAATCTTGTCAAGGGGATCGCCATAAAAGCTGCCGTACCGAAGTGCGATTCCACCCGCATCCGTGACCGCCTTATCCAGGTGCTCCAGAGCGGCCACAGTCTCGCGCATCGCAGCAGGCGGACTCGGATCGAGGGGGTCGTCCTCGCTTTTGACCGGCCCACCCTTGCGTTCGTAGCGAATAGGGGCGTAACTCTGAGCGACTATCCGGCGCACTCCCGCGTTGCGCGCCGCGGCAACAAGGATGTCGATCCCCTCGGTTCTCAATCTGTTGGTTTGGGCAAAGCTGCGATCGAAGTTCCTAAAGTCTAGTAATTCTGCAAGCGACGTCGCTTCGTAGACGACTGCATCGGGCTGGTTGGCGGCAATTGCCGTGCGTACGGCGTCGCGATCCAGTGCGTCGAGCACGATCGGCTGCGCACCGAGCGCTCGCAGCGTCTTGGCTCTTGCCGACGAACGGGCGCTACCAATCACGTCGTGCCCTCGTTCACGAAGTTGCGGGACGAGGCTACCGCCAATGGCGCCGCTAGCTCCTACGGCCAAGACTCGCATAACTAATCTTCCTCCTGGCCCCTTACGCCCAAGTCGCCTGGACCGCAAAAGAGCCAAACTCCGCTACCGCATCAGCAACGTTGCGCTCGCACGGATTAGCTTTTGAGACCATCGTTCTCTCCTTCCCGCGCGTTTTGGGCGGTAAACGAAAGCGAGTTAACGCACGAGGAAGTGCTCGCAAACTCAGCGCCTGCGCACAGCCTCGGCGCAATTTCGTCGGGCTCTATTGGCGCGTCACACCGAAACGCAATGCGAACGTCCGCCTCCAGGCACCTGAGCGTGATACGTTCGGTTACCGAGGCGCGAGGTGACCGTTTACCAACGGCGCCCAAGGGTAGACCCTAGCTGTCATGAGAATTGCCATCAATGGAGCCGGTATTGCAGGCCCGACGCTTGCCCATTGGCTCTATCGTAACGGCCACAAACCCACGCTGATTGAGAAAGCTCGCCGCTTTCGGACCGGTGGCTATGTGGTCGATTTTTGGGGCGTCGGCTATTCGATCGCCGAGCGAATGGGCATTCTGCCGGAGGTGCTGAACGCCGGCTATTCGTTCAAAGAATTGCGTCTTCTCGACGAAACCGGTCGCAAAGTAGGTGGGTTCTCTACCGACGTTTTTCGACGAATGACCAACGGGAAATTTACCAGTTTGCCGCGCGGAGACCTGGGGGCGACGATTTATCGAACTATTGAGAACCGCGTCGAATGCCTCTTCGAAAATAGCATTTCAAAACTCGAAGAAAGCGAGAGTAAAGTGCGAGCGACGCTGGAGCGCGGTGGGTCGCGCGATTTCGATCTCGTGATCGGAGCCGACGGGTTGCATTCGAGGGTGCGGCGCCTCCTGTTCGGACCGGAAGACAGGTTCGAAAAGCAACTCGGCTACCGCGTGGCATCCTTCCAGGTAGATGGGTACAAACCGCGTGACGAACTAGTCTACGTCGCCCGTTCGGCGCCGGGTCGACAGTTTGCGAGAATTGCCCTGCGCGGAGACCGTACGGTATTTCTCTTTGTTTTTCGCACCGAGCTCATGACTGAACCCGAGCCTTCCAACCTGCGCGAGATCCGCGCCGTGCTGCGCGGCATATATAAGGATCTAGGTTGGGAAAGTCCGCAAATACTTAAGGCGATGGACGAGGTCGAGGAAATTTATTTCGATCGCGTCAGCCAAATCAGAATGGACGCCTGGTCCAGGGGACGCGTGATGCTAATTGGAGACGCGGCGTCGGCGGTGTCGCTTTTGGCCGGGGAGGGAACTGGCATTGCCATGGCTGAGGCTTACGTATTGGCAGGCGAGTTAGAGCGCGCAAAAAGCGACTACCGCGCGGCGTTTAGGAATCATGAGGAGCGATTGCGACCCTTTGTGGAGCGCAAGCAGAAGGCGGCCGAGGGCTTCGCTTCGTCGTTCGTGCCCAGGACACCATTTGGAATATGGACGCGCAATCAAGTAACAAAACTCATGCGTCTGCCAAAGGTTTCGGACTTCTTTCTTGGCCGAACCGTCAGCGACGATTTTGAAATGCCGACCTACGAGATGGGACCTTTGCCCGAGGAGCGTGTTTCTGTAAGTCTCGCGTCATCGCCCGGCGGCTAGTTTCATTTCGACAAGGCCGCCAGCCGGCAGGCTCAGGATGACTCGGGCCATCGCTGGGGGAACTCGTCGTAGCGAGGGTCAAGAGTCAAGCATGGAACCAGCCATAGACGACGTTAGGGAGTTGCACCGTGATTCGACTCGGTGATCACGTAATCGTGAAAGGCGAGGACGAGGAAGCGATCGTTACGGCCGTGCATCCCGACTCACAGGTCGAAATCGAGTTCCTTCATGCGCCGCAGGGAGGACCGCGGCGCAGACGCTACGCCGCCGAAGCGCTCGAGAAGGTCTCGCAGACCTCTTAATCCGCCTACTACATACTTTGCTTGACTGGAATGTTCGTCAGTGGCCCTTCACCGCCGACCTGCTCGATGGTAATGCCCTTTGCGACCGACCAATGATGGACGCCTGCTGGAACTGCAATAAAAGACCCAGCCGGTAGCACACGCGCGTTAGACTTGTTGATGGTATCACCCGTCCCGAACAAAAGCGTTCCTTGGATCACGGTGATATATTCGGCCTGCGAATGGTAATGGGGCTTGTTTGTGTAGCCGTCGGGCATTTTGACGCGGATGATTGCCGTGCCGGATGAGTTCGGGTTGCCGACCATCACCGCATTCCAAGAGCCCTTTCCAGGACCGGTGGCGGCCACCCAGTGGAGACCATCGGACGTAAAGAAGAGCGGAGCTGACTGCATCGCGGCGATCGTAGCGCCGGCAGTCACGAGCAGCCCCAAAACGAGCCACGAGAAGACTTTCATAGACGATCCTTCCATCGAGTGTCTCTAGAGGTACAACGACGTTGCTTGCCCTTTCGCTGCTACGACGACCGGGGCCCCTTTGCGAAAAGGATGCTCGGTTAGAACGCCGTCCATCCGGCGCAGCAACAGACCGTTACGGTGACGGGCGCGACTCCGCCGTTGCAAATCGCGCTCGACGGGAAGCTGCCGACGGCAAACGCGGATCCAAGCGAAAGGCGCGGTTCGCCGTAAACCTGCGTAAAATACAGGCGGCAGAGCGTAAGCGGAGGGAGCGTTTGATCTGGCGGGAGCGTGTAGGAGGTTCTCCTACCGTCCCCGCCACTACCCCAGCAACGGCTACGCGATATCGCCCAGGTTCTTATGGCCACAGGCTCATCCACGTCGAAACCTTGGATGTTCTGGGTGGAGATGCTGCCGTTACCGACGTAGATTCGCTAAAATCAGAAATCGCCGGTCCGCAACGCCACTACCGTGCCGCTCCGCCGACGCCGCTGGTGATCGCGTGGGCGTATTTCCGCACCAGGTTGGTGCCCGCGATCTGATCGAAAATCCACAGCCAGCCGCCGGCGATGCCGCATTGCGTATGCCAGTTCTTCATCGCCGTCTTTGCCTCCGCCGGCGTCAGATCGGGCGGTGCCGAGGGTTGGTCCGATACGCCGGGATAAACCGGCACGCTGCCAAAATTCCAGCCGATCTTCGACCTCGACCCCGAGCAGGGACTGTTGCCTTCCCCCCCAGCAAAGGTCTGCAAATGAATGCCATCCACCGTGCCGGCGCGTTTTTTGTTGATTTGCGACACCACCGACGTCCAGTAGTCGGAATTGGTATAGGGGTTCATGGTGACCTTGTAGCCAAGCTTACCCAGCATCACCGCGAATTTGATCGTTGAAGACGAATCATAGCTGTTCTCGTCATCGAAATCGATCGCGTCGAGCGGTAGCGCCGCCTTCAGCGCGGCGAAATCCTTGTGGAGAATGCTGTCTGGTCCGGTTCCCTGCGAATCGACCAGCGCTTTGATATTCTCCCAGTCGCCGTAGTTGGACGACCCGATGCTAAGGGTGACGCGCTTGACCGTGCCCCGCTTGATCTTCTTTAGATCGGCGGGGAAATCGGGGTATGTTTCATTCCCGATATAGTCGCCCTCCGATGTCAGCGGGAATTCGCCATTCAGGTTCAAATCGCCCGTGCTGCCGACCTCGACGCTCCAGACGATCAGTTCATTGAACCCTGACTTTTTGAGTTCCTCGATATTTTTCGGGATGTGCTTGTAAACCGGCCCTCCCCCCAGAATGCCGACATAGCCTGTCTGTGCAGTGGCCGTCACCACGCTGGCCTGCGCGGCGCCGCTCGTAGCCGCAGTTACCAGGCCCTCGGGCAGTTGGCCGAGGGGCGACTGCGCAGTGCTCTGCTGAAACGAGCCCGACGGCGCTAGTTGTGACTGGGCCCCACCGCCGCACCCTGCGAGCATTGCCACGGCCACGCAAATGCCAAGCGCGTAGCGCCCAAAGTCTGAAGTTCTCATGTGCTGTCCTCCTTAAGCATGAACGCGTCGACGGTCAGCCGTGCACCCCGTCGCACTCAGTTTTGTCTTCGATAAGGCGCCTCGTGGAGCCCTACGCGCCTGGGTTCGATGTGTGGTCCCTCGTGCAGCTCCTTGAAGACATGCGTCGAGCGGCTGAAACGTTCGGCCGGTGGGAGATAGATGGCCTATTCGATGCGAGCGACGCCCCGGCATATGAGGGCGAACTCCGGGACTTTCTCGTGGAATCGATGTGGAAGAACGTCGGTGACGTAGGCAGTAGCGCTGACAGGCTCCGCGCTCTTCAAAAAAAAGAGGACATCAAGGGCCTGCGCGACGCGACCGAGGACGTCAAGCGGTACGCCGATCTCGTCATCGCGCACAACACGAGGGAAAAGTCAGCGCCCGTGGCCGTCTCCGCGATCTCCTCCCCAACCGACGAGATTGTTCGTATAGCAAAACGCTATACGGCAACTCTCA
>CAWGBN010000005.1:0-235565 GCA_963820825.1 Vulcanimicrobiota bacterium
GCCACGTATTGCTGATGCGGCCGTCTTGGAGGAAAAGCACCCGGCACGTTCTATCTATGGGGGTCGCCGGGCAAGTGGCGGAACTGGCAGACGCGCTGGATTTAGGTTCCAGTGGGGCGACCCGTCAGAGTTCGAGTCTCTGCTTGCCCAGAGTAGACGGGTAGCGCCCATCGCCACCGAAAGGATTTTACAACCAAGCCATTTCTATGGTTTGATAATGCGGCTCGCGCGGCGGTCTGCGTCGCGTCGAAACCACGGACGATATTTTTGAGCGAGACATGGAGATTTGTGTGGTTGAGGAGGCTCTGACCGACGAGCGAAGCCGGGAGGGCGAAAGCGAGGAGGCAGCGCAGCAGGAACGCAGCCGGGACGGCGGAGTGACGAGCGTCTCGAGGCCACACAAATCTCCATGTTGAGCGACACCCGCGGAAGTAGCTCAGTGGTAGAGCATCGCCTTGCCAAGGCGAGGGTCGCGAGTTCGAATCTCGTCTTCCGCTAATCTTTTTATGACCGCTTCAACCTTGACCCAACTCGCTCCGACGCAAGTGGCGCTGGAGTTCTCGCTCAGTGAAGCGGAGCTCGCCTCCGCCGAGGAGCGCGTCTTTCGCCGCCTCGTGCGTAACGTGCGCCTGCCGGGCTTTCGCAAGGGAAAAGTGCCGCGCAAGATCTTCGAGCAGACGTACGGCACCGAGACGCTCAGGAACGAGGCGGTCGACGAAGTCGTTCCGGACGTCTACGCCCAGGCGCTGCGCGAACACGATCTCGAGCCGGTCGAGCCGCCGAAGCTCGAGGTCGTAGAATCGGCCCAGGGCCGCCCGACCAAGTTCAAAGCCACGGTGGAGGTCCGCCCCGCGATCCGTCTTGGCACCTACAAAGGCGTCGTCGTCTCCCGGCCGCCGATTGTGGTGACCGATGCGGACGTGGAACGGAGCCTGGAAGCCCTCGCCCGGGAACGGGCGACGCTGGTCCCGGCCGAGCGGGAGGCCCGGCTCGGGGATATTGCGACCCTCGATTATCAGGGGTCGATCGACGGCGAGCCGTTCGACGGCGGAAGCGCGCAGGGTCAGATGGTCGAGCTTGATGAGGGGCGGTTCATTCCGGGGTTCGCGGCCGGGATCGCCGGAATGCGTCCCGGCGAGACCAAGGAGTTCGAGGTGCGCTTCCCCGACGAGTACCCGGCCGCCGAACTCGCCGGAAAGCCGGCGACCTTTCGGGTGACGGTGCACGAGCTCAAGGAGCTCGAGCTTCCCGCGCTCGACGACGACTTTGCCAAGGCGGTTTCGGAGAACCAGAGCCTGCCGGAACTGCGCGACGATTTGCGACGCCGGCTCGAGGCCGTCGCAACCGGACGCTCGCGCCGGGGCGTCGCCAACACAATCGTCGGGCAACTGCTCGCCAGTCACGAGATTCCGCTTCCGGCCTCGATGGTCGAGCGCGAGTTCGAGCACCTCGTCGCGGAGAGCGCCGCAGCGGACCCCGCGGAAGGCAAGGAGGAGGAGGAGCGTCGCGCGGCCCTGCACGCAGAGGCCGAATCGCGGGTTAAAGCCTCGCTGTTGATCCAGGCCATCGCCAAAGCAGAGAACGTCACTGCGACGCCTGCAGACGTGGCCGCGGAGCTCGATGCACTCGCGCGCCGCTACGGCCAGCCGGTCGCGCGAATTCGAAAGGCCCTCGGGAGCAACGTGCTCTCGATCATGGACGGTATCGTTCGAAATAAGACGCTCGACTTGCTCGTCGACAACGCCGTTATTACCGACGACCAAGAAACCACCGGCGTTACGTCGTAGTTAGAGCGAGACATGGGACATCTCGTACCAATGGTCGTGGAACAGACCGCGCGCGGCGAACGCGCTTACGATATTTATTCGCGCCTCCTCAAGGACCGGATCGTCTTCGTGGGCGGCCCGATCGACGATCACCTCGCGAATCTCGTCATCGCCCAACTCCTCTTCCTCGAAAAGGAAGATCCCGAAAAAGACATCGACATGTATCTCAATAGCCCGGGCGGCAGCGTTACCGCGGGGCTGGCGATGTACGACGCGATGCGCTTCATTAAGCCAGACGTCGCGACAATCTGCATGGGTTTTGCCGCCTCGATGGGATCGATACTCCTCACCGGTGGGGCGCCCGGCAAGCGGTACGCCCTTCCAAACTCGAAGATCGTCATCCACCAACCCTGGGTCTCGCAGATCGGGGGCCAGGCCACCGACGTGGAAATCGCTGCCCGGGACCTGCTTGCCACGCGCCAGACGGTCGCGCGCATATACGAAGAGACGACGAAGAGGCCCATCGACCAGATCCTGAGGGATATCGAGCGGGATTACTATATGACCGCCGCCGAGGCCAAGGAATACGGGATAATCGACCAGATTATCGAAAGTCGCCAAGGCCTGCCGTTACCGGCATAGGCAGAGGAGAATCCGGGACCCGATGTTTCGGTTTGGGGACGACAAGGGGCAACTCAAATGCAGCTTCTGCGGAAAATCGCAGGAGCAGGTTCGCAAGCTAATTGCGGGTACCGGGCGTTTATATTTGCGACGAATGCATCGAGCTCTGTAACGAGATCATCGAAGAGGAGCTCTATAAGAACGTCGACGAGAACCTGCGCCTCCGCAACATTCCCAAACCCAAAGAGATCAACCACATTCTCAACCAGTACGTGATCGGCCAGGAGCGCGCGAAGAAGTCGCTCGCGGTTGCGGTGTACAACCACTACAAGCGGATCAACGCCGGCGGCACGGCCGACGACGTCGAGCTGCAGAAGTCGAACATTCTCTTGGTCGGACCGACAGGATCGGGCAAGACCTATCTCGCCGCAAACGTTGGCCAAGATTCTCGATGTGCCGCTCGCGATGGCCGATGCGACCTCGTTGACGGAAGCCGGTTACGTCGGCGAAGACGTCGAGAACATTCTCCTCAAGCTGATCCAGGCCGCCGATTACGACGTGAAGCGTGCCGAGAAGGGTATCGTCTACATCGACGAGATCGACAAGATCGCTCGAAAGAGCGAGAACCCGTCAATCACGCGGGACGTCTCGGGCGAGGGCGTGCAACAGGCGCTGCTCAAAATTCTCGAGGGCACGACCGCGAACGTTCCGCCGCAGGGCGGCCGCAAGCATCCGCACCAGGAGTTCATCCAAATCGACACGACCAACGTGCTCTTCATCTGCGGCGGGGCCTTCGACGGGCTCGAGCGGATCATTGAATCACGCGTGGCGGCGAACAATATGGGTTTCCGCGCTCAGCCCGAGGGCAAGCGCGACGTTCGCGTCGGCAAGCTGCTCCAGCAGCTCATGCCGGAGGATCTGCTTCGTTTCGGTCTCATCCCGGAGTTCATCGGCCGTTTGCCGATCGTGGTAACCCTCGACGCGCTCGACGAGCTCGCGCTGCGGCGAATCCTCACCGAACCGCGTAACGCGCTCGTGCGACAGTTCCAAAAGATTCTCAACATGGACGGCGTCGATCTGCAGTTCACGAAAGAGGCGCTGGTCGCGATCGCGACCAAGGCGCAGGGCCGCAAGACGGGCGCGCGCGGATTGCGTTCGATCCTCGAGGAGACGATGCTCGAGGTGATGTACGATCTGCCGTCGCTGCAAGGCGTCAAGAAGTGCGTCATCAATAAGGACGTGATCGAGAAGAAGGAGTCGCCGACGCTGGTATACCACGAGCAAAAGAAGGACATGCCCGCCTGAGCCTTGCGCCAGGTGACCTTCTCCGCGAAACCGCTCGTCGTCGCGCCTCCTGCGCTCCTCCCGCTACGGCGCTCGCCCGGACGAGCGAGCTTTGAACGAGTTGCACATCCTGTACTGGTCCGGGCTCGTCGCAGTTTTCGCTTAGAACGTCACCTGGCGCTCGGCTCGGCGCGCGCTGAGGGAGAGGCTGGGCCGTCAGCGATGCTGAACGCAGGCGAACCGATGGACCTCCCCAAACACTACGACCCCCAAGCGGTCGAGCCGCGCCTCTACGAGCGTTGGGAGCGCAACGGCTACTTTCACGAAGAGCCGGATCCGCGCGTCCACCGTTCATCATCTGCATGCCGCCACCAAACGTGACGGCGCGCGCGCATCTTGGGCCACGGCTCGACCTATCTTCCGATGGACGTGCTGACGCGCTACCATCGCATGCTCGGCAATAATGCCGATTGGCTTCCCGGCGTCGATCACGCCGCGATCGCGACCGAGACGGTGCTCGTCAAGGAGCTCGCGCGAGAAGGCATTCGGCGCGAGGATTTAGGGCGCGAACGTTTCGTGGAGCGCGCGTGGGAGTGGTCGCGTCTCTACGGCGGCGCGATCGACGCGCAGTTTCGCCGGCTCGGTTTCGGCGCCGATTGGCAGCGCTCACGGTTCACGATGGACGAAGGTCTATCCGCGGCGGTCCGTCGCGTCTTCGTTCGGCTCTATCGCGAAGGATTGATCTACCGCGGTACGCGGCTGATCAACTGGGACCCGACCGCGAAATCGACGGTCTCCGATGCCGAGCTCGAGTACGTCGAGCGCGACGGCACGCTCTGGCGCGTCCGCTATCCCTTCGACAAGGCGAGTCTCGCCGAGGGTATCGAGGTCGCGACGACGCGGCCGGAGACGATGCTCGGCGACGTCGCGATCGCGGTTCATCCGAAGGATGCGCGTTACGCGCAATCTCATCGGCCGCAGCGTCCTGGTACCGCCGCTGCTGGAGCGATCGATTCCGATCGTCGCCGACGAAGCGGTCGATCCGGAGTTCGGCACGGGCGCCGTGAAGGTCACGCCGGCGCACGACCCGGTCGACTACGAAATCGGCCGGCGCCACGACCTGGCGATGCCGTCGGTAATCGCCCTCGACGCACGGATCTGCGGTACCGACGTCGACGTGGGCCGATACGCAAGGCCTCGACCGCTTCGAAGCGCGCGCGCGGATCGTCGAGGATTTACGCGCGCTCGGAGCTGCTGGTCGACGCGCAGCCGCATCGTCATTCGGTCGCGACGAGCGAGCGCAGCGGCGACGTCGTCGAGCCGCTGCTCTCGCTGCAGTGGTTCGTCAAAGCCGCACCGCTGGCGGCGCCGGCGCTGGAAGCCTATCGCAGCGGACGGCTGCGCTTCGTACCGGAGCGCTACGGCCGCACCTACGAGCAGTGGCTCGAGAACATTCGCGACTGGAACGTCTCACGACAGATCTGGTGGGGACATCAGCTTCCGGTCTGGTATACGCCCGACGGCGCCGAGATCGTCGCCGAGAGTGAGAACGAAGCGCGCGAGATCGCGCAACGGACGCACGGAACGAGCGAGCTGACGCGCGATCCCGACACGCTCGACACGTGGTTCTCCAGCGGCCTCTGGCCGTTTTCGATTCTCGGCTGGCCGGAGCAAACGCTCGAGCTGCAGTGCTGGTATCCGTCGCAAGTGCTGGTTACCGGGGGCGAGATCATCTTTCTGTGGGTCGCGCGCATGGTCATGCTCGGCATCCACGTGATCGGAGAGATTCCGTTCCGCGACGTGGTCATCACGCCGCTCGTCTTCGACGCCGCCGGGCGGAAGATGTCGAAGTCGTTGGGTAACGTAATCGATCCGATCGGATCTCGCCGATAAGTACGGTGCCGATGCGTTTCGTCTCTCGATCCTTCGGCAGATGCGCCTCGAGAGCCAAGAGCTGCGCTATCAGGAGTCGCGCTGCGAAGAGGCGCGCAACTTCAACAACAAGATTTGGAACGCGACGCGGTACGTGCTCTCGCTTCCGGAGGGATTGCCGTTGCCGATGACGCTTCCCGTAGCGACAGCGATGACCATACCCGACCGCTGGATTCTCACCCGTCTCCGCGAGACGATCGCGCGGATGGGAAGCCTGCTTTCGGAGTACGATTTCGGGAACGCCACCGAAACTATTTGGCGCTTCGTGTGGTACGAGTTCTGCGATTGGTATCTCGAAGCGACCAAGGCCGAAGGGAACCGTGCGACGCGCGCCGCGGTGCTCTCCTACGTTTGGAACGCCGCCATGCGGCTGCTGCACCCCTTTGCGCCCTTCATCAGCGAGGAAGTCTGGCTCGCCCTTCCCCACGACGGCGAAACGATCGTGACCGCCAACTGGCCCGATCCGCTCGAGGTTCCCCAGTTCGAAGACGATGCCCGGAGCTTCGCGTTGGTGCAGCGAGCCGTCGAGCGGGTTCGCAACCTTCGCGCCGAGATGGGACTCCATCCCCGCGAGCGCCTCGTGCTGGAGATTCCACAGAACGTTCCGGAGCAGGCGGCCGCACTCGTCGCGCAGCTTGCCGGGGGATCGGTTCAAGGCGCCGCTGCTGCGGGCGCGACCCTCGACGAGGCGCTGGCGGCGATCGGCGCGCAAGCGCCGCGCGATCTGCTCGCGGAGCGTTACCGCAAGGAGGCCCAGCACTTGCGCTCTGAAATCGAACGCGGCGAGAAGAAGCTCGGGAACGAAGCCTTCGTCGCCAAAGCAGCGCCCAGCGTCGTCGAAAAGGAACGCGAAAAGCTCGCAGCCTATCGCGACGATCTCGCTCGAGTCGAGGCGGCATTGGACGCGCTCAAGGAGCCGGCATGAGTTCCGCCGCTCGCGTGGTTGCGCGCGGTGCAGAGATCGACCGGATCGTCGCGCGCCTCGCGCATCAGATTCTCGAGCCCGCGCAAGCCGAACGAGGTCTCGTTTTGCTCGGCGTTCGCCGCGGCGGTGAAGCGCTCGCGGTGCGGCTCGCCACGCAGATCGAACGGATCAGCGGGCGTCCGCCGGCGCTGGGCTTCTTGAACATCAATCTCTATCGCGACGACCGAGTGACGCACGAGTTGCCCGATTCGCAGATTCCGCTCGATCTCGAGCAGCGGCTCGTCGTGATCGTCGACGACGTGCTCTATACCGGCCGGACGATACGGTCGGCGCTCGATGCCGTTACCGATCTCGGACGCCCCGCGGCGGTGCGCCTCTGCGTACTGATCGACCGCGGCCTGCGCGAGCTGCCGATCCAGGCCGATTACATCGGACGCTTCATTGCGACGACGCCCGACGAGCGAGTGCGGGTCGAGCTCTCCCGCGAGCCGGCGGCGACCGACGCCATCACGATTACGGGAAGCTCCGGTGCGGATTCGGCGTAGCCTGATCGACTTCGACGATCTGACCGCCGAGGAGCTCGCCTTCATATTCGAGCGGACGGCAGAGTTCGAGCGTCAGGAGCCGGGACCGCTCCTCGCGGGCAAAGCCTGCGCGAACATGTTCTTCGAAGAGAGCACGCGGACGTTTACGTC
Source organism: Vulcanimicrobiota bacterium (assembly GCA_963820825.1). Taxonomy (GTDB): domain Bacteria; phylum Vulcanimicrobiota; class Vulcanimicrobiia; order Vulcanimicrobiales; family Vulcanimicrobiaceae; genus Cybelea. Next base: position 7,224 of record CAWGBN010000005.1, read on the forward strand.
TTTCAATCTCGCCGAGATGCGGCTGGGCGCGGACGTCGTCAACCTCGCGCCGAAGAGTTGAGTCTTGCGACGAAGGGCGAGACGCTCGAGGATACCGCGATTACGCTCGGTGCGATGGGAGTCTGCGTGGTCGTCGTGCGCCACCAGGAGCCCGGCTTTCCCCAGCGCATCGCGCAGGCATTCGACGGCCACGTCATCAACGCGGGTGACGGCGTGCACGCGCACCCGACGCAAGCGCTGCTCGATATCTACACGCTGATCGAGGAGTTCGGCTCGATCGGCGGCCGGACGGTCGCGATCGTCGGCGACGTTCTGCATAGCCGGGTCGCGCATTCAACTATTCGGGGCCTGGCGCGGCTCGGTGCCGCGATCGTCCTCGTCGGACCCGAGGCGTTTCTCCCCGGCAGCTATGCTGGGAACGGGGTCAGTGTGGAACGCGACCTCGAGGCCGTCTTGCCGCGGGTCGACGCCGTCGTGCTGCTGCGGATCCAGCGCGAGCGCTTCGCGGAGATGCCGATCTCCGATCGCGAGTACGTCGCGCGCTACCGGCTCGACGCGCGGCGCCTGGCACTCCTGCGCAAGGACGCGATCGTCATGCATCCCGGCCCGTACAATCGCGGCATGGAGCTCGACGATTCGGTCCTCGACTTCGCCGGCTGGCGGTACGCACGCCAGGTGATCATGGCGTCGCGGTCCGCATGGCGGTTCTCGATCTCCTCGTCAACGCAAGGCAGCCGTAGATGCCCGACCTCTTGATCAAAGGGGGACGGATCGTCGATCCGGCGGCCTCGCTCGATTCGCTGCTTGATCTGCGCCTGCGCGACGGGAAGGTCGCCGAGATCGGCGAGCATCTCGAGCCGCACGTAACGAAGCGCTGCTCGATGCGCGCGGCAGCATCGTCGCCCCGGGCTTCATCGATATGCACGTGCACCTGCGCGAGCCCGGCTTCCCCGAGAAAGAGACGATCGCGACGGGAACGGAGGCCGCCGTGCGCGGCGGTTTCACGAGCGTTGCGTGCATGCCGAACACGCACCCCGCGCTCGACGATCCGAACGTGCTCGCGAACTTGGCCGAGGCGATCGAACGCGAGGCCCGTTGTCGGGTCTATCCGATCGGAGCCATTACGCGCGGCCGCCGCGGCGTGGAACTCTGCGATTACGTGGCCCTTTCCGCAGCCGGCGCGGTGGCCTTTTCGGACGACGGCGACACCGTGCAAGACGGGCGCGTCATGCGCGAGGCGGCGCTGCAGGCGCGCGATTTGCCCGCGCCGTTCATCGCGCACTGCGAACCCGAGGACGCCATCGTCGCGCGCGATCTCGCGATCGCGGCCGAGACGAAGAAGGCCTGGCACGTCGCGCATCTATCGACCGCCGCGCGCTCGAACTGCTGCGCGCCGCGCGCGCGGCGAGTACGCGAGTAACCTGCGAAGTGACGCCGCACCATCTGACGTTTACCAGCGAAGTTCGCGACGGATCGGCGCCGCAGCAAGGTCAATCCGCCGCTGCGCAGCGAGTACGACGTGCGGCCTTGCGCGACGCCGTCTGCGACGGCACGATCGACGCCTTCGCCAGCGATCACGCGCCGCATACCACCGCCGAGAAGAGCGGCGACGTGCAGCAGGCGCGCCCGGCTTCACCGGCTTGGAGATCGCGGTGGGCGCCTATGCTGCGGCGATGCCCGATCTGCCGCTGCCGCGTTTCGTCGAGCTGCTCTCGACCAATCCCGCACGCATCCTGGGCGTGCCCGGCGGCACCCTCGCGATCGGATCGCCGGCCGACGTCACGATCTTCGCCGAGCGGGAATGGACCGTCGACCCCGCAGCCTTCGCATCGAAAGGAAAATGCACGCCGTTTACCGGCGCGCGGCTTCCGCGCAGAGTGGTCGCGACGATCGTCGGCGGCGAGGTGCGCTATCGCGCTGGAGTTCGCGACGTGATCGAACGAGAGAGTCCCGCCGCGCTCTTTCTCGCCGACGGCAGCCGCTTCGACGGTCACGGGCTCGGTTTCGAAGGCATCGCGTTCGGCGAGGCGGTCTTCTACACCGGGATGACCGGCTACGAAGAGGCGCTGACCGATCCGTCGTACGCCGGGCAGATCTTGACGTTCACCTATCCGATGATCGGCAACTACGGCATCTCCGGAAGAGGCGGCGCAATATCGGCGCGTCTGCGTCGCGGCGACCGTCATCAAGCAGATCGCCTATCATCCGTCGCACCATCTCGCATGCGACCTTGCCGGTCTGGCTCGACGACAGAAGGTGTTCGGCGCTTGTCGGCGCCGACACGCGCGCCATCACGATCGCGCTGCGCGAGCACGGAACGATTTGGGCGGCGCTCGCCGTCGGCGATGCGGCACTCGCGCAGGCCGCCGAGCGACGCTTGCGGAGTACGTGCGCACGGCGAACACGAGCGGCTGGTTCCCAGCGTCGCCACCGCGCGAAGCTTCTACGGTCGGTCCGGCAGCGGCAGCGCACATCGTCGCTGATCGACTGCGGCGTGAAGCGCGCTATCCTTCGTCAGCTCGAAGCGCTCGGCGCGCGGATTACCGTGCTGCCCTACGACGCGACGGTCGACGAGGTACTGGCGCAAGATCCGGCCGCGGTCGTGATTTCGCCCGGTCCCGGCGATCCGACCGATCTCGCCGGCAACGTCGAGACTGCTGCGCGAGCTCGTCGGGCGCAAACCGCTCTTCGGCATCTGTTTGGGGCACCAGCTGCTGGCGCTGGCGTGCGGTGCGCGACCTATAAACTTCCGTACGGCCACCGCGGCGGCAACCAGCCGGTGCACGATCTGCGCGGCGACGAGGTGCTGGTCACCGCCCACAATCACGGCTACGCGGTCGATGCGCAGTCGTTACCGGGCGATCTGGAAGCGACGATGACCAATCTCAACGACGGGACCAACGAAGGCTTTCGTCATCGCACGCTGCCGATCGTCGGCGGTGCAGTTTCATCCCGAAGCGGCGCCCGGCCCGTTCGATGCGCGCCGCCTCTTTGCGCAATGGTTAGACGAGCTGCCGCAGCCCTAGCGCTGCTGACCGTCGCGTGGCTCGCCACGCCGGCGCCGTGGCGCGCGCAGTCGCTCCAGCGGCTGACGGTCGAGTCGTTCGTGCTTTGGCCGATACGACGGCCCCGCAGGTCGACATGCCGTTCCACCTGATCGTGACGCTGCACGTGCGCGAGACATGTCATGCGCATCGACAACCTCGACCTGCCGATGCTGGCCGAGCTCGAGCTCCTGGGTGACGAACGCGAGACGCAGAGCGGCTCCGCGGCACGCAGTATCGCGAGACGATCACCGTGGTCGCGCATCATCGGGGACGGTCGCCATCGCGCCGGCGACGCTGCAAGCCGTCGACGCCCGCGACGGTAAGCCGAAACAGTGGTACACCAATGCGCTTCGCTTACAGTCGTCGGCCGCGCCCTCGATCCCGAGCGGTGCTCCGCGGCGCGTGCAACTCGCGCTGCGGGTTGCTGCTCGGGGTTGTCGGCATTGCGATCGTCGGTCGGTCTGGTCGTGCTGATCGCCGGCGCCGCCCCAAACCGCTGCCGATGCCGCTCCGCCGCCGGCTCCGGTCGCGCCGCCGGAACCGCCGCCGGTCGTCGTCAGTGCGCTCGCGGCGCCACGAGATCGAAGATGCGCTGACCGTGCTGCGCGCCGAGCGTACGCGCGTTACCGCGGTGCGCGTGCGCAGCGCCGTGTGGCGCATGGTCGGCGCCTCGGAGGGCGAAACGCTGGCCGACGTGCTGCGCCGTCCGCAAGCCAACGATCCGGTGCCTGCGCGAGCTGCTGGTCGCGCTGGAACGCAGCGCCTTCACCTACGACGACGATCTGCGTGCTGCCATCGCCGATGCGTGTGCCGCGCTCGAGCAGCTACGCGGAGGCGCTCCCATGATACAGGCTCGCACGCCCGGCCGATCTGCGCGCGGCACTCGCCGAGACGATCGTCGGTCAAGAGGGCGTCCTCGAGGCACTGCTGCTGGCGCTGCTCGCCAACGGGCACGTTTTACTCGAGGGGCCGCCGGGTTTAGCCAAAACGCTGGCCTGCCGCTCGCTGGCCGCGGCGCTGGAGGGCGAGTTCAAACGCATTCAGTTCACGCCCGACCTCTTGCCCAGCGACATCGTCGGAACGCGCATCTTCGATCAGCGCGAAAGCGCCTTCGCCACGGTGCTCGGGCCGATCTTCGCCAACGTCGTGCTCGCCGACGAGATCAATCGCGCGCCGGCTAAAGTGCAGTCGGCGCTGCTCGAAGCGATGCAGGAGCGTCAGGTGACGATCGGACCGCAGACGTACGCGCTGCCCGATCCGTTCGTCGTCATGGCGACGATGAATCCGCTCGACTCGGAGGGCACCTACGCGCTCCCGATCGCGCAGATGGATCGCTTCCTGATGAAGGTCAACGTCGGTTATCCGTCGCGCGACGAAGAGCTGCGCATTCTCGACCGCTTCGCCGTTGCCGACACGCAGCCGGTGCGCTCCGTCGCGAGCCTCGACGACGTGCGCTCGCTGGCGCGAACAGGCGCACGCCGTACACATCGACGAGAAGCTTAAACGCTACATCGTCGAGCTCGTCGCCGTGACGCGCGATGCCAGTTCGTCTCGGTGTCGGCGACGTCCGGCTCGACGCTCGCGCCGCGGAGTTGATCGACTACGGCGCCAGCCCACGCGCGACGCTGGCTCTGGCCTTTCTGGCCCGCGGCCGCGCGATGCTCGACGATCGCGACTTCGCGCTCCCCGACGACGTGCGCGCCGATCGCGGCGCACGCGCTCCGCCATCGCATCGGCTTCAACTATCGCCTCGCCACCGAGGGCGTCAGCGCGGACCGGAGCGATCGAGGCGATGATCGCCGCCTTCCCCGCGCCGTGACGATTCGCGACGCACTGCTGCGCGCTCGCCGGCGTCCGCGACATCTGGGTGCCGGATCGCCGACGATCTATCGCGGCGACGGCTACGAGTTCGTCGAGCTGCGCGCCTACGTTCCCGGCGACGACGTGCGCCGCATCGACTGGGCGGCGACGGCGCGCTCGGGCGACCTGCAGACGCGCGTCGTGCTCGAAGACGTCGCGCTCACGCTGGCCGGAATCGTCGACGCGTCGCCGTCGATGCGCGTCGGGCGCCAGCGCCCGCTGCTCGACGCCGGCGCGCGAGGCGCTCGAGAGTTGGTTCGGCGCGGCGAGCGGTGAGGATCGCTGCATCCGCATCGAGGCCGATGCAGTGACGCCGCCCGCGCTGCAGCGCCGCGCCCGCCACGCCGTTGCGCATGCGCACCGGCAACGAGCGGATGTTCGACGCGCGGCGCGCGCTGCGCACCGCTCGCGCCGCGCTGCCGCGTGGAACGGCCTTGCTGGCGATCGGCGATTGGTACGACCTGGCTAGCACGCTCGATCGCGACTTGGCGGACCTCGGCGCGCGGTTCGATTGCACCGTGCTCGTCGCGCGCGATCCCTGGTACGACGGGCTTACCGCTGGGCGGCATCGTCCGCTTGCGCGGCGCGGAAGGCGGAATGCTGCGCGCCTACGTCGGTCCGCGCGAGCGCGTCGGCGTACGCGGCGGCGGTGCGCGAGCGCGAGGCCGCGCTGCTGGCGCGCTTTGGCGCGGCGAACTGGCGCACCGGCATTCTGCACGAGGAGAACGGCGCAGCCTCTCTGGCCGCCGCCTTCGGCCTGCGCGGCGTGAGCATCGACCATCCGGCGCGACTGCTCGTGCTGGCGTCGTAATCGGTGACGCTCTTCGCGCTGCTCTATCACTGGCTGACGCGCCGCGCGACGGCGCGCGACCTCGCCTATTCCAACATCGCCTTCTTCGAAACGGCGGCCAAACCGCGCGCAGCTGGATTCCGCGTCCGCTCCAAGCGCTTTGGATCGTCGCGCTCGCGGTGCGTCGTGCTGGCAGTTTCCGGGCCGCACCTGACGCTGGCGGTGCCGGCGCGCGACGGCAGCGTCTTCGTCTGCATCGACACGTCGGGCTCGATGCAGTCGACCGACGTCTCGCCGACGCGCGCGCAGGCCGCCAAGGCCGCCGCGCGCGCCTTCATCAACGAGAGCGCCGCCGGGTACAAAGATCGGCATCATTGCGTTTGACGGAACCGCCGAGGTCGTCGCAGCCGCTCAGCGCCGATCACCAGCAGGTCATCGCATCGCTCGACGAGATACCGCTCGCCCAACGGCGCGACGGCAATCGGCGACGCGCTCAAACTGGCCGCGCAGATGCTTGCCGCCGGCCGGCCATCGCGTCGTCATTCTGATTACCGACGGCGTGAACAACTCGGGCACCGATCCCGACGAGATCTCGCAGTGGCTGGGCGCGCATCACGTTCCGGTTTATACCGTCGGCATCGGCACGCCCAACGGCGGCCTGATCCCCGGCACCAACGAAGAGGCGACGATTGACGAGAACGCGCTGCGCGGTTACGCGCAAGCTTCGGGCGGCGCCTACGCGCGCGCCGAGAACGCGACCCAGCTGCGCGACGCGCTCGCGCAGCTCGGCCGCATCACCTCGCTGCAGCGCAAGCCGGTCGACGCTCGCTGGGCTTCGCCGTTGCCGGCGCGCTGGGAATGCTCGCGGCCTTTCTCGCCGGCTTCGGACTTAGGACGCTATCCGTGAACGATCCGACTCGCGCAGCTGGCGCGATGGATCGACGATGCCGGCGGCCTGGAACGCCTCGAGGCCGTCGACGATGTGTTTGGCAACGGCCGATACGCAAGCGCGTCCGTCGGCACGGCTCGTGCTCCTGCGCGGTCTCGACGATCGCGGTCTGCGATTCTTTCACGTCGTACCTCAGCCGCAAAGGGCGCGAACTCACCGAAAACCCGCACGCCGCCGCCGTACTCTATTGGCGCAAGCTCGGCCGTCAAGCGCGCGATCGAAGGCGCCGTCGCGCCGCTGAGCGAGGATCGAATCCGACGCGTACTTCGACGCGCGCCCGCGCGGCCATCAACTCGCCGCGTGGGCATCGGAGCAGAGCGAACCGATCGAAGACTACGAGATGCTCGCCGATCGCTTTTCCGCACTTCGCGAGCGCTTTGAAGGAGACGACCGTTCCGCGTCCCCATTCTTGGGGCGGCTATCTTGCTAACGCCGTCGCTCATCGAGTTCTGGCAAAACCGCCCCAACCGTATGCACGAACGCACGCTCTATACGCGCAGCGGCGGTGCTTGGGTGGAGAGTCTGCTGCAACCGTAAGATGAGGACAGGAACGATGAGTGTACGCCGGCTGATCTTGGGCGACGACGGCAAGTTGCAGCCGATCTGGCGAGCGATTCTCTTCTTCGTGCTCGGCCGCCAACTGCTCTTTCCGTATCTGCTCGATCCGCTCTTCGGAGCGGCGGAGAAACGTCTTGGGCTTGCGCCGGAGCTCTCCGCAGCCGCGATTTTCTGCGACGAGTTCGAGTTGCTCGTCGGCGCACTGATTTTGACCGGGCTCTTCGCGCTCTACGAAGGGCGACGCGTCGACTCGTACGGTCTTCCCGTCCGACAGGCGTTCGGGCGACGTTGCTCGAAGCGATCGCGTTTTGGGCGATTGCCAACGTTACCGTCGGCATTGCCGAGGAGATGTGGTACCGCGGATATCTTCTGCAGACGCTCTGGAAAGGCGTCGGCTTCTGGCCGGCTGCGGCGCTGCTCTCGCTGGCGTTTGCTTCCGACCACTACTTTTATAAATCGGGCGAGAATCTCTTCGACGTCGTCAGCCTCGTCGCGTTCAACATCCTGGTCTGTTACACGGTGCTCAAGACAGGCTCGCTCTGGTTCGGTGTCGGGATGCATACGGCGTTCGATTTCACGCAGCTCTTTCTCATCGGAACCAAGAACGGCAATTATGTGCCCGTCGACCATCTGCTCGACGCAACCTTTCCGGGACCGGCATGGCTTACCGGCGGCGTGCTTGGAACCGAAGCGAGCGTGTTGATGTACCCGCTCTTCGTACTCGTTTTTGCCTACGTCTGGTGGCGTTTTCGCCCGGCCCGAGGGAAGAACCCGATACGTCCATAAAGACTCAGCCCGAGCATGCCTCGGCGTAATATCATGGTCATCGGGTCGGGGCCGATCGTCATCGGCCAGGCTGCGGAGTTTGATTACGCCGGAGTTCAAGCGTGCCGTGCGCTGCGCGAGGAAGGCCATCGCGTTCTCCTCGTCAACTCGAATCCGGCAACCATCATGACCGACCCCGAGGTCGCGGACGCGGTCTATCTCGAGCCGTTGACGGTCGCTTCGCTGCAGGAGATCATCGAACGCGAGCGTCCGGATGCGTTGTTGCCGACGCTCGGCGGACAGACCGGGCTGAATCTCGCGGTCGAGCTCGACGAAGCCGGCGTCCTCGAGCGTTACGGCGTCGAACTGCTCGGGACGCCGATCGAAACGATCAGGCTCGCCGAAGACCGCGAGCGCTTCAAACTCAAGATGCTCGAGATCGGCGAACCGGTACCGGAGAGCGCGATCGTCACCGCGATCGACGAGGGGCTCGCCTTCGCCAAGATCGCGGGGTATCCGCTAGTGGTTCGGCCCGCCTACACGCTGGCCGGCACCGGCGGCGGCGTCGTCTACGATGAGCTCCAACTGCGCGAGACGCTCGATGCCGGCCTCAACGCGAGCCTGATTCATCAAGCGCTTCTGGAGACGTCGCTGCTGGGCTGGAAAGAGATCGAATACGAAGTCCTGCGGGACGGTGCGGGCAACTGCATCGTGGTCTGCAACATGGAGAACATCGATCCGGTCGGCGTCCATACCGGCGATTCGATCGTCGTTGCGCCCTCGCAGACGCTCTCCGACTACGAGTACCAAATGCTGCGCAGCGCGAGCATCAACGTCATTCGCGCGCTCGACGTTCAAGGAGGCTGCAACATTCAGTTCGCGCTCCATCCCGAGCGCAGCGAATACGCCATCATCGAAGTCAATCCGCGCGTCTCACGCAGCTCCGCGCTCGCATCTAAGGCCACCGGCTACCCGATCGCCAAGATCGCGACGCGCATAGCGCTGGGCCAGCGGCTCGACGAGATTCCCAATCCCGTCACCGGCGTGACCAAGGCTGCGTACGAACCGACGCTTGACTACGTCGTCGTGAAGATTCCGCGCTGGCCGTTCGACAAGTTTCCGATCGCCGATACCGCTCTGGGGACGCAGATGAAGTCGACCGGCGAGGCGATGGGCATTGGACGCACCTTCCGTGCCGCACTGCTCAAAGCCGTCCGCGGCCTCGACCTCAACCGCGAGACGCTCACCGGCATGCTCGCCGAATGGAGCGACGACGAGCTCGAAGCGGTGATCGCTCGCCCAACCCACGAGCGCCTCTTTGCCGTTAGCGAGATGCTGCGCCGCGCGCACAGCGGACAGGACGACGCGATCGAGCGCATTCACGCCGCCAGCGCGATCGACCGTTTCTGGCTCTTCGAGCTCGCCGGCCTCGTTGCGCTCGAAGAGCGGCTGCGGCAAAATCCGACCGATCGCGACTTCGCCGATGCTTGGGAGTCGGGCTATAGCACCGCGAGCTTGGCCCGCTTGACGAACGGGGCGCCGGCGCGCAACGGCCACGTTACGCCGCAGCGTGCATTTCGCATGGTCGATACTGCCGCGGCCGAGTTCCCGGCCAAATCGCCGTACTACTATCTCTCGCGAGGCGAGCTCGACGAAATGCGTCCCACGCCGCGCGACGCGGTCGTCGTCGTCGGAAGCGGGCCGATCCGCATCGGGCAAGGCATCGAGTTCGATTACAGCTGCGTGCACGCGGCCTGGGCGCTCAAGGAGGCGGGCCGGTCACCGGTCGTTATCAACAACAATCCGGAGACGGTCTCGACCGACTTCGATATCTCCGACGCGCTCGTCTTCGAACCGCCGGGCGCCGACGAGGTCGAAGCGGTTTATCGCGCGACCGACGCATGCGGCGTCATGCTCGCCTTCGGCGGGCAGACGGCGATCAATCTCGCCGGCGAGCTCACCCGCCGCGGGGTGCCGATCGTCGGGAGCGATCGCCGCTCGCTCGACATGGCCGAGAACCGCGAAGAGTTCGACGCCGCACTCGCGCGGCTCGGCGTTGCTCGGCCGCAAGGAAAAGCGGCTCGCAGTTTCCGCGAAGCTCGAGCGATCGCGCGCGAGCTCGGCTTTCCGGTGCTCGTGCGGCCGTCGTTCGTCTTGGGCGGACGGGCGATGGAGATCGTTTACAACGAAGCGCAGCTCGCAGCGTACGCCGAATCCGCGCCTCCGATTCTACCGGACGCACCGCTTCTGGTCGACAAGTATCTGCGCGGACTCGAGCTGGAGGTCGACGCCGCCTTCGATGGCGAGGACATCCTCATACCGGGCATCTTCGAGCACGTGGAACGCGCGGGCGTGCACTCCGGAGATTCGATCGGGGTCTATCCGGTGCAATCGATCGATGCCGAGATGGAACGGCGTATCGCCGGCGTTACCGCGGCGATCGCCGCCGAGTTACGCACCCGCGGACTGATCAACATTCAGTTCGTCGTGCATCAGGGTGTCCTCTACATCATCGAGGCGAATCCGCGCGCGAGCCGCACGGTTCCGATCATTCAAAAGGCCACGGGTATCAATCTGGTCGCGGCCGCAACGCGCATCGCGCTCGGCGAACGGCTGCGCGACATGGAGTACGGGACGGGCTTGATTCCGCACGTTCCCTACGTCGTCGTCAAAGTGCCGGTCTTTTCGTTCTCGAAGATGCGGGGAGTCGAGACGGTTCTCGGACCGGAGATGAAGTCGACCGGCGAGGTGCTGGGAATCGACGAGTCGTTCGGCGGGGCACTGCGCAAGGGATTCGTGGCGGCCGGCGTGCGATTGCCTGGAACGGGCGGACGGATTCTCGTCTCGATCGCCGATGAAGAGAAGGACGAGTCGATTCCAGTCTTGCGCGCTTACGCCGATCTCGGGCATACCCTCGTCGCGACACCCGGGACGCGCGCGACGCTCGAGCAGGCGGGCATTGCAACCGAACCGGTCAATAAGATTGCCGACGGCTCGCCGCACGTGCTCGATCTCATCACCTCGCGCCGCGTCGATCTGGTCATCAACGACGCGAAAGGTCCACGTGAAATCTCCGACGACTACAAGATTCGCCGAGCCGCGGTCGAAGCGAGCATTGCGTGTTTGACGAGTCTCGACACCGCGCGAGCGCTGGCGGAGGCGCTCACCAGCAAGGCCGGGCCTCCGCGCAGTCTGCAAGAGTATCGCAACGCTCGGGCGACGACCCTCTCGTAGAATCGGCCGGCGAGCCGCAGGTCTTTGCAATCGGCGCAAACCTGAGCACGCTCGCGGTGGTCAATACGCTGCGCGCGACGAAGGGCGGCACGATCGCGGTGCATCTTCTGCCGCTCGCTGCGACGCCGCGCGGCATGGCGATCGGCGAGAAGAAAGAGAAGGTCGGCCTAACGCTCGCCGGGCTCTTCGATTGGATCGATCGCACCTTTCCACCGGAGGACGAGCACGCATTCGTCGCATCGATGCGCGATTTCGAACTACTCGCTCGTGCCGGATGGGAGTCTCCCTTTCCGGAGCGGCTCGAGCCGGGCAACGTCCTCAATCTGGAAGATCTTCCAAGCGACGTCGCCGAGGCGTTGGCACGGCCGCCCGCTGCGCTCGTCCAGTGCGCGACCTGCCGGAGACTCTGCGTTCGCGGCGAGTTCGTCTTGCGGGAGAAGGAGCTCTGCGCTTGGGATTTCCACGCCGCCGCCTTCGGCAAGCGTGGTCCGTGGCGCGAAGGCAGCTACGAGCCGCGTCACTTCGAGACGCTCCTAACCTGCGCGTACGTCGTGCCGGAGCTCCTGGAGGAGCTGGGCGTGGATACGCTGCTCGCCGTCGGTCTTTGCGCGGACGGTGCGGCCGATAGCGTCGTGAATGCGCTGCTCGAAAACGACGCCGGACGCCCGCACCTCGTGGTGAGAACCGCCGACGGCTTGACGGTGCTGCGCGAACGATGACCAATCGCGCGATCCGCGATCTCTCGGCATTCTTCGTTCTGCTCTTCGCGGCGCTCGCACTGCGTCAGATCTACATTCAGCTCGTTGCCGCACCGCAGATCGCCGCGCGCGCGGAGAATCCGCGCCACGCGCTGCTCGATGCCGGACGCGGGCGAATTCTCGCAAGCGATGGAACCGTCTTGGCCGAGACGCTCGAGGGCAAGCGCCACTATCCGCTCGGTCCGGAACTCGCCGCGCCGGTCGGTTACGACTCGATCCGGTACGGCACGAGCGGCATCGAGGGGGGCTTCGACCGCGCGTTGAGCTCGCCGAGTCTCGGCGGCGATCCGATGTCGCAGCTTGGCGAGCTCGAGTCGGAGCTGCGCGGAACTCCGGTGACGGCGCACGGCGCCGACGTCATCACCACGATCGTGCCGGCCGTTCAATCGAAGCTCTTCGAACTGCTCTCGAAGTACCCGCGCGCCGCCGGCGTCGTTCTCGATCCGCACACCGGCGCGGTGCTCGCGATGGCAAGCGTGCCGAGCTACGACCCCAACGATTTCGACGCCCAGTTTCCATCGCTACGAGCCGATCCCGGGGCGCCGCTGCTCGATCGCGCACTCGACGGTCTCTATCCGCCCGGCTCGACCTTCAAGATCTTCACTGCGGCGGCGGCGCTCGAGAGCGGCGCCGTGGCGATGGACTCCCATTTCGAAGATCCGGGATACCTCGTCATCGGCGACTTTACGCTGCACGATAACGAGAGCGAGGCGACCGGCTACGGCGACTTGACGCGGGCCTTCGCGCTGTCGAGCAACGTCGACTTCGCCCAGATCGCCCTGAAGATGGGCGTCGACACGTTCTACGAGTATCTCGGACGGTGGGGTATCGGCGAGCCGCTCGATTTCCAGCTCCCCTCGGAACGCGACCGGGTACCGGAGAAGACGAGCATCGTCCCGGGCGAGCTCGCTCAGATGGGGTTCGGACAGGGCGCGCTCCTGATGACGCCGCTGCAGATGGCGCTGCTCGGCGCGACGATCGCCAACGGTGGGGACGAGCCGCGACCCTATATCGTTCGCGACGTCACCAACCAGGGCGTCTCCCTGAGCTCCTACGGCCCGGCAACGCTCGCAAGCCCGGTATCGCAGCAGACCGCCGCGAAGGTTACGGAAATGATGGTTGCCGTCGTCGAACGGGGAACGGGGACTCCGGCGCAGTTGCCGCACGTTACCGTCGCGGGAAAGACCGGAACGGCCACCAACCCGCTGGGCCTCTCGCACGCATGGTTTGTCGCCTTCGCTCCGGCGCAAGCGCCGCGCGTCGCGGTGTCGATCGTCGTCGAGAACGTCGGCTACGGCGCGACCTACGCGGCTCCAATTGCGCGCGAGGTGCTGCGAGCTGCGTTGGCCGGCAGCGGGAACGAGTAGTTGATCGAAGAGAGAATCTTCAACAACCGGTATCGGCTCGACCGCAAGCTCGGTGAGGGCGGCATGGCGACGGTCTTCTGCGGTACCGATATTCTGTTGCGCCGTCGCGTTGCGATTAAGGTCTTGCGGGAGCAGTATGCTGCCGACGAGGAGTTCGTCCGGCGGTTCTATCAGGAGGCCGAATCGGCCGCAAAGCTCTCGCACCCCAACATCGTCAACACCTACGACGTCGGCCGCCAGGACGAGACCTATTTCATCGTCATGGAGCTGGTGGACGGACCATCGCTCGCCGAGATCATCGCGGCAGATGGGCGTCTCCCCGAGCCGGTCGCAATCGATTACGCTGCGCAGATTGCCAGCGGGCTCGCATACGCGCACCGTCAGGGCCTGCTGCACCGCGACATCAAACCGGCAAACGTCCTGGTAACGAAGGACGACGTCGTCAAGCTCTCCGATTTCGGCATCGCGCGTGCCGTCTCGCAGCAGACGATGGCCCTCACTAAGCCTGGACTAGTCATGGGCAGCGTCTACTATATTTCGCCCGAGCAGGCCCAAGAGCACGAAGTGAACGAGACCTCGGATCTCTATAGCCTCGGCGTCGTGCTCTATCAGATGCTTACCGGCAAGCTTCCGTACGCCGGTGAGTCTCCGGTGACCGTCGCGCTCAAGCATATCGGCGATCCCGTCCCAACCATCGATGCAACCGAGACCGGGGTCAGCCCGGCGCTCGCTGCGATCGTCAACCGCTTGCTGCAGAAACGGCCCGAGAACCGGTTTCAGTCGGCGAGTGAGCTCGCAACGGCACTGCGCGAGGCGCGCGAGCGTCCCAGCGTCGCCGGATACCGCATCGCCGACGATGCGCCGACGAGCGTCATCGCTTCGACGCGTCTCCCGCCGCGCCGTTCGCCGATGCCCGACCGTTCGTACCGCGGCTCAGAGGAGATCGAGCCGCGGTCGGTGCGGCGTTCGCCGTGGGTCCCCGTCGCCCTGATCGCCGCACTGGTCGCCGCAACCGCGCTCGGGTATGCGATCTTTACGCGATCGTTTCCGGCGATGAGCGGTGGAATCGTGGTCGCGGATTACACCGGGATGACGCAAGCGCAAGCGCAGGAGGAGGTCGTCAACGCCGGATTACGGACGCGCTTCATGAAGAGCGCGAGCGAGACGGTGCCGCCCGATCACGTGATCCGTCAATCGCCTCCCGCCGGAGCGAAGGTGGAGCGCAATCAAGTCGTCGAGCTGGTCGTGAGCAACGGCAAGCCGCTGCGTGGGTTGGAGGACGTACGCGGCTTCAACGTCAACGACGCGCAGCGCGCCTTGCAGCAAGAAGGCTTTGCCGTCACGCTCGATCGCCGCTTCGACAATACGGTTCGAGACAACGTGCTCGATCAGGCGCCCAAACCCGGCGCAAAAGTTCCCGAAGGCAGCCGCATCACCTTGACGGTCTCGGATGGTCCTCTGCCGATCCGGATTCCCAACTTCGTGGGCATGCCGGTCGGTCGCGCTCGCGCGCTCGCGGCGCGGCTCGGGATCACCCTCGATACGTCGCAGAGCGTACCGGGGTTGCCGGCCGATACCGTCGCCGAACAGAACGTTGCGCAGGGAGCGACGGTCGACCGCAACGCAACCGTTCGCGTCGTCGTCAACAGCGGTATGCCCAACGCGGCGCCGACGCTTGCGCCGAACGGTCCGATTGCAGCCCTGCCGAGCGTGGTTGGCGAGGATTACGGATCCGCGCAGGCGGCGCTGACGCAGGCCGGATTTCAGGTGGCGGTGCGCTACGTTCAGCAGAGCGCGAATAACGGCAAGGTCGTCGAGCAGAACCCGCCGGCCGGCGCGGTCGCGCAAGGCTCGACGGTGATCGTGATGCTCTCGGTCTCCGGCGAGGTTCCCGATACCGACGGTTTGGCGCCGGACGACGCGACGGCACTCTTGCAATCCTACGGATATACGGTGGCACGGCGGGAGTACACAACCGCCGTCGGCGCGGGCGGAAAGGTCGTCGGAACGCAGCCTGCGGCGGGGGCCGCCCTCACGCCCGGATCCTCCGTCACGATGACCGTGAACGGAACGCCGCCGCCCTGACCCGCTCGACGCTGCGAATTCTCGGCATCGATCCCGCATTGCGCACGACGGGTTACGGCGCAATCGAGCGCGGGAACGGAGGCGTGCGATTGATCGAGGCCGGCGTCGTCGTTCCGCGCACTGATGCAACGCTCGAGCAGCGTCTCGCCGAGCTTCACGCCGGAATCTGCGAGGTGCTCGCTTCGACCAAGCCGGCTCTCGTCGTCATCGAGGAGCTCTATACGAGCTACACCAACCCGCGCAGCGCGCTCTTGATGGGACATGCGCGCGGGGTGCTCTGTTTGGCGAGCGCACAAGCGGGCGTCGCCGTTCACTCGCTCGGCCACGCGCGCGTGAAACGCGCGCTCGTCGGCTCGGGGAGCGCGCGCAAGGAACAGGTCAACGCGATGGTTATGCGGCTGCTCGGGTTACGCCGGCCGCCCAAACCCTACGACGTCTCCGACGCACTCGCACTTGCGCTCGCCTTTCTCAACATCGTCGAGCGTGGAGAGATCGCCGATGTTCTCTAGGATCTCGGGCTCGCTGATCGAGCGAAGCGGCGAGACGGCCCTCATCGATGCCGGCGGGCTCGGTTACGAGGTGGTGCTCCCACCGTGCATCGCGGAGAAGGTGCCGGCCACGCCGGGCGAGGCCGTGACGCTCGAGATCTACGCCGTGGTGAATCTCGACGGCAACAGCGGTCGCTTCACCTACTACGGCTTTACCAACTCCATCGAGCGCGAGTTCTTCGAGGCATTACTGACGGTGGCGTCGATCGGCCCGCGCTCGGCGGCGCGCGCCTTCAGCGCACCGATGTCGACGATTGCCGGCGCGATCGACCGCGGGGATTATGCCTTTCTCAAGAGCCTGCCGGGAATCGGCCAGCAGAAAGCCCGCGACATCGTGGCGAAGCTGCAAGGAAAAGTCGCGAAGTTCTTGCTGATCCGCGACGCGCCGCTGCCGCCGCCCAAGCCGATTCCCGGCTTCGCCGACGAAGCGCTCGCGGTCTTGTTACAGCTCGGATATAAGCGCAGCGAAGGCGAGGCGATGATTCGTCAGACCCTCGACGCCGATTCGACGATCGACGACGCGGAACGGCTGCTCGCGGAGATATACCGCCGCAAAGCGAAGGAAAACGTATGAGCGAAGTGCGCAGGCGTCTGCTCGGCCCCGCGGATGCCGCGCCCGAGGCAAGCGTCGCGCGCGAATACGAGCGCGTCGTCGATCCGGAAGATACGCTCGAAGACGAGGTCTATGGCGCGAGCCTGCGCCCGCGCTCCTTCGACGAGTACGTCGGCCAGGAGCAAGTCGTCGAGAATTTACGGATTGCGATCGACGCGGCGCGCCGCCGCAGCGAGCCTCTGGAGCACGTCCTTTTCTACGGTCCGCCGGGGCTCGGTAAGACGACGCTGGCCGGACTCATCGCGCGGGAACTCGGTGCGAACTTCCGCCCGACTAGCGGTCCAACCCTGGAGAAACCGAAGGATCTCGTCGGGGTGCTGACGTCGCTCGAACACGGCGACGTATTCTTCGTCGACGAGATTCACCGGCTCAGCCGCGTCGTCGAAGAGTTTCTCTATCCGGCGATGGAGGACTTTCAAATAGACTTCGTCGTCGACCGCGGGGCCTATGCCAAGACGCTCAAGCTTCCGCTGCAACGATTCACGCTGATCGGGGCGACGACGCGCGCCGGCATGTTGACCGCGCCGCTGCGCGAGCGATTCGGCATCGTTCACCACCTCGATTACTACGGCGTCGCGGAGCTGGAGCGGATCGTTCACCGCTCGGCGAGCGTCTTGGGCGTGCCGATCGATCCCGACGCGGCCCGGACGATCGCTTCGCGAAGCCGCGGAACGCCACGCGTTGCGAACCGGCTCTTGCGCCGCGTCCGCGATTTTGCCGAGGTCCGCGCCGACGGTCACATCACCGCGGCGGTTGCCGACGAAGCCCTGCAGCGTGAAGGCGTCGACCGACTCGGCCTCGACCGGCTCGATCGCGCCTTCTTGCGGACGATCGTCGAACAGTATCGCGGCGGACCCGCCGGCATCGCGGCCATCGCCGCGACCTTGACCGAAGATGCCGAGACGCTCGAGGACGTCGTCGAACCGTTCCTGCTCAAGGAGGGCTTCGTAACGCGAACCGCAAGCGGACGCCGTGCGACGGCCCTAGCCTACCATCATCTCGGCCTCGCGGGCGCTTCGCCCGCGCAGGAACGCCTGCTCTAACCGGTTTCGCCGATGCGGCGCGCGGCGTTTCTCATGCTCGGCACGGTACCGCTTGCGTATCCATGCGCCGCGCGCGCGCAGAGTTACGCCGATCCGTCGCAATCCTCGCCGCGTCAGGCGCTTCGCGTGCGGCTTGGGCGTGCCGCAGCGACGCCGGCATCGGCCTCGACCTTTAACTACGACGGCAGACTCTACCGTGGCACGTTCGAGGAGACCGAAGACGGCGAGATCGTCAACGTCGTCGATCTCGAAGCGTATCTCTATAGCGTCGTTCCGCGCGAGATGCCGCCGTCGTGGCCGGGCGCGGCGCTGCAAGCGCAAGCGATCTGTGCGCGGACGTACGTGCTCCAGCGCAGCGATCCGCGCCGGTCCTACGATCTGGTTCCCTCGGAGCTCGACCAACGCTACGACGGCATCGCTGCGGAGACACCGGCGGGGATTGCGGCGGTCGACGCGAGCGCGGGCGCGGTGCTCGGTTTCGGCGACGGCTACGCGCGGGTTGCCTATTCGTCGTGCTGCGGCGGCCACACGGAATCGTCGGCGGACGCTTGGGGTAACGTGCCGATTCCCTATCTCGGCGGAGTCGTCTGCACGTCGTGTTCGGACTCTCCGAACTATCGCTGGGAGCGCACCCTCACGTTCGATGCGATCGCGGGGCGATTTGCCGGCGCCTCGCCGGCACCGGCGCGCGTCGACGATCTTCGAATCACCGCGCGCGACGCGAGCGGCCGTGCGCGCGGCTTCGAGCTGGTCAGCGATCTCGGCAGCACCACGATCGGCGGAGGTGCCTTTCGACGCGGGATCGGCACGCGCGTCCTCCCGAGTCTCTTGCTCACCCAGCTTCGGCGCACGCCGGACGGCGAGGGCGTTCTCATCGACGGCGGCGGTCTCGGCCACGGCGTTGGCTTCTGTCAGTGGGGAGCCCGCGGCATGGCGCTGCGCGGCGCCGGGGCGGCGCAGATCTTATCGCTCTACTTTCCCGGGACCGTTGTCGAACATCTCGGCTGAGAGAGCGCAACCGCCCGCGATCGCGCTCTTCGATTACTCCTTACCCGAGGAGCTGATCGCACAGCATCCGGCGAGCGTCCGCGACCGGAGCCGTCTAATGGTGCTCGACGGCGGCACGATCGCGCACCGCTCGTTCTGCGACTTGCCGGGTCTATTGGAGCCGGACGATCTCCTCGTGCTCAACGAGACTAAGGTGATTCGCGCGCGGCTGGCCGGCGAGCGCGAACGCGACGGAGGCCGCGCCGAGCTGCTCTTGCTCCGTCCGGCCTCGTCGACGCACTACGATCCGCAGGCCGCGCGTTGGATCGCGCTGGCCAAACCCGCACGGCGCTTGCGCGCAGGTGACCGCATCGCCTTTGGGGGCCTCGGCGAAGCAACGATCTGCAACGAGCTCGAGGCGGGAATGCGCGAGATCGAGCTTCGCCTCGACGTTCCGTTCGAGGCTTTCCTGGAAGGTGCGGGACGGATGCCGCTGCCGCCCTACATTCGCAACGAGTCGTCGCACGCGCAGCGGCGTTATCAGAGCGTCTTCGCGCGCCGGCCGGGAAGCGTTGCGGCGCCGACCGCTTCGCTGCACTTTACGCCACGGCTCTTGCGAGAGATCGCCGGCCGGCGCATAGAGATCGTGCGGATCGCCCTCAACGTCGGTCTAGGAACCTTTCGTCCGGTTACGGCCGGCTCGATCGGCGAACACGTCATGCACGAAGAATCGTATTCGATCGAACCCGAAGCCGCGCAAACCATCGAAACGGCGCGCGCCGCACGGCGACGCATCGTCGCGGTCGGGACGACGGTCGTCCGCGCGCTCGAGGGCTGCGTTGCCGCGTACGGACGGGTCGAACCCGGCGAACACGTGACCGACCTCTTTATAACGCCGGGATTTCGGTTTCGCGCGGTCGGCGCGATGATCACGAACTTCCACCTGCCGCGTTCGACGCTGCTGATGCTGGTCAGCGCTTTCGCCGGGCGCGAGCGAATCTTAGCCGCCTACGCACAGGCCGTCGAACGGCGCTATCGATTCTACTCCTTCGGCGATGCGATGTTCGTTTCGGGGCAGAACGAGTAGCGTGCGGTATGTGGCCTACGAGCGCCCCGGCGGTGCCGCGCTCCTGCGCGTCGCACAGACGGATATCCCGCAGCCCGGCCCTCGCGAGGTCGTCATCGCGGTGGAGGCGGCAGGCGTCTCACGCGCCGACGTCATGCAGCGCGAGGGCAAGTATCCGCCTCCGAGCGGAGCATCGCCGATTCTCGGCCTGGAGGTTGCCGGTACGATCGCGCAGATCGGCGCGCGCGTGACGCGCTGGACGCGCGGCGATCGAGTCTGCGCGCTGACCAATGGCGGCGGTTATGCGGAGTATGCGGCGGTGCCGTCGGGACAGGTGCTGCCGATACCGTCGGGCTGGAGCGCGGTCGAGGCGGCGACGCTGCCGGAGAATGCGTTCACCGTCTACGACAATCTCTTTACGCGCGCGCGGCTGCGCTCCGGCGAGACTCTCTTGGTTCACGGCGGAACGAGCGGCATCGGCTCGACCGCGATCATGTTCGCGCGCGCCTTTGGCGCGATGGTGATCGCCACAGCCGGCTCCCCCGAAAAGTGCGCCGCGACGCTGGCCTTCGGCGCGTCGCACGCCATCGATTACCGCCGCTTGGATTTCGTGCGCGAGGTAGACCGAATTACAGCCCGGCGAGGCGTCGACGTCGTGCTCGACATCGTCGGCGGCGATTATATCGCGCGCGACGTCGAATCGCTCGCGCTCGACGGTCGCATCGCCTGCATCGCCACGACCCGTGGCCGCAGCGTCGAACTCGACCTCGGGCGTCTCTTTGCCAAGCGCGCAACGATTCTGGCTTCGACGCTGCGCCCGCGAAGCGCATCGCAGAAGGGCGCGATCGCGCGCCGTCTCGAGCGCCGAATCTGGCCGCTGCTCCCAACGCGTGAGGCGATCGTGCCGCTCGTCGACTCGGTCTATGCGTTCGAGCGCGCTGCCGAGGCGCACGCTCGCATGGAATCGAGCGCGCACGTCGGCAAGATCGTACTAGTGCCCTAGTGGTAGAGCCACTGACTCATCGACGTCGGTCCCGTCGCCATGAAGAAGAGCATTGGGATCGAGAGCATCGTATTCGTTCGCGAGGCGAGGAAGGCGACGCGCCGCGCTTTGGCCTTCTGTTCGTCCGTCGCCGGGACGATGCCGAGGATCTTCTTTTGATTCGGCCAGATCAGTCCCCAGACGTTTAAGAGCATGATCGTCCCGAGCCAGGCTCCGATACCGATCGGCGCCATCGCGCCTTGAAGCGTGAACGCGTCGACGAATCCGTTGCCGCCCCCAGGGGCGGAGTAACCGCCGAGCAACGCCGCTCCGAAGATCCACGTCACGACCGCGCCCCAGCGGAAGAAGAAGAGCGCGCGGGGCACGACGTATTTCGAGATCGGTGCGGCTTCGCCGGCCGCAGTCGCCTCCTTGACCGCCGCGACGTTTACGAAATTAAAGTAGTAGAGCAGGCCGATCCACATGATGCCGGCCATGATGTGGAACCAGCGGAGTATCCAGTCGCTCGACGGACTCATGCGCCGGCCCCCGCCGCGTGCGCCACGATGAGCCGCGCGACGTACCAGAGTATTGCGGTTAAGATGAAGCCGGAGATGACCGTGCCCCAGAGCGAGTCCAAAGGATTCTTCACGTACAGCCTCCCGGTGTTAGTGCTTGCTGTGAGGAGGAGTTGCGCGCTGCAAGGGAGTGTCCTCCTCGTTGGCGGACGAGCGGGCGGACGAGGGCCGGGAGCTCGTTTCGCGCTGCGCTTTGCGGGGTATCGAACGAACGGAATGAACGTATATACGCCTCTAAAAAGCTACTCCGCACTTAAGTGGGATCTGGCCGGTTTGCACGGGATCTCCGATGCGACACTCGAGATGCATTTCGGCCTTTATGAAGGTTACGTCAAGAATACCAATCTGCTCAACGACCGGCTGCGGGAGATTCGCGGTGCCGGCAAAGCCGCCGGGAGCGATCCGGCCTTTGCCGAGCTGGTCCGCCGCCTCGGCTTCGAATACAACGGCATGAGGCTGCACGAGTACTACTTCGATAACTTGTGCACGCAATCGCGCGAGGTCCGAAGCGGGCGGCTCTACGATGCGCTCGGTGAGGCCTACGGCGGATTCGACGAATGGAAGAAGGACTTCGTCGCGGTCGGCGGCATGCGCGGCGTCGGCTGGGTGATCGCCTATTGCGATACGACGAACGGTCAGATTACCAATCACTGGATCAACGATCACGAAAACGGAAATCTTGCCGGTTTCGTGCCGGTCGTCGTGATGGACGTTTGGGAGCACGCCTACATCAAGGATTACAAGCCCGCCGAGAAGAGCAAGTACATCGAATCGTTCTTTGCCAATCTCGACTGGCAGGCGTGCGAGGCTCGCCTCCCCAGAACGACTTAGGACTGCACGTCGAGCCGCTTCGGCTCTACGACTACGGTTCGAGCGTGCGTGTACCAGACGAGTCCGGGCGGCGCGGCGCGCTGCTTGCGCACGTGCTTTCGTAAGGTGTAATCGACCGGGACCGTCGTTGCCGATTGCGCGCGCGAATGAAATGCGGCAAGGGCGGCGGCCGTCTCGATATCTTCATCGGGAACTGTCGCGCGGTCGTCCCGAGCGAGAACCACGTGAGCTCCCGGAATACGCTGCGCGTGAAACCAGAGATCGTTCGGCCGGGCGACACGAAACGTCAGCTCCGCGTTCTCGGCCGGGGAACGGCCGACGAGGATGCGCGACCCGCGCGGCGTTCGAAACTCCAGCGGCGGACGCTTGCGCTGCGGCGCGCGCGCGAGCGCGGCGGCACCGCGTTTCGGTCCGAGCTCGGCCACCGCGCTTTCGACGGCCTCGAGGTCATCGGCTCGCTCGGCCTCCCAGCGCAGCGTTTCGATCGCTTCGAGCACGCGCCGCAGCGAGGCTTCTCGAGCCTCGACGTGCGGTACGCTCTTGCCCAGGCGTTTATACTCGGCGAAGAGCTTCGCGGCTCGTTCTTTCGCGGCGTCGCGTTCGCCGGCGGCGAGGTCGTGGAGGGTCGCAAAGATCGCGTCGCCCTCTTCCCGCAGGGCATCGCGGTGTAGAGCCTTCTCGCGTTTGCGTGCGAGCGCGTCGACTTCGTCACGAAGCTTTCGCTCGCGCTCGTCGAGCCGTTTGACGATCGCCCGGCGACGCACCGCCGAGCGTTCTCCGCCGGCGCGTTCGAGCTGCTGCGCGCGCAGCTCCGCGAAGAGCGCGAGGAGCGACGGTTCGCGCATGAGCTCGGCCTCCGCGAAGCCGTCGAGCGGAGCGACGTATGCTTGCAGGAGCGCACCGTCGCGGCGATACGCGAAGAGCGGCTCCAAGGGCTCGGCGGGGACGGCTTCGGCGGCCGGTCCGAGCGTTCGAATGCGATCCGGAAGGGGTGGCAGGTCGTAGGACATTCCCGCCTGCACCGCGCGCCGCGGATTCTCCGATGGCGCGAACTCCTTGCTCGCGGCCACGACGATGCCATCCTTGACGAGCACGACGTTACCGAAGCGCGGAACCAGCTCCACGTACAGCTCGAGCTGCTCGCCGACGCCGAAACGCGAACGCGCGGCGAAGGTCAGACGCAGCAGGCGGTCGTTCCGGCGCGCGGCGACGTCGGCGATCACCATCCCGCGGAGCGCACGTGCGAGCACTCGAACGAAACCGGGCTCCGTAAGGATTCCGAGCTCGCCTTCACCGAGCGTCACGAGCGGCGGCGATGCGAAGAGATCGATCGTCAGGAGCAGGCGCCGGCCGCGCGACCGCACCACGATGCCGATTCGTCCGTCGCCGCACAGGCCGGCGTCGTCGACTCGGGCACCGCGCAGGCGGTCCTTCAGCTCGGCGGCGAGCCGTGCAATGAGGACCCAGTCGGTCAGCATCAAACCCTCTTATTCGTGAGAACGGCAATACTCTTGGCGATCGCCCTGGCGCTGCCGCTCGGTGCCTGCGGTCGCGGCGGCTCCTCGCTTGCGCCCAAGGGCTGGCAGCCGATGCCCGGGCCGAGCGGCGCTTGGTCGAGCGGGAGCGGGCCGGGAGCGCAATCGTATAGCGTCGTCCGGCGCCCGTTCACCGGATCGCTCCAGGATCTGGCATCGGCGGCCACGATCGACGTCTTGCTCCACCATCACGGCTCGCGGTTACGGGGTAGCGCGCCGTTTCGGCCCTGTCCGGGGGCTGCCGGAATTGCAACCTTTACGCTTCCGGGGGCTTTGGTGCTCCAGGAAGGCTTTGCGATGCGCGACGGAAGCTCGATTCGAACGAGCTACGTGCGTCCCGCCGGCTCTCCCGTCGATCCTGGCGTCATCGACGCGATGCAAAACGCGCTCTGCGTGCCGCCTGCATAGAAAGCTTGGCCTTGCCTGCTCCGAGGTGCCGCGGGGCGGCAGCGTGAAAGGAGTGGCGCGTTGATCACGGGGCCGGGTCTGCTATTCGTCGTCTCGGGGCCGTCCGGCGCCGGCAAGGATACCCTCGTCGAGGCGCTACGCGGGCGCCGGCCAAGCCTGCGGTACTCAGTCTCGGCTACGACGCGGCCGGCTCGTCCCGAGGAGCGCAACGAAGAGCACTACTTTTTCGTCTCTGATTCCGAGTTCGAGCGGCTCCTGAGCTCCGGCGGCCTCTTGGAGTGGCGCGAGTACGGCGGCAACCGTTACGGGACGCCGCGGGATTACGTCGAGCGGAGTTTAGCGGAAGGCTACGACCTGATCGTGAAGCCTGAGGTAAATGGTGCGCTCGCCGTCAAGGCCGCGTATCCGGATGCGGTGCTGATCTTTCTCGTTCCCGATCGGTTCTCGCACCTTCGCGAACGGCTGCTCGCCCGGCGCACCGAGACAAACGAAGAGATCGCCCGGCGGCTCGAGATCGCGCAAGAGGAGATGCAGTTCATTCGGCGCTTCGACTACATCGTAGTCAACGCGCAAGACCGCCCGGAGGAGGCCGTGCGGGATCTGGAAGCAATCTTGCAGGCCGAGCGCTTTCGCATCCACCGATATCCCGACGACTCGATTCAAAGAGTCAAGTCGTCATAAGAGAACCCATCGTTACACTAAAAAAGGAATCATTCGATATTTTATGAGCAAATCTGTATTCGGCGACCTCGATGTGCTGCTCACGCAAGCGGATTCGAAGTTCAGCCTCGTCAATATCGTCACCAAGCGCGCCCGTCAACTGAACAACTGGATTCGCGTCCAGCAGCTTCCGGCGTCCGACCGCCGCGAATACTTCGCCAGCGAACCGCTCGTCGACAAAGAGACGATCAATCCGAATAAGCCGGTCTCGATCGCGCTCGACGAGATTGCGGAAGGCAAGATCGGCTACCGGCGCACGCGCGAAGGCATCAAGTAGAAGCAGATGTGCGGGATCGTCGGATATATCGGTCAGCGCGACAGCGTCCCGATCATTCTCGACGCATTGCAGCGCCTCGAGTACCGGGGGTACGACAGCGCGGGCATCGCGGTCATCGACGCCGCGGGCGAGTTGACGGGTTCGAAGGCCGAGGGCAAGCTCTCGCGGCTCGCGCAGCGGCTCAATAACGGCGAATCACTCGCCGGCGCGGTCGGCGTGGGCCATACCCGGTGGGCCACCCACGGCGCGCCCTCCGATGCCAACGCCCACCCGCATCTCGATTGCCGCGGGCGCATCGCGGTCGTTCATAACGGAATCATCGAAAACTATGCCGCGCTGCGCGCGCGTCTGCTCGAGCTCGGCCACATCTTCAGCAGCGAGACCGATACCGAGGTGCTGGCGCACCTGATCGAGCTGCATTACGACGGCGATCTCGAAGCGGCGGTGCGCCGCACGGTGCACGAGATCCGCGGCGCCTACGCGCTCGGCGTCATCTCGAGCGACGATCCCGATCGGCTGATCTTCGCGCGCAACGGCGCCAGCCCGCTGGTTCTCGGCATCGGCGACGGCGAGATGTACGTCGCCTCCGATACGCCGGCGATCCTCCCCTACACGCGGCGCGAGATCATCATGCAGGAGAGTGAGATCGCGGTCGTCTCGCGCGAGGGAGTTCGTCTGACAGACTACTCCGGCGCACCGATCGAGCGCGATCCGATCGTGATTACCTGGGACGCCGGCTCCGCCGAAAAGACCGGCTATAAGCACTTCATGCTCAAAGAGATCTTCGAGCAGCCGCAGGTCATCAAAGAGACGCTCAGCGGCCGTATCGACGAGAGTGGCGGCGTGCATTTGGGCGCCGAACTCGGAGCGATCAGCGCCGATCGGCTGCGCGCGATCAGCAAGATCGCGATCACCGGCTGCGGGACTGCATATCACGCCGGAATGGTCGGAATGTATCTGCTCCGCTCGCTCGTGCGGCTTCCGGTCGAGATGGAGTTGGCCAGCGAGTTTCGCTACGGCGATCCGGTCATCGACCCGACGACGCTCGTGATCGCGATGTCGCAGTCGGGCGAGACCGCCGACACGATCGAAGCGGTCCGAATCGCCAAAGCGGAAGGGACCGACGTGCTGGGGATCTGCAACGTGCTCGGATCCCATCTCTCGCGACTCGCCGACGGAATGCTCTACACCCGCGGCGGCCCCGAGATCGGCGTCGCGGCGACGAAGACCTACGTCTCGCAAGTGATTGCGATGACGCTCTTCGCCCTCTATCTCGCGCGGCTTCGCGGAACGACCGACGAACGGCGCCTCAACGAGATTGCCGACGGGACGAAACTCCTCCCGGCCGCGGTCGACGTCGTGCTCGACACCTCCGACGAGATTCGCAAGGTCGCACGCAAGCTGCGAAGAGCGCAGAGCGTGCTCTTCATCGGGCGCTACGTCAATTTTCCGACTGCGCTCGAGGGTGCGCTCAAACTAAAGGAGATTTCGTACATTCACGCCGAGGGCTATCCCGCCGGCGAGATGAAGCACGGACCGATCGCACTGCTCGATTCGACCGTGCCGGTGGTCGGCATCGCAACCGACGACCGCGTCCGAGAGAAGATGATCTCGAACCTGATGGAGTCGAAAGCGCGCGAAGCGCCGGTGGTCGTGGTCGCCAACCACGACGATCGTGAAGTAGCCGGCGTCGCCGATCACGTCTTCTGGGTGCCGAAGGTCGACGAGCTGCTCTCGCCGATCGTCAACGTCATTCCGCTGCAGCTTCTCGCCTATCACATCGCCGACATCGAGGGGAAGGACGTCGATCAGCCGCGGAATCTCGCCAAGACCGTGACGGTTGAGTAGGAAACGTCCCGGTGATCCGTAGCGACGGCCGAGCGCGCGACGAACTGCGCCCGATCACGATCGAGCCGAACTTTCTCAAATACGCCGAGGGCAGCGCTCTGATCAGCATCGGAAACACCCGGCTGATCTGCGCGGCTTCGGTGGAAGAGCGCGTCCCGGCGTGGATGAAGGGACGTGGCCTCGGCTGGGTGACCGCCGAATATGCGATGCTCCCGCGCGCGACCCAGGAGCGAACGCAACGCGAGGCGGCCCGCGGCCGCGTAGGCGGACGAACGCACGAGATTCAGCGGATCATCGGACGCGCGCTGCGCGCGGTGACCGACACGAGCAGACTCGGCGAACGGACGGTCTGGCTCGATTGCGATGTAATTCAAGCCGACGGCGGAACGCGCACGGCCGCGGTGACCGGCGCGTGGGTAGCGCTCGCGCTCGCGCTGCGGACGCGCTTCGATCCGGCCGACGGAGCGCATTGGCCGCTCTCCGCGATGGTGGCGGCAACGAGCGTCGGGATCGTCGCCGGCACGCCGCTGCTCGATCTGGCCTACGACGAGGATAGTCAAGCGCACGTCGATATGAACGTCTTCATGACCGATGCCGGGCGATTCGTTGAGCTCCAGGGTACGGCCGAAGCCGCGCCGTTCGATCGCCGCGAACTCGAGACGCTGCTCGCGCTCGCCGAGACCGGAATCCGTAAGCTCTTCGCGCTTCAGAGTGCGGCGCTCGACGCGCCGGCGCCGCATGCCGGCTGACGCGGCGTTGGCCGAGCTCGTCAAACAGGTCGGCGCCTTCCACATCACGCAACGCGCGATGGTGCGAGCACAACGCGCGATCGAAGCGGCGATTGCCGCCGGCACGCTCGACGAGGCAACCCGAGGCGCGTACCTTGCCGAGGTGCGCCGCTATTTCCAGGGATTCGATTCCGAGGCGCGGGCGCATCTGCGCGACGTCGACCGGCGCCTCGAGCGGGCCAATCAAGTGCACTTCAATCTCGCCGCCGAGCGCGGGGTGGCGGTGAAACGCATCGAGGCGACGCAAGCGGTGCTCGACGCGCTCGCTCCGCTCGACGCCACGCCGTGAGACTCCTCGACCGCTTCGGGCGGGCGACGACGAATTTCTTCGAATACGCCGGCGGCTTGACGCTGCTCTCGGCCGAGTCGCTCGGCTTCATGGCGCGTCTGCGCATCCGCATCAACGAAACGATCTCGCAGTGCGCGCTGCTCGGCGTGCAGTCGGTCGTCATCGTCATGCTGACCGCGCTCTTTACCGGCATGGTCATCTCGCTCGAATCGGCGCAGCAAGCGGTCGCGTACGGCTTCGGCGGGTTCGTGGGCGGCGCGGTGGCCTACGCATCGGTGCGCGAACTGGGACCGATGCTGACCGCGGTCGTCGTCGCCGGCCGCGTCGGCTCGGCGATTGCAGCCGAGCTCGGTTCGATGGTGGTCACCGAACAGATCGAAGCCCTCCGATCGATGGGTTTGGAACCGACCCGCTTTCTCGTGGTGCCGCGGTTCGCGGCGATGCTCCTGATGCTGCCGCTGCTCACGATTCTCGCCGACGTCGTCTCGATCGTCGGCGGCATGTGGGTCGCCCAGACGTACGCCCATATCTCCTACGATTCGTTCATCGCCTCGGTGCGGCAGCAGATCGACTTCCCCGACGTTCTCAAAGGATTGGTAAAGTCGTTCGTTTTCGCAGCGATCATCGCAATCGTCGGCGCCTACCAAGGGCTCTCGACGCGGGGCGGAGCGGCGGGCGTCGGCAAGTCGACGACGGGCTCGGTGGTGCTCTCGATCATTCTGATCTTCGGATCGAACTTCGTGCTTTCGTTTCTGCTCTTCCGGTAACCGTGGATCGCACCGGCTCCAACTTGATCGCCCGCCTCGATGACGTCAGCCTCGCCTTCGGCGATCGCGTCGTCTTGAAGAACTGCTCGCTCGACATCGCCGAAGGGGCGATCACCTGTATCATCGGCCTGACCGGTGCGGGAAAATCGACGATCCTGCGGCTACTCGACGGGCTCTTGCTTCCCAACGCGGGCCACGTCTACGTGCGCGATCAGGATATCTGCCATATGTCGGAGGAGCAGCTCAACCGGATGCGCCGCAAGATCAGTCTTTCGTTTCAGTTCTCGGCCCTTCTCGACAGCCTGACGGTCGGCGAGAACGTCGCGCTGCCGCTGCGCGAGCGCACGAAGCTCTCGGAAGCGCAGATCCGCGGGCTGGTCATGGATTCGCTCGAGAGCGTCGGTCTGACCAGCGCGTACGACAACCTTCCCGCGGAGCTCTCGGGCGGAATGCTTAAACGCGCCGGCTTCGCGCGGGCCATCGTCACCGGGCCGGAACTCGTGCTCTACGACGAGCCGACGACCGGCCTCGATCCGATCGTCACCAACCTGATTACCGATACGATCCTCAAACTGCGGGCGAAGCTCAAGGGAACCGCGGTGGTGATATCCCACGATCTCGCCTCGATCTTCGCGATGGCCGACTACGTCGCGATGCTCTTCGAAGGCGCAATCATTGCATACGATACCGCCGAGCGGATTCGAAACTCGACCAATCCGATCGTAGTCCAGTTCCTGCAAGGCTCCGAAGTCGGGCCGATTCCGATCTGATGACGCGCTCCACCTCGCACGCGTCCGTTCGCCCGCCAGCGAGGCGATTTATCGCCGTCCGAGTAATAGAGCGCCCATGACCAGGCAAGCTCAGGTCGGCGCGTTCGCAATCGTCGCACTGCTGATGCTTTTCGGGATCTTCTACGTGATCACCGATTTCGGAACGCGCCACACGGGCTATCGGATCGGCGTCCATTTCCAATCGGCCGCCGGCGCAACACCCGGGGCACAAGTCTATTTCAGCGGCGTCGACGTCGGATCGATCGACTCGATCGTGCTGCTCCCCGATAATACCGTCGACGTGATCTTGGCGATCAACCGCGACATCGACGTTCCGGCGGCCTCGCGTTTCTTGATACAAGCGCCGCTAACCGGCTCGCCCGTCGTCGTTATTCTGCCGCCGCGCCAAAAACCGCCGGTGGCGCTGCTTCCCCCGACAGGTATTGCCGCTCGCCGATCAGCCACGCGGCGTGAACGGAACCTCCATCGCGGACCTGCTCGAGCAAGGGCAAGGGGAGCTCAAACGATTCGATACGGTGATGTCGCTCATCGAGCAGCGCACACCGAAGCTGCTCAACACGCTTCAAACGACGCTCAATAACGCCAACGACCTTACCCTGAGCACGAAGAGCTCGCTGCAGCAGCTTTCGAGCGAGCTGCTCGCGCTCGGCACCAGCCTTCAGGGGAATCTGACGGCGGCGAGCGTCAACGTCGCGCAGCTCTCCGCGACGCTCAACGGCACGGCGACGACGGATTCCAAGAAGGTCGGCGCGCTGCTCGATGAGTTCCAATCGACGGCCGTCGCGCTCAACCGCTCGATGACCGCGCTGCAAGATTTGGCGACGGATCCGCGCCTCAAGGCCAATATTCTCGCGACGACGCAGAGCATCGCGGAGACGACGCAGACGCTCGCCGCACTGACGAAAGACTTACGAACCGTAACGGGCGACCCGCAGACGCAGGCGCAGATGCGCAACACGATCGCGAACCTCGACGCGGTCATGCAGAAGGCGAACTCGCTGCTCGGCGAGCTCGGCGGAACGAGCAGCGTCTACGGCGTCGACGCGGGCGCGACGCCCGCACCGCTCACGGTTCCGAGCACCTCGCCCTATCCCGGAGGCCTCCCGGTGCCGTCCGCGACGGCGACGCCCGGTACTGTGAATCCCGAGCTGCGCTCGAAGTTACAGAGTAAGCTGGCCGGTCTCGCGCGCAATCTCGTCGCGATTCAGGTTCGGCTGAGCGGACTCTCGCCGCAGCATAACGCCGGGCTCAACCCCGTGCTCACCAGCAGTCAGGGCCCGCTGGGCGACATCAACGTCATCGCGCTGCCCCACGGCAGTACGAGCCTGATGTTCGGCGCCAATGCGATCGGCAACAACACCACCTGGAACGCGGTGCTGGAGAAGAACGGCGGCAACTTCCATCTCGGCGCGGGGGTCCTCTACTCGCAGATCGGCGTGCTCGGGCAGTACGCACCGCTGCACGGTCTCGGCTTCGAGACGCGCGTCTACGATCTCACCTATCCGATCATCGACCTCTATGCCAATCTCCACCTGGCGCCGGGTGCGGAACTCTTCTTCGGACAGCGCGACATTACGCACGCCTCGCGGCGCAACACCTTCGGGCTCCAATATCAGTTTTGATTGACTGCTATGGCTGAGCGCTCGCAACGGCCGCGCATCGGCATCATCGGCGCCGGCGCGATGGGAACGCTCTTCGGTTTCCGACTTAGCCCAGCGGGGCGACGTGACGATTCTCGACGACAATGCCGATGTGGCACGCGCGGTCGAGCGCAACGGCCTGCGCGTCAACGACGAACCCGCGCGAATGGTCGGCGTCGCCAAGCGTGCGCGCGACCTCTACGGTTCGCAGATGCTCTTTCTCTTTGTCAAGGCGGTCGATACGCTGCGCGCCCTACGCGCCTTTGCCGGGGAGCTCGATCCCTCCGCACCGGTCGTCTCGTTGCAGAACGGGGTCGGAAACGAGGACGCGATCAAGACCGCGCTGGGCGGAGCCGTTCCCGTCATTCTGGGGATCACCACCGAGTCGTCGCAGACGGTCGGTCCCGGCCACGTTCGCAGCTCCGAGGAAGGCAACACGATCATCGGATCGATGACGGCGTCGCCGACGACCGCGCGCACGGTGACGGAACTGCTGACGAGCAGCGGCCTGCGCGCCTCGGTCGTTCACGACATTCGTCCGCACTTGTGGGGGAAGCTCGTGGCGAATGCCGCGGTCAACGCCCTCTCGGCGCTGCTCGATTGCAATGCCGGTGAAATTCCCCTCGATCCCAACGCGGCTCGGCTCGCCGAGTCGCTCGCCGAAGAGACCGCGAGCGTTGCCGCCGCACTGAAGATCAATCTTCCGTTCGTCAATCCGTGGCAGTACGTCACCGAAGTCGTCGCGCTCGGCGCGGATGCAAAGAGCTCCATGGCCTACGACCTCGAATCGGGCCATCCGAGCGAGATCGATCACATCAACGGCGCGGTCGTTGCTTTCGGCCGCCGCACCGGAACGCCCACGCCGTTCAACGAAACGATGGTGCGTCTGGTAAAGGCACGCGAAGCGCTGCTCGCGCGCTCACGGCTGCGGCTCGAGACGTAAGAGCCGAATCGCGCCGGCGCCGGTTTCGACGTCGATGCGCTGACCGGAGCCGCCGTTGACGGCGCCGTCGATCGTCTCGGCGGAACCCTTCGAGGTGCCGCGCAATCCGAAATCGGTAAAGAGCACGCCGTTATCGGTGTGCAGATGAACGCTAAACGCCGCCTTCGCGACGATCCAAACCTCGACGTCTCCGCGACCGCTCGAGAATCGAAGCGTGCCCGGCCACTGCGACGCACCCATCATCACCGAGACGTTTCCATTCCCAGCGGCGACTTGCGCGTATCCCGGCACTTTGACGTCGACGTTTCCGTCGCGAGCGACGATGCGAACGTTCCCGGTGATGTCGGTAACGTTGACGTTGCCGCGAGCCGAATCGAGGGCGAGGTTGACGCCGTCGGGAACGCGCACGAGGAGCGCCTGCAAAGCACCGGGCGCACTCACGACCAGTCCCCCGGCAACCTGTCGCAGGCGGGGTGCGGGCGGCGGCGCCTGCTTCGGTAACGCGGTCGCCGAAACCGTGTAGAGATCGCGTCGCCCACCGGCGAGCGGCTGGTAGGCATTGACGGCGGCCGTGCCGGTGTGGAGCGTCAGTGAAGCGCCCGGCTTGAGCACGCCGACGGTCGTGACGTACGGGGAGGGCGAGCTGCAAGCGACCGTCACGAGCATAAGAAGAAGAAGTGCGAATCTCACGAATCGTTTGTTCTATGGGCTGCAAGGGCCTCATGCACGCAGCGTTCGCGCTGATCCTCGCCGGTTGCGGCAGCGCGATGCCGCCGCCGGGCGCGCCCTCCGCGAACTCCGCGATCGCGGGCGACGCCGCGCGCTGGATACCATCCGCGGGGCAATCCTATCAGATTCAGTACGACGGTACGCTCGATCTGAACGTACCGGCAAAGATTTACGATCTCGATATGTTCGATACGAAGCCGGCCGTCGTCGCACAACTCCATCGGATGGGCCGGCGCGCCATGTGTTACGTCGACGTCGGGACGTGGGAGAGTTGGCGTCGCGATGCCGGCAAGTTTCCCAAGAGCGTGCTCGGCCATCGCGACGGGCACTGGAAAGGCGAACGCTGGCTCGACATTCGGCAGACCTCGATTCTCGAGCCGATCATGGCCGCCCGCCTCGATCTCTGTAAGAAGAAGGGCTTCGACGGCGTCGATCCCGACAATCTCGACGGCTACGAGAACAAGACCGGCTTCCCGCTCACCTACCAAGAGCAGCTGACCTACGACATGTGGGTAGCGACGGCCGCGCACGACCGCGGTTTGACCGCCGACCAGAAAGGCGACAACGACCAGGTCAAAGACCTCGTGAAGGTCTACGATTTCGCCGTCGTCGAGCAGTGCTACGAACAGGGATGGTGCAAGCAGTTCGATCTCTACACGAACTCAAACCGGCTCGTGGTCGACGTCGAGTACTACCATAGCCAAAAACGGTTTCTCACCGGCAACTGCTCCGAGGCGGCAAAGAATCACGATACGGCCATCCTCAAGCGGCTCGAGCTGACCGCCTGGATCCTCACCTGTAAGAAGCAGTAACCCTAGGGAAAGGCTTCGGCGGCGTTTAGGGGCGATTCACGTGGACGTCGTACTCGCAAACCGCGACTTTCGAAAGCACCTTGACCTTGCCGCCGGCGAAGACGAGCTTCACGTCGTGCAGCATGCCCGGGCAGTGCGCGTAGCTGTTCTGCGTGAACTTGATGTAGAAATAGTGCCCGGGGGCAATCGGATTGGCCAAGTCGTTGATGCCCCAATTGTCCTGCCGGGAATCCTTATCGTACAGTGCGACGATCGGCACGCTCGTGTCGTTCCAAACCTTGAAGACGACCGCGTCGGCGGCATTGGACGCCGACGGCGCCCCGACGGCGGCCGCACCGGCCGCAATTGCCACCACCGCGGCGATTCGAAGGCTCTTCATGACCACAGCCTTCCGCTAGACCTTCAATCTGCCTGCGCGATGCTCTCGGCGCCCCGCAAACCCGACAGAAGACCCTCGGTGTCAGAGCCTTCCGGGCTCAAGGAATCTTCTTGTCGCATTGGCGGCCCCGGCTCGCCAAGGAGCTCTTCTCGTCTCGCACGAATGCGATAAAAGATTTATTATGTCGCATTCAGACGCCGTGAAGAAGCCCTCGCCGAAGGCCGATCCGCTGATCCGGGACCTGCGTGGGTACCTCCTGACCGAGCGCAAGCGGAGCCCCCTGACCGTCGAGGCCTACGAGCGCGACCTGATGGAGTTTACGGCGTTCCTGAGGGACGAAGCGCCTCGCGTCGGGCTGCGGTCCGTAAAGTCGACGCAGATTCGCCGCTACATCGCGTATCTGTTTGACGTACGCGGCTATGACAGCCGGACCGTCTGCCGGAAGCTTTCCTCGATTCGGGCGCTCTACCGGTTTTTAAAGATCACCGGGGTGCTCGAGAACGATCCCGCCGCCGCAATCCCGGGTCCGTCGGTCGCGAAGCGCCGGCCGGCGCCGCTTAAGGTGGACGAGGTCGTCAAGCTCTTGCGGACCTCGCTGGCCGGCAAGAACGACGCGACCCGTCTGCGGGACGTGGCGATTATGGAGCTGTTCTATGCCAGCGGAATGCGGCGCGCCGAGGTGGCGGGCGTGCGGCTCGCCGACGTCGATCTCGTGGAACGGACGATTCGTGTTACCGGTAAGGGTAATAAGGAGCGGACGGTGGTGATCAATCGTACCGCGGCGGCAGCGATCGAGGCCTATCTCCGAGTTCGGCCCTCTAGTGCCGATCCGGCGCTCTTTCTCGGGCGCGGCGGCAAGGAACTGACGCCGAAGCACGTCTGGCGGATCTTCCGGGCGATCTATCGCGTGAGCGGCATTCAGAAGCACGCGACGCCGCACACGCTGCGCCACTCCTTCGCAACCCATCTGGTCGAGAACGGCGTCGATCTCGAAACCGTGCGCGAACTGCTCGGACACGAGAGCCTTGCGACGACGGGCGTCTATCTCCAGCTGGCAATGGGGCATAAGCGCAAAGCCTATGACGAAGCGCACCCGCGCGACCGGACGGCGGATAAATAACCGCCGCGTTGGTCTACGTTATCGCGGCCATGGCAATCGTTCTGCTCGGTCTGCGGCCGTGGCGTCTGTCGAGCTGGATCTGGCCGGTCGCAGGCGCGCTGCTTGCCGTTCTAATCGGCGACGAGCCTCTTCGCGCGGCGGCCGAAGCGATCGGGCGGCAATGGAACGTGCTGCTCTTCATTCTCGGACTAATGGCGCTTTCGGCAGCCGCCGAGGAGAGCGGTGCGTTCGAGTGGATCACCCATCGCGTCCTCGAGCTCGCGCGCGGCTCGCAGCAGCGGCTCTTCGTCTATCTTTTCTTGACCGGCGCCGTGGTCACGATCGTGCTCTCGAACGACGCGACGGCGATCGCACTGACGCCGATCGTCTATCGCGCGGTCGTCAAGCAAGGACGCATATCGCCCGAACCATTTCTCTATGCATGCGTCTTCGTGGCGAACGCCGCATCGTTCGGATTACCGTTTTCCAATCCGGCCAACGTCCTGATCCTGCCGCACGCGTCGCTCGGGGAGTACGTGCGTCACCTCGGACCACCGCAGGTCGCGGCAATCGCGATCAATCTCGCCGTCCTGCTCTTCTTCTTCCGCCGCGAGCTGCGCGGAGGCTACACGGTTCCCGAGCCCATTCCAGCCGGCGCCCGCACGATTCGGACGCTGTCCGCGCTGCTTGCCATCGCCGCCGCGTACGTCGCCGCTCTGCTGCAGGGATGGCCGCTCGGCCCGGTGGCGGCCGTAGCCAGCGTGGCGGTGGCAGCCGTCGCCGCGGTGCCGCCGCAGAGCCTCGCCCGCCGGATCTCGTGGGGGACGTTTGCGCTGCTCGCCGGACTCTTCGTGCTGCTCGATGCGGTGACGCGCGCAGGCTTCACGCAATGGGCGCTCGCGCAGCTCGAGGCCGCCTCCCAATACGGCAACCTGGCGCTCGAGGCAATCGCCGCCGGTGGTGCGGCGCTGATCTCCAACGCACTTAACAACTTGCCCGTCGCGGTCGCGTCGTCGTACGTCGTGGCGCACGCCTCGACGGCGCATCTTGCCTACGCACTCATACTCGGCGTCGACGTCGGCCCGAATTTGATCACGACGGGATCGCTCGCGACGATCCTGTGGCTCTCCGTACTTCGCGGTTACGGCGTGCGGGTGAGCCGAAGGAAGTACTTTCGGCTCGGTCTCGTCCTCGCGCCGTCAACGCTGCTCGCCGGTGTGCTCTGGCTGTGGATCTTGGGGCGGCCCTAGCAGCCCCCGCATCGCTCAGGCTTCGCAATAACAGCGTGCGCGCATACGCTTGCCCTCTTCACCCTTCGTCTTCGAGCCAATCCCGCGTAAGGTAGAGCCAGAACGCAAGGCCTGCGTAGCGGCCGTAACGGGCGAAGGCGCGGCGAATCGTCGAGTCGGCGGCTTGTTTCTTGCCGGCGAGACGGCGATATTTCGGCCGCGTCCAAGAATCGAGCACCAAGGAGCGATGGCGGCCGAGCAGCTGCATAACGTGCGCCGATCCGTACGGACCGATCCCCGGCAGCGCCAGCAGCCGTTCGTCCACGTCGGAGTCGGGATAACGCGTCGCGTCGACGAGCGATTCCAAATCGAGCTCTCCGGCGGCGACCGCGCGAGCGATCGTGCGCACGTACGGCCCGCGGTATCCCATTCGAGCAACGTCGCGGTACCAGGACTCCGGCGTCGCGGCGAGTCTCGTTGCCTCGGGGAACGCCCCTTCGCCGAGCTCGACAAGCGCGCGCGTCATCCGAATCGTTGCCGACCAGGCACAGTTCGTCGTGCAAATGGTCTTGATCACATCCTCGAAGACGGTCGGACCTGCGAGGATGCGACCCGCTCCGCGTGCCGCCCATCCCATCGCCGCGTCGCCGGCGATCTGCGCGTAGAACTCCGAGAGATCGTCGTCGAGCCGAAACATCCGCGCCACCGTCGCCTCTAACGAGGCCGCCTCCGCGCGTCGCGGCGCCGACGGGCTCTCGACGACGAGCATCCCCGAGCATTCGCTCATGACCGCATCGATCAGCCGCGTGCCGATACGAAAACGGCGGCGATAGGCCGGGGGCGAGGCCAGCACCTCGGCGGGCGGCAAGCGTGCGCAGCCGTGAGAATGGATCGTGCGCAAGAACGAGATCGGCTCGCCGCCCGCACCGCGCAGCGGCAGCTTGCAGACGACCTTCACGCCGAGCTTACGCTACGTAGGAGATGTTGACGGCGACGCCGGCTGCGGCCGCGCGCATCAGCACGCCGTATACCTCGTCGAGCTCGCGCTCGATCGAGGCGATCTCGTGAGCGCTGACGCGAAAACGCGCGGCGTTGAGCCAGAGGATGCTGCGCGCGCGTTCGAGCACGCTGTGCAGCCGTTCCGGCGTCGCCTCGAGCACCGGCCAATCCAGATCGCCCTGTGCGGGTACGACGCGCCAGCCCGGCCCCGAGACGTACGAGACTTCTTCCTCGGCACCGAGGGCGTGCGGAACGGCTGCAAGGACGTCGACGGCCTCTTGATCGGCCAGCGAAAGCGGCAGCCCGAGCTCGCCGAGTCGCAGGATATAGCGAAAGAACGAGGCGCTCCCCACCGTGTACGCCCCCGCCGGTGAAGCGACGTTCACGTGGATCAGATCGAGTTCCGGGCGCTCGCCCGCGGGGCCGGTCATGCCCCTTAGTTCGCGAGTATTAGGCCGAGTTCTTTGACGGCGTCGCGCTCCTTGCGTAGCTCCTCGAGGGTAGCGGCGATCTTTGCCTGCCCGAACGCATCGTGCTCGAGCCCTTCGACGATCCGGGAGACTCCGTCATCCGTGCGCGAGGGAAACGAGAAGATCAGGCCGGGATCGACGCCGTACTCGCCGTGGGAGCAGCGCCCGACCGAATAGTACTCGTCGGGCGGCGTATCGTGGGTGAGATTGTGGACGCCGACGATTGCGGCGTTCGCGGCCGAGGCTGCCGACGACGCACCCCGCGTCTTGATGACCTCGGCACCGCGGTTCTGTACCGTTGTAATGAAATCGTTCTCGAGCCAGTTGCGATCGGCGACGACGTCGTGGGCGGCACGGCCGCCGATGCGCGCGTGCGCGAAATCCGGGAACTGCGTGGTGGAATGATTCCCCCAGATCGCCATCTGTGATATCTCCGAGATGTCGATCCCCGCTTTGCGCGCGAGTTGCGCCCGGGCGCGCAGCTCGTCCAGAGTAGTCATCGCGAAGAACCGGTCGCGGGGAACCGCGGGCGCGTTATTCATTGCAATGAGGCAGTTCGTGTTTGCCGGATTTCCCACCACGAAGACCTGCACGTCGGCCGCGGCGCGCTCGTTGATCGCGCGTCCTTGCTCGGTGAAGATCTGGCCGTTGACGCGTAAGAGATCCGAGCGTTCCATCCCGGCTTTGCGCGGAACGGCTCCCACGAGAATCGCCCAGTTGATCCCGTGCATCGCTTCCCGCACGTCCGATCCGAGCCACACGCTCTTGAGCAGCGGGAAGGCAGCGTCTTCCAGCTCCATTACGACTCCGGCGAGCGCTCCGAGCGCCGGTTCGAGTTCGAGAAGCCGGAACTCGAGCTCGGTGTCGGGTCCGAACATCTGACCCGAGGCCATTCGAAAGACGAGCGCATATCCGATCTGCCCGGCCGCGCCGGTTACCGCTACTCTAATTCGTTTCTTCACGCTGTTCCATTTCGCTAGGAGAAGTGGCGCTCATCTGAGGCGAAGGCAACGACGCCGATGAAGAGCTTCAGCGGAACCGATCGCCCGCAGGCATCTATCTACGATACCTGCATCAGGTGCGGTCTCTGTCTGCCCTCCTGCCCCACCTATCTCGAGACTATGACAGAAACCTCGGGGCCCCGCGGCCGCATTAGTCTCATCAAAGCCGTCGGCGAATCCCGGCTCGATCTCTTGAGCGACGGCTTCGTCGAGCAGATGTGGCAGTGTCTCGATTGCCGCGCTTGCGAGGCGGTCTGTCCCTCCGGCGTCCGGTACGGCCAACTCGTCGAGAGCGCGCGCGCGCAGATTCGCCAGGCGCAGGATTCGGGCGACGGCTCACGCGAGGAGAGCGCGCACGGACGCTTAGTCCGTGCGCTCTTTCGCCGGCCGGAGCTGATGCGCGCAGCCGCCGCGGCCCTGCGCTTTCTGCAGCGCACGCATCTCACCGCATTTGCCGGTCTCTTCGGTCTCGGGCGCGCCGCGCGGCTCGCCCCGCGGATCTCCGACTCGTTCTTCAGCGCCCGCGGTCAACGGTTCGAGGCGCCGGCGCAGCGGGGCGTTGCCCTTCTCCACGTCGGCTGCATCATGGGCGTCGCATTTGCCGACGTACATCGTGCGACGGTACGAATGCTGCAGCGTGCGGGATTATCGGTCGTGATCCCGCAGGGTCAAGGCTGTTGCGGAGCGATCGCGGTGCACGACGGTGCTCCCGACTTTGCCCGCGAACTCGCCAAGCGAAATATCGAGGCGTACGAACAGAGCGGCGCCGACGTTTACGTTGTGAACGCCGCCGGTTGCGGAAG
Organism: Vulcanimicrobiota bacterium; assembly: GCA_963820825.1. Taxonomy (GTDB): domain Bacteria; phylum Vulcanimicrobiota; class Vulcanimicrobiia; order Vulcanimicrobiales; family Vulcanimicrobiaceae; genus Cybelea. The sequence goes on from CAWGBN010000005.1 coordinate 46,812, forward strand.
CGCGCTCAAAGAGTACGGTGAGCTCTTTGGTGACGATCCCGTCTGGGAGGCGCGCGCGCGGAGCTTCGCCGCGCGAGTGCGAGACGTCACCGAGGTTCTCGACGCACTCGATCTCGGCGAGCCTGAGAGACCGGTCGAGGCAGCGGTGACCTATCAGGACGCCTGTCATCTCGTCCACGCGCAGCGCGTCGCGGGTGCGCCGCGGCGGCTCTTGAAGCGAATTCCCGGCTTACGACTGGTCGAGATGGACGAGAGCGCGCTCTGTTGCGGGAGTGCCGGAATTTACAACCTCACGCAGCCTGCAATGGCAGATCGCCTCCAGAAGCGTAAGGTCGATGCGATCGTGCGCACGGGCGCAACGATCGTGGCGACGGCGAATCCGGGTTGCGCGATGCAGATTGGTGCCGGATTACGCGAGGCGCGCTATCGTGCGACCGTCAAGCACGTCGTCGAACTGCTCGACGAAGCCTACCGACGTAGTTAAAGCGCCGCGCTTACGCGTCCGCGGTCGCTCTGCGCATCCTCCAACGTGTGGTAGACGGCAAAGACCGCGATCAGGCCTGTGATGTTGAGCAGGCGCAGGATCGGCCCTTCGCTTACGACGAGCCGCAACGAACCGCCGCGCTCGGCGGCGCGCCGGTGCGCTCCGATCAAGACGCCGAGTCCGGTCGAATCCAAGAACTCGAGCTGCGTGAGGTCGACGATGAGATCTTGCGTCCCCGTTTCGGTCGCTTCGCTCAGCGCGGCGCGAACCGTCGGGGCAGTGGCGAGGTCGAGGCTTCCGCGCAGCTTGAAAAGGAGACGAGCGCCGTCCTCGTCGCTCTTAAAATCGATATGCAGCTCATCGTGCGTCATCTTCGCGGCTGCCCATTCGCGCCTCGAAAGGCCCTGGCCTTGAATTCGAGCGGGACGTGCCTATACGAATCGCGCCGCATCGTCGTCCCAGCGCGTCAGGCTCTCGGGCAAGAGCCGAACGCCCCCAATCCAGCGATCGATCCGGTGGCGTTCGAGCCAATCTCCGTCGCCGGCAAGGACGCGACGCCCCAACACCGTCGGAACGAGCGTGCCCTCTTCTTCTTCAATCAAGGCGCTTTCGCCGGCGGAGAGGTCTTGGAGAATTCGTTCGAAGATGCTTTCGCCGAGGAAGTAGGTCTCTTCGCGTGCCTGCGCGCGAGCGAAGAGCTCCTCGGGTCGCCCGGGCCCTTGCGCGACGGCGTAGAGTGCCTGTCGTTCCGAGCGCGAAAGGCCGTCACGCTTCCACGGGTATTCTTCGCAGAGCCGCTGGAGCGCCGCCCGCAGGTACGGAAGCCCGATCGCGTCCTCGCCGGCCGCGGCGTAGAGATCGTTCGGCGAAGCCGAGGTGAAGCGCTCCCAGGAACGCCGCGCCGACTTGAAGATGGCCGGCGTTGCAGTCCGCCGCTTCGAAAAGAGCGGGAGTATCTCGTCGACGGTCATGTTGGCCAAGTAATGGTCGCACTGAACGACCGCGACTCGACCGGGCGCGAGCTCGAGTTCTTCCAGCGCCGTCAGCGTTTGCAGCACCTGGAGTTGATCGAAGAGATCGTGCTCGAACCAGAGGACGACCTCGTCGAATTCGCCGGCGCGGCGAATCTGTTCGTCGCGCCGCGCGAATTCGTGAATCAGTTTTATTGGGTTGCCGTACCCGCGCTGCGCCAAGTACTGCGCGCGCAGCGCGCTCGTCTCTTCGAGAGAGAGGCCGGCTGGAACGGGACCCTCGTTGAGCGCGTCGCGCCACGCAAGGTGCGTCCCCGGCAGACCGGCCTTCTTGAGCAGGTAGAGCGCGCCATCGCCGTTGGTTACGTGGAGCGTCGCGGAACGCGCCAGTTAAAAGGCTCCGATGCCGTTGGGCGATCCCCAACCGCCTTCATACGAGTAGCTCTTGAAGAGACACGACGGCGTGCAGACGTTATTGAGGTGCTTATGGTGCTTGCGGTTCCAGAAGGTCCGCCCGCCCTTCTGCGCCGCCGCATTTCCCGCCAGACCGAAGACGCCGGCGAGCAGCGGCGATGAGACGCTCGTGCCGCCGACGGTGAACCACCCGCCGTAGCCATAGGTGTTATATTCGGCAACCTGCCACGCGACCGCCGACGCATCGCCGACTGCGCGCCCGCTGCAGAACGTGTCGTGCTGCCATTTCGGCTTGTGTATCGTCGTCGCACAGCCGCCGCCCGCGCCGTCCCAGAGACTCTCGCTATACTTCGAACCGCTCTTTGCGAGTACCGTACCGCCGATTGCCGCAACGTCATCGAAGGCAGCCGGGGCGGTCACCTGACCCAAACCCGAGTCGCCCGTCGACGCGAGATACTCGACGCCGGGCTTACTGAAGTGTTTCTTGTCGAGGCAGGTGACCGAGTTGCCGCAGCCCCAACTGTTGCTGATGATGTGGGCGCCGAGCTTCACCGCTTCGTCCTCTGCGGTTTGGAGATCGCTCGAGTTGGAGCTGTTCGCCTCGACGAGATAGACCGTGCAGAGCGGACAGGTCGCCGATGCCATCTGAACGTCCAGGTCGATTTCGACTCCCCAGCCGACGCTGCCGGATGGATAGTTCGACGTCTGTCCCTTCTGGTTGTACTTCGTGAAGCTCCCGGTTCCTAACCCAAACTGCGAGCGATAGACCGCAAGGTCGGAAGCGACGTTCGGATTGTCATACGCGTCGACGATTGCGACGATCTGCCCGGCACCCTTCGTGCTCGACGGAAGCTTGTAGCGCGCCTGAAAGTCGGCGGGCGCCCATCCCGCGACGTCGCGCTCCACTTTTGAAATTGAGAATCACTGCGTAGCAGGTGATCTCATCCCGGCGCGTCTGCGGACATGCCGGATGCGCCTCACCTTTTGCCTGCCATTGCGGCATCGAGCCTGCTCCGGCCGCGCTCGACTGCGGCGCGCCCCCGACGAGCGACGCAGAGCCGCAGCCCGCAAGCACCGCGGCAGCAAAAGTGAGGACGGCGGCATAACGTCCCGACGGCAAGAGTGTCATTGGAAGGCTCCTTCGTTCAACGGTTGTGTATCGGCGAGTTCCTGGGTCGCAACTCCCACGCGTTCGGCCATCGCTCCTTGCACGAACGAGCACCTCGGCACGGCATTTCTGCGGCTCCGTGTCACCCTGAGCCTGTCGAAGGGCGAACCAACGCATGGCGGAGTCAAAGTCCGCTGCCCCTTTCCCCGAAGCGCGTGGCACTTTGGAGACCCCACAAGTTGAACTTCCGCTTCGGCGCTCCGCGCCTGCGCTGCGGTAAGGCAAGCGTCCTTTTGACTCCGCTCAGCAATCCTGGGGTGGCTGGATTCGAACCAACGCATGGCGGAGTCAAAGTCCGCTGCCTTACCGCTTGGCTACACCCCACCGGTCGGTCGTAGCTTCTACGCGAGGGTAGTTTTACTCATCGGAGGAGAAAAAGCAAGCGCCGCCGATTCGGCAGCGCTTAGTTGCTTTGGCGCGGGATCGGCGTCTAACGCGTGGCGATGAGTCGCTTCGCGCCGACGTACCGTGCGGCCCAGTAGGAATCGGAGAGATGGCTTACCATGACGCCGTGGCTCGAGCTCGCATGGACGAACTCGCCTCGTCCGAGGTAGATTCCGACATGCGAAACGCCGCCGTAGGTATCGAAAAAGACTAAGTCACCGGCGCGTGGACCGCCCACCGCCGGTCTCCCGAAATCGTACTGTGCGTCCGCGGTGCGCGGCAGATCGATTCCCAGCATCGCAAAGACGTGCTGGACGAAGCCGGAGCAATCGAACCCCGAGGCCGTCGTTCCGCCGAAGACGTACGGTACGCCGAGGAACTGCAGTGCACTGCCGGTAAGGCGCTGCGCGATCTTCGAAGCCCGGGCGAGGATACCGCCCGCGAACCGGTCCATGTTGCCGTGGTGCCGAGCCGGGGCATGAACGATCAGCCGCGAGGTCCATTCCGCGACGTCGGGGCTCAGGGTTTGGGCGCTCACCGCCCGGGACGAACCAGTGTAGTCGAGTTGGGGTAGGGTGCTGGTGGTGGTCTCGGCTCTCGCCACAAGACTCGAGCCGGCGAACAATAGGGCAAACGCCCCGACAACTAGCACATGACGCAAGAGACAACTCCTCTTCCACGACACTTGCGGGGTTAGTTGACGGGTTCGGACGGGAAAGAATCGCCCTAGGGCCGACCGGCCCATTCACCCCTACCGGGATATCCCCCGCTCGAGACTTACGTCCCGACTCAGTGACTGCTTATAGGCAGATGTGGCGGCGCTTCGGCATTATGCCGGGGCGCCCTTCCACGCGCCGGATGAACCTCCGATTTTACTCTGGGTACGTTGAGACGAAGCGCACGACCTCCTGCTCGATTCGCTCGGCAACCAAGCCGGCCAGCCGCTCGACCATCTCGCGATCGTCGCCCTCGGCCATTATCCGGATCAGGGGCTCCGTGCCCGAGGCGCGCACGAAAATTCGTCCGGACTCGCCCAACTCGACCTGCGCCGCCGCGATTGCGTCGACGACGGACGCCGCGTCGAGCACTTCGCGACGACTCGTTCGTACGTTGACGAGGATCTGCGGCGCGTACACGACTTCGCGCACGAGTTCGTGGAGCGTCGCGCCGGTTCTCGCCATCAGATCGAGCACAGTGATCGCGGTACGCGGACCGTCGCCGGTGGTGTTGTAACGGAAGTCGATGACGTGACCCGATTGCTCGCCGCCGAGCGCGTATCCGCCGGCACGCATCGCCTCGAGCACGTACCGGTCTCCGACCGCGGCGCGAATCAACGAAATGCCATGCTTGCGAAGGGCACGTTCGAAACCGACGTTGCTCATCTGCGTCGCGACGATCACATCTCCCGCAAGCTCGCCGCGCGCGTGCATCGCGCATCCAAGGGCAAAGAGCACGTGATCGCCCGTGATGATGATTCCCCGCTCGTCGACGAAGAGCGCGCGATCCGCGTCCCCGTCGAATGCGACCCCGACGACCCGATCCTCGCCCGATGCGATTCGATCGCTAACGGCCGCCTGCAGGGCCGCGAGATCGGTCGCGCCGGAAGCGACGTTGATACGCGCTCCATCGGCTTCACAGTTCATCTCGGTGACCGTCGCGCCAAGTTTACGCAGCGCGTAGGGCGCGACTGCATAGGCGGCGCCGAAGCCGCCGTCCACGACGACGTGCAGGCCGCTCAGATCGGTCACACCGTCGTAGAGCTCGCGGTAATAATACCGCCCGAGATTCTGCGCCACACGCGCGGTACCGACCGCAATGCCGTCCGGACGCGGTAGATCCTCCGCAATGAGCGCCGCCTCCACGCGATCCTCCAGTTCGTCGGAGAACTTGAAACCGTCGGGTCCGAAGAATTTGAGCCCGTTGTCTTCGATCGGATTGTGCGAGGCGCTGATCACGACGCCGGCCGCCGCGCCGGCCGCGCGCGTAACGCACGCGACGGCGGGCGTCGGAACGATCCCGATGGAGATTGCGTCGTGGCCGACGGAGGTGACGCCCGCAATCAACGCGGCCTCGAGCATCGTGCCCGAAACCCGCGTATCGCGTCCGACGACGATTGGGCCGCGGCCCTCGATCGGCAGTACGCTCGCGGCGGCTCGGCCGATCTGCATCGCCAGTTCCGGCGTTAGTTCCCGATTCGCTACGCCGCGAATGCCGTCGGTTCCAAAAAGGCGGCTCATTTCGTGGCTTGACTTCCCGTGACGAAGCGGCTCTGGACCCGCACGAGGTCGGGCGTTACGGAGAGACCTTCGATCTCGGCACCGGATGCGTCGACCGCAACGGGACGGATCATCTCGTCAATGCTCTTGGGCTGATTCGGCATCGCGACGTCGGCGCGGACCGAGGCAACCTTACCCAACAGCGAGAGCGGACCGCGAACCACGGCCGAGTCCGGCGCGGTTCCGGTGTAACTGACCACGATATCGCTCGGGTGCGTGCCGACGTAGTGCACCGTTACCGGGAACGCGTGCTGCTCGATCCGCTCGACCGTCAACGTCACCGAGGCCGGGCTCAAGCTCTGCACCACGACGTCGGGCGCCACGAGCTGCACCGGTAAGTTGTACACGCCCGTCGCCTTGTTCGTGAGATCGAGCACCGCCTTGATCTGCTCCGGCTTGACGGCCGGCTCGCCGCGCTTTGTCGCAACCGTTACCACCGCCTCGCGATCGGTGAAGCGCGCGACGTATCCCAGCGGCAAGTTGACCGGATTGATCGGAATCGAGAGCTGCTGGAACTCCGGCGTTGAGACGATCGAGTTGCCGGCGAAGCGAAAATACGCCCAACCGACGAGTGCGAGCGCGAGGGCGAGGAGTTTGAGCCCGAAATTCTTCTGAACGATCTGCACGAGCGTTCTTTTAGGAGAGCGTCGACGTGGGCTCTCCACGCGGCGTTCGCAAGCGGGCACGCAGATTGCCTATGAAGTCGCCACGGCGGCGCTGGTGGCGCGGAGGCCGGGTGACCGCGAGCAGCATCTTCTCGAGTCGAAGCTCCTCCTCGACGGGACGCGAGAGCAGCCCGCCGCGTGCGATCGTAATCGCACCGGTCTGCTCCGAGACGACGAGGACGACGGCGTCGGTCTGCTCCGAGAGACCCACCGCCGCACGATGCCGGGTCCCCAGCCGGCCTTTCGCGAGCGACTGTTCCGAGAGCGGCAAGAAGCAGCCCGCCGCTTCGATGCGGCCTTGACGTACGATGACCGCGCCGTCATGCAGCGGCGACGCGGGCGCGAAGATTGCCAGAAGCAGCTCCTCGAGAGGTCGGCGTTGAGCATCGTCCCGCTCTCGGCGTAATCTTTCAATCCGCTCTGCTGTTCGATCACGATCAGCGGCCCCGAGTCGACTCTGCCCGAGCAAAAACGCCGTGCGACCGAGCGTGGCGACGACTGATCCTCGGTGCGCGTCTGCGATCCGTCCCGATATCGAGCCGAAAGAGACCGCCGCGCCCGATCTGCTCGAGGGCACGGCGCAGTTCCGGTTGGAAGACGATCGGAATCGTGACGGCGGCTCCGACGACGAGCAGCCGCAGAATCGTCCCGAGCAAGTAGAGATGAAAGAGCGTCGCAAGTCCGAGCAGACCGAAGAGCACGAGAATGCCGGTGAGTATTTGCACCGCGCGCGTTCCGCGAATCAGCACCAGCACGTAGTAGACGAGGACGCTGGTTGCGATGACGTCGATCACGTCGGAGATGCCGACGTATCCCAACGGACTAGGCACGCGGTATCCTCAGCTCGAGGATGCGTTCGGCCTCGATCTCCGGCGTCCGTAAGCCCGATGCCGCGATCTTGGCGACGAGCGAGGCGGAATCGGCGCGAGCAACTCCGCGGTGCGGCCGCTTGCAAAGCGCTGAAGCTCGACGTCGATCAGCGCGAAGATGACGGCCGGCGCCGTGATCTCCGGATCCCACTCGATGACCGCAGCCCCGTCGCTCCGGCGGCAGGCGAGAACGCCGGCCGGGCGGCCGGGCCCGTCGAAAGCGTCGAACAGCCGCGGCAAGGCTTCCGCCACCGCCGGGGAAACTGCCAATGCAATGATCGCTCCGTCGTACGCCACGGCTCCAGCGGCTTGCTCGATGGCATGCCGGTCGTACCCATCGGGGAGCTCGAGCAGCGCGTACCAGCGGCGTACCCGAGCGCTCGCGCGCCAAACGGCCGCGCCGCCCTGCCGCGTCACTACTTGGTCGACTGCGGCGCGGCGCGCGTCATCGAGTTCTCCCTCGGCGCCTAGAGTGAGATAAACCACGGTCGTTTCATCGTTAGCCGTCGAAAGCGTGCAATCTTGCGCGTAGCGTCGACGCAACGAGCGCTCGTCGTCTCAACCGGAAAGAACTCGGCGCGGATATCCGTCGACGGGGAGAGCCGGTCTGCGGACGGCGCAGTTGCGGCGTATGACCGGCGAACGCTTTATGCCGGTTCCCGGCGACGTCGTTACGGTGCGTCTTCTCGAAGACGGTCAAGCCCTGGTAGATCGCATCGAACCCCGCACGTTCACGCTCGAACGCCGCAGCGCCGGTGGACGCGCCAAGACCATGGCGGCGAACGTCGATATGCTGGTCGTCGTTGCCGCGCTGGCAAATCCCGCGCCGCGCCTGGTGACGCTCGATCAACTCCTTGCCTTCGCGGAAGTGGAAGCCGTCCGCGCGGCCGTCGTCTTCACCAAGCCCGATCTCGCCGATGACGCCCGCAAGGGCGAGCTGAGCGACCTCTACCGGCAGCTGGGCTACGCGACGATCGTCGTCAATCCGAAGTTAGGTGAGAACGTCGAGGGACTTCGCGAGCTGCTCGCCGGCCATCGCGCGCTGCTCGCGGGAAACTCCGGGGTCGGAAAGAGCACCATCTTTCGCGCGCTCGGGGGCGAGACGTCGGTCGGTGAAGTCTCGCGGTATGGCCTTGGCCGTCAGACGACGACCGCAGGGAGGCTCTACCGCATGGGCGACGGGTTCCTTATCGACAGCCCGGGGATCAACGAGTTCGGACTCGGTGCCATCGGAGCAGGGGCCCTTGCGGGGGCCTTTCGCGAGATGCAGGAGCCGGCACGGCGCTGCCGCTTCACCGACTGCACCCACCTGCAGGAGCCCGATTGTGCGGTCCAGGCGGCCCTTGCCCAGGAGCGGATTTCGCCAAGCCGCTACGCGAGCTACCGGAGGATCCTCCTCGAACCGGCCTAGGCCGGCCGCTTTACGCTGGACACTCGCGCGAGGCCCCTGCTATGATACTCGCCGTGCCAAATATCAAAGCCGCCGAAAAATGGGTCCTCCAATCCGAAAAGCGCACCACCCGCAACAAGTCCGCAAAGAGCCGGCTAAAGACGCTCTTTAAGGCGGTCGTCGATGCGGGCGATGCCGCAGCGACGCCACGCGTCGAGAGCGCCTTCGACAAGGCGGCAGGTAAGGGGATCATTCACCCCAACAAGGCGGCGCGCAAGAAATCGCGGCTCGCCAAAGCCGTCCGGCGAACCGCCGCCGCGCCCGCGAAGGCGACCAAGAGCCGCTCGAGCCGCAAGAAGTAGCCGCCTCTTCTTTATCTACGGGTCCGCGTTGATCGCCAAGCGCGTCGCGCGATCCGAACGCGCTACGGGAAGGATCCGTTCGCGAACCAGCTCCCGTAACGGCCCCGGCCTTCTCCCGCGCAGCGCGATCCGATAACGCCATTCGTCATTGAGCCGCGCGATCGGGTATGGCGCCGGGCCGAGAACCTCGGCAACCTCTCCCACGCGTAAGAGCGCGGCGTACTTCTCCGCCGTCGCGGCGACTCGGCGGCGGTCTCGTCCGATAATGCCGAGATAGAGGAGCCGTTGGGCCGGCGGAAAGCCGGCGGCCGCGCGCTCGCGCAGCTCGAGATCGGCGAAGCCGTCGTAATCGTGCGTTGCCGCAAATCGAATCGCCGGATGCTCCGGCGCATAGGTCTGCACGATCGCTTCGCCGCGCCGTGCCCGGCCGCTGCGGCCGCAGACTTGCGCTATGAGTGCGAAGCTGCGTTCCGCTGCACGAAAATCGGGGAGATAGAGCCCGACGTCGGCAAGCACGATTCCGGCGAGCGTCACCGTCGGATAATCGAGTCCCTTCGCGACCATCTGCGTGCCGACCAGCACGTCGCCATCGCTTTCGAAGGCCCGCAGGATGCGCGCGTGATCGCCGACTCGCGTGGTCGTATCGGAATCCATCCGCAGCACTCGCGCGCGGGGGAAGAGCCGCTCCACTTCAACGACGAGCCGCTCCGTGCCGATGCCGACTTCGCGAATCGCGTCGCCGCCGCAGGCCGGGCAACGCGCCGGAATCGGACTCTGATAGTCGCAGTAGTGGCACCTCAGCAGCCGCTCCGCGCGGTGGACCGAGAGCGCGACGCTGCAGCGCGGACAATGCGGTGACTCGCCGCAACGCCGGCAGAGCAACGCGCCGGCGCTTCCCCGCCGATTCACGAAGAGCAGGCTCTTCTCACCCCGTTGCAGCCGGTCGGCCAAGCTCTGCACGAGTAGCGCGCTGAAGATCCCACGGCTGCCGCCCTCGAAGTCGCGACGCAAGTCGACCACGTGCACCTCGGGAAGCGGTTGCGCCGTCGCGCGCCGGGGTAGCTCCAGAAGTGCGATCCGCCCCGCCTTCGCTGCGGCGTAGCTTTCCAGCGAGGGCGTCGCGCTTCCAAGTACGAGCACGCCCTCTTCGCGGCGCATCCGTTCGCGCGCGACGGCGACGGCGTGATAGCGCGGTACGGTATCCTGCTTGTACGATGGATCGTGCGCTTCGTCGACGATCGTCAACGCGACACGCGCGAGCGGCGCGAAGACCGCGCTGCGCGCCCCGACCAGCACGTCGATCTCTCCGCGAGCGCATGCCTGCCACGCTTCGAAGCGCTCGCGCTGCGAGAGCGCCGAGTGGAGCACGGCAACGCGATTGCCGAACGCGGCTTCGAATCGTTCCGCAGTCTGCGGCGTCAGCGATATCTCCGGAACGAGCACGATCGCCCGTCTCCCCTGCGCGACGACTGCCTCGATCGCCTTGACGTAGACGAAGGTTTTGCCGCTCGCCGTTACCCCGTAGAGCAGCGCCGTCGCGAAGCGCCGCCCGTCGAGTGCCTCCGCGATCCATTGTAGCGCACGCTCCTGCTCCGGAGTAGCTTGCAGCGTCGATGCATTCGTCGTGCCGGCACTCGGGCGCGCCCCCCCCGGCGCGAACCGCTCCCGAAGCGCGCCCGCCCGCACCGCGCGGGCAATGATCGCATTGCTGAATCCCCCCAAGACGGCCTCGGCGCGCGGAATGCTTCCGCGCTCCGTGACCAGCGTCACCAGCGCTTCGGCCTTCCGGCCGCGGATCGGCCGATCGCCCGGCTCCAGCACGCGCACGCGGTACTCGCCCGTTCGCGGATTTACGAGCCGGCGCTCGCGCCGCAGCGCCTTCGCGCGCACGAGCGCACCGACGTACCGCAGCAGCGTGCTTCGGTCCGCGATGCGGCGCGCTTCGGGGTGACGCAGCAACTGTTCGAGTGCGAACCCGTCGTCGAGCTCCTCCCAAATCAATTGAAGCAGGCGCAACGGAACTGAGGGATACCGGCGAGGATTTGCAGCCTCGGCGCGAACGAAGGAATCGCGCATGCGCGGAACCGCGTCCGCCAGCACCACCGCGCTCAACGCTTCGCCGAGCGTGCAGAGATAGTGCTCGGCCACAAAGGCGGCGAGATGGAGCCCGGTCTCGTCGAAGGCTCGCGGAACGTCGAGCCGTTCGAGCACCGCTTTGAGCGGCTTGTGCGGCTGCGCCTCGCGCGGTCGCGCAACGACGAAGGCAACGACCTCGCGCCGCCCGAGCGGAACGCGAACCACATCGCCGACGCGAAGTTCAAGATCCTCGGCGGCGTACGTCAGCGGCAGGTCGTAGCGCGACGATCGTATTGCCGGAAGCGCGTCAACGACGCGCACGAAACCGCTCGGGCTCCTCCCCGAGACGCGCGAGCACCGCTCGAACGCTGCGTTCGGCGCACTCCACGCCGTACTCGACGTCACCGATCGCCCGCGGCAAGACGAAGCGCAACCGCCCTCCGCGCCTCTTCTTGTCGCCGTGCATCGCTGCGAGGATCGCATCGGGATCCACCGTCGTGCGAAGCGGTAAGCGCAGAAGCGTCAAGAGCGCCAAGAGGCGCAGGTGCTCGGCCTCGGTGAAGCGCCCAGTCCGCAATGCGAGCAGCCCCGCGGCTCTCAAGCCGATGGCGACCGCGGCTCCGTGTGTGACTCGATACTCCGACGCGCATTCGATCGCATGTCCGAAGGTGTGGCCCAGATTGAGCAGCTCGCGCGTACCGGCTTCGAGCCGGTCGTCGGCGACGGTCATCGTCTTGACCTTGATCGCCTCCTCGATCACGATGGTCCACGGCCAACGCGCGCGTGGATGCGGCGCGAGCTCTTCGAGCGCATCGAAGAAGTCCCCGCCCTCGATGACCGCTGCTTTTACGATCTCGGCCAACCCCTCGCGCAGTGCGTTCGCGGAGAGCGTTTCGAGCGCTCCGACGTCGCAGAAGACCGCGACCGGATCGCGGAAGGATCCCGCCAGATTCTTGCCGCCGACGAGATCCACGCCCGTCTTGCCGCCGATCGCCGCATCGACCATCGCAACGAGCGACGTCGCCACGTGCCCGTAACGAACGCCCCGCATATAAATCGCGGCAGCAAATCCGAAAAGATCGCTCGCCACGCCGCCGCCGACGCCGAAGATCAGGCCGCTGCGCTCGACGCCGGCATCGGTCATCGCCTCCAGCACTCGCTCGACCGTCGAGAGACGCTTGCGGCGTTCACCCAATGCAAAGGCGAGTATCGGCGGCGAACCCAACGCGGCCGCGACCTCCCGCGCGATCGACGCAACCTGCCGGTTCGCATCGCAAAGGATGAGGCTCGGACGATCGTTCTTACGCGCGAACGCCGATAGTGCCGATCCGAGCCGTTGACCGACGACGATCGGATAACCGAGGTCGTCGTTCACCGATGGTTCAGCGGTCACGTAACCACTCGAGAATCGCCGCGATGACCTGGGAGTCGTTTTGCCGCGTCGCATCGATCACGCAGTCGGCGTTCTCGTAATCGCGCATTCGCGCGGCGTAGAGCTCGGTAATGCCCGCGAGCGTAGGGGCCGTTCCGAGCAGCGGGCGCACCGATCGGCTGCGCTGGATCCGTGCAAAGATCTGCTCGGGCGAAACTTTGATAAAGATGCAGTGGGCCTGCCCGCGCAGGAGCTTGCGATTCTCCGGAACGGTCAGCGTCCCGCCGCCGAGCGCGATTACGACCGTGACCGGATTCTCCAAGGCCGCGGCGAGCGCACGATGCTCGTATTCGCGGAACGCCGGTTCGCCCTCGCCGGCGAAGATCTTCGGGATCGGTCCGTGCTCGCGCACCACCAGCGCATCGGTGTCGAGAAACGTACATGCCAATTTCCGCGCGAGCTTGCGCCCGATCGTCGATTTTCCCGAAGCCATGAATCCGGCTAGCGCCACGTGGCGCTTCATTGCGCGAAGAGATGCGCGGCCGCGTCTCGACTACGGCGTAGATTGTCGATCGTCTCTTCCAACGAGTCGCCGCCGTACTTCTCCAAGACCGGCGCCATCACGGCGAGCCGCACCATCGCTTCACCGACGATTCCGGCCGCGGGCACGACGCAGACGTCGCTGCGAACGATGGTCGCGGGGGCATCGGTCCGCGCGTGCAGGTTGACCGAGGGCAACGCTTTCATGAGCGTCGGGATCGGTTTGACTGAGACGCGCACGACGATCGGCTCGCCGTTGCTCATCCCGCCTTCGATCCCGCCTGCCCGGTTGCTCGTGCGCACGACGCTCTCGCCTTCCAGCGCAAAAACGTCGTGCGCCTGCGAACCGGGGGTTCCGGCGACCTCGGCGCCGAGTCCGATCTCGACGGCACGCACCGTCTGCATCCCCATCAGCGCTCCGGCGAGGATTCCGTCGAGCCGTTGATTCGGCTGGCGATTGCTGCCGACGCCGGCCGGCATCCCGTCGATGCGCACGATGAAACGTCCGCCGAGGGTATCGCCGGCGCGTTTCGCTTCGTCGATCGCCGCGATCATGCGATCCCCGGTCTCCCGATGCGGGCAGCGCACGTCGCTGCTCTCGACGTCGCTCTGCTCCCACTGCGCGAGCTCGGGCGCTTCGATCGAGCCGATCTTCGAAACGTAGCTGCGCGTGCGAATGCCGAGCGCTGCCAGGAACTGCGCGCAAATCGCGCCGAGGCAGACGCGCATCGCGGTCTCTCGCGCACTCGCTCGTTCGAGCACGTTCCGAAGGTCGCGCTGACGGTACTTGAGCGCGCCGGCATGGTCGGCGTGGCCGGGACGCGGATTTGTCAGCGGTTCGCCCGACCCCGATACCGGATCCATCAGCGATCGAACCTTTGGGGTGAGGTAGTCGCGATTGCGCACGATCGCCGCGATCGGCGAACCGAGCGTTTCGCTCCCGCGCACGCCGGCCAGGAACTCGACCTCGTCGCGCTCGATCTGCATGCGCGCACCGCGCCCGTACCCCCCCTGACGGCGCGCGAGCGTTTCGTTGATCTCGTCGAAGTTCAAGCGCAAGCGAGCCGGTATCCCGTCGAGGATTCCGACGAGCGCGGGGCCGTGCGATTCACCTGCGGTGAGGTACCGGAACATCGCTCGCTGCTTCGGCAGAGCGCAGCGGGCCTACTTCAGCACAGCTTTTCAGACGCTCCAGAGCGGCTCGATGCAACCGAGTGAGGTGGCGCCGCGAGTAGCCCAGGCGCGCGGCGAGTTCGACCACGCTGATCCCGTCGATGTGAATCGCCGTAACGATGCGCTGCTGCAGCGGCGAAAGCACGGCGAGTATTCGTTCGACGGTCAGCCGGTCGAGCAGATCGTCGATCTCACCGGGGAGCGCGCGCCGTTCGCAGCCGCCGAGCACCTCGAAGGATACGGTCGACCTGGTCGCGCGATAGGTTCGAACTTCGCGCGCCTGTGCCGGCGTCGCCGCGATGAAGGCAGCCACGTCACGTTCCGTGGGCTCGCGCCCGAGCGAAGACCACAGGTCGCGCTCGGCCGCCGTCCACCGGCGATCGAGTTCGCGAAGACCGCGCGGCGCCCGCACGAAGCGTTCGCTGTCGCGGACGTAATGCATCAGCTCGCCGACGATGAGCACCCAAGCGTAGGCCTCGAACGGTGCGCGCTGGAGGGGATCGTATCGATCGACCGCCTTGATCAGGCCGATCGCGCCGACTTGTTCGAGGTCCGCACGATCGAGGCCGCGGCGCAGAAACCGGCGCGCCGCACGACGGCAGAGATACCAGTACTCTGCAACGAGACGGTCGCGCTGAACCGGCCGGCGCAACGGCGTTGCACGGAGATGAAGAGCCACACCCAAACCTCTTCTAGTAACTTAGACGGCGCCCGCCCGAGGACGGAAGCCGTTGTTTCAACGTTATATAGCACGCGCGTCGAAAGTGCAAGAGCAGATTGGGCGCAGTTATGACGGCCGGCGCGTCGAAAGCTCGTGTGGTCTAAGAGAGGAGCGCTCGAGATGGCGCGTTTTCCCGCGGCTTACGTCTATGGAACGGCTCTCGCCTCGCTGTTGACGGGATGCGGCAGCGGCACGCCGGCCTCCCTCGCGCCGCCGAGTCAAAGCGCGCTTGCCACGAGACCGGCGGCGCACTCAGCGAGGCCGTTTACCGGCCGGTCGTGGATCTTGCCGGGTGCGAAGAGCACGGCGTTGGTGTACGTTGCCGACGATGGCGCGTCTACCGTGAGTATCTACTCCGATCCCGCATGGCAGCCACTCGGCGCGCTGCTCGGCTTCAACGAACCGTGGCACCTATGCCTCGACGCGGCGCAGGACGTGTACGTCGTCGATCTCGGAACGAAGCTCATCACCGAGTACGCGCACGGCAGCGTTGCGCCGGTGCAGACGTTCGACGACAGCCAAGGGGAGCCGATCGCTTGCGCCGTCAACCCCGTCACCGGGGACCTCGCCGTCGCGGACGTCAACGGGCCGAACGATGCTCCGGGCGACGTCGTCGTCTATCACAGCGCCAAACGAAGTCCGAGAAAATATACGGTACCGGGGTTCTACAACTACTTCAGGGTCGCGTATGACCCAAGTGGAAACCTCATCGCCGAAGGGAGCGACAAATTTATCTATCAATCGTATCTAGCGGAGCTTCCAAATGGTGGACGCGCGTTCGAACCGCTCACGCTCGATCAGAACATCGCGTGGGGCGACCTTGCCTGGGATGGCAGGTTTATGACGGTTGCCTACTCGCAAGGCGAGAGTACCTTCATTTATCGGCTCAAGATCTCCGGGTCGAACGTCACCGTCAAAGACTCGACGTTCTTATCCAATGCCGAGCTGAATTCGACGTTCTTCGAGGAGAGCAACTCGAAGACTCCCCACGCGATCGGCGTCGTTGGAACCAACGGCGAGGCGGGCACCGTCGGTGAGTGGGATTATCCGGCGGGCGGCGCACCAAACGTAACCATCAGCGGTTTCGACTACCCCGACGGCGTGGTCGTGAGCCAATGAGCGCTGTAGCCGAATCCATTTGACCGTATGAAGGCGTGGCGCGGCGTTCTGCTCGCGACGCTCGCGCTACTCGCGATCGCAGCCATCCGCGATCTCGTGCGTATCGGCGACGCCCTGCCCTGGCACAACATGTATGACTTCGCCGATTTTTATTGCGCCGGAACGGCCATCGATCGCGGTGCCGATCCCTATCGCTACGAACCGCTTCACACCTGCGAGCATCGCGTCAACACCGGCGACGCGTATCGCAACGACCCGCGGCGCACGATTCCGGCGCCGTTACCGCCCTACGATTTTCCGCCGCTCGCACTCTCCGCGCGCCTGAGCTTCGCAGACGCGCGAATCGTCGGTGCGGCCCTGATCGTTATCGCAATCGCCGCCGCGATCGCTGGGCTCGCGCTGACGGGGATTCCGCTCGGCGTTGCCGCGCTCGCGCTGGTGCTGCCTGCGGGGTTCGTGCTGCTCAACGCCGGACAGGTCGTTCCATTCGCACTCGTTGCGTCGGTCTTCACCGGCCTCGCCCTCGCCCGGGGGCGCGCGCCGCTCGCCGGCATCGTCGCGGCCTTCACGCTGATCGAGCCGCATCTCGGGCTGCCGGTCTGCGCCGCACTCTTATGCTGGGTGCCGCGAAGCCGCATCGCCCTCGTTGCGACGATGCTCGCGCTGGCCGGCATCGGTGTGCTCACCGTCGGGGCGGCGGCGACGCTCGAGTACGTCGGCTCGGTACTTCCGGCGCAGGCCGCAGCGGAGACCTCCTACGCCTATCAGTACAGCTTCACGTACCTGCTGCGGATTCTCGGCGTCCCGGTTTCGGCGGCGCTGCTCGCCGGTGAGTTTTCGTACGCCCTTCTGCTGCTCGCCGGCGTATGGCTCGGCGGACGAACCGCGAACGCGCTGCGGCGGCCGGAGTTGGTGGCGTACGTGCCGGGCGCGTGCAGCGTGATCGCAGGACCGTACGTCCACATGGTCGATCTTTCGTTTGCAATTCCCGCGGCGCTGGTCTTCGCCGGTGCGTTGAGCGGCCGGCCCAAACAGGTCGCAGTTGCGGTGCTCGTGCTGCTTGCGATTCCTTGGATTCCGGTCTGGATCACGAAGAAACTCTTCCTCGCGACGCTCTTCGTCGTTGCCGCACTGCTGGCGCGTCTGCGCCCCGGCCTCGCGGTTTCAACGGTCATCTTTGGCGCCGTCGCCGCCGGGATCTATCTCCTCGAGCTCGCGCCTCCCGCGCCGCTGACGGCAACTACTTCTGGGAACTTCCTTGCCAGCGATCTCGCGCAGAGCGCGTGGGCGGCGTACGTCGCGGCCCTCGGCAGCCAGAGTCTTACCTGGCTGGCGGTCAAAATACCGACGTGGGCGGCCCTTAGCGGTTTGATCGCGCTCGCGTTTGGAGCCTCGCGCGCGCAACGAGTGCCTGCATCGCCGTGAAGACGTCCCGACAGCGGGTGCTCGTCTTCGTGCTGATGATGCTCTTAGGACTGGCCGCACTGCGCGACGTGAGCCGCTTGGGCGCGGCACTTCCATGGCGAACGATGGACGATTTCCCCGATTTTTACTGTGCCGGTGCGGTGCTCGATCTCGGAGCGAGTCCCTACACCTACGAGCCGCTCCATGCCTGCGAGCATCGCGTCAATAGCGGCGATACCTTTCGCGGGCAGCTCTTCGCGCGCAATCCGAGCGTCGCCATTCCGGCTCCGCAGCCGGCCTTCGATTTTCTGCCGTTTATGGGACTCGCGCGCTTGCCGTTCGATGTTGCCCGTGCCGTGGACGGCGCAGCGATCGTACTAGCGGTCGCGCTCTCGGTCGCCGCGCTCGCCGCGCTCGGCGTCTCGTGGGAGCTCGCTGCTGCGGCGTTCGTGCTCTCGACGGCGTATGCGGAGCTCAACACCGGCCAAATCGTTCCGTTCTCGCTGTTCGCGCTCGTTCTCGCCGGACTCGCGCTCGCACGTAAGCGCGAGATGCTCGCGGGCATCCTCGCCGCTTTGACGGTAATCGAGCCCACCGCGGGCCTTCCGGTCGTCGCCGTAGCGCTGCTCTTCGTGCCGCGCTCGCGATTCGCAACGATTGCCACGCTGCTGCTCTTAGCGATATGCTCGGTCGTCCTCGTTGGACCGGTCGGATTCGTCGAGTATTTCACTCGAGTGCTTCCCGCGCACGGAGCCTCCGAGCTGCACTTTCCGTTTCAATATAGCGTCGCGTATATCGCGGCCTACCTTGGCCTCGCGCCCGCCGCCGCGCAGCTGGCCGGAACGATCTCCTATCTCGTTGTCGTGGTGCTCGGGCTAACGCTCGCGCGACCCGTGAGCGCGAGGCTCGATCGCCGCGAGCTGCTCTTCTTCGTACCCGCGCTCTGGGCGGTTACCGGCGGAGCCTTTCTCCATCAAGAGGAGCTCTGTTTCGCGCTTCCCGCCGTGCTCGTTTTCGTGACGGCGATGCGCGGACGTAGCCAAGGCATCGCCGCCGTCGCACTCTGCGCGCTCGCGATCCCCTGGATCGCGGTCTGGGGCACGAAGCAGCTCTTCCTGGCAAGCCTCTTCGTCTGCGCCGCTATCCTGTTGACCGCTCGGATCGATTGGCGCGCCGGGGCCGGCGCCCTCTGCGCGATCGCCGCGCTTCTCTATGCGCTCGAGCTTCATCCGCCGCATCTGCCAGTCCCGGCGTTGCCCCCGAGCTACCCACCCGGCGCTCTCGTACAGACGGAGTGGCGCGATTATACGGAAGGGCGCAGCACGCGTGACCCCCTCTGGTTCGCCGTTAAACTCCCGACATGGGCTGCACTGATTGCGGCGGTTGCGCTGGCGGCGCGGGTTGGGCGTCGATCTCCACCCGCATCTGAATCCAACCGCGAAAGTTTGCGTGAAAGTTCGAATCTCGGGCGGGCGTCGCGACGTGCTCGAACGGACTGAGGTGACGATCGCTCTTGAGGCGTTCGTAGAGCTCGAGATCCTTAGCAATCTCCCGCGTTCCCTCGTGCGTTAAATACGAAACGCGGGCGCAACGCGCGGCCGAGATCCGCTTGCGCTCTTCGACCTCCAAATCGGCATCGTCGGGCTGCAGTAGGGGCGTGTGCCACTGCCCGTACTCGACCGAACGCGGAGTACTCGCGGTAATCGCCTCGCGCATGCGCAGCGCGGCGGCGCGAATCTCCGGTTGCGCATTCGGTGCGCAGCGCAGCTCGAAGAAATTCGACCACTCCGTCGCGGTCACGATTACCGTGTGCCAGAGGAACGGCTCGAGAAGCCGGTTGAGCTCCTGTTTGTGCACTTTGAGATCGAGCAGCTCGCGCGCGTGCGCGACCGCATCGTCCCGCGCCGCGAGCCAGGCACGAGTCGCCGCTCGAGTCGCTTCCTCGGAGAGTACGTCGCTCGCCGACATTCCGGCTTTGTTGAGCCCCCACTCAAGTGGAGTTGCCGGGTCGCGCTCGACGCGCTCGATGAGTTTCGCGGTCGGCACGGCACGCGAGCTCGCGCTATTCCGCGATAGCATTCGGTGCGTGTTAAACTCGGCCAGGACGAAGCGCGGAAACGTTACCTCGAGCGTAGTGAGCCGGACTCCGTTGCGATTGACGGAGTCCAGCAGCACACGCGCGCTATACGCCACTCAGCCGCGATAGCGTAAGAAAGCCGGGACGTCGATATCGTCCATCGTGACCGGAGCGACCGCTTCGAGGCGTCCGGTATCGAAGGCGTAGCCGCTCTGCGCTCCGCGATAACCACGCCGCGAACCGAACCCCGCCGCCAACACGGTCACGCGAACCTTCCCCGACATCGCCGGGTCGATCGAGGCGCCGAAGATAATCTGCGCCTCCGAGTCGACGGCGCGGCTGATCATCTCGGCCGCCTCGTTCACTTCGTACATCGCCATGTCCGGACCGCCGGTGATGTTGAAGATCACCCCGTGGGCGCCTTCGACCGTCGTCTCGAGCAACGGGGAGGCGATGGCCTTTTGGGCCGCATCGGCCGCGCGGTGCTCGCCGCTGCCCTCTCCGATTCCCATCATCGCCGATCCGGCATCGGTCATGATCGTCTTGACGTCGGCGAAGTCGAGGTTGATCAGGCCGGGCTGCGTGATCAGATCGCTGATCCCGGCGATTCCCTGACGCAGCACGTCGTCGGCGTACGAAAAGGCTTCGTTGAGGGGCGTCTTCTTCTCGATAACCTGCAGGATGCGTTCGTTCGGAATCGTGATCAGGGTATCGACCTTCGATTCGAGTTCGGCGATGCCGTTCTCGGCGATCTGCATCCGTTTCTTGCCCTCAAACGCGAAGGGCTTGGTAACGACCGCGATGGTGAGCGCTCCGGATTCCCGCGCGATCTCGGCGATCACCGGCGAAGCTCCGGTTCCCGTTCCGCCGCCCATCCCGGCGGTCAGAAATACGAGATCGGCTCCGTCGAGGATTAGCGAGAGATCTTCGCGCGATGACTCGGCGGCTTCGCGCCCGAGGGTGGGATTCGCGCCGGCGCCTAAGCCGCGCGTTTGGTTACCGCCGATGTGAACGCGATTCTCCGTCAGCGAGCCGCGCAAGGCTTGAACGTCGGAGTTGACCGCGAAAAAGTCGACCCCGCTCAAGCCGCCCGCGATCATACGATTAACGGCGTTACAGCCGCCGCCGCCGATGCCGACGACTTTGATCGTCGCTGCGTGCTCGGGTTCGGATGTGGAACGTCGTCCTTCAGCCATTGCGTCGGGTTCCTCCGTAAAAAAAGTGTGCGTTATGTCCAAAGATCTGCCAGCCAACGCTGGACTCTCGAAACGACCGAGTGTCCGCGGCGCCCGCCGCGAACGGCGTCGTCGCGCTCGCCATTCGCCCCGAAGAGCACGAGCCCAATAGCCGTTGCGTATTGCGGCGCCGCCATTACTTCGGTGAGCCCTCCCATCGCCTTGGGCGTACCGATGCGAACCGGTAAACCAAAAACCTCCTCCGCAATCGATTCTATGCCGGGAAGCTGCGCGCCGCCTCCCGTCAGAACGATCTCGCCGAGCACCACGTCGCGGGGCACGTTCTCGACGATCTTCTGCTTCGCCATTCGAAGCGTCTCCAGAACGCGTGGAACGACGATCTGACGCAGCTCCGCGGTGGAGTGCTCGCGCGTCGCCCGGCCGTCGAGCGTGCGCACGTCGAAGCACTCGTCTTTATCGGTGGCCCCGAGCCGTTTCTTGACCTCCTCCGCCTCGGCGAGCGTCGTCTTGAGCCCGAGCGAGATGTCGCTCGTGAGCACGTTGCCGCCGACCGGAATGGTTGCCGTATAGATTGCGCTGCCCAGCGAGTAGACGGCCACGTCGGTCGTGCCGCCGCCGATGTCGAGCAGCACCACCCCGACCTGCTTCTCCTCGTTCAGCAGCGTCGCGGCCGAGCTCGCCAGCGGTTCGAAGACGACGCCGTTTGCCTCCAAGCCGGCGCGATGGACGCACTTGAGCACGTTGGTGATGAAGCTCGTGCTCCCGGTGACGATGTGGGTATCGACCTCTAATCGCCCCCCGGCCATGCCGATGGGGTCGTTGACCCCCTCCTGGCCGTCCACGGTAAAGTAGCGCGGAAGCGCGTGAATGATCTGGCGGTCGGTCGGGAGGTTGATGATCTTGCTCGCGTCGATGACGCGGCGAACGTCACCGGAGGTTACCTCGCGATCCTCGCCCGAGACCGCGACGACGGCGCGATTGTTCGTGCTGCGGATGTGATCGCCGGTGATGCCGACGACGACCTCGTTGAAGTGTATCCCGGCCATACGCTCGGCCTTTTCGGTTGCCGCTTCAATCGACTTGATCGTCTCGTCCAAGTCGACGACGACGCCCTTGCGCATACCGAGCGAGGGCGCCTCCCCGACGCCGAGGATCTCGAGACCGGCCGAGCCGTTGACGGCAACGACCGTGCACGTCTTGGTCGTTCCGATATCGAGCCCGCACACGGTCTCGTGTCTCATCCCCGCTCCGTCACACCTGTCCCTTAGCCAACAGCTCGACTAACCACGATATATTGTGGTCTCTCCGGCCGAATCCTACTACTTATAGCGGAATTAGGCCGGTCCCGCAAGCCTTAGCGAGCGCCCAGCCATCTCCTTGAGGAGAAGCCCGCAAACGTGTGGAGAAGCTGTGCATGAGTTTCGTAAATCCGTTTGCTTCGGCAGAAGGGCTTATCAAAAATAGCTCAAAATGAAGCGCGGAAAAAGCAACGCCGCGCCCTAGATGCGCGACGACGCTTCAGTTATGATGCTCTTTTGATTCTTTGCTGCTCACTGGGGGCCCGCGCCTGTGAATCGTAATCGCTTACTCGCTGCTTTCTGTCTTGCATCGTTGTTGCCAACCGCTGCGCTCGCTGCCACGGTTGCCTCGACGAGCATACCGGATGGTACGTACACCGTCACGGTCGTAAGAGTTGTCGATGCCAAGCACGTGGACGTCAAGATGGACAACGGGCAGGAGTCGACGCTGGCCGCCGGACGGCCGACCGTGGACTTCTCGAAGATCCGGACAAACGATCAGGTCAAACTCTCGCTCATCAGCGGCAACGTGATGGTCTATCTCGACCTCACGTCCCACTAACCGTTTCGCCTCAGCGGCTCGGTCCGTAGACGAGAACGGGCGCCGTCGGCGCTCGTAAGTCGATCGCTGCAACGCGGCGTTGCTGCGTCACGACTTGTGCGAGGATCGCGCTTGCGAGCGTCAGCTTTCGGTCCAAATCGTTCGAACCGCCGAGCAGCAGCTTCATTCCGCCCCGCATCGTAACGACCAGGCCGCCGAAGCGGTCCAAGCCCAGCGCGATGGCCGGGATGCGCGTCGCCGCAACGGCATCGTACGCGTCGCGCAGCTCGACCGCGTCGCGGCTTCGAACGTAGGCTCCCGGCACGAGCTCGCTTCCGGGTGCGATCGCGAGTTCCGGGAAGGGCTCGCCGCCGTCTGCCGGCTCGAGCACCCGCAGCGCGTGGTCGACGACGGCTCGCTCGTCGCCGCTTCGTACAATCGCGAACGGCACGCGCTCCACCACTGCAATCTGCATCGCCGCGGGAGGCGTGCGCCCGACCGCAGCGGTGGCGATATACGGAATCGCCTCGACTCGCCGCGCGATCGCGCCGGTATTCTGCAGCCAGATCGTCACGTGCGCCGGAATCGCGGCGCGTGCCAGGATCTCGGCGCGCGCAACTCGATGGTTGCCGCGGATGGCGATCTCCTTCGGGTCGAATGCCGGCCAGGTTGCGGCGACGGCAAGACCGGTCCCAACCAGGAGCGCGCAGATCGCAATCGGCATCCAAAACGGTCGAACGCGCGCGACCGGCGACGGCTTTCGGCGCCGCTGCTTCACGCGCACGTCAGTACGTACTTTTCAATCGCCTCGGCGACGCCGTCGTGAGCGAGATCGCCGACGACGCGATCGCAGACGGCCTTGAGCTCCGGCGGCGCCGATCCCATCGCGACGGCGAACCCCGCGGCCTCGAGCAGAGGCCCGTCGTTCCACGAGTCCCCGATCGCAAGGGTCTCTTCCGTGGCGATCCCCATGCGTTTTGCGACGAACCGTAATGCGGCGCCCTTGTCGACGCTCGGGTCGAGCACTTCGACGAACTCCGGAAGACTGCGCGTCACGTTGGCGCGCCCCCTCAGAATCGCGCCGAGCTTTTCGGCGTACTGCGCCGCGACCGCCGGCTCGGAAATCAGCACGCCCTTCGTCGCCGGGCTGTAGGCAAAGGCTTCCCGAAGCGACGGCACGATCACCGGCTGGGTCATCGCGAGGGAGGCGTACAGATCCGAGTACGCGTTGCGCGCTTCGCAGTAGTACTCGTCATTTCGATAGAGCTGCAAGTGCATGCGGTCGCGCTCCGCGAGCGTCGCCAGCTCGAGCACGACGTCGTTGGCAAGCGCGGCGTGCGCGAGCACTTCGTCGGTTGCGGGATCGATGATCGCAGCACCCTGATAGCAGATCAGCGGCGCGTCGAAATCGAGCTCTCGCGCAAACGGCACGGTCGCGCGATACATCCGTCCCGTGACCAAACAGCCGGCGATTCCTGCTCGCTGCATTCGTGCGATCGCCTCGCGAACGATCTTCGAGATCGTCAGATCGCGTCCGACGAGCGTGCCGTCGACGTCGAATGCGACGAGCTTTGGGGCGGTCAACTCCCCGATCTCATCCGCGCCGCGTGGGCGTGCTGCGGAAGACCATCGAATTCCGCCAGCGATGCGAGTGTCTGCGCGTCGTTTTCGATACGCTCCGCCGTGTTCGCCACGACGGTGAAGCTTCGAGTGAAGTCGGCGAGCGAGAGGCTCGAGGCAAAACGCGCCGTTCCGGAGCTCGGCGCGACGTGGCTCGTGCCGGCGAGGTACTCTCCGCTCACTGCCGGCGTCATATCGCCGACGAAGACCGTTCCGGCGGCGTAAATTCGATCCAGATATGCCGAAGCATCGCGGACCTGCAGTGAGAGATAGGCCGGTGCGAAGCGATTGACGAGATCGAAGAGCCTCTCCCGAGAGCTCGCTTCGATCAACCGGCAATGCCCCGAGATCGCCTCGCTGAGGAATTCGTGCCGTTCGAGCGTTTGGAGATCGAGCGTGTCGATCAGTTGCGCAACGGCTTCCAAGAGCGGACGCGATTCTGAGACCACCGCAAGGCGCGTGACCGCGGGAAGCTCAGCCGCAGTGAGCAGCTCGCCGACGACGTACTCGCTGTTCGCTCCATCGTCGGCGATGACCAGCACCTCCGCCGGGCCGGCCAGGCCATCGATTCCGCAGGCGCCGAAAACCTGGCGTTTTGCCTCGGTCGTCCAAAGACCGCCGCGTCCAACGATTTTGTCCACCGCAGCGACGGACTCGGTTCCGAACGCGGCCGCGGCAACTGCTTGCGCTCCGCCGACGGCGTAGAGCTCGTCGACGCCGCATAGCGCACAGGCGAAGCGGGCCGCACCCGAGAGTCCGCTCGGGTCGGCCGGCGTGAGCACGACCACGCGCGAAACGCCGGCGATCTTCGCCGGCACCGCGCCCATCAAAATCGCGGCGCCGGCACCGTTGCGCGGTGCGTAGACGGCCACCGACCGCAGCGCGCAGCGCCGCACCGCGTACCGCGTCCCATCCTTCTCGACGTAATTGACGTCCGTCTGTCGTTGGCGTTCGTGGAAGCGCGCGATTCGTTCTTTTGCGAGTTCGAGGGCCGCGGCGATCTCGGCCGGCACGAGCGCCCGCGCGCCCTCCAGCATTGGAATCGCGACGCGCAGCTTCGAGAGGTCGAAGCGCGCGTCGTCGACGCTGCGCGCGTAATCGACCACCGCGGCGTCACCGCGGGCGCGAACGTCGCGGATAATGCGAGCGACGCCGTCGGCGATTTCGTCGGGGACGCTCCAGCCTCGATCGAGCAATCCTTCCAGCGCTCGCGCGTCCGATGCAGAGACGACGTTCATCCGAATGCATCCAGCGCGCCTTCGCGCACGCCTTGCGGGGCGAAGATGCGCTCGAGCTCGTCGCGAATCCGCGCATCGCCGGCGATGGCGCGTGCCACGCGCTGCGAGCGGCCGCTCACGTGCATAACGACGGGAACCTCGCCCGGCCACTCGTCGATGAGCCGCGCGAGGCGGTCGATCTGGTCCCGATGGGTGACGTCGACGTGCCATCCGCGAACGGCACCGCCGACCGCGACCGGCGCCGGCGGTACGAAGGTGGCGACCTCGTTGGCCGCAACGGAGAGTTCGACCCGCGGCTCTTCACCCGCGGGCCCGGGACGTTCCCGCAGCCGCAGCCGCCCCTTGACGATCAGGATCGCATCGGGCGTAAAGAGGTGGTGCAGCTGCGGATAGCTTTTGGCGAAGAGCACGACGTCGCAGACGCCGGTCATATCTTCGAGTTGCGCGACGAGAATTTGCTGGCCGCTCTTGGTGAGCGAACGCCGCACGCCGGTCACCGTACCGGCAATGGTCACCGCCGCGTCGTCCTGCACCTCGCGCAGTTCCTTGATCGGCATCGCGCCGGAGCGCGCCAACTGCGGTGCGAGTTCGGCGAGCGGGTGACCCGAAACGAAGATCCCCAAGGTCTCGCGCTCCCAAGAGAGCATCTCGCGGGTCGTCGGTGCGGCCACGCTCGGCAGTTTCGGGACGAGCGCGGGCGCTTGCGTCGCCGCCTCCCCGAAGAGCGAAACCTGTCCGAGCTCGGCGTCGCGCGTCGTCCGTGCTGCAAGCTCGAGCGCGGTGTCGAGCGCGGCCAGTTTCTGTGCGCGATTTCCGGGAATGCCGTCGAGCGCTCCGCACTTAATCAGCGCCTCGAAGACGCGGCGGTTGACCTGTTTTGCGTCGACGCGCTGTGCGAAATCGAAGAGATCGACGAAACGCCCATCGCGCACCCGCGTCTCGATGATCGCGCGCACGGCGCCCTCGCCGACCCCCTTGATTGCGGCCAGTCCGAAACGAATCGCTTCCCCAACAACCGCGAAGTCGGTGAGCGACTCGTTGACGTCGGGAGGAAGAACCTCGATGCCGATGTGCTTCGCCTCTTCGATGTACTCGACGAGCTTCTCGGTCTTATCTTTGACCGAGGTCATGAGCGCGGCGAGATAGGGAAGCGGATACTTCGCCTTGAGATACGCGGTCTGATAGGCGATCCAGGCGTACGCGACGGCGTGCGCTTTGTTGAAGCCGTACCCCGCGAAGGGCTCGATATAGTCAAAGAGCCGTTCGGCTAGCGCGCGGTCGATTCCCGATCGATCGAGCGCGCCCGCGACGAACTTCTCTTGATAATACGGAATCTTCTCCTTCTGCTTCTTGCTCATGACTTTGCGCAGCTCGTCGGCTTCGCCCATCGAGAATCCGGCGAGCTCGCGCGCCATCTGCATGACCTGCTCCTGATAAATCGGGATCCCGTAGGTCTCGGTCAGAATCGGTTCGAGCTTCGGATGCAGGTATTGGCGTTTCGAGCGGCCGTGTTTGTTGGCGATGTACTGCGGAATCAGTTCCATCGGCCCTGGACGGAAGAGGGCGACCAGCGCGACGACATCCTCAAAGCGCGACGGCTGCAGCTCCGCGCATACGCGCTTCATCCCTTCCGATTCCAGCTGAAAGACGCCCATCGTCTCGCCGCGTGCCAGCATCGCGTACGTCGGCGCGTCGTCGTAGGGAATCCGCGTCAGATCGAACTCCGAATCGACCGTCCGCCGAATCTCCGCTACCGCGTTCTCCATGACGGTAAGGTTGCGCAGTCCGAGAAAGTCCATCTTGAGCAGACCGATGCGCTCGATCCAATCCATGTCGTACTGCGTGTTCACGCCGCCGTCGCCGAACCGGACGAGCGGCGTATAATCGGTCAGCGGACCCGCCGAGATTACCACGCCCGCAGCGTGCGTGCCGGCGTTGCGTGCCAGCCCCTCGATCTCTTTGGCGGTATCGAGCAGTTTGCGAATTTCCGGTTGCGTTGCGTAGATCGACTTGAGCTCGGGAATCCTTTCGACGGCATCTGCGATCGAGAGGCCGCCCGGTCCGGAGGGGACGAGTTTGGCGACGCGATCGACTTCCGGCAACGGTACTCCGAGCGCACGGCCGGCATCGCGGATCGCCGCGCGCGCGGCCATCGTTCCGAAGGTGACGATCTGCGCGACGCGGTCCGCGCCGTACTTTTGCGTTACGTATGCAATGACTTCGTCGCGCCGTTCGACGCAGAAGTCGGTGTCGATGTCCGGCATCGAGATCCGGTCGGGATTCAGGAACCGCTCGAAGAGCAGGTCGAAGCGGAGCGGATCGAGGTCGGTGATCTTCAAGCAGTAGGCGACCACCGAGCCGACCGCGGAGCCGCGACCGGGACCGACCGGGATCCCCCGGTCGCGGGCGTACTTCACGAAGTCCCAGACGATCAGAAAATAGGATGAAAAGCCCATCTTGGTGATGACGTCGAGCTCGTAATCGAGCCGTTCGCGCAGCGTCGCGTCGTTTCGAGCGCGTTCTTCACCATAGCGATCGCGAAGCCCGAGTTCGCAGAGCTCTCGCAGGTACTCGGCGTCGGTGCGCTCGGCATTCGATTCGTCGCGCGGTACCGCGTACTGCGGCAAGTGGAAGATCTTCTCCGGAATTCGGATGTCGATGCGCTCGGCAATGCGCGCGGTGTTCTCCACCGCCTCGGGGAGGTCGCTCCACAGATCGCCCATCTCGGCCGGCGATTTCAGATAGAACTGATCCGAATAGAACTTCATTCGGTTCGTATCCGAGACCGTCTTTCCGGTGCCGATACAGAGCAGAACGTCGTGTGCCCCCGCGTCCTTCTGTTCGAGATAATGGGCATCGTTGGTCGCTACGATCGGCACGTCGAGCTCGCGCGCAATTTGAACGAGACCGCCGTTGATCGCGTCTTGCTCGGGCATGCCGTGACGCATGACCTCGATGTAGAAACGATCCCCGAAGATCTCGACGTACGTCTTGGCGTTGCGTAACGCCGTTGCGTAGTCGCCCGAGAGCAGCGGCGCTGCGACCAGTCCCGACATGCAGCCCGAGAGCGCGATCAAGCCATCGTGGTGCTTCGCGAGCAGATCGAGATCGATCCGCGGTTTGTAGTAGTAGCCCTCGAGGAACCCCTTGGAGACCAGCGCGATGAGGTTGCGGTACCCGACGAGATCCGCGGCCAGGAGCGTGAGGTGCGCCTCGTCGCGCACGCTGCGGTCGAAGCGTCCACGCGGCGCAAGGTAGGCTTCGCATCCCAGAATCGGCGTGAGCTTGAGCTCTCGCGCCGCGTAGTAAAACTCCATCGCGCCGTACATCACGCCATGGTCCGTCAACGCCACGGCCGACGCGCCGAGCTCGGCCGCTCCCCGGCAGAGCCGGTCGATTCGGCAAGCGCCGTCGAGTAACGAGTACTCCGAGTGGACGTGGAGATGTACGAACTGACTCACGAGTAAGGCAACCTAACTCACGAGCGGTTCGACTGGGAGGACACGTGGACGTTTACCCTAAGCGACGCGGGCGACCCTTGTGCGCTTGGACGGAGAGCTCCCAGCGATAGCCGTCGGGATCGCGAAACCAGATCCCCATATTCGGCGATTCGGGAGCCTCGGGGCCGATCTCGTTCCCGGGATCTTCGACCGCGACCCGATGCTTCTTCAGAATGGCGAGCGCGCCGCGAAGCCGGCGCATATCCGGCAGATGAAACGAGAGGTGCTCGATCGTCTTGGGATGCGGCACGCCCTTCATGAGCACGATCGTAACGTTTGCGTTCGTCAGCCCGATATATCGGTCGCCCGCGAACATCGTCTCCAGATCGAAGATCTTCTTCCACCATCGGGCACTCTTGCGTGGATCGCGCACCGCTAAGCCGAAGTGACCGACCGTCCCGAGCGCGATTCTCATTGCGCCGAAATTGCGTTGGCGGCGCGCAGCATCTCCATCACACGGTCGACCGGAAGGGCGTAGACGGTCGCACCGCCGCGACCGGTCATCGTCTTCGCTTCGAAGAGCGCATCGTAGATCGCCGCCTGCGTCGCCTCGGCGGTTGCCGAGTAGAGCGCGTCGAGGGCGTCGTCGTCCTCGACAATCGGCTCCTTCGGCGACGCGACCGTAAAGTCGGCGACCCGCTCGAAGACCCGCGTCGTCGAGAAGGCGACGATCAGATCGCCGCTACCGGTCGACGAGGTCAGTCCGGTTCGCGCCATTCCCATGGCGGCCCGCAGGGTGAGGGCACGGAGCTGCCGGCTATCGAGCGGCGCGTCCGTCGCGATCACGATGATGATGCTCCCCTCCCCGAGCCGGCCTTTGAGTGCGACTTTGTTTGGAAAGACGGGGCGGTACTCGGCCTGAAGGCGTTGCCCCACGGGCACCCCGAGGATCGTCAGCTGCCGCCGGCGGCTGCCGGTGTTATCGTTGACAAGGACCCCGACGCGATACCCTCCGCCGTCGCTCGGGAGGACGCGTGAGGCCGAACCGATGCCCGCGCGGAAGCCGAACGCGTTCATGCCCGTGCCGGCACCGACGCTCCCCCGGGCAAAATCCCCCGGCGCCGCCGCATCGAGCAGTCGCACGACGTCGGACGCGGTTACCGCTCGCGCCTGGATGTCGTTGAGCAAACCATCGTCGCACTCGCCCACGACCGGCAGCGGCACGTCGTCACCGCGCCCGACCGCCGGATGGTGATCGATTACCCAGCTCACGACGCCGTCTGCGGCGCGTCCAACGTCGAGCGTATCGGTGAGAACGACCGGTTCCTCGAGATATCCCGACTCGTCGATCCAATGCGTCCCGGTCAGCTCCCCATTGCCGTTGAAGGCAAAGAAGGCGGCCGAAACCTTGTGATCCCACGGATCGGCGTTCGGCAGCACGGCAGTCGCTCCGGTACGAATGTCGCTTCCTTCGACTTTCGTCATATTCGAGACACGCACGCCCGCCACGTCGGTGATCGCATCGAGGGGTCCGGTCGCGAAAAACCCGAAATGGAAAGGTAAGGCGGCACGGGCTCCAACCACCGCCGCCAGCATAACCGCGGCAAAGCTCGGGAAAATAAGCATCCAGCGCATACCGCTTTGCATTGGACGCGCTCGCCTCAGACCGCCTGCAGGCGCGCCCGTCGAGCGCGGGAAAGCATGAAATGAGCACTGTTGTAAGAGGAGGCGCGGTATTCTTTCGGTTCCTGAAAAACTCAAGGTCGTCAAACTCTGGGAGAACCTATCGGGCCCGTCGCTGATCGAGCACGCGATCGCTCGAGGTGAGGGCGTGCTGGGTACCGGCGGCCAGCTCATCGTCGATACCCGGCCGCATACGGGACGCTCGCCGAAGGACAAGTTCTTCGTTCGCGAGCCTTCCAGCGAGCAACTCATCGACTGGAGCGAATCGAATCAAGCGATCGACCCCGAGCGTTTCGACGCACTCTGGGAACGGATCGCGGCCTACCTCTCCGAACGTGAAGCCTACAGCCTCGACTGTTACGTCGGCGCGGACGAGCGGTATCGGGTTCCGCTGCGCGTCTACACCGAGCTCGCCTGGCACAACCTCTTTGCACGGCATCTCTTCATCACTCCGGAGCGGCCGGACCCCGACTTCGTTCCGGAGTTTACGGTCGTCGATGCCGCCCTCTTCTCGGCGGATCCCGCTCGAGACGGGACGCGGACCGGAACGTTCATTCTCGTCAACTTCGCGCGGCGCGTCATTCTCATCGGCGGCTCGCGCTACGCGGGCGAGATCAAGAAATCGGTCTTCACCGTGATGAACTATCTCCTGCCGCTGCGCGAGACGCTGCCGATGCACTGCTCGGCGAACGTCGGCGGAAGCGGCGACGTCGCAGTGCTCTTCGGTCTCTCCGGTACCGGCAAGACGACGCTCTCCTCCGATTCGCGCCGTCCCCTCATCGGCGACGACGAACACGGCTGGTCGGCAGACGGCGTCTTCAATTTCGAAGGCGGCTGCTATGCCAAGGTGATCCGCCTCTCGCCGACCGCCGAACCGGAGATCTGGGCGGCGACGCACCGCTTCTCTACCGTTCTCGAAAACGTCGTCTACGACGAGCAGACGCGCGGCCTCGACG
This sequence comes from Vulcanimicrobiota bacterium, assembly GCA_963820825.1. GTDB lineage: Bacteria > Vulcanimicrobiota > Vulcanimicrobiia > Vulcanimicrobiales > Vulcanimicrobiaceae > Cybelea. The sequence goes on from CAWGBN010000005.1 coordinate 78,249, forward strand.
TCGATTCCGACGAAAAGACCGAGAACACGCGCGCCGCCTATCCGTTGGAGTTCATCCCGAACATCGTCCCGACGAGCCAAGCCGGCCATCCGCGGACGATCGTCATGTTGACCGCCGATGCCTTCGGCGTACTTCCTCCGATCGCCAAGCTCTCGCGCGATCAGGCGATGTACCACTTCCTCTCCGGATACACCGCCAAGGTCGCCGGCACCGAACGAGGGATCAGCGAACCGCAAGCAACGTTTTCAACCTGCTTCGGCGCGCCGTTCATGGTGCACCATCCAACCGTCTACGCGCGTCTATTGGGACGCAAGATCGACGAACACGAAGTCGAGTGCTGGCTGGTCAATACCGGTTGGACCGGCGGTCCGTACGGCGTCGGTCATCGGATGTCGATCGCGCATACGCGCGCGATGGTAAATGCGGCAATCGAAGGTCGAATCGCCGACGACTTCGCACAAGAGCCGTTCTTCGGTCTCATGGTCCCCAAGCACGTTCCGGAGGTTCCCGATCACGTGCTCGACGCGCGCAGCGCGTGGGCCGATACCGCCGCATACGACGAGCAAGCGCGCAAGCTCGCTCAACTCTTCTTCGATAACTTCAAGCGATTCGAGGAGCACGTCTCGCCATCGATTAAGGCGGTCGCGATCAGGCCGCTTGCTAGGTCCTAATCCGGCGTTCAGGCGCCCTCCGGCCGAACGGGCTACTATCGGAGCCATGAAGATCAACCTCCTGGCCGCGGGCGCCTTCGCTGCTATGCTTGCGCTGCCGCTTGGCGCCTACGCACAGCAGGACCAGGCACCGGCTTCCCGCGCGGGCCACGCCACCACGACCCCCAACCAAGCGCGAATCCAAAACCATTGGGCAAAGCGCTTCGGTCAACTCAATCTTTCGAGCGATCAGCAGCAACGAATCCAATCGCTCATCAACCAGTTCTCGCAGGCGCACCCGGAAGGGAGTCCCCGCGATCGCGGCGCGAGCCGAGAGTTACGGCACCAGATCATGGGCGTTCTAACCGACGATCAGCGCAATCAATATCATCAAGAGATGCGCGCGCGCCGTGCGCAGATGCATCAGCAGGGTCAGTATCAGGGTCAGCAGGGTCCGGGCGATCAGCAAGGTCCTAACGGCCAGCAAGGACCCGGCTATCAACAGGGGCCTCAAGACCAAGGGCCGCCTCCGAACCAGGGGCCGAATCAAGGCCCTCCCGATCAGCAGCCGCCGCAGAACGAATCCGGCCCGCCGCCGGCGTAATCCAAAGCAACAGACCGTAACCTGGGTAACGGCGCGCAACCGACCGAAAGAGTCGCGATGCGCGCCGCGATTCTCTCTCTCGCTCTGCTCGCTAGCGCGTGCGCGGCGGCACCCGCTGCGCCGCTGCACGTTCCGCCGGGCTTCATCATCGAACGCATTGCAACCGTCGGCGGCGCGCGCGAGCTCTCCGCACTCCCAAACGGCGACCTGCTCGTCGGCACCAAAGGGCGCGATCTCTATCTCGTGCCCGACGCGGAAGGCACCGCAGGTACGCCGCGAGTTTTCACGACGTTCGACGACGATCGCGCATCGGGCGTAACGTACGCGCCAGCGTTGCACGAGATCTTCGCCGCGACGATGCATCACGTTTGGGCGATTCCCTACGGCGGCGAGCGCGAGGCACCGCACGCCGTGCCGATTGCCGACGTGCGCGCGGGACCGGTTGCGCCGGGTACCGACGGCGACGTTCATACCACGACCTCGGTAGTGTACGCCGGCGGTCTCGTCTACGTCGGCGCCGGCTCTTCATGCAACGCGACGATGGCCGGCGATCGTCCCTGCGTCGAAGTGGACGCAACGCGCGCCGCGGTTTCGGTGATGAAACCCGACGGCTCCGGTTTCGTGCAGCGAGCGCGGCGGATACGCAACCCCATCGCCCTCGCGGTCAATCCACAGACGGGTTCGGTCTGGGTCGGCGACGCAGGCCAAGACGATCTGCCGCAGGGTCACCCGTACGAGTTTCTCGACGATCTCAGCGTCCATCCGGGCGTCGCCGACTACGGCTGGCCGCAATGCGAGGAGAATCGGCATCCCTACGTCTCGGGTGCGACGTGTGCCGGTACCGTCGAACCGCTCGTCGAGCTGCCGGCATATTCGACGATTATCGCGGCGGCGTTCTATCCCGCACGCCAGGGTGGCCGCGATGCGTTCCCCAACCCGTATCGCGGTGGTCTCTTCGTCAGCGCACACGGATCGTGGCACGAAAACGGCAGCGGCTGCAACGCCGCACCGTCGCGCGTGGTATTCGTTGCGATGAACGGCGACCAGCCCGCCAAGAGCGTCGACTGGTCGAATCCGACGACGCAGTGGAGCGACTTCGTCACCGGCTTCCAGAGCGGTTGCACCGCGCGGGCCGGCCGGCCGGCGGGCATTGCCGTCGGACTACAGGGCTCGCTCTTCATCGCCGACGACGCGAGCGGTTCGATTTATCGGGTTCGTCCGGCGCGTGACTGAGACGCTCGCGATCCTCGTCGGCGGCGGTCCGGCACCCGGCATCAACGGCATCATCGCCTCCGCTGCGATGGAGGCGTTCAAATGCGGATTGCGCCCGATCGGAATTTATGACGGCTACCGCGACCTGGTCGCGGGAGGCTCGCCGCAGACGCTCGAGCTCACCTTCGACGAAGTCTCGCGCATCCACACCAGCGGCGGGTCGATCCTGCGAACGTCGCGGACGAATCCCGCCAAAGACGAAGCGACGCTCGAACGCTGCCTCGCCTCGCTCGATCGGCTCGGCCTGCGATATCTGATCTGCATCGGCGGCGACGATACGACCTACGGAGCGGCTCGCATCGCCGAGCGAGCCGGTGCGAGGCTCGGCGTCGCAACGGTCCCCAAGACGATCGACAACGACCTGCCGCTGCCGGAGAACGCACCGACCTTCGGCTTCGAAACCGCGCGCTCGGTCGGCGCGGGCATTCTCGAAAGCTTGATGGAGGATGCGCGCACGACCGCGCGCTGGTACGTCGTCGTCTGCATGGGACGCAAGTCGGGTTCGCTCGCGTTGGGCATGTGCAAGGCCGCGGGGTCGACGCTCGCCGTTCTTCCCGAAGAGTTTCCTGAAAAAGCAACGCTTGGCGCAGTCCGCGATACGATCGTCGGTGCGATCGTAAAACGCCGCGCGCTTGGGCGACGGCACGGCGTTGCGGTCGTCGCCGAGGGAGTCGCCGAGAAGATTTGGGACGACGTCTTCAGCGCAAACGAGAATCTCGGACGCGATTCCTTCGGCAACGTGCGCCTCGCAGACATCCCGTTAGGCGTGATCCTGCGCGACGCCGTGCGTGCGCGTCTCGGCGCGATTGGCGTCGACTCCGTGGTTCACGCAAAGGACATCGGCTACGAGCTGCGCTGCGCGAAGCCCGTGCCGTTCGACGTCGATTATACGCGGACGCTCGGCTACGGCGCCGTCCGGTATCTCGTCGACGGCGGGAGCGGCGCGTTGATCGCGCTCGAAGGCGGGCGCGTCCGCCCGCTCGCACTCGACGATCTGCTCGACCCGGCGACCGGGCGCATTCGCACGCGCCAAGTCGACCTTACGACCGAAGGCTATCGCGTCGCGCGCGACTATATGGTCTATCTCGAGCCGGCGGATTTCACCGGCATCACGCAGCTCGCCGCGCTGGCGGCGCAGACAAACCTCGACGCGCGAGCCTTTCGCACCGAGTTCGAGTACGTCGCGCTCCCCTAAAGAAACCGGCTCACCCTGCCCCCACGATGAAACGGCCGGCGTGCGGAAGCTTCTCGATGATCGCAAGATCGAGACCGAGATTATCGGCGAGCAGCCGGCGCGGATTCGATGCGAGCCACGTCGAGATCGAGATCTCTTGATAGTCGGGGCTGTTGAATGCGACGAGGATCTCCGTCTCCTCGTTGCCGATCTGGCGGATGTAATGGCCGAATCCGCGATTGATAAAGGCCACGTCGCCGGCTGCGAACTCATCTTGCCGATACTTTCCATTCGCGCCGAAGATGCCGATCTCCGAACGGCCTTTGATGTAGTACTGCCATTCGTCGGCATTGGGATGCCAGTGCAGCTCGCGCAAGCCGCCCGGCTTGAGCGTGAGGAGCACGCCGGTGATCGTTGACGAGATCGGAAACTGTTTCTGCGAGACGAGCCGTTCGGTGCCGCCGTCGAAGCTCATCAACGGCGCCGCGCCGAGGCGGAACTTGTGATTGAGTTGGCTCGGTTGGAGTTGCGCGTTCATCGCGGCCGGCGGAGCGTCCGGCGGCACCTCGCCCTGCACGATGTAAACCTCATCCTTGGGAAGTCGCGCGAGCGCCTCAGGGGGCAGGCTGAGATTCTGTGCGAGCACGTCGGGCGGAGTACGCGCCATCCAATCGGTGATGCTGAAGGTTCCGAACTCCGAAAACTGTCCGTTGTCGAAGACGAGCAAGAAGTGGCATTCGCTCGGACCGAGCCCCTGGATCGAATGTCCGTGTCCTTTCGGAAAGTACCAGACGTCGCCGGGCCCGAAATCGGAGATCTCGGCGTCACCCGAGGGTGCGATCACGGTGACGCGGCAGCGCCCCGAGATCACGTAGGCCCACTCCGCGGCGATCGCGTGCCAATGGAGCTCGCGCAGCGCCCCGGGTTGCAAGCGCATCGAGACCGCGGCAAAGCTCTGCGAGACCGGAAACTCGTTGACGGTATGCTGACGCGCCGATCCGGCGGCGCCGCTCCAGCCTTTGGCCGCTTCCAGATCGAACTTAAAGTTCGGCAGATCGCTCATGCCGGCTGCTCCTCCGCGGCGCGCGCGAGGTCGTCGAGAACGGGGACGAAGTGCTTGGCCATCTCGTTGCCCATCATTGCGGCGAAGAGCGATCCGAGCGCTCCCGCAAAGGCGACGCGCTGAGCGATGCTGCTTCCCGCGCCCTCCGGTAGGATCTCGCAAGTGAACGTAAACCGCGTCAGCGGCGGCCCCGCCATCGACATGCTGAAGCCTCGGCCCACGACGACGTCGTGAAACGTTACGGCGTGCGCCGTCCCGCGATCGGTCGTCATCCGTCCGGTACTGCCGTTCTCGACCGGCCCGGAGACCTCTGCAGCGCGGATCCCGGAGTTCCACTTGCTCCAGTTATTCGGATCCGACCAGATACGCCGGACCGTAGCCGGCGATGCAGTCGTAGCGCGCGAGACACCGTACGTCCTCATCGATACCCTCCTAACGTCGCCGTCGGCTTTCGGCAGCATACGAAAGAAGCCCACCGCAATACGCGATGGGCTTCCGGAGAATAATCTGGCACCGACCTACTTTCGAGGGACCCTGCGGTCCGACTATCATCGGCGCTGGCGGGCTTAACTGCCGTGTTCGGGATGGGAACGGGTGGGACCCCGCCGCCATGGACGCCAGAAACCTTGGTCCGCCGCGGATCGTCGCGATGGCGAGCCGGAGCTCTAGCCGATCGCGCCGGGAAGCTTTAAAGCTGTACAGAGAAGAACTTCCAAGTGCCGCGACGAGCGGTGCGTTAGTTTAATCAAAATTTCCGAGCGATTAGTACCGGTCAGCTCCACACCTTACGATGCTTCTACCTCCGGCCTATCAACGTGGTAGTCTACCACGACTCTTCACCCTTACGGGATTGAGATCTCATCTTGGAGTCAGTTTCACGCTTATATGCTTTCAGCGTTTATCTGATCCGAACGTAGCTACCCGGCTATGCTCCTGGCGGAACAACCGGTTCACCAGAGGTTCGTTCGACCCGGTCCTCTCGTACTAGGGTCCAATCTCCTCAAATCTCCTACGCCCACAGCGGATAGGGACCGAACTGTCTCACGACGTTCTGAACCCAGATCGCGTACCGCTTTAATGGGCGAACAGCCCAACCCTTGGGACCAACTACAGCCCCAGGATGCGACGATCCGACATCGAGGTGCCAAACCTCCCCGTCGATGTGGCGTTCTGCAATCACTTGCAGCGCAGACTATACCTTCATCTCTTTCGAGATGGTGGCGTGTTATGGACGCGATAGATTTGCGCGCTAGCGTGCAGCACGTCCATCTCTCGTGGTAACGAGAAGTCGTTACAGGGAGAGCTTGTATAGCATACTCGGTAAGAGTGTGGCGTCGAACGAGTTGGGTCAGACGATCCATGCTCGCTGCGCTGCAGCGGAGCCGTGGATGAGACTTGTCTCGATTGACGGTCATCACGATGCCGAACTTAGCTCGTATGAGACGAACGAGTTCTCTCAGCCTCTTCGGCTGAGAAGCTCTGCGTATTTATCCGCAACTGCTTGCCTTCAGCTGCGCCGTCATCCATGATCCACACCGCCAGACCGAAGTCCGTCAAGCTACGTTCCAGTAGTTTGATCGGAACGACCTTTACGTCTGTCGGCATAGAACTGCTCGCGTAGCACCGCGAACTTAGGATGCGTTACGGTCCGAAAATAGTATCCATTTCCGGACATCCGCGGCGCCGTTCGCACGTAAGGTGCGAGCTCGGCGTACTTCCAATCCACGAGGTCTTGCTGCCGGGTACCGTGGTGGACCCGAAAACAATATCCCGACGTGGTTTTCAGTAACGTCGCGTCACCGAGCAATGAGCCGATCATCAATTCCCACTCACGGGAACTGAACGGTGTTGCTCGTGCACGACGGCCAAATAACGTCTCTACGACAAACTCTCTTCCCTCGGTATTGCCCTCCGCAAGGGTTTCACCGATATGAGCCACTGTTCATCATCCGATCGCTCGAATGAGGAGCCCAAATGACTCTTGGGGGAGATAAGCCTGTTATCCCCGGAGTAGCTTTTATCCGATAAGCGACGGCCCTTCCATTCGGAACCGCCGGATCACTTAGCCCTGCTTTCGCACCTGCTCGACCTGTCCGTCTCGCAGTCAAGCTCCCTTATGCCTATGCACTCTGTACGAACGGTTTCTGACCGTCCTGAGGGAACCTTTGGGCGCCTCCGTTACTCTTTAGGAGGCGACCGCCCCAGTCAAACTGCCCACCTGACCATGTCCTACCACCGGATTATGGCGGCTAGTTAGAATCCCAAGATTATCAGGGTGGTATCCCAACGTTGCCTCCCCGACGACTAGCGCCGCCGGATCATCGGCTCCCACCTATCCTGTACAGACAATCTCAGAACCCAAGATCAGGATACAGTAAAGCTTCACGGGGTCTTTCCGTCCTGCTGCGGGTAACCAGCATCTTCACTGGTACTGCAATTTCGCCGAGTTCCCCATTGAGACAGTGTCCAAGTCGTTACTCCATTCGTGCAGGTCGGAACTTACCCGACAAGGAATTTCGCTACCTTAGGACGGTTATAGTTACCGCCGCCGTTTACTGGGGCTTCAGTTCAAAGCTTCGCTTGCGCTAACCACTCCCTTTAACCTTCCAGCACCGGGCAGGAGTCAGCCCCTATACGTCCGCTTTCGCGTTCGCAGAGACCTGTGTTTTTGTTAAACAGTCGCTTGGACCTATTTTGTGCCGCCTCCCTCAGCTTTCGTGCGTAAAGACTAGACCAAAGGAGGCACCCCTTCTCCCTAAGTTACGGGGTCAATTTGCCGAGTTCCTTAACAGGGATTCTCTCGTCGCCTTAGCATGCTCTGCCAGTCTACCTGTGTCGGTGTACGGTACGGGCACCTACGATCCTACCTAGGGGCTTTTCTTGGCAGCGTGGAGTCAGTCACTTCGGCTCCGAAGAGCCTCGCATTCGCTTCTCGGCGTTACGTGTTGCGGATTTACCTACAACACCGCCTACCAGCTTAGACGCGCACATCCATCGGCGCGCTGACCTATCCTCCTGCGTCACCCCATCGGCTCATAGACTTTGATAGACGATATCAGACGTCGCGGGTCTTTTCGTCGATCGCGTTCGTCGCGCTCAGTTACGATCCGTAGATCGCTCCTTCGGCGCTCCTAGCGCTCGAGCAAAAATCCCTCGCGAGGAGCGTCTTGCGAGGGCGATTCACGACATCTGACACTGTCTGGCAAAGTCTAAACGGTCGTCGGTGGTAGCAGAATATGAACTGCTTGTGCATCGCCTACGCTTCTCAGCCTCGGCTTAGCTCCCGACTCACCCTGAGACGATTGACGTTGCTCAGGAAACCTTAGACTTCCGGCGTGCGGGGTTCTCACCCGCATTTATCGCTACTTATACCTGCATTCGCACTTGTGGTTCGTCCACACGTCCTTACGGTCGTGCTTCAGCCTACGCCACAACGCTCCCCTACCGATTATTTTAGTAATCCCAAAGCTTCGGTTCGATGCTTGAGCCCCGTTACATTTTCGGCGCCCCATCACTCGACTAGTGAGCTATTACGCACTCTTTCAAGGGTGGCTGCTTCTAAGCCAACCTCCTAGTTGTCTGAGCGACAAGACTTCCTTTACCACTGAGCATCGATTAGGGACCTTAGCTGTTGATCTGGGCTGTTTCCCTTTTGACCATGGAGCTTATCCCCCACAGTCTGACTGCTATGCGGTTCGCCGCGGTATTCGGAGTTTGATTGGGTTCGGTAGTCCGGTAAGACCCCTAGCCCTGTCAGTGCTCTACCCCCGCGGGTTAACACATAACGCTAGTCCTAAAACTATTTCGGGGAGAACCAGCTATCTCCGAGTTCGATTGGCTTTTCACCCCTATCCACAGCTCATCCAATGTTTTTTCAACAACAACAGGTTCGGGCCTCCACGTGAGTTTAATCACGCTTCACCCTGGCTCATGGATAGATCACTCGGTTTCGGGTCTACTGCAACGGACAAACGCCCTATTCAGACTCGCTTTCGCTACGGCTCCGGCTCAACACCTTAACCAAGCCCGTTACAAGTAACTCGCAGGTTCATTCTTCAATAGGCACGCGATCAGCCTTGCTTGCGCATGGGCCTTTCACGGTTTGTAGGCATGCGGTTTCATGTTCTATTTCACTCCCCTCCCGGGGTTCTTTTCACCTTTCCCTCACGGTACTGGTACGCTATCGGTTTCCACAGAATATTTAGCCTTGGAAGATGGTCCTCCCAGTTTCAGACAGGGTTTCCCGTGCCCCGCCCTACTCACGAACAGCTCCGCGAGATCGATTGCTTTTGTCTACAGGACTTTCACCTTCTATGGTGCGGCTTTCCAGCCGGCTTCTACTAGCGATCGATTTTCTTACTCGCGCTCGGAGATTCAGCTCCGAGACGGCTGTCGTACAACCCCGCTCATGCAACGCCCGAATGCTTGCACACGAACGGTTTAGGCTGTTCCCAGTTCGCTCGCCACTACTACGGGAATCTCGGTTGATGTCTTTTCCTCCGGCTACTTAGATGTTTCAGTTCACCGGGTACGCTCACTCGCGACTATTGAATTCATCGCGGTGTCCATGCCCATGACGGCATGGGGGTTGCCCCATTCGGATATCGCCGGATCATCGCTTCTTAGCAGCTCCCCGACGCTTTTCGCAGCTTGGCACGTCCTTCATCGCCTGTGGAACCAAGGTATCCACCTGCATGCCCTTATTTCATTTTGACTTATACGCAAAATTGCACCATCAATCCATCTGACGAGCAGATGGCCGCTTTCATGTGTCGTGACACATGAAAGTTCTTCTCTATACAGTTTTCAAGGATCTCTCGCGGCGGCTCGCTCGCTCGCGATCCATCCGCGATACTCAGAGACGACTTCCGCCCGAGTCGAACGCCGGAGCGTCGAACTGCGAGGCGAGGTTCGTTCCCTCAAAGCTGAACAGTGCAGTACCTGTCGGCAGACCCCATTGCGGGACCTCCGTGCCGATACGATCGAGATGATCGATAGACCTCCGTCGACGCTCGAGTGAGCGATAGTCCTTGGCCGCGACTCCGATACGAGATCGACGAGCGTTACTGTGGCTCGTCTGTGGTCGACTTAGTGTATACGCCGGCGCAATCGCGTAGACCACGATCCAACGACATGTACTCCTTAGAAAGGAGGTGATCCAGCCGCACCTTCCGATACGGCTACCTTGTTACGACTTCGTCCCCCTTACCTAGCATACCTTAGACGCCTTGCTCCTTGCGGTTGCACGGGCGGCTTCGGGTACACTAAACTCAGGTGACGTGACGGGCGGTGTGTACAAGGCCCGGGAACGTATTCACCGCAGCGTAGCTGATCTGCGGTTACTAGCGATTCCGACTTCATGAAGGCGAGTTGCAGCCTCCAATCCGAACTGAGAAACGGTTTATGAGATTAGCTTACCCTCGCGGGTTCGCGACTCGTTGTCCGTTCCATTGTAGCACGTGTGTAGCCCGGGACGTAAGGGCCATGCTGACTTGACGTCATCCCCACCTTCCTCCGGCTTGTCACCGGCGGTCCCGCGTGAGAGATCTTTTGCGACCAACACACGGCAAGGGTTGCGCTCGTTGCGGGACTTAACCCAACACCTCACGGCACGAGCTGACGACAGCCATGCAGCACCTGTCTCTGCGTCCCATTGCTGGGAAACCTAGTCTCCTAGGATAGCGCAGGATGTCAAGCCCCGGTAAGGTTCTTCGCGTTGCGTCGAATTAAACCACATGCTCCACCGCTTGTGCGGGCCCCCGTCAATTCCTTTGAGTTTTAACCTTGCGGCCGTACTCCCCAGGCGGGACACTTATTGTGTTAACTGCGGCACAGATGGAGTCGATACCACCTACACCTAGTGTCCATCGTTTACGGCTAGGACTACCGGGGTATCTAATCCCGTTTGCTCCCCTAGCTTTCGCTCCTCAGTGTCAGAACAACCCCAGATGATCGCCTTCGCCACTGGTGTTCCTCCCGATATCTACGCATTTCACCGCTACACCGGGAATTCCATCATCCTCTGATTGCCTCAAGATCGGTAGTATCCACACGGTTTCCCGAGTTGAGCCCAGGTCTTTCCTCGCAGACTTACCGATCCACCTACGAGCGCTTTACGCCCAATAATTCCGGACAACGCTTGCCCCCTACGTCTTACCGCGGCTGCTGGCACGTAGTTAGCCGGGGCTTCCTCCAAGGGTACCGTCAATATCGTCCCCTTCGACAGTGGTTTACGACCCGAAGGCCTTCTTCCCACACGCGGCGTCGCTCCGTCAGGCTTTCCCCCATTGCGGAAAATTCCTCACTGCTGCCTCCCGTAGGAGTCTGGACCGTGTCTCAGTTCCAGTGTGGCTGGTCGCTCTCTCAAGCCAGCTACCCATCGGAGTCTTGGTAGGCCGTTACCCCACCAACTAACTAATGGGACGCAGTCCCCTCTCTCAGCGGATTGCTCCTTTCATCGTCTCGAGATGCCACTCGAAGCGATCGTATGCGGTATTAGCTAACCTTTCGGCTAGTTATCCCCCACCAAGAGGTAGGTTGACCACGTGTTACTCACCCGTCTGCCACTAAGTATTGCTACCTCGTTCGACTTGCATGTGTTAGGCACGCCGCCAGCGTTAGTCCTGAGCCAGGATCAAACTCTCCATAAAAAACTTTATGGAGCCTTGATAGATGGCTCTCAAAATTCGCATTTGCTACTGAATGATCGATTGCGAACTCGATCTCGCGCCTCGAAGGCGCTAGCAGAATTGTACGTTCTCGCGATTCTCAAAAGACATTGCCAGATTTGACCTTGTCTTAGAGGTCGGAGACCCACAGACTTATGCGCTGCTGCACTGTTCAGTTTTCAAGGAGCGAACCCAAAGCCGCCGAGGCGTCTTCGACGCGGATCTTACCGACCGCGTTTGGCGCCCGGCGGCTAGAGTCACGACGGCTATCATATCGCCGCCCTAGGCGTGTCAAGGAAAGCCCGGACGTCAGAGCGGCCGCTCGAGGCGGCCGATGTCCCGGCCCTATCAAATAGTAGAACGACGCGACCGGCCAATTGGTTTCACCCAGCAGCCGATTTCCGGCCGGTCCGCTCGCAAACGCCCGGTCGCTCGGCGGCCCAGAGAGGTTTTCGATGCTTTTTGACCACGTCGACCTGCGGGTCAGCGACCTCGTCAAGACCCGAGGTCTTTACGACGCGCTGCTCCCAGCCATGGGCTTCTCCCGGCTCGGAGAGGACGCCGAGTCGATTTGCTACTATCGCCCCGGCGACGACCGGGCTGCGCCCTTCTTCGCCATCGATGCGGATCCGGGACATCGGCCCAACGGCTCCCGGATCGCGCTGCGGGCCGCGGACCGGGCCGAGGTCGATCGCCTCGCCGAGATCGCGCACGCAGCCGGGGCGACTGCCTTCGAAGCGCCCCACGTGTGCGAGGAGTACACGCCGTTCTACTACGCGGTCTTCTTCGAGGACGCCGACGGCAACAAACTCGAGATCTGCTATCGTGAGATGCCGTAGCGGGCTCCGAAGGACCCGTTACGGCTACACCTTGCGCGAGATCGTCTTGGCCTGCATGAAGAGCAGCAGGTAGTCGCGGCCGCCGGCCTTGCTGTCGGTGCCCGACATGTTGAAGCCGCCGAACGGGATGGGCGCCGACCATCGCGCCGGTGCTCTTTCGGTTGAAGTAGAGGTTGCCGACGAAGAACTCGTCGCGCGCCCGCGCGATCTTCTTCTCGTCGCTGGTGTAGAGCGAGCCGGTCAGACCCGAACTCGGTGTTGTTCGCGATGGCGCAGCGCGTCGTCGAAGTCCTTCGCCTTGATCACCGCCAGCACCGGACCGAAGATCTCCTCCTGCGCGATCGTCGCGTCGGGCGCGACGTCGGCGATGACCGTCGGCTCCAGGAAGTAGCCGCGTCTCGCCGACGCGCTTGCCGCCGGCGATCAAACGTCCCTCGCTCTGACCGCGTTCTCGATGTAGCGCATGATCGACTTGCAGCGCGCCTTCGTTGACGACCGGACCCATGAAGTTCCTCGGATCGCGCGGATCGCCGACCGTGATCGTGTCGACGCGCCGGCGCAGCTTCTCCACGAACTCGTCGTAGACGCTGCTCGTCGACGATCGCACGCGAACACGCCGAGCACTTCTGCCCTTGGAAGCCGAAGGCCGAGACGGCGACGCCTTCGACGGCCGCGTCGACGTCGGCGTCGGCCGCGACGATGATCGAGTCCTTACCGCCCATCTCGGCGACGACGCGCTTGATCCACTTCTGCCCCGGTCTGCGGCTTCGCGGCCAGCTCGTTGATGCGCAAGCCGACCTCTTTCGAACCGGTGAACGAAATGAAGCGGATCTAGCGGATGCGAAACGATCAGATCGCCGATCTCGCTGCCCGATCCCGGGAATGAAGTTCACGACGCCCGGCGGAACGCCGACCTCGGCGAGCAAATCGACGAACCACGCCGCAATGATCGCCGCATCGCTCGACGGCTTGAGCACGACGGTGTTGCCGGTAGACGATCGCCGCCGCCGTCATGCCGGCCATGATCGCGCCGGCGAAGTTCCACGGCGGAATTACGGCGCCGACGCCGAGCGGAATGTAGATCATTTCGTTGCGCTCGCCCTCGAGCGGCACGACGGGCTGCGGCCGCGCGTAGCGCAGCGCTTCGCGCGCGTAGAACTCGAGGAAGTCGATCGCCTCGGCGATGTCGCCGTCGGCTTCGGGCCAGCTCTTGCCGACTTCGTAGACCAAGCAGCGCGTCGTACTCGAAGCGCCGTTCGCGCAGCAGCGCCGCCGCCTTAAAAAGGTAGGCGGCGCGCTCCGCGGAGGCGTGCGCTTCGCCAGGACTCGAAGGCGCGGGCCGCCGCCTCGATCGCCTCGGCGGCTTGCTCCTTCGAGGCGGCGCTCGTGAGCCCGACGACCTCGGTCGGATCGGCCGGGTTGAGCGACCGGATCTTCCTCTCCGTTTCGATCTTGCTTGCCGTCGATCACGAGCGGATAGTGCTTGCCGAGCGCGGCGCGCTTACCGCGCAAGCGCCGCCCTCATGGCGGCGGCATCGGCCGGATCGCGAAAATCCTTGACCTTCTCGTTGGAGAAGGGCGGCACGTCGAGGGTCGGCTTCGTCGCTGGGGTCGTCATGTCGCTATACTACCAGCCTGTCCAAGCCGCGCCTCCCTCCGTCCTTCGACTTCGCTCCCTACGGTCGCTACGCTCAGGATGACACGCTGCCGCGAGAGCGGGGGCTGCTTGCTATGCCGAGAAATGCCCACGCATGACGCAGCTCCTCGCAGTTGCTATTGCGGCATTCTTTCTTGGGGTCGGCATGGCCGGCGAACCGTTCGCGCCGCTGCACGCATTGCTGGCTATCGCAATCCTGCTGCTCATCGCAACGGCCCTCGGCCGCCGGCACACGCCATTGATCGTCTTCCTCTTTGGCTTGGCCGGCGTTCTATTGACCTGCTATCTCCAACACGGCGAGATCTATCCCGGCACGGGCATCGTCGGGATCGGTCTCGGCGGCCTTGCCGCCTCGTCGTTGGGACGCCGCACCGCGCCGGCCGTCGTCGCGGTGTTGGGGACGCTCGTCGGAACGAGTCTCTACTTTCTCTTATAGTTGAGCGGTGACCGGATTGCGCGCACCTCGCCGGAGCGCCGCGATCAGCGAGCGCGGGTCATCGCTCTGCATCAGCGCCTCTCCCACGAGAAAGCCGCGAGCGCCGGAGGCGCGAAGGCGCGCGACGTCCGAAGCGTCACGCATTCCGCTCTCGCTGATCGCAAAGACCCCTGATGGGACTTTCGGAAGCAGATGTTCGCTCACGGCGAGATCGGTCTGCAGGGTCCGAAGATTCCGGTTGTTGATTCCGACGAGCCGCGCACCGGCAGCGACCGCGCGCCGCAGTTCTTCCTCATCGTGTGCCTCGGCGAGCACGTCGAGCGCGTACGCGGCAGCCTCGTCGATCGTCTCGCGCAACGCACCGTCGTCCATCCCTCCGACGATCAGCAGCACGCAGTCGGCACCGTACGCGGCGGATTGCGCGATCTGATAGCGCGTCCACATGAAATCCTTGCGCAGCAGCGGGCGCGACGTGACCGCGCGTACCTCATGGAGATAGGCTAGCTCGCCGAGAAAATGGTCTCGCTCCGTGATCACGCTAATCGCGTCGGCACCCGCGGCGTCGTACGCGCGCGCGATCGCTACGGGATCGAAGCTGCGCGCGATCAATCCGCTCGACGGCGAGGCGCGCTTGATCTCCGCGACGATCGCGCCCCCCGGCGCCCGTTGAAGAGCCGCGAGAAAGCCGCGGCGCTCTGCCACCCGCTCGAGCGCGCGAGCCTGCAGCGCGGCGTAGGGTTCGCGCGCCTGCTCCTGCTCCAGAGCCGCGGCCTTTGCAGCAAAGATCTTCTGCAGGGTATCGATCACGTTACCGCAGCGATTCGTACTAGGTCGGCGTCGCCGTCGGTCCGGTCGACGGAGTCGTCGACGGCGTCGGAGTCGGCACCAAAGCCGGCCCGACGGTTACCGTTGAGCCGACCGCATCGTGGGCGATGGTCACGTTCTTTCCGGCCGCCCCGGCGGAGAAGGTGATCTTGCGAGGGTACTGTCCGTGGCGATTGGCCTGCTGCTGGTTTGGATTCCAAATATCGTCGAGGGCATAGACCGTTTCGTTGCGGCGTTTGATTGCAATCTCGGTGGTACGCGCACCGATGAAGGCGTTACCGCCGCTCGATTGCGTCGATCCGCCGCCCAAATCGATGGTGCCCCGAATCGGGACCGCAACGACGGGCGTAAGCGCATCGGAGAAGGCAACGCGCCCGCTCTCGAACGCCTCATTCTGTATGGAAACGTTGATGCTTCCGTCGGTAATAATGTCGACGACTTTCGCGCCGATCGCACTATCGGTGTCGCCGCGCGAGAGCGTTACCGACGGTCCGGTGGAGTACGGCGACGAAGTCGGCAAAGGTACGGTCAGCGCGCCGATTCCAAAATCGTTGCCATGAATCTGACACGACGTACAACTCAAGCTGCCGCCCGCGACGAGGACGCCGTCGACGTTCGGCATCGACAGCACTCTGCCGACTCCGAAGCTGGAATCCGAGGCGGTGAGCGCCGTCAGCGTATCCAACGCCGCGTAGAACGAATTCGAACCCGGCAGCGATAGGCTCGAGGTACCCACGTAGATATCGCTGACGCCGACGTTCGCCGGCGGCAAGGCTTCGAGCGTGGTATAGGCGGAGTGCGCCGGAGCGTGCACGAGCTTTTCGAAGGTCGTATCCTCGCCGACTCCGTCAATGAACGTGCCGCTCTTCGGTCCGCGGCCGTACTGTGACCCTTTGATCGTTACGCTCTTGGGAACCACGATTGGAAAGATCTCGCCGTTGGCGGCGTCGTAATCGCCGGGCGAGAGATCGATCGCAACGCCGTTTTGTGAGACCCGCTTTGCAGCGACGAGCACCGCGACGGCCTTCGTCAACGTTTTGTACGGCTTGCTCACGCTCCCGTTGCCGCTGCTGTCGCTCCCGGTAACGGCGTCGACGTAGATCGTCGAGATCGGAGCGAGCGAGGGCGTCACCGGTCCCGGCTGGCCCCACCGCGTGCACGCCGTACCCGTCACGAGACCGGCTACCGCCAGCGCCCCTACGACCGCAAAGAAGACGCGCGCGAACCAGCCACTCCGCATTGCGCGTCCCCTTTGCCGCGGCGTACCTCGGAACCTCGGGGAGTCGCTCTTCGCATTCCTGAAGAGATGAAGTAATGGTTAAGACGCCCGTGCGCGAGATCGTCGGCGCGATTGACGCGGCTGCCGCCGCCTGGAGGGACGGCGCCTTCGACTCGCGGATCCGGGCACGCGACGCGGTGGGAGAACGAACCGGATACTCGCTTGAAAGCGTCGAGTATGCGCTCGATCGGCTTTTCGCCGTGCTGCGCCGCGAAACGATTGAAGCAGTGATTGCCGACGAGCTCGGTTCGCTCGACGTTCTCGACGGCTTCGTAGCTCGTGCCGGCCGTCCGCGCGCCCGCGCGCTCCCGATCGGCCGAGTCTGCATCATTTCGAGCCGCACGACGATCGGCGTAGCGATTCTCCCCGCCGTCTTCGCGCTCTGCGCGAAGTGCGACGTAAGCGTCAAGGATCGCGAAGACCATCTCACCGCCGCCTTCTTGAGCACCGTCGTCGATCGGCTCCCAGCATTGCGCGGCCGCGCCCGCGCGCAAGCGTGGTCAGGCGCAGACGGCCCCGATCTGACGCGCTTCGACGTCGTCGTCGCTTTTGGCGACGACGCGACCCTTGCAACGATTGCGGCAAAGCTCGGCTATCGCACGCGGTTCCTCGGGTACGGTTCCAAGGCGAGTGCCGGTTACGTTACCCGCGAAGCGCTGCGCGACGAGGAGTCGGCATGGGAAATCGCTCGCGGTGCGGCGCTCGATTTGACGCTGTACGAGAGCGAAGGCTGTCTCTCGCTGCACGCGCTCTTCGTCGAAAGCGGAGGCACCGTCGCCGTGCGGCGCTTCGCCGATCTGCTCGGCGAGGCAATGCATTCGATCGCGGAAGCCTTCCCCGCGCGGCGCGACGCCGTAACGGCCTCGCGTCGCGCAATCGCGCGCGATCTCGCCGCCTTTCGCTCGGGAAGCGCGGCGCAGATCTCGGGCCCGTCCGCGCCATACGTGGTGCTCCTCGATTCTCCGCTCGATGAGCCGCCGCTCTTTCTCGCTCAGACGATCGGTATTCGCAGCGTCGCTACGCCCGCGGACGCGGCGGAGTACCTCGAGCGACACCGCATCACGCTCGAGGCTCTTGCAGTCGCCGGCGGGCGTCCAGAGCTGCACGAACTCGCATACCGCTCGAAGGCGGCGCGCATAACGACGTTCGGTGCGCTTCAGGCCCCACCGCTCGGTGCGTTTCACGGCGGCAGAGCGCGCATCGCCGAGTTCGTTCGCTGGATCGGCGACGAGACGTGAGCTTACGCAGAACCCGCAGCGTCGAGCTCGCGGCCCGGCTCCGGCGCTACGAGCAGCGCAACGTGACCTATCTCGCCGACGATTTTCCGATCTTTTGGGAGTCGGCTCGCGGTGCGACGATCGTCGATGCCGACGGAAACGAGTACCTCGATTGCACGGCGGCCTTCGGTGTCGCCAACGCCGGGCATTGCAATCCGCGCGTAATGCAGGCGCTCGTCGATCAGACGAAGCGCCTCGTTCACGGCATGGGCGACGTTCACCCAACCGAGATTCGCGTTCGTCTCTTCGAGCGTCTCGCATCGATCGTCCCGAAGGGCCTCGACCGCTTCTTTCTCGCGACGACCGGATCGGAGGCGGTTGAGGCCGCGCTCAAAACGGCAATCCTCGCGACGGGCAAGTCGCACTTCGCAGCCTATCGCGGCGGTTACCATGGACTCTCCTTCGGCACGCTAGCAATCGGCGGGATCGAGCACTTTCGCGAGCCGTTCGCCGCAGCCGTCGGCCGCGAGGCGTTGCTCCTAGAGTATCCCGGCACGCGCAGCATCACCGCGCACGCGCTCTCCGCGGCGCGAACCGCACTGCGCGAGCACGACGATATTGGCGCGCTCGTGATCGAGCCGATTCAAGGGCGCGCCGGCTGCGTCGTCCCGCCGCCCGGCTACCTGCGCGCGATGCGCGAGCTCTGCGACGAGCTCGGCATTCTGATGATCGTTGACGAGATCTTCACCGGCTTCGGCCGCACTGGCACGTGGTTCGCCGTCGACGGCGAAGGCGTGCTTCCCGATCTGCTCTGCATCGGAAAGGCAATGGGTTTGGGCGTTCCGATCAGTGCGGTTGCCGGACGTGCGGCGGTCATGGATGCCTGGCCGCCATCGAGCGGCGAGGCGCTCCACACCTCGACCTATCTCGGCAATCCGTTAGCGTGCGCCGCAGCGGTCGCCACCATAGACGAACTCGAAGAGCGAGCGCTTCCCATCCGCGCGGCCCGGCTCGGCACGCACCTCGCTTCCCGTCTGCGAGCCTAACCGCGACGCCCGGCGTCGTGGAGGTGCGCGGCACCGGTCTCTGTTGGGGCGTGCAGCTTGAACCCGCCGCACGCGCAGGTGCCGCGGTGCGCCAGGCCTTACAGAGCGGCGTGATATTCTTGCAATCCGGCCGCAACGGCGACGTGATCGCCATCACGCCCCCGCTGGTCATCGGCGAAACCGAACTGAACCACGCGATCGACGTGCTCGCCACCGTACTATCGGACGTTCGGTGAGTCGGTATCGAATCGGAATCGTCGGCGCGGGATTCGGCGCGACTAGCCATCTGCCGGCACTGCAGAACCATCCGCATTTCGACGTCGTCGCAATTGCCTCGCCGAGGAGTGCCGCCGAGGTCGCTCGCCGTTCGAACGTTCCCCATGCGTTCCGATCGTGCGCCGAGATGCTCGCAAACTGCGAGCTCGATGCGGTTACCGTCACCTCGCCCCCGTTTGCGCACTGCGACGACGTTCTAGCAGCGCTGGAGGCACGTAAACACGTCCTGGCCGAGAAGCCGTTCGCGACCTCCGTCGCCGGCGCGACGCGCATGGTCGAGGCCTCCCGCGCTGCCGGAACCGCATGCGGCGTCGCACATGAATTCCGGTTCGTACCGCAGGCGCAGGCGCTCAAAGAGCTGATCGTAAACGGCCACCTCGGCCATCTCCGCAACGTCGAGATCACGCTGCTGCGGCACACGTTACGCCGCCACGAGCCCCGCTCGC
This sequence comes from Vulcanimicrobiota bacterium, assembly GCA_963820825.1. GTDB lineage: Bacteria > Vulcanimicrobiota > Vulcanimicrobiia > Vulcanimicrobiales > Vulcanimicrobiaceae > Cybelea. The sequence continues at coordinate 97,701 of CAWGBN010000005.1, forward strand.
GCAGTTGATGGTTCGAACGCGAACGCGGCGGCGGTCTCGCCGGCGCCATTCTCTCCCACATCATCGATCAGGCGAATTGGCTCGTGGGAAGCCTCCCCGCGCGCGCGATGGGCTTTCACCGCACCGCCAATCCCGAGCGCATCGACGAGCTGGGGCCTTTCGCTTCGAGCGTCGACGACGGCGCATTCGCTCTGCTGGAGTACCGCGACGGAGTCGCCGCCCGGCTTACGGCCGATGCAACGGCCGCAGTCGAATCGTACACGTGCGCCGCGCATGGCGAACGCCGCACGGGCGTCGCGAGCGGAGCGAACATCATCGATCTCACGCTCTACACCGTCGACCGTGAGGAGACCGACGAGCTTACCTGCCGCGCCTCTCCATACCAGCGCTTTGCGCGCATCAACGAGAACGTACCGCTGTTGATGGAGCTCTACGACGAGTTCGCGAAGGCGATCGAAGGCCGTCCCGACGCTCTGCCGTCCTTCGACGAAGCGCTGGCAACGCAAGAGGTGCTGGCGACGATCGGCTACGAGCTCTGAGCGGCGAGATGCCGCCAAAGCATGCCGAGCGCGGAGGTTGTGGCGCGCTGCATGACCGCCTCGCGCTCGCCCGCAAACTCCACGCTCACCGCGCTCGTCCCAATCCGTGCGTCGTCGAGCGCAAACCAGACAAGTCCGACCGGCTTCTCCGGCGTCCCACCGCCCGGCCCGGCGATCCCGGTCGTTGCCAGCCCGATATCGGCGTTCAAGCGTAACCGTACGCCGCGGGCCATCTCGCGCGCCGTCTCTTCGCTGACCGCTCCAAAACGCGCGAGGGTCTCCGCGCGCACACCCAGCTGCGCGATCTTTACCGCATTCGCGTACGCGACCACGCCCCCGTAAAAACTCTGCGACGAGCCTGGTACGCTCGTCAGCGCGGCCGCAATGCGCCCGCCCGTGCACGATTCGCCAACGGCGAGGTTGTGCCCATAGCGTTGTGCGAGCGTGTGGATCGCACTTGCGGGCGAGTCCGCATCGCGTCCGAAGACGTACCCGTCCAGTCGCGATTCGATCTCGGCTTGCAGCGGCGCGATCAGCGCCTGCGCCGCTTCCGCCGAATGCGATTTTGCCGTCAGCTTGACGTCGGCGCGGTAGTCGTGGGCGAGCACGGCGATCTTCGGATTCTCCGAGCTTCGAAAGAGTTCGGCAATCCGGTGGTCGATCTCCGATTCGCCGATACCGATGGTGTGCAGGACGCGCGTGTAGATGGCCTCGCCGCTCCCCAACCGCTCGCGAAGAAACGGCAGCACCTGCTCGACGAACATCGGTTTCATCTCTCGCGGCACGCCGGGCATCGATGCGACGAACTTTCCCCCGGATTGAATGCGATGAAACCGGGTGCGGTGCCGTTGGGATTCTCGAGCGGCCGGCTTCCCCGCGGCAACTCCGCCTGTTTACGATTGTTCTCGCGCATCGGACGTCCAAAGGCCGCGAACGTCGCCTCCATCTGCCGTAAGGCGGGTTCGTAGAGCTCCGTATCGAGCGCGAGCGCCGTGCAGACCGCCTCTTTCGTCAGATCGTCGACCGTCGGTCCCAGGCCGCCGGTGGTGATTACGCCGTCGGCTCGGTCGAGCGATCCGCGAATCGCCGCAGCGATGCGCTCGCGGTTGTCGCCGATCGCGTGCGTCGCGTGAACGTCGATACCGGCCCGCGCCAAGCCGGCGGCAATGAAGGCGGTATTCGTATCGACGAGCTGGCCGAGCAGCAGCTCCGTGCCGACCGCGATGACTTCAACGCTCGGCATCGCGCTCGTCGAACCACGTCGGATACTCGAAGCGCACGTCGGCGGAGAAGCCGCGCGCCGCTTCGATCATGGCGTTTCGCCGGAGCGGCGACTCTTCTTGCTGCGGATGAAGCTCGCGCACGCGCTCGCGTTTCTCCGCCAATCGCTCGACGAAACGCGCGAAGCGGTCGTCCATCGCCCGTTGGAGCGCGTTCTTGAGCGCCTTCGCGACGCGCGGTGCGAGCCCGGCCGTCGAGATCGCCACGCGCACCGGACCGGCCTTGGCGATCGCCGCCATCGCAACGAAGCCGAACTTCGGCTGATCGATGCAGCAGAGCAGAAAGCGATGGCGGTCGGCAAGCGTACGGAGCCGCGCCGAGAGTTCCGCATCCTGCGGCGTCGAAATGACGAAGAACGCGCCGGCGAGCTCGCCCTCGTCGAGCGCACTCGCGTCGTAGACCCGGCGCACGTCGGCCCCGGCCTCTTCCAAGGCGGCGCTCTTTTCGATCGCCTCGCGATCGTCGGCCGCACCGATGACGATGCAGCGGCGCCCCTCGAGATTCAAGCTCACTGGAAAGAAAGCGCGGCGCACGACGTCAGTAATCGACGGGCCGCAGATAGAACTCGTTAATCGCGGTACTGGTCAGCATCGCGGTCGTCGGCAGGTGACGCTTCCAATGAGTCGAGTCGACCCGGCCGCGAACGAGCGCTACTTCGGCCGACGTGAAGCCGTGCTCGACGAGTTGCGCGTCGGAGTAGCCTTGCAGAAGCTGCGCGAGAATCGCGTCGGCTCGCGCGTAGCTGATTCCGAGATCGGCTTCGTCGGTCTGATCCGCCTGGAGATCGGCCGTCGGGGCCTTCTCGATCAATCGCTCGGGAACGCCGAGATAGCGCGCCAGATCCCAGACCTGGCTCTTGAAGAGATCGCCGATCGGGTTGAGCGGCGGCGTATCGTCGGCATGCCAGGTAAAATACCCGAGCATGCGTTCGGTCTTGTTGCCGGTTCCGATCGGGAGCGCGTCGAGCTTTGCCGATTGGTCGAAAAGCACGACCATGCGCACTCGCGCCATCACGTTGCCCCGACGGCGCGCATCCGCCTCGGGTTCGAACTCCAAGTACCCATCGACCGCGGCACTGATGTCGATTGTGCGGCACGCGATCCCCAATGCGTCGACGACGAGCTGCGCGTCGCTTAGACTCGACGGATGCGACGTTCGGTACGGCAGGCGAAATGCGTAGACGTTCTGCGCTCCCAGCGCGCGCGTGCAGAGGAACGCGGTCACCGCCGAATCGACGCCGCCGGAGAGACCGATCACGGCGCGCGCAATTCCGCGCCGCTCGACCAACTCGTCGCGCAGAAAGGCCACGAGCCACTGCGCGGTGACCGCGGCATCGATTTCGGGCACTCTCGGCGGCGCCGGCGCGCTCTCAACGATCGGCAGCGTCATTGCGCGTTCGCGGCAAGGGAAGCTCGTCGTCGAGCAGCAGGTCGGGTAAGACGCTGCGCAGATCGCCCAGCAACGGCAGGCCGGCGCGCGCGAGATCCACCTCGCGCAGATCGAGGTCGGCGCGAACGATGCAGGCCTCTGCCGGGGGCGCCTGCACGACGACGCGCCCGTGGGGATCGATCACGCAAGAGGATCCGCTCAAGCCTTTACCGCCTTCGAAGCCCGTCAGGCCCGCGTAGATGACGTAGACCCCATGTTCGATTGCGGTCAGACGCAACATATCGCGCCATTGCGCGATGCTCTCGAGCTCGCCCTCGCGTTCGATTCCGCGTCCCGGCGAAGCGCTCGGGATGAGGAGCATGCGCGCTCCCTTGATCGCCGCTAGGGTTGGGACGATTGCGTGACAAGCATCCTCGCAGATCAGCAGCGCCGCGGTGCCGAAGCGCGTTTCGAAGACTCCCAGTTTATGCCCGCGCGAGAGAAAACGCTCCTCGTCGAAGACGCCGTACGTCGCTAAGAACATCTTGCGGTGGACGTGAACGATACGCTCCCGGCCCCGCTCGACCTCGAGATAGATCGCGCTGTTGTAATACGTGCCGCCGTCGTTTTCGAAGAAGCCGGCGGCAATGTCGACGCGCTCGCCACCGGCCTCCGTCCACGTCCGCGCGAGGTCGCGCGCGAAGGCGTCGGCGGAGAGCGCGAGATCGAAGACGCCCCCTTCGAGAAAGTATCCCGTCAGGGCGCCCTCGGGAAAAAGGATCAGATCGGGCGGATCGTCGGCGAGCTGCCCGAAGGCTTCGCCCGCATCGCGAAGATTGTGCGCGTACCGTCCCTTCGCCGGCTTCGTCTGCATCAGCGCGACGCGCAGCCGCGCGGCTGCGTCACTCACCGACAATGCTCGTCGCCATCTCGATCTGCTCGTCGCCGGGAATCTTTCTCCCGAGTTTCGCCGCACACTCCTCGGCGGGGTAGGTCCAAATCTCGGCAAGCGTCGGATGAAGGTGCGGAATGCGCATGAACTGGTCCACGGTCGAGTCGAACCGCATTGCGACGATCACTTCGTGGATGAGCTCCGATGCCTGGGGACCGAGCACCGCGGCGCCGAGAATCCGTCCCTCCTCGCGGTCTGCCATCATCTTGACGAAGCCCTTCGTCTTTGCCAAGCATTGCGCTTTGCCGTGCTCGGCGAAATCGTAGCGTCCCGAAACGTAGGCGATGCCTTTGCGGCGCAGCTCCTTCTCGCTCGAACCGACCGCGGCGAACTGCGGATCGGTAAAGACGGAGTGCGCGCCGATCAAACGGTACTCGGGGCGCTCTTCGACGTTGAGGCAGGCGTTGCGCGCGGCGATCTCGCCTTGATAGATCGCGACGTGCACCAGCATGTACTCCCCGGTCACGTCTCCGACGGCGTAGATGTTCGGATTGCTTGTCCGCAAGCGGCCGTCGACGGCAACGGCGCCGCCCGGCTCGCATCGGACGCCGGCCTTCTCCAAATCGAGCCCGGCGGTCTTGGGCGTGCGGCCGAGCGCATAGAAGATCTCGTCGGCGGCAACTTCCCGCTCGATCCCTCCGTGCAGATACCGGACGATCTTCTTCCGATCGCGCCGCTCGACGCGCAGGAGCGTCGCCTGCGTCACGACGTCGATCGCTTCGTCACGAAAATACTCGGTCAGTACGTTGCCGACGTCGTCGTCGCTGTGCGTGAGCAGGTGACCGCTGCGTATAACGATCGTCGTTCTCGCTCCCATCCGGGCCAGAAACTGTCCGAGTTCGCACGCGGTGTACCCGCCGCCGAGCACGACTACCGATTCCGGTATTGCCTCCAACTCGAGCACCCCATCGCTATCGACGAAGCCGGCCTCGGCAAGACCCGGCACGGCGTTCGGCGTCACGACGCTGCCGGTTGCGATCACAAACTTCGAGGCCTCCAAGACGAGGCTCTCGTCCACCAGAACCTGCGTCGGAGAGAGAAAACGCGCCGGGCCGAGGTAGAGCGGAAACGCTTCGATCCCCTCGATCCGGTACTCTGCGAAGCCGCGGACGAGTTCGCGTTTGCGAGCCGCGATGAAGGGCATGTCGAACGACGGCGCTCCCGCATCGATCCCCAGCGCGCGCGCGTCCCGCGTGTCCTGCAACGCATCGCTAGAGGCCAGAAGCGCCTTGCTCGGCATGCATCCGCGGAGAATACAGAGACCGCCGAGCGGACCTTGGTCGACGAGCGCCACGTCGCAGCCGACGTCGCGCGCCGTCCGCGCGGCCGCATAACCGGCAGAACCGGCGCCGACGACGATCAGCTCGTGACGGCGCGGCGGTTCGCGCATTACCGCCCGGGCGGGCGGGCGCCGAGCCGGTGCGTCGATTCGATGAAGCGCACCGTTCCGCTGGAGTGAACGAGAATCGAATGCGTCCGTGCTTGATTACCGAAGAAACGCACGCCTCGAACGAGGTCGCCGTCGGTGATTCCGGTCGCGCAGAAGATGACGTCGTTGCTCCGTACGAGATCGTCGAGCTCGAGGACGCGATTGATGTCGCCGATTCCCATCTCCACAGCGCGCCGTGCCTCCGTTTCGTTGCGCGGCTGAAGACGGCCCATGAAATTCCCGCCGAGACACTTGATCGCCGCCGCCGCGAGCACACCTTCAGGCGCGCCGCCCGTTCCCATCGCGACGTGAATTCCCGTGGATTCGATCGCCGTGGCGATGCACGCATCGACGTCTCCGTCTGAGATCAACCGGATCCTGGCTCCGGCCGCACGCACCTCCTCGATCAGCGTCGCGTGCCGGGGGCGGTCGAGGATGATGACGCAGACGTCGTTGATCGGCTTTTCGAGCGCGTTCGCCACGGCTTCGAGATTCTCTCGCACCGGCGCGTCGATGTGCACGTAGGGCGCGGCCTTCGCGCCGACCGCCAGTTTCTTCATGTACGTGTCGGGAGCGTGCAGCAGTCCGCTGCGCTCGGCGATCGCCATTACCGCGATCGCGTTGGGAAGACCGTTCGCGACGAGATTCGTCCCCTCGACCGGATCGACCGCAATGTCGACTTCCTGGCCGCCGGTTCCGACTTCCTCGCCGATGTACAGCATCGGTGCTTCGTCGCGCTCCCCTTCGCCGATGACGATCCGGCCCGAGATCTCCATGTCGCCGAGCGATTCTCGCATCTTCTCGACCGCGGCGCCGTCGGCGGCGTCGCGTTCGCCGCGGCCCATCCAGCGCGATGCGGCGAGCGCCGCACTCTCGGTGACTTTGACGAAATCGAGCGAGTGAACCGGATGGTCCAGCCGCGCGCGCATGATAGAACGAGCCATCGTTAGCTCGCCACTACAAAGGGAAGCGGCGCATTTCCTGTTAAGAACGCATGTCGTGTTCGCAGGCAGCCGCCTTTCTCGTCCCATGCAGTCGCGACTAGCCCCGCTCGGGGAGTTTATCGCCGTCGGCTGGGCGGCACCGTCGATCGTCGGATTGGCGGGCCTCACCCTGGGCTTCTTCGGCTGGTACGCGCTCATCGTTCCGCGTCACCACGGCGCGCTCAGCGAACTCGGACTGATCGGCGGAGCGACGTTGGGCGTGCTCGCCGCGCTCGCGCTCTGGGCGGCCTATTCGCAGTATTTTGCGCGCCGGGCCGGGATTACGCTCGTGCGCGCGCTGCAATACGACGCGCTCACCTGGCTGCCGTTCTTGCTGCTCTGGTTCACCTTCGTCTTGCCGCCGCAGCTTACGCACGGCGCGCGCCTCTTTCTCGTCGCGATAACGCTCGCGTGCGTCGGCAAGGTGCTCATCGCCGCGCGATTCAACCAGACGGTCCGCGAGGTCCTGATCGACTTCGCCGCAACCCGTCTCGCCATCATCGTCATCGCCGAGCTCGCCGCGGTCATCATCGGCCAGCGCGCCGGCATTCACGTTCAGGAATCGTCTCACGTGCTGCTCGCCGTTTGGGGGCGCTGGGACGCGGTGCACTACCTCGACATCGCGACCCAAGGATACTACGGCACGAACATGGCCTTCTTTCCGCTCTTTCCGCTGCTGATCCGAATCGTCGGCTCGCTCGCCGGGAATCATCTCGTCGCGGGTCTGCTCATCTCCAACGCATCCTTCTTCTTCGGCTTGCTCTATCTCTATAAGCTGCTCGAACACGAGTACGATCGCGCGGTGGCCCGTCGCGCGATCTTCTACGTCTCCATCTTTCCGACGTCGGTCTATTTCACCGCCGTCTATACCGAGTCGCTCTTCTTCATGCTCACGGTCGCCTCGTTCTATTACATGCGCGGTCGCTCGTGGTGGCTGGCGGGCCTCTTCGGCTTCTTGGCCGCGCTCACGCGCGTCGAGGGCGTTCTCCTGATCGTCCCGTTCGTCATCGAGTGGTGGGCGCAAGAGCGTCCGCTGCGTGCGCGCGCCTTCTCCGATCTCTGCGCGAGTCTGCTCATTCCGCTCGGACTCGCCTGTTACATGGCCTATCTTTGGGTGCTCCGCGCCGATCCGCTCTACTTCTCGCACGTTCAAATTCACTGGAATCGGCATCTCGCGCCGCCCTGGGTCAGCGTGATCAACGCATTCGGCAAGGTCATCCACGGCCCGGGGGCGCTGGTGGTTGCGAACCAATCGCTCGAGGTCGCGTTCACGCTGCTGATGATCGCCGTGCTCGTCGCCGGCTGGCGCTCGCTGCGCCCATCGTACATCGCCTATATGGCGCTCTCGATCCTCGTGCCGATGTCGACATCGAACCTCATGTCGATGCCCCGCTTCGCGCTCGTGCTCTTTCCGATGTTCGCGATTCTCGCGCGCTGGGGCGAGCGGCCTTGGGCGAACAACGTCATTCTTGCCTTCTCGCTGCCGCTGCTCGGGCTCTTCACGGTACTCTTCGCCGATTGGTATTGGGTTGCGTGACCATGCTGCGCCGGGACTCGTGCGCGGCCTAAGCCAACGACGCGGCGTTCGACAGTTCCTGAAGTTCGGGATCGTCGGGGCGTCGGGAATGATCGTCAACTTCGTCGTCGCCCACATCCTCGAGCGCACCACCGAACTCTCCTGGTTCGCCGATTTCGCGATCGGCTTCATGGTCGGCGGCGTCTCCAACTATGCGCTCAACCGCGTCTGGACGTTTGGATCGCGGCGCAATCCCTTCGTGGAGGGATTGCAGTTTCTTGCCGTATCGGCTATCGCGCTGCTCCTTGGAAGAATCGTCTTTGCGATCGCGCAGCGCTCGGGCTTCCATCACTTCACGACGGTCTGGTTCGTGGCGACGCTTGCCGGTATTTTCGTGAATTTCTTTCTCAACAAGTATTGGACGTTCCGCCATCTTAACTGACGCGGCGCGACCGAAGCTGTACTGGCGGCTGGGATTCGGCGCCATCGTACTCGTCGCGCTGGCTCTGCGGCTCCATGGGATTCACGACCCGATGCTCGATCATCCGGGTTGGCGTCAGGGTGACACCGCGGCGATTGCTCGCAACTTTGCCCGACTGCAGTACAATATTCTCTACCCCCAAACGATGTATAACGGGCCGCCGCCGAACTACGTCGAGCTCGAGCTGCAGATCGTGCCCTTCCTGGCGGCCTCGCTCTATAAGATCGCCGGCATTCACGAGATCTTCGGGCGGCTCATCACCGTGGCATTCAGTCTCGCGACCGTCGCGACGCTTGCTTTTTTTGGACGCTGGCTCTTCGGCAGCGCGATCGCCGGGCTGACGGCGGCGTTCTTCTACGCCGCCTTTCCGGGCAGCGTCTACTACGGGCGCACGTTTATGCCCGATACCGCGATGGTCTTTTTCCTGACCGTCGCCCTCTTTGCGGCGGCTCGACATCTGACCGGCGACGAGCGCGCGCCGGTAAAGTCCGCGGCCGTGGTAACGGGACTGCTGACGCTCGCCTATCTCGCCAAGCCGGTTGCGACGCTCGCCCTGGTTCCGGTGCTGGCAATGACGGTCGAGCGTGCGCGCGCCGGGCGCCGCCTAGACCTCGTCGCCGGCGCCGCGTTGCTCTTCGTTCCGCTGCTCGCACTCGCGCTCTACGACCGCGCCGTCGACGCGCATGCCGAATGGCATTGGGCGAGCGGAATCACTCGGCTCCACGTTCTCCCCGCGATGCGCGATGCGTTGACGAACGCGAGCGCGCTGGCGAGCAAGTTCGTCAACTTTCGGATCGCCCTGGGCCTGCTGCGCGACCGTCTCTTGGGCCTGCTCTCATTCGTGCTGGCGATCGCCGGTCTCGTCGCGTTACCGTGGCTGCGCCCGCGCAGCCGATCGCTGCTCTGGGCATGGTTCGCCGGCTGTCTCATCTACGTCTTCGTCGTCGTCACCGTCGAGCGCGTCGACTACTACATGCTGCCGCTGCTGCCGCTCGCCGCGCTGCTGATCGGCGGAGTGATCGCGGCTTTCGCAGCGATGGTCGAGTCGGCCGAGATTGCGCCCGGCGCGCGCTATGCGCTGCTCGCGATCCTGCCGGTCGCCGGCCTCGCAGCGTTGCTTTACACGCGTGCTCCCGTCGCCGACTACTATCGTTACAACAAGGCGGCCTATCGCAATGCGGTCGCGCTCGACGGTGCCCTGCCGCGCGACGCTGTGCTCGTCATCGGGCATTACGGCCCCGACGTGCAGTACTACATCGATCGCTTCGGCTGGGAAGAGGACCCACTATTATGGACGCCCTTTGACGAAGAGAGTGCGATTGCCAAAGGGGCGCGCTACTTCGTCTCGATCGAAGACGGACGCCTTCGGCGCAATCTCGAGCTCTGCGGCTGGCTGCAGCGGTTTCCGGTCGTCGCTGTGCCCGGCCAATGGCCCGTCTACGAGACCGACCCTGCGAAGGTGACTCCCCAAGCCGATCGCTTCTGGCGCGCCTTTCGCCGGGCCGAACGCGCCGGCGCGGGCCGAGAGTTCTTAGACGCGCGGCGGCTCTGCGTTATCCGCCGATCCCATTGAAGCTCTCCAGCAGAGCGCGAAAGGCCTCGGGCTCGACCGAGATGCTTCCGCGAAACGGAAAATCGAGCGCGACGATCAGAAAGAGCACCAACCCGATCAAAAAGCTCAAGCCGCCGATCATGAGCTGCTGCATCAGCGTCTGGTCGAAGCCGAAGAGATAGGTAAACGCCACCGTCACGACCGCGCCCGCGATCAGCGTGAGCCACATGATCCGGCTGATTCCGCTCGAATCCATCGTGAGGCGCGCTCGCCGATCCATCAGCGCCGTATCCATTGCGGTCAGCATCTGCGCGGCGATGTTCTGCAGCCGAGGTGAATCGGCGGGGAGCGCTCGGACGTCGCGATCTGCCGCCTCCAGCAGCTCGTTGGAGATCGCCGATTGCTCTCCGCGATGCATTCTCGGCCATTCGACGTTGATAATCGAGAGCACGTACGCGCGAAGGACTCTCCGCAGGCGCGCGCCCTGCGGAAAGGATCCGGAGTCGCGGTAGACCGTTGCGATCGCGCTGGCCTCGTCATAGCTGCGCGCTTCGGCTTGCTGGAAGCGCTCCCAGACGCCGATCGCGACGAAGGCGAGCAAGACTGCGTAGATGACCCCGATTACGGCTAAGATAAAGCCCGCACGGTCGTTGTGCGCGGCGCGGACCTGTTCGTTGGTAAAGCGCGAGACGAGGTAGCCCAGGCCCAGCGCGAGGATGACGAAGCCCCCCACCACCACGATTCCGGCGTCGCCCGTCGGAAGCGATTCGAGCCAAGAGATCATCGCGTCACGGCAGCGGCAGCAGCGAGCCCGTACCGAACGTCGTCGATTGCGTCGGCGCCTCCGGAACGCCCGACGTCACGAGTTGCCGGTAGAGGATCAGTCGATTGGTGTTCTTGGAGAGCTCCAGCTGCATCTCGTAGCTGCGCTTGACCGCGCTGGTGAGGTCGCTCCCGTCGAACGTATACCCGAAACGCCTCAAATCGCGCAGCAAGAGCGCGTTGGTGACGTTGAGCCGCTGGTAGGCGTGCTGAATCTCGACCCCCGCGGCACGATACGTCGGATAGTTCGAGAGAACGATCTCGCGCTGCAGCTTTGCCTGATCGATCGTCTCTTTGAGCGCAGCGAGGCGCACGCTCTGAGGATCGACCGCCAGTCCTTCGTCGACCGTAGCCAGCGCGTCGTCGAACGCGCCCTTCGCGTACTCTACCCGCGCGAGCGCCGCAGCGGCCTCGACGAATCCCCTTCGGGCCCGCGCGTTCTTCGGAGCGACCCGCAAGGCGAGCCGGTAGGCGAGCTCCGCGTCGCGCGCGTCGCCGCGCGCCAGCGCGACGTCGCCCTGATGGACGCGCGTGTCGACGATCCAACGCTCGATCGAGCCGGCGCATCCGCTCAAGAGCGCGGCAGCGAATGCGACGGCGAGAAATCTACAAACGTACGTGCGCGGCAAATCTTGCAACCACCTCGATGACGACGGCAGCCGGGTAGAGGATCGCCTGCGAGAGTAACGACCCGACGATCGCCGTCAGCGTTAAGTAGAACACCATCGAGCGAACCTCCTCGACGGTGCGCTTGCCGTGAATCGCTTGATCGGTGATGATCGCCGAGGTCGGATCGACGAAGAGCGTGAAGGCGATCGTGCCGACGCCGTTGACGACGCCGGAGAGGCTAATCGCCGTTCTCGCCACCCGGACGTCCAAAACCGAGGCCAAGAACGATGCTTGGACGCCGATCGCGTAGACGCACATCACGACCGTGTTGAAGACGAGCAGCCGCTTCGGGAGCACGCGCCAGTCGAAGGAGCGAAGCTCGGCCAGACTCGGCAAGCGTTGCGCCCGCACCACGTCGGCGATGACCTGCGGGGAGAGCAGGCGCATGAGAGAATGCGGGACCGACCCGCGCGCCTCAAAAGAGTGCACCCCGCGTCGAAACAGATAGGTGAACATCGGAAGGAAGAGCGCGAAGACGATCATGCCGAGCGTCCCGGCGAGGACGATCAACCGCAGTTGAATCTCGAAGAGGTGCTGCCATGCCGCCGTCGCGGCGGGATCGCCTTGCAGCCGGGCGACCGCATTGCCCGCTTCATCCGAGAGCGGCCCGACAAAGAACGCCATGAAGAGGTTTGCCAGCCGTCCGGTCGTCACGAACAGGTTGAAGAGCGAGATCGAGGTCGCGATGCGCTTGGTCTGGACGCCCGCCAGCCGCGCGGCGTAGGCCCCGATCGTCACGCCCTGCACGACGAACGTAATCGCCATCGCCCCGATCAGCTTCCCCGACCACAAGTGCGGAGCGGCAACGGCGAGCATTAGTTGCATCGGCGAGTTATGCTGCGTGCGAGCTCCACACGATCGCCCCTTCGTCGACCGGCCCGATGATGCACAAGCCGAGGTTCTCTTCGACGAGCAGTTCGCGCGCCAGGTCTTGGACCTCGCCGGGGGTGACCGCGTCGATTCGCGCTTCGATCTCTTCGGGCGTAACCTGGCGCCCGAGTGCGAACTCGTTGCGGCCCAGACGAAGCATCCGCCCTGAGGTCGACTCGAGCGATAGCGTGAGATTCCCCTTGATGTGCTCCTTGGCGAGCTCGAACTCGCTCTGCGCGATCGGCACGTCGCGCACCCGCCCGAACTGCTCGGCGACGACGTCGATGCAGGCCTGCACGTTCTGCGGCGACGTTCCGGCATAGACGCCGAAGAGCCCTGCCGCGCGATACGCGGCCTGGAACGAATAGACGCTGTAGACCAGACCCCGCTGCTCGCGTATCTCCTGAAAGAGCCGGCTCGACATGCCGCCCCCCAAGACGGTATCGAGGATCGAGAGTGCGTAGCGGCGGTCGTCGCGGACGTCGATGCCCCGGGTTCCGATAATAACGTAGGCCTGTTCGCTCTCCTTATGCCGTACGTTCGTTGCCGGCGTCGCCTTGGGCCGCTCGGGCTGCGCCAACGTGCAGGCTCCGGTAAATCCCGCAAACTCTTCGCAGACCAATTCGACGAACCGCTCGTGCTCGACGTTGCCCGCGGCGGCGACGATCACCGAGTTCGGGGCGTAGTGCGCGGACATATGCGAGCGCAGATCGTCGGGCGTCACCTCCACGACCGTGTCGGAGAAGCCGATCGTCGGCTCGCCGAGGTTCGATCCTTCCCACATCGTCTGCAGGAAGACGTCGTGAATCAAGTCGTCGGGCGAGTCGTCGTACATCTTGATCTCTTCGAGGACCACCCTCTGCTCTTTCGCGAGCTCCTGCGCGTCGAAGAGCGAGTGCTGGAACATGTCGGCGAGCACGTCGAGTGCCAACGGCACGTGCCGGTCGATGACCTTTGCGTAATAGCAGGTCGTCTCTTTGTCGGTGAAGGCGTTGAGGTTGCCGCCGACTCCGTCCATCGTCTCGGCGATTTGGCGTGCGGTGCGGCGCTGCGTTCCCTTAAAGAGCATGTGCTCGACGAGATGCGAGATGCCGCGCTGCTCGCGGCTTTCTAGGGCCGAACCGACGTCGGCCCAGATTCCGACCGTCGCCGAGCGCACCGCCGGCATCGCCTCGGTCAACACGCGCAATCCGCTCGGCAGCGTCGTCTTCTTGTACATTACTCCGGTGATTTGAAGGCGGTACGAGCCCACTGCTCGTCCCAGTAGACGCCGTCGCCGGGCGCCGCGAGTCGCGCCTGCAGTTCGGCCGTGCTTTCGCCTCGCCGCGCGCTGACGCTAAAGACGGTGCGCGAGGTCGGCTTCGCGAGATCGCCGCTCACGATGACGCCCTTCGCTACGTCGATCGGGATGCTCGCCCAGATATCGATCTCCTCGGCCGACGGAGCCGCCGTGAAGGCCGTTTCGGCGAGCGTTGCGACCTCAAAGGTAAACGCCTCGCGCGTCATCGGCTGGTGAAACTTTACCCCCAGAACCCGGATGCCGACGATCACGTGTCCGTCGAGCGCGTTTGCCGAGATTTGGCTCACCTCGGCCGGCCACGGGGTGCCGAAGACGGCGTCTCCGATCTGCTGCGCGAGATCGCGCCGGTTTCCCGCGGCACGCGCTTGCGCGTCGAGCTCGGCAATCGTCGGCGTATACGCCGCCGCGATGCCGGCGGTGAGCTGCAGCGCGAGCACGGCGGCGAGGGAGCCCTTAATACGATTGCGCAAAATAGGCTCTGGCCTTTGCCGGCTCGCCACAGGCCGTACAGGTAAGGTTCGAGGCTTCGAGCGGCCGCACGATTCGCGTCGTCGCCGTCGTCAGCGCTTTGACGCTCGCTTCGCACTGCGGGCGTTCGCACCAGGCAATGTCGATCATCCCCGCGCGCGTCTTGCAGAGCGTTAGAAACTCATCGCGCTCCTGCGTTGCGATGGTGTGCTCCTCCAGGAATGCTTTCGCTTGCGCGTAGAGAGACCGCTGAATCTCATCGAGCAGTTCCCGCAGCCGCGAGGGAACCTGGTCTAGGGAGACGCTCTCGCGCTGACCCTCTTCGCCTTTGTTCCGATCTCGACGCGCGAGGACGCACGTTCCGGCATCCACGTCCCGCGGGCCGATCTCGATGCGAACCGGCACGCCGCGAACGTCCCATTCGCTATACTTCCACCCGGGCTGCTCGTCGCGCGCGTCGACCCGAACGCGAAAACCCGACTCGAGCAAGCGGCTCGCCAATGCGTTGCAGCTCTCGATCGCCCGTGCATCGTTCGAGCGGACGATTGGGATCAGGACCGCTTCGATCGGCGCCATCTTCGGCGGTATGCGAAGACCGCGGTCGTCGCCATGCGTCATGATCAGGCCACCGAGCATCCGCCACGAAACGCCCCACGACGTGGTAAAGGCATATTTGATCGCGCCGTCGGCGTCGGTGAACCGGATCTCGTACGCTTTGGCGAAGTTCTGGCCCAAATCGTGCGAGGTGCCCGATTGCAGCGCCTTGCCGTCGGGCATCAGCGCTTCGATCGCGAAGGTTTCAACGGCGCCCGGAAAACGCTCGCTGGCACTTTTGCGCCCCGAATAGACCGGAATCGCAGCGACGTTCTCGGCGAAGTCGCGGTAGAGATCGAGAATCTTGAGCGTCTCTTCGCGGGCCTCCGAGGCCGTCGCATGCGCGGTGTGGCCCTCTTGCCAGAGAAACTCCATCGTGCGCAGAAACGGCCGCGTCGCCTTCTCCCAACGCACGACGTTCGCCCACTGATTGATCAAGATCGGCAGATCGCGGTACGACTCGATCCACTGCGCGTACATCGTTCCGATCATCGCTTCGGAGGTTGGCCGGATCGCGAGGCGCTCGGTGAGCACTTCGCTCCCGCCTTGCGTGACCCAAGCAACTTCCGGTGCAAATCCTTCGACGTGTTCCGCCTCCCGAACCAAGAGACTCTCCGGAATTAAGAGCGGAAAATAGGCGTTTTCGTGACCGGTCGCCTTGAAGCGAGCGTCGAGCTGCCGTTGCAGATTCTCCCAGAGGCCGAAGCCGTAGGGACGCAGCACGACGCAACCTCGCACCGGCGAATAGGAGACGAGTTCGGCCTTGAGGCAGGCCGCGGTGTACCATGCGGAAAGGTCGGCCGCCTTCGGAGGGATCTCCTTGACGGTGCCCGCGGGGAGCGCGTCGGACATGACCGGCCCCGCTTCGCGCGCGATGACGAAACGGCCTTCGCCGGGGAAGTTCTAGCCCGAGCGAGCATAGGGAGAAGCAATGCCCAAGGCGACACGAATTTATACGCGGACCGGCGACAAGGGGATGACCGGACTCGTCGGCGGCGGCCGTATCAAAAAGAGTGCGCGTCGTATCGACGCGTACGGGACGCTTGACGAGCTATCGAGCGCGATCGGCGTCGCACGGACCGCCCTGCGGCCGCTTCTCGCGCAGTCGCGCCCAGCGCGGATCGACGCCTGGCTGGCTTGGACGCAGGATGCGCTCTTCAATCTCGGCAGCGAGCTTGCGACGCTTCCCAAAGATCGTCGCGACGGGCAGGCCTCGATTCGCGATGCGGACGTCCACGCGCTGGAGCGCGCAATCGACGAAGCGACCCGCGATCTGCCCCCGCTCACGAACTTCATTCATCCGGGCGGATCGTCGCCCGGCGCAGAGCTTCACCTCGCGCGTACCATCTGCCGCCGCGCGGAACGCCTTCTCGTCGCGCTCATCGACGAAGAGGAGTCTGCTGCCGATGAGGCGCTGCGCTATCTCAATCGCCTCTCCGACGCGCTCTTCGTTTGGGCTCGCTGGATCAACGACGCGCTCGGCATTCCCGAGCATCTTTGGAATCACTCCGGCAGGCCGCCGGAAAACTAGGTCCGAACGCCCGCCGGAATGTCTTTCTTCTCCGAGCTTTTCGCGACGACCGACGCCGACAAGCTTCGCGAAATCGGCTCGCGCAAGATTCTGCGTCGGGCGCTCACGGCAAAGGATCTCATCGCGATCGGCCTCGGAACGATGATCGGCGGCGGTATCTTTACGACGATCGGAACCGGCGTCAAAGGGGCCGGACCGGCGGTGATCGTCTCGTATCTGCTCGCCGGTCTCACCTCGTTCTTTGCAGCGCTCTGCTATGCCGAGCTTGGGGCAATGGTCCCGATCGCCGGAAGCGCCTACACGTACGCCTACGCGACGATGGGAAAGCTCTTCGCGTGGATCATCGGCTTCGCACTGATCTTCGAGTACGGAATCAGCGCCGCTCCGGTCGCACAGCAGTTTTCGGCCGCGATTCAGGACGTGGTCAAAGGAAGCGGGATTGCCCTGCCCGCCTGGGCGCAGCAGTCGAATCTCATCATCAACGGCGCGTGGTGGCAGCCGGCGAGCTGGGATCTGGCGCACTCGCAGTGCGATATCATCGCCGCGCTCTTCGTGATCGGTTTGAGCGTCTTGCTCTCGATGGGAATCCGCGAGTCGGCGACCGTCAATAACGTCTTCGTCGTACTGAAGATCTCGGCGCTCATCATCTTCGTCATCGCCGGGGCCTTCCTCATCCGCGGCGCCAACTTGCACAATTTCAATCCGGTCGGCTGGGGAACGCTCCGTCCCTTCGGAGGGATGGCCGATTACTCGTCCTCAGCCCAACCGTACGGGATCATCGCAATCAGCGCGTACGTCTTCTTCAGCTACATCGGTTTCGATACCGCGACGACGACCGCCGAAGAGTGCAAGCGCCCGCAATTCGACGTACCGGTCGGAGTGATCGGCGCGCTCGCGATCGGCACGCTGGTCTATTGCGCGACCGCAATCGTGCTCGTCGGAGCGGTCCCGTGGAATCACGTTCCGATCAAGAACCCGCTGGTCTACGCGCTGGCGCCGCTCCATATGCCCGCGTTGAGCTGGGTGATCACCATCGGCGTCTTGGCGGGAACGACGAGCGTCGCGCTCGCGTCACTGCTCGGCCAGTCGCGAATCTTCTACGTGATGGCGCGCGACGGGATGCTTCCGCCGGCGGTCGCCGCGATCCATCCGCGCTTCAAGACGCCCTTTATCACGACGATGATTACGGGCGCCGCCGTCTCGGTTCTCGCGCTCATCGTTCCGCTCAATAATCTGCTCAATCTGGTGAACATCGGAACGCTGATCGCCTTCTCGGTCGTCTGCGCGGGCGTACTCTACCTGCGCAAACGGCGTCCCGACCTTCCCCGCAGTTTCCGCGTGCCGTTCGTGCCGCTCTTTCCGATTTGCGGAATCGTCTTTTCGCTCTTCCTGGCGGTCTTCGGCCTCTCGCGCGCGACCTGGACCTGGTTCGTGATCGCGCTGGTCTGCGGCCTGGTCTTCTTCTTCGCCTACGGGTTCCGCAAATCGAATCCGGCCGAGATCGTTCCGGTCGAGGAGCCCGCCGGTCTCACCGAGTACGCCTAATTCGTCGTAACCATTTGACCCATGGCGTGGAAGCCGTTCCGAAGGCCTACTGAACGCCGCCGTTTTGCACGTTGGCCGGAACTTGACCGACGCCGGGGGTGACGACTTCGATCCGTGCGTTTCGCGGGTCGTACTTTGCGTGCACGCGTAAGGCATGGGCGACCGCGTCGAGCGAGATCATTATCCGTCCGCGAACGCGAAATGGCGCGTGCTTCAGCGTGAACGGCATTCCGTTGAGCATCGCGCGCGTATCGCCGACGCGCACGCGCAGCGATTGACCGCCCAGGATGACGTCGATCGTGCCGTTCTTGGCATCGGCTTGCGTCTCGGCACCGAGCGCGTCGGCGATCGAGCGCAGCGGAATGAAGGCGCGATCGCTCGCGGTAGTGACCGGCGGCACGTCGCTATCGACGCGCTCGCCGTCGACGAGCATCACGATCGGCTGCGAAAACGCCAACGGCACCGAAACCAAGAGCGCGACCGCCGCGATCGTCGCCAGCCGGCGCAGCGTGAACGTCTCGTAGAGCTCCGCGGCGCGACGTATCATGCGGTCGAGCCGCCGATCTCCGCGAGATAGTCGGGATATTTTTCGGCGATGACTTTCTCGATCTCCAAGCGCAGCATCCCGAGCAGCTCGTCTTCGGGATAGGTGCCCACGAGCTCGCCGGCGCGATAGATCGCGCCCTTACCCTTGCCGCCGGCGACGCCGACGTCGGCCATCTTCGATTCGCCCGGCCCGTTGACGACGCAGCCCATCACCGCGACCTTCACCGGAGCGCTGTACGATTTCGCAATCGCTTCGACGGCGCGCCCGAGCTCGAGCACGGAGATCTCCGCGCGTCCGCACGAGGGGCAGGCGGTAATTTCAAAACCCTTTTCGCGCAAGCCCAGCGACTTGAGGATGCCCCAGCAGACCGGAACCTCTTCGATCGGATCGGCCGCGAGCGAGACGCGAATCGTGTCGCCGATGCCCTCCCAGAGCAGAATTCCCAATCCGATCGACGACTTGATCGTGCCGTCGCGCAGCAATCCCGCCTCGGTGATGCCGAGGTGGAGCGCGTAGGGCGTCGCGCGTTCGCGTAAACGCTCGTCCATCAGCCGATAGGCTTGCACCGTCGTCGCGACGTCGTGCGCCTTGAGGGAGATCGCGATCTCGGTATGACCGTGCCCTTCGAGCAACTCGACGTGACGCAGCGCCGAGAGCACCATGGCCTCCGCAGTGTGGCCGAACGACTTCTCCAGATCGGGCGCGAGCGAGCCCATGTTCACGCCGACCCGAATCGGAATGGCGCGCGCTTTCGCGGCCTCGACGACCTCGGCGACCTTCTTTGGATCGCGAATATTGCCCGGATTCAATCGGAGCTTCGCCACCCCCGCCTCGATCGCGGCGAGTGCCATCTTGTGATCGAAGTGAATGTCGGCGACGATCGGGACCGGCGAACGATAGACGATCGCCGGGAGCCCGGCCGCATCGGGCGGGTCCTTGACGGTGACGCGAACGACCTCGCAGCCTTCCATCGCGAGGCCGTAGATCTGTTCGAGCGTCGCGTCGGCGTCCGCCGTATCGGTCGTGGTCATCGACTGCACGACCACCGGATGATTCCCGCCGATCCAGACGCTCTTCGCGTCGGACTTCCCGGTTTTGTTTTGCAGGAAGATCGGCTTGCTCTTACGCCGGACGCGCAGCATTACATGATCCCCTGTCCGCTGACGATACGGGCGATATCGTGAAACGCGACGAGCATGATCAGTGCCATCAGCGCGGCAAAGCCGGCGATGTGCACCATCGCCTCTTTCTCCGGGTCGACCGGCCGCCCGCGAATGAGCTCGGCGATGATGAAGGCCGCGCGTCCGCCGTCGAGCGCGGGAATCGGCAAGAGATTGAAGAGCCCGAGCGCAAACGAGATCGTCGCTGCCAGCGAGAAATACGGCCCCCAGCCCCAGTCCTGAACGGTTGCGGCGACCTGCCCCATCCCGATCGGCCCGGAGACTTGGGGCGCGTACTTCGAGAACTGCGTCACGAGCAGCGCGAGCCCGCTAAACGTCTGGCTCGCGACCGCCTTGAACTCATCTGCACTCTGCCGAACCGCGGCGACGAACCCGACCCGCTCGTACGCGGGTACCGGCTGAAACCCGATGCACCCGTTCTGCTTTCCAACGCCCGCGGGACAGGGGCGCGGTCGCACGTAGACCTCCGTCCGAATGCCGTTGCGCTCGTAAACCAGGTCGAGTTGCTTGCCGAGTGCCCGATGGATCGTATCGACCAGCGTCTTGCCGGAGACGATGCTCGCGTTATCGATAGCGACGATGCGATCGCCGGGACGAATACCGGCGATTGCTGCCGGAGATCCGGGGATCACCTCGCCGACCACCGGCATCGCTTTGTCGCTCGCGACGCCGAATGCGAGCGCGCTGACGAGTAGGATGAGATAGCAGAGCAAGAAGTTTGCAAGCGGGCCGGCCAGGATGATCACGAGCCGGCGCCATGGCGACTTCGCTTGGAAGTTACTCGCTTCGGCGACGCCTTCGGCTCGGAACTCGCGCTGTTGCTGCGCTTCGGAGACGCGCGCATCCTCGCCCTCCATCGAGCAGAAGCCGCCGATCGGCAGCGCGCGCAGCGTGTAGAGCGTTCCGCTGCGCGGGCTCGCCCAGGCGAAGAGCTTTGGACCGAAGCCGACCGCAAACTCGTTGACGCGCACCCCATTACGCCGAGCCATGATGAAGTGCCCGAGCTCGTGAAGCACGATCAGGATCGAAAGCATCACCAAAAAGGTGACGACCTTCTCAAACCCGACGAACGTGACGACTGCTAACAAATTCAACGACTAGGTCTTTCGATGGCCTCGACGATCTCTCCGGCGGACTTGCGCGCGTCCCGGTCGGCCTTTCTTACCCCGTCGAGGGTCAGTTCTTCCGGGCGGGCGGCGTGCATCGCCCCTTCGATCACCTGGGAGATGCGTCCGAAGGATATCCTCCCTTCTACAAACGCAGCGACCGCTATTTCGTTTGCAGCCGAGAGGACGGCGGGCTGGGTGCCTCCGGCGGCCAGCGCTTCGTACGCGAGCGCGATGCAAGGGAACCGAGCCGGATCGGGCGCCTCGAACTCGTATCGGAGGGTAACGTCACCCTCCTTGGCCCCGAGCATTTTGAGTACTCCATCGTTGCCGGCACCAACTGGGGAGCCCACAAGGTCCCCAAACGACCTCAGTCGTTTGGGATAGCTCAGCGCGTAGCCGATCGGAACGCGCATGTCGGGCGCGGCGAGTTGCGACTTGATACTGCCGTCGCTGAAGATGACGAAACCGTGCGCGACCGATTGCGGGTGCACGACGATGCGGATCCGTTCGCCTTCGATCCCGAAGAGCCGGCTCGCCTCGATCACCTCGAGTCCCTTGTTCATCATCGTCGCCGAGTCGATCGTGTTCTTCGTCCCCATTCTCCACGTCGGATGCGCGAGCGCGGCCGCCAAGTCGGCACGCTCCATCTCCTCGCGCGAGGCGGTGCGAAACGGACCGCCGGAGGCGGTCAAGACGATCGCCGCAACGCTCGACGGCACTTCGCCGACGAGACATTGAAAGATCGCGCTATGCTCGCTATCGACGGGTAGGAGGCGCGAGCCGCTGCGTTGCGCGCGCTCGACGAGCAGCGCGCCGGCCGCGACGACGAGTTCTTTATTTGCAACGGCCACGTCGATGCCGCGCTCGACCGCGGCGAAGACGGCTTCGAAGGCGATGGAACCGTCGGTTGCGGCGAGCAGAATCTCCGGGCCGCTCTCTACCGCGACGCGTCGTAGCCCTTCGGGGCCGTCGGCCGCCAAGGTCGCGACCTTCGCTCCGAATCGTTCGGCCTGTTCGCGCAACAGCTCTACGTTGCGTCCCGCCGCCAAGCCGACGACCTCGAACTCATCGGGATGGCGGGCGATGACGTCGAGGGCCTGCGTTCCGATCGAACCGGTCGATCCCAGGATCGCAACGCGCCGCCGCGCCGTCACTGGACTTGCAGAATTCCGACGAGATGGAGCGTTGCGTAAAACGTAACGCCGCCGAGCAAGTACGAGTCGAATCGATCGAGCACGCCGCCGTGTCCTTGAATCATCGCGCCGGCATCTTTGACGCCGGCGTCGCGCTTAAAGGCCGACTCGACGAGATCGCCCACCTGCGCGGCGATGCTCGTTGCGAAGGCCAGCGCGGCTCCCTGCCACCACTCGATGTGAAGCTGCGGCAGCCAACTCGCGGCCGCACCGGCGACCGTAACGATCGCGAGCGCTCCGAGCGAACCTTCGACGGTTTTCTTCGGTGAGATCCGGGTGAGGCTATGGCGTCCGATACTCGATCCGACCAGCATGGCGAAGGTGTCGGTGAGCGCGATCAGCACGATCACGAAGAAGGTCATCCACATGCCGTTTCCGGCGATCTGGCGGATGAAGACGAAGTATGTCAGCAGCTTGCCGATGTAGAGAACGGCGACGAGCGTGTAGGCCGTGCGGGCAAAGTAGCCTTTCTCTTCGCCGTACATGCCGATCGCGAACGCGACGATAACGGTGCCGGCGAGCAGAACCCCTTCCCACTTGTGGAGCAGGCCGAATACCGCCATCGCGACGTACGCGCAGACGCCGAGGACCGCGACGGGATACTCGAGCGGCTGCCCCTTGATCGCACAGAGATAGTTGAACTCGTAGATGCTTGCCAGAGCGATGGCGAGGATCAGCACGTAGAACGCCCAGGGGTAGAGCACGCAGAGCAGGCCGATCGCCGCGACGATCAAGCCCACCACGATTCGCCGTTCGCTCAAGTCCCGCCGAAGCGCCGTTCCCGCTGCTGAAAAACGATCAACGCTCGCACGAAGTCATCCCTCGAGAAGTCCGGCCAATAAACGTCGGTCATCACGAGCTCGGCGTAAGCGGCCTGGTAGAGCAGAAAGTTCGAGAGCCGCTGTTCGCCGCCTGGCCGAATCAGCAAGTCGAGCTCGGGGAGATCGGTCGTGTACAAGTAGCGCCCGATCAGCGCCTCGTCCACGCTCTCCGGTGCGAGCTCGCCGCGCGCGACGTCGCGAGCGATCGCGCGGACGGCGCGCTCGAGCTCGGCTCGCGAACTATAATTGACCGCGAGATTGAGGACCACACCGGTATTCCCCGCAGTCTGGGCCTGCAGATCGGCAAGCGCACTGCGCGGCGCGGGAGGCAGCGACTCCCATTCGCCGATCACCTTGACCCGCACGTTGTTGCGGCGAAGCTCGATGAGCTCGTTGCGCGCGAAGTAGACGCAAAGCTCGAAGAGGAGCGATACCTCGCGAGCGTCCCGGTTCCAGTTTTCGGTCGAGAAACCGTAGACCGTCAGCGCGTCGATGCCGAGATCGCTCGCCGCGCGCGTCACGTGGCGCAGCGCGATCATCCCGCGGCGATGGCCTTCGATCGCCGGCAATCCGCGCTCGCGCGCCCAGCGCCGGTTTCCATCCATGATTATCGCGACGTGTCTCGGTAGGCCGCGCACGTCGAGCGCCGGGCGAGCGCCCGCAACCAGCGATAGGCTCACGGGCGGTACGACTCGTATCCGACCGTCAGATCCGCCGACTGGTCGTCGCCGATCTTCAAGCGAAGCACCCGCAAAACGCCGTAGCCGAGCCACGTCCCGAACGGAGCGAGCACTCGCAGACGAATCTGCCGCTCTCCCAACGCGCGGCGTGCCTGAACTTCCGGGAGAAGGATGAGATCCTCACTCACACTTCCATGATCTCTTTTTCCTTCGCGGCAACGAGTCCGTCGATCTCCTTGACGTACTTGTCGGTCAACCGTTGCAGCGATTCTTGCATCCGTTTATTGTCGTCTTCGGTAATCTCGTGTGACTTGAGCTGCGCCTTGAGCTCGTCGTGCGCGCGGTGGCGGACGTTGCGGACGGCGATGCGCCCGTCCTCAGCTTTCTTTTTGACGATCTTGGCGAGGTCTTTGCGGCGTTCTTCGTTCAGCGGCGGAATCAGCAGACGAATCGCCGAGCCGTCGACGTTCGGCGTCAAGCCGAGTTCGCTCTTCTCCACCGCTTTGCGAATCGCCGGAACGACGCCCTTATCCCAGGCGGTGATCAGCAGCGTTCGCGAATCGGGAGTCGAGACGCCGGCGACTTGTTTGAGCGGGACCATCTGACCGTACGCTTCCACCGTAAGACGGTCAAGAAGCGCGGGCGCCGCGCGCCCGGTCCGAATCGACGCGAACTCGCCGCGCGTCGCCTCGACGCATTTTTGCATTCTCGATTCGATCTCGTTGAAATACGCATCGGCCATGCTTACGAACTCCCCGCGCCCGCCGGCGCCGCTTCGCGCCGCCCAACGTACGTGCCGATCGGCTCGCCCCAGATCACCCGGCGAATGTTGCCGGGGACGGACATGTCGAAGACGATTACCGGCAGCGCGTTATCCATGCAGAGTGCCATCGACGTCGAATCCATCACCTCGAGACCGCGCTGAAGCACCTCCATGTAATCGAGCCGCTCGAAGCGGGTCGCCGTCGGATCCTTCTTCGGATCTGCCGTGTAGATGCCGTCGACCTTCGTCGCCTTGAGAATCGCCTCGGCGTTGACCTCGACCGCGCGAAGCGCTGCGGTCGTATCGGTGGTGAAGTACGGGTTCCCCGTTCCGGCGGCAAAGATCACGACGCGCCCCTTCTCGAGATGACGAATCGCGCGACGCCGGATATACGGTTCCGCAATCTGATGCATCGCGATCGCCGTCTGAACTCGCGAGGCCACGCCCATTCGTTCGAGCGCATCTTGCAGGGCGAGCGCGTTGATTACCGTCGCGAGCATGCCCATGTAGTCGGCGGTCGCGCGTTCCATTCCGGCCTCTTCGTGCACCTTACCGCGCCAGATGTTTCCGCCGCCGACCACGATCGCGACGGAGACTCCGCCCCGGCGGACCTCGGCGATCTGCTCCGCCATCGTGCGCGTGGTATTGACGTCGACGCCGGTGCTGTCGCCGCTAAAGGCTTCGCCGGAGATCTTCAGGAGGACGCGAGCGTATCTCGCGGCGCCGAGTTCACTCGCCAAGAGCGTATCGCGCAAAGCGACGGACGCGAATCTTCTCACCCAAGGCCCCGATCGCACGAAAGATGAGGTCGCCGACGCTCATCGTGTCGTCCTTAACGAAGGCCTGATCGAGCAGGCAGTGCTCTTCGAACCATTTCGCCAGCTTGCCCTCGACGATCCGCTCCCCGACCTCCGCCGATTTGCCGGCGGGAATGGAGGAGCGAAACTCGCTGCGAAGACGGTCGACCTCGGCCGCCGGTACGCTCTCCCGATCGAGATACTGCGGCGACATCGCTGCGATATGCATCGCGATGTCGCGCGAAAGGTCGCCGAACTTTGGGTTGCGCGCAACGAAATCGGTCTCGCTGTTGACCTCCACCAGCACGCCGATCTTGCCGCCGGCGTGAATGTAGCTGGTCACCAGGCCCTCTTCGGCGGCGCGCTCCGCCTTCTTGGCTGCCTGCGCTGCGCCGCGCTCGAGCAGCAACGTCTTGGCGCGCTCCACGTCGCCCGCCGCGTCGAGCAGCGCCTTGCGGCAATCCATCATCGGAGCGCTCGTCTCTTCCCGCAGCGCCTTGATCTCCTCGGGCTTGGGTTGATAGGAAATCAACGTGCGACCTCCGCCATGGTCGCGGGAGCCTCGCCGGCGAACTCCCCGGGCCTCGACTCGTACGCGTCTTGATCGTAGGCGCTCTCGCTCTCCGTCTTACCTTCGATGATCGCGTCGGCGATTTTCGAAACCATGAGCTTCACCGCCCGAATCGCATCGTCGTTGCCGGGAATCGGATAATCGATCTCGTCGGGATCGCAGTTCGTGTCGATGACCGCGATGATCGGGATCTTCAGCTTGCGCGCCTCCAGCACCGCAATGCGCTCCTTCTTGGGATCGACGATGAAGAGCGCGTCGGGGAGGCGGTGCATATCTTTGATTCCGCCGAGAAAGCGCTCGAGGCGATTCATCTCGTCCTGAAGCTTCGCCACTTCTTTCTTGGGGAGGCGGTCGAAGTCGCCTTGCATCTTCATGTTCTCGAGCTCGCGCAGGCGGGCGATCCGCTTCTGAATCGTCGCGAAGTTCGTCAACGTGCCGCCGAGCCAGCGCTGATTGATGAAGTACGTCCCGGCGCGCTCGGCCTCTTCCCGAACCACGTCCTGAGCCTGCTTCTTGGTGCCGACGAAGAGAATGATCCGGCCGTCGCGCGAGAGCTGTCTGACGACCTCGTACGTCTCCCGCAGCTTGGCGACCGTGAGCGCAAGATCGATGATATAGATCCCGTTGCGCTCTTGAAAGATGAAGGGCTTCATCTTGGGGTTCCATCGGCGCGTCTGATGGCCGAAATGGACGCCCGCTTCCAGGAGCTCCCTCATGGTGATGACGCTCATAGAGTAACCTTTCTGGCTCCCGGCCGCGGCCCATCCTGGCATTGCGGTCGCATCGCGGAGCCATCGCCACCCCGCCTCCGTGCCGGGTGAAGTAAAGACAGCCGCGCGATTATAGCACGCGCGAGGAAGAGCTCCAAGCGGCGGCGTGAGCAAGCAGACGGCTGCCGCGGGAACGGACCGTGGCAGACGTCCTACCCTGACGTCAGTCGGCCTACGGGTGAGCCTCGTAGACGATGTTGAACGGCGTCTCGGCGGCCCGGCGAAAGTCTGAGAACCCGGCGTTGAGCACCACCTGACGCATCTGCGCCTCACCTGCCTGCGCTCCCAGCGCGAGACCGACGTCCTGCGCCAGCGCCGAGGGCGTACAGACCATCGTCGAAGCGGCATAGAAGATCCGCCCGACCGGCGTGAGGTTCTCTTCTAAGCGATCGCACGCGTAGGGTTCGACGATCATCAACGTGCCGTTGCTCTTGAGCGCCGTTCGAACGCGCGAGAGCACGCCGACCGGATCGCCCATGTCGTGCACGCAGTCGAAGCAGCAAATCAAGTCGAAGCCGCCCTGCGGCATCGCGCTTCCTGCAGCGATCTCGAATCGCACGCGATCCTCTACCCCCGCCCGGCGGGCGGCCTCACGCGCGGCTGCAATCGAGGCTTCGTGATAGTCGTAACCGACAAACGTCGACATCGGGAACGCCTTGGCCATCAAGATCGTCGAGCTGCCGTAGCCGCAGCCGACGTCGGCCACCGACGCGCCGGTTCGCAGTTTGGCCTCGACCCCGGCCAAAGCGGGGAGCCAGTCGCGTACCAGATGCGCCGCATATCCGTTGCGAAAGATCCGGTCGGTCGTCCCATAGAGACGCGGATCGTGCTCGTGCCAGCCGACGCCCCGTCCCGTCTTGAACGCCTCGGTGATCTTCGGCTCGTCGGCGAAGAGCGGCGTCGCCATCCCGAACAACCCGCACATATTGACCTCGCTTTGATCGTCGGCCAGCAACGGAGCGTGCTCGGCAGGCAGTTCGAAGCGCGACGTCGCCGGGTCGTAGGATAGATAGCCGGCAGCGGCCTGATTCGAAAGCCACTCACGAACGTAGCGTTCGTTCGTGCCGGTGCGCTCCGCAAGTTCCTGCGACCTCTGCGGACCGCCCGCGGCAAGCGCCTTATAGAACCCGCGTTTGTCTCCGGTAAGAACCGAGGCGGCCGTCAGTACGGCTCCGACGTCACCCAAGAAACGGCCGATGGCCGCCTCCAGCTTCGCCGCGTCGATGGGCAGGGCAGTGCTCGTCAAGGTATCGTCCTCCAGTGAAGAAAAGTCATTTCTCGCACCATAGCAACGCGCGGCGGGTCGTGCATCGGGAGGTGTACGGAGGAACGACGGACCGATTTCGGAGCCCGCTCGTCGGCCGAGAGTCCGAACTCAACGACCTCCAGCGCAGTTACCAGCGAGCCCGCGACGACGGTGCCGGGGCGCTGGTCTTGCTCTGGGGGGAGGCGGGCGTGGGAAAGACCCGGCTCCTCGAAGAGTCTACCGTATTCGCGCGTTCCGCCGGGGCGCGCGTGGGCGGGGCGAGTTGTTTTGAATCGCTCTGCCCCCCGTTCGCTCCGATACGCGAGGTCTTCGCAGAACTCGCTCTGCCCGATCCGTTTGGCCTCGAGTCCTTTGCATCCGTTGCTCAGCCGACGCAGAGCGCGCGTTACCGCGCCTTCTCCGATGCCGCCGACGCTCTCACGACCGTTGCGACGCCGCTGGTCATCGCGCTCGACGATCTGCAATGGGCCGACTTTGCCAGCCTCGAGTTCCTCGGCTTTCTGATCCCGCGGCTCGCGCGCGCGCGAATGCTCGTGCTCGGTGCCATCCGCTCCGATCATCTGGAACGCGACCACGGGCGTCTGGAGGTCTTTGCGGATTTGAAGCGCCGCGGCGCGCTAACGCTTCGCGTCGATCCCCTCGGTTCCAGCGCGATTCGTACGATCGTTACGGAAGGTTGGCCTCGGGGCCGCGCGTTTGACGAAGGCACCCTCGAGCGCGTCTGCGCCTTGGCCGAAGGCAAGCCGTACTTTGCCGAGGAGCTCGTCGATGCGCTCACGGCGCAGAACGAGACGGCCTCGGGATTCGCGCCGCTGAGCATTCGCGCGGGAATCCTCGCCCGGTTCGAACGCCTCACGGCAGAAGCGCGGCGAATCTTGCTCTACTCCTCCGTAATCGGACGCAACTTCGACACGTCGCTCCTCGAAGCGGTGAGCGGCTCGACGAACGCCGCGGTCCGCGAGGCACTCGCTACCGCTCGCGAGCTTCAACTCGTGCGCGAGGCGCGCGATCACGTCGGCCGTTTCGCATTCCGCCATGCGATCACGCGCGAAATCCTCTACCACGAGTTGCTCGCGGTGCAGGCGTGCGCGATTCATCGCGACGTTGCCGAACGGCTCGCGACGACGTCCGGCGCCGATCCCTCCGATCTCGCCTATCACTGGAACGCCGCCGGCGATAGCAAGCGCGCGAGCGACGCCTACGAGCGGGCGGGCGACGCGGGGCTCTACCGAAATGCGCACCGGGACGCCGAAGTCGCGTATCGCGGCGCCGTAGAGACGCGCAACGCGGCGGATTCTACCTACGCGCCGTTGTGCGAAAAGTTCTCCCGGGCGCTTTCGGCCAACGCACAGATCGAGGAGGCCTGCGATTTTGCCGAGCGAGCCGTTAACGCCTACGACGCAAACGGCGAGACCGAGCGGGCCGCAGCGCTGGCGATTCGACTCGCGCGCCGCACCTACGAGACGGGCAGGCCGCAATCCGCCACGACGATCGCCCAACGCGCCCTGCGGCTGAGCGGCGGAAGCGGACCGATCGCGTACGACGCATACGTCACGCTGGCGCATTTCGAAGCTCTGCAATCGCGCAACGACGCGGCCGTAACGTACCTCGCATCGGCGGAATCGGTCCCGGGCGAGCACTCGGCCGTCGACCGCCGGAACTCGTTCATGGTACGCGCGCTCGTCGCGGCGACCTCCGGACGTTTGATGGAAGCCTTCGAACACTACGAAGCCGCGGCGTCGATCGCGCGGAGTCTGCACGATCGCGAGCAACTTGCATGGACGCTGAACAACTATGCGAGCCGGGCGATGGCTACCGGCTGGATGGAGCGCGCGCGCCGCGCGCACGACGAAGCGGCGCTCTGCGTCAGCGGTGAGGAGTTTGCCAAGGTACGGGCTTCGACGATTCAAGGAATTGCATTCTCCGAGCTGCTCGCAGGCGATCTCGCTGGGGTCCAGGCCCGGCAACGCGAGGAAGCGCAGCTGCCGCCGGGCATCGCAATGACCCGGAGCGCCAGAGTCGCGCTCGGCATACGGCTCGCGTATTACGCCGGCGACGACGCAGGTGCCGGCGCGCTTGCAACCACCGAGGTGCTCGCGGATGCGTTCGATTCGGGTGAGACGCAGCGAATCGGATTGCTCGCGGGCCGCGCGGCGGCGTCTTACGATGCGGCCGGACGGCGCGACGAGGCCAAGGCGCTGCGCTCCCGGGCGCTGGCGACGCTTCGCACGGTGGACTTCTCGTTCTGGTTGCTCGATCAACTCGTCGCGAGTGACGTACCGGGAGAGCGCGAGCGGGCCCGAGAGCTGCTCGCCGAAGCGGCGGCCGATTCGGGAAACGTTGCCGCTCGCGCGTATCTAACGCTCTTCGATGCGCGGATCGCGAGAGCACGGCGAAGCCCGGAGGCAAAATCGCTCGCGAACGATGCGGCCGAGAAGTTCGAGCGAATAGGATGGCCCTGGGAGCACGCGCAGGCGCTCGAAGTGGCGGATCGCAACGCCGAGGCGCTGGAGATCTATCGCCGCACCGGTTTTCTTCGCCAGGCTCGGGCATTGGAGCAGCGGCGGCGGCGTGCGCGCCATCGGGCGGGAAAGCACCAGCTCACGCCGCGGGAGCTCGAAGTAGCGCATCTTGCGGCGGAGGGTAAGAGCAACCGCGCCATCGCCGAAGCGCTATTCATCGGCGAGCGAACGGTCGAGACGCATATTGCGGCGATATTCGATCGTTTCGAACTTACCTCGCGGCGCGAGCTCTCCACGCTTCTCGAGCGCACTGCGCGGCAGGTCGTTAGCGAACCGTCTCCGTAGAGCGCGCCATGCGCTGGCTCGTCACCGGGGGTCTCGGGTTCATCGGCTCCCACTTTATTCGGATCGCATTACGCGAACGGCCGGAGCTCGAGATCGTTAATCTGGACGCGATGACCTACGCCGGAAATCCGGCGAATCTGCGCGACGTCGAGGACGACCCGCGGTATCGCTTCGTGAAAGGCGATATCTGCGACGGGGACGCGGTGCGGGCGGCGCTCGGCGGCGGGGCCGACGCTATCGTCAACTTCGCCGCCGAGACGCACGTCGACCGCTCGATCGTCGACCCCGAGGCCTTTCTCCGAACCGACGCGCTCGGAACGCACGTGCTCTTGCAGGCCCTGCGGGAGAGACGGGTGCCGCGCTACCTTCAGGTATCGACCGACGAAGTCTACGGCAACGTTCCGACGGGCGAATCCGTTGAGGAAGATCCGCTGCGCCCCCGCAGTCCGTACGCTGCCAGCAAGGCCGCCGGCGATCTTCTCGCGCTTGCCTATCGCGAGACGTACGGCGCTCCCGTCTTGATCACGCGCGGCAGCAACACGTACGGACCGTATCAGTTTCCCGAGAAGATCGTGCCTCTCTTCATCACCAACCTGATCGACGACCGGCGCGTGCCGGTATACGGCGACGGCCTGCAGATCCGCGACTGGCTCTACGTCGAAGACCACGCCCACGCGATTCTTCACGTGCTGGAGCACGGCGAGCTCGGGAACGTCTACAACATCTCGGCCCAGACGCCGCAGACGAACATCGAGCTGACGCGCAAGCTCGTAACCGGCTGCGGCCGCTCCATGGAGACGCACGCCGAGCACGTGACCGATCGACCGGGTCACGACCGGCGCTACGCGGTCAACTGCGCAAAGCTGCGCGCGCTGGGGTGGGAGGCGCTCACGCCATTGGAGACCGGCCTCGCCCGAACGATCGACTGGTATCGCCGCAACGATGCCTGGTGGCGCCCGCTCAAGCAGGTCGCGGCGCCGTGAAGGGTGTCGTATTGGCCGGCGGGCTTGGCACGCGGCTGCGTCCCTTGACGAAGGTTACGAATAAGCATCTGCTTCCCGTCTACGACCGGCCGATGATTTACTATCCGCTCGAAACGCTCCGCCGCGCCGGCATCTCCGAAGTCATGCTCGTCACCGGCGGTAACTCCGCGGGCGATTTTTTACGATTGCTCGGCAACGGCGCCGAACTCGGTTTCGACAGCATCTCGTATGCATATCAGGAAGGAGAGCGCGGAATCGCCGACGCGCTGCGTCTCTGCGAGCATTTTGCGGCGGGCCACCGCATCGTCGTCATTCTCGGCGACAACATCGTGCAGGAGGATATCGCCCCGTACGTTCGCCGTTTTGAGGCGCAGCCGTCGGGAGCGCGCATCTTGTTGAAAGAGGTCGACGACGCGCAGCGCTTCGGCGTGCCGGTATTCGACGGCGATCGGATCGTCGAGATTCAGGAGAAACCGGCGCAGCCGCATAGCCGCTTCGCAGTTACCGGCGTCTATATGTTCGACGAACGCGTCTTCGGCTTCATTCGCACGTTGAAACCGTCTCGGCGCGGAGAGCTCGAGATCGCGGACGTCCACAACCGCTACATTCTCGACGGCGATCTCTGCTACGACGTGCTGCAAGGCGCGTGGAGCGACGCAGGAACGTTCGAGAGCCTCTTTCGCGCCGGCGAGCTCGTCCGATCCCGCTCGAGGGTCTAACCTTTAACCCTTAGCGTGGGGGATGATCGGTAACAGCGCCAACGCCACGACGACGAGGACGCCTGCGAGCGCGCCGCGGAACCAACGCTCGGGCAGCTTCGCAACGAAGTACGAGCCGAGAAAGACGCCGGGAATCGAGCCCATCAGCAGCGAGATGGCGATGCCGGGATCGACGTCGCCGAGCCGCCAGTGACCGAGCAGCGACGGTATGAGCACGACGACCGCGAAGGCAAGATCGGTGCCGACCAAGCGCCGCAGCGCGACCACGGGCGCCACGAGCAAGAGTGCCGGGAGCGTGAGCGAGCCCGCGCCGATCGACGTGATGCTGACCGTCAAACCGACGAAGAGCCCGATCATAGCGAGTCTCAGGGTCGGAAGCTTGTTCGGGTCGCGGCTGGTATCGCCGGCAAGCTTGCGATTGAAGATGATACCCGCGGCGGAGACGAGCAGCGCCGCAGCGACCGCGATCCGAAGAACGTTTTCGAGCTGATGCACGTCGAGTGCGTGATGCAAGTAACCGCTGATGATGACGCCTATAACCGCTCCGGGTAAACCGCCGAGCGAGAGGCGCCAGAGCACCGAGAACTGCACGGTGCGCTTCTGGATATGCGCGAGCATAGCGACGACGCGAGTGCCGAGGGCGAAGAGCAGATCGGACCCGATTGCCCGGTCGGTACCAACACCAAGGAATATCAAGAGCGGCGTCGTGATGGCGCCCGCGCCAACGCCGCTATATGCGGTGCACGTGCCGACGATAAATCCAACGAGCACGTAGCTCCAGGTGATGGTCACGCTATAACTCCCGTCGGCGCACGCCGATACGACGCCTCTCCGGCAAACGTTCTCGGCGCAGTCATGAACAAACCCGTCATAATGTTCAACAAAGGACCTAGGTTAACATTCTAGCGACCGGCAGCCGCGAGCCCCCGTATAGGGCGGCTTGAGAAGGCTTAGATAGATGGACCGCCCGAGCGGGCGACATCGCCGGGTATATCGGCCTCGACGGGCTCTTTTCCTACCGTTCCTGCCGGGCCTCGCTTGCTTGAAGGGGTCGCGGAGCCGTCTCCGCGGTGAATCTCGGCGAAGATTTCGAAGCGATGAACCGGCACGTGGCGAGGCGCCTCAATGCCGAGCTTAACCTGGTCGCGGTCTACTCCCACAACCAGAATGCGAATATCGCTACCAATCATAATTGACTGATTCGCCTTGCGGCTAAGCACGAGCATCGAAGCCCTCCTTGGCCGGCCGTAATGCGGTGAAGCGTGATTCTTTCGGCGCTAGGGTTCAACCGCCTCCGTATGCAAACGCATCGGCCGGGAGGACCCGCCGATGGTTAGAGATGTTGCCTTCTTCGCTTACTCGGTTCGCGACGTCCCGCGGGCGCGCACCTTCTACGCGGAGACGCTCGGGCTTAAGGAAGGCCAGTCGTTCGGCGATCACTGGATCGAGTTCGACGTCGGCAACGTCACCTTCGGAATCGGTAACGGAGAGGGGTTGGGCTTCATCCCCGGCGCGTCGACCGGAGCGGCTTTCGAGGTTGACGATCTTCCGGCAATGCGCGAGCGTCTCAAAGCCGGCGGCGCCGAGGTTGGCGAGGTACTCGAGTTTCCGGCGTGCATTACCTGTTTTGCGCGCGACCCCGAAGGCAATCGTTTCGCGCTTCATCAGCGCCGGACGCCTGCCCCCGGGGACGCCGCTTAGCCGTTTTACGCCGAAGCGGTCTCCCGCGCGGCTTCGATGAGAATCGCGGCGACTTCCGGCCGCGAGAACTCCGGCGGCGGGAGTTGCCCGTTACGCAACATCTCGCGCACCTGGCCGTGCCGCTGAGCGTCACGTGGCTCTCCGGATCGTGATTGCAGGTCTTCTGTGAAGCCATCGACTGACAACGCCGGCAGTAGAAGCTGTTCTCGAACTTCAGCGGGGTGATACCGAGCTCTTCGGGCGTGAACTCGTCGAAGAGCTTCTGCGCGTCGTAGGTGCCGTAGTAGCTTCCCACGCCCGCGTGGTCGCGCCCGACGATGAAATGCGTGCAGCCGTGGTTCTTACGCATCATCGCATGGAAGATCGCTTCGCGCGGACCCGCGTAGCGCATCGCCGCCGGCAGCGTGCTCAGCAGCACGCGATTCGCCGGATAGTAGTTCTCCAGCAGTGCCCGATAACAACGCATCCGGACGTCGGCCGGAATGTCGTCGCTCTTGGTCTCGCCGACGAGCGGATGGAGCAGTAAACCGTCGACCATCTCGAGCGCGCATTTCTGAATGTATTCGTGCGCGCGATGGACCGGATTGCGCGTCTGGAATCCGACGATCGTGTTCCAGCCGCGGCGTTCGAACTCGGCGCGCGTCTGCGCCGGTGAGAGGCTCTCCGGATCGTGCTCGCGTGCGAACACCCAAACCGGACCGCCGATGAGCACGTCCTTACGCCCGTAGACCGCAGCGACGCCGGGATGTTTCTCCTCTTCCGTGCGATAGACGTTTCGCGCTTCGTGCCGCTTGTCGGATTCGAAGACGTCCTCAACGTCGATGACTCCGCGTAGCTCGCCTTCGCCGTCGTAGAGTGCCGCCCGGCTTCCGACCGTCGGTGCCTCGTCGCGATCGACGGCCAAGACGACCGGAATGCTCCACGGCAATCCGTTCGCGAGGCGCATCGAGACGACGACGGTGATCGTAATCTTCGCGGCCCATGAAGCCACCCAGGGGACTCAACGCGCCGTTAGCGATCAGCGCGAGGTCGTTGAGTTCGCGTGCGGTCAGCGTGAGGCTGCGAAGGCTCTTGCTCTCTTCGCGCAGCTCGGCTTCGTCCGCCGAAGCGACGGTCCGGTCGATGAGTTTGCCGCCGTGGGGAGCGATCATGATACCGCCTTCAATTCGATGCACGTGGCCGAGTCGCTCGAGCTCGGCGAGAATCTTGGAGACGCTCTCGTCGATGGTCTCGCTCTCGCTATCCACGACGATGTCGGGATTCTCCGGCGCTTCGTACGGATCGGAGACGCCGGTGAAGTGCTGCACTTCGCCGGCGATGGCCTTTTTGTAAAGGCCTTTGACGTCGCGGCGCACGAGCTCGTCCAAGGAACAGCGCACGTAGACTTCGACGAAACGATCGTGTCCGATCCGCTGACGCGCCTCGGAGCGCGCCTGCGCGTACGGCGAGATTGCGGCCGTGATGACCGCGGCGTCGTGCCTCACCAAGAGCGAGGCGACGAACGAGATACGTCCGATATTGATGTCGCGATCCTCGCGGCTGAATCCGAGTCCTTTTGACAGATGGGTGCGGACTTCGTCGCCGTCGAGCACTTCGACGTTCCGTCCGCGGGCCGAAAGCTCGGGTGCGAGTCGCTCGGCAATCGTGCTCTTACCGGCCCCGGACAGACCGGTAAGCCACACAGTGAATCCCTGGTTCAACTGGAGTTCCTTTCTGGAGGTGGATTTAAAAGGGCACCCATCACTCAAAAGGTGGACTTCTAAGGCGGACGTCCCCAGATGGCCGAATTCTTCGACCCCAGATTGTTGATTTCCGTCTACTTCCTAGCGCATCGCTGCTTAAGGCGCCTTAAACGAGAACTGCGCTGCATGGAGCCTCGCGTACGCCCCGCCGCGAGCCAGGAGCTCCTCGTGCGTCCCCACCTCGACGACCCGCCCGGCCTCGATGAACAGAACCTTGTGCGCGCGGCGCACGGTCGAGAGCCGATGGGCGATGATCAGCGTGGTGCGCCCGGGCAACAAACGATCGAGCGCCTGCTCGATCATCGCCTCCGAATGGCTGTCGAGCGCGCTGGTCGCCTCGTCGAGTATTAGGATCCGGGGGTCCCTCAGAACCGCGCGCGCGATGGCGATGCGCTGGCGCTCGCCGCCGGAGAGCCGCATCCCACGTTCGCCGACTTGAGTCGCGTAGCCATCCGGGAAGTTGCGCACGTACTCGTCGACGTTTGCATCCTGCGCGGCCGCCCGCACCTCCGCGTCGGATGCCTCGATCCTACCGTAGCGAATATTCTCCAGGATCGAACCGCGAAAGAGTTGCACGTCCTGCGGAACGATGGCGATCGCCTTACGCAGATCGTCCAGCCGCACTTTGGCGATGTCGAAACCGTCGAGCAGCACCCGTCCTTCCTGCGGCTCGTAGAAGCGCGGCACGAGATTGACGATCGTCGTCTTGCCCGCACCCGACGGACCGACGAGCGCCACGATCTCGCCGGCTTCGATCGTCGCGTTGACCTCGCGCAACGCGGGCGGATCGTCCGGGCGGTACCGAAAGGTTACGCCGGCGTATTCGATCCGGCCGCGCACCGAGGGAAGCGCAATCGCGCCCTCGGGTTCGCGCACCTCGACGGGCAGATCGAGCAACTCGAAGACCCGTCCCGCGCCGACGATCGCCTTGCTGATGTCGCCGAAGAACGCGGCGACGCGGTTCATCGGGTTCATTAGATTCACCAGCAGCCCCCAGTACATGAAGACCCGCCCGGTATCGAGCCGTCCGACGAGCACCTCGCGCACCGAGAGCCACATGATGCCGACGACCGCGGCGACCATGATCGTCGAAACGACCAGCGGCTGCGTTTGAATGAACTGCGTCAGCTTCATGTAGGCACCGAAGAAGTCGTCGTTACGGCTGCGAAAGCGCGCAACTTCGAACTCCTCGCGCCCGAACGACTTGACCACGCGTTGGCCGCCGAGGATCTCGGAGAGATTCGCGGTGAGGTCGGCGATGCGCTGTTGAGCGCGGTGGGTGCTCGCCGAGATCAGATGCTGAAAGTTCGAGACGGCGAACGAAACGATCGGCGCAACGAGAACGAGCGAGATCGTCAGGAGCCAATCGAGGTAGATCATCGTCGCAAAAGACGAAATGAAGGTCGCGAGCGCGACGACGAGCTGCGGCACCGAAACGCTGACCGCATCGATCATTATCTGCAGATCCGTCGAGAACCGCGCAATCAACTCGCCGGGGCGCCACTTGTCGAACTCGCCCAGCGGCAGACTCAGGAGTCGGCTGAAGAGCCGCACGCGCAGCCGCGCGACCAAATGCTGCCCGCTCCACGCCGTGAGATAGGTCTGCCCGTAGATCGCGCAGTTGGCGAGCACGAGGGCGATCGACGTAAGGCCGAGTGAGAGATAGAGCGCCTTGAGGTCCGGCGCGCTGCCGTGCGGGGGAACGAGTACCTGGTTGATGATGATGCGAAAGGCCAGCGGGGGAACGATCGAGAGAACGCCGGCGAGCACGCCCATCGCCATCGCAAGCCCGAGGCGCGGATAGTACGGACGCGCCTCGCGCGCCAACCGTACGAGAATGGAGCGGCGGCTCATCGCGGCAGGAGGCTGCAAAACCTCTGGGCTCTTGCCGCCGCCGCGCGGTGAAACCTCCCCCCGTGCGCTCCGGTACGTGATGGTGGCAAAAGATTCGGAGGATCGCGAAACGCACATGGACTGCTATTTTCACTCGAACGTACCGTCGGTCGCACCGTGTACCGACTGCGGAAAGCCGATCTGCGCGACCTGTCGCGACGAACGCGGCGGCTGCCCGAGTTGCCGCCTTGCGGCAAAGGTCGAAGCGGCAACGGCGACCCGCCGGCAAATCGCCGGTTCGGTCCCTCCGCGCCCCGCGCCGGCAAGCGTTCGGGGCACGGCAACGATCGCGACGGCGCCCGATCCGGTGGAATCGCGCGCGCTCGTCGCGCTCGGTTACCCGCTCTGGCCGTTGGCCCTACTCTCGCTGCTCGACCGGAAGCAATCGCGCAATCTGCGCCGCCAGGCGTTTCAGGCGCTCGGCTTCAACGTCGGCTTCTTCGGTTTCTGGGGACTCCTCTCGCTGCTCGCGCAAGTGCCGTTCCTCGGATTCTCGGCTTGGGTGCTGGTGCCGCTGCTCGCGCCGCTCTTTCTGGTCGCGAGCGTTTACTACGGAATCAAGACGTGGAACGGCGACGAGGTTCGCATCCCCGTCGTCACGAGCTGGATCGACGAGCGCATGCCTAACGGAGCTGCCGATTAAACTCGCGATAGCGGCCTAGAAAGGCGCGCGCCGCCGCGCCATGGTCGATCGCCGCCGGCGGATAGGCGTCGGCGGCGTAGAGGCCCAGCGCGAGCTGCGGAGAGTTCGGCGGACGCCCGTACCACGCATCGAGCGGAACGTCGCGCAGCTCCGGTATCCAGCGCCGGACGTAGATGCCGACCGGGTCGTACCGCCGGCGTTGCCGCTCGGGATTGTAGATGCGCGGATACTGCGCCATGTCCGCGCCGACGCCCGCGATCCACTGCCAGTTACCGTCGGCCAGCGCCGGCTCGTCCTCGATGAGCCGGCGATCCCACTCGTCGCGACCGGCACGCCAATCGACGCCTAAGTCGAAACAGAGAAACGAGGCCGCGACCGCGCGTACGTGCGGATGCATCCATCCTGTCGCGTGCAACTGGCGAATGCCCGCATCGACGAACGGATACCCGGTCTTGCCCGCGCGCCACGCGTCCAAGAGCGGGTGCGACGATTCCCAGCGAAAGCCGCGCATCTTCTCCTGGAGCGGCTCGTCTTGCGTCTCCGGATAGAACCAGGCGAGTTGGAGGAAGAAATCGCGATGCGCGAGCGATCGCAGAAAGAGACGCAGCGAGAGACGCTCCTCGCTGAGCGCGAACGGGTCGTCGAGGCGCTCGCGGACGGCACGCGCGATCGTGCGCGCAGCGATCGTCCCGAAGGAGAGTTCGGCCGCGAGGTGCGAGGTGCGGTCGTCGCCCGGCGCCGTTGCCGCGACTGCATAGAGTGCCGCATCTTCACGGAGAAAGCGTTCGAAACGCCGCCGGGCGATCGCGGCTCCGGCCTCGATAGCGCCCTTGCTTCCACCGAACTCCTCCGGCATCGGGAGCGGCTCGCTCGCTGCCTCGGTGCGGACGAATCGCAGCAGCAGCGGAGACTCGTGTGACGCAATCGGCAGCCTTCCCCAGGCTTCGAAATACGGGGCAAAGGCGCGGTAGGATCCGCCCGCACTATGCTCCGCGGCGCTCTCCTCGGGCGCGACCACCGGCGCATCGTGCACGACGAGTGCTTCATACCCGGCCTCTTCCAACTGCGATGCGACGCGCCGGTCGCGCGTAATTCCATCGCGATCGTAGGCCGCGCTCCACGCCACACCGCTCGCCGCGAGCTCCCGTGCGACGCGGGCGAGCACCTCTTCCGGCTCGCCGCGAAGCACGAGCAAACGGCTTCCGCGCTCCTCGAGCTCGCCCGACAACGCGGCGAGCGCGCTGCAAAAGAACTCGGCTCGACGCGGCGAGGCCGCAAGGCGCTCGCGCATCGCCGAATCGATCACGAGCAACGGCAGCACCGGACCGCGTGAAGCGGCCGCAGCTAGTCCGGCGTGATCGTCGAGGCGCAGATCTTTGGTAAAACGGTAGACAAACGGCCTCTCCGCCATTGCGGGCGGTTTCGGTCGCTCGGAGCGCTTCCCTCGCCCAGCTAGTGCGCCGGCGCGTTCAGCTTATAGTGCGCGCGCATCGCCGCGCGGCAGATCGACTCGTCCAGGGTCGCATTTCCAGAGCTCTTTGCGACGCTGCATCCCACCGGGATTCCGCGTGCGTTCACGTTGACTCGAAGCGTCGCCGCAAGCGTCGCCGGCGCTCCGAGCGCGAGCGATTCGGCCCGGCCTTCGCGGTGCGGCACGGTCTGCGTGCTCAACGCGGCAATCGCGCGCGCTTCTTGCGCCGGGACGCTGCGCTGCGCGACCGGCGCCGGCTGCGGTTGCTCGATCGCGCGGACACCGACGACCACCGCGATCGCCGCAGCCAGTGCGGCGACGGCCGTCCAGCCGAATCGCCGCGAGGTTTTTCGGGCGAATGCCGCGCGCAGATCCGGCTCCCACCGTTCGTCGTCGCGCGCGCGCGCAATCCCCAGCATCACGCGTTCGATCTCGCGCTCGCCGCCGAGCTCGTTGAGACACCGCGCGCATCCGGCGAGGTGGCTCCGGTAGGTTTCGCGTTCGAGGTCGCCGGCTTCGCCGATGGCGATCGCTCCGGCGAGCCGTTCGATCGTGCCGCAATCCGTTCGAGCACTCATCGATCGATACTCTCCTTCATAGTTGTCCGCAGGACGCGCATCGCACGACAGACCCGCTGACGAACGGCGTCCGAGGTCGTGCCGAGAATTGCCGCGGCCTCCGACGACGAATAACCGGCATAGCTCGTCAAGAGCAGTGCCGCCGATTGTTCGGGGGGCAGGCGCATGAGCGCCGCTTGCAGGTCGAGCGACGCGGCGCTGCGCTCGTCGACGCGCCACTCGCTTCGATCGATCTCACGATCGAGCGGGAGCACGCGAAGAATCTTCTTCCGCCGTAAAAACGAGATCGCGGCGTTCGTCGCGGCGCGGTAGAGCCAGCCCGCGCTCAGCTCGCGCTGCGGATCGGCTTGCAGCATGCGATAGGCCGACAGAAAGACGTCCTGCGTCAGATCGAGCGCGACCTCAGCGTCGCCGACCATCCGCCGGACGTATCGTGCCAGCTTCGTCTGGTACTCGAGAACGAGCGACTCGACGCGCGCTGACGCGACTGCCGTTGGTTCGCCCGTCACCCGGACCGCGTCCATTCGTTTTCCCCCTTATCCTCCCAACGCCGCCGGCCTCGCCGCCGTGACCGCCGGCCCGCTCAACCGCCGATCTCCGAGAAGGCCCGCATCCGCGAGGCGCTCTCGCCCAAGCGCAGATGGTGGCGTTCGGGCTTGATCAGCATAGCCGACTGCAGGAGTTCCGCAAGCTGCGCCTGCGGCGCTCCCGCGCGCAGCGGCGAGCGCAGGTCGAGCGAGTGGTCGCCGAAGAGGCAGAGACGCAATCGCCCGTCGGCCGTCAACCGTACCCGGTTGCAGCGCTCGCAGTAGTCGTGTGAGAGCGGGCTGATCACCCCGACGGCGCCCGGGGCGCCGGCAAACGCGAAGTATCGTGCCGGCCCGTTGCCGCCGGGACCGTCGACCGGAAGCAGCTCGCCGCCGGCCGCGATACGCTTTAGGATCTCGTCGGAAGAGACGTAGGCGTCGCGCTGCATCCCGGCATTCTCGAGGACCGGCATTACTTCGATGAAGCGAACGAAGATCGGCCGTTCGCGGGTCAGCCGTGCAAAATCGAGGAGCTCGTCGTCGTTTTTCCCGCGCATCACGACGCAGTTGAGTTTGATCGGCGCCAGCCCCGCGGCGATCGCCGCATCGATTGCGCGCAGCACCGCGCCGAGCCCCGGCCGCCGCGCAATCGCTTCGAACCGGTCCTCCCGCAGCGTATCGAGCGAGAGATTGATGCGGCGCAGACCCGCGGCGACGAGTTCGGGAAGCTGCGACTCGAGCAGCAACCCGTTGGTCGAGAGCGCGACGTCGTCGATGCCGGGGGTCGCTGCAATTGCGGCGACGAGCCGGCTGAGGTCTCGCCGGACGAGCGGCTCGCCGCCGGTCAAGCGAATTGCGCGCACGCCGACCGACGCCGCCGCGCCTACGATCTGAGCGATCTCTTCGTAGCTGAGAATCTCCTCGCGACGCAGCCACGGCAACCCGCCCTCCGGCATGCAGTAGATGCAGCGCAGGTTGCACTTGTCGGTCACCGAGATGCGCAGATAGGTAATCGGGCGGCTGAACCCGTCGACCAGCGAAATGGTCGTCATTGGTTCTCGAAGAGCGATTCCGGCAGCGACGGATTGATCTTATACTGATCGATCGTCGAGGTGATGTCGGCGACGTATCCCGGTTCCTGCACGTGTCCCGTCTGCGACTCAACGAGAAGATACCCTGCGACGCGCCCGTAGCGGTTGGCGAGCTCGGCATAGCCGCCGTTGGCATAGTCCCAGCGCATCGAAGTCACCGTCGCGCTCTTGTCGTTTACGCTGGCCTCGATGCTCTCGACGTTGCCCTGCTTGCGCGGCACGAGCCGCAGCCGGGTGGTCGTGCCGTCGTCGGAGAGCGGAGTGACCGCGTAGATCGCCTGCCATTGCGAGGGGCTCTCGATATGCGCGTAAAGCCGGTCGAACTGCTGCGCGACCAGCGGAACGCCGCCGGTAAAGACGACCCTCTGCTGGTCGGGGGCCTTGTAGTAATACGTGCCCGTGAGATCCGCCGCCAAGAACGGAAACGATCGCATCGTCACGTGGGCGCGCATGCTCGCGCTGAACGCCTGCAGGTCCGAGTTGACGGCGGCCATTCGAGCGAGCAGCGCCGCCGCGCCGGCGACTGCGAGCAGCGTCATACCGCGCCCCCCAAAGCCGAGAAGATCTCGTCGCGCACGTCGTCTTCGGCTTCTTCGAGATAGCCGCGGCGCAATGCCTCGAGCGCTGCCGGCGAGCCGATCCTTCCAAGTGCCCATGCCGCGTGACCGCGCACCATCGGATGCGGATCGCGCTGCAGGCTCTCGATCAGCGCCCCGACCGCCGATCGATCGAGCGCGTTGCCGAGCGCGACGGCGGCGTTTCGCCGCAGAACCGCCGCTCCGCGCCAACCCATCGCAGTCGAGCGGTACCGGCGCTTAAAGCGGGAGCTGCCGAGGCGAAGCAGTGCAACGAGCGGCGGGCGTGCCGCATCGCTCTCGCGCGGCGACCAGCGCGCGGCAGCCGGGCGTGCAACGCGCGCGTTCGGCGGGCAGACGCTCTGGCAGATGTCGCAGCCCCAGACCCAATCGCCGACGAGCGGCCGCAGCGCGCGCGGAATCGCATCGGTGCGCTGCGTGAGGTCGGAGATGCAGCGCGTCGCGTCGATCGTATAATCGCCGCGCAGCGCGCTGGTCGGGCAGGCGTCGACGCAGCGCTCGCACGAGCCGCAGCTCTTGCGCAGCGGCGCATCGGCGGGCAGCTCGAGCGTCGTAACGATCTCGCCGAGAAAAACGAAGGAGCCGTGCTCGGGCGAGATCAGATTCGTATGCTTCCCGATCCAACCCAGACCGGCGCGTGCGGCAAACGCTCGTTCCGCAAGCGGCCGCGTGTCGCAGGCGATCGCGGTGACGGATGCGCCTGCCGACGCGTCGATTTCACTCGCTACGGAGCGCAGCAACGCGCGCAGCTCTCGATGATAATCCGGCGACCAGGCGTAGTTCGAGACCCGTCCGCGCAGCGGAGCCTCCGTTCGCGGCGCCGGCGCGCCGTACGGCATCGCGATGCAGATGACGCTGCGCGCGCCCTCGAGCAGCGCCGAAGCATCGCTTGCGCCACGCGCGTACTCCGCGCCATATCCCCAGGTTGCGAAATCACCGCGCTCAAAGGCCCGTTCCATCCGGCCGCGCGTGAGCGCGTCGGGCACCGCCGGCACCACGCGCGCGGTGGCCGCGCCGCGGTCGAGCGCGGTGCGGATCGCGCGCTCCTTGATTCGTACCATTTCATCTTGCATCGTCATAGGGTTGCCAGCGGTCCGGGCTCTCCGCGCGGAAAGGCTTCGTCGATCCTTGCAACATCGCTCGGATCGAGCTCGAGCTCTCCCGCCGCAGCGTTCTCTTCGACGTGTTCCACACGGGCGGCTTTTGGAATCGCGAAAAGCCCAGGATCGCGCGTCAAGAATGCAAGCGCTACCTGCTGGAGGGTCGAATCGTGCTTCCGCGCGACCGCCTCCAGCGCTCGCCGGCCGGAGTCGGAGCGAAGGAAGCGCCCCCGGCCGAATGGCGTGTATGCGACGATAGCGATGCCCCGCTCGCGCGCTCGTTCGACGAGCGCGTGCTCGATGCCGCGCTCGCAGAGATGATAGAGCACCTGATTGCAGGCCAGCGGCACCGAACGCAGATACGACGCCGCCTCGAGCATCTCGCCGGCATCGAAATTGCTGACGCCGATAAAGCGCGTCTTACCCTGCTCCACGAGCCGCTCGAGTGCCCGCATCGTCTCCTCGAGCGGGTGCGAACCAGGCCAATGCAGCAGGTAGAGATCGACGTAATCGCATCCAAGCCGCGCGAGGCTTCGATCTGCCGCCGCGAGCGTTCCGCTATAACTGGCGTTGCCGGGCAGAACCTTGGTTACGATGAAGAGCCGCTCGCGATCGAGACCGCGAATCGTCTCGCCGAGCAACTCCTCGACGCGCCCCGCGCCGTACATCTCGGCCGTATCGAGATGCACCATCCCCAGTTCGATCCCGCGCGCAATCGCGCGTTGCGCCTCTTTGAGTCCCGCACCGCTCTCGGGCATATTCCAAGTTCCTTGGCCGATGACCGGGAGCGCCACTCCGGTCGCGCCGAACGCTTTGCGCTTCACCACGCGCTAAAAGAACTCGAACTCGCGGTGGCGCACCGCGTAGGCGAGCAAACCGCCGCGCAGATGGGTCAGCCGCGTAAATCCCGCGTCGTGCAAGCGGCGCACCGCCCAAATCGACTTGGAACCGACCCGGCACGCGACGACGTACCGTTGCGCGCTGTCGAGCTCGTGCATGCGCGATTCGAGCTCCGACGCCGGAATCTGTAAAGCGCCGTCGATCGTGCCGAGCACGGCTTCGTGGGGCTCGCGCACGTCCAGAAGTATCGCATCGCGCAGCGCCTCGTCGAGGCGCTCGGCCTCGATCTCCGCTACCGGCGGCTGCGGTGAAGCATCGGCGTAGCGCTCCTGCTCGATGCCCTCAATCGCCGGCGCTTCGCCGCAGAGCGCGCAATCCGGATCGCGTTCGAATCGGACCTCGCGCGCCCGCGCGTGCAAGGCGTCGACGAGCATCAGACGCCCGATCAGCGGATCGCCGATGCGCAAGAGTATCTTGAGCGCTTCGTTCGCCTGCCACGCACCGACGATGCCCGCGAGTGC
Organism: Vulcanimicrobiota bacterium; assembly: GCA_963820825.1. GTDB lineage: Bacteria > Vulcanimicrobiota > Vulcanimicrobiia > Vulcanimicrobiales > Vulcanimicrobiaceae > Cybelea. The sequence goes on from CAWGBN010000005.1 coordinate 142,512, forward strand.
GCCGAGAACGCCGCCCTCCGCGCAGGTCGGGCGGCTCTCGACCGGCGGCGCTTCGGGATAGAGACAACGGTAACAGGGTCCGGCGCCGGAGCGAAAGACGCTCACCTGACCGTCGAATCGAAAGATCGACCCGTAGACGTCGCTCCGCCCTTCGAAGAAGCACGCATCGTTGATGAGGAAGCGCGTCGGAAAGCGATCGGTACAGTCGAGCACCACGTCGTAGAGCGCGACGAGCGCGCGTGCGTTGCCGGGGTCGAATCGTACGGCGATCGGGTCGACGTTGACGAGCGGGTTGAGCCCTTGCAGGCGCTCCGCGGCCACGGCCGCCTTCTTCTTCCCGACGTCGGCCGTGGCGAAGATCGTCTGACGCTGCAGGTTCGTCTCGTCGACCACGTCGTCGTCGACGATCCCGATCCGGCCGACACCGGCCGCGGCGAGATACTGCAGCGCCGGCGATCCGAGTCCACCCGCGCCGACCACCAGCGCGCGCGACGCGGCGAGCCGCTCTTGCCCCGCCAATCCGACCTCGGGAATCAAGAGATGACGGCTATACCGCCGGCGCTCGATCGGATTCACGCTTCTCGCGCTCGCACGTGCGGGTGAAGTTCGTCGAGCCACTCGAGCACGGTTGCCCGGGCGTGTTCGGCGGCGTAAGTGTGATCGCTCGCAATGGTTGCGAAGGTCTTCGGCTCGGGCGCGCGATCGTACAGCTCTCGAACGCTCTTCGGGCTGACCATTGCGTCGCGGTCGGCGGCGACGTAGAGTGCCGGCCGTCCCGCGAGGCGTGGGAGTAACTCGGCGTACCGCTGGTCGACGCCGGCGACGAGCTCGGGGAGCGTGACGCCGACCACGTAGGACGAACGGAAATCGGCGACGCCGACGCGCTGCAGCGACTCGAGCGACGTCGGTCGTCCGTATCCGGTTGCGATCGCGATCGTGCCCAGAACGTTTGCATCGAGGGCGGCGGTGAAGATCGCGGTCATTCCGCCCATGCTGTGGCCGAGTGTATAGGCGGCGCCGTCACCGCGCTCGCGCGCGAATGCCAGCGTCGCGGACATTGCGTCGACGCAATCGTCGACGCCCTGCAGCACGCCGGCGCTCGATCCGAGCTTATGTCCGGGAAAGTCGAGGCTATAGACGCCGAAGCCGTGGCTTGCCAAGAACGAGCAGAGAAAATCGAGATTCTGTTTGCTCGATGAGTATCCGTGGCCGGCAACGATACAGACGTCGCGCGGCCGGCGCGGCTCGTACCAGAGAACGGCCACCGGGTTGCGCGCGGCTTCGATGCGGAAGAGCTCGACCTTAGGCACCGTTGCGCCACTCTGCGCTGCCGTCGGCATAGCACTCTTTCTTCCAAATCGGCGCGCGGCGCTTGAGCTCGTCGATTGCGTAGCGGCAGGCCTCGAACGCCTCGGCACGGTGCGCGGCTCCGGCGAGCACCGCAACCGAGATCTCGCCGGCGCGTACCTCCCCGACGCGATGCACGATTCCGATCTCGACGTCGCCGAAGCGCTCGCGCGCCTCGCCCGCGATCACCTCGAACTCGCGCACCGCCATCGCTTCGAAGGCCTCGTACCAGAGCGCGGTCACGCGCCGCCCGTCGCTCGAGTCGCCGCGTACGATGCCCATGAAGGCAACGACCCCGCCGTGGCCGCGGCCGACGAGCTCGGCGAGCCGCTCCGATTCGATCGGCTCGCCGACGATGCGAAAGAGCGCCATCGCGCGCTAACCGCCGCCAACCGGCGGCAAAAGAGCGAGCTCGTCACCCTCGGCAAGCTCGTCGTCGAACGACGCGATCCGGCCGTTCCGCGCGACGCGCGTCGAGCGCCGCTCTGCATCGATAGCAGGATATTCGCGTGCAAGCGCGCGCCACGCATCGGCGATGAGGGCCCCGTCGGGCAGATCGAGGCCGCGCTCGGGCGCTTGGAGCAGCTCGCGTAGACCGGCGAAGACCAGCAGGTGAATCCGCATCTCCGGCTGCCTTCGACGGGTATCGCCGCGAATCGTACCGAATTCAATTCTCAACCTTCACTATGCGCCGAGCATTCGCACTCATCGTCGTCTTCGCGGCATGCGCCCTTCGAGCAGCCGCGGCATCGCAATGCACCCAGGAGACGCTCACGGTCGAAGGGCGGCCGGTCACCATCGGCTACTGCATCACCGGCGCGCTGCGCTCGACCGGCGCCGAGGAGATCGTCGTTCCGGTGACTGCGACCTATTCGGCGCCTGGGGCAACGGTAAGCCGCCCGATCGACCTCCATTTCATTGCCGGCGAGGGCGTCTCGCGGGTGCTCCAGAGCCTCGACCTCACCAAGGTGGGCCTGACCGGCACGCTCCATCTCACGCTCGCCTATTCGCGAGGTCTCGTCCGCGTCGAAGGCGCGCTGCTCACACCGGGAGCGATCACGATCAAGTGAGTGCAACCCTCGCGCCGCGGCGGGGACTCTAGAGGGTCGTATGCGCCGGCGCTACATCGCCTTTAACAATTCCAAGATACCCGACGGCTGTCGATAGAGGAGCCTGCCCGTCCATCATGCCTTGTACGGCGACGATTCCCAACCTCACGGCTCGCGAGCAAGCGCAGCACCTTTATGAAGCGATACCGCCCGGCCTCTTCCGGGTTGAGAACGAAAACGACCGTATCGCCTGGCGCGTCAGCCCCGAGCCGTTCGCACTCTCGGCGAAAGAGGCGGAATCGATCGAAGCGCTCGGCACCGATCTTCTCGCCTTCTATCGAGCGCTCAACAATCTCTACAATCGCAGCGCGCGGGGAACCGCGCCCGGGTTCATCGCCGAGTATCTCGATCGCGGCAAGCCCGAGCAGATCGTCAAGCTCGCGCGGCAGAATCGTTTCAAACAGGAACTTCCCGGAGTCATTCGTCCCGACCTGATCCTTACCGCGGACGGTTTCGTCGCGACCGAGCTCGACAGCATTCCGGGCGGAATGGGTTTCGTCGGCGCGATGAGCGAGGCGTACTGCCGGCTCGGCTTCGAGAGCCTTGGCGGCGAAAACGGCATTCCAGCCGGTTTTGCTGCGATGGTGCGTCACGTCTCCCGTTCCGAGTATCCAACCGTCGCGATCGTCGTCTCCGACGAATCGGCCGACTATCGCAACGAAATGGAGTGGCTCGCCGCGACGATGCGCCGCGAGCATCTCGCCGACGCCTGGTTGCGACGACCCGAGGAGATCGTCTTCACCGAGGACGGCCTCTTCATCCGTCACGAGGACGGGCGCGAATCGCGGCTGGACGCGCTCTACCGCAACTTCGAGCTCTTCGATCTCTTCAACGTTCCAAAGCAAGAGCTGATGCTCTATGCCGCCCGCCACAATCGCGTGAAGATGACGCCGCCGCCAAAGGCAACGCTCGAAGAGAAGCTCGCCTTCGCGCTCTTTCACCATTACGCGCTCGCGCCACTGTGGCGCGCCGAGCTCGGGAACGAACGCTTCGAACGCCTTGCGCAGCTCTTTCCCAAGACGTGGGTCATCGATCCGCGTCCGCTCCCGCCGCAAGCGACGATCGCCGGACTCGAAGCCGGCGGAGTACCGGTCTCCGATTTCCGTGCGCTCATCACGCTTCCGAAGAGCGAGCGCAACTACGTGGTGAAGCCCTCCGGCTTCTCCGAACTCGCCTGGGGTTCGCGCGGAGTCAAGGTCGCCGACGATCTCACGCGCGACGAGTGGACCTCCGCAATCGAAACGGCGCTTGCGTCCTTCGATCGAACGCCGTGGATCCTCCAGCGATTTCATAAGGCGAAGCTGGTGCGTCAGCGCTATCTCGATCGCGAGCGCGACGAGATTCGCGAGTACGAAGGCCGCGTCAGGCTCTGTCCCTATTACTTCGTCACCGGGGAGGAGAGCGTTCGCCTCGGCGGCGTGCTCGCGACAATCGCGCCGGCCGATAAGCGGCTGATCCACGGAATGAACGACGCGGTGATGACGTCGTCGATCCGTGTCTAGCCTCGTCTTCTGTCGCCACGGCGCGACCGAGCACAATTTAACGAAGCGATTCCTCTCCGTGACCGATCTGCCGCTGGGTGCGCACGGACGCGCGCAGTGCGAATCGTTGCGCGAAGCGCTGCAGCCGTACGCGTTCGCGCGGTGCCTGGTCAGTCCGATGCGGCGCTGTTTGGAGACGCGCGAGATCGTCGCGCCCGCGCTTCCGTTCGCGATCGAGCCGGTGCTGCGCGAGGTCCATTTCGGGGCGTGGGAAGGCCGGACGCTCGATTGGGTCGAGCGAAATGATCCGGAGCTGCTCGCGCAGCGGCGGCGCGATCCCGTTCGCTTTCGTCCGCCCGGCGGGGAGAGTTTCGAGGACGCCGCGCAGCGGCTCGGCGAGCTTGCCGGTGAGTTACGGGATGGTGATGCGACGCTGGTGATCGGTCATCGCGTCGCGCTCGGTATCCTCGAGCGCCTCGTGCGTGGTCTGCCGCTCGATTCGCCCGATGTCGCCCCGCTCGAGCCGGCCGAGCTTAGGATCGTACGCGGGTAAGCACCGCGCTCTGCGACGGGACGATGATCTGGTCGGGAACGAACGTCGACGGGTCGTACCACACCGTCAAGGCGATCGGCTGATCGACCGAGAGCACCACATCGGCGGAGGGGAGCCCCGACGGGCGCGCAGCGGCTGAGGCCGATCCGACGACGAGCTCTTGCCCTTGCGCGGTCGCCGGCGTAATCCAGGTCAGCGAGGATTCTTTCCACGCGGCGAGCTGCGCCGGGAGAACGAAAAGCCCGGCGAGCAACCCCGGCTCGATGATGACGAAGTGTCGCGTCTTCGCGGCGAGCGGCAGCTGCCGCGGCACGTTGCTCATCGCTCCGATAACGGTCGCCGACGATGGCGTCAAGGTAACGCTCACGGTGGGACTCTGCCCGCCCATCCGGTAGCTGCCGCTGTAGCTGACCGGCGCCAGATCGGGACCGAGGGCCAAAGACGCCGTCGCCGACATCTGCATCCCGGCAACGGAAGCCGACGACGCCTCATCGACTTGCGGGCCGCCGCCCTGATCTTTGACGCTGACGGACCAGCTCCCGATGTTCTGTCCGGCGAGCGAAGCCGTGTAGCGGTACTCCCCCGCGGCGGGAAAGCTCGCGCCCGCAGTAGCGGCGGCGAGCAGAATCGTGCAGAGCAGCGGAATATTACACCAACACTTTCGAATTTGCGATCTTCGCGACCGTTTCGAGGAGAAGGTCGATTTCGCCGGTCGTGTTATATCCGTGCGGCGAGACACGCACGCCCCCGGCGCGATAGGTCGTCACGATATGCTCCTTCTCCAGCGCGCGTCCGAGCTCGATGCTGTCGCGGCCCGGTAATGCGAAGGTCACGATTCCCGACGAAATTCCCTCTCCGCGCGCCGTCGAGAGCTGGGCGCCGAGCTGCTGCAAACCTTCACAAAGCCGGTCGGTAAGGGAGAGGACGTGCGCGGCGACCGCCTCCTTGCCGCTGCGCTCGAAGAGATCGATCGCGCAGACTAAGGAGAGCGCGCCAAGTAAGTTGGGCGTGCCGCATTCAAAGCGCGCCGCCTCGCGCGCGTACGGCTGCTCGTAGTTGTGGAAGTCCCAGATGTCTTCCATCGACCGCCATCCCGGCATCGCCAGCTCCAGACGATCGCATAGGTGCGGGCTGAGGTAGAGCAGCGCAATACCATGCAGCGCTAGCAGCCACTTCGGTCCGCCAGCGAAGAGGGCGTCGACGCCGCTCCGTCCGACGTCGACCGGGAAGGCGCCCAGCCCTTGCATGGCATCGACGCAGAGCAACGCCCCGGCCTCGTGCGCGACGCCGGCAAGACTCTCGAGGTCGTGACGGTAGCCGTCGGCGTAGGAGACCCACGAGAGCGCGACCAGCCGGGTCTGCGGCGAGAGCTCGTGTTCGAGGACGTCGGGCGTGAGCCGGCGCTCGGCCGTCGGGATCAACCGCACCGCGACGCCGCGCCGGCGCAGGGCCGTCCACGCGACGGCGTTTGCCGGAAACTCGTTGTCGCAGAGCAGAACCTCGTCGCCCGCCTTCCAATCGAGACCGGCGGCAATCGCCGCCGCCGCCGCACTCGTGTTGGTCAGGAGCGCGATTTGCGAGCCGGGCGCGCCGACGAACCGGCCGATTCGCTCGCGATACTCCGGCAATCGAAGGTCGTACGGATAGGTTCCCCGGACGCCGCCCGATGCGTGCTCGCGTGCAAAGGTCTCAATCGCTGCAACGCTCGCACGCGGCAAGACGCCCGCCGAGGCGTGGTTGAGGTAGACGTAATGCTGAACTACTTCGAACTCGGAACGCGCGAGCGGCGTGCTCACTCGGCGCCGATCATGTCCTTCGTGTGCCAGGCGATGTTGCCGGCTCGGTCGCCCACGCGTTCCAGCGAGGCGAGGACGAAGAGATACCGCGTTCCCGGCCGCACGATCTCCGGATCGCTACGCATCTCCTCTTGAAGCAATTTGATGCTGCGCTTGTAGAGCTTGTCGACCTCGTCGTCGCGATCGATCACTTCGCTGGCCAGACGAACGTCGCGCTCGGTGTAGGCGCGCATGGCGTCGAGCAGCATCGCGTGTGCGACGGCAGCGATCCGGTCGATTTCCACCCGCTGCGGGCGCATCGGTTGATCCGAGAGCTTGATCGCGTTCTTCGAGATATCGACGGCGTAGTCGCCCACGCGTTCGAGATCGGTTGCGATCTCGAGCATCGCCGCGATCTCCCGCAGCTCGCCGGCGACCGGCTGCTGACGCCAAATGAGCTCGATGCAGTGCGCGTCGATCCGGCGGCGTAGATCGTCGATGACGTCGTCGCCCGCGAGCACGCGCGCACCGGCCGCCGCATCGCGACTGTTGAGCGCATCCACGGCAACGCGAATCGCATCGCCGACGAGCGCTCCAAGGCGCACGACGTCGAGCCGCGTCGCTTCCAATGCCTCGTGATACGCCGTCCGAACTGCCACCGCCACCTCCAGCAAGAAATTTCGTCACCAGTATAGGTCAAAGGGCACTTCCCTGCAACGCAACGCAGGAACCTGCGGCCTTTATCAAATCATAAGGTTCCCTATTATGCCATTTGAAGATATTCTGGTCGCGATCGAAGCGCCGATCGCCGTCGTCACCTTTAACCGGCCCAACGTGCTCAACGCCTTGCGAACTCGGCTTCTCAAGGAGGTCTCCGCCGCCCTTGCCGAGATCGAAGCCGACGAACGCGTTCGCTGCGTGATCGTCACCGGCGCCGGAGAGAAAGCCTTCGCCGCGGGCGCCGACATCGGCGAGCTCAACGCGCTTGCCTCGGCACATCACGGAGCGATGCAATCGCGGAGCGGACAGGCCCTCACCCGGCAGATCGAGCGAATGAGCAAGCCGGTAATCATGGCGGTCAACGGTTTTGCGCTCGGCGGCGGTTGCGAAATCGCGATGGCCGGCGACATCATCGTCGCCAGCGAAACGGCGAAGTTCGGCCAGCCCGAGGTGAATCTCGGATTGATCCCCGGTTACGGCGGCACCGTGCGTACGACGCGCCGCGTCGGTATCGGCATGGCGAGTTATCTCTGCCTGACCGGCGAGATCATCGACGCGCGCGAGGCGCTGCGGATCGGCCTCGTCGAGCGCGTCGTTCCGCCCTCTGAGTTGATGAACGAAGCGATGCGCATCGCGACGGTCATCGCGTCGAAGGCGCCGCTTGCGATCAGTGCGTGCAAGCGGGTCATCAACAACGGCGCGCATCTCTCGATCGATAGCGCGCTCGAGCTCGAAGCGCTGGAGTTCGGCACGCTCGTCGACACCGACGACATCAAAGAAGGCACGAGCGCCTTTCTCGAAAAGCGCAAGCCCGTTTGGAAAGGCCGCTAGACCGACGCTACAATTTCGATCGCGGAACGATTCCGAAGCTTCGCATTTTTGGAAACTCCGAACTATAGACTGCGCGTACGCGTTGCTCATCGCCAGGCCGATTGCGGGATTAAGGCCCTGCCACTTCGCGCGGACCTTTCCGCTGGGATCGATGACTACGAGCGTTGGAAAGCCTTGGACGCCGAAGAGCGCGGGCGCGCTGCTCTGGGGATCGAGCGCCACGTTTGCCAGCGAGTAGCGCCGCGCAAATGCCGCCACGACGCCTCGCGGTTCGCCGACGTCGACCGGCACGACGACCGCTCCACGATGACCGCGCCACCACGATTCCACGAGCGGAAGCTCGATCTTACACGGCTCGCACCAGCTCGCGTAAAAATCCAGGAAGACGACGTGGCCGCGCTGGTCCGCGAGGCGAAAGGCTCCGCCGTCGAGAAGCGGATAGACCGCATGCGGCGCCGGATGGACCGGCGCGGCAAACGAGCGCGGCGCAATGAAGATCTTCCAGAGCGCAAAGCCGATCGCCAGCGCGGCGAGGAGATCCCAGAGGCGGCCAAAGTTGAGCGGACGCTTCTGCGATTCGCTACTCTGCACGGAAGAGCGCCGCAATCCCCTGACCGCCGCCGATGCACGCCGAGGCGATTCCATATCCGCCGCCGCGCGCACGTAACTCGTGCAGCGTGGTGATCGCGAGGCGCGCGCCAGAGGCGCCAAGCGGATGCCCGAGCGCGATCGCACCGCCGTGCGGGTTGAGTGGAGCGCCATTTGCATTCATCTCACGCAGACAGGCCAAGACTTGCGGCGCGAAGGCTTCGTTGATCTCCATTACCGCGAGGTCGTCCATGGCGACGCCGCCGCGCTCCAACGCTTGCGGAATCGAAAAGGCCGGACCGATACCCATGATCGACGGATCGACGCCGACGACGCTGCCCGAGACCAGCCTGCCGATCCACGAGATACCGTCGGCTTTCGCGCGCTTGACCGTCGTCAAAACGACCGCGGCCGCGCCGTCGGTGATGCCGCTCGCGTTTCCCGGCGTCACGACTCCATCCTTAGCAAAGCGCGCCGGTAACTTGCCGAGCTTCTCCATCGTCAAGCCGTGACGCGGGCCCTCGTCTTTTTCGACGCGGGTCACGCTGCCTTTCGGTCCGGGAACTTCGACCGGAACGATCTCTTCGCCGAAATACCCGCTCTCTTGCGCGTCGAGCGCGCGCTCTTGACTGGCTAACGCAAACTCATCGCACGCTTCACGCGAGACGCCGTATTGTTTCGCGAGGTTCTCGGCCGTAATCGCCATCGACGTGTTGCCGTACGAATCGGTCAACGCAGTCCAGAGCGAATCTTCGAACGCAACGTTTTGACCGAGATGAAAGCCGTTGCGCGCGCCGCGCACGACGTGCGGCGATTGGCTCATATTCTCAGTTCCACCGGCGAGTGCGTATGTCGCGCTGCCGAGCGCGAGCGACTGTGCCGCCGAGAGGATCGCCTGCAGGCCCGAGCCGCAGAGCCGGTTGAGCGTGAGCGCGGGGACGCCGATCGGCAAGCCGGCGCGCAAACCGACGTGGCGCGCCAGAGTAGATTGCGTCGGCGCTGAGTCTGGATGACGTTGCCGAAGACGACTTCGTCGATGCGCTCGTTCGGCACGCCGCTGCGCGCGATGGCGGCTTCGGCTGCGGCAACGGCCAGATCGGTCGCGGTGAGATCGGCCAGCGCCCCGCCGAGGTTTCCGAAGGGCGTGCGGGCGCCGGCGACGATGACGATCTCGCTATCTTCGAGGGAAATGTTCATACAGCACCGGGTATTCCCCGCGCGACCCCGGTCCGGCAGGCACGGCCGCGCGCTTCCCTAAGACGCCCGCCTATGCCGATCAATCGTCCCGCCGCGGTCGCGCTCGACGCCCGCTCGCTTCGCCCGCAACCAAGACCGATCAGATCCTCGAAGCGTTCGACAAGCTGCAAATCGGAACGGCGCTGGAAATCAACGAGGAGACCGATCCGCGCGCGCTGCGCAACGAAATGACGCAGATACGCCCCGGACACTTCTCGTGGGATGCCCGCAATCTCGGCAGCAATCGTTGGACGATTCGGCTCGAGCGCATCGACGAGAATGCCGACGGCGAGACGCTTCTCTGCGCACGTGCACGGCGTTCACGGCGGCCAAGGGCAGAACCATCAAGGAGCTCGCCGCGCAGATGAGCGAGCGCAGCTACAAGTGCGGGCGACACGATCTTCGACGAAGGCGAGATGTGGCCGTATCTCGGCATCGTCAAGACCGGAAAAGTCATCTACACGCTGCTCTCGCCCGACGGTAAGACGCATACGATCGGCGAGCGGCTCACCCACGATACGCTCAACGAGAGCGGAACGTTCGACGGCGGTGGCGCGACCACGCGCGCGGAGGCGCTGACCGACGCAACGATCGTGACGCTTGCCGAGCGAAGCGGTGATTCACGCCGCGCGCAACGACGCCGAACTCGCGCTCGGATTCTTGATCGCGTCGTCGCAGGCTCGCCGGCGCTCGATCGACACCATCGCCGATCTTGCATTCGCGCACGTGCTGCAGCGCGTCGCGAAGTTCTTACTCGGCTACGCGCGCACGTCGGTCGGCATGACGCGCGGTCTTCCCGGCGTCGAGAATCTTTCGCAGGCGCAGATCGCCGCCGCCGCCGGCACCGTCCGCGACATGGCGGCGCGCGCGCTTACTGCGGTTAAAAAACGCCGGCGCCGTCGAGCTCGATCGCGGGCGCGTGCACGCGATCGATCGCGCACGGCTCGAGGCCTTCGCGCACAACGTCCAGGCGCCGCCCGTCTGTAGCTCGCCCCTGTCATCCTGAGCGGCAGGCGCATGAGCGCTTCGGCTCGCTACGCTCGCCTCAGGAGCCTTCGCTCAGCATCGCACCACAGTTGCAGTCTGGCGGTTAGATTCGATAGACGTCGGCGGTGGCATTCGGATCGATCAGCGCGGGATGCACGCGCGGACCGCAGCACATGATCGCATCGCGTCCGATTTCGATCCTCATTCGCGAGACTTCACCGCCCTGCACGTCGTCGACGGCGCAGCCCACGACCTTGCCCGGGAGCTGCGCCATGACGATGTAGCGGCCCGGTTCGAGCGTGATGTCGCGGAAGAAACCGCGATCGTTCGTTTCGAGCGTCAGAATCGGTCGTCCCGTTCTCGATGATACGGCGCGCGATAGTACGTAGAGCGCGCATGCGTCGATCGGCTGCCCCGTCTTCGAGTCGACTACGTAGCCGGAAATTCCGCCGCCGATCTGTCGGCAAGCGCCGGAATAGCAAGCCTCGCGAGCGCGAGCATGATTGCTAGATTTTTCATCGTCACCGGTATACCCAATTAGGCGCCGGCTTCGACCGATTCGAGCGCGGCCGTCTCCTCGCCGGCCGTCTGCGAGTCGAAGGCCGCTCGCTTGCTTTTCGCGGCGGCGTCGGCAAGCGGTCGATCGCGGATGGCTTGGCGCGGGAGCTACGGGTCGAGCCAGCGATTCGCGACCTTTTCGGACCGCCCCGAGTGCGCCGGCGAGCCGGCCTTCCATCTCCGCGCAGGACCTGAGCGGCGTACCGGTCGGCGCCTTCGCGGATCTTGCGCGCGCGCTCTTCGGCTTCGCGCAGCACGACGTCGGCGGTCGTGCGCGCGCGCTGGACGATCTCGTTCTGGTCGACCAGCTCTTCGTGTTTGCTGGCCGCTTCGTCCACGATCGCCTGCGCCTTTTCCTGAGCCGCCCGCAGCACGCGGTCGTGATCCTCGCGATGATCTTCGCGCGCCCGACCTCCACCGGCAAGCGAGGCGCGAATCTTCTCGAGCAGCTCGATCAGGCGCTCTTCCGACAGGACCCGGTAACCCGCAGGCAGCCACGTTCCTTCGTGCACGTAGGCTTCGAGTTTATCCAGCACGCGATAGACCGACATTGCTACCTCCGTTGCAGAGTGGGATTCGTGTAATCCGGCGCGTTTGCGTGCCATCAGCGGAGAACCGGTTCGGGAACGAGCGACGCGACGTCGCCGCCGAGAAAGAAGACCTCTTTGACGAGGCTCGAGCTGACGAACGAGTACTTCTGATCGGACATGAGGAAGAACGTATCGACCTCGGAGAGCGAGCGGTTCATCAGCGCCGCCGACATTTCGCTTTCGAAATCGGAAACGACTCGCAGGCCTTTGACGATGACGTCGGCTTGCGCCGCCTTGACGTAATCGGCGAGCAGACCGCGAAAATGTTCGACGCGAGCGTTCGGAATGGCGGCGATGCATTCCTTGAGCATCGCGACGCGCTCGTCGAGCGAGAACATCGGCGTGCGCTTCTGCGGATTGACGACGATCGCGACGACGAGTTCGCCGAAGCACCTGCGCCGCTCGCTCGACGACGTCGAGATGTCCGCAGGTCGGCGGATCGAAGGAACCGGGATAGATCGCGCGCGTGTTGCGCGACGGCTTACCGTTGGTCAAGCCGGTGATTGCGGCGCCAAGAAGGCGAGCGCGACATCGCCGTAGACTTCTTCGCGCACCGAGCGATACCCCGGTATCTCCGGGAGGATCGTTCGTGCCGCATGCTCGTAGACGACGAGCGCGTCCGGCGCGAGCAGCCCGCGCTCGCGCAGCAGCGCGAAGAGCTGGATCGGAAGCGGGATCGGCGTACGGCGGATCGAGATAGACGATGTCGAACGGGCCCTCGCAGTCGATAGAGCGCGCGCTCTGCCGGCGCTGGAAAAACGGTGACGACGTCGTCGACGCCGAGATTCTGCGCGCGGCCTCCTCGATCGCCGCCGCCGTCTCGCGGTGCGATTCGACCGAGACGACTCGCGCGGCTCCGCGCGACGCCGCCTCGAAGCCGATCGCTCCGGTGCCGGCAAAGAGATCGAGGACGCGCGCGCCTTCGAGTCGGTCAGCGAGAATCGAGAAGAGCGACTCTTTGACGCGGCCCGGGCGTCGGCCGCACGTTCGTACCCTTGGGCGACGCAGCTTCCGGCTCCCCAGCGATCCGCCGGTGATGCTGCGGCGCACATCGTGGCTAGAACTGCCTGCGGCGCGATCGGACTCGCACCGGCCCGCGAGCCAGGCGTCGTCGCCCAGCCACTCGTAGCGAATCGGTCGAAAGCGGCACGGTTCCGTAGGAGAGCAGCCGGTCGTGGAACGGCGCGCAGCGAGAACGCCGGCCTTGCGCGGTCGCGCAGCGAGACCGATCAGCGTTTCGATCTGCGTCTTGCCGACGAGATAGTCGATCGCTTGTCCCGGGTTCATCGCGAATCGGGTCGCCTCGCCACGCGCGGTGTCGTAGTCGATTCCGGCATTCTTTTGGAAATACGCAATCGCCTCGGGCAGCGATCATCGCTCCGGTCGCCAGCGCGACGTCGACCCCGATGCGCGTCGCGCGATGGCGCATGAGGTGGATGACTTGCCGCCGGGCGCCCGGATCGCGCTCGTAGAGGCCCTGCCGCATGAGCATCTCTTCGCCGTAGAAGGCCCAGCCCTCGGCAAAGACGCCGTCGTCGTGCACGTGCCGGATGAAGTCGGGATTGTGATACGCGTAGCTGAACTGCAGGAAGTGCCCGGGAATCCCCTCGTGCCCGAGGATCGGCAAGACCGACTGGCGCGCCTGCGCGACGAAGAAGCTCGTGTTGCTCGAGCTAAAGTCGGGAACGAAGTAGAAGCCCTTGCGGATCGGTCGAGAGCATCGCCGGCGGATTCATGAAGCCGCCCGGGTACGTCGCGGCGAGCGCCTTGGGAACTTCGACGATGTGAAACGGGCCCGACGTACGACGGAATGTCGACGATCGGCGCGACTCCGATGAACGCCTTCAGGCTTGCGCGAGCGACGCTTCGTAGTACGTTCAGGAACGCGGTCTTCGTCGCAAACGCCGGCTGCGCGGCGACGGCCGGTGCGTGCGCGTCGCGATTGGCTTCCCACGCTTCGAGCGCGCGATCGCGGGCGAGTTCGAGCCGTCCGATGGACGCGACCTCGGTCGCTATCGAACGGCAGCAGCAACGACGCGCCGCAGATACCAATCGTATTGCTCCTTCCCGACCGCAAAGCCGCCGGCGTGGAACTCGACATGTGCGCTTCGAGCCACGCGCGATAGCGCGTGCAGCGACGTCCAGCGCCGCCCGCATCCGCCGCGCGAAGCTCGGCTGCGGCGTTGCGGGCGACGCGTCGCGCGCGACCCCGTCGAGCGTCGTCGTGTAGAGCGAGTCGCCGTCGCGAACGTCTTCCGACGCGATCTGCGCGAACTCGCGCACGGTATCGGTGAGGTTCGCTTCGCCCTCGCGTCAAGACGCGCGGACAGGCGCGCAGGCGGCCGATCGCGTCGCGCACGCGAACGTCGTCGGAGGCGTATTGCCGCTTGACGATCGAGAAGATTCCGTTGCGCGCACTCGCCTTCGTAGACGCTGGGGTTGCGCTGCAGGCCGCGCAGCACCGTCCGGTTCCACCAGTCGCCTTCGAGGTCGGCGCGAACCAGGAGATAGTCGACGCGCTCGTGCGGCGTCGCACCCGGCGACGGCTGCAACGCGGCCAGCTCGTCGCGGAAGCGCGCGCAAGCGCGTCATCGACGCCGCCTGCGTCGGCGGAGAATAATTCGGCCAGCTGGCGTCGTACGCGTGCACTCCGGAATCGGTCGCATAGGTCGGATTTTGTTCGAAGCGACCAATACGTATAGCGACGGTCCAGGTCGATCGAGCTTCGCTTGATAGTCGCCGGCGGCGGCGGCCGAAGCCGGTGCACGCGCCGCCAAGCGATCGCGACGACAGCAGCGCGGCGAGAACGGCGAGTCCGCGGCGTCACCGCCGCGGCCGGGATGCAAGATGCTCCAGCATCTCCGTAAGCGAATGGATCGTATACTCCGGCGGCGGGCAGCTGCGGGGGATACGCCTTGCGCTCCGCAGTCCAGCCAGACGCTCGTGCAGTGCCGGTCGCGCGCGCCGTTCGACGTCGCCGCGCGGATCGTCGCCGACGTACCACGTGCTGCTCCGGCGTCGGTCCCCAGCGCGTCCAGCAGCGCGTCGAAGGCTCGCGGCGGCCGGCTTCTGCACGCCCAGGTCGGCGCTCACCAGAACCGGCCCGTCGAAACCCCGCGCGCTGCGCCTTTCGCACCTGAAGCGGATTCCAGCCGTTGCTCAAGATCGCCAACCGCACGTTCCGCGTTCGCGCAACGCTTCGAACGTGCGCTTCGCGCCCGGCAGCGGAATCACGAACTCATCGACCATCTCGACGGCCAGCGTTCGGAAACGTCTCGACGTAGCCGTCGCGTCGGCGCGACCGCCCGCTCGCGCGACGAACGCGCGCACCGCGTCGTCGATCGAGAACTCCCGCTGCGCTGCGCGTGCGAGCAAGCTCGTCGATCCGGTCGATCTCGTCGCTGAGAGTTCCCGACCGTGCGCCCGCCGTCGGCCAAGGATCGTCTTCGAGCACGCGCAGCAACGCGACTCGCTCGAGCTTGTTGTCGATCGCGATCGTATGGTCGAGATCGAAGCCGACCCGCGACGGTGCTCCGTCGCCGCGCGTTCGACGTCAGCGCGCGGCCCTGGGATGCCCGGACGGATTACGACGGCGCGGCCGGTCACGATCCGGACGAAGGCACTCGGTCGAACGTACTTGGCGAGCGCGGCGCGAATGCTCTCCGCCGATGCGGCCAGCTCGGCGCGCGCATCGATCACGTTCTGATCGAGCGGCAGATCGCGACCGGCGTAGCGGAGCAGTTGCTCGGCGACGCCGTCGTAGCTCGACTTGCCGGATCGGCACTTCGCCCATCAGCAGTGCCTTCGACCGCAACAGGCGGTCGGCTTCGATCGGCGTCTGCTGCAACTGCGCGCAGCACCGCCAACACTTGGCCCTCGGCCGGAACGATGTTCTTGCGGATCGCAGCCGTAACGCGATTTCGAACGAGCTGCGAACCTTGCCCGGCTCGAACGCGGCTGCTCGACGGCGTAGGCGTACCCGTGCACTTCGCGCAGATCGTGGTAGAGCAGCGACGAGTAGAATCCGCCGGTGAGCACGGCGTTGGCGACTCGCAGCAGCGCCCACGCGGATCGGTGCGCGACGATCGGCACGGTTTCGACGAGCTGCACCGACGACTGAACGCGTCCGGTCGCCGGCACCGTGACGTCTGATTCGGCACATTCGGCGGTACCGGCGGCGGTTCGACGTTCGGGCTTCGGCCCGGCCGCGTCCAGTCACCGAAGTATTTTTCGACGATCGGCCTTCGCCGCTTCCGGCGTCGTGTCGCCGATGACGACGATCGTCGTGAGGTCGGGACGATACGCGCTCGCGTACCACGCCTTCATCGGTCGAGCGTCAGAGCGCGCCGACGCTCTTGCGGCGTTGCAAACCGCTGCTCCGGATCGCCCGGCGGATAGAGCGCTTTGCGAGCGCGACGTCGGCAAGGTGGTCGGGCGACGTCACTTCGCCGGTCGAGCTCGCCGACGGCCTGCTTTTGCACGATCGCAAACGCCTTCGGATCGAAGGCGGGATGCAGTTCCTCGTCGGCGAGCAGCTGCAAGGCCGCGATCGAAACTGCGCCGAGAGCACGTCCAGACCGAACTCCGTGCCGGCCGTCGTCGTAGCGGCGATCTCGTCGAGTGTCGCGCTGGAACGCCGACCCGGTCGTACGTCGTCGTTCCGTACGGGAAGAGCCGGTAGGCGACGTCGTCGACGCCCTCTTCGCCCGGCCGGTTCTTGCACGTCGGGGTTGTTGAGGATTTCGCCGCGAGACCACGACGGTATGGCGTGATCGTGCTCCGGCTGCACGATCAATCGAATGCCGTTGGAGAGCGTGCATGTCGATGGGCGACGAGCGTTTGCTCGCGGAACGCGCAGGTTGTCGAGCACGTGCTGCGCCCACGCGCGGCAGCGGCTCGTGCGTTGCTCGGCGGAATCGCGTTGTTCTCCTTGGCCATCGCCGCCGCCGGCGCCGACCGCGCCGCTGTTCTTCGGCACGGCGTAGGCGGCGACCGTCGTTGAGTCGTCGAGACTACGCGCGCAGCACGCGGTTGACGTCGGCGACGCGTGACCGCGCTCGAAGTGAGCGATCATGTCGTCCGGGCGAACGCAAGTTCTTGCACCGCGACCGCCTGGCTCCACTCTGCGGCCATGCCTTCGATCGAGTTGGCGTTGAACTCGAGTTGCGAGATCTCGCGCAGCTTCGCCGCCGCGACCAAATCGGGCGGAACGCCGTCTTCGGCGGTATCCGGCGATGATCGCTCGCACACTCGGTCGTCGACCGTCTCGGGCTGCGTCGTCACCGGTACGGCGGCCGAACGCGATGCCGATGCCGGTTTTCGGATACGTCTGTACGAAGAACTGCGTCGCGAGCGCTTGCCCGTGTACGGCATGGCGCCGAAGGCGCTGCGCTGGCTCGAGAGCACGTCGCCGAGGATTTGCGCGGCCGCGTAATCGGGACTGTCGTACCCCGGCAGACGGTAGCCGAGCAGCACGGCGGTGATACGCCTGATCCGAGACGTTCGTGATAGATGCGCGGGCCGCAAGCGGCTGCAAGGGTGACGGGCGCGCGAGCCGGAAGCGTCGCCGCCGGAACGTCGCCGAAGAGCCGCTTGACCTTCGGCAACGGTTGCCGGTCCGTCGACGTCGCCGACGATCACGTAGACCGCGTTGTTGGGATGGTACCAGGCGCGTAGAACTTCAGTCAGCTGGGCGCCGTTGACGCCGTGCTGCGAAACTCGGCGACGGTGCCCAGGCCGTTCTTCGCGTACGGCGTTCCGCCGATGATGCGCTGCTGCATCTTGACGAACAGCCGGTAGAACGCGTTGCTGTTGTCTTGCGTGACCTCTTGCGTGATCGCACCGCGCTCTTGATTCCACTGATCCTGGCGCCATCAGCACGCCGGTCGCGCGCGATCGCTCGGCCCGCAGCGCGATGTCGAGATACTGGCGACGGCACCGTGAAGAAGTACTGCGTGACCGTCGACTGGCGTATCGGCGTCGAAGTTGCCGCCGGTGATTTCCATCGTGTCCATGAGCTGCGACGACGACAGCGTCGAACTTCCGCGGAACATCATGTGCTCGGTCGCGTGCGCCAGGCCGTCGAATCCATTGTTCGTCGGATCCGACCTGATAGTTCATCATCGCCGTGACCACCGGGGCGAGCGGATCGTGGACGACGATCACCCGCAGCCCGTTCGAAAGCGTCGCGCGCGTGACGTCGGTGCGCAGCGTCCCGGAGGCGCGCGCCGGCACCGCAAACCAAACCGCCGCGATCGCCGCGAAGACGGCGACAAGGATCCAGCCATGCGCATCGGCGACGCTATTCTCGACGCTTCGCGCCAACCGCCGCCTGCAGGACCTAGGAACTCAGCAGCAGCGCGCGCGTGCGACGGCTGCCGCTCGAGCAGCGCGCGCAGTCCCGCGTGCTCGGCTGCCGCCAGCTGCGGATCGCCCGCGACGATCTCTTCGGCGGCAGCCTTGGCGGCACGATAGACGTCGAAGTCGCGCACCAGATCGGCCAGCCGCGAGCTCGGCCGCGCCGGATTGCAGCGGTGCCGGCGAACTCGCCCGGCCCGCGCAGGCGCAGATCTTCTTCGGCAATCTCGAAGCCGTCGGTCGAATCGCGTCAGGATCTCCAGGCGCTCGCGTTCGGCCGGCCTCGTCGGGATAGACGAGGATGCAGTACGACTTCGCGGCTCCGCGACCGACGCGCCCGCGCAACTGGTGCAGCTGCGCGAGACCGTATCGCTGTGCGTCGAGCACGACCATCGACGCTCGCGTTGGCAACGTCGACGCCGACTTCGACGACCGTCGTCGCCACCAGCACGTCGAGCTCGCCGCGCACGAACCGCTGCATCATCTCGTCCTTCTCGCGCGTGACGAGTCGTCCGTGAAGCAGGCCGAGCCGCAGGTCCCGAAAGACTTCGGCTTTCAGCCGTTCGACTTCCGCCACCGCGCTCGTCAGCTCGAGTTCGCCCTCCTCGATGACCGGGGCGACGATGTAGGCTTGATGCCCGCGCGCGACGTTCGCGCGAACGAACTCGTAGACGCGCTCCAAGCGGCTCGTTGCGCACCGCGAAGGTTTCGATCGGCGTGCGTCCCGGCGGAAGCTCGTCGATGATCGAGAGGTCGAGATCGGCGTAGATCGATTGCGCGAGCGTGCGCGGAATCGGCGTCGCCGTCATGTGCAGCGTATGCGGCGACGATGCCCTTGGCGCGCAGCCGGGCGCGCTGCTCGACGCCGAAACGATGCTGTTCGTCGATGATCGACCAGTCCGAGCCGATCGAAGTCGACGCCTTCGGTCAGCAGCGCGTGCGTGCCGACCGCGAGCGCGGCTTCGCCGCCGGCCAAGCGGGCGACGCGCGGCGTTGCGCGCGCGCTGGCCTTGACTGCCGAAGACCGCCTCGACGCGCAACGCCGCAGCGGCAAGCAGCAACGGGGCGAGTTTAGCGGCGTGCTGCGACGCGAGAATCTCGGTCGGGGCCATCAGCGCGGATTGCACGCCGTTGCGCGACGCCAGCACGATCGCCGCCGCCGCGACGAGCGTCTTTCCGCTCCCGACGTCGCCCTGCAGCAGCCGGTTCATCGGGACGTCGCGCGTCATGTCGTCCCAGATCTCGGCGATCGACACGTCGCTGTGCGCCGGTGAGCGCGAAGGGCAGTGCGGCGCAAAACTCTTCGAGCAAACCGGGTGGCACGCGCAGCGCGCGCGCGTCGCGGTCGCGCTCGCGCTGCGCGCGCCGCAGCTGCGCCGCCGTCGCCAGCGCCAGAAACTCGCCGAAGATGAAGCGTTCGCGCGCGCGCTCGGCTTCTTCCGGGCGTCGCCGGCGCGTGGGCCGCGCGATACGCTTCGCGCAACGGCAAGGTAGCCGCGCGACTCGCGCAATCGCCGCGCGGCACGCTGTCGGCCGGAGCGAGCGCGAGGAGCTCGGCGAAGTTCTTCTTGACGACCGCACGCGATCTTCCGCGTCGCCAAGTCCTTGCTCGCGCGATAGACCGGCACCATTTCGCCGCGATACGCTTCGTCCTTCGCCGAGCACCGCATAGTGACCGACGTTGACGACCGCGCCCGCGAAGCGTGCGCTCCACGCGCCCGCGCACGAAGAGTCGGATTCCCTCGCGAAAACGTCCGTAGACGAAGCGCCGCTGACCGATCCATTTGGCGATGAACGGATCGCCCCGATCGTCGCGCAGTCGACAGCCTCGACGATCTCCAGGTCGCGCACGCGCCGTTCTTTCAGCCCGACCACGACGCCGACGGCGTTCTCTTCGCCGCGCGCGTTGCCGAGACGAGCGGCGGGCGTCGGAAAGCGCAAATCTTCGTATCGAAACGGAAGGTATTCGAGCAGCGCGTCCGGCGTGTCGATGCCGAGCTCGCGAAAGAGCGCGGCCGTTTTCGGGCCGACTCCCGCCAGGGCGGCGATGTCATCCATCGCGCGAAAAGCGCTCACGGCCGCCTGCCGCAGGGCCGCGTAGCTTTCGCGCACGTGCGGCACCGGTACGCCATAACGATCCGCCAGTTCGACGACGGCACCGAGGATCGGGTCGAGTTCCAAGTCGCGGCCGCGTTCGAGATCTTGGAGCATCGACGTCTTTACGTCGGCCAAGCGCGCGGCGTACTCGATGCGCGCATCGACGTCGACGTCGGCAACCACGCCCATGGCCTGGCCGACGCGCAGCGCCTCGATCATCAGCGCGCGGACTTCGGCGCGGGCGACCGGGTCGGCCAGCATCGGCCGAATCGTCATGTCCCGCAGCGCGCTCACCGAGTTGAGCCCGACGTTGTTGACCAGCTTCAGCCACACGGTCGCGCGAACGTTCCGGATCGGCTTCGGCGGCCAAGCCCGCAGCGCGCATCGTGTTCGACCAGCGCCGCGACGCGCGCGTTCGGCCGTCCGCGCGGATCGCCGAGCACGTATCGCAACCCGCCGCTCTGCACGATCGTTCCGGGCGCGACGACCGTTCCCGACACGTGGACGACGCCGCCGACAACGCGTTCGTCGGAGAAGAGCCGGCCGATGCGTGCCACTCGGGTCGACGCTGCGCAAGCGGCGGCTCGCGCACGTACCAAAACGGAACGCCGTTTTGCAACGTCACGATCGTCGTGCCGCGTTCCGGCGAACGGCTGCGAGTTGCGGCAGCAGCGGCGCCCACTGATGGGCTTTGAACGTCAAGATGAGCACGTCGAACGTCGCCCAGTTCGGCGCAGATCGTCGCCGGCTTCGACGCGCGACCGTGAAACGCGCCGAGGTCGCTCTCGATACGCAGTCCGCCGCGGCGGATCGCCGCGAGATGCTCGCCGCGTGCGACGACCGCCACCGGCACGCCGGCTCGGCGAGCGCGGCGGCGAGGAATCCGCCGATTGCGCCCGCGCCGACGACGGCTATGCGCATCGACGAATCTGAGAAACTCTTGAGGCGACGGGCAGATTTGAACTGCCGAATGGGGCTTTTGCAGAGCCCTGCCTTACCACTTGGCTACGTCGCCGGATCGGATTGGAGCGGGTAGTGGGAATCGAACCCACGCATCAACCTTGGGAAGGTCGCAGGCTACCATTACATCATACCCGCGCATCACGGCGCGCCTCCGGTTCGAGCCGGTCCATACCGCCCCCTACAACACCGCAAGCGCACGACCGGTTCTCTCCAGAATATCCGCCTAGCCGATTAAACTGATCGCCCGCGCGAGCACGATCGCGACGGTAATGAGCGAGACGAGCGCCTCGGCCATCATCAGCGCCTTGGCCTGACGGCTGAGCGGCATCACGTCGGCCGGGCTGAACGCGGTCGCGTTGGTGAACGCCAGATAGAGATAGTCGAAGAACTGCGGCTTCCAAAACGGGTCGACACAGGCCTGATTTCCGGTTGCGCTGATCGCCGTCTCGATCTGCGGAAAGAGAAAGTCGGCATTCTTGAATTCCGTCGCGGCGCTTGCATGAGCGCGCGCCTCGGGACCGTCACCGTCAATCTCCCAGAACCAGAGCGCGTAGACGAGTATGTTCGTAAACCAAATTTGGGCGCCGGTGCGCAGCACGTAACCCGGCCGGTGCAACACGGCTTTCTCGGGGTGAAAGAAGGCCGCGACGAGCAGCAGCACCGAGACGAGGTTGAAGAACGTGACGATGGCGATGAGGATGATGCTCCACAGCCGCGTGCGCCGCGTCTCCCGGTGGCGTCGCGGAGAGAGGATCGATAACGGTACGAGCAAGACCAACACCAAGGCCGGTGCCGCCCAGACGGGGCCGATGGTTAAACGCGGGGGAAGCGTGACGTAAAGCAGCACCGCCGCCAAAACCGCCAGCGACGCGTGCCATCGGGGTTCGTGTCGCGTAATCGCCGCGGGCTGCTGCATCACCTCGGACCGTTCGCTGGCTTGGCAGCGCAACCCGCTGCCTTCATCGCGTATTATGAGCCATATGCCTACTGATTTTCGTGATGGAAAAACCTTTCCGCGACGCGGTCGCGAGGCGATCGGCGACGCGCTTTGGCTGCTTCGCGCATCGGATAAAGGCCGCGCAGCCGCTGCCGGAACGATCTTTGACTACATCTATCCATGCCCGATGGATCAAGGAGTGATGGAGCGCTGGCGGGTTACGCCCGCAGAGTTCAACGAAGCGCTCCGGGAGAACGAAACCGACGAACAGCTCTTCGCGTGGTTCGCGCAGCGCGTACGTCCCGAAGACGTGCGAAGCGCAAACGAGTGGCTCGTGACCGAGCGAATAGAGAATCTCGATCGCCAAGATGCCGAAGAGGTGGTTCCCGCGGAGCACCGTTGATGGGATCGGCGATCGAGTTCACCCGGCCCGATGGCGAGACCGCCCCGGGTTATTTCGCGGGAGCATCGCAAGCGGATGCACCCGGCGTCGTTCTTTTCGCGGAATGGTGGGGACTCGACGAGCGGATCAAAGAGACCGCCGATCGCCTTGCCGGTGACGGCTTTAACGTGCTCGTTCCCGATCTCTACCGCGGCCGTAGTGCGGCGACCGGCGATGAGGCCAACCATCTCATGCAAGGGCTCGACTTTGCCGACGCCGCGACGCAAGACGGCGCTGGAGCCGCACGCTATCTACGCGATCGCGGCGCCAAGCGCGTCGGCGTGATGGGATTCTGCATGGGCGGCGCGCTGGCAATGATCGGCGTCATGCACGGCAACGAGTTCGATGCGGCGAGCATTTGGTACGGTTACCCGCCGGGCGAGGCGGGCGACCCGGGCACGATCTCGGTGCCGATTCAGGGCCATTGGGCGTTGCGCGACGGCTTCTTCACCATCGACGGCGTTGACGCGATCGAGCGCAAGCTCGCGGCCGCCGGCCGCAGTCCCGAGTTCCACCGCTACGAGGCCGAGCACGGATTCTACAATACCGGTGAGGCCGGGCAAGGCGGCCTCGGCCACTACCATCGCGAGCATGCCGAAACGGCCTGGCATCGCACGGTCGACTTCTTCAACCGAACGCTGCGCTAGCCGGCGTTTTTATTCGCAAATGAACGAGGCCTCGCCGATTGCGCGAGACCTCGTTTACGAATTTGCCAAGGGCCCGGATCGAACGGGCGACACCGCACTTTTCAGGCGCGTGCTCTACCAACTGAGCTACCTTGGCTCGGTTATCGTCGAGCGCACCGCACGCTGCGATGCGCTCGACGTAAGATGGCGACGCTGATGGGGCTCGAACCCACGACCTTCGCCGTGACAGGGCGACGCTCTAACCAACTGAGCTACAGCGCCAAGGGGCGGCACCGCCGACCGATGGTGGGCACGGCTGGGCTCGAACCAGCGACCCCCCGCGTGTGAAGCGGATGCTCTCCCGCTGAGCTACGCGCCCGTGCCGGTAGCGGCTCCTTGGACAAAACAGCATCGTACCCTACCGTGCGCGGGCTGTCCAGCACGGATAGCGGGATGCGCCGGTTGAAAATTGTCGTGTGAATCTGCTTGCAGTCGTCCTCGCGGCAGCCTCTGCCGTCGCGCCGGTGCACCTTGCGGCTTCTACGACGAATCCGCAAGCGCAAGCTGCGATCGATCGCGGCCTCTTCCTTTATTACGCATACGACGCAACCGATGCGACGCGAGCCTTCGCGCAGGCTGCGGCGCTCGACTCCCACCTCGCGCTTGCATATTGGGGCACTGCGCTCGCCGAAGGACCCGATCTGAACACGCCGGTCACCGACGAGCGATTCAAGCGGGCGGCCGAAGCGATTCGCAAGAGCGTCGCCCTCGACGCGAACGCGACGCCGCTCGAGCGCCGCTTGGCCGAGATCATGGCGAAACGCTACGCGGGAACCTTTGCAGAGTGGCCTGCCGACGATGCGGCGTATAGGCGCGCGATGCTCGACCTGGCGCAAACGACCAACGACGAAAATGCGGAGCTGCTTGCCGCTGAAGCGCTGCTCGAACACGGGGGCCTGACGTGGCATAACGGCCGGCTCGCGAGCGAAGAATCGCGCGTGGCGCTTTCGCTCGTCTCTGTCGTTCTTCGCGACGATCCGGAGAGCGTGATGGCCAATCATCTCTGCATTCACCTCTACGACCTCGCTGCAGATCGCACTCCGGCGCTCGCGTGCGCGACGCGGCTCGACGCCGACACTTTTCCGCCGCAAGGCGAACATCTCGCGCACATGCCGGCGCACTATTGGATCGAGACGGGGAACTACGCGGCGGCCGTTCGTTCGAGCGAGCGCGCGTATGCGCTCATGACGCAGCTCACGGCCGACGACGGCGCTTCAGAGCACGCCGAGCAGTATGCAAAGCATGACATTGCGGTCGGATACTCGGCGGCGATGATGCTAGGGAATTACGCGTCCGCTTTGCGCTGGAGCCAACGGATGGGCTCCGCCTTTGGAACCAGCTTCGGCGGGCTCACCGCACTGCGTTTCGGTCGGTACGAGACGGCCTACGCAACCGACGGCGCCTCGTTTGCCGATACGAGCGTGCGAGGAATGGCCGCGGTGCGCCTAGCCCGTATCGCGGAGGCACACGCGCTCGTTGCGAAGATCCCGGCAGCGACGTTCGCGCAGGGCTACCTGCCGCAGCTCTTTATCGCCCGGCTCTCCGACGCGAGCGGCGACGTCGCTCAAGCGCAGCAATGGATCGACCGAAGCCTTGCGAACCAGCGCTCCGCCTTCAGGGGCGAGCTGATTCCGTTGATTCCAGCCGACGAAGAACTCGGCGCGATGCGCCTGGAACGCAACGACGCGCCCGGTGCGATCGCCGCGTTCGGTAGCGCCCTTGCCGCCTGTCCGAACGATCCGCGCGCACTTTTCGGCCTCGCCCAGGCGTACGCGGCGAATGGAGAGAGCGCCCGCGCGGCGACGACGCGCGCGCGTTTTGAAAAAGAATGGGAGGGCGCCGACACCAAGGTCGAGGACGCCCTCCCATAGCCGTTACGCGGCTTCACCGTTCCGTAAGCTTCGCGCCAACACCGCCAGCGCATCACTCATTGCCTGCGCACCGTCCGCCAGACGTCCGCGAGGCGTAGCACTTCGTCTGCTCCGTGGGTGGCGCGCCGACCGCCTCCAACGGGCATGTTCCAAGGCATCGTCACGGCGAATCCGGATTTCGGCTTCGAGCCAAAGTTCCATGATTCACCTCGTTGATACTGAGTGCAGAAAACTGGAAACAAAAAAGGCCTCCGGTCGATCCGCGGAGGCCTTCGTCCCTTCGAGCAGCTCGCTACGCGAGCGCGACTCAGGTTTTCAAGGACGAAGGTCCAACGCACGTCGACCCAACGCCGGCAAGCGGCGCGGTGGAGGTGAACTGACGCATACTGTTCATCGAGCCTCCTTTAGACGAGCGAGTAATACGCGCCACTCTATCACGCGGACGATTGCCTTGTCAAACCGCCGCGATGGAGGGTCGGCGCCTCATCCTGCGAATGAGGATGGGCGTTTTCCGGGCGGTTAGCTCAGTGGGAGAGCGCTTCCTTGACACGGAAGAGGTCACATGTTCAATCCATGTACCGCCCACCATTGGAAAAGCGGCTTTTTCTGACGCAGCCGGTTTTCGTGGAGCAACGGGAGACGAGCGCGCTCGCAACACGGTTCACGGCGCGACACCGGAACTGTCGGAAATCGCGCCGCTACTCGGAGCACACCATAGCGCGCGGAGTGAGCAACTCCGCTTCTCACCGGACGCTATAAGCGGCAACACTTAAGGACAATACTTTTTCTTGCGTATAATCGTAATCCACGCAAATCCATTGTCATAGTCAGTGTCCCCCGCGAAAAAAGCGTACGACTTGCCACAATGGTTAGGTACGGGAGAAAAGGCGTAGAGTTGATTCGTGTACTCAGTGAAATTGCAGAAACCAGTCTCGTAGCAGCCTATACCGGTCTGAGCGTAATTCGTTTGTTTGTCGAAGTAGCCGGAAAGCGTAACTTCGCTGTAAGTGCCGTTAGTCGTAAGATAGAGCGGACATGGCGAAACCGTGATACCAGAGCCGCCGCATTCCGGCAGAGTTACCTGATCGGTGATCCGATTGAGGGCGTGGGGTGAATTTCTCGCAAGGGAGGTCTGCGCGGGCGGCACAACGCCTGGTCGGGACTGCACCTGTTGGCCTCCGCAGCCTGCAACCATGGTGCCCACCAGGCAACAAATCGCTATTAGCCGTGACGATTGAAACATATCAAAATCTCCCCGCAGGATGAAACGAGGTTGCCCGGGGCTTCGGCGAGCGGCACCCTAGACCCCGTTACAGCTGTGCCGTCATCGGTCAGTTGGCTGAGTTAAGGTTGAAACGCTCCCCGACTGCGATTTTCGGACCGCCCGCGACGAGGCTCTAGCCTCGGAGTTGGCAGCGTAAGCAGCGACTCGCTCTAGGCGGCTCCGAGCAGTACGGGTACGGAACCTGGCCGCACCAAGTCGACGCCGATAGCGAATTGCGCTTGGCGGGTCGCAACCCGGTAGCAACCGCACCGCACACTATATGCAAAATGCACACTATGCACACCCAATTTACGCAGCGCCGCACGAACGAGACTCCTTGACACGGAAGAGGTCACATGTTCAATCCATGTACCGCCCGCCACCGAAAACTTCGACAACGTTTTTAGACCGCCGTTTTCGGCGGTCTTGTTTTTGGTCATCCACTTGGTCATCCACTACACGGACCAGAGCGATACCTGGACCTACACGGGCAAAGTGCCGGGGACGTTCAACACTCCGCTCTTCTTGACCATCGACGGTCAATGCCTGGCCGTCCGCAGTTCGGGCGATACGCAGAAACCGCAAACCGGCTACGTGACGGTGATCGATCTCAGCGGAACTACCTCGACGGTCACCATTACCGACCGTCTCCAACACCGGTCGGAGCGGCGGTTGCACCGAGTCGCAGCTGATGGCGAGTCGCATGCCGCTCCTTGATCTCCAAGGAGTTAGCGTTCGCGGCACTGCGCACCGTCAGGTGAGCCGGAGCGAACTACCAGGAGATGACGATTTGGCCGTTGCCCTTTGGCGCGCCGCCGCGAACGTTGGTTACTTTGGTCGCCCTCGATTCGATATACGACGAACCGCCGCCACCACCGCCGCCGCCGCCCGTTCCGGTGGGCTGCACCGAACCCGAGCCGCCTCCGCCACCGCCGTAGTAGCCGCCTCCGC
This sequence comes from Vulcanimicrobiota bacterium, assembly GCA_963820825.1. GTDB lineage: Bacteria > Vulcanimicrobiota > Vulcanimicrobiia > Vulcanimicrobiales > Vulcanimicrobiaceae > Cybelea. The sequence continues at coordinate 169,855 of CAWGBN010000005.1, forward strand.
CGCCACCGCCGCCGCCGTCGGCAAACTGTGCGCTCCCGCCGCCGAGACCGCCAACGCCGAGCGCGCCCGCGCTGCCCGCGAACCCATAATAGCCGGTGTGACTGCCGGGACCGCCCTTGCCCCCGGTGGTCTGCGTACCGCCTTTGCCGCCGCCGCCGATCGCGCCGCGCGCATTACCGCCGCCGCGATGGCCGACGTCACCCCCGCCGTCTCCACCGCCGCCGGCGCCATAGTACGGCGCTTCCGGTATTCCGCCGCCGCCACCACCACCCGCGACGATGATACGGTCTGCTAAGGCATTACCGCCTTCGCGCAAGTCGGATGCGCCGCCGCCAGCATCGCCGCCGTAATCGTATCGGTTTCCGGTGGCGCCGCCGTCTGCACCACCGTTGAAGCCGCCTGCGCCGACCGTTCCGAGCGCGGCCTTTCCGCCTGCGCCGCCGACGAAAATCACGAGTTTTTCACCGGGCTTGACGGGGATCGTGGCTTGCACGAATCCGCCCCGGCCGCCCTTATGATCCTTGCCGCTCGGTCCGCTCGCGCCGTAAGCGGCAACGGTGAGCTGCGTTACGCCGTGCGGCACGCGGAATGTTTGCGCGTTGCCGGTGCAATCGAAGGTTTTGCTCTTCGTTCCGCCAGTGTGCGCGAACGCGCCGGCAGCGGCACCGCCAACGGGCGGCTGCGGAGCGCCGCACGACGCGAGCATCGCGATTCCTACGGCGAACGAGCTGCAGATGAAGTAAGAACGTCGATTACACGTCATCGCGATTTGGCTCCTTTACGTTTCGTTCGATATGAATGTGGAACGTGCGCCCTACGATATCGCTCTCACGACCCTATTGGCAGTAAACAGCGATCGTCACCGTACCGGTCGTATAGTCGATCGCGGAATTGAACACGAGCTTGTCGCCCTTCGGCACCGCGCCGCTGCCAAGCCGCTCCGGCAATCGGTAACGCTGCATGAGCGGGAGCTAAGGCACCGGCGCTACCGCCGCAGCCGGACAAGACCAACAGCATCGATCCGGCATGGAGCCACAAACTTCTCACGATCGTGCCTCTCCTTTCATCTCGCTACCGATATGGTCAGCCCGCGCGGCGCCGAGGCATAGTTCGCAAGTCTCTTCATCGCTTTTCCGCCGCCCGGAAATGGCCACTCGGAAATGGTCTCTCCGGCGTTACCGCTCATCCCCGCAACCAATCCGCCCTTCATGTCGAACAGCGAGACAAAGTAGAGACGCTTGAGGTGTACGATGCCTTCGACGTGCCCGACTCTGCCGGAGACGGTGACCCGATAGATCGAAGGAGATCTTGCGGCTCCCTGGGTCACGACGTCAATGTATTTTCCGTCCCACACCACGCCGCCGGGATACCAATCGGCATTCTTATCGAAGTGAATCGCCTCAAACGATTTGCCGCCCTTCGGCAACTCAGCGAACTCAAACTCAACGGTGCTGCCGACGTAGCCGTCGATGAAAAGATTCCCTCGATCGTCATAACCGCCCGCGTAGACTTGAAAAGGGATCGGAAAGACGGCGGGCTTTCCTGGCTGCGCCCCGGCGAAGACCTCGGCCTTCGATTCCGTCCCGCTGCCGTTATAGCTGCCGGCCAGCACGGCGAGATTTCCGGTCGTGCGATCGACCGCACAACCTGCGGTAAAACCGTCGGCACGCGGAATGCGGATCTTTGCAAGCGGCGTCGTGCCGCCGTGAGGGAACTCGTACGCGATGTGACGCTTACCGGCGGCTTCGATCTCCCACACGTTCCCGGAAGCATCCGAACATTCGGCCCCGCCGCCGCATCCAAACAACAGCGCGGCCGCCGCCGCGGGAGCCAAAATCCAACGGTTCCAACGCACGTCGCTCATCGCCCGTATCCTCCGCCCGGTGCGGCTATTATATCAAATCGGCAGCTCCATGCGCCCCTGTGCGACGTGCACGACGTTTCCGCCGACCTCGATGCCGTCGCGCCCGTTCTCGCCGTGAATCAATACGTGGAGCAGGCTGCGGCGTCCCATCCGCACGCCCTGTTCGCTGATGAAGCGCGTGCCGTCGCTCTTGCTCACCAAGCCGTGCTTCATCATAAAGGCAGCAAGCGGCCCGGTCGCGCCGCCCGTCGCCGGGTCTTCGACGATCCCGAACTGCGGAGCGAACATCCGCGAATACGCGCCGCTCTGCGTCGGGGCGAAAACGAAGATCGAGGTGCTCTCGCGCGACGGGCGCACCAGATCGGCGTAGACGGTGCCGTCGAGCTGCACCGCGTCGACGTCGGCGCGCTCTTTGACCGCGACGAAGATCAGCGGACTTCCGGCCGAGAGCTGCTCGCACGGCACGCCCGCGACGATCCGGTCGGCGCCGAGCGATAACGCTCGCGCGCAGCGGTCGCGCGAGAACTCCGCGAGCTTGCGAATCGGCGGCGTCGTCAGCCACAGGATCGGATCGTCCCCGGCGTCAACCCGAATCGGCACAAGGCCGACGTTCTCGCTCAGCGCGAACGTCGGAGCGCTCGTTTCGACGATGCCGAGACGGCGCATGATGAAGGCCGTGCCGATCGTGGGATGACCGGCAAATGGCAGCTCAGCAGCCGGCGTAAAGATCCGCACGCGCATTGCGCCGTCCCGCGACTCCTGCGGGAGGATAAACGTCGTTTCGGAGAGATTGAGCTCCCGCGCGACGCGCTGCATCGTCGCGCTCTCCATCTCGGTCGCGTCGGGAAAGACCGCGAGCGCGTTGCCCTGCATCGGCGTCGTCGTAAAGACGTCGACGACGTGATATGCAAACTCCATCAGCTACCCCCTCGCCCTACTCTTCCATAAGCGGAACCGAATTGCCGCCGCCATTAAGAGATCGAAAGCGCTTTTAGCAGAATGCGCGCGTGGCTTCCACCGCCGTCGCGCCGCTCCACGACGAAATGGTCGGCGTGCATCGAGATGATGAAGAGCCCGCGCCCGGTCTCGCTGAAGAGATCGTTCGGGAGGCTCGAGCTCACGTGATATCCCGGTCCACGGTCCATCACGTGCAGCGTCACGTCGCCGCCCGCCTCCGCGCACTCCACGCGCACCTCGATGATCCCCGGGGCGTGACGCACCGCATTCGACAGAATCTCCGCGTAGATGACGTCGAGGCGAACGACTGCATCGTCACGCTCGTGCAGCTCGAGTGCCTTCCGTAGCTCCCCGCGAACTCGACCCGCTACTTCCGAGGTTCGCGGGTCGAATCTCCAATGACGCCGCATCCTTTCGATCATCCTTCGCAACGGCCGCGCTATTTCTTTTCGCTCTGGGGATTATCGAACGATCGTCGCCACGAACCCGCAGATTGCGCCCGCGCTCACGAGCACCGGCTCGGGCACTCGTATCTTTGAGAAGAGCACGGCCAGTGCCACCGCCAAAACCGCGAAGCCGAAGAGATCGTGCAGGGAGCTGCGAGCCAGCAGGTACGAGGTGCCGATGAGAACGCCGACCACCGCCACCGTAATTCCGCGCAAGAAGCCCTGTACGCGGCCGTTCCCGCGATAGCGGCGCAGAAGCGGCGTTCCGATCAGCACGAAGAGCAGCGACGGCGTGAAGATGCCCAGCGTGGCTGCCGTCGCGCCGGAGAGTCCGTGATTCAAGAAACCGACGAACGTCGCCGTGATCACGACGGGGCCCGGCGAGATGATCCCGACGGCGACCGCGTCCAAGAAGGCTTGGTTCGAGAGCCAATGGTACTGGTCGACGACGTACGCCTTGAGAAACGGCACGATTACCAGACCGCTGCCGAAGACCAGAAAGCCCGTTTTGAAGAAAAACCAGAAGAGCTTCGCCGGCAGAACGCTTTGATACGCGCCCGACACGGCGGAGGCGAACGCCGGCATAACGGCACGCGACGAACCCGACGACGGCGCCGGTCTCGAGCCATCACCCCCCGATAACGGCTGATTGAAGAGCACGATGCCGAGCACTCCCGCGGCGATAAAGATCGCCACGAGTTCCTTCCCGACCACGATCGTTACGATGCAGGCAACGAGCGCAAAACCGTAGGCAAGCCACTCTCGGCGCAGCGTCTTGCGACCGAGATCCCAGCACGAGCGAATCACGATCGCGATGACCACCGGGCCGACGCCGTAAAAGAGCGCGCGCAGTTCCCAGGTCGAGCCGAAGCGCACGTAGAGCGCGCCCACCGCGATGACGATGAGAAATGGTGCCGCTGCGAACGTTACGGCGACCGTTAGCGCGCCGGCCACTCCGTGCAGCACGTAGCCGCAATACATGCCCAGCTTATACGCCAGCGGACCGGGCGAGACGGTCGCAATCGCCAGCCCCTCGTCGTATTCACCGGCCGCGATCCAGCGGTAGCGATCGACGAGATCTCGCCGCATGTAATTTGCCAGGGCGACCGGCCCCCCGAAACCGGTCAGCCCCAACCGTAGAAAGTAGCCGGCGAGCGCGCCGAGCGACGGCGCGTTACGGCTCGAGTTCGTGAACGCTGTTGTCGTTACGGTCGGTGTAGTAGAGCACGGTATCGCTATCGTTCGTGCCTACCGCCTTCACGCCGAAAATCCCGGCCGTCTTGTTCTTATCGACGAGCTTGGTCGCGAGAATCTTCCCCGTCGGCGTCATCTCGACGAGCGTGTTGCCGCCTTGCGTATTAGCGACGATCAGGTTTCCGTTGGGCAAGAGCGTCATCGCGACGGGCGCGTCGAGCGGCTTGCCGGCGTGTACCAGCTTCGCGCACGTGGACTTCGGATACTTGCACTTGAACGTCTTGCCGCCTTTGAGCACGACGATCTCGTCGGTCACGAGCAGCTCGGTCGCGTTCTCGAAGGCCACAACGGTATTGTCCACGCCGTCGACCGCGTAGAGCGTGCCCTTCTTGTTGGTGTTGAAGACCAGGCCCGACGGCCCCAGCGTGCTCCAACCCGACTTCTTGTTGATCGCAAGTCCGCTGATCACTTCGGTCGCCTTACGGTTGCCGTAGTAGTTGACGCTGAAGTCGACGATGCCGCCGTTCTGCGCGTCGCTCACGTACACGGGTTCGGCCGAGTAGCCGCAATGCGATACGCCGCCCGTGCAGGCCGCATCGACGACCGAAAACGGACCCTGCAGCGGCTTACCCCAGGTCTTTCCGAGCTTTCCGCTGGGCTTGTACTGCGCTGCGAGGTGGCTCGCGAATCCCGCCGTGTAGTCGTCGTCGCTCGCCGGGCTGAGCGAATCGTCGGCACAACCGCTGCTCTTCGCGTTTTGCTCGAAGGTGGCCGGTTTCGATCCGGGCTTCGAGTCGAGCGTCTCGACCGAGATGCCTTTACCGGCTGCGCCGGTCTTGTCTTCAAAATCGCAGACCAAGAGTTGACCCTTCTTCAGGCCGCCGAAGCTCGTAGCGACGACCGAGACACCGCGCGGGCCCTGGTCGCCGTTCTTCGGATCGACCGTCGATCCGATCATTACGTTCTTCTTCAATTTCTTCAGAATCGACGTCGTGTCGACGTTGTCGACAATCGACGAATCGTACGTCGAGAGCATCGCGCTCGATCTCGACGGCACGGCGCTCGAGTTGCACGCGCTCAGGAAGAGCAGCGAGCCTGCCAGGAGCGACACGATGCTCTTGTTTTGGTATGTCATGCTGACCTCACGAGTAGTGTCGGGATGGGTCTGGCCCGCTTTCGCGGGCGTTCTTGTCCAGCCTGCAAGAGCAAGTAACCTACGTTAATTCGTACTAAAACTCGAAGCGAGGCGATCGAGCGCCGCTATCTCTGCTTCGTTCAACCTCAGCGCGGCGGCGGCAACGTTCTCTTCGAGATGCGCGAGCGACGACGTGCCGGGAATCGGCACCATCGCCGGCGAGCGATGCAGCAACCAGGCCAGCCCAACCTGCCAGATCGTCGCGTCGGCGCGCGGCCGCGATCGGCTTCAGCCCTTCGATCGCGTGAAGGTCGCCGCCGTCGAGCGGGAAGTATGGAATGAAGACGATGCCGTTTTGTTCGCAATACTCGACGATGGATTCGCTTCCGCGATCGCCGACGTTGTAGCTGTTCTGCACCGAGGCAATCTCGACGATGCACTTGCGCCGCCTGCAGCTGGGCTCAGCGTCACGTTGGAAAGGCCGGCGTAACGGATCTTCCCGTCGTCGCGCAGCGTCGCGCAGCGCACCGACCTGATCTTCGAACGGAACCGTCGGATCGACCGCGTGCAGCTGATAGAGGTCGATCCACTCGAGGCGCAGCCGCCGCAGGCTTCCCTCGCACGCCTGCGCTTGCAGATGCGACGGGCGTCCGTCGCGCCCCCAATCGTCCCGGGCCGCCGCGCGTGGATCCGCCCTTCGTCGCGATGACCAGATCGTCGGATACGGATAGAGTGCCTGCGCGATCTGCTCTTCGTTGACGTGCGGTCCGTACGCGTCGGCGGTGTCGATGAAGTTTACGCCGAGCTCGACGGCGCGGCGCAATACGTGCAGTGCGTTCTCGCGATCGCCGGCCATCCCCAGATTCGCTGGTCCGCAGAGGCGCATTGCGCCGAAGCCGAGCCGGTTCACGTGCAGCTCGTCACCGATGGCGATCGTCGTCGCGTCGTTCATCGCGCGCTCTTCGGTCGGAGATAAAAAAAGACCGCCCGGCTTGCGCCGGGCGGCCGCGTGATACGGAGCCGTTGAAAGTTACTTACTTCGAGGTTAACGGGCTTGTTCGGCATCGAGGTTCTGGTTGATGTTCTGGTCATCGTCGCGGTCGCGCCTTGAACGTCGCCTCGGTCTGCTTCTGGGTCTCGACGATCATCTCGGCGATGCGCAGGGTGTAGGCCTTGCGCAGCTCGAGGAGCTGGCTGGCGAAGCCGAACGAGAGCTCGACGAACTGCGTCGGCGGTCGGCATGTTCTCGAAGGCCGGCATGGTGCCCGGCTTCTCGTTCATCTCGCTGCCGAACTCGCGGAACGAGCTCATCGCCTTGAGGCTCGCCTCTTGCGTCTGCTTGATCGCGGCGAGACCCTCTTCTTGAAACTTGTTCATGTACTCGAATACGTTGACGGCCATGATTGAACCTGGTCTCCTTCAGCGTATTACTTTGTGTGCTAAGTATACCAAGCAGATGCTGTGCCTGTCAACCTCGCGGCACCGGGACACACTTGGGCAACGGGGCCGGGCGCCAGGCGGCTGCTTACTCTCTTCCGACGAAGCTCCGGTAGATCCGGATGATCGCTTCCTTTTGGTCGACCGTCAGGCGCGGGTCGAGCTTGACCGCGTGCTCGACGCCGTGGTGGCTCTCGTCGCGGCCCGGGGAGTCGTCGAGCAGGCCGGCCTGCGCGTACATCGTCTCGGCCGAGATGTGCAGCGCGTTGGCGATGCTCTTGAGCACGTCGGCCGAGGGCTTGTAGAGCCCGCGCTCGACCTGGCTCAGGTACGGGTTGGAGATCTTCGCGATCTCGGCCAGCTGGCGCATCGAGAGATTCGCCAGCTCGCGCTGGCTGCGAATGAAGTCGCCGAGGCTGCGCCAGGCGCCGCGCCGGGCCGGCTCTTGTCGTCGTCGCTCACTGACTGCGCCTTGACTTTCGGCGCGAACGGCTCGCCGGCTCTCGTTGCGGACGTACCGCCCGGGCGCCGGTTCGCCCTCCGGCAGTCGGTACGGCTCACGCATCGGCCCGCCGTGCGCCTCGGCCCACACGGCCCAGTCTTCCCACCACGAGCCTTGATGCCGGTCGGCGCTCTCGAGCCATTCGTCGGCGCGTCTCGCCGCGCTGCGCTGCCGGCCTTCGTGTAGTGCCAGGTCTTCTTCCCGCCGGGCGGATTGACGATGCCGGCGATGTGCCCGGAGTTGGTCAGCACGTACTTCGACTCGCCGCCGACGTGCTGCGTCGTCAGATAGGTCGCGCGCCACGGCGCGATGTGATCGTTCTCGGCGCCCAGCACGTAGAGCGGCGCGTGATCTTGCCCGAGGTCGATCGGCGTGTCGCCGATCGCGAACGCGCCCGGCTTGACGATCGCGTTGTGCAGATAGCAGGCGCGCAGGTACTCCGAGTGCATCTCGACCGGCATCCGCGTCGAATCGTTGTTCCAGGCGAGAATGTCGAACGCCGGCGGCTGCTTGCCCTTGAACCAGTTGTTGACGACGTAGCTCCAGATCAGATCGCTGCGAGCGCATCCAGTCGAAGGTCCGCGCCATCTCCGCGCGATTCGAGATAGCCGCGTTCGCGCATCCGCTTCTCGAGCCGCACGATCGTGTCTTCGTCGGTGAAGACGCCGAGATCGCCGGGAATGCTGAAGTCGATCAGCGTGTTCGTCACCGTCGCGCGACGCGACGCGGTCGCCCTGGCCGTGCGCCGCGAGATAGGCCATCGCGACCAGCGCCAGCGTTCCGCCCAGGCAGAGCGCCGCGACGTTGACTTGCGGCGCGCCGGTGATTTCCTGCACCGCGTCGATGCGCGGCCAGAACGCCGTCGCGCAGATAGTGATCCATCGTGTAGTGCGACATCGCTTCGTCGGGATTGCGGTACGAGATCATGAAGGTCTGGTGGCCGTGCTGCACCGCCCACTCGACGAACGAGCGCCCCGGCGCCAGATCCATGATGTAGTACTTGTTGATCCACGGCGGGCTGCAGAGCAGCGGAATCGCGTGCACCTGCGGCGTCTGCGGATCGTAGGCGATCAGCTCGATCAGCTCGTTGCGCATGACGACGCGGCCCGGGCGTCGTGGCGATGTTCTTGCCCAAGCTCGAAGCCCGACTTGTCGACCTGGCGCGGATAGCCGCCGTTGTTCTGCACGTCGTCGAGGAAGTTTTGCATGCCCGTGCACGCAGGCTCATCCCGCCGGTACTCGGTCGCCTCTTTCACGACGCCCGGATTGAGCCACGGCACGTTGCTCGGCGCGAACGCGTCGCACATCAGCTGCATCGCGAAGCGCGCCTTGCGCCGCGTCGTCTCCGGCAGACGCGCCGAATCGACCAGCTGCATCGCCGCTTGCGTGCGCGCCTGGTAGTCTTCGACGAATCCCGCGAGCATCGGATTGCTGCTCCACTCCGGCTCGGCGAAGCGTTTGTCGCGGCTGCAGCCTGAGCGCGGCCCAGCGGCGCCGTCGAAGGGCTCCTGCCGCCCAGGCGCCGCAGCATGTTCGAGCCCGACGTTCTGTTCGGCCAGCGCGAAGCCGGTCAGCCACGTGCTCATGCGCATCGGATCGATCATCACGTCGGCCATCACCGCGCGCAGCGCGTCGGTCAGCGACGCCGGGTCGAGTCCGGTGACGTCGATGCCGTAGCTCAGCTCCTCGGGCGGCATCTGCAGGTCAGCGATTCGTTCATCGACGCTCACATGTACCATCCGCCGTTGATATTGTACACCGCGCCGGTGATATAGCCGGCCTTTTCGTCGAGCAGGAAGCGCACGAGCTGCGCGACCTCTTCGGGCTGCCCGAGCCGCGCTCGCGGCGTCTGCTCGATCGCCGTTTCGATCGCCGCGCAGCGGCATCGCCTGGGTCATGTCGGTGTCGATGAAGCCCGGCGCGACCGCGTTGACGGTGATGCCGCTTCTTGGCGACCTCGACGCGCCACCGTCTTGGTGAGGCCGATGCAGGCCCGCTTTGGCGGCGGCGTAGTTCGCCTGGCCGAAGTTGCCGCTCTCGCCCGACCACCGAGCTGATGTTGACGATCCGCCCGAAACCCTGCGTCGACCATCGTGTCGAGCACGGCCTTGATCATGAAAAACGGCCCCGAAAGATTGACTTGCAGAACCGCTTCCCACTCTTCGACCGTCATCTTGCGAACCGTGTGATCGCGGGTGATGCCGGCGTTGTTGACGAGGAAGTCGATGCGCCCGTGCTCGCGCAGCACGTGCCGTCGACGGCCTCCTGACAGCGCTCGAAGACGCCGACGTTCGTCTCGTAAAAGTGAAGCCGCGACGCAGCGCCGTTGAGATGCGACGCCAGCTTCTCGGTGCGCTCCCGGTCCTCGGGAGGCCGAGGATGGCGACGGTTGCGCCGTCCTCGGCGAGCAGGCGGCTGATCGCGCCGCCGATGCCCCGGGAGCCGCCCGGTGACGATGCCGACGCGTTCTCTGAAGAGGTAGACTGTTCACGCGCTAGATTTACCCAACGCCGCGGCGCAGACGCCTTCAGCCGTCCTCACATATCCAGCCCGCCGTTGATCGTTGAACACCGCGCCGGTGATATAGCTCGAGTCGTCCTCGAGCAAGAACCGGACGACGCGCGCCACCTCGTCGGGACGCCCCAAGCGGCGCTGCGGAATCTTCTCGACCACTTTCGTAAGCGCCGCCTCCGGAATCGCCGCGACCATCTCGGTCGCGATAAAGCCGGGGGCGACGCAGTTGACGGTGATGCCGCGCTGCGCCATCTCCAGCGCTAAGCTCTTACTGAACCCGAAGAGGCCGGCCTTCGAAGCGGCGTAGTTCGCCTGGCCGATGTTGCCGGTCTCGCCGATGACCGAGCTGATGTTGACGATCCGCCCCGAGCCGCGCTCGATCATGTGCTCGAGCACCGCCTTGCTCATCTGAAACGCGCCCGAAGAGGTTTACTTCGAGCACCTGGCGCCAGTCGTCGACGGTCATCTTGCGCACCGTCTTGTCGACGGTGATGCCGGCGTTGTTGATCAAGTAGTCCACGCGCCCGAACCGCTCGATCACCTCGTTGAAGACGCGATTGCAATCGTCAACGGCGTCGACGCGCCCCTGATGGATCGAGACCTGTGCGCCCTTTTCGCTCATCTGCTTCGCGAACTTCTCGGCGCTCTCGCGGCCGCGATTGTAGCCGGCCGCAACCGAGGCCCCATTCGCCGCCAAAGTTTCGGTAATGGCGGCACCGATGCCGCGCGTACCGCCCGTAACCAATGCTACTCGACCTTCAAACACAGCCGGGCCCTCCTTGCGCGTGCGAATTCGCGACCTCACCCCGGCTGTCCCGCGTTCGTGCAACGCTGAGTGCTCGGCTCCGTCAAATGAGTCGGGGGTGCCGCAGCACCCCCGTAAGTTGTTAGTGGAATCCGAGGTAGCACGGCGCGTCGAGCGTCGTGCTCGAGCCGCTGATCTTGCGCATCGGCGTCGCATTTCCGTTGGCGTTCTTCGCGTATTCCACGATCGCGTTGCCGGAGAAATCCGCGGCCCAGATGCGATCCTTGGCGTCGGCCGCGACGCCGGTCGGATAGAGCAACCCGGTGATGTGCTGCACCGGCGCAACGTTCCCGCTCGCATTCTTTGCGAAGACGAAGACACCCGCGCTCTCGTCGGCGACCAAGAGACGGCCGTTGGAATCGAACGCGATCGCGAACGGTTTGATCAAACCCGTATTGCTTCCGCCGATGGTGACGACCGGGGCGGCGTTGCCGCTGGCGCCTTTTGCGAAAGCGAGCACGTCGCTGCCGCTGCCGTTGGCTACGAAGAGCCGGTCCTGCTTATCCATCGCCATTCCCAGTGGCAGACTCAGCTGCGTCTTGTTGCCGCTGATCGTGTCGGTCGGTGCGACGTTTCCGTGCGCGCCGGAGGCATACTCCGTCACCGCGTCGCCGATATAGTTGGTCACCCAGAGATTGCCGGAGTGATCGACGAACAGGCCTTCGGTCGGGCCGAGGTTCGACTTCGAGCCGCCGATGGTTCGCTTCGGCTTGGCGTTGCCGTTGGCGCTCGGTCCGAAGACGACCACCTCAGTGGCGCCGTCGTTCGCCGCGTAGAGGTTCCCTTTGGAATCGACCGCGAGCGCGTCGGGAGAGTCGAGCGTCGTCTTCGAACCGGCGATCGTCACCGACGGCGATGCATTTCCCGTAGCCTTATTCGAGAAGCCCAGGATGCTCGCACCGTCGCGATTGGCCGTGAAGACTTTAACGCCGGCGTCGGGCCGGGAGAGTGCTGATTGCGACGTCGTGGACGACGTCGGGATTGCGGGATTCATCGCGCCGCCGCATCCTGCCAAGAATAGAGCGATCGCGAACGAGCTAAATACTTTCACTGATTTCCTCCATATGGAATCGAATCTGTTTCGAGAGGGCAGGTAGGCGGCCTGCCCCCCAAATGCTACACGCGCGCCCGTTCGAAAACGTTTCCGGCCGCGGAGGCGGCCTCAATCGTCGTCGGGGGGCTTCCCGTCCTGGGGCTCGTGCAGAAAGTACTGCGCCGAGTACTTCGCCGGAAATTTCGTGAACGCGCGCGGCGCGCCTCCAAAGTCGAAGCAATCGGAGAGATCGTCGGAGCGCCCATCGGTGGTCTTCATCGAGGGCAGAGCCAACGTCTCTTCCGTAAACTTCAAGATGCTGCCGAACTCGTGGGGCGCGTGCGAGATGTAGTGCGCCTTGGCGTAGGGCGAGATCACCAGCAGCGGAACTCGGAAGCCGAGCTCGTACGAGTTCACCATCGGCGGCGCGACGTGATCGTACCATCCGCCCCAATCGTCCCATAGCACGAAGATCGCGGTCGACTTCCAATACGCGCTCTCACCGATCGCGTTGACGATCGATGCCACCCACGACGGACCGCTTCCGTTATTCGAACCGGCGTGATCCGACTCGTGCAGCGTCGGGGTCACCCAGGTGATGCTCGCCAGTTCCCCGTTCGCGATGTCTTTTAGAACGCGCGACGACGGGGCCTCGACGTTCTCGAAGGAACGACTGTACCGTATCTCGCGCAGCGCATCGGGCGCGTTCCAGATTCCGGCGCCCTTCGCCGCTTCATAGTATCGCCAGCTGACTCCGGCGTGGTTCGCCTCGCCCATCAGCGAGATCCGGTCGAAGCACGGATAGACCCGCCAGCGTTGCTCCCCGTCCGTCGTGATCACCGGAACGTGCGATCCCGCGGGCGAGTCGCAGCCGCCGGTGCCCTTTCCGTCCGGCTTCGACGCATTCTCAGCCGCGCGCAGCGTCGAATCTTTGCTGATCGTCGACGTCCCGCTGATCAAGTATTGATGGGCGGGAAAGCTCGGTCCCTGATTCGTCTGAAAGAGATGATCGGCAAGCGTGTACTCGCGGGCCATCTCCCAGTACGGTTCCACGTCCCCGTGCGGAACGTATCCATATGCGGTCGGATTGCACTGCTGATGGTGCGAGCACCACGTCTTGGCCAGGTTGAATCCGTTGACGCCCCCCTGGGCGTACTCCGTCAGGAACGTCGAGTGCCCGTGCGCGACCGCGACGTACGCGTCAAGGTGAATCGGCCGCAGCGTTACCGTATGGCCCTCCGACGTCTTTCCCGTGCGAACGGTATCGGCACCCGGAAAACCGTTGAAGAGATTGTCGACCGTCCGGTTCTCCTGAACGATGATGACCACGTGGCGGATCGGATTGGCCTTGAACGGTCCCGCCCCCGAGCGTGCTGCAGCCTGCATCGTCGGCGCCGGCAGTGAGGATCCGGTGCATGCGGTGAGCGACAACATGAACAGCAACGACGTGCTACGGCGCATGGTCGCTACTCCGCGTCGACCGGATCGTTGGAGGGCGGCTCGCGCAGGAAATACGACCGCGAATACTTCGACGGGATTGCCGAGAACTTCCGCGGGCGTTGGGTGAAGTCGAAGGCATCTTGGAGACCCGAAGCGCGGGCGTCGGTATAGCCCTTTTCAATCGGCCCGATGCTTCCCGCGGGTATTTCGTTCGCCTCTTCGATAAATCGCAGAATGCTGCCGTATTCGTACCGTACGTCCGAGACGTGCCCGGTCTTTGCATACGGCGAGACGATCAGACAGGGCACGCGGATACCCAGACCGCGGTAGTCGAGTTGCGGCGGCTTGGCGTTGTCGTAGAAACCGCCCCAATCGTCCCAGAGAATGACGATTGCGCTCGTGCTCCAGTACGAGCTCTGACCGACCGCGTTGACGATCGAGGCGACCCACGAGGGTCCCTGATCGCTGCGGTGGGCGGGATGATCGGAGTCCGCGTAGCTCGGCGTGACCCAACTCACCGACGCGAGCCTGCCGCTCGTGATGTCGGTGAGCACTCTGGTCTGCGGGGCGATGATGTTCCCGGGCCAATCCGGACCGTAGCGCACGTACTTGATCGCTTCAAACGGCTCCCAGAACCCGCCGTCCAAAACGCGCGTCGCGTAGATCTTCCACGATGCGCCCGCACGATCGAGCACCTCGGCGATCGTATTGAACTGATCGAAGCACGGAAACGGCCCCGTATAATGAACCTTTCGATCTTCGGTGAGATACGCGCTCTTCGTTCCCGGCGGTGAATCGCAATCGTCGGGTGCCGCGTTTGGAAAGTTTACCTCGGCCTCCGACGGCAAGACGAGATCGTCGGTTCCTGCGATGAGCGTCAGGTGAGCGGTAAAGCTTCCGCCGAACTCGGTGGGAAACATCTTATCGGCGAGCACGTATTGATTCGCCATCGTCCAATACGGAGCGATCTCCGAGCGCTCGAGATAGGCGTAGGCTTCGTCCTTGCCCTTCTTTCCGTACTCGGAGAAGCCGTCCATCTTGCCATTATCCCAATCGTGCATCGACGAGCTCCAATTGTGCGCGAGGTCGGGATTATTCTTGAACGTCACCTGGTGCAGCGGCACGTCGGTCTCGCCGTTGGGACAATGCATGCCGCTTCGCGTGTGCGCCGGCGCGGCGCTTTTGGCGCAGCCGGTCATCGGTGCGTCGGCGCCGGGGTACCCGGCAAAGAGATTCTCGAAGCTGCGGTTCTCTTGAATGATGACGATGACGTGCTTGATGTAATGGTGCAGCAGCACGTCGCTCGGGGCGCGGCGCGCGGGCGCTGCACCGCTCGGCGAGAGCGTTGCGTACGACGAACAGCCCACAGCGAAGCTGAGACCGGCGAGAACGGGCACGCGCAGCAGCTTGCAAACCACCGTTTTCTCCTACGACGTCGAGCCTTCCAACGCCGGAGAGCCGACTCCTACGGAGCGCCCTTGCCCTACAGGGGAAGCGGCCACCGAATTGAACCCTTCTGCATGAAGACGCTCGCTATCTCGGTCTCGTTCGCCGCCGCAGCCGTCGCTTTCGCCGCGTGCGGCGGCACGTCGCAACAAGGCTCCGCGTTCGCGCCGCAGTCGTCGTCGGCGACCCGGCATGCAATGGTGCCGGCGCCCGCGCCCCGGTCGATCCCCGCGGCTCGTCCGAATCACCGCAAATCCTGGATCTCGCCCGATGCGCAACGCGCACCGCGACTGCTCTTCATCTCCGATTACGGCGCCGACGACGTGGACATTTTCACGATGCCGGATATGGCACTCAAAGGACAGCTCACCGGCCTCAGCTTCCCCGAAGGCGAATGCTCCGATGCCGGCGGTAACGTTTGGGTCGCAAACACCGGGGCCTCCGAGATGCAGCTCTATTCGCGAACCGGGACGCTGCTCAAGACGTTGAGCGTTGCGGACGAGTATCCGGCGGGCTGCTCCGTCAACAAATCCACCAACGACCTCGCCGTTACCAACATCGAGAATACGAGCGGCGGCCCCGGGAACGTAACGGTCTTTGCCAACGCCTCGGGCAGCGGCACGCCATATGTCAATCCCAGCATCTATCTCTACTTCTTCGCCGGGTACGATAACGCGGGCAATCTCTTCTTCGACGGAATGGACGCGAGCCGCGTCACGAGTTACTTCGCCGAACTCCCCGCCGGTGGCAGCTCGACGCAGCTCGTAACGCTGAGCGGAGCGACCCTGCACGTTGCCGGGTTGATTCAATGGTACCGTCGCGGCGAATATCTCGCTCTGGGCGATCAGGCCTGCGGCGGCAGGCCGGCCTCGTGCATCTACTGGCTCTCCGTCTCCGGCACCACCGCAACCGTCACCGGAACGACGAATCTCTCCAACTACGAAGGCGGCGCGGTCTGCGATTTAGCCGGCGGCGTCATCGCGGCAAACGGGGAGCGCTACATCGCCGGGCCCGATTACGAATCGTGCGGGTATACCGCGACCACCGCGAACCGTTGGCCCTTCGACGGGGGCGGTACGCCCACGAACTATGCCACCAACGCCGGCTTCGTCGAACCGCTTGGCGCTGCCGTGAGCACCAAGTAAAGGCGGCCGCTCGGTCGCCGGCGATTACGAAGGGCAAAGTACTCCTCGCGCCGCAAATCTTGCAACGATGATCCAACTCCGTGCAAAGAGACTGACGGCGGCGATTTCCCTTGGCGCAAGCCTCGCGATGAGCGCGTGTTCGCCCTTCGGTACCGCCTCCAAGGGGGCGCAGAGCATTCCGAACGTCTCGGATGCCTCGTTTCAATCGGTCTTATCGCGCGTGCAATCCGATAAGAGCCGGATCGAGCACGTCGTCGTCATCGTCCAGGAGAATCGGTCGGTAGACAATCTCTTCAACGGACTTCCCGGCGCCGATACGGTTACGTCCGGTAAGAACAAGTACGGCCAAACCGTTGCGCTGCGTTCGACTCCGATAACCGCGCCGTACGATCTCTCGCATAAGCACTCGGCCTGGGTACAAGACGACGACAACGGCCGCATGGACGGCTTTAACACGGAGACCGAAAACTGTTACTCCAAGAACAGCTACCGGTGCCCGCAGGCCGACGTCGCTTCATACGCTTACGTGCCGCGCAACCAGGTACAGCCCTACTTCGATCTCGCCGAGCAGTACACGTTTGCCGACCGGATGTTCCAGACGAATCAGGGACCAAGCTTTCCTGCGCATCAATACATCGTCAGCGGCACCTCGGTCATTAGCGATCATTCCCCGCTCAAAGCAGCCGAGAATCCCTCCGATCCTCAGGGCCGTAAACGCCAGGGGGGCTGCGACTCACTTCACGACACGACCGTCGAAACGATCGATCCGAGAGGGAATGAAGGAAAGGCCGTGTTCCCCTGCTTCAACCGCAACTCGATCTTCCGGCTGATGAACCTCAAGTACGTGAGTTGGCACTACTATCAAGAGTTCCACGGTGCCGGCGAGTGGCACGCCGTCGACGCGCTCAAACCGATTAGGGAGGGTCCGAGCTACGCCAACGTCGTCTGGCCGTCATCGAAGGTTCTGAAGGACGTCCAGGCGGGCCAGCTCTCCGATGTCACGTTCATCACGCCGAGCTCTGCGAACTCGGACCACCCGGCTAAGAATGACGGCACCGGCCCCTCCTGGGTAGCTTCAATCGTCAACGCGATTGGGAATAGTCAATACTGGAACAGCACGGCCATATTCGTCGTGTGGGACGACTGGGGCGGATTCTACGATCACGTCAAGCCGACCGTCTACAACTCCTATGAAGACGGCTTTCGCGTGCCGCTGATCGTGGTTTCACCCTATGCCAAGCAGGGCCATGTCTCGCACGTTCGCTATGAGTTCGGCAGCATACTGAAATTTATCGAGAAGACCTTCGATCTCGGCTCGCTTGGAACGACCGACGTTCGCGCGCACGATTTACGGGATTGCTTTGACTTCCACCAGGCCCCGCGGCCGTTCACGGAGATACGCGCCAAGTACTCAGCCGCGTACTTCGAGCGCCAGCCGATCGACTACGATACTCTCGACGACGACCAGTAACGTTATAGTGTCATCATCCTGAGCGAAGCATCGCGAAGCGATGCGTAGTCGAAGGGCGAAGGACGAACGGCGAACTTTACCCGTAGTCGGGCATCCCTTCGCGCTCGAAGAGCGCTCTGAGCGTATCTTGCTGTTCCTGCTCGCAGGCTTTGAGCACCGGCGGGAGCGAAGCCGCCTTGAACTGCAGCGGCGCCTGCGTGAAGTCGAAGGCGTCGTCCATCGAGTTGGATGTCGCGTCGGTCGAACCGAGCCCGAATCGATCCTCGACGAACTTTAAGACGCTGCCGAACTCGTACTGCGTATGCGAGACGTACCCCGGCCGCGCGAACGGCGAGACGACGATCATCGGCACGCGAAAACCGAGGCTGGTGTAGTTGACTTCCGGCTGCGCAACGCTGTCGTACCATCCGCCCCAGTCGTCCCAGAGTATGACGATCGCGGTATCCTGCCAATACTTGCTCGTGCCGATCGCGTTGACCACCTTGGTGACCCACCGAGGGCCGCCGTTGCAACCGCTGGCCGGATGATCCGAGTCGGCGATCGTGGGCATCACCCACGAGACCGAAGAGAGCGCGCCGTTCTTGAGATCGGTGAAGAAATTTCAGGTTCGGCCGGCTGATGTGCTTCTTCCAGTCGGGGCCGTCCCGCACTTTTCTGATCGCATCGAAGCCGTTCCAAACGCCACCCGACAAATCGCCCTGCGATCCGAAGATCGGCGCGACGTACTTCCACGAAACGCTCTTTGCATCGAGGAGGTCGGCCATCGTGGGATACTCGGTAAAGCATGGAAAAGGCAAATGCGTGCTGGGTCCTGGGCGAATTTCGCGTCCGTCGACCAGCAAAACCGGGGTCCGCGTTCCCCCGTACGCGTCGCAGCCCCAAATGGAATCGTCCGGCTCGTCGGTCAACGATCGTTTTGAGTCGAGCCGGACCGTGCCCGAGATGATGATCTGATGCGCGATGAAGCTGGCGGCGGTGTCGGTGAAGAAGATGTGGTCGGCCAGGGCGTAACGGCGCGCTAAATCCCAGTACGGTTTCGTCGCGGAGCGTTCGACGTAACGATACGGATAGACTTTGGCGTACTTTTGATTGCCGCTCACGCCGAGCCGGTCTAAATCGAAGCCGTCCATGCGGCAGATCCCCGTCGATAGATCGCGATTGCATTCCGCCACGAAGTCGTGGTGCTCGTGGCCGATGTCCTTACCGAGCGGCGGACCGGAGCTCTCCAGTTTCACCGGCTTGAGCGTAATCGGCTCGCCTTTGCACCACGGCGCCCACTTCCGTACGGCGCACGGGCCCAAAGTCGCGGTAACGGCTCCCGGAAAACCCATGAAGAGCGTGTTGAAGCTTCGGTTCTCTTGAAGCACGACGACCACGTGCTTGATCTCCGTCGCGCTCGCCGGGTTGGCGCTCTGCAAAATCGTGTTCGTGGAGCACGCGGCGAGAAGGGCGATAACAACAAAAGACCAAGGCGATGATACACCGCATGTCGACCTCCTGCGAGCTCGACGCACCCGGTTCGCCGATCCGCCGTTTGCGCCTCTACCCGAACCGGCCCGTTATATAATCTTCCGTTCGGCTATCGCTCGGCTTCGTAAAAAGTTTAGCGGTGTCATCAACTTCGATCAATTTGCCTATACCGTCTTCGTCGGCCAGCATGAACGCGGTGCAATCGGAGACGCGCGCGGCCTGCTGCATGTTGTGCGTCACGGCAACGATCGTGAACTCCTCGGCGAGCGACGCCATCAGCTCTTCGATGACCGCCGTCGCAATCGGGTCGAGCGAGGCCGTCGGTTCGTCCATCAGCAGGACTTCGGGCTCCGCCGCAACTGCGCGGGCGATGCAGAGTCGCTGCTGCTGTCCGCCCGAGAGACGCAGCGGGCTGCTTCGCAGCTTGTCCTTGACCTCGTCCCACAGCGCCGCCGATTGCAGCGCCTTCTCCGCGACGCTCCAGCTTCTGCGCGCCGGCTCGAGCCCGCTTCGGCGCGCACGCCAGCGTGTTGTCGAGAATCGAGAGCGTCGGGAACGGATTCGGACGCTGAAAGACCATGCCGATGCGCCGGCGGATCGACATCGGATCGACGTCGCCGGCGTAAATGTCCTGACCGTCGAGCAGCACGCGGCCCTTGCACGCGCGCGTCGAAGCCGACTTCGTGAATCCGGTTGAGGCAGCGCAGCATCGTCGTCTTGCCGCAACCCGACGGACCGATCAGCGCCGTCACCGCCTTGCGCGCGAAATCCGATCGAAACGTCTGCCGACGGCCTTCCGCTCGCCGTAGTACGCGCTCAGGTCGTCGGTTGCGAGCACGCTTCGCCGACTGCCGCCGCGACCGCCGTCAACTCTCGAGCCCTCGCATCGCGCGGCGCAGCATGAGGCGCGCCCCGAGACTCAAGAACGAGGACCGCGAGCGACCAGCAGGAACGCACCGCGCCCACGCCTGCGCTTGCCACTCGGGATACGGCGAGATCGCATAGTTGAAGACTTGCAGCGCGAGCACCGCCATCGGGTGGTTGGGATTCGCCTCCCAGAACTGCCTGCCGAACGCGGTGAAGAGCAGCGGCGCCGTCTCGCCGGTGACGCGCGCGATCGCCAGCAGCAGCGCGGTGATGATCGCCGGCCGCGCCGTCGGCAGCACGATGTACACCGTGGCGCGGAAGTTCGACATGCCCAGCGCGAGCGCGCCCTCGCGCACCGTCTGCGGCACCGAGCGAATCGCTTGTTCCGACGTGCGCACTAGCAGCGGCAGCATCAGCATCATGAAGGCGAACGACGCCGAGATCGCCGAGAAATGCTTGAGCGGCGCGACGAGCACGGCATAGGCGAACAGAGCCGATCGCGATGCTCGGCACGCCCGAGAGCACGTCGGAGAGAAAACGCAGCGCCTCCGGAATCGGACCGCGCCCGAAGAGCGCCAGATAGATCCCGGTCAGCAAACCGAGCGGCACCGCCATCGCCGTTGCCAGACCGATGATGATGAACGTGCCCGAGGATGCCGTTGCCGACGCCGCCGCCGGGAACGCCGATCGGATGCGGCAGCTGCGTGAGGAAGGCCCAGTTGATCGCGCCGACGCCTTGGACCACCACGTAGCCGAGAATCGACCAGCAGCGCGCCGGCCGCGATCGCCGCGCAGAGCAGCGCCGAGCGCCGTGCCGAGCGACCCGAATGCGCGGCGTGCTAGCGCCGAGCTCGCCGGTACCGCAGGCTGGCGCACGCTCACTCGCTCGAGCCCCGAACGCTCCAGATCATCAGCCGCGCGAGCGCGTTGACGACGATGCTCACGACGAACAGGATGAGTCCCAGCTCGATGAGCGCGCTGATGTAAATGTTGGTCGTCGCTTCGGTGAACTCGTTGGCGATGACGCTGGCCAGCGTATACGACGGCGCGAAGAGCGACGCCGAGATCTCGCGGCCGGTTTCCGATCACCATCGTCACCGCGATCGTCTCACCGAGCGCGCGCCCCAGCGCCAGGACGCACGCGCCGAAGATGCCGACGCGCGCCGCCGGCAGCACGACGCGCGTGGCCGTCTCCCATCTCGTCGTGCCCAGCGCCATCGATGCTTCGCGCAAGTCGCGTGGAATCGCGGCGATGACGTCGCGCGAGATCGCCGTGACCGTCGGCACGATCATCAGCGCGAGGATGATGCCGGCCGTCAGCAGCCCCACGCCGTAGATCGGGCCCGAGAAGAGCGGCGTCCAGCCGAGAACTTTTTGCAAGCACCGGCCCGATGGTCGTGCGCACGAACGGGCGCGAGCACGAAGAGTCCCCACAGTCCGTAGACGACGCTGGGCACCGCCGCCAGCAGCTCGATCATGAACGAGAGCGGCGCCGCCAGCCAGCGCGGCGCGAAGTCGGCGAGGAATACCGCCGCCATGATCCCGACGAACGCGGCCAGGACGATCGCGATCAGCGACGTCACGACCGTGCCGTAGATCATCGGAAGCGCGCCGAACTTACTGGTGACCGGATCCCACGCGCTCTTCCAGATGAACGAGGGTCCGAAGGCAACGATCGACGGCCACGAGCCGAGCACCAGCTCGACGAAGAGCGCCGACGATCAGCAGCGCAAACAGAATGCTCCCGCCGTAGACGACCGCGGCGAAGCCGCGGTCGGCGGGGCTAACGAATCGCGCGACGCGCCGAAATCGCGGCTCCGTCCCAGCCGTCATGCCTGCGCCGAAGCGTACCGCTGCATCTGGCGAAGCGTCGCCGACGGCGGCGTTCTGCACGTTCACCGGAAGCGGAACGTAGTCGACCGACTTCGCATTCGATTGCCCCTGCGGTCCGACCAGCCACGTCAGCACGTCGTAGAGCATCTTGCCGCGCGTCTTGTCCGCCGGCTTCTTGTAGACGACGACCCACGAGTAGCCCGAGATCGGATACGAGTTCGCACCCGCTGCGTCGACGATCGAGAAGTTCGTCGCGCTCACGTTCGGCTTCGTCGCCGCGGCCGCGGCGCACGGTCTCCGGCGAGCAGGCGACCCACTTGCCGGCCCGGTTCTGCAGCGTCGCCGCCGGCATCTGGTTCTCAAGCACGTAGGCGAGCTCGACGTAGCCGATCGCGCCCGGCGTGCTGCGGACCTGGCCCGCAACGCCTTCGTTGCCCTTGGCGCCGACGGCGCTCGGCGCGGGCCACGAGACGCTCTTGCCGGTTCCGACCTTGCTCTTCCACTCGGGCGAGACGTGGCTCAGGAAGTCGGTGAAGATGTAGCTCGTCCCCGATCCGTCGGAGCGGTGAACGACGACGATCGGCATGTCGGGAAGCTTGACGCCCGGGTTGAGCTTGGCGATCTGCGGATCGTTCCACTTGGCGATCTTGCCCAGATAGATGTCGGCGAGCACCTGGCGCGTCAGCCGCATCGTCGCGCTCGACGCCCGGGAAGGTTGTAGGCGATCGCGGCGCCGCCCAGCGCCACCGGGATCTGCAGCACCGGCTGCCCGGCGCGTGCGAGCTCCTCGGCGTTCATCGGAACGTCGGTCGCGCCGAAGTCGACGTTCTTAGCGGTGAACTGCTGGATGCCGCCGCCGCTGCCGATCGACTGGTAGTTGACCGTGACGTCGGGTTGCTTCTGACTGTAAATGTAGAAGGCTTTCGAGAAGAACGGGTAGTCGAAGCTCGATCCCGCTCCGGTCAGCTGGGTTGCCGCCACCGCCGGCAGCGGTCAGCGCGGCCACAAGGGCGAGCCGTAGTCAGCCCGCGAACGAAGGATCGTCTCACAGAACAACTCCTCTGGTCGAAGTGTACGCTCTAGTTTAATCGCAGGCCGATTAACCTGCACGTTAAGCACCTCCGCAGCGGCATCCAGGCCGGCTCCCCGAAGGCCTCGGAGCCGCGGAGCGCCGAAGCCGCGCCGCTGACGAAGCGGACGCCCAGAGTGACGACGCGCCGGCCTTCGCTCTGCCCGAGCTGCGCCATACGGCCGCTCACGTGCTCGCCTACGCCGTGCAGGACCTCTTTCCCGATGCCAAGCCGACCATCGGCCCGGCGATCGAGAACGGCTTCTACTACGATTTCGACCGCGCCGACGCCGTTCACGCCCGACGACCTGAGCCGCCTCGAGGCCCGGATGAACGAGATCGTCGCGGCCGACTACCCGATGACCGGCCGCGAGGTCACGCCGCGGCCGACGCGATCGACGCCTTCGCCGGCAACCCTTATAAGGTCGAGATCGCGCGCGAGATCCCCGAGGGCGAACCGATCACGCTCTACACGATCGGCGAGTTCACCGATCTCTGCCGCGGCGGCCACGCCGACTCCACCGGCGAGATCGGCGCGTTCAAGCTGACCAGCGTCGCCGGCGCCTACTGGCGCGGCGACGAGCACAACGCCGATGCTGCAGCGCATCTACGGCACGGCGTGGTACGACGCAAGCCGATCTCGACGCCTATCTGCGCGCGCTCGAAGAAGCGCAGCGCCGCGACCATCGCAAGCTGGGCGCCGAGCTCGATCTCTTCTCCATCGAGGAAGACGCCGGCGGCGGATCTCGTCTTCTGGCATCCCAAAGGCGCGATCGTGCGCGGGATCATCGAGAACTTCATTCGGCAAGGGCTTGCGCGAGCGCGGCTACCAGCCGGTCGTCACGCCGCACGTCGTTCAGCGAACGCCTCTACGAGATCTCCGGACACCTCGAAAACTTCGCGCGAGAATATGTTCGGACCGATCGAAGTCGAAACGCAGCGCTTCCGGCTCAAGCCGATGAACTGCCCCGGCCACATTCTCATCTACAAGAGCCGCCTGCGCAGCTATCGCGATCTGCCGCTGCGCTTCTCCGAGTTCGGCACCGTCTATCGCTTCGAGCGCTCCGGCGTGCTGCACGGGCTCACGCGCGTGCGCGGCTTCACGCAGGACGACGCGCACATCTTCTGCACGCCCGACCAGCTGCAGGGCGAGTTCGAGCGAACGCTCGACGAGGCGCTGCGTCTGATGAAAGCCTTCGGCTTTACCGACTTCGCAGTACGTGCTCTCGACGCGCGAGGCGGCGATCGCGCGGCGAGACCGACGCGCGTCGCCGAAGACGCGATTCGCAAAGCGCTCGAGCGCTACGAGCTGCCGCTACGACGTCGACGAGGGCGGCGGCGCCTTCTACGGCCCCAAGCTCGACATCAACGTGCGCGACGCCATCGGCCGCCCGTGGCAGCTCGGCACGGTGCAGGTCGACTTCGTTCTGCCCGCTCGCTTCGAGCTGAAGTACCGCGGCGCCGACGGCCAGGACCACCGCCCGGTGATGATCCACCGGGCACTCGCCGGCTCGCTGGAACGTTTCTTCGGCATTCTCATCGAGCACTACGGCGGGCGCGTTTCCCGGCCTGGCTGGCGCCGGTTCAGGTCGTCGTCACAGCCATTTCTCAGGATCAAGCGGCATATGCTCGAGAGGTAGCTGCGCGCCTCGACGGGGCGGGCTTCCGGGTAGAGGTTGACGAAACGCAATGAGAAACTCGGCTACAAGATCCGACACTGGAAGACGCAGAAGGTGCCCTACATTCTAGTCGCCGGCAAACAAGAGGTCTGCGGACGGTACGGTGAACGTCAACGAGCGCGGCATCGAAGCAGAAGCGCACGGTTTTGTTGGACACTTTCGTCGAAGAACTTACAATCGAGCAGTCGAGGCGAAGAAATAGATACGATGAGATTGACGTTCGCGTCGTATTTGCGGCGCTCGCTCTCTCGCTGGCTTCCTGTCAGGGCTCGGGCCTCGACAGCGGAATGGGCGGCATGGACGCCGCCAGTTTCGCAACCGGGCTCGATGGCGAACGGCGGCGGCATGCCGGGCTTCCCGGCAGAATCGGCGGCATGGGCAATGCAGGCTCATCCGGCCCGAGCGTCGGCCCCAACGGACAAGAGCAGCTTGCACCGAACCCCGGCGCGACGCTCGCACCGAACGAAGCGCAGTACCCGATCGGCGCAAGGTCCGAGCGGCATGAAGTGTCCGGTCGTGCAGCAGTTCAACACGCAGTACAGCTGCACGCTCGCCTTCAACATGCCGACTCCGCGCCAGGGTTCGCCCGGCGCGATCGCCGCAAGCCGACCGCGAGCCCGACGCCGACCCCGCAGCCGAGCGCCTCGTCCGACGAGCGACGATAGCGACGACAGCGAGCGACATCGCGCGACGCCGACGCCGACGCCGGCGGAACGATGACGCTGCAAGATCGAGCCGCTGCCGAAAGACGTGCCGACGATGAACAATCCCGAATCCGCTGCTTCATGCGCGTCACGCCGGTCGTCGCGATTCGCCTGCAGAGCAACACCGACTTCACGCTCAACGGCGGCGCCTCGGTGCAGTACACGCTTCCCGCCGCTGCAGTACACCGGACGCATCTTCGCGCTGCAGCTCTTCAACGAAACGACGTTGCGCGGCAAGCGCATCGATCAGTATCATCGGCGAGCTACGCAAAGTATACGACGCCGCAGAGCAACACCGTGCAGTTTGCCTTCACGCGTCCGCGAGGGTCGCCGTCCGCCACACGCAGATCTGGCTGCTCGCGCTCTACGGCGCGCAGCTTCCGCCGGGCACGACGCCGACGCCCTCGCCCACACCTTCACCGACGACGTCACCGACTAGCTCCGCCGTAGCGCCGGCGCGTCAGCCGCCGGTGACTTCGGCTGCCCGAAGAACGTTCGTCGCGAGCTTCCTCGGGTGGATGCTCGACGCGTTCGACTTTCTTCTGCTGACCTTCGTCGTCAGCGCGCATCGCGACGACGTTCGATCGAACCATCGCCGAAGTCACCTTCGCGCATTACGCTGACGCTCATGTGCCGCCCGATCGGGGCGCTGCTCTTCGGCTGGCTCGCCGACCGCTACGGGCGCCGCACGCCCGCTGATGATCGACATCGCGCTGTTACTCGCTCATCGAGCTGCTGACCGCGTTCTCGCCGAACTTCACCGTCTTTCTCGTTCTGCGCGCGCTCTACGGCATCGCGATGGGCGGCGAGTGGGGACTCGGCGCGGCGACTGACGATGGAAGTGCTGCCGCCGAACCGCCGCGGATTCTACAGCGGCCTGCTGCAGAGCGGCTACATGGCCGGCTATCTGCTGGCGCGGCGGTCTTACTACGTCGTCTTCACCTTCACGCACTGGGACTGGCGCGGCGCTCTTCGTCATCGGCGTGCTTACCCGCGCTGCTTGATCTTCTACATCCGCTCGAGCGTGCCGGAGTCGCCCGTCTGGCTGGAAGGCCGCGCCGAGCGCATCTCCGTCGCCGCCGACACTTCCTACTGCGGTCGATCGCTGCAGCATTGGCCGCTCTTCCTCTACGCGATCGCCTTCATGGCCGGCGCTCAACGCCATGTCGCACGGCACGCAAGATCTCTACGCGACGTTCCTGCAGAAGCAGCACGGCTTCTCGACCGGCAGCACTTCGCTGCTCTCAATCGTCGCCGCGCTCGGCGCGATCGTCGGCAGCGATCGCTCTTCGGCACGCTCTCGCAACGCTTCGGCCGCCGCGTCGTCGTCATGATCTGCTCCGCGCTCGGCGCCGTGCGCGATTCCGCTTTGGACAT
The DNA here is from genome assembly GCA_963820825.1 of Vulcanimicrobiota bacterium. Taxonomy (GTDB): domain Bacteria; phylum Vulcanimicrobiota; class Vulcanimicrobiia; order Vulcanimicrobiales; family Vulcanimicrobiaceae; genus Cybelea. The sequence goes on from CAWGBN010000005.1 coordinate 196,243, forward strand.
TGAGCCCGACCGTCGCGCTGCTTGCGCTCGGCGTCTTCGTCGTGCAGTTCGTGGTGCAGGGATGCTGGGGCGTGATCCCCGCGCATCTCAACGAGCTCTCGCCCGCCGAGGTTCGCGGCACGTTCCCGGGCTTCACCTATCAGCTCGGCAATCTCATCGCCGCCGGCGTCGCACAGTTTGAGGCCGTTCTCGCTACCAGAGTTCCGCTCGCAACCGGCGCTCCGAATTACGCTGCGGCAATGGGCATCGTCGCCGCCTTCGTGCTTCTCTCGGTGTTCGTGCTCGCGATCCTCGGCTATTTCGTCCGCAAGGAGACGCGCGGGCTAAGCTTCGCTTCCGTTAAATCCTAGGCTTGCAGAAGTAGCAGCTAAGCGTTGGTCTTATCGACGAGAGGGCCTCGGAAGCACGCGAGCTCGGTTGCTGCCGCTACTGGTCCGCACGACCGTTATACGTAACGCCGTTGATCAGGCTCGAGGTGTCCAATCCGTTGTTGAAGCTATACAAGTATTCGAGACTCTTCGGACTGTAGGTATAAACGTCGATGCTAGCCGTTTGATAATCGGACGTCGCAAACCGGGTCGAGTTCTTGTTAAGGTGGCCGTAAAACGCCTCGCCGTGGAGCGCGAACGGGCCGGCGAATAACGTACATGCCGGCGCGCAGCCTTTGTAAACGTAGAGCTTGCTATCAAAGCTGCTGATCGCCAGCAGATGTCCCTTTCCATCGATGTCGAGCCCGCCGTAGTACGCGTTCCGGTAGCCGGTCGCCACTGCGCCGGGGAGCGCGCAGCCTTTGAAGTAGGTCAAGGTGGCAACGCCGGTCGCGTTGGTGGCCGACGCCCAGCAATCGCCGTTCGCGGCCAAGGCAACGGCGGCGACTTCGTACATACCGCTGATCGTAAGATTCTTCGTGCAACCGCTCGAGAGCGTGCACACCGTGACGCTGCCCGCATCGCTGCCGTCGAAAATATTCGCGACGGCGATGATCCCCGTCGCGGCGTGAAGGCTCGCAACGTCGGACGGCTGACCGTAGGGGTCGTCGATCGATCCGAGCTTGCGACCGCACATCTTTGGCCCCTTGAAGACGCCGATGGTGTGGGTGCCTCCGTCGGTATCGATGAGATTGCCGTCACTGTCCGCGGCGATTCCGCCGGGATAAGCGCCTTTCACCGTGCAAATCGGTGGCCGATTATCGCGATTGCCGCCGCGATACCCAAGAACGCCCGTCGCACTGCTGACGTAAATCCCGCGCGTAACCGCATCCGGAAGAGCGCCGGCCGCGCGGCGTTCCAGCGCCGGCGCTTGCCCCGTCACCGTAGGCGAGCTCACCGGTTGCCCTCCACTGCAACCGCTCAGCACCAATGCGGCCGCACCGCCGCAAATTGCAGATCGTACGAACCCCAAGATCCTCATCCGATATCCTTTCCGGCCGAACCCAACCGGCCGAATCAATCATATCGGGGTTCCCCAGGACCGCGGAACACACAAGTGTGGGACGAACCCACACAAATTGCGCGCTCGCCCGCGGGCCGAGCAGCCGCGATTAGCTGCCCAGGATGTTGATCGCCCGCGCGCCGACGGCGACGACCGTCACGAGCGAGATGAAGCTCTCGACCGTCATCAACATCTTCGCCCGCGGCCGCAGCGGCAGAACGTCGGTCGGGCTAAACGCCGTCGCGGTATTGTACGCAAGCGCGAGGTAATCGGCGAACTTCGGGCGCCAATCGGCCGGCAGGCCATCCTCCGGATCGCCGCGCGGGAACGAGAAGTCGGCCCAGCCGTGCCATCCGCTCGCGCGCCGGCTCGGTCCGCCGCGATCGATCTGCCAGTACGCCAAAGCAAAGACGACGATGTTATTTACCCAGATCGCGATCGACGTCGAGAGCAGCGTCACTCCGCTGATTTCCGAATGTGGCGTCGCCATTTGGACGAATAGCAGCGCGAGCAACACGAGTTGCACACCGATGTCAAGCGGTATCGCAATTGCCAACACGTACCGTTCTATCCGAGTGAAGACTGCAACTCTCGGAAAGAACCCGGCCAAGAGCATCGGAACGGCGAGCGCGGCACCGGTCGCGAACGGATACTCGCGCGGCATCAGTTGAAAACGGCCGGGCAGCGCGGCCAGAAAGGCCGGCAGCACCAGCACGGCAAGCGCAGGCAGAATCTGGGTCTCGGCATATGCGTCCCTTTCTCGCATGCGGTTACCTCCAACGCCAAGTGAGCCGAAGACGTAGGAGGGCCGCAACCGCGAAGTCCGTACTACGCCAACGATGTTGCAGCCGCTTTCCACACCAAACGCCTACTTCTTTGCTCGACCGCTCTCCGAGCCGCCTTTCGTCGCCGCGAGCCATCTCTTCATGACGGAGGGTGGCAACGTTCTCGTCGATCCGCTTGCGTTCGATGACGCCACGCTCGGGGCCATTGCCGCCCTCGGCAGCGTATCGCGCATCGTCGTGATGACGCCGGATCGGCAAGACGCTGCCGCCGAGCTCGCCGCGCGCTTCGGCGCCGGCGTAATCGTGCACCCGAAGCATCGCGAGCGGCTCGCGCCCGGTATCGTCGCGATTCGCCTCCCCGACCAACGGCGCGAGGACGAGTTCGCGATTACCATTCCCGCGTCGCGCACGGTAATCGCCGGCGATGCGCTCGTCGGTTCGCCGGCCGGTGCGATCTCGCTGCCGTCGTGCAATGCCGATGCCGATGCACGCAAAGCGGCGCTCGGATTGCGCCGAATCCTGCGCGAGAATCCCGAGCGATTGCTACTCGGCCGCGGTCACTCGTTACTCTCCGGCGCCTACGAGGCGCTCTATCGGCTTCTCTACGCGACCGCCGGTGCGGAGGTACTTCGCATCAATCTCGATGAGCTCGATTTTCGGGACGAGCGCGTCGAACGTGTCGAGCAGCCACCGCAATACGCCTGTCACGACGCCGAGGTCGGCTTCGTCATCGGCGCGCGACGCCTCGGATACCGCGTCAGCACGCTCGATCCCGGACAGCGATTCTGCCCGCTGCACGGCCACGCAAGCGAAGAGGAGCTCTTCTTCGTTATCGACGGCGCGCCGAGCGTTCGCACCTTAGCCGGAACGCTCCGCTGCCGCAAAGGCGACTTCATCGCGTTGCCGGTCGGCGAAAGCGGAACGCATCAACTCCTCAACGAGAGCGACGCGCCCGCGACGGTGCTGCTCCTGGGCCGCACGGAAGCGGTCGAAGCCTGTTACTATCCCGATTCGGATAAGCTGCTGCTCGACACACCGGTACCGCTCGTTCGCTGCCTCGACTCGATCATCGTGCGAGCCAACCCGGAGCTGGACTACTTCGACGGCGAGAACTGAACCGGAGCTTACTTCCCCAAACTCACCGCGGTGCTGATCGGAATATCGAAGCCGTAGAGTTTTTTGAACGGCTTCCCGCCCGCCGGATAGTGGTAGAAGGCGACGTCGGGCCCGTTTGCATCGGCAGCGTACACCGTTCCATTTTCGATCGAGTACCCTTCGATATGCTTCATGCCGTCGAGCCGGGTCGTGCCGACGCGTTTTCCGACCCCTCCCCGGATGTTGAATTGATAGATGACTTCAGCGAACTGGTCGGCGATCGCCAAATGCTTCCCGTCCCATTTGACGCCTCCCGCGAATCGAATGTACTGCCCGATCGAAACGGCAGCGAAGCGCTTCCCTTGCTTCGGAAGCTCGGCTAACGCAAACGCGTTCATCGCCGTCCCGGCCACGAACAGGTCGCCGAGGTTATCGTATGCGCAATAATACTCGTTCGTCAGACTCTCAGGCGTGTAATACTTCGGCTTACCGCGCGCCGCAGCATAGATGGCGACGTTCCCGTGATTGCACGTCGACGGCGTGCAGTCGTTGGCAACGGCGAGGTCGCCGGTCGTTGGATCGACCGAACAATCCGTGGCCGAACCTTTTGGATCGGCGAGCGTCTCGATCGGGTTCTTGCCGCCGTGACGGTACTCTCGAATCGCCAGCGAGTCGCCCATCGGAACGAAGACGTCGTCTGCGATGTCGGTGCAGAGGTCGCCGATACCCGGCAACCCCCACAACGTCTGCACGAGCTTACCGCCCGGCAAGGAGTAGACGTAGACGTCGTCGCCGCCGCTGCCGCTCGCGTTCGCAACGTAAAGGAGCGTCGCTTTCGACGTGTCGCCACCGGCACGACCAAGAGCCGCGGGGCTGAGCTTCGAGCCGGAAACGAGCGGTGTCACGGCTCCCCCGCATCCGGCGAGCAGTGCCGCGCTCAGAATTAGTGCAACCGCGCGCATCTCGGCTCTGTATTAGACCGTCTGTTCGCCGGCGCCTACTCGCCCGACGCGCGCAGCCGCTGACGCAGGTGAACGACTGCCCGGGCGTGGATTTGCGAAACGCGCGATTCCGAGACGCCCAGCGCGTCCTTGATCTGCTTGAGGGTGTCGCCGTTAAAGTAGTATCGTCGAATTACCGTCCGTTCTTGCTGCGGAAGATCGCTCGACGGCCCGCACGAGCTCGCGACGAAGCTCGTCGCGCTCGATCTCCCGGTTACGTCGCTCTCAACGTCCTCGATCGTATCTCGAAGATAGAGTTCGTGGTCCCCGTAGTTCGGCAGCGTTCCTCGAGCGAGACGACGCTCGTGCCGCGAGCCCGCTGGGCATCAGGCGATCGAGCTCGCGCCGCGAAACCCCAAGCCGCGCGGCGAGCTCGTCGTCGGTCGGATGCCCGTCCGAGTTCGACTTCGAGCCGGTCGTACGCCCGTTCGACCTGGCGCGCCGCTGGCGAACCGTGCGCGGAACCCAGTCGAGCGAACGCAGCGCATCGAAGAATCGCCCCGTTTATCCGGGTGATCGCATACGTTTCGAACTTCACCGAGCGCGCATCGTCGTACTTTTCGATCGCGTCGATCAGGCCGAAGACGCCGTCGCTGATCAGGTCGTTGATGTCGACATTCGACGGCAGGTTGACGAAGATGCGGCCCGCGACATACTTGACCAGGGTAGGTACCGATGGATGACCTCTTCGCGCGTGAAGGCGGCGCCGTCGATGGTGTAACGGCGGGCGGGATCGGCGCGCAGCATCGCCTTACTCACGGCACGCGACGGTGCGGAGCCCGAAAGTGCATTGCCTCCCGGTAGAGGTAGAGTCGATCGCTCACGTGCGCTCGTAATCTTCCTTGAGCATTACCTCGGCCAGACGCGGAGTCCTCGCGAGCTGTTTGAAGAGCACGAGTGAAGCGGCTCGGACGCTTTTCGAGGTAGCGCATGAGCCGCACGCGATGCGCTAGTCGCGTGCAAATCGTTTTCGATCAGCTCGCCGAAGCGAGCGGTCGTCGCACGTTGCCCGTCGGTTCCGGCGCATGCCACCGCGTCGGCGACAAAGCGTCCGCTCATCGCCGCTTCGTAGATTCCCTCGCCGTTGGTCGCGTCCACCAGCCCGGCCGCCGTCCCGCCGACCAATACTCCGTCAGTCGGCAACACGCGGGCCGCGGCATACCGCCGTAGAGCAGATGCCCTTCGATTTTGACGCGCGCACGCGCGATCTCCGGGATAGAGACGCGCGCGCGTCGCTTCGGTGAACTCATCGAGCTCGGCGCGCAGCGGCTCGCGCCGGCATCTTTCCCATCACGCCCAGACCGATCGCCAGGTGATCGCGTTTGGGAAACATCCAGGCGATGATCTGACGCCCGTCGCGCGCCGTGTAGTAGTGCAGCTCGAGCGTGTGATACGCTACCGCCGCCGCCGGCCGTTCGAGATAGACGCGGTACTGCAGCGTCGTCAGCAGTCCGTCGCGCCAGCGCTCCCAGGCCAGCCGTCCCAAACGCCGGATGAGTCGAGCCGCGCCGTCGCGCCGCACCGCCAAGAAGACGTTGCGCGCGCCGATCGTGCGCCGCACCCCGGCCGCGAGATCGGCGTATTCGACGACCGTCCGGTCACCGCTCGCGACGGATGCTCCGAAGCAGCGCTTGCGTGCGCACTTCTGCGCCCGCGGCTTGCGCCAGCGCGCCATCGTGCCGTCCAGCTCCTCGCGCGTGGTGGTATGACCGGGGCCAATGAAGATCTCGTGCTCGCCGCCGCGCGCGTCGAAGAGCGCAAGGCGCGGCGTATCGCAATGCACGATCTCGCGCGGCAGATCGAAGGTCTTGCAGAAGCCCGGACGCAGTCCGGCCGCGCAGACGCGCTTTGCGCCGACGACCGCGTCGCGCTCGAGCACGACGGTTTCACCCCCGCGACGCCGCCTCCGAGCGGCCGTTGCCCCGCGGGGCCGCAGCCCACCACCAAAAACTCGGTGCTCTCGGGACCGCTCATGATCGAGCAGCTTCGCCGGTGGCCCGCCTTAACCACGCGGACGCCTGTTTCGTTCATTAAGCGACGGAGAGATTTTTCGGCGAGAGCCGCACGATAGGACTTGCGTGCCCGCCGGAGTAGGCAAGCCGGTCGGCCCCTCCGGGCCGGTATTTTTGCTTGAACTTTAAGGAATAGGAATGACCGCACAGACAGCGATCGCAGCCGGACTTGATCGGCGGCGCCCTTGCCGTGCTCTACGGCATAGCGCTCACCTTCTGGGTGCTCGCGCAGCCCGCCGGCAACGAGCGCATGCGCGAGATCGCCGCCGCGATCCAAGAAGGCGCGATGGCCTTCCTCCAGCGCCAGTACCGCACCGTCGGCATCGTCGCGATCGTGCTCGCGATCGTCATTCTGCTTCGCCCCGACGCTCGGCAAGGAGGCCGCCGATCGGCTTCTTGATCGGCGCGATCCTCTCGGGCGCGGCCGGCTTCATCGGCATGATCGTCTCGGTGCGCGCCAACGTGCGCACGGCCGAGGCCGCGCGCGGCGGCTTGGCGCCCGCGCTCAACGTCGCGTTCCGCGGCGGCTCGGTCACGGGCATGCTGGTCGTCGGTCTCGGCCTGCTCGCCGTCTCCGGCTACTACGCGCATCCTGCTCAACGTCAACGACGGCGACACCGCGACCTCGCTCAACGCGATGGTCGGCCTCGCCTTCGGCTGTTCGCTGATCTCGGTCTTCGCGCGTCTGGGCGGCGGCATCTACACGAAGGCCGCCGACGTCGGCGCCGACCTCGTCGGCAAAGTCGAAGCCGGCATTCCCGAAGACGACCCGCGCAATCCCGGCGGTGATCGCCGACAACGTCGGCGACAACGTCGGCGACTGCGCCGGCATGGCCGCCGACCTCTTCGAGACCTACTGCGTCACGACGGTCGCCGCGATGCTGCTCGGCAATCTGCTCTTCGGCATCGACGCTTCCCGGCGCGACGACGTTCCCGCTGCTGCTCGGCGCCGTCTCGATCGTCGCCTCGATCATCGGCGCGATCTTCGTCGGCGTCGGCGACGTGCAGACGAGCGCAAGATCATGCGCGCGCTCTATCGCGGCATGATCGTCGCCGGCGTCCTCGCGCTGATCGGCTTCTACTTCGTCGCGAACGCAACGTCTTTGCCGGACGCCGCCGGCGCGTCAGCCGCACGGCATCTTCATCTGCGCGGTCGTCGGCGTGGTGATTACCGGCGCTCATTACGTTCATCACCGAGTACTACACCGGCACGCAGTTCCCGCCGGTGCGCGCGCATCGCCAAGGCGTCGGTCACCGGTCACGCAACCAACATCATCGCCGGCCTCGCCGTCTCGATGCAGGCGACCGCGCTTCCCGCGCATCGTCATCGTCGTCGGCATCCTGGTCAGCTACGCGCTGGCCGGCGTCTACGGCGTCGGCATCGCCGTCATGTCGATGCTCTCGATGGCCGGCATCATCGTCGCCATCGACTCGTTCGGCCCGATCACCGACAACGCCGGCGGCATCGCCGAGATGGCCGACATGCCGCGACGACGTCCGCGACGTCACCGATCCGCTCGACGCCGTCGGCAACACGACCAAGGCCGTCACCAAGGGCTACGCGATCGGATCGGCCGCGCTCGCCGCGATCGTGCTCTTCGCCTCGTTCCTACAGCAGCTCATCAACCACAAGTGCCCGGGCACGCCGACGGCCGCGTGCACCGACGGCGTGCGCAATCTCTTTGCGATCGGCAATCCGTTCGTGCTTGACGGGCTCTTCATCGGCGGCTTGCTGCCCTATCTCTTCGCATCGCTTTCGATGGAGGCGGTCGGACGCGCCGGCGGCGCCGTCGTCGAAGAGGTGCGCCGTCAGTTCCGCGAGATTCCCGGCATCATGGCGGGCACCGCGCGGCCCGACTACGGCGACGACGGTCGACATCGTGACCCGCGCCGCGCTACGCGAAATGATCGTTCCGGCGCTCATTCCGGTCGGCGTTCCGCGTGCTCGTCGTGCTGCTCTCGTACTTCGGCGTCTTCCCGGACGACACCGGCGCGCAGATGATGGGCGGCATCCTCGTCGGCTCGATCGTCACCGGCTTCTTCGTCGCGATCTCGATGACGTCGGGCGGCGGCGCGTGGGACAACGCCAAGAAATACATCGAAGACGGCAACTACGGCGGCAAAGGCTCGATCGCGCACCAGGCCGCAGTCACCGGCGACACCGTCGGCGATCCCTACAAAGACACCGCCGGCCCCGCAATCAACCCGATGATCAAGGTGCTCAACATCGTCGCCCTGCTGCTCGTCGCTTTCCTGCGCTAACTTGTGTCACTCCGGTCTGTGTCACCCTAAGCGAAGGTGCGAAGCACCGCAGTCGAAGGGCGAGCACGAAGCGAGTTCCAATGTGTCATCCTGAGCCGAGCCGCGGAGCGGCTCGTGTCGAAGGACGATCGACGCGCGGTGCGATGTCACTACTCTGCGCGCTGGCACTGAGCACCTCGCTCGCTGCCGCTGCCGCGACCAAAACGACGGTTAGCATCTACCAACCCTGGTCGTCGAACGGATTGCGCCACGGCTTTGCCGTCGCGCATAAGGCTTCCGGCTCGTGCTGGAGTCACTCGCTGACGACCGACCGCGCCGACGCGTGGCGCTGCTTCATCGGTAACGACACCTGGGATCCATGCTTCGAATGGAGCTCCCACTCGCTCGTCGCGGCCTGCGCCGAGACGCCGTTTAGCCGGCGCGTCGTGCTGCTGACCCTCAAGAAACCGCTTCCGAGCGAAGGCAACGCGACGACGACAATGCTTCAGCCCAAAGGCGAGCCCTGGGGCGTGCAGCTGACCAACGGCGACACATGCTCGTTTGAGGCCGGCGCTACCGACGTCGTCGCGGGCGAGCGGATGAACTACGATTGCCAAGAAGATCGTCTGGTCCAGTAAGTCGCACCTCATCCGCGTCGGAGTCGCAACCGCGGTCTTCTAAGGTAGGAATCCCGGTAGTTCGTCCTGCGCCCAAGCGACTCGGCGAGCGCAATTCACACACTTTTTGACACACTGCCGTCTGTCTGAAGCGCCGGCGCCTCTGGGATTGGTAGGCTAGCCGCGAGCGCGTCTACGCCACGCGCGTGCCATCCGATAAGTAAGGAGCTTCGATGAAAAAGTCTCTCTTGTTTGCTGCACTGGCCGTGGGAACATGGACTGCGGCCTGCAGCGGAAACGCCACCTCACCGCTGCCGCCGGGTGCAAGCCTCCCAGGTTCGGCGGCATCGGCCCCCGGCTCGACGGGAAAGGCCCCAAGCGGCTGGGCCGCGACGGCGACCCATGCTATCCCGGTGAAAGCCCTTGTCGGCACTGGATCGGCTAAAGCGGAAAGGCTGCCGAACCTGAAGCCCCTGCATGTCGTAGTGGGTCTCTACATGCGCGATCGCGCGGGTGCACGGGCGCTGGTAGCGAGCCAATACATGCCCGGTCACGCGGCATTTCGCAAATGGTTGACCCCGGCAGAGTTTACGGCGATGTACAACCCAACGTTCAGCCAGGCGCAGTCTGTCGCGTCATATCTCAGGCAACAAGGATTTACGAAGGTTCGGATCGATCCGAATCACTTGATCGTCAGCGGCTTCGGTTCGGCCTCACAGGTTGAGACGGCGTTCCATACCTCCATGCGCGGCACTGTATCAGGTGGAGACGTCGTCTATGGTAACGTGACCCCCGCGTTCGTGCCGGCGAAGTTTCGAGGCCTTGTGGCTGCAGTGCTCGGCTTGACGAACGCCTATCAGATGCATGTTCACCTCATGAAGTCGCAGCATATGCGCCCGATGACCGCCGGCACGCCACCGCCGTGCCTCGAGGTAGTCAATGGCGTCTGCGTTGGCGGCGAATACGGTCCCCCGCAATACCAAGTCGCGTACGACGTTCCCGCCAAACTGCACACCGGTGCGAAGACGGCGATTGCGGTAATGGCCGAAGGCGACGTGACCCAGGTCGTTAAGGATCTGCGTACGGCCGAGAAGTTCTGGGCGCTTCCGAGGGTACCGTACTCCACCGTTGAGGTTGGCAATCCCAGTACCGATACGTCGGGTCTCGACGAGTGGGATCTCGACACGCAGATCTCGAGCGGCATGGCCGAGCGACTCTCTCAGCTATACGTGTACGACACGACCTCGCTCAGCGATTCCGACATTACGCTAGAGTACAGCAAGTGGGTCGATGACGACCTCACTCAGGCCGGGAACTCGTCCTTTGGCGAACCCGAAAGCTTCGCGTATACCGATGGATCGATGAACCTCGACGATCAGCTTCTAAATCAGGCCGCAGCTCAGGGACAGACGATGTTCGCTTCGACCGGAGACAACGGCTCCGGATGCCCGGTTCTCCTGGCGACTGGGCTACCCAACAGTGGAGCGCCGGAGGTTTGCTATCCGGCGTCGTCGCCGTACGTCGTCGCCGTTGGCGGTACTACGCTGGACACCAATGCCGTCGGAAGCGGGCCTGGCTCGTACTATGGTGAGTACGTCTGGACAGGAACTGGCGGCGGATACAGTGCCTTCGAGTCTCCACCGTACTGGCAGTCGAACGGCATCTGTGCGGCCTGTACCTCGGGAGGCGTAAGAGCGATTGCTGATATCGCGATGTGCGCCGACAACAACGGTTGCCCGATGGACGTGTTCGTTAACGCAGGGCAAGAAGGCGTCGGCGGGACGAGCCTCTCGTCACCGATGTCCATGGGAATATGGGCGCGACTCGAGACACGTTTCCATAACAAGCTAGGGTTCGCCGCGCCGGTCTACTACGGCGTCTACGGATACTACGAACCGTGCCCGTCGGGCTCCACGGCCTGCGTACCCTCAGGAGAACCGGGCGACGATACGTCTGCGCCCCCTCCGGACACGACCGCACCGATCGGTGGCCTCCACGACGTCCTGTACGGAAGCAACGGCATCCCGAACTCGGCCGCACCAGGCTGGGATGTGCCCTCGGGCCTCGGTTCCATCGACTACTCCGTTATGATGTCCGATCTCAAGAACTCAATCTTCTAGTTCCTACGGTCGGAAGGGCAAAAGAGGAGGCGGCTTTGAGAAGGGGGCCGCCTCCTCAGCGCGTCGTGCGAGGGGCATCGCAGGAAGCCCGTAGAACGTTCGGTGTTACCCCGGCGTTCGATCGGCGCGGTGAAGGAAGGTCGTTTTAGATGTTTAGCTTCACGGCTCGACCATTTATATGTTGGCTAGCCTTTGGCCTCGCAGCAAGCGGATGCGCCGATGGCTCGTCCGGCACTCCGACGCCCGCGTCGTATGCAGCGGCGCCGTCATCCATGCGCCCTGCGGCGCATCTCTACGGCAACGATTTCATGTATTCATCCCAACCGTCGGGAAACGACGTCGCCGTCTATAAGCGCAAGCGCAGAAGCCCGACGCTGACCAGTTATGAAACGTTGACCTCGGGATTCTCCGCTCCGATGGGAATGGTCGCTACGCCGGCCGGCCGCTTATACGTTGCAAACTCCGGCGATTCAAACGTCCTCGTCTATCGCACGGCGCGCCGGGGACCGAAGGGCCCGGTCGCCACGCTCGATGACGATGGGGAAGTGCCGGTCAACGTCGCCGTCACCTCCAATGGGCGGGTCGCCGCCGTCTCAAACAGCGCCACTACGGGAGCCGGCGCCGGCAGCGTCAGCGTGTACTTGAACCGTCAGAGCGAACCGTCGCGCAGATTGACGTACGGACGCGATTCTCTCCAGGGCGAAGGCATTACAATCGATTCAAACGGGAACTGCTACTGGAGCTTTAACGACCCCGCGACACTGACCGGGTCGATCGTCGAGTTCTCACGCTGCAGGGGACACGGCACGCCGATCGTGTCGGGAATCTTAAAGGCCGGCGGCCTTGCCTTCGATCGGAGCCAGAATCTGTATTACGTCGATCAGCTGACCGGCATTTATAAGTGTAGCGGCGTTTCGCAGTGTGCGCTCGTTACGGGAGTCGGATGCTCGGGCTGCCTCGTCGCACCGGCGAACGTGAACTTCGACAACAGCGATCCGCAGAATCTTTGGGTCGCCGATGCCGCCGGTTACATCGACGCCGTCAGCCTGACCGGCACCATCGAGTACCAGTTGAACGTACTGGATGGTCCAACCAATCCGCCGATCGGAATCGCACCAGCACCGGGGAGTTGAGCTGGAACCACGCCGATCGTCCTCGCGAGACGCGGAGGGGACCGCCGAGCTGGCTGTCCTGCTCAAGAAGTTTCGGGTGCAAGCCGGCCTTTCGCAGCAAACTCTGGCGGACCGCGCGCTCGTAAGCATGCAAGCTATTAGCGCGCTTGAGCGCGGTTATCGCAAGGCGCCGTACCGAGCGACCCTGGAGCGAATCGCCGATGCACTCGCGCTCTCGCCGCAAGCGAGGCAGGCGCTCGAAAATTCCGCCCGCCGCGCGCGCGGCTCGCGTCCGGTCGAATCGGACTTGGCGCCGCGGCACAATCTCCCACGACAACTCACCTCCTTTGTCGGGCGCGACGATGTCGTCCGTGAAATCATGCAGCTCATGGAAAGCTCCCCGCTGGTCAGCATCGTCGGAACCGGTGGGGCCGGGAAAACGCGCGCCGCTATCGAGGTAGGGATGCGATCGTTTAACCGCTTCCGGCACGGCGTTTGGTATGTCGAACTCGCGCCGCTGAATGATCCGGCTCTGGTATGGCACGCCGTCGCGGCCGCACTCCACGTCCAGGAGTCTTCCAGCCGTACGCTCCTCGATACGCTCGTTGCGTATCTCTCGCAAAAGCAGTTACTGCTCATCCTTGACAACTGCGAACACGTAATCTCGGAATCGCGCGCGATGGCGGGGTCGCTGCTGAGCGAAACTCCCGGCATTGCGTTACTGGCGACGACTCGCGAACCCCTGAGCCTCACCGGCGAGCGGACCTATCGAATACCTTCCCTTGCGGTGCCTTCGCAGAAGATGTCGCCGGAAGACGCAACGGCGTACGGCGCCGTCGCGCTCTTCACCGATCGCGTTCGCGCTTCCGATTCGCGCTTCGAGCTAACGGACGATAATCTGCAGTCCGTGGTCGAGATCTGCCGCCGTCTCGACGGTTTACCGCTTGCCATCGAACTCGCGGCCGCGCGCGCGAGCGTCCTCTCTACCGGAGAGATCGCCGAGAATCTCGATCGCGTCTTCGATGTGCTCACGGGCGACCACCGTGCGTCGGTGCCGCGTCACAAAACGATGCGCGCGGCGATCGACTGGAGCTATGCCCTGCTCTCGACTCAGGCGCAGCTGCTCTTCGATCGTCTCGCCGTTTTTGCCGGCGGATTTACGCGCCGGACGGCGACAGCGGTCTGTGCCGACGACACCATCCCGCAGCAAGACGTATTAGAGCTGCTCTCGTCCCTGATTGCCCAATCGTTAGTGATGGTCGAGTTTCCACATGGTAGCGCGCGCTACCATCTGCTCGAAGCGACCCGGCAATATGCGATGGAAAAGCTCGCAGAGCGAGGAGAGCGAAATGCGCTGGAAGGTCGCCACGCGATTGGGCTCCTCGATGTCGCAGTGCGTCTTGATCGGGATTGGTACGATGCGGCAGAGCAGTCGTGGTTTCGCGAAGCGCAGGCCGAGATCGACAACTTTCGTGCTGCGCTCCGATGGTCGCTCGGGGAGCGCCACGATTTGCGGGCTGGATGTCTTCTTGCCGGGGCGCTAGCGCGGTTGTGGTATTCGCTCTCTCCGCTCGAAGGACGGCGCTGGGTTCGTCTAGCGATGGACTCGGTTACGGGAAAAACCCGCGCCGATGAGCTCGCTCAGCTTTACATCGCCGAGGCGGAGCTCTCGGGCGCGCTCGGCGAGGCGGCAGCATCGCTTGCATCGGCGGAACAGGCATTGCGGCTGCGTTCGGTGCTCGACGAGTTGCAAGTGGCCCGTGCCGAGCATGCAGCCGGCAGTGCGCTTACCGCAACTGGTAAGTGGTCGGAGGGCGAAGCCTATTTGCAGAGCGCGCTCGCTGCCGCCGAGCGCCTTCAGAATCGCCGCTTGCAGGCACTGGTCTTCGGTGACCTCGGCACCGCCTGCTCGCGGGCCGGCGACCCTCCTGGTGCTCGCCGCTATTACAATGAGGCACTCGCACGTTACGCCGCACTCGGGTTCGAGAGGCCCGCCGCGTCGATTGCAGGGCATCTCGCCGAGGTCGAATTTGCCGCGGGCGACGCTGCGGCAGCCCTGCATCGAGCAGAGGAGGCTCGTGTCGGTCACGCTGCGACGCAGAACCGTCGTTCCGAGGCCGTTGACCTCACGAATATCACGGCCTATCTCGTAGCACTCGACTGTTTTGACGACGCCCGCGCTTATGCGACGCGGGCGCTCGAAGCGGCGCGCGATGCGCGCGCCACCGTGCTGACTGCCTACGCCCTCCAGCACGTCGCCGCGATTGCCACGCTGCAGCGATCCTCGGAAGATCGCTACGGCGCGGCGCGGTTGGAAAAGGCAACGATGCTGCTCGGCTTCGTCGACTCGCGGCTCACGGCGCTCGGCGCCTTGCGGGACTATACCGAGCGCCAAGAGTACGAGCGGGTCGTTACCACGCTCCGACATGTGCTCGGAGAGCGATTCGACGAAATCGTTCCGCTCGGTGCTCTATGGGACGAGGATGCCGCGCTTACCGCTGCACGCGAGCTGTCCCGCAATCCGCTCGAATCGGGATCGCGTCTATGAATCTACGCCGACGGCTTTGCGGCTACGAGCTGCTCGTACTTGCGAAAGATCACGAAGTAGCTCGCGGCGATGAAGGCGATCGCGAAGGCCAGCAAAGCGTCGCCGATCGTGCCCGAAAGGCTGCCGCGCTGCGGCATCATCATCGCGCACGGCCTAGCGCAGGCCGAACGCGGCGGCGAAGATTACGATCGTCACCCACGAGGAGCCGAGGTACATCACGCCCGTGCCGCTCGGTCGGGCCGCACGTCGGTGTGCATGCCGCGCAGAATGCCGAACGGCACGCCGACGAGCGCGCCGACGACCAGGCCGAGCGGCAATCTCCAGCGGCGGCGCCGGGTTGAGCACGTTGATTGCGCGTAGATCACCCACGCGGTCAGCGCCGCAAAGAATAATCGGCGTGATCCACATCCGGGTCACGCTGATTTTCTGCGGACGTATCAAACGAATGGCGAGCACCGCAACCACGACGACCAGCGGCAGCAGTTGCACCCACGCCGGAACGCTTGTGTTCGCTGCGGTCGTTACTTGATCTCGACCTTGGCGCCGGCTTCTTCGAGCTTCTTCTTGACCTGCTCGGCTTCGTCTTTAGTGACGCCCTCTTTGACGGCCTTGGGAGCGCTCTCGACGAACGCCTTGGCTTCGGTGAGCCCGAGGCTGGTGAGCTCGCGGACTGCCTTGATCACTTTGATCTTCTCGGGTCCGATCTCGGCGAGGATCACGTCGAACTCGGTCTTCTCGGCTTCCGGAGCGGCGGCGCCCGGGCGCCGCGGCCATCATCGCGACCGGCGCGGCCGCCGAGACGCCGTACTTCTCCTCGAGCTGCTTGACGAGGTCGGCCAGCTCGAGAACGGTGAGTTTATCGATTTGGTCGATGAGTTCGGCAACTGCCATGATACTTCGTATCTTCTCTAATTAAGCGTTATGCGGTGATGCGGCGGCTTTTTGCTCGCGCAATCGCGTTGAGCACGCGCACGAGACCGCTCTGATTTCCGGAGAGCACGGTCACGAGCCCGCGCAGCGGATTGGCGAGCGTACCGACGAGGCTTTGCCATGAGTTCGAGCTTGGGCGGAAGCTTGGCGAGGATCTCGACCTGTTTGGCGTCGACGACGCGGCCGTCAATGTAGGCGGCCTTGACGGCGACCTTCTTGACGGTGTCGCTGAACGTCTTGAGCGCTTTGGCCGGCGCGACCGGATCGACGCCGGCGAAGACGATGCCCGTCGGTCCGGCCAGAAACGACTCCAGCTGGCCGGCCAGGTCGCCGGCGGCGATGCGAAAGAGCGTGTTCTTTACGACCGCAGTAGGTGTTGCCGTCCTTACGGAGCTCGCCGCGCAGCTTGCGTGATCTCTGCGACGGTCAAACCCTGGTAATCGGTCAGAAAGAGGTTCTGCGCGTGCGGCGAGCTTCTCGGTCAGTTCTCCGATGGCGGCTTCTTTACGTGCGGTCGGCATGACGTTCTGCTTCCAGCTCTACGACGTGCGTACGATAATGAAAAGCGCCCCGATCGAGGGCGCTCATTCAAAGCCGGCATCGACGTGTGCCGTGACCTTCTCGATGCCTTCGCGTCCTCGGTGGCCTTCGACTCTCGTCGAAGATTAAGGCCTTACGGCCGGCTACGGTCTCTGGAGCCGTCGGCTAGACTACCACAGGAGTGCCGGGGAACGCAAGGGTTTTGGCGAGAAGCCGTCTGCTCGCAGATGCCCTAGCTAAGACCGCCGCCGAAGCGCTGGAGCTCCTGAAGGCCGGCAACGCGCGATTCGTCGCCGGCGCGCCGCAATCCGAGCCCACGGGCGCGCGGCGCCGAGTTGGCGAGCGCCAGAGCCCCTTCGCGTCGTCCTAGGCTGCTCCGACTCACGCGTGCCGATCGAGACGATCTTCGATCAGCCGCCCGGCCGTCTGTTCGTGGTGCGCGTCGCCGGAAATTTTCTCAACGAGGACAACCTCGGCTCGATCGAGTTCAGCGTCGCCGTTCTGAAATCCGGCTCATTCTGGTCCTCGGCCACTCGCAACTGCGGCGCGGTGAGCGCCGCCGTCGGCTACGTCAGCGACGGCACCGACCCAGCCGGGCTACATCCAGGAGTTGGTCGACGCAAGCTCGGCCCCGCCGGCGCGCAACGTCCGCGGCGACCCCGGGCGACTGGATCGGAGAACGCCGTCGCCGAGAACGTCAAGCTCAACGTTGCCGCCATGACCGGCCGGTCCGACGATCATCGCCGAGGCCGTAGCGAGCGGCGAATCGAGGTAAAGGGTGGAGTCTACGACGTCACGCACCGGACGCGTCACGTTCTTCTAACGGCTTTGTGAGACAGCGCCGATCGCGTTTCGTCTGCGAGCGGCTCTCCTTCGCGGTCGTCGCGATCGGCACGATGTCATGGTCATCGTCTTCGTCGTCGTCGAAGGCAACTCGACGCAAACTGGGCTTCTTTCCGATCCTCTTCCAGCACAACGACAACGTCGTTCAAGTCGAGGCGCGATCCTCGACCGCCGTCCCGCTGCAGACCGGCGATCGCCTCAACCTCGGCGCGCTCGACGCCGCAGCAGCGTTTCGCGCTGCTGCGCGGAGCGCACGCGAAAACGACGATCCCGGTGCAAGTCACGCGCAACGGGCGCACCTTCGATACGGTCATTACGGCGAGCCCGCCCGATTATTCCGCCGCGCGCCACGCTCACGCGCGTACGTCGGCACGCCGCTCTGCTTCTTCCTCTCGCTGGCGTTGGCCAGCGCGCTCTTCCTGATGCGACCGCGGCCGATCACGCTGGCCTTCTACCTTTACACGATGCTGATGCTGATCAAGGTGAACGAGACCCCGCTCGATCTCGCCGCCTGGCCGATCAGTTTTGTCAGCTACGTCGCCATTCAGTTCGTCTATCCGGCCGCGCAGCTGATGATCTTGATCTTCGCGCAACGCCTCTACGGCGGCCCCGAGACGCGCCTGGCCTTGGTTCTTGGGCACCGCGATCGGCCTCTCCGTGCTCGTGTTCGTTCGCCTGGCTCGATCCGATCGTCTGGCTCGTCTATCAGCGCTTTGGGTTCCCCGGGCCGGTGCTGCTCATCGAGAGCATCTCTCGACTGCGCTGCTGCTCATCGTCGTCCTGACCGGACTTGCGTACATCGCGTCGGGCGCGACCGACTATCGCTCGCGGCCGCGTCTACTGGGTTATCGCCGGCATCGCGCTCGCGCCGACTGCTCGATCTCACCTGGGCGCTCGCGCAACGTGCTGAGCACGCTCGTCGGCAACACCTCGGTGCCGCTGCTCGATCTTACTGCAGTGGACCGACGCGCTGCTGCCGTGGTTCGGCCTGGCCGGCTCGATCTTCGTCGTCTACGGCTTCCTCTCGCAACGCGTGCTCGATTTTCGCTTCGCCATCGGCCGCGCCGCCATCTACGGCGCGGTGACGGCGGTGATTGCTGCTCGTCTTCGGCATTATCGAATGGTGGGCCAGCAAGTCTTCGAGAGCACGCGTCCCGCGATTTACGTCAGCCTCTTCGCCGCGCTCTTTATCGGCTTTTCGCTCAACGCGCTGCACGGCCGCGTCGAGAACTCTCCTCAACACGGTCTTCTTTCGCGATCAGCGACGCGCCGAGGAGGCCCTGCGCCACGCCTCGCGCGCGCTGGCCAATACGTCGTCCGAAGAAGACGCTGGTCGAGTTTCTCGTTTACGAACCGGTCGCGCGTGCTCGGACTCACCGAGGACGCGCTATTTCTCGCGCAGCGCGAGGACGGAGCATTCGTACGCGCCGCCGATCGCGGCTGGACGCGTCGCAGAAGCCGAGCGTATCGATCCCGAGGATCCGCTCATCGTCGAGCTGCGCGCCGAGCAAGCTCCGATCGTGCTCGACGGCCGGCCGCGCGCGGAGACGATTTTGCCCTGCGGCGCAAAGGCGCCCTCGCTCGTCGTGCCGCTGCTGATGCGCGGCGCGGTCTTCGGCTTCGTGTTCTACGGGGCACGCAGCGACGGCACGCCCTTTACGGCAGACGAGCGCGCGCTGCTCGAAGGCAATCGCCCGCAGCGCCGCGGCCGCGTACGATCACATCGATGCCGAGCAATCGCACGCTCGAATCGCCGAGCTCGAGGGCCGCCTACGCGCACTCGGCGCAGGCCCGTAATCTAGGGCCGTAACGCCGCCATCGCATCGGCGCATTCGCGCTCCGTCTGATCGTCGGAGCGCGCGAGCTGCTCGGTAACGCGTAGCCGGTCGGGTTCGGTGCGGTTCTGGCTCAGCTTCGCCTTGGCGATGAGAAGCTCGGCGCGCAGCTCGAAGGCGACGATTGCGCGCAGCTGCCCGTCACGGTAATCGGCGTCGAGCCGCTGTGGGTCCCATGCGTCGGCGCCGCTGCCTTCGACGCGTTCGGTGAGGAGCCGCAGCGCGTACCACGCGTCGCACTCGCGCAACCGGCCGCAGGCATGAACCGCCGTATAGTTCCAGGTCGGCACGGTGGCGTACGGCTCCTCATACCACGAAGCGCTGACGTACGCGTGCGGACCTTGGAAGATCAGCGTAGCAGGAGCCCCGGCGAGAATCGAGCGCGATTGCGGGTTTGCCCGTGCAACGTGTCCGACGATCCAAATGCCATCATCACGCTCCTGCGCTACCAGCGGCAGGTGCGTCGAGCGCGGATACTCACCCTCGCTGGTCACCAGCAAGCCGAACGGATAGCGCCGGATCAGCTCCAGCGCCCACGCTCGATCGGTTACCTCAAACTCGCGCGGCGTGTACACGTAAAGCTCGACGCTACCGCGATTTCAGTAGCTTAACGCTCGCCTTGGCATCGATGAGCTTGAGATTTGACCCGGCTACCGGCGTCGCGCCACGGACGATGAGGTCGCGAACTTGCTGCGGCGTGAGTTTCGGATCGAGCGCGAAGAGTTTGGCCGCGAGATTCGTTACGTTCGGCGCGGCCATTGAGGTGCCCGAAAACTGAACGATATACCCCTGCGGTATCTTGCTCGGTACGTGAAACCCGTCGGCGTAGACCGCCACCGTCGGGCCGTAGCTGGTGAAGCTCGTCGCCTCTCCCGCCTGATTCACCGCTCCCACGGTAATCAAGTTCGGATAGTTGAGCGAACTCGGAACGTCTTGCGCGAAGCTCGCATCGTTATCGCCGTTGCCGGCCGCCGCGACGAAGAGCGTCCCCGGCGTATCGGCGATCATCTTCGCAATCGCGCCGCGCCAAATGGCGTAGAGCTCCTGCGCCTTCGCCTTGCGCTCTTGCGCGCTGCTGATCGATGCGGTTTTCGCCAGCCACTGCTCGAACTCGCTCACTTGATCGCCCCAGCTCATGTTGACGACCCGAACGTTCTTCGCGCGAAGGAACGCGCCGATCGCGGCAAAATCGTCGGCCATTCGATTCGCCCACTCCGTCGTCGGCGCAAACGGCAGATTCGGAAGATTGTCGTCGAAGCGCATCACGACGATCCGCGCGCCCGGATTGCCCCGCGACGCGATCCCGGCAACGTGGGACCCGTGCGAGTACTCCCCCACAAAATCCATCTCACGCTCGAAGGCCTCGCGCTGCGTTACGTTCATGGAGCGCATGTAGGCCGCCGCCGCGGCCGCCTGCGGCGATGAAATGCCGTTGCCCAAATCGCTCAGCCCGGTCATCACCTTCACGAGCTTCGGATAGTCGGCGGCGACGTCGGGAGGCAACGGGTACGTATCCAAGCTCGACGGTGCGCCGTCGTCGGCGAAGGCGAGACCGTGCTGTGCGGCCGACGCGCCGCCGTACATCAATCCGGGGTAATCCTTCGGATCCACGCCCGAATCGAGGATGCCGACCCGCACTGGCGCTTTGATCTGCGACGCCTTCAGCGTCACGTCGCGCGTGGCCCAGATATCCGGCTTGGTAACGTTATGCGCCGCAATGTACGCTTGTAGAATCTTCGCATCTTGCGCGAGGAGCGGCAGCAGCGTGAGCTGAGCGCGCAGCTGAACCAGCTCGCGCGCCGAAGGGCCGTCGAGCGTCCCCGTCTTGGCGGCGATCGGATCCAAATCGTGCCCGGCCTCTGCGACGATCGCGTCGCTCGTCGCGATCGGTTCGAAGGCCGCCATCCCCTTCACCGAATCGGCAACCGTGCCCCATGGAAGCGCATTAACCGCCACGCGATCCTGCGCCGCGAAGTCTCCCGAAACGTAGGCAAGCTGCAGCCTTCCCGCGAGCAGGGCGCTCGACGCTTTCGTCTCGGCGCCCCGCAGCTGCGCAACCGTCGAGCGCACGCCGGCGGCATCGCCGTTGAGCACCTTTCCGGCTAACTGCGTCGACAGATAGTCGCGCAGCGTCGACTTGTCCTCAATGTCGTAGCTCGCGAGCGTCTTCGCAACGTCGGACTCGACCGCGGCGAGAAACGGCGCGAATGCCGCATCGCTTGCGGTGAGCAAGGTTGACGGTGGAGTCGGCATCGGGTAGGCAAAGCGCGGAAGCTGAGTCTCGTCGGTTACGACCGACTTCGAGACCTGGGCGCCGGCGGGAAGCGGCACCAACAGCAAAGCGACCACAAGGATTATCTTCATTAGTTATCTCGCTACGCTCACGGCGGCGGCGACGGGATATTGAAATCCCATCAGGGTTTTTGTCGGCGCTCCGCCGGCGGGGTATGCAAAGAACCTTGCGTTGTTCTGGCAGGCATCGGGGGCCGCGACCGTGCCGGACTTGATCGAGAATCCGAGCACGTCGCAACTACCGTTGAGAATCGTCGTGCCCTTCACCGTCGCGTTCAACCCGGTAACACTGAGCTGATAGATCGCCGATGTGTGCCCGTTTTGATAGGCCTGGTCTCCGACGGCCACGTACTGCCCATCCCAGCGCACCCCGCCAGGAAATTCGATCGCCGTATCGAGCTGCAGGGCTTGGAGCTTTGAGCCGCCGGCCGGAACCTCGGCGAGGTCGAAATCATACGTCTTGTCCAAGCCGTCCACGAAGAGATTCCCCGAAGCGTCGTAACCGCAGAAGTATGCGGCGGCGATCTGCGCGCCTTGATACTCTTTGGGCGTACCCTGCGCTTTGGTAAAGACCCACAAGCCGCCGGTTGCAGCCGCACCGCCGAGATCGGCGACCGCGAGGTTCCCGCTTCCCGGATCGACGGCACAGCCCGTCAGCCGTTGCGCACCAACCACGGTCAGCGTCGCAACCGGCTTCGTGCCACGGTGCAGATACTTCACCAGCTTCGAGGCGGACGACTCAACGATCCAAATCGCGCCCGACGCGCCGTTGCAGACGCCCGTCGGGTCGGACAAACCGCTGAGCGTCCCGACCTTCTTCCCGCCGGGATAGGTGTAGACGAAGACGTCGCCGGCGCCGGCATCGGATACGTAGAGCAGCGTCTGGCCGCTATCGCTGTGGACCATCCACGACGGACTGCGATCCGGGTGCGCAACGCGCGGCGCGCCGTGCAGCGCGAGCGGCGGAATGGAGAAGCGCTCGGGCGCGATCGCCGCCGGCGCACATGCGCAAAGAACCAATGCCGCGCCGGCCGTCATTGCAAGCCGTCGCCTGCGATCTGCCGTTACGAACGCGGCGCTCACGATACGAAGCTAGGCCGGTCGCTTTAACCCGGTTCGGATCGACCTTCACGCCCGGACCCATCGTGCTCGCCAGCGTGACGCTGCGCAGGTAGGTTCCCTTCGCGGCGGCCGGTTTGGCACGAACGATCGCATCGAGCAGCGTCGTGACGTTCTCGATCAGCTGCTGCTTCGTCGAAGCTCGCCTTGCCGACGATGGTGTGAATGATTCCCGTCTTGTCGAGACGGAACTCCACCTTACCGGCCTTGATGTCGCGAATCGCCGCCGCCGATGTTCGGCGTCACCGTTCCGGCCTTCGGGTTGGGCATCTTCTGCGCCAGGATGCGGCCGAGCTCCTTACCGACCTGCGCCATCATGTCGGGCGTCGCGACGGCAACGTCGAACTCGGTGAAGCCGGCCTTGACGCGATCGATCAGATCCTGATCGCCGACGATGTCGGCGCCGGCCTCTTGCGCGGCCTTGGCGTTGTCGCCCTTGGCGAACGCGATGACGCGCACCGTGCGGCCCGTGCCGTGCGGCAAGCAGAACCGTGCCGCGAACGTTCTGATCGCTCTTCTTCGGATCGACGCCGAGCCGGATGTGCGCTTCGACGGTTTCGTTGAACTTCGCGTTGGCGTTCTTCTTGACGAGCGCGATCGCTTCGGGCGCCGAGAAGAGCTGCTGGCGCGATCGTAGCTCTGCGCTAGCGTCTTGAATCGTTTTCCGTGATGTTGCGGCATCTTACGCTTCCACCTCGACGCCCATCGAGCGCGCCGTTCCGGCGACGATCTTCTTCGCCGCCTCGATGTCGTTGGCGTTGATGTCGGGCATCTTCACCTTGGCGATCTCTTCGAGCTGCGTCTGCGTCAGCTTGCCGACCTTATTGCGGTTGGGCTCTTTGCTGCCCGACTCGATCTTGAGCGCCTGCTTGATGAGGAACGACGCCGGCGGCGTCTTGGTGATGAACGTGAACGTGCGGTCTTCGAAGACGGTGATCTCGACCGGAATGATCATGCCCGCCTGCGATGCAGTACGCTCGTTGTACTGCTTGCAGAAATCCATGATGTTGAGCGAGTAGGGTCCGAGTGCCGGACCGATCGGCGGCGCCGGCGTCGCCTTGCCGGCCGGAATCTGTAGGCCGATCTTGCCTACGACTTTCTTAGCCACGATGCTCTCCTTAGCGATGCATCGGAACGATGCTTCTCCCCCTCTGTATCTCGCGCACCGGACGCCGGGGTCATCGTCCGAGCGTCGAAGTACACGTAGCTTTAGACCTTCTCCACCTGGAAGAACTCCAGCTCGACCGGCGTTTCGCGGCCGAAGATCGAGATGAGCGCGCGCAGGCGTTCCTTCTCCGGCGCGATCTCGTCGACGACGCCGGTGAAGTCGAAGAACGGTCCCGAGGTGACCTTGACGCGGTCGCCCTTCTTGAAGTCGATCTTGAGCTTCGGCGCCTCGATGCCCATCTGCTTGAGGATCGTCTTGACTTCTTTGTCCTGCAGCGGCACCGGCTTCTCGCCCGGGCCCGGACTGCCGACGAAGCCGGTGACGCCCTGCGTGTTGCGCACGACGTACCAGGACTGGTCGTCCATGATCATCTCGACCAGAACGTAGCCCGGAAAAACTTTCTTCGGCGTGATCTTGCGCTTGCCGTCTTTGAACTCGACCTCGTCTTCCATCGGAACGAGCACGCGGAAGATCTTGTCCTGCATGCCCATCGAATGGATGCGGCGCTCGAGATTCGCCTTGACCTTGTTCTCGTAGCCCGAGTACGTGTGGACGACGAACCAGTTGCGGTTGTCCTTCGGCTTGGGCCGCGCGGCTCGCCGTCGGTCGGCCTGCGATCTCTTCGACTTCGGCTTCGCCGATCGTCTTCGTCGGCGTCTCGCCGTCCGAGCGATCTCGTTCGGTCGGCGTTTCCTCGGTGAGCGGCTCCTCGGTCAGCGTTTCCACGTCGCGCCCGACGACGTCGCCCATCTGCGAATCGTCGATGACGGCCTCGTTCGGCGAGCGTCTCGGCGTTGCTCGAACGGCGGTCTCGCGGTTCCGATGTCGTACATCGGTATCGCTGCACGTTACCCGAGGTGACCGGATGGATCACGCTGAAGAGCCATCCGAAGAGCTGGTCGAGAACGAACGTGAACAGGCCGATGCCGACGACCAGCGCGATCGTCAGGATCGTCGCGGAGATCCATTCCTCGCGCGTCGGCCAGGTGACGCGACGCAGCTCCGCGATCACACCGCGGACGAAATCGCCTCCGCCCGAGGGCCTGGGCCGTTCTCTTTTGCTGTTCGTTCACCAAAGGTTCATCTTCCGAAGACTGGCAGGGCGGACAGGACTCGAACCTGCAACAACTGGTTTTGGAGACCAGGACTCTACCAATTGAGCTACCGCCCTATCTGCGTCTCTCGTGCGGTCTGGTGACAGCGGCAGAAGCGGCAGTACTTGCTGAGCTCCAGCCGGTCCGTCGTCTTCTGCTTGTTCTTTTGCGTGTTGTAGTTCCGGCGCTTGCACTCGGTGCACGCCAGGACGACCATCACGCGCGTTTCTTTCTTTGCCATTCAGTAGTCTACCACAACATGAATAAAACGGACCGCCGGTCCGTTCCAGAAGACCCATGCTAGCATACCCGCCCCGCGTCCCGCAACGGGTGCCGTCGGAGCGGCCAAGCAACCAAGCAAGTGAGCCGTCCGCCCGGGGACCTGAATGCCGCTCCGTTGAAGGCCGTTATCCCGCCAGAGGACGTGCTCGGATGACCGTTGACCCCCGCTTTCGTTTTGGAGCGCTGCTCGCTCTAGGAGCCATGCTCGCCGGCTGCGTCGCTTCGCAGCCCGGCATTCTGCCATCGCAGACCGACGGCGGCGCGATGGCCGGCAGGCTAGCGCAGCACGATCTGCTCTACGTAACGAATGCGAACGGAACGGTGAGCGTCTACCGCTACTGGCAGCGCACGCTCGCCTTCATCCTGACCGACTTCAAGAGACCCATGGGCGCGTGCGCGGATCGCGCCGGAAACGTCTACATCACCGATTACGCGCGCGAAAAAGTGTACGAGTTCGCGCACGGCGGCAAGAAGCCGATTGCCGTTCTCGACGACGCGCCGTACAAACCCTACACCTGCTCCGTCTCCCCGTCGAACGGCAACCTCGCCGTTGCGAACTCGCCCTACGACGAATACGGAAAGGGCGGCAACATCGCGATCTATCCGCACGGGAGCGGCAAGGCCGTGATTCTGCACGGCAGCGGTGGCTCGAACGGCATCCACTTCACCGGCTGTGCCTACGACGACCACGGCGACCTGCTCGCGCTCAACGAGTACCACTACAGTCCGTTTTGGTATCTGCAGTTTTACTATCTGCCGAAGCACGGCAAGCAGCTCTTGCCGATGACGCTCCCGGGAATGGGCTACGGCAGCTCGCACTTCGGCGTCGTCGAAAGCATCGCGTGGGACGGAAAGTACTGGGTCGTCGGACCGATCTACAACACGCTCTTCCTCTATACCATCAACGTGAAGGCCTACGAAGCCGGCACCATCTCGCTCTCGGGCGGGCGGCCGCCGTATCTCGGGCCGGTCGCGATCTACCGCAAGACCCTCAAAGGGCAAGGGACGCAGCTTGCCGGCGGCACCGGACCCTACGCCGGCGCGGCCGTCGAGTTCTTTAAGTATCCCGCCGGCGGAGATTCGATCGGCGAGATCGGCAAAGACCTCGACGCGCCCTTCGGCGTTGCGATCAGCCTTCGAACCCAGACGTAAGACGCAGACGTAAGGAGAAAAACGATGAACGCTTCTACGCGCGGCGCACTCGCACTCGCCGCCGGCGCACTGCTCGCCGGCTGCGGTCCATCGCCGCAGAGCCTCGTCCCGCCGAACAGATCGAGCGACGCATCCGCAAATCCCGGTCATAGCGGTTCGTGGATGGCACGCGGCCTCGCGCAGCGAGATCTGCTCTACGTTTCAAACTCCAACGGAACCGTGAACGTCTACCGCTATTGGCAGCGGACGCTCGTCGGCGTTCTCACTAAATTTCAGCAGCCCCGGGGCGAATGTTCCGACGCTGCCGGCAACGTCTACATCACCGATTTTCGCGCGAAGAAGATCGACGTGTACGCCCACGGCGGCAGCAAACCGACGCGCGTCATCGACGATAAACCCTACACTCCGTCGGGCTGCTCGGTCTCACCCAGCAACGGGAATCTCGCGGTCGCCAACTACGGCGAACACTACTCCTCGTACTACGGAACCGGCAACATCGCCGTCTTCCCGCACGGCGGCGGAACGCCGAAGTACTATGCGAGCTCCGACGACAACCATTTCACCAGCTGCGCCTACGACAATCACGGCGATCTCCTGGCAACGACGCTCTCGGGCTATAGCGGCATCTGGTATTACTACACCGAGTTCTACTATCTCCCAAAGAAGTCGTCGCAGCCGATCTATATGGACCTCCCCAACCCGTACTTCAGCTCGGAATGGGATAACGTTCAATCGCTCGGCTGGGACGGCAAGTACTGGGTCGTCGATTCGTACGGTAATCTCTACCGCTACACGATCAATATCAAAGCGCAGTACGTCGACCGGATCTCGCTCAAGGGAACCTATGGCGTCGGCGCTGTTTGGCTCTACCGCAAAACGTTCAAAACGGCGGCCACGCAAGTCGTCGGCGATTCCAGCAACTACAATAACCACAGCGCCGTCGATTACTTCAAATATCCGGGCGGCGGCGACCCCATTGATAGCGTCACCAAGGATCTCGACGCGCCCCTCGGCCTCACCGTCAGCCTGAGGACGAAATGAAAGACGCCATGACACGCTACCGCCAATACGCCATGTTCGTCTCCGTTCTCGCGCTCGGTGCGTGCGGCGGCGCCGCCTCGACGCCGGCAACGGGTGCGATGCCGGATCGCCTGGCAACCTCGGTGACGCGGCATCCGGTCGCGGCGCATCCGGATCGGCGTGCCTCGTGGATCTCGCCCGACCTCGCCCGCGGCAAATCGGCGGTACTCTTCGTCTCCGATTCAGGCACCGCCGACGTCTACATCTACAGCTTCCCGGCGCTCAAGGTCATCGGTACGATCACCGGCTTCACGCAGCCGCAAGGCGAGTGTTCCGACACGAAGGGCAACGTCTGGGTCACCGACACGAGCGTGCAGACCATTTACGAGCTCGACCATCATGGCCGCCTCGAGAACGAGCTGACCGATACGCAAGGCTATCCGGTCGGCTGCGCCTGGGATGCAACGACCGGCAACCTCGCGGTGATGAATATCTTCGCCGCCGGCAGCTCGAGCGGTGGCGTCATCGTCTATCTCGACGCTACGCGAGCGCCCTCGCTCTATCAAAACTCCAACCAGTATTTCTACAATTTCGGCGGGTACGACACGAGCGGCAACCTCTTCTTCGACGGTCGCGACGCCAACGGCAACTTCATGCTTTCGGAACTGCCGAAGGGAGCGAAATCCGCACACACGGTCAAACTCACCGGCGGCACGATCTACTTCCCCGGCATGGTGCAGTGGGTCTCGACGAAGCACGATCTCATCGTCGGCGATCAATCGTGCGGCGACGTCTATACGAGCTGCCTATATTCCGTGGCGATCCCCAAAAGCGGCGGGGTGATTACCGGACGGATAAACCTCAAGAACTCAAGTGGCGGCCAAATCTGCGATCTGGTCCAGGGCGTGAAGTACAACACGATGATCGCCGGATCCGACTTCAACTTCTGCGGCTCGGAGCCGAGCACCACGTATCAATGGCCGTATCCCGGCGGCGGAGCCCCGGGAAGTCACAACTCCACCACGGACTCGGTGCCCGTCGGCGCCGCGATCAGCTGGAATCGTGGGAACCCGGACCAGCGGGCGTGGATGGACGGCGGCGTCGGGCAGCAGGATCTGCTCTACGTCTCAAACGGCAACGGCGAGGTGACCGTTTACCGGTATTGGCAGCACACGCTGGCAGGCGTGCTCACGAACTTCACCCAGCCGATGGGCGAGTGCGCCGATAGCAGCCACAACGTCTACATCACCGATTACGCCGCAAAGCAGATTCTCGAATACGCGCACGGCGGAACCAAACCGCTCAAGAAGTTCGACGACGCTCCCGATTCGCCGTATACGTGTGCGGTCGATCCGATCACCGGTAATCTCGCCGTTGCCAATGACGACGGAACGTCACAGCAGGGCAACCTCGCGATCTGGAACGCCGCTAGCGGCAAGCGCATCACCTACCCCGATTCGGCCCTCGGCAATTTCCTCGGATGCGCCTATGACGACAACGGAAATCTGCTGACGACGAACGGTCGCGGCTACAGCGCGCCCGCGTCCTTTGCCTGGCTTCCCAAAGGCGGTTCGAAGCTCGTCAATCTGATCGTCCCCGGCCCGCGTCAGAGCTGGCGATGGTCCGTCAGCGGGATTCAATGGGACGGCAAGTATTTTGCGCTCGACGACTACGACATCTATCGGATTAGTCTTCAGCATGGCCAGGCGTACTACGCCGGATCCACGCAGCTCGATCCCGGCTCCTACGCTCCGTATGGTATCTACGACAACGCGCCCGGGCAGCAGGGCACGCAAGTGGTCGCCGGCATCGACGACGACAGCGGCAGCTTTGTCGACTACTTCCACTACCCGGCGGGCGGCAGCGCGATCGACTCGATCTCGCACGGCGTCGACCGGCCGTTCGGAGTCGTCGTCAGCTATAAGCTGAAAAAGTAGCGCTACTTACCGGTGCTCACTGTCACGCCGGAAAGGGCGCCGTCGCCGAGGTGCTTCTTGATCGTCTTGCTCGGCGAACCGCCGCCAGGATACTTCCAGTAACCGACGACGCTCGGACTCGAGCCGCTCGGCGCGAACGGTACGATCACCGTGCCGCTCTTGATCCACGATTGACCGCCCCACGTGCCCGCGCCGGTGAGCTTGGTCGTGCCTTTCAGCGTCGCTGCGGAACCGGAGACTTGGAACTGATAGATCGTCGGGTGCGACAGATCTTCGATCGCCAGATACGTGCCGTCCCACTGAACTTGCCCGGCGTTCGCGATGCTTTGGCTTACCGAGATCGGCACCAAACTGCTTCCGCCGTGAGCGAGCTCCAGCAGGGTAAATCCGGTGCCGCCGTTTCCGTCGGCAAAGAGATTCCCCTGATTATCGTAGCCGCAGAATGAAAGGAAGACGCCCGTCTCTTCGTACGACTTCGGCGTGCCCTGGGCGTTCTTGAAGATCGCTACCGGGCCGTAATCACAGCCGCTGCAGAGATACGTGACGGCCAGGTTTCCGGTCTTCGGATCGACGCTACAGCCTTCGGCTAGAATACCGGAGATGCTGAGCGTGGCTTTCGGGCTCGTCGCACCATGTGCGAATTCGTACACCACCGCGTCCCCGCTCGCCGTCGAGGTCGGAAGGAACACGTTGCCGTGTTTATCCGAACAGATGCCGGCACCGGCGACCGGGAGACTCGCTACCGGCTTGCCCTTCGGATACGAAAGGATGCACGTGCCGCCGCAGCCCCCGGTGACGTAGAGAAGGTCGCCGTGCGCCGCCGGTACCGCCGAGCGGCTCGCCAAGGCCGTGGTGGTTGCCGTCCCCGGCATCGCTCCGCCGCATCCTGACAGAAACGCAAGAGCGATGCCCGTGATCATGGTGCATTGGCCAAAGTTACGCATGTCGAATCCTCCTGAGACTCCGCGATAGGAGTCATTTCAATCGCCGCACGACGAACGGATTTCCTCCTAAAAAGTCGCCGGAGCAAAATGATCGACGTCGGCGGGGTTCTCTACGGAACGACAAGTCCTGGAGGCAGCCACGCCGTCGGCAGCGTGTTCTCCATTACGACGGCCGGGCGCAGAAAACGTCGTATATAGCTTCCAGTGAACGCCGGACGGCGCGGGCCTACGAGCCGCCGATGGTTCGCATCAATGCCAGATTGCCGGAAGCGCCAGCGGATTGCGTAGACGCGGTACCGGTGCTATTCTGGGCCAAAGCTCGGTTGGCCGAGGCCTGGCAAGCCGTATGGAACTTCCCGTGTCCTAGGAATCGGAGGGGAAATGAAGGTCCAAGCCCACGCGACTGTCATTGCGGTTTTTTCGCTTTCATTCTTTTCCGGCTGTTCGGATGCACCGCAATCCGCGACGCCGGCGTCGATGGGGTTGCCGAGCATCTCATCGTCGCACTTCGGTACCGGGACTGGACGGTTTTCGAAGTCGGGCCTCTCTTCGGAGACCGTGCTCTACAGCTTCGCGAATTCTCCGACTGACGGTGCGAACCCATTTGCCCCTCTGCTCAACGTAAACGGAACCTTGTACGGCACCACAATTTCTGGCGGTGCGAGCAATAACGGCACGGTTTTTAAGATCTCGACCTCCGGCGCGGAACAGGTGCTCTATAGCTTCGCGGGCGGCGCCGACGGCGCCAATCCGTATAGCGGTCTCGTAAAAGTTGGCAACAAGCTCTACGGCACGACTGCGTTCGGCGGGACAAATAACAACGGTACGGTGTACTCGCTAACGACCGGCGGCGTGGAGAAGGTTCTCTACCGATTCACAGGCTCTCCGGATGGTGCAATCCCCTATGCTACGTTGACGAATGTCAACGGAACGTTGTACGGCACGACCGATCATGGTGGAGCTGACGAATATGGGGAGATTTTTAGTATCACAACCTCCGGTACGTATAGCCCGCTCCACAGCTTCGTCGGTGCTCCGGCGGATGGCGCACATCCCTATGCCGCGCTTACGAATGTTGGCGGCACGTTGTACGGTGCGACGACCGTCGGTGGGTCGAGTGATATGGGCACGATCTTCACCGCTACGACCAGCGGGTCTGAAAACGTGTTCTATAGCTTTTTGGGTGGACACGACGGTGCCAATCCGTACGGCGGCCTCGTAAAAGTGGGCAACAAGCTGTACGGTACGACAACCCAGGGCGGCAAAGATGACGGAACTGTTTTTAAGATCATTATAACGTCGGGTATCGAAAAGGTACTCTACCGATTTACTGGAAGTGCCGATGGCGCGCATCCTTATGCCGGCCTTGCGTACGTCAACGGAACGCTTTACGGCACGACCCAGCAGCAGGGTGTCGGCGGCAACGGAACGATTTTCGGTATTACCTCCTCCCGCATTTACAGCAAGCTCTATGACTTTGGCCCTTCGCCCGATGGCTCGACTCCGTACGCGACTCTGCTAAACGTGAACGGTACTTTCTACGGCACGGCGTTTGCCGGCGGCGCCGGCAGCGGTGTCGTCTATACATTTTCGCCATAGTCTCAGCACAGCGAAAGGAACGCCGGATGCGACTATTTCATCCGAACCGGTCCGCGTTTATTATTTGCGCGACCGTAATGATGTTGCCGGCCTGCGGATCGCTGGGATCGGCAGGAACGCAGTTGCCCAACGGACCCCAAACGCCCGATGGCATACATCCAGGTACCTATAGCTACCGCATCGTCCATAAATTCATCCTCCGGACGGGGGCCCTTCCCTACGGCGCGCCGATCAACGTAAACGGCACGCTCTACGGTACAACCTCTGCCGGAGGTAAGTACGAAGGGGGAACTGTTTACAGCTTCAGCCCTATTACCGGCAAAGCAACGACGTTGCATAACTTTGGAAAGGGCAACGATGGGTCGGTCCCAGAGGTGGCCTCGGTTAGCTGAACACCCCGTTGTGTGATGACTTCGCTCTCTGCGGGTCGAAGGGACCAGCGAAAAGGAGCAGTCATCGTGAGTCGTTCTCGTCGTAACCACACGCCGGCCTTCAAAGCCAAGGTGGCGTTAGCGGCAATCAAGGGAGATCAAACCGTCGCGGAGCTCGCCAAGCGCTTCGACGTCCACCCGAACTCGATCGTTCAATGGAAAACGCAACTGCTCGAGAGAGCAGCTGAAGCCTTTGGCGGCGAGAGTCCCAAGCAAAGCGGTCCTGATGTTCGGGATTTACATGCCAAGATCGGCCAGCTGGCGCTGGAGAATGATTTTTTAGAACGCGCGCTCGGGCGTATCGACGGGTCGAGCGCAAGGCGATGATCATTCGCGGCCATGCTTTGCCACTATCACGTCAAGCCGACGTGCTCAACCCTTTCGCGCGGCAGCTTATATTACAAAGCCGTCCCGGTCTCCGATGCGGATCTTGACCTGATGCGTGAAATCGACGTGTTGCACACCGATCGGCCGTTTTGCGGGGCTCGGATGTTGCGCGACATTCTCCGGCGTAAAGGCTATGAGATTGGCCGCCGGCACGTTGGCCGGCTGATGCGCCTAATGGGCATCGAAGCGCTGTACCGCAAGAAGAAAGGCACAAAGACGAATCCCGCGCACCCGATCTATCCCTATCTTCTGAGAAATCTCGTCATCGACCGCCCGGATCAAGTCTGGTGCGCCGATATTTCGTACATCCCAATGCGGCGCGGCTTTCTCTACCTCTTCGCAATCTTGGACTGGCGAACACGGCGAGTGCTGACGTGGCGGCTTTCGAACAGCCTCACGGCTGACTTCTGCATGGATGCGGTCGAAGCGGCGGTCGCGACGTATGGTTGCCCGGAGATCTTCAATACCGATCAAGGCTGCCAGTTTACGGCGCTGGCGTTCGTCGAGAT
Source organism: Vulcanimicrobiota bacterium (assembly GCA_963820825.1). Taxonomy (GTDB): domain Bacteria; phylum Vulcanimicrobiota; class Vulcanimicrobiia; order Vulcanimicrobiales; family Vulcanimicrobiaceae; genus Cybelea. The sequence goes on from CAWGBN010000005.1 coordinate 229,287, forward strand.
GCTCAAAAACTATGGAATCGCCATCAGCATGGACGGCCGCGGCGCCTGGCGGGACAACGTTTTTGTCGAGCGGTTTTGGCGTTCGCTGAAGTACGAGGAAGTCTATTTGCGCGCCTATGAGACCGCCAGCGAAGCCAAGCACTTCATCGGGCGCTACGTTTCATTCTACAACGCGGACCGGCCGCACTCGGCCCTCGACGGGCAAACCCCGGACGAGGTATACTTCAATAGGTCGACCGAAAGGGCGGCGTAACTAGCGTGGTCATCACACAGCGAAGGCCGGTACACTGTTCAAAAAACCGGCGCCACCTCTCCCGTACGGCGACCTCGTAAACGTGAACGGCACGCTTTACGGTACGACAGAAATCGGCGGCCGCTTCAGTGAGGGAACCGTATTTAGCATTACACCGAGCGGCAGCGAGAGTCTGGTATGGAGCTTTGGAAGGGGCCATCGGAGCGGCTATGACCCCGTAACAGGGTTGATCACAATCGGCAACACTCTCTACGGGACGACGGTATTGGGTGGCAAGTATGGTTCGGGAACGATCTACACCGTAGAAGCCGGCGTTGGCGAAAGCCCAGCCGTAACGCTGTACAGTTTCGGCGCCAATCCTTACGATGGAGCTAATGCCAACAAATTAATGGAGGCATCCGGGCAAATTTACGGTACAACGGTGTCGCCCGGGACCGTATTTGTCATAAATCCGGACGGATCCCGCTATCGCAATCTCTACAGATTCGGAACCCAAGGCCCGTATGATGCCGCCCTCCCGCAAGGAAGCCTAACACTGATCGACGGCTGGTTCTACGGCGTCTCGTCTGGAGGCGGCAAATACGACGACGGTACCGTTTTTAAGGTTTCGTCAGATGGCGCCGAGCAAGTACTGCATAGCTTCAACTACGACGATGGTCGTAGCCCGGAAGTCCAGCTGGTTAACAACGACGGAGCGCTGATTGGAGTGACCTCTGACGGCGGTGCATTTCCGCGCGAAGGAGGAACCGTCTTTAGTATCAGCACGTCGGGAGACTTGCAGACCTTACATAGCTTCGGCCACGGCAGAGACGGCTGGTCTCCAAAGTCGGCGGTGCTAAATGTCAATGGCGTGCTGTATGGAACGACTATTTACGGGGGAAGAATCCCAGACCAAGACGGCGTCATCTACGCGCTGACACCCTAAACACTGTTTTGGTGCGCCCGGCCAGAATCGAACTGGCAACCTTGGGCTTAGGAGTCCCCTGCTCTATCCAGTTTGAGCTACGGGCGCGCACGTGATTCGCTCTATTTTATGCGGGTTTTCAGTCCCTTGTCCAGTCAGGAGCGTGGTCCCATACCGCGATTGGTTGCAGTTTGGTTGCAAGAGGCCACTCCTTACCGACCCTGGGTCAGCCCGAGCGCTTCTGGACCGCCGCGTGTCTGGCCTGGGCTAGGGCTAGTGCGTCGCCGACCCGGTCGATCATGGCGCTCTTCGCTCCGGCTACGACGTGGCCATAGACGTTGAGAGTTGTGGACGCCTGCCCGTGGCCTATGACCGCCGAAACAGTATTCACGTCGCTCCCTTCAGCGAGGGCTGATGTAGCCATGAAATGGCGGCACGAATGTAGGGTCGCTCCCTTGATTTCCGCGAGGCGCACCAGCTTCGCGAATGCCTTCGAGAGGCCATCGAGATCCGGCGGACCACCGGCCTTATCAGCAAACACGAAATTTCTATCCTCGTAAGCGCCGTGCTCTGCGTGCAGGTTTTCAGCAGCTTGCTTTGCCCGCAACGCCCTCAGCGCTTCAACGGCTGCCGCTGACAGCGGAACGACTCGTTCACGTCCGGTTTTCGTAGTCTTCAAGAAGAACCCGCCGCGTCGATCTTCGCCAAAGGCTTGCCGCACGAAGATGCACCGATTTCGGAAGTCAACGGAATCCCATTGGAGCGCGGCCAGTTCGGCACGCCGACAACCAGTTGACAGAGCGATGAGAAGAAATGTCTCGTAGCCTGATCCTTCTGCTAGAGCGAGCAGCGTAGCCGCTTCATCGGCGGTCAGTGCCCGTGCTCTTGACGGGTTTGGACGTGGCGCTTCGATAAGGTTGGCAACGTTACGCCCTACTAGCGACATCCGCTCCGCCCATCGAAGCATTCGATGAATAAAACGATGCACCCGAACAAGGCTTGTCCCGCCCAACGGCTTACCGATTCGTTTCTTTTTGCGATCTTCGCCAGAGGATAATTTACGAGTGTAGACGACAGGCTGGGAGCCTAGCTTAGCTAACAACTCTGCAATGTGAGCAGGTTTAAGTTTGGAGACGACGATTCCGCCCAACGCTGGCTCGACGTGATGCTTCCAGTGCTCTTCATATCGCGCATAGGTTGCAGGAGCAAGTCGGCTTTTCACGTCTTGAAAGAACTTGTCTGCAACTTGCGAGAGCGTGAGTGTCTGAGTAGGAAGGTCGAAGCCCTGGTCGCGTGCTTGGAGCGCGTCCCGCTCCGCTTTTTGAGCTAGTTCCTTGGTGTCAAAGGGTTTGAGCCCATTTCTTAGTCCACCGGCGATTGTGGGATTGGTGTAGAAAAGTTTTCGACGAACTCCTTGGGCGTAAGATAGTTTAGCGACGAGTGCGGCCGAACCTCGTTGTAATCCACGAGCCATGCATCGGCCTCTTCGCGGATCTGCAGGAGAGTCCTGAAGACTTGCACGTTGAGGAACTCGTCGCGCACGCGAGCGTTGAAGGACTCGATCCAGGCGTTCTGTGCGGGTTTCCCGGGATCAATGAAGTGCAGCAGAACATTGTGATCGATCGACCACTGCAGCATCGCGCCGGCGACGTTTTCCGGACCGTGATACATACAAGACGGGGCGCTGCCCCCATGGCGAACGGAGGTGTATCTGACTCATCTCCGCTGGAGGCAACGACCCTATGGCAAAGTTCCGTGCTGCTCCAACGGCGCCCGCCTGGCTCGCAATCGACGTCGCCAAAAACCGACACGTGGCGCTGCTGGAGGACGAGGCCGGCATTCGCCGGCGTTTGACAGTTCCAAACACGCAAGAAGGTTTCGACGAGTTGGCAGGGATTCTGGCGCCGCATCTTCCCTGCGAGGTCGCGCTGGAACCAACCGGAGACTATCACCGACCCCTGGCGAACTTCTTGCTCCGGCGAGGCCACCGCGTTCATTTCGTATCGTCGATCGCTACAAATCGGACGAGAGAAGCGCTGTTCAACTCGTGGGATAAAAACGATCCGAAGGATGCGCAGGTGATTCTGCATTTGCTCAAGAGCGGTACAACGCAGGTGTTCGCCGATCCACTGCAACGTGGCAACCAAGATCTTCAGGAACTGCTCGGTACCTATCGGCAGATCACCGACCGAAAGACGCGAGCCTACCATTCGCTGATGACGCACTATTTGCCGCTGTACTTCCCGGAAGCAGAGCCCTTCCTGAGCAATCCGCGCGGCGAGTGGTTCTTGGAGGTCATGCGCATAGCGCCATGCCCTTCCACGGTCCTTCAATATACCAAAAGGACATTCGTCAAAAGGTTTACTGCAGCGGGAGGGCATTTTACATCTCGGCAAAGTCTCGTCGCCAGCTACTACGAAATTGCCAAGGAAAGCGTGGGAATTCCAGTGGCGGCGGATTCGCAGGCCGCCCAGATGTTCCAACTCGCGATTGAGCAGTACATCGGCCTCATGAAGCTTCGACGGCAGCTTCAGGAGCTCATTGACGCACAACTCGAGAACAACATCGATTATCAGCGCCTGCGCTCTATCCCTGGAATCGGCCCTATTGTTGCTCTAACGGTTCTCGCTGAAGGCGGAGATTTACGCCGCTTCAGCCACCATCGCAAATTTCTTAACTACTGTGGCCTTTCTTTGTCGACGATGCAATCCGGAACGTCACGCGGCCGACCGCAGCTCTCCAAACGCGGCAATGCTCGACTGCGATGGGCCTTCTGGATGGCAGCCAATGCTGCCATCAATCAGCGCCGAAACTCGTTTCGGAAAAAGTACGACGACTACGTTCGTCGCGATCCACTGGATGCCGATCTCAAAAGAAGAGCGTATGTCGCCGTAGCAGCGAAGATTGCGCGCGTCGCTTACGGCTTGATCAAATCTGGAAAAGAGTACCGCCACTATTTCGAAGCGGCGGTGCACGACGGGAGAATCCCTTCGCTGGGCCGTTGAGGCGACTACGACCTCGTAGATAATGCTCGGATCTCCCGATGGCAGCAAACTCCGTTTTGAGCTCGGTGAAGGCTCGTTTCCGAGACCTTGTGTCATCATGGTTGGAGCTATTGCGTCGTCGAGGGGCATCTCGGCAAGGGTGTGCAAGCTCGGCTTTGCTGTCGACGGGCATCGTTATGCCTACTAGTGGGGTTGACTTTCGTACTTAGCTCGTTATCAACGCGAAGGCGCGTGGGATAACCGCGGATCTGGGCGATGTCATCGAGCGTTCGAATTACGCGGCGGCTGGTGATCGAAAAGTCTGGGTCGACCGCGAGACCTTCGCGGCTGAAGCGGTCCTCGATCGTCAGCAACCGCACTTTGCGCTTGGTCATGAGGATTTCGTGCATGAAATCCAGTCCCCATTCTTCATTGAGCTTTGTCGGAGCCGGTGAAACGTTGCCGCGCACCAATCGCACGCGTCGCTTCTTGCGCGGTCGCACCTGCAATCGCTCATCGCAATACAGGCGGCGCAGGCGTTTGTGGTTCATCACGAGGCCTTCACGCTTGAGCAGGATCTTAAGCCGGCGCCATCCGAATCTCGGCCGCTCTTGCGCAATGCAACGCAACCGATCGCGGACGTGCTCGTCGCCGGGGCGTTTGCGTGGTTTGTATCGTACGGTCGGTCGGGGGCAGGTCGCGAGGCGGCACGCTTGCCGCTGGCTGATCCCCTCGGCCTCTAACGCCCTCACCGCTTCCTTGCGCGCTGAGGGCCCCACCCGTTTTTTCGAATCACCTCGGACATCGCGCGGATCTCGAGGGCTTGACGCGCGATGATGCGCTCCATCTGCGAGTTTTCGGATTCGAGCTCTTTCAGACAGGTGAGATCGCTGATGTCGAGCCCGGCGTATTTGCTTCGCCACAGTCGCAGCGTGTTGACGTGAACGCCGTGTTTGCGAGCGAGCTCAGCTGCGGATCGGCCGGCGTCGAGCTCTTGAAGGATCGCGACGATTTGCGCTTCGGTGTAGCGCTTCGCTTGCGCATGCGGGTCTCCTTTGCAGGCCATCTTGGCCGGAAAACCACAATTCCCATTGGACTAGATTCCGGGGCTCAAACCCAAGGGGCACTTCCTGCAGCTCTGGTATCATAAAGTAGAGCACTAATGTTATACTGTTCTCAATGTGGCGGGCGCTTAACAGGTCCGTTCTGCAGCAACTGCGGCACTCAGACCGGCATCGTGCCCGCTGCGGGGATGCAGATGGGTGGCTTCGCGACGCGCACCGCGGAACAACTCCCGCCTGCTCCTCCGGTGGCTGGAGATTTTTGCGCGCGCTTTTTCCGAGGCTTGGGCTCGGCTGGAAGTGCGTCCGCAGTTCTTCTTCGGTTTTTTAGTCATTGCTACAATGCTCGGCGGATTCGCACTTGCCGCACCAAGTAGCTGGGCGACGGCAGACTATTCCGCAACGACAAACGTTTTGGTAATAGAGCTACTAGCTCTTGCGGTTATTCTACAATATTTCGTTATCGCCGACGCGATCCGGGCTGTTGTGCCCTCATTCCGATTAACAGTTCTACTTTTTGTGCTACTGGCACTGGTCAATGCCGGGTATAGCATCATTGTAGAAGTAGGCATTTTCTTGCTGATCGTTCCGGGATTCTACCTTGCAGTAAAATTGTCGCTATGGGTTCCATATCTTTTATTCGGTAATAGTGACGCGTTTACAGATTCGTTTAGTGATACGACTGGGGCGTTCTGGGAGACGGCCTTGTTAAACTTTTTGGCCTGGGCGGTTTGCAGCATTGGCCTCTACGCTGTCTACGCGCTGGTATTTATTTTTGCTGAAGTGTGGCGCGCCTCAGCGGTGATAGTTGCGCCTGTTGCCACCGCCGCTGGGCTCTATTTGTGCACCGCGGTGTGGCTCATGTGGGTTCACTGGGCCGACGCATTGCTACAACGGCGCAGCGGCCGAAGCCAAAGCCCGGCGTCACAATAATCCGGGCATCGCCCTCCAGAGGTGGGGGAGTAGGGAACCCAGGACCGGAAGGTAAAGCAAGCCTGCGTCTATTGCCGATCGCCGAAGGCAAGTCTTATCGCTCGCCGGATGAAAGGGATGAAATGTCGGTAACGCAACCCCCCA
>CAWGBN010000006.1:0-723669 GCA_963820825.1 Vulcanimicrobiota bacterium
GAAGAGTACGTGGGCGTTTGAACGAGAGGATTGCGTAGCGCTCGTGCAATACTTGCGCTCGATTACGAACGAGCGCGCGCCCTCAAGACCATGAACGCGATCAGGGCGGCGACGGCAACGATCGTTGCGACGAGCGAAACCCGCAGCGCCCAGACTCGTCCCTGAATACCGGCGCACTCGGGGAAGTTCGGTATCGGCAGCACTTGTGCGCACCAGGCGACGCGCCATGAATCATTCCCCCACGTTCCGCGCGCTACCGAGTCCTCCGATGCCCAGCCGCTGCTTTGACGATCCCAAAGGGCCCGAAGCCGAGGCTCGCTCTTCAGCCGTGCGTGCAGGCTCGCTACGGACGAGGCGTCGATCCGCTCGAGACCCCAGGTGCGGTCGAAATCTCGGGTGCGCAGCCACACGCGCGCCGATGAGTCGAACGCGTATTCGTCGACGTCGCGCAACGAGCCGTTCGGCGCGATCTCGAGCGCGTAAAAGGCGGGGTTGTTGAAAAAGATCGGTGAGAGCGAACCGAGGACTACGACCGGCACGTCGCCGGCAAGACGGACGTCGAAGCGGTGCGCGTGACCGGCAATCGCGTACGCAACGCGATGCCCGGGGGAGGAGAGCGCATCGACGAGCTGGTTGGTATACCGCGGTTTTAGAAACGGCCAAGCCAAGAAGCCGTGCACGTACTCGGTCGAGAAGGGATCGAAACCTGGTGGGATGTGTATCATCACGACGTTGCGCGTCCCGGCAGGGGTAGCGCGAAGCGTCGATTCCAGCCAGCGTAGCTCGTCGGCCGCGGCACTGGACTCTGCCGCGTAACAATTACCTCGATACTGACTCGAAAAGAGCACTGTATTCAAAGCGATGAGTCGCAGACCGCGCACCGGAAGCCTTGCGGTATAGGAGCCGGTCCGCGCGAATGACGCGGCAAACGACGGCGCCGCGCCGTCGCGGTTGACGAGCGGAGCCCAGATCGATGCGACGCTACGTAGGTATGCGCTTCCATCGGCGCTTCGATAGTCTCCGCAAGGGACGTCGTTATTGCCGATCGCAATCGCGTACTGCGCTTTGGGAAAGGTGCGCTCAAGCATCGCCGCGATCCACCGCATCGATCGAATCCCGGCCTCGTTGGGGCTACCGTCGCGAAGGCCCAGATGCAGCGCGAAGTCGTGCATGAGAAAGTCGCCCGGCAACAGCACGACCGACGGATTCGGCTCGGCGCGCTTCATTCGCGCGAGCGCCGATTCAAAAAGCGATACGTTCGTATCGGTACCATAGGAACTGGGGGCCGGCGAGCGATCGAATAAATCTAGGTGAATGTCGCTGAGCGCGAGCCAGATTTGTCCGCCTGCCGCGGGCTCCGCGCGAGCCGCCACCGGGAACGCAATCACGATCCACAGGAGCGCTGCCAGCGGCGTCGCGATTCTACTAAGCAACAAAGGCCGTCTAACTTAGTGCGCCGGCGGCCGGTCTCCTCGGTGAAAAGGAGTAAACGAACGCGCGCTTCGAAAGCGCGGGTATGTCGACAGCCGGCGGCAGCCATCGCCCGATTCGCATTCTTGCCCTCCTCGACGATGAGGTTGTCTCGGGGAAGGTCAAGCCGGTCTTGACGCTTGCACGATACGCACGAGAAGATGCGCAGACTCTGCGACCGCTCGAAATATCGATGCTGACCTTTTCACGCAGCGAGGACGAGTCGGAGCTGGCCACGTCCCTCGCTCGAGAGGGCTTCGCGATCGACGTGGTGCGCGAGCGGCATCGATTCGATTTCCGCGTCTTTGCGCAGCTGCGCGCAATCGTCGACCGAATCCAGCCCGACGTGCTCTGGACGCACGGCTCGAAGACGCATTTCCTCGCCCGTCTTGCAGGCTTGCACCGCGGGCGGACGTGGATCGCATTTCACCACGGTTACACCGAGACGAGTCTCGTGTGGACGTTGTACGAGCAACTCGACCGCTGGTCTTTGCGCGGTGCCGATCGCGTTATGACGGCATGCGAGGCATTCGCCGCCGATTTGAACGCGCGTCTCGGCATCGACGCAGAGCGGCTGCGAGTGCACCGGTCTCCCATCGCGGCGCGCTCGCAACCGCCGCTTCGCCGCGAGCAGGGAGGCTTGCGCGCCGAACTCGGCCTTTCGCCGGACGAACGGGTCGTCGTCTCGGTCGGCAGATTATCGAAGGAGAAGGGCTATGCCGACCTGATCGCCGCCATGGCGGAAGTGCGACAGAATTTCGGCCCACGAACGGCGCTGGTGATTGTCGGGGAGGGACCGGAACGCACCCATCTCGAGAGTATTAGGAACCGACTGGGGCTCACCGGGTCGGTCCATCTGGCAGGATATCAACCAGACGTATCGGCCTACTACGAGCTCGCCGACGTCTTTGCTTTGACGTCGTACAGCGAAGGTTCGCCCAACGTGCTGTTGGAGGCAATGGATGCCGGAGTGCCGATCGTTGCAACCGCGGTCGGGGGCGTCGTCGAGATGATCCGCGACCGGGAGCACGGTTTGCTGGTGCCGGCCGGCGCTATCGGCGCGATCGCAGGCGGCATCGTAACACTCCTGCACGATGCCGACCTGCGGCTTGCGCTGGCGACCGCTGCCCGCGAGTCGCTGAGCGCGTACGCTCCCGAGCGATACTATGCCTCGATTCGCTCGGTCTTTGAAGAGAGCGTCACAGCTCTACCGGCGCGGCGGCGGGGCTAATCGCTCTCGAACAAAATTACGCCGCACTGGCCGCAAAGCGTGTCGGAGCCGTCGCCCTTGAACGGCGCGGCTTGAGACGACAACGAATTGGACCCCGTGCAATAGGTGGTATTCGTACACGTCGACAGCGGGATCGATCCGCCGGAAACCGCGTGATATGGAACCGACGTCAGCTCGCCGCCGTGCAGCGCCAGTGAGTACTTATACGAAGAGATCGGATCGACGGCGAACCACGTACTCGCGATATTCTCCGTGGCCGTGCTGGTATTCAGGCACGCCGCCGTTCGGCCGTAGTCGAGCCCGTTGACGAATAAATGACGGTACTGCTGGCAGTAGATGCCCGCCGACCCTGCGCACTGCGCCAGGAGCGAGACCGCGCCGCCGCTGTCGCCGGCCGCCGAAGGACAGCCGCCGCCGACCGTTTCCGTCGTTCCGTTCCAGATAAACTTGCCGACGGGGTGCTCGGCGCCCGACGGAACGAGCGTCTCTTCGAAGTAGTACGGCACTTCGGTCGTCGTGCCGCCGATCGAGTAAATGAAGGGCAGCACGCGGTCGGGCATTCCGGTTTTCGGATTGGCAACGAGCCAGCGGAATGCCAACGCCGCGGTGCGGGCCAAGATGCCGCCGCTTACGTCACCGGGACCGCCTCTGCCCCAGCCCGGTTCGAAGTCGAGGATCTTCGTGTGCGCGCAGCCGCCGGAAGTCTTCGTATAGAGATGCGCGATCGTGTTGATTTCGGCCGTCATGGTCCGCGAATCTGAGAACTCATAACCGTTACGGCCGACGAAGATCGGGCGCTCGGCGATGAAATACTTCAGGTTATCGTGCCGGGCGACGCGGCAGATTGGACCGATCGCGATCTGGTCGTCGATTTCACCTGCAAAGTACGCACCGTGACAATGACCGTCGCCGATGACGTTGCAGGCGTCGAGATCGCCGGCGCCGGGCGCCAAACCGTTGAGCATGACGTTGACGCAACGACCCACGCAAGCCTTGTTGACGAACGAGCCGAGCGCCGCCTCATAGTCGAGCTGCTGTGCGTACGTTCCGCATCCGCGCTTGGTCGCAAAGCCGTCCTCCGGAGCCAGCCCGCAGGCAAACTCGGTCGAGACGTTGCTGTAGCCGCCGACCCGGATGCTTCCCTCGATGCCGGAGTCGTCTTCCATCACCCCGTACGGCGCCGGGAAATCCTTTTGATCGTTTGAGCCGTTCCAAACGTTGGTCGATAGATACGAGGCAAACGCCTTGTCCGCTGGATTGAAATAGATGGAGCTACCGTTTTGACACGCTCCCGGACTTCCGCCGGGAAGCCGGTTCGACGAAGTTACGGTGCCGTCCCAAAGGTGGAGCATGGCGCTTTCATCTTGCGAGCTCGCCCACTGATACGCTTGCGTTTCGATTTGCGTGTTGCAATAGTTGAGCAGCAGGTCGGTATATTTGTACGGATTGCAGCCGGACGGATTGGCAGGGCTGGGACGGCCGCCGGGGCAGCTCGCCTTTAAGTCGTCGCTGGTGTTCTCGTTGTTATCGAGGACGACCGCGAATAGGTGTTGATCCGCGAGTGCGCCGGGGTCGGTGTTACCGTCCGATGGATCTCCACCGTATCCGCCGGCGGGAATGACGAGCACGTGCGACCGTTTCTTGCTTCGGTGCGCGGGCCGAGGCGAAGATTGATGGTCGGATCCTCGCTGCATTGCGTGATCCGGCAGTAACTGCAACGGCGGCGTCCCCGACGCTCCGCCGCACGCGCACAGCATCATGAACGAGCTTGTCGTAGCAATCAAGACTAACCCACGATATGCACCCATAGCGGGATTATGCCATGGAGAGTGCCCGTTAACGCGTAAACGAAATCGCTACGTTGAGTTAGAATAATTTCGGCACGGGAGTTCGTATCTTAGCCACAGATATGGCGCGGCAAATTCGGCCTCGCGCCACGACGGGAGGAAACGCGTTACACCACGCTCGCGATCGAATTGACCATGGTGCCGAACCTTTGGGAAGGCTCCGGAGCGCAGCGCAGTCGAGCCGCCAATCGGCGGCCTCGCGAACGAGCTTCAAAGATCGACCGGAAGCTGTACGCGTTGAGGCAACTCATCACGAATTTTTCGGTTGAGCAGTTTGATCCGCGCATTTTGGGCCTTACCCGGATCGATGAAGTGAGCTGTACTCCGAGCCGTTGCCAAACCGGATCGTTTAGGATTTCCGCTTCCCGAATTGACAATAGCGATGTAGCCGATATCGAGACGATACAATCACAACGCGTAAAGCCCGCGCCGAATAAAAGCGTCCTCGCTGCGGCGCGGGCGTCGCTGCTGGTCGCGGCGACATTTGGTGGGTGCGCAGGCATGATGCATCAGATCGCAAGCCTAATCGGGCCGCTCATGTCGTAGCGCCGAACTGCCGCAAGAGGACCCTGCGCGCCAAATTCCGACCCTCTGGGCGGGCGGACTGATGCCAGCGCCCTTAGGGACAACAACGCTAGCCGGATGGATTTGACCCACGCGGCGAACGCTAGTAAGCTTGGATATGGCGCTAGGGTGGTCGCGTTTCCCCTTGGTGAGGAGGACTCAGCATCGTCGAAAGATTTGCGTTCGCCTTAATCGCTCTGTTCGGTTCGATCGTCGCCATGGCGAAGGTCCCGGCCATTCCGAGTGTTGTTATCTCCCAGGCGAGCACTCCAACACCACCCGCGGTCATACCAGCGTGGATTTTGGGCGGTGGCAACTTCTACGGCGGCCAACAATCGGGAGTCGCGCCCTGTCCGACGGGAGGCTGCTCATTTTACGATGTTGATCCCGGTTCGGATCCGGATAAGCACCTCTTTGCCGGGGTGATCGACGCAAGTGAGGCAACTCCATCGGCGTTGCCGAGCCACTGTCCGGGCATTGGCTCAGGCGGCAGCAATGTTTCGAACTGTAACCCCTATAAGTATGTTAACATCCTCTGGCCTCTTTGCGACACAAGCATCTCGCAGAGCGCGTTCGAATATCTTGACGGAAGCGATCCGGCAGGGTTTCTTCACGAATATGACAGCCACAGCGTGCGTTTCAACCTTGGCTTTAATAGTCTGTGCGGCTCGCCAATGCCCTCCCCGACTCCGGCATATCCGGCTAACCCTGGGAACGCCAGTTATCTTAGTTGGCTGAGCACGAACGCATGGACGACCGCAAACTTCCCAACTCCGTACGGAATCCTTGAGGACAACTTTGGCGTTTCCGGCTACCCCTGTGGCGTTACCTACGAGTATGGTTCTACCAATAATGGCCCATGTAACATGGTGGGTGATGCTACGCCGTCTCCATCGCCGACGGATACCGACTGGGAATCGGCACTAGGATTATTCGCCGCCAACACCTGCGGTACGACGTGCTTCCAGTTTGCTGCAAACGGACTCATGCCCGGTAACGGGTTAGACACGGGTTCCTGCAACAATATTGGAAGTGGGCAATGCTGGGTCACCGGAAGCGGCGGAGTCATAAGCGATGCTGACTCGATTGCGAACGTTTGTGCCAACGCTTCTTCTAGCGGAAACCTGCGGGCGATTGAGGCCGAGGAAGTGGTGTTTCTGAAAGGCAGTCCCGAACCATCGCCGGTTCCGTCCCCGACGCCGAGCATCACTCCAGTCTACGCCAAGACTCAGACCATCGTATACATGCTGAATACGATTAGCCAACTCGTCACGCATACGAGTGACGGTTGTAAGAACATGGTGGCCGTTGACATCGAAGCCGGTGGAGGTAGCTTCTATCCTCTCCTTGGCTACGGCCCAGGATCAGGTTCACCCAGCGCTGGGATCCCGGTTCGGTTGGAGGCCACGGCAATGCGCTTTCTTGTGCCGGATCCGGTAACGTTAGTCCCCGATCGCATCGTGCCGTTTTACTACACGATTGGCGGCACGAACAATCACTGGGCGCCTAGCGATTCAGGGACTTCCTCTTGCAACTCAAGCCCATACTGCGAAGTGCCGTACTTCTTTGAGGAGACGTTGGTGCCCCAGGGCCCGGACGTATCGGTAGGGGCATTCTCATGGAACGGTTCAACCCAATCGGTAGGCGATGGCTGCCCATCAAATCCGGGCGACAGCGGCGGAGCAGTGGACCTGGTGGCGACCTGCGTTGGCATAGATGGATCAGCGGTCTTCCGGCAAGTGTATGATCACCTCTACATTGACGGCGAAGACTATGGTCCCGCGGCGGTCTTGCTGAATACGTCACCCGTAACGAGCGTTCCCATTGTCAGTTCGTGGTTTTCATGCACGGGATGCCACGGTATCTCGGCCTTCAACTACAAGTTAGCCCTTTCGGGAGGGGAACTACAGTCTGTAAATTATCCTGGCAGGCTTGTTCCGATTTCGCTACCGTGCACCCAAACGACGTACTGCAATGGTGACAATAGCGTCCCTGGGAACACATCCCCCTTCAGTTCAGGTAGCCCAGGCGGCATAGGTCCGCACAGCGGTATGATACTGCTTGCCTCGCATTAGGGAAGCGTGCGGTCAATAGAGTTGTCGCTTTTCTCTGAGCTTCAACGTCGCTGCGATGAAATGCGCCGCTCTCGTCGAACGCAACATTTTGGTGTTCTCGCTCGTTGCCCTCACAGGCGCGGGCAATACAAGCTTTCGGTGCGCCATCGCTAATGCGTATGGCCCCGCGGCATTAGGCCGCGTGCATTCGGCTTTGGAGTGATGAAAATGACCAAATCGTTTTTCTGTGTTCCCTCGATCGCGGTGACGGCCCTAATTCTCGCAAGCTGTACCGGATCGCAGATTCCCACGGCGACGCCAGGCTCGGTCGCGCAGCAGCGGGAACCGTCACGGGCACCGCGAGCTCCCGCTACCACCGGATATCAGTCCCTCTACAGTTTCGGGGCGGGCTCTGACGGCCAGATGCCAAAGGCGGCCTTGGTCGACGTGCACGGTGCGCTCTATGGCACGACCTATGGCGGCGGGGAATACGGCGACGGAACCGTGTTCAGCATAAGCACCGCGGGGTCCGAGAAAGTTCGCCATAGCTTCAGTGGCGCCCAGCACGATGGCGCAAACCCCGCGGCGGCCTTGGTGGCGATGCAAGGCCAACTGTATGGAACGACGCAGTATGGGGGGCGAAACTCGTTTGGAACCGTCTTTCGAATGAGGACGAATGGCTCCGAGAAGGTCCTGTACAGCTTCCTCGGTGTTCCGTTCGCCGCGAACCCGGCAGCGAGCTTGATTAACGTGAACGGTACGTTGTACGGAACGACTCAGTATGGTGGGGTCAACTGCTCGCCGAACGGATGCGGCACGGTTTTTAGTATCACAAAGACCGGCTCGGAAAACGTGTTGTATAAGCTCCGCGGCTACGGCTATCCGCCGAACAGTGACGGTTCGAACCCCGTTGCGAGCCTGGTTTATGTAAGCGGGGCCTTATGGGGTACCGCGGAGTCTGGGGGAGGTTTTCCCCATGGCAGCCAGGGCGACGTCGGAGCCGTGTTTAGAGTCAATATCGCCGGTACCGAAAAAATGGTGTACTGGTTTGACGTTTACCCTTATAGCTCCAACGGATGCTATCCCCAGGCAGCCTTGACTAACGTGAACGGCACAATGTATGGCACAACGTCATTCAGCGGCATGTATGGCGGAGGAACCGTTTTAAAATATCCCCGCAGCGGCCGTGCACATCCTGTACTCATGCATAGCTTCGGCTACGGGTCCGATGGAAGCTCGCCCATTGCCGCACTGCTCAACGTGAAGGGCATGCTTTACGGTACGACGTCCAAGGGCGGCGCGTACGGGGGCGGCACACTCTTCAGCATCAACCCAACTACAGGCGCCGAAACGGTACTGCATAGCTTTGGCTATGGCTCCGATGGCGCGAAGCCGCTTGCAGGCTTGGTCAACGTAAACGGCTCCCTGTACGGCACGACATCAGCGGGCGGCACATACGGCAAGGGAACCGTGTTTGCGTTAACGCCATAGGAGGCACTTCAGTATCACCCGCGCCGCGTCCGCAGTAGCCGATCGTGTAGCGCCCTGAGAGCTTAGCTTCGAACGCAGGGCCAAACCGGAACTGCAAAGCCCATTGTTTAGTATCCCGCATGGCGAGCGCAAGCATCAAGCACTGAACCCGTCCTTGAGATCGGCTGTCCGGCCGGCGTTTTTAACCCATCTCCGGGCGAGTCGGGAATTTGTAACATCTCGTCGAAATTCATCCCGAAAATGCCCCCGGGAGACTCCGTCGTCCGGCATCCCGCACCAGTCAGGCCATAATTGAACGCAGTACGCAGACAGGTAAAAAGCGCTCTTCTCTCCGCGTTTGCCCGCGTCGGGGTCGATCGACTCGGGGTCTCGTTGCACGTGCGCGATTCCCTCGTCCTGGTCTACCACGGAATCGTCGGCTCGGAGAAGCGCGAGCCGTTCCGCTATCATCATACGGTCGACGAGTTCGCCGTTCATCTCGAATGGCTCGGTACCCACTGCGAGCCGGTCGGGCTCGCCGATTTCACGCGCTGGAAGCGCGGTGAGTGGCGCCCTTCCAAGCCGCCCGCGCTCATAACCTTCGACGACGGCTACCGCAACAACGAAACGATCGCCGCGCCGCTCCTGGCTGCCAAGGGCTTCCCGGCGCTATTCTTTATCAATACTGGCTACGTCGGCGGCAAGCACGTTCTTTGGCCGGACGAGGTCTTCGTACGTGTCCTAGCCTGGACGGGTACGTCGCTCGAAGATCCCAGCGGTTCGGTCCGCGTCGTCACCACCGAAGCTCAAGAGCGCGAGCGGTTGGCATTCGATATGGTCGAGGCGTGCAAGAACTGCAGCGACGACCGCCGTCTCGAGTTTATGGCTTACTTGGCGCGCGAGACCGCGCATTGCGACCCAATGGTCGACCCTGAAGCGCAAGAGATGCTCTCGTGGAGCGAGGTTGACGCGCTCGCCGCAGCGGGATTCGATCTCGGCTCGCATACGGTAACGCATCCCATTCTCAGCCGGCTATCGCCCGAGGCCTTGCGTGCCGAACTACGCGATAGCCGCGCCACGCTGGAAGAGCGGGCGGGCCGGCGATGCAACGCGCTGGCGTATCCCGGTGGCCGCTTGCACGACGTTACGGATGAGGTGCTCTCCGCAACTGCGGACGCCGGCTACGACTTAGCCTTTACGGTATCGGATCGCTGGTGCGACCGCGAGGCTCATCCGCTGCGGGTCGATCGAATGTCGACGCCCGGTCACGGCACCCACGCTACCTTCGCCTTGCACGCTAGCGGTTCGCGGCGCTGGTTTCCACGCTAGGAGCGTTTGGCGCTCTCGCGGGCAACTGCGCGCATAAGCGCGCTGCAAGAAGCATCTCCGTAAACAATAACCACGAAAACTTCGTCTCGAGAACGTCGACGAAGAGCGCCGCGACCAAGAGCCCGACGAACGCCGCCCGCAACGGCGTGCCCAGCCAGGAGTAAGGCTGTCCGGGCTTGATCGATCGCAGGCTCCGGTATTGGAGAACCAGCGCCGCGATCGTGACGACGATTCCCACGACGCCGAGCTCGGTGGACGTCGAGATGATCAGACTGTGAGGCGCTCGAGTCCAGCCTGCGAATTGCGGCTCGTAAGCCATCAAGAATGCGCGATCGTACGCCGTAGAAAAAGCTCCGACGCCGTTGCCGAGCAGCCAGTGCTCGCGGAAAGTCTCAACCGCAACTCTCCAGATATCAAAACGCCCCGCCGCATTCACCCCGCTCCGCTCCTCGAGGAAGCGCGATGCAATCTCGTTGGGAATGGCGAAAAAGAGCATTACCGCGCCGAAGAGCATCGAACCCAATGCGAACCGATAGCGGCTGGCGAGGATTGCGACGATCGCCATCGCGGCAAGCGCGAGCGTCGTGCCGCGTGAAGCGCTCAGATAGATCGCAGCAATCGGAAAGAATAGGACCGCCACCATTGCGATCCGGCGCCATGCGTTCGTTTTCACGATCGTCGCGACGGTCAAAGCAACCGGCAGCAGTAATGAGGCTCCAAACCGGTTGGGGTCGAGCGTCGCGGTTCCGAAGGTCAGGTACAGGCGTCCAACCTGACCGGCGACATTGGAGAGCTCGCTGCGCGCCATTACGATAGCGACGATTCCCGCGATGACGCCGCTTGCGATCGTCGCGCCGACGATCGTGTCGAACTCTGCTGCTTCGAGCGGCACCGCCGCCAGAATGGCCATTAAGCCGAAAGTCGAAACCACCGTCCCCAAGTCTTGCGCGGATAACGCCGGATCGATCGTCCAACTCGTGCTCAGCGCCATCAATCCGACGAGCGCCGCCCAGCCGAATACCGCATACGGCACTTGCAGCTTCGCGCGCCTCTGCACGAGGAGGGCTACGGCCGCGAGCACCGCCGCGACACCCAATATCTTCCCGACGGTCAGTGATTGACCGACCAGTAGCGCGTCATCGATTGGAACGAGGACCGCGTAGAGCGAGAAGAACGCCACGAGCGGTCGCCTGGCGACGAAGTACGCCACGAGCGGAAGCGCGGCGATTCCGATGCCGAGCGGAACGCCCACGGACGACCTGCAGATGCCCGGGATCGCGAGCGGGGCGCTGCAGTCGCTCGCGGTCAGCGCGACGATGAGGCCGAGGAGCGCGCAGGCTGCGACGATCGTCGCTGCAAGAACTCCGACAAGCTTTACATCGTTGGAAGCGATCGTCGGCCGCACGCTCGTCGCCATGGTTAGCGCCCTCGTACCACGCTCAAGCAACTCGTGAGCAACGCGTGATACGGCCGCAGATCCGCCCACGAGACGAGGAAGAGCTGCCTGGCGCGGTAGCCGGTGCGGCGCACAAAGTAGATCGCTGCGGCGGTGAAGGCCGCACTATACGAGATCGAGGTCGCGACTGCGGCGGCGATAACGCCGAAGCGGTGAAGCGTCAGCGCTGTGACGATGGCGCAAAGCGTTGCGGAGAGCGCGCTAAAGAAAGACGGCATCCACGGCCGGCCGAGCTGCTGCAAAAAGAACGCAGACAATGCCGGCATCATGCTGTAGGCGACGATGCCGGGAAGCAGGGCAATGGTGACCACGGCTCCGTAGGCGAAGGCGGGACCGTAGACCAGCGGTACGAGAGTTCGAACCGAGAGGGCAACGCAGCCGGCGGCGAGAGAAACGAGCAGGAACGAGTGCCGCATGCATTTCGCGGTAACCTCGGCCGCCCTGGCTTCGTCCTTGCCGCCGATCTCCTTGAGCGCCGGATTGATCATCGCGCTGCTCAACTGCCAGATAAACTCGCCGAGCGCGATCCCGATCGAATAGATTCCGAGCGCCGCACTCCCGAGCATGGCGATGACGAGAAAGACGTCGATGCGAAAGTCTAAATACTGCATGAGGCTGCTGAGACACGCCTGGCTACCGAAGGTCAACTGCTCCTTTGCAAGCCCCGCGACGTCGCCGCCCGGCGTCCCGCGGTAGTAACGTCGCAACGCGAATGCCGTGTACGCTCCGCCCACGACGTAGGCCGCCGACCATACCGTTAAGGGGACCCAAAGTTTGCCGTGCGCGAAGACGATCAGCGGAACGTAGATGGTCGTGGCGATCGCTGTGGGAAACATCGCTTGAACGTTGATCGGCCGCACGTTGCCGTCGCCGAGGAACATGCCCGTGGACGACTGCGAAAAGATCGCGAACGGCAGCGCCAGCGCGACGAAGAGCAACATCTGCTGCGAAGGAACGAACGCCGCAATTCGAAATTAGGGCCAAGACGATGGGCGCGCTCACCGAAGCGACCACGAGAATCATCACGCGGATGATCGCTGCCGCTGGAAGACCACGTCGAGCGTACTGCCAAAGGACGGCTTTATTGTGTCCGACGGTGGCCATGAGCGCGAACCCCATGATCGTCCCCAGGTACGTCCAGTCGCCCTTACCTGCCGGGCTTAGCACGCGGGCAATCGCGATGCCGCCGGCGGCCGCGAAGAGTTGTAGCGCGACGCGTGTGGCGAGCGTCTCAACGCTCTTTTTTGCTATCTCGCTCATCGCCGGCGGCACCGCAAATCGCGGGCCGAGCTACCTAGCTTCGGCGAGCGCCGAGGAAGCCGAGCTCCATTCGATGAGCGCCACGGTCGCCAACGTTACCAAGAGCGCGACGATCGCCACCATGAAGAGCGCGAGCATTCGCGGCGGCTTGACGCTCGCCGAGCCGGGGTCGGCGTATTGGACGATGGAGAGGTCGCTAACGGCCATACTCTGGGCAACGACCGCGTTGAAGTAGTTGCTTTGGATAGCATCGTAGATCGCTTCGGCCGATTTCGCTCGCCGCTGCAGCTCCGAGAGTGCCGAAATGTCGCCGGGGAAGACGCGAAGCCGTACTAAGAGCGACGACTCCTGACTGCGTAACGCAGCGAGTTGCGCCGAGCTCCCGGCGATTTGTGCGCGCAGCGCCGCTTCCTGATTCGAAAGGCCCGCCTTGAGCGGATTCGGCTCGATCGTCGTCGACGTAACCCTCGTCTTCGGCAGAGCCTTCAAGGCCGATTCGAGGCTCTCGATTTGCTTCTCGGTTGCGACGACGTCGGGATACTTTTCGGTGAACTGCCGGCGCAGGAGGCTCAGCTCGAGCCTCTGTTGTGCCAGTTGCTGTTCGATTTGGTCGGCGGCCGGAGCAGTGCTGACGACCTTGCTTGAATCGATCGCCGCCGGAGCGGAGGCGACCTGCGAAGCGACGCTCGATAGCTGGGCTTGAGCCTGAGCGGCTTCGGCCTCGGCACTGCGTTCTTTCGACTGGATATCGCCGATCGCACTAAGAATGTTCGTCGTTTGGCTGGCGACGTCGGCGAGTTCGTGTTCCGATTCGAATCGCGTGAGCGCCGATTCCGCTCGTTGCAGGTCGCTACCCGCTTTCTTCAAGGCGATCGAGAGCGAGGCCGCGGCTTCCGAGGCTTGCGAGGCCGCGAGTATTCGCTGCTGCGCTATGAAGGCGCGAGCGAACTCGTTGGCAACCGTCGCGGAGTCTTCTGCGTCGTGCCAGTCGACGCTAATTTTTGACGAGATCGGAGTTCGTCACCGGCGTCACCACGACGTTCTTTGCGAGCATGTCTCGCGCCGTCGTTTTGAGGCCGAGGTTGCGAATGACTCGCTCGGCGACGGCCGGTTGGTGCGCGAGGGCGACGTAGGTCTCCATCGCGGTATCGCGGTTCCAAGTCAGGAGCGCGTCGATCTGCGGATAGGCCGTCGACGTAAGTGCGGTGTCGGGGCGTTTCACCAGCACCTCGCTGGCAGTCGAGTAGCTGCGAGGCAACACGAAGACGGCCGCGCTGCCGACGATCAGCAGCACGATGAAAAGCCCGATCGCTAAGCGGCGGCGGCGGCGAATCGAGGCGACGAGCGATGTAAGTTCGTACACGTGCGATTATTTCGGTCCGCAGCAGATCCCGGCGGCCGGGTTGATGAGTAAGTAGAGATAGTAGAGCGCGAACGGAATGTTCGTTAGATTTGAGATATTGTACTGTCGCGCCTTCGGTACGTAGACCACGTCCCCCGGCTGCAAGACCGGATTCGAGGAATAATCGGCGTCGAGCAACGTTTTGTAGAGGTTGATGTTGTAGAGGTGCGGGGCGCCGTCGACGACGCGGTTGAGCGTGATGTGATTGAGATCGGCCGACGACGTGGGGCCAACGCCGGCCTTCGCGATGGCATCCGCGAGGCGGTCGCCTTGCCGCAGCTCGATCGAGCCGCCGTGATCGACGCTGCCGAGAACTTCGACCGTGGCCGGGGTTCCTTTTACGACGATGACGCTCACCGTCGGATGAATCACGTACGCGGCCAGCGCGGCGGCAATGCGCTGGCCGGCGGCGTCGGGCTGCAGGCCGCCCACGCTAATCGAACCGATGAGCGGATAGGTGATCGTTCCATCGCTGAGCACGGTCACCGTCTGCGAGAGCGCTTGGATCGCCGTCGTCGAGGGTTGCCCCTGCGACGGGACCTGGGGTACGCCTTGGGTACCGTATACGATGATCTGCAGTTGATCGTCGGCGCGAATGGCGTACGTGCTTGTCTGCGCTGCAGCGGCAGCCGGCGCGATTAGGCAAAACGCCAGCACGGCGGCTACGGCGGAACGAACCGACATCGCGTATCTAGCCACCGGTGCCCGCCACATGCGAAAAGAACAGGCTGTGCTTAAGCAAAGCATGTAATGATTCGAGCTTACGGCTTAGCATCCGCCTTCCCTGCTCGCCCACACGGGCGCGGGAAATAAATTTCCCCGGCAACTAACGGCCTTCCCGCCCCGAGGGGCTCTCGGCGCCTCCCGGCGCGTATGGATCGCGCCCGAGCCGGCGGCGCACCTGATAGGCGGCCCAGCGCCACTCCAGCCGGCGATGCTGAGCCCGCGTAATCGTATACTCCCCCCGCTGCGCTTCGATACGACCGAGGACCGATTCCACGGGCGCGTACCATCCGTTACGCCCGGCGAGGTCTTCGAGCACCCGGATCACCCGCGGATCGACGCTTCCATCGCGAACGAAGCCGTCGGCGACGTGCGCGTAGACGATGCAGCAGCCGCCGGAGCGTTCGAGCTCGTCGACCCGCGCAGAGGAGAGCAGTCGTACGAATCGCTCCACGTCCGAACCATCGCTTGCCGAGAACCATCGCGCCGCGGCCGGACGACGTGGATCGTGGTAGGGCATCCACGGATCCTTGCGAGTCGTGATCGGGTCGTCGAAGTTAAAACCGCGGACGTAGCGCAACCTTTGAGCGCACAGATCGGCCCAATAGTACGGAGTCCCCGGCGTCGAGCCGAAGAAGCGACCGCGCCCCGAGAAACGCCGAAACATTTCACGCGCGATCGGATCGTCGAAGCGTTCCTCACCCCAGTAGAGCGACTCCGGATTGACGGCGTGGTTTGCGTAGGTTCGCGGATATGCGCCGAATATCTCGCGAAAACTCTCCAGCGCTTGCGCGTGCGCCGCCGTTTCGGTGCCTCCCGAGCGCGCGCCGTGCCAAGCGATTTCAAAGCCTTCTGCTTGGAGCTCGAGCGTCCACTGCCGATATGCCGAATCTTGCAGACTATCCGCTCGATAGGGATCGTCGGGCGGAGAATCGAGCACCCAGGCCGTCTTCGTGGTACGCAAGCCGTAGCGGATCAGGCCGTCGTAGAAGGGCTTAACGGCCTGCCAACGGGCGCGATCCGTATCGTCCATAATCGTGAAGGCGAATTTCTTGCCCTGCGGCCAGTGCGTCATGCTTCGCGGTTCGAAAGAATTCCGAAAACCATGTGCATGTCGTACGGCTCGAGATCGATCTCGGCTAGCCGCTTCCGTGCCGAAATGTCGTATAAGGCGATGTGGCTCGGTTTTTCGGGGCCTTTAATCAAGTCCTTGACCCATTTGACGTTCTCTTTGAAGCGCGTCGTTCTCAGTCGCGTGAACCCTACCCAGACGTGCGATTCGTCCAGGACTAAGAGCCCGCGGCACCATCCGAGAATTGAGTGGTCCGCGTTGTCGATCTGGTTGAGCTCAACGACGCGCTCGGTCTCGAGCGTTTGCGCGTTCACCACCACGATCGTTCCGTTCACCGTCGTGAAATAGATCTTTCCGCCATGGACTACCCCGTCGTGGCAGACCTCCTCTCCTACTGAAATCCGCGGCCCGGGCTCGGTCAGACAGATCGCGTCGCTTTGATGACATCGCGTAACCCACAGGGCGCCGTTGCGAAAGAACGTGTAGTTCGGATGGGAGAGGTGCGGTTTCGTGGTCGGCACTTTGCGATAATCAACGTCGCGTGAGAACCGAACCCAGGGGCTTTCGCCGAGGACGCCCCACTCGCGCAGAGTCTTTCCCTCGGGGGTGACTTCCAAAACCATGTCGAGTCCGGTATTCGTTACGATCAGATTTCCGCTGCCGGTCGGGCGCACGTGATGGACGTCGTTGAAACAGGGCAGCGAGAGGTGCCGCACGAGATCGAACCGGGGAAGCTCGTAGACGAGCGCCTCAGTCCGCGTGCACGTGTAGAGCCGATTTCCTTCCAGCGTGCCGCCCTCGAAACTGATCGAAGGCTCGACGTCCGGACACAAGGCGGGCGGCGTGATATATTCGGCGCACAGTTCGACCGAAGCGCGCTCGGGATCGACGCGCAGAATGATGGCCTTCTCGTAGGCCTCCCACTCTCGCCGCGCCTTTAAACCGACGCGTTTTTGTGTAGCGCCGGTTACGTACAACATCGTCACTGAAAACGCTCGCTAACGGCTGAAGGTTGCGCTCACCCGGTAAGAGCGGGTCGAGGTTTTCGCAGTCTCGCGAAGCCCCAGAGCCAACCGAATCCGAACGAAAGGTGCATGATGGCAATGGCGACCGGCTCCAAAAGCGCGATTCCGAGTCGCTTCGATCTGCGCAGACCGTCAATGAAGCCGATGGAAAGAAATCCGGCATAGAGCGCCGGCACGATGGCCGCCCAAATTCCGTATCCGAGCAGGCCGAGAATTGCCGAAGCCGTCAAGCCGAGCAGCAGCGCCGGCGGGGCGTAAACCCGCCACGGGACCGAGCCCGGATGCTGTACTTCGGTCCAACGCCGATAGAAGCCGTAGCGAACGTATTGCCTCGCTAGTCCCAAGAACGATGGGCGCACGTAGTACGTTGCCTCGATTCCAGGGGAGACGAAGACCCGGTACCCGGCCTTGCGAAGGCGGTAGTTGAGCTCGCAATCTTCGTTCACGGCATTCGTCTCGTTGTAAAGACCGATCTCGTCGAAAATACGGCGCTCCATGAACGTGCCCATAACGGAGTCGCACCATTGTTCCTGCTTCGTGTGGCGGTACTTCGAGTCGCCGACGCCGAGGGGGGAGGACATTGCAAGAGCGATCGCTTCGCCGGCCGGCCCTTCACCTCGATGAGAGACGACGCCTCCTACGTTCGCAGCGCCCGTGCGGGCTTTGACATCGAGGCAGCGTGCGAGGTAGGTCTTCGCAAATCGGGCGTGCGCGTGAATGACGCAGATGATCGAGCCCCGCGCCTCTTTGATCGCGAGATTATATCCGTAGACTTGATGGCGCCGGGGGTTCTCGATCAGGCGTACGTTATGCTCGACGCCATACGATCGCACGATCTCCCGCGTCTTGTCGGTGCTGCCGCCGTCGGCAACCAAAACCTCGACGTCGGCATCGAGTCCCTCTTGGCCGAACATGTCGTCGAGCACCCCGCCAATGTAGCGCTCCTCGTTGAGGGTCGGGACGACGACGGAGATCGTAAGACCGGCCATCAAACTGCCTCCGAGATCGGTCTCGACGACGCGGCGCCGATGTCGGCGACGGCTCGCCATTGAAACGAGAGCGGTCTCTTGCAATCTTGCGCGAGCACCGCGACGGCAGCGACCTGGTGCGGACTCGGGCGGTGGAGAGAGAACGCGCAGCCCGCAGTCGAAATGGGCCGGCCGTCTTTGCGCTGCGCGACCGTGAGCCGTTCGCCGGCATGGGCCAACCCAGCTCCCGTCGCTTTGACGAACGCCTCTTTGAGCACCCATTGCTCGAAGAATCGATCGATCTGCACGTTCGACGGGAGCCCGGCGAGCCGCGCGCGCTCGCCGCGAGAAAAGAAGTGCCGCGCCACCAGCGCCACGTCGACGGGCTGCGAAGTATCCTCGGCATCGACGCCGGCCATCCCGGCGCGCGTGACGACGCAGATCGCCAAACCCTTGGTATGCGTGAGATTGAACTGCAGCGAAGCGAAACGCTCCGGTGCCGCTACCACCGGCTTGCCGTTGCGGCTCGTATCGAAGCGCCAGGTCCCCGGATCGACTCCGGTGTATCGCGAGAGCGTCGCGCGGCAGAGCACGCGCGCCGCGAGATACTCTTCGCGCATCTCATCGCTGAGAAACGATTCGTATTGCGCGCGCTCCTCGGCGGGCAGGCGCGCGAGCCACCGGTCTCGCACGGCGGGCGCGCGCAGCTGCTCGGTCCGCAGCTGCCAAGCATGCGCGGCCGTTGCGAGCTCCTCCCACTCGAGGCGGCTACTCGATGCTGGCATCGCCATCGTATTCGCCGGGATCCCAAAACTTTTTTCGGCGCAACTCGACTGCAAGCGTGGGGTCGACGGCGCGGTAAAAGTACGACCAGTTCTGCTTTCGGCGGTATGGAGCGAGCGCGTCGAAAGCGGCCGTTCGAGCTACCCCGGCTCCGGGTTTGTCGAGAACGCACACGTCTTCCGCGACGCATTTTCGCTGCGCCGCCGCGAGCAAGTCCGGAAGGAGATCGACGTCCCGCTCGATGCTCTGAAAATCGACCAGGCGCATGCGGCGAACCTCTCCGGTGGCGCCTTGACGCTTGAAGATGCCGTACGCCCGAAGCTGGCGATTCTGCGACGCGGTTAAGATCCACAGACGTCCCCGGCGCATCGGTACCGAAAAGTGCCACGAGAGCGTCGCACTATCTCGTGCCGCCATCAGCGTGTTGGGGTTTTGACGCAGCAGCTCGTCCCAGAACGTATCGAAGCGCGAATCGAACCGGTCGGTCGATTCGACGTCGAATGCGGAGCGCGTCTTGGGGAAGTCCCGGCTCAAGACGAGGTCCTTTAGCCGCAGCGCGGCGCCGGCGGGGGGCGCGAGAACCCGTACGAGCGGCACGTTGAGCTTCTGCAACGCCCTGGTCGCGAAGGCGCGATAGCCCGTGACGAAATAGGAGATCGTCTCCCAATCGCCGGCCGGAATGCGGTTCGAAAATTCGTTGAATGCCGCTAACGCTGCCGGTCCGATGGTCGTATCGACGAAGACGTCCACGCACGGTTGATTGAACCGCTCGTCGAGGAGCCAGAGCGCGTAACCGCGATACTCGGGTGCGACCACCCACCCCCGTCCGCTCGCCGCCATAAGGTGCTCGCCGCGAAAGTGATAGAGCAGCGGAATGTTACCGATGCAGCCGACGATCTGCCGGTCGGCGGTCTCCAGCACCCACCCGATCGGCCATCGCTTACCGAGATGCGGCCAAAGCGGACTCCCATGCCAGAGCATGCGCCAGTCGTCCGGAGACGAGGCTTCCGGAGTGAGTGCCGCCTCTAAGCGTACGATCTGTTCGTAGTCGTCGAAACGCGCGGGCCGCAGGTGCGGACGCGCGCGTCCCGGCATCTGCGGCAACTCGGCCCTCGCGAGATTCGCGCTCATGACGCCGCTTCGTATCGAAGCGGAAGCGCCACCAAACCGCGCAGACCGAGATTTTCGCGCCAGACGAGCTCCTCGCTCGCCAGCTCGAGCGCCGAGAACCGGCGCAGAAGCGCCTCGAAAGCAACCTGCGCTTCGATGCGCGCCAACGGCGCTCCGAAGCAAAAATGCGCGGCCCATCCGAACGCGAGATGACGGTTATCCTCACGGTCGAAGTTGAGGCGATCCGGATCGGGAAAACGCTCCGGATCGCGGTTCCCCGCAGCCATCACCGCGATAACCGCCTGCCGCTTGCGAATTCGCTTCCCACCCAGAACGACGTCGTCGGGGGCTAAGCGCGCCGTATGCTGGCTGGGGCTTTCGTACCGCAGCAGCTCCTCGACCGCGGCGGGCATGATCTCCGCGTCATCGCGCAGCCGCGCGAGCGCGGCGGGATTGCGCAAGAGCGTCAGCATGCCGTTCCCGATCAGATTCGTCGTCGTCTCCTGGCCGCCGACCATCGTGACGATGCAATTGGCGATGATCTCTTCATCGGTCAGGCGGTCTCCGTCGACTTCGCTGGACAGCAGCGATTGAATCAAACCTTCGCGCGGACGTTTGCGTTGTTCGCGAAGCGCCGCTTCGAAGTACCCGGTCAGCTTTTCGACGGCGTCCAGCACCGAGTCCAACTGATCGGGATTGTGCTGAAAGTTTCCCAGCATTCCCGCGAAGGTCGCCGACCAGTCTTTGAGCGTGCGATGATCCTCCACCGGCACGCCGAGCATCTCCGCCGTAACGATTGCCGGAAGCGGCTCGGCAAAGTCTGCCAGTAGATCCATGCGTCCGGTGCCGCGCGCGATCGCCTCGTCGATGAGCCCCTCGGCGATCTTTTCGATGTGACCGCGAAGCGCGCGCACGCGCGCCGGCATGAAGGCCGGAGCCGCGAGCTTGCGCAAGCGCGTATGTGCCGGTGGATCGAGAAAGAGCATCTGCTTGACCATGACCTTCGCGACCGGCCCGACGTGTGGTGCTCCCAACGCTTCGAAAAACTGCGGCGAGGGAGCCCGGTCGGCCGAATAGCGCGTCAAAACGGTCACGACGTCTTCGTATCGAGTGACGACCCAAGCGTGCAGATAGGGATCCCAGTGCACCGGCGCCTCTTCGCGTAATCGGCGATAGAGCGGATAAGGGTCGGCGAGTACGTCCGGATCGAGCAGGTGATAGAGACTCAGCGGCGTTTCGGCCGCATTTTCGGTCATCGAGGCACGCATTCTCGGGCATCCGCGCGCATCAAACGCGCAACTTCCTTGGCGAGTTCGCGCACCGTCGGCGCGTCGAAAACCTGCCGAAGCGGCAGTTTCACGTCGAATGCTTCGCGGATGCGCGCCACGAGCTGCACGCCGAACATCGAATGCCCGCCGATCATGAATAGGTTCTCGTCGACGTCGATGGCCGGCCGGCCCATCAGCACCGCCACGAGCCCGGCGATTTGCTCCTCGAGGTCGGTCATTTTGCCGTTGGCCGCGGACTTCGGCATCAGATTATCGGCGCGCGGCACCGGCAGGGCCGCTTTGTCGAGCTTGCCGTTCGACATGACCGGCAAAGCCGGAATCGAGACGAAGAATGCGGGGATCATGTAGCTCGGGAGTTTCGCAGCGAGATAATCGCGCAGCTCGGATTCCGTCGGCTGCGCGTCGGCGACCGGAACGACGTAAGCCGCCAGCGCGGGTCCGCCGGCCGGATCGTCGACCAGCGAAACGGTGGCGGCAGCGATCGCAGGATGCCGGCTTAGGCACGCATCGATCTCGCCCGGCTCGATACGGTAACCGCGGATCTTGACCTGATCGTCGAAGCGTCCGAGAAATTCGAGCTCGCCGTTCTCCCGCGAACGTACGCGATCGCCCGTGCGATACAGGCGCAGCGATTCACCCGATGCGGTGATGTACGTAACGAAACGTCTCGCGGTGAGCTCGGGCATGTTGCGATATCCCCGCGCTAGGAGCGGACCGCCGATGCAGAGCTCGCCCCACTCGCCCGCAGCGACCGGACGCAACGCCTCGTCGAGAACCATCGCCGTTGCGTTGTCTATCGGCCGGCCGATTGTGGGCGCGACCGCATCTCCTTCGCCCGGCGCAACTGCGCCCGACGTCGCAACCACCGTGCATTCCGTGGGGCCGTAGTTGTTGACAACCGCAAACGGCAATCCAGCCGGCGGCCGGCGCAAGAGCGCGTCGCCGCCGGTCAACAGCACGCGCAGCGCGGCATCTGCGGGCCACTGCACGCGGAACAATTGCTCGGCCATCACCGTGGGTATGAAGCCGATCGTAATCTTCTGCTCCACGATCCAGTCGCGAAGCAGTTCGGGCGCACGCCGCGTCGCTTCGTCGGCGATGTGCAGGCTCGCGCCTGCGGTAAGGTAGGGCCAAATCTCCCAAGCCGCGGCATCGAACCCAAGGCCGGCGACCTGACTCGCGCGATCGAACGCGGAGACCGCAAAGGCCGATTGGTGCCAATCGATCAAGTTGCAGAGGCCGGCATGCGATACCTCGACGCCCTTGGGCTGCCCCGTCGTGCCCGAGGTATAGATGACGTACGCGAGCGTTTTCGAATCGATATCCGCCGCCGCGAAGGCCGGGCCGCTCGCGCTCGGGCGGTCGACCGCGAAGACCGGCCACGGCGCCTGCGCGAACTGCGTCGCAAAGCGCGCGCCGGTGACGAGCGCAACGATGCCGGCATCGGCAAGAATCGCCGCGATCCGGTCGTCGGGCGTAGAGGGATCGAGGGGTACGTACGCCGCGCCGGCCTTCAGCGCCGCCAGTGCCCCGACGACGAAGTGCGTCGAACGCTCCAGTAGCAGCCCGACGCAGCGTTCCGGCCCGGCACCGGCCGCCCGCAGGCCCGCCGCAAGCCGGTTCGCTTCGCGTTCGAGCTCGGCATACGTCAGACGCCGCAGCTCGTCGCTCACGGCGATCTTACTGGGCGTCGCGCCGGCATGGGACGCGATGCGACTGGGAATCGAACGCGTCGCAGCCGCATGAGCGGATCGCATGCTGCCGGCTTCTTCCGAGCGCGGTCCCGTGCGCGAGCGGATTATCTCCATTCTTCTCCTACTACCTTCGAATAGCAATCAGTGAACGAGTAAAGGAACTGCTCTTTAGTACCAGCGCTGGAACAGCACTTCAACCCCGGTCTTAAACGTAATGAAGATGTCGAGGATCGGCGAGTAGTTTTCGATGTAGAATAGATCGAGATCGAGCCGCTCTCCGATCATCTCGAGTCCGGGGCTACGACGCATGTGGACGTGAGCCCAGCCGGTAATGCCGGGGCGCACCAAGTGGCGCTCGTCGTATCGCGCGTGCTCGTCACGGAAGCGCTCGACGAAGACGGGCCGCTCGGGACGCGGCCCGACGATCGACATCTCGCCGCGGAGAACGTTGATGAACTGCGGAAGCTCGTCGATGCTGGTCTTGCGAATGAACGCTCCGACCTTCGTCGTGCGGTTGTCCTTGACCGGATCGCCGATTGCCCAGACGGGACCGCACTTCACTTCGGCGTCCTGCACCATCGAACGCAGCTTGAGTATCTCGAAGGGCTTTCCGGCTCGCCCCACACGCGTTTGACGGTAGACGACCGGACCACCCGACTCTAGATAGATCGCGAGCATCGCCGCCAACATGATCGGGCCGGTCAGCACCAGGGCTATGGAAGAAACGACGATATCGAAGATTCGCTTCAATGCGAGGTTGACCGGCTTGCACGCGGCGACGCGCCCGGCGATGAGCACCGGTTGGCGTTGCGACCCCAGCACGCCTAACGGCCCGGCCTGCGGCGAGAATCCGGGCGGAGCGAAGCCGATCGTGATGTTATCGCGCGCCGCGCGCTCGACGAGGAGTGCGGTGCTCACGCTCGGCATGCCGGCAAATATGATCTCGTCGCACCCCTGCGCTTTGACCCGATCGTACCAGGACGCCGCAGAGACGTCGGCCGCGGCCTTGATGGCCCTTTCCGTCTTCTGCATCGGGACGAGGCGCAGCGAGATCGAGCTCGCATCGAAGGCTCGGGCCATCGGACTGAGATATTCGGGAGGCGCGACCAGCGCGATGCGGCGTTTGTGCCGTTCGCGGTTCATCTTGAAACGCCCGTGGATGAGCGAACGGCCCGTCCCGACGAGAACGACCGAGATCGCGAAGGAAGCCAGCAGTACGAGCCGCGAGCTCGACAACGACGGGACGATGCTGAACAGTATCAACAGCGGCGCGACACCCGTCGTCAATCCAAGGATGACATTGTACCATTCGTCTTTGCCATCGAGCGCGTACGAGATGCGATAGAGTCCAAGCACCTTGAACGTTACGATCGAACCAGCGGCCCAGATCACGGCCGATTGGACGACGCGTTCGTAATCGAGCTGATCGTTGAGAGAGACGACGCACCACACGGCGAGAAACGACGCAATGGCGAGCATGAGGAGGTCGCTGAAAAATAACGCGGAGGCCCTACCGAATTCGAAGGTCTGGATGGCGCGGCTGCGCTCGGATGCTCGCGGCGGCGAGTGGGCTGCGACGGCCAGGTCGGGCAACGCCATACTCAGCCTCTCACCCTCAAGGTGCGGCCCTTCGATGACCTCGGCAACGACCGTTGCCTGCCCCGCCGAAGATGTTTGATGGTCCCCCCTAGAACGTCAAAAGCGCGAAAGCGTAAGAAGCAGAAGCGACGTAAAGCCCCCGGCTTGAAAAAAACCGAAACAACCGAAGAGCAGTAAGGCCCCCGGACGAGCTATTATGCACCAGTTTTGTTAACGCGTCAACAAAATTTAACGGCGCTTAATCGGCTTCTCGCTCCAGGGCCCTCCTTTCTGAACTGAGCCGAGTCGCACAATTCTTGCCGAGTCGTACGGAGAAGGCCCCAAAACGCCGTAAAATTGGGGCGGACCGTAAAGGAATCTTGACCTTTTTTAAAGCCCGGGAAGGGTGCTATGAATAGAGGGCGATTATGAACGAGCGCGGCTCAATGGGCAGCGATTCCTACGTGCGGATGGGCTCCCGCGAGCTCTACCGCAATCCATGGGTCGCCGTCGAGGCTCACGAGATCATACATCCGACCGGTGTCCCGGGCGAGCACGTACTGATCGTTACGCCCCAGCCCTGCGGAGTGGTCGTCGAAGACGGCGACGACCTATTATTCACTCGCCAGCCGCGTTTTGGGGCGCAAGGCGACGTCACCGAGATCGTCAAAGGCGGCCGGCAGCCCGGCGAGTCCGTCCTCGAATCGGCGCAGCGGGAGCTGCGGGAGGAGCTTGGTGTAACGGCACGCGACTGGTCCGACCTGGGGATCCTGCACGAGATTCCGTCGATCGTGGCCCCCCCGGTGGTCATTTTCTTGGCTCGCGACCTCCAACTCGGAGCGGCGGAGCCCGAGGGCGTAGAGCGCATCCGCCTCGTCCGGCTCACGGCGAGCGCCGCGATCGATGCGGCTCTTAGCGGGGAAATCGATGACGCCGTGACCGTCGCGGCACTCTTTCGCTACGCCGTCGGGACCGGAAAGCTCGCGCGGCCGGCGTTCTAAGCCGTTCTACTTCTTGGGCAGCGGGCGTGCCGGATTTCCCGCGACGCGTTCCCCTTGCGCCACGTCCTTCGTCACCACCGAGCCTGCACCGGTGAGCGCTCCATCACCGATCGTAACCGGAGCGACCAGCGAGGTATTCGAACCGATCGATACGCCGCGTCCGACGACCGTTGGGTTCTTCTTCGAACCGTCGAAGTTACAGGTGATCGTCCCCGCGCCGACGTTGGTATCTTCGCCGATCGTCGCATCGCCGAGATACGAAAGGTGGCTCACTTTCACCCCGCGCGCCAGCTTCGACTTTTTAATTTCGACGAAGTTGCCGACGTGCACGCAATCGTCGAGTCGCGTCTCGCCGCGCAAGTGCGCGAAGGGCCCGACCGTAACGTCGCTGCCCAGCGTCGAGTTCAGGATCACGCTCTCCCGAACGGTCACGCGCGCGCCCAGCGTCGCGTGCGTGAGCCGTGCATTCGGCCCGATTACGCATCCTTGCCCGAGCGTGGAGAGCCGGGAGATCGCCGTGTTTGGATAGATCACCGTATCGGCCCCGATCTCGAGCTCGGGCTCGAGGTAGGTCGTCTCGGGATCGACGATGGTCACGCCGTCGCGCATATGCTTGGTGCAGAGCCGCGCGTTCATCTCTTTACGCGCCTGCGCCAGCTCGACCCGATCGTTGATGCCGAGGACGTGCAGGTGGTCGCCGGCGACGACCGGCTTGACCGATCGGCCGCTCTCGACAAAATAGGCCACGGCGTCGGTCAGATAGTACTCGGATTGCGCGTTGTCATCGCGCAGCTGCGCGATCGCTTCGCGCAGCGCGGCTTCGTCGAATGCGTAGATCCCGGCATTCATCTCGTCGATTGCGATCTCACTCGGCGTCGCGTCGCGCACCTCGACGATACGCTCGACCGCCGAACCGCGGCGGACGATGCGCCCGAAGCTCGACGGGAGCGGCATTTTGACGGTCACGAGCGACATCGCCGCACCGTCGCGCGGCTCCGAATCGAGCGCTTCGACGACGCCGCGGAAGATTTCGTGCGTCACCAGCGGCATATCGCCGCAGGCGACGACGACGCGGCCGCCGGCGCGCGGCTCTAAGCGCTCGAGCGCGACGCGCACGGCGTGGCCGGTCCCGAGCTGCTCGGCTTGGAGCACGCTCTCGACGCCGAAGCCGCCGATCTCTTCTTGCAGCTCGTCGTTCACCACGACGAGGATCTCGGCGATGCCCGCCTCGCGAAGCGCGCTGATGACGTACCAGAGCATCGGACGGCCGCAGATTTCGTGCAGCACTTTCGAGCGCGCGCTCTTCATGCGCGTGCCCTTCCCCGCGGCGAGAACGATGGCGCGAATCATGCCGGAACGGATTCGCGCGTCAACAGGTCGAGCGCGTTGCGCAGACGCTCGCGCACGACGTCCCGACCGAGCAGCTCCATCGAATCGTAGAGCGGAATCGAGGTCGCGCTTCCGGTAATCGCAACGTAGAACGGGCGCGCCACGTCGCGGGGCTTCTTCTCCAGCTCCTCGGCGATGCGCTTGACCGCCGTCTCGATCGCGAAGGCGTTCCATGCCGGGAGCGCGTCGAACTCCGTCAACGCGAGCGCGAGCGCGCGGCGCGTCTCCTCGGGGTCGAGTCGCTTGCTCTGCAGATCTTCGGCTCGCAAGCGCAGACGTCCCGAGAAGAGAAAGGCCAGCAGCGGGCCGAGATCGCTGAGACGCTCGACGCGCGGCGCCGCGAGCTGCGCGATCCGAGTGAGACGCGCGGGTGAGACCGCCCAATCGCGGACGCGTTCGACGAACGATTCGGCGTCGAGGCGTTCGCGAATGTACCGCGCATTGAGCCAATCGAGCTTGGGAACGTCGAAGACCGGGCCGCCGACGGGAACGTGCGCGACGTCGAAGCGGCGGACGATCGCAGCGAGATCCATCAACTCGTCTTCGCCCTCGCGCGCCGCGTTGGCGAGCAGCGCCAAGAAGTTGATCAGCGCCTCGGGCAGATAGCCCATCGCGCGATAGAAGAGAATCCCGGTGGGATTCTTGCGTTTGCTCAGCTTGCTCTTATCGGGATTGCGCAGGAGCGGAAGATGCATCAGCTTCGGCGGCTGCCAGCCGAAGTATCGGTAGAGCAAGAGATGCTTCGGCGCGCTCGAGACCCACTCTTCGCCGCGAAAGACGTGAGTAATCCGCATCAGATGATCGTCGACGACGTTGGCGAGGTGGTAGGTCGGCAGACCGTCGGACTTTACGAGCACCTGCATGTCGACGCTCTTATAGTCGAACTCGATCGGTCCGCGCCGTAGATCCTCGACGACGCACGTGCCCTCGTCCGGAACGACCATTCGCACGACGTACGGCTCGCCGGCGGCTTCGCGGCGCGCGACCTCTTGCGGCGAATAGGAGCGGCAGAGGCCGTCGTAGCGCGAAGGCTGGCCCGCCGCGCGTTGCGCGACGCGCATCTCTTCGAGCCGCTGCGGCGTGCAGAAGCACTTGAAGGCATGGCCGGCGTCGAGCAGCTTCTGCGCGTACTCGCGGTAGATCTCCGAGCGCTCGCTCTGCCGATACGGACCGTGCGGACCGCCCACATCGGGACCCTCGTCCCAGTCGAGCCCGCACCAGCGCAACGCCTGTAAGATCG
This sequence comes from Vulcanimicrobiota bacterium, assembly GCA_963820825.1. Classification (GTDB taxonomy): domain Bacteria; phylum Vulcanimicrobiota; class Vulcanimicrobiia; order Vulcanimicrobiales; family Vulcanimicrobiaceae; genus Cybelea. The sequence goes on from CAWGBN010000006.1 coordinate 27,956, forward strand.
TACGCTCGCTCTCGGCCGTGCTGCGCGCTTGGTCCGTGTCCTCGATTCGCAGGACAAACTCGCCGCCGTGCTGACGTGCGAAGCAGTAGTTCACCAGCGCGACGTACGCGGTCCCAACGTGCGGATCGCCGGTCGGCGACGGCGCCACGCGCGTTCGAACGCTCAATCTAGGAGCCCGCCGGGCGATGGTCGCGCGCACTGTTGGGTGCGCCGCTGTTTGCCGACAAGGAGAGACGAGCGCCGAATGGCAGCGCCATTTTAGCGAGGAGAGACGCCGGCGGCGAACAGCGCCGCACCCAACCCAAGAGGCTGAGGTTGATTTCGGCGAGTTCGTTGTCGCTCAGTCGGTCACGTAGCGCTGCTACGCTCCCTCGTTCGCTCCTAAAACTCATCCGAAATCAACCTCAGCAGTGCACGCGAGCATCGCCCGTCGGGCTCCTTACCCTACCAGCGCTCGCCGCTTACCGCATTCGCGTTCGACGAAGTCGATGATCTCCTGAAGCGGCGCACCCGGCGTGAAAATCTCGCGCACGCCGAGTTCCTTGAGACGTTTGGCATCTTCGGCCGGAATCGTTCCGCCTCCGAAAAAGACGATGTCGCCCGCGTCGTGCGCGCGCAACTGCTCGACGACGAGCGGAAAGAGCGTCATATGGGCGCCTGAGAGAATCGAGAGGCCGATTCCGTCGGCGTCCTCCTGAATCGCCGTCTGGACGATCTGCTCGGGGGCTTGAAAGAGTCCCGTGTAGATGACCTCCATGCCGGCGTCGCGCAAGGCCCGCGCGATGACCTTCGCGCCGCGGTCGTGGCCGTCGAGACCGGCCTTAGCGATGACGATGCGAAGCGGTCGTTCGCTCATCGGCAATCCCCATTGCGGTGCGGTGGCGGCTCAAATGCAGCGCCTCCTCGAGTTTTCGCACCACTCGCATGAGCGTGCGACGCATGCGATAGAGCTCGAGATCGCTTCGGCAACGCATGCCGTGCCGGTGGCGCATCAGAGTACGGCTCGTTCCGTGTACCGTCCGTAGACCGTTGCCATCGTTTCGACGATCTCACCCTCGGTGCAGTATGCATTCGCGCAATCGATGAGATGCGGCATCAGGTTGTCTTTCGGATCGCGGCATGCCGCCTGCAAGCGCTCGAGCGTGCGCGCGGCCGCGGCGTCGTCGCGGCTCGCGCGGACGTGCTGCAACGCGCCGGCCTGCTCGCGCTCGGTCGCTTCGGTGATCTTCAGCAGATCCATGTCCCCTGCGTCCTCGTCGCGGTTAAAGGCGTTGACCCCGACGATGATTCGCTCGCGCGTCTCGATCGAACGCTGGTAGCGGTAGCTCGCATCGGCAATCTCGCGCTGGAAGAATCCGGCTTCGATCGCCTCGATGACGCCGCCGTATTCGGCGATCTGCGCGAAATACGATTCGGCCTGACGCTCCATCTCGTCGGTGAGTGCTTCGACGAAATACGAGCCGCCAAGCGGGTCGACGACGTTGGTCACGTTCGTCTCGTAGGCCAAAACCTGCTGGGTGCGCAGCGCGATCTCGACCGATTTCTCCGACGGCAGCGCGAGAACTTCGTCCATCGAGTTGGTGTGCAGCGACTGGGTGCCGCCGAGTGCCGCCGCCATCGCTTCGTACGCGACGCGGACGATATTATTCTCGGGCTGCTGCGCCGTCGCGCTGCATCCCGCGGTCTGGGTGTGAAAACGCAACTGCCACGAGCGTGGATTTTGCGCGCCGTACCGCTCGCGCAGATGCCGCGCCCAAATCCGCCGCGCCGCCCGAAACTTTGCGATCTCTTCGAAGAAGTCGATGTGCGAGTTGAAGAAGAACGAAAGGCGCGGCGCGAATTCGTCGACGTCCATCCCCGCCGCCATGCAGGCCTCGACGTAGGCGAAGCCGTCGGCAAGCGTGAAGGCCAACTCTTGTGCCGCCGTCGAGCCCGCTTCGCGAATGTGATATCCGGAGATCGAGATCGTATTCCACTTCGGCATCTCGCGCGTGCAGAACTCGATCATATCGACGATGATGCGCATGTGCGGCCGCGGCGGAAAGATCCATTCCTTCTGCGCGATGTACTCTTTGAGGATGTCGGCTTGAATCGTGCCGCCGAGCTTGGCGCGGGGGATGCCCTTCTTTTCGGCTGCCGCAACGTATTGCGCGAGCGCGATGCAGGCCGGGCCGTTGATCGTCATCGAGGTCGTGATCTCGCCCATGTCGATGCCGTCGAAGAGCAGCTCCATGTCGGCGAGCGAATCGATCGCGACGCCGCATTTGCCGACCTCGCCGCGCGCCTGCGGCGCATCGGAGTCGTAGCCCATCAGCGTCGGCATGTCGAAGGCGACCGAGAGACCATGCTGTCCCTGCTCGAGCAGAAAATGATAGCGCTCGTTCGTCTGTGCGGCGTTGCCGAAACCGGCAAATTGACGCATCGTCCAGAGACGGTCGCGATAACCGTTGGCATGTATGCCGCGGGTATACGGATACTCGCCCGGCGACGGAAGATCGCGACCGGCGACATCGTCGGGACCGTAGACGGTTTTCAGCGGGACGTCGGAGATGGTCCGGTCGACCGCACCGGAACCGGGACCTTTGCGGGCCCAGCGTTGAGGGGGTCGCTCGATCGTCGTCATCCTGAGCCTGTCGGAGGGCATAGGGGCCGTGCTTTTCGACGCGGGCCGGGGAAACTCCCCAAAGATGCTCCTAGGAGCTCTTTGAAAGACCTAAGTCTGAGAGAACGCGATCGGCGGCTTCGTAGGGGTCGAGGCCGTCGCGCGGCTGCGCTTGCAGCGCGCGATCGAGTCGCGCGGCGAGCCGGCCGAGCGCAAGTTGGCGCACTTGATGCGTGAACGCGCCGCTGCGGCGGCGTTCGATCTCGCCGGTTTCGTTCAAGTAGGCCGCGTGCCGTTCGATCGCAGCGACGAGATCGTCGACGCCCTTGCCCTCGAGCGCCTGCGTCGTCACCAACTCGGGCACCCAGCCCGGCCAGTGCAGCATTCCCATCATCGAACGGATCTCGCGGCGAAGCTGGTCGGCCATCGGGTGATCGGCCTTGTTGACGACGAAGATGTCGGCAATCTCCATGATCCCGGCTTTGAGCACCTGAATCGAATCGCCGCTTCCCGGCTGCAATGCCACGATCGTGGTCTGCGCGAGCTCGGCAATTGCGACTTCGCTCTGGCCGACCCCGACCGTTTCGATCAGCACGAGATCGAAACCGAACGCATCCATCAGCAACACCGCATCGGCGGTCGCGCCGGCAAGGCCGCCGAGATGTCCGCGGCTCGCCATCGATCGAATGAAGACCGATTCGTCGGTGAAGTGTTCGGCGAGACGAATCCGGTCGCCAAGGAGCGCGCCATGCGAGAACGGCGAGCTGGGATCGACCGAGACGACGCCGACGCTCTTCCCGCGCGCGCGCGCGGTGCGAACCAGCCCCGATGCCAGCGTCGACTTTCCGACGCCGGGCGGTCCGGTAAGACCGACGGTCGTCGCACGTCCGGTCTGCGCGTAGAGCGCGCGCACGAGTTCGCCGCCGCGACCCGATTCCGCGAGCGAGATCGCACGTGCGAGCGCACGCGGATTGCGTCGCTCGAACTCGTGCAAAAGGTCCATACCGCTAACTGCGGCCCGCGGCGAGAGGCCACCTTCCCCATCTCGAACTGCGCGCGCGTCGCGCTCGCGTTGATTCTCGCGCTGCTCTGCGCGGCACCGGCCGCGGGGGCGACGCTCGTCGTTCCGCTAACCGGCAAGCGCGTGCGCGACATTCAGACCGACGCGCTCTTTCACACGCTCTTCCGCGATTTCTTTCTCGAAGACGACGCGACGACGTACGTCCAAAGCGGCGACATCCCGGCGATGTGGTTGCGCGACTCGTCGGCACAGACGATTCCGTATATTCGGTTTCAGAGGATCTATCCAATTCTGCGAGCGCGCTTTGCCGGCGTCGTCGAGCGCAACGCTCGCAACATTCTCGCCGACCCGTACGCGAACGCGCTCGAACCCGATTACCGGGTCTGGGAGCGCAAATGGGAAGTCGACTCGCTGGCCTGGCCGGTCGTCCTCGCCTCGGTCTACTGGCGTTCGACTCAAGATCGCACGCTCTTCACGCGAACCTTGCATCGCGCGCTGCAGACGATCGTCCGCACCTATCGCTGCGAGGAGCAGCACCACCGCTGCAGCCGCTACTCGTTTCCGCGCTACGTCTACACCAACGACGCGTACAACTCCGGCACCGGCATGATTTGGGGAGCGTTCCGTCCGTCGGACGATGCGCTACAGTATCGCTTCAACATTCCGCAGAACGCGTTCGCGGTCGTCGCCCTGCGCGACATCGAGCAGCTCGCCGTCGACGGATACGGCGATCGCCGGCTGGCACGCGAGGCGCAGGCGCTCGGCGCGCGCGTTCAGGTGGGAATCGAACGGTACGGCCGGATCTACAATCCGGCGCTTCACCGCTGGATGTACGCCTACGAAACCGACGGATTCGGCCGATACAATCTCATGGACGATGCGAACATTCCGAATCTGACGACGCTGCCGTATATCGACTGGTGCTCGTCGTTCGACCCGACCTATCTCGCGACGCGCTCGTTTGCCCTAAGCATGGATAATCCGTTCTTCTTCTCGGGCCGGTACGCGCAGGGCCTCGGGAGCCCGCACACCCCCTACGGGTACGTCTGGCCTCTCGGCATCATCGGGCGCGCGCTGACCGCCACTTCCTCGCTCGAAGTCGCAACGGCGATCACGACGCTCGCCGAGACGGACGGCGAGAGCGGACTGATTCACGAGAGTTTCTATCCCGACGGATACTGGCGTTACACGCGCGACGAGTTCGGATGGGCGAACGCGCTCGGCGCCGAGCTCTTCTTTCGCAGCTTGGCGGGGATGCCGGCGACGCAGTTTGCATGGAGGGGGCCGATCGTGCCCTTCGAGCAACGATCTCGAACGCCGACGCTGGTACCATCCTTTACACAAATCGAGAACGAGGCGGAGATCGCCGGTACGCTCGGACGGCTGCTGCACGTTACCGGCGGGGCGATACCGCCGGCAATTCACGTCTATGACGCGGGGACCGCGCAATCGGGGAGCTAAAGCTTTGAACGACATGAACGATGGATATTACCGCTATCCGGCGATAGCAGGCGACCGCATTCTCTTCGTCTGTGAAGACGATCTCTTCAGCGCACCGGCCGCCGGCGGTGATGCGACGCGGCTGACGGTCAGCTTCGGGACCTGTTCGTACCCGCGTCTCTCGCCGGACGGCGCCTGGATCGCGTTCGTCTCGACCGACGAGGGGAATCCGGAGCTCTACGTTATGCCGGCGCGCGGCGGAGAGCCGCGGCGTCTGACCTTTCTCGGAGCCTCGCTTGCTTCCACGATCGGCTGGAGCGAGGACGGGCGGGAGATCTATTTCGTCGCAAACCCGACGACCTGGTACGAGGGCGAGACGCGCCCCTTCGCGATCGCGCGTGAGGGCGGAACTCCCCGCGAACTCAACCTCGGGCACGCGCGCTCGTTTTCGTTCGGGCCGCATGGGCGGCTCGTGATCGGACGAAACGCCGCCGATCCGGCGCGTTGGAAGCGATATCGCGGCGGCACGTCGGGCGAAATTTGGATCGACGCGCAAGGCGAAGGGACGTTTACGAAGCTGCCGCTCCCCGACGGCAATCCGTGCTGGCCGATGTGGGTAGGCGACCGGATCTACTTCTTGGCCGATCACGAAGGTATCGGCAATCTCTACTCGTGTGCGCTCGACGGCAGCGACGTCACCCGCCACACGCACGAGAGCGAGTATTACGTTCGCTTTCCGTCGACCGACGGCAAGCGGATCGTCTACAGCGCCGGCGCCGAGATCGGTTGTTACGACGTAGCGAGCGATAGCGTGCGGCGGATCCCGATCGAAGCGCACTCGCCGATGCCGCAGACCGTGCGCCGCTTCGAGCGGGCGTCGGAATCGCTCGAGCACTTCGTTCCGAATCCCGACGGAACGCAAATTGCCTTCGTTTCGCGCGGGCAGGAGTTCACGATGCCGCTCTTCGAGGGAGCGGCTATTCGTCACGGCACCGGCGGCCGTGCGCGTACGCGGTTGACGCAATGGCTCCACGACGGTGCCAATCTCGTCTCCGTAACCGATGCGGGCGGCTACGAGCAGATCGCGGTTCGCCCCGCCGACGCATCGAGCGACGCGAGACTCGTGACGAGCGGCGATATCGGCCGCGTTACCGATCTCGTCGCCTCGCCCTGCAGCGACGTCGTCGCCTTTGCGAATCACCGTCACGATCTCTGCCTGCTCGATCTCGACGACGGCAAGGTACGAGTCATCGATACGTGCCCATCGCATCGCATCCACGATTTGTCCTTCTCATCCGACGGGCGTTACCTCGCCTACGTCTGGTATCCGGCCCACGGCACCTCGATCATCCGCGTCGCGAAGGTTCGATCGGGCAAGACGCACGACGTGACGACGCCCGTCCGTACCGACAAATCGCCGGTCTGGGATCCCGAGGGCAGGTATCTCTATTTCATCTCGACGCGGGATTTCAATCCGGTTTACGACGCGCTGCAGTTCGACCTGAGTTTTCCGCAGGCAAGCCGCCCGTTCGTGGTAACGCTGCGCAACGACGTGCCCTCGCCCTTCGTCCCGAAGCCCAAACCGATCCATCAGGATCATCACGAACGCGAGCACTACCAAAACGGTAAGCCGCCCAAGGTGGCCGACGTCGAGATCGACTTCGACGGGATCACCGGACGGGTGCTCGGCTTTCCGGTCGACGAAGGCGAGTACGGTCAGATCGTCGCGGTACGCGAGCGGGTGCTCTTTACGCGCATCCCGGTAAAGGGAATCAAACCGACGCGGCGCGAGGACCTCGATCGCGACGACCGCGGTACGCTGCTCGCATACGATTTCGAGCAGCAGCGATTGGCGACGATCGCGCCGGAGTGCGATGAGATCGAGCTCGGCCACGATGGCCGAACGCTCATCTATCGCTCGCAAGACCGGCTGCGCGCGATCGACGCGCTCAACGAGCTTCCCGAAGAGGGCGACGAGCAGAAACCTTCGACCGACCCGGGACGCAAGAGCGGATGGATCGATCTCGATCGTGCGAGCGTCGAGATCGTGCCGCGCGACGAGTGGGCGCAGATGTATCGCGAAGCGTGGCGACTGCAGGCCGAGCATTTCTGGGTCGAGGACATGAGCGATATCGACTGGGATCGCGTCTACGACCGGTACCAAGTGCTCTTGCCGCGCGTGCGAACGCGCAGCGAGCTCTCCGACCTCATTTGGGAGATGCAAGGCGAGCTCGGCACTTCGCATGCGTACGAATGGGGCGGCGATTACCGCGAGCCGCCGCAGTATCAGCGCGGATTCCTCGGCGCCGATCTGCGTTGGGACGAGGAGCGCGGCGGATATCGCATCGAGCGCATCTACCGCGGCGACTCCTGGAACCGCGACCACGACTCGCCGCTCGCCGAGCCCGGCCTCAACGTGCACGAGGGCGACTGCATCGTCGCGATCGGCGGAAAGCGGCTATCGCACGAGGTTCCCCCCGATCAACTCCTCGTCAACGCCTCGGACAAGAACGTCTCGGTGACGCTGCGGGAGAAGCGCGGCGACGAACGCACCGTGCTGGTGAAGGCGCTCGCGAACGAGGCGGCGCTGCGCTATCGCGCGTGGGTTGAGGAGAACCGCCGCATCGTGCACGAGCGAACCGGCGAGCGCGTCGGATATCTGCACATTCCGGACATGGGACCGTGGGGATTCTCCGAGTTTCACCGCGGCTATTTGAGCGAGTTCGATCGCAAGGGCTTGATCGTCGACGTTCGGTACAATCGCGGCGGTCACGTCTCGCCGCTCTTGCTCGAGAAGCTCGCTCGCAAGCGCATCGGCTACGACGCGCCGCGCTATGGGGCACCCGTTCCCTATCCGCCCGAATCGGTCGGCGGCCCGATGGTCGCGTTGACGAATCAGTTCGCCGGCTCCGACGGCGACATCTTCAGCCATTCCTTCAAGCTCTACAAGCTCGGACCGCTCGTCGGTAAGCGCACGTGGGGCGGCGTGATCGGAATCGAACCCTACCATTATCTCGTCGACGGAACGCTGACGACTCAGCCCGAGTTCTCGTTCTGGTTCGTCGACGTGGGCTGGGGTGTCGAGAACTACGGCACCAAGCCGGATTACGACGTCGACATCGCACCGCACGATTATCGCGACGGTAAGGATCCGCAGCTCGAGCTCGCGCTCGAGCTCATGGACCGCGCGCTCGAGGGATACGTCGAGCTGCGCGCCGATCTCACGACACGTCCGTCATTGCCGTTGCCGACCCTGGCGTGAAGGCGGCGCGACTCGTCGCTGCGCTGGCGGCCTTTGCCGTCCCGGCGACGGTCTACATTGCCAGCGCGTCGGTCGAGCCGGGTGCGTGGGACACCGCCGAGCTGCAAGGCGTTCCGTATCTTCTGGGCATCTCGCATCCCACCGGTTTCCCGTTCTACGTTCTGCTCGGATACGCGTGGTCGCATCTCGTACCGGTCGGGACGATCGCTTGGAGAATGAATGCGATGAGCGGCGTCGCGATGGGGCTCGTCTGCGTCGCCGCCTATCTCGCCGCACTCGAGTTCGGGGCGAGCCTTTTCGTTGCGCTCTCCGCGACGTTGGCCTTTGCGTTCGCGCCGAACGTGTGGCAACACGCCGCGCGCGCGGAAGCGCAGGATCTCGCGGTCGCGTGCGCCGCGTTCGCAATCGTCGCGTTCCTGCGATGGATGCGTGGCGGCGGCGCCGGCTGGTTCGCCGCGGCCTTCGCGCTCTGCGGTCTCGCGATGGCCGCGCATCCCAACGCGCTCTGGACGCTTCCGGCGCTGATCGCGGGAGCGTTGATCCCGCGGCGGCGACCGCCGCTGCGCCTGGTCGCGGCATCGGCGGCGCTCACCCTCGCCGCGCTCGCGCTCTATCTCTACCTTCCGCTGCGTTCGCAGTACGTCGCGCGCCACGGGCTCGATCCGGCCGCGGTGCTTCCCGGAGCGAACGGGGGGATCTTCTGGAACTATAACGATCCGCGCACCGCGCACGGGCTCGCGCTCGAGCTGACCGGCAGCGAGTTCGGAACGCCGAAGTATCTGCTCGCATCATTCAATCCGCTCCACGTCGAAGGCGCGGTCTGGGCCTTCGTCCAGGGTCTCAACGAACAGTACGGTATTCTCGCGACGCTGCTGATCGCCGCAGGATTCGTTGCCGCGTGCCGGCGCGATTGGCGCGCGGCGCTCGTGGTGCTCGTCGCATGCACCGCGGGATTGGTATTCTCGGTCATCTACCCGAACGAGAGCGACGTCGGGCGCTACCGGATACTGGACTCTTGGGTCGCGGTGCCGATGCTCGGCGCGTTGACGCCGCGCGCGAAACCTCTCTCGGCAAACGTCTTGCACGTCGCGCTCGTTCTCGTGCTCGTCTTCGTTGCCGTTTCGAGCCTCCACCGCCACGGGAACTTCTTCCATCGCGTGCCGGGCGAGGGCGGGCGCTGGGTGATCCGCGCGGTGCGGCCGTACGTTCCGCCGGGCAGCGTGATCGTCACGAGTTGGCTCGACGCGACCTCGCTTGCGTACGGCGCGTACGTCGACGGATCGCTGCCCGGCCGGATCGTCGTCTCCGACGACCGGTTCGACGTTCCACTCTACCAACGGTGGACGAACGGCCGGCGCATCTTCGTGCTCGTGAACCCCAAGGACGGCGGCGCGCTCGCGGGCACGACCGATTATGCGAAGCTCGACGACTATCACGAACTCTACGAAGTAACGCGTTAGCGCTCGCGCGAAGCGTCGCTCGATGCGCGCTCTTCGGCTCTCTTCAATCGTCATGGCCGCGCTCCTAACCGCCGGATGCGTCGCGCCGGTTCGTTTCGCACCCGAATCGTCTCAATCGCGCCCGCTGCGTCGCGCGGTAGGCGCCGGATCGCTCGACCGGTCATTCGGCCGCGGCGGTAGAGTCGTTCTCTCAATCGACGTCGAGCCGGTCGCCGCGCTCACAACCTCGAACGCGCGAGTCGTCGTCCTTGGAGATCCGGAGTCGCCCGGTTCGGCCGAGGTGATTCGTCTGCTGCGCGATGGGAGGCTCGACCGCAGCTTCGGTACGAACGGGAGCGTGGCGCTGCGCCTCTTCGCCGCCTACAGTATCGTCGCGGCTCCGGACGGCAAGCTAATCGTCGGCGGAGTCGCGTCCGACGGATCTCACGCCGAGCTCATTCGCCTCACCTCCGGCGGAGGTCTCGATTCGACGTTCGGCAGCGGCGGATCGGTGCAGTTCACCTTCCTCGGCGGCTCGTCGAACGGCGTGCTCGTCGCGCTCGTTCAACCCGACGGAAAGATCCTCGCGGGCGGTTTCGCAGAGAGCCCGACGAGGGACGACGAGCTGACCTCCCTCGCGCGCTTCGATTCGAGCGGAAACGCCGACACGAGCTTTGGAACCAACGGCATCGTCTCGATGCAGCTCATCGGCGGGGTAACGGCGCTGGGACTGCAGCCCAATGGCGCGATCCTGGTCTGCGGCGGACGTTTCGATCCATCGTCGTCGCTCTTGGCACGCTTCTCGCCCGATGGAAGGCTCGACCGCAGCGACAAGGGCGGCACGCTCGCGACTCTGGCGCACACCGGCAGCCTTACGTTTGAAGGCGCGAACGAATTCGACGCGCGCGGACGATTGCTCCAATGGAGCGCCGTACCAAAGGCTTCGAAGCAATACGTGCGCGTCGCTCGGCTGCTGCGAAGTCAAATGCGCGACCGGCATTTTCGCAGCCGTTCCTTTGCCTTCGATTCACCAGCGGCAAACGTTCCCGCCGACGTAGAGATCGGCAGCGATGGTGCGCTGCTCGTCGCCGGTCGCGGCGCGAAAGGCGATCTCGCGAAGAGCGTCTTCGGCGTCGCGCGACTCCTCGCCGGCGGCGAACTCGACCCGTCCTTCGGCACCAACGGCCGCGTCGTCACCGCGTTCGGCGCGAGCGCGCAAGCGACGGCCCTCACGATCGAAGCCGACGGTAAGATCGTCGTTGCCGGAGCGACGCTCGGAAGCGGAAGCTCCTCGGCCGTGGCCGTGGCGCGATATCTCGCTCGCTAAGAGGCCTTGACTTTCGTTTCACCGATGTCGTATATCGGGTAGATAACTTATCGGTCCAAAATTAAATACTTAACCATCCAATATCCGCCAAGCATCAATCCAGACCGATCCAAAATTCCACTCGACGAATGCGGAGGAGTGAAGTGTTGAGCAGCATTGGGCATCCCCGGGGTCTTGAAGAGCGTTGGCAGCACGAGAGCCGCTGGGCCGGTATCGAACGGCGCTACCCCGCGGAGGCCGTCTATCGCCTGCGCGGGAGCTTCGTCGCCGAACAGAGTCTGGCGCGCATGGGCGCCGAGCGGCTCTGGCACGATCTACAGAGCGAATCGCCGGTGGCGGCGCTCGGCACGCTGACCGGAAATCAGGCCGTGCAGGCCGCGCGCGCGGGTCTGCGCGCGCTCTACTGCAGCGGCTGGCAGGTCGCCGCCGACGCCAACGTCGCCGGCGAGATGTACCCCGACCAGAGCCTCTATCCGGTCAACAGCGTTCCCGCCCTCGTCGAGCGTCTCAACAGCGCGCTGGCGCGGCTCGATCAGATCGAATCGCTCGAGGGACGCGGAGGAACGCACTGGTATCTGCCGATCGTCGCCGACGCCGAAGCGGGTTTCGGCGGCGCGCTCAACGTCTTCGAACTGATGAAGGCAATGATCCGCGCCGGTGCCGCGGGCGTCCACTTCGAAGATCAGCTCAGCTCGGAGAAGAAGTGCGGCCATCTCGGCGGCAAGGTGCTGATTCCGACCCAACAGGCGGTACGCCATCTGCTCGCCGCGCGACTCGCCGCCGACGTGCTCGACGTCCCGACGGTTCTGATCGCACGCACCGACGCAAACGCCGCAAAGCTCGTTACCAGCGACGTCGATCCGGCCGATCGCGCCTTCCTAACCGGCGAACGGACTACCGAAGGTTTTTTCGTCACGAAGCCCGGCATCGAAGCCTGCATCGCGCGCGGGTTGTCCTACGCCCCGTACGCGGATCTGATTTGGATGGAGACCTCCGAGCCCAACCTCGAGGAAGCGCAGCGTTTCGCCGATGCGATTCACGCGCGCTATCCCGGAAAGATCCTCGCGTACAACTGTTCGCCGTCGTTCAACTGGAAGAAGAAGCTCGACGCCGCGACGATCGCCGCATTTCAAGAACGGCTCGGTGCGATGGGCTATCGGTTTCAGTTCGTCACCCTCGCGGGCTTTCACGCACTCAACCACAGCTTCTTCACGCTCGCGCACGACTTCAAAGCGCGCGGCATGACCGCATATGCAGAATTCCAAGCGCAAGAGTTTGCCAGCGAGCCGCTCGGCTATACCGCGACGCGCCATCAGCGCGAAGTCGGTACCGGCTACTTCGACGAGGTCGCGAGCGTCATCGGCGAGGGGAACGTCTCGACCACGGCGCTTGCCGGTTCGACCGAGGCCGAACAGTTCTACGATACCGCCTCACGGGTTCCGGCCTAAGAACTCGATGAACGTCGCTCCGGCCGGCTTCTCCATCGAACGCGATCTGCCGGACGGATTCGCAGCTTTCTACCTTCCGCTGCACCGGCGATTCACGCCGGTGCAGCAATCGCTTGCGCACGCACGCAAGGAACGGCTCGCGCGCGCGCACGCCGGCGATCTGCCCGCCTATCCGGCGTCGTCGGAGGCGACGGCGTCGCCGTGGCGGATCGAGCTTCCCGCATGGTGCGCCGACCAGCGCAATCAGATGACCGGCCCGGCCGACGACGCCGAGCTCTGCGTGAAGATGCTCAACTCGGGTGCGCCCGGCGTCATGCTCGATCTCGAAGATTCGATGGCCAACACGTGGGAGCACCTGATGCTCGGCCACCGCAACATCGTCGCGGCGCTCTACGGGGAGCTGACCTACGACGATGCCAAACGCGGCGGAAGCATCGCAATCCAGCAAAGCACGACCGTCGTCTGGAACCGGGTCCGCGGCCTGCATCTCGCGCAAGCCGGCGCGATCACACAGACGTTGACGAGCGCGTCGCTCTTCGATCTCGCCTTGCTCGTTTACGCCCTCGACTACGACCGGTTGCGCCATCCGCTCTGCATCTACATCCCGAAATCGGAGTCTGCCGCCGAAGCGCGCTGGTGGAAGGACGTCTTCGATGCGCTGATCGAGGCCAAGGGCTGGACGCGCGATTCGATTCGCGCGATGGCGCTGGTCGAATCCCATCCGCTGGCATACGAGATGGAAGAGTTTCTCTATCACTTGCGCGAGTATATCGTCGGCCTCAACTTGGGCCGCTGGGATTATATGGCGAGCCTCATCCACTACAACTTCGAAGACCCGCAGTGGCTCTTGCCGGATCGCAACACGATTCCGCTCGACGTGCCGTTCTTTCAGGCGCTGCGAACGCTCTTGCCCGAGCTTACCCACAAGCACGGAGCGCTCGCAATCGGCGGAATGACCGCGCTCTACCCCAGCCGCGACGATCCCGAGCTCAACGCGCGCGCACTCGCCGTGCTCGAACGCGACAAAGCCAACGAGGCGGCCTGCCTGATGGACGGGGCGTGGACCGGCCATCCCGATCAGAACGCGATCGCGGTCTCGCAGTTTCCCTACCCGAATCAGCTCGAGCGGCGCCCCGCGCCGGCAACGACCCATCCCGATCTGCGCCCCGCACCGGCCGGCGCCGGCGCGACGACGCTCGACGGAACCCGCGCCGCGGTTCGAACCGTCATTCGTTACCGCAACGGCGTGCTTGAAGGGCGCGGAGCGAGCCTGCTCGACGGCTACATGGAAGATCTCGCCACCGACCGAATCTACCGGCTGATGATCGCGCAGCGCCTTCGCCATCCGGGACCATACACGCCGGCCTCGCTCGGTGCGATGTTCGACGAAGAGCTCGAGCGGATAATCGCCGAGCTTCCCTCCGGAGCGGACGACGCCGCGCGCAACCGCTTTCGCCGCGCACGTGAGATCTCGGAAAGCATGATTCGCAGCGGCGCATTCGACCCCACGTAGTGCGCACTCGAGTGGCGGCCGTCGCCGCGCTCGTTACGCTCACGATTCACCTAGCCGCGAACCCGCATTACGGCTTCTTCCGCGACGAACTCTACTTCATCATCTGCGGATTTCACCCGGCGTGGGGATACGTCGATCAACCTCCGGTCGTTCCGTTGCTCGCCGCCGGCTCGCAGGTCTTCGGCCACTCGCTCTTTGCGCTACGCGCGTTGCCCGCGCTCTTCGCCGCGGCAGGAGCGTACGTCACGTGCCTGCTCGCCTTCGAACTGGGGGGTGGGATATTCGCGGCGGCGCTCGCGACCCTCGCCTATCTCGCGGCGGGCGTGCTCGAGAGTTTCGGTGCGAAGGTCGGCCCCGACATGGTCGGCCTCTGGCTCTGGCCGCTCGCCGCGCTCTACCTGCTGCGCATCGTCAAAGGCGCCGACCCGCGCTGGTGGATCGCCGCCGGTGCGGCCGTCGGCGTTGCGCTCGAGAGCAAGTACAGCGTCCTCTTCTTCGCCGTCGCGCTCGTTCTCGGATTGCTCGCGACGCCGCAGCGCCGCGTGCTCGCTTCGCGCTGGTTCGCAGCCGGAATCGGCATCGCCGCGCTCATCGCGTTGCCGAACTTTCTCTGGCAGGCGATTCACGGGTTCCCAATGTGGGAGCTGCTGCGCAACGGCGCAAGCGGAAAGAACGTCGTCGCGACTCCGGTGCTCTTCCTCTTCCAACAGTTGCTGCTGACGAATCTCTTCGCCTCGCCGATCTGGATCCTCGGCTTTGCCTGGCTGCTAGCGAACTCGACCGCGCGTTTTCTCGGATACGCGTACGTGGTTCTCATAGCGATGATGATCGCGTTGCACGCCAAACACTACTATCCGGCCGACGTCTATCCGATCCTCATGGCGGCGGGCGGGGTCGCGATCGAAGCCTGGACGAGTCGGTTATTCGTCGTACGCGGTGCGATCGTCGTCGCCACGATCGCGGCGGGCATCTTCTTCGCGCCGTTCTCACTGCCCGTGCTCTCCGAACCCGCCATGGTGGACTACTCGCGCTTCGTGAGCCGCGCGCTTCACGTCAACCGCTCGGCGATGGCGACCGAGCGCATGCGCACGTCGGTGCTGCCCGAGGATTGGGCCGATATGCACGGATGGCCGGAGCTGGTCTCCGAAGTCGCGACGATCTACTACTCGCTCCCGGCGGCGCAACGCGACCAGGCCGCGATCGTTGCCAGCAACTACGGCGAAGCGGCGGCGATTGATTTCTTCGGTCCGCGCTACGGACTGCCGCCGGCACTCTCCGGCCACAACAACTATTGGCTCTGGGGAACGCACGGATACAGCGGCAACGTCGTCATCGACGTCAACGGCGATTGCGGCCGCCACGACTATCCGAGCCTCTTTCGCAGCGCGCGGCTCGTTACTCGATTCAACGCGCAATGGGTCATCTCGTACGAGCAAGAGATCCCGATCTCGCTCTGCGTCGGGATTACCAAGCCGCTCGCCGAGCTATGGCCGAAGCTACGGGTTTACATCTGATCGCCGATGCCCAGCGCTTGCAGAAGCTTCGGGTAGACGAGTTCCGTTCGTGCCCATGGCTGCGCGGGATCGACGATGTCGTGACGGCGCGGGAGACCGGCGAGCTCGACGTACTCGACGCCGCCGGGATTCCAAGCCGACCACAGATCGGAGACGCGCTCGGTCACTCCGTTGTTGACGATCGGATCGAGAGGATTGACGACGGTAACGATACGTTGCGCGAGCGGCGCGCGGCGACGCGCTTCGGCATAGACGGCATCCCCGATTCGAAGGCTCTGCATCAAGGCGTGCGTAGAGAAGCGCGGATAGGCCGTAACCGGCAGTTCCCTCGCGCGCACGTGCGGATCCCACCACAAGAATCGATTCGGCAGCGCCAGAACGACGCGCGCAAATAACCGGCTGACCGCGTAGGGTAGGCGCAGCAGCGCGAAGCTCGGCACGACCGGCACCGCCCGCGCGATCGCCCGGAACTGCGCGAAGTAGGAGGCGAGAAGGCCGCCCATCGAGACCCCCAAGACGGCGAGGCGTTCGCCGAGGCCCTGCGCGACTTCGACGCTCTCACCGGCGGCGCGCAGAAGCGTCTCGGCGGTAACCGCCGCAATGCTCGACGTTAGACGGTCGCGGTCGCCGTGGGCCGGAAGGCGCGGCACGAAGACGTTGACCCCGCGCGCGTGCAGCAGCGGAGCGAACTGCACGAACTGCGCCGGATTGTTCGTGAGGCCGTGAAAGAGCACGACGGCGAGCGGCGTGCGTTTGCCGTGCGTGAGCAGCACCGAGCGCGCTTGCGGCAGCACGTTCGCGCCATCTCGCCCGAGATATCCGCGCGCCAGCTCCAGCGCATCGGCGTACGACTGCGGCGGTGCGTTAACGATCCGCCCTCCGCCATGCGCAACTCAGGAGATGGTCGTTGACCAACCCGGCGGCCTGCATGAATGCATAACAGATCGTCGGACCGACGAAGCGGAAGCCTCTTTCGTACAGGTCGCGGCTCATCGCCTCGGACTCTTTGGTCGACGCGGGAATCTCGCCCGGGCGGCGGCGCCGGTTCACGATCGGCTCGCCGCCGACGAATCGCCACAGGTACCCGTCGAAGCTCGCGAACTCGTCGCGGACCCGCAGTAAAGCCCGCGCGTTGCCGATCGCCGATTCGATCTTGGCGCGATTGCGGATGATGCCCGGATCTCGCGCCAGCCGCTCGACGGTCGCCGGCCGCATACGCGCGACGACGTGCGGGTCGAAGCCGCGAAAGACGTCGCGGTAGCGCGCACGTTTCCGAAGAACCGTCTCCCAGCTCAACCCGGCTTGCGCTCCTTCGAGCACCAGGAGCTCGAAAAGGGAGGTATCGTCGTGGAGCGGCACGCCCCATTCCGCGTCGTGGTACTCGATCAAGATCGGCGTACTCGCCCAGGAGCAGCGGAGCGCAACCGCACGATCGCCGTTGCCGCCGAGCTCGCGACGCTTATCGTCCATCTCGTCTCCAATTCGCATTACCGCTTCTTTCGTGACGAACTCTTGGCGGCCGGCTCGCAACTCTTCGGCCAACGGAATTACAACGCCGCTCGCGCCGGTTTGGCCGAAGCTGCGCAGCTACGACTAGCGCAGCTAGGCGGTCTGCAGCGGGGCGACTTCCGGATCGATAGCGCCGAGCAGATGCGGGTGCGCGCGATCGGCGAGACGCCAGCGGCGCAACGGCGAGACGATGTCGTGCGAGAGCGGCAACCCGGTGATCACCGCAAGCTCGACCGATTCGGGATGCAGCCGGTGCCAATGCTCGTAGAGCCGGCGAATCGCATAGTTGTTGACGGCGATCTCGGTCGCGTTGGCGACGATCGTGACGTGGCTCGCAGCCGGCCGGCTCGACTCTGCTTCGTCGAGCAGTGCGCGCGCGATGCGATACGAATGCGCGATCGCGTGCGTGGCGTAGCGCGGATATCCGTTGGTCGCGAGGAACTGGCGCTCGCGGAGAATCGGATTCCACCAGTGAAACCGGTTGGGCATACGCAAGAGCCGGTCGGTGACCGGGCCCATCAAACGGTTCGGTATCCAAGAGATTCCGAAGAAGGGCGCAATCGGAACGGCACGGTCAACCGCATAATGCTGTGCGGCCCAGGCTGTCAAGAGTCCCCCGAGCGAGAAGCCTGCAACCGTCACGCGCTCGCCGAGCTCACGCGCAACTTCGACGTACTCGCCGACCGCTTCGTAGAGATCCTCGGGACGCAGCCGCTCCAGCGCGTTCGAGAGCGGGTCGGCGTGGCCGTGTCGCGGAAGCCGCGGCGCGAGGACGTTGTAACCGCGTTCGTAGAGATCTCGCGCGACGCGTTGGAACTGCGTCGGGCTCGCGCTCATCCCGTGAATCAACACGGCAGCGCGTTCCCGCCGCTGCCCGTGCACGTAGGCGATCGTGCGTCCCGCGGGGGCGACGCCAGTATGGTCGCGAGCGATAAGCCGCTCGAGACGGCCGAAAAAGGTACCCAAGGAAAAGTCCTTAAAAGCGACGGCGTGTATCTCCTCTCGGACCGGGCCCGCGACCTCATCGCGCAAGAAGAGCGGTACGGTGCGCGTAACTATGCGCCGCTCGACCTCGTCGTCGAGCGCGCCAAGGGCGTCTGGCTCTGGGACGTCTCGGGCAAGCGCTACCTCGACTGTATCAGCGCCTACTCCGCGGTCAACGTCGGCCACTGCCACCCGCGCGTCTACGCCGCGCTGGTCGAGCAGGGTGAGCGCGTTACGTTGACCTCTCGCGCGCTGCGCAACGACCGGATGCCGGGCTTTCTCGAAAAGCTCACACGGATCTGCGGTTACGAGAAGGCGGTTCCGATGAACACCGGCGTCGAGGCGGTCGAGAGTGCGATCAAGCTCGCGCGCCGCTGGGGTTACGCGGTCAAGGGCATCCCCGAAGATACCGCCGAGATCGTCGTCTTCGAGAACAACTTTCACGGACGCACGATGTCGGCGATAAGCGCGAGCACCACGCCCGAGTATCGCGCCGGTTTCGGACCATTCCTACCCGGCTTCGTCGCCGTTCCGTTCGGCGATGCAGTTGCGCTCGAGCGAGCGATCACGCCGAAGACCTGCGCGGTGCTCCTCGAGCCGATTCAAGGCGAAGGCGGCGTGAACGTGCCGCCGGATGGTTATCTCGCGCGCGTGCGGCGGCTCTGCGACGAGCGCAACGTGCTCATGGTCGCCGACGAAGTGCAGACCGGCTTCGGCCGTACCGGCGACATGTTCGCCTGCGACCACGAGCGCGTCAAACCCGACGTACTGATCGTCGGAAAGGCACTCGGCGGCGGTTACTATCCCGTGTCGGCGGCGCTGGCCGACGACGAGATCATGCGCCTCTTCGGTCCGGGCGCCCACGGGAGCACCTTCGGCGGGAATCCGCTCGCTTCGGCGGTCGCCGAGGCGGCGCTCGAAGTCATCGTCTCCGAGGACCTCGCCGCACGCGCACGACGTGCCGGCGCCGCGATCGTGCAAGGGATTCGGTCGATCGGATCCGCCTCGATCAAAGAGGTCCGCGGGCGCGGTCTGCTGATCGGCATCGAGCTGAAATATCCGGCCCACGACCTAGCCGAGGCGCTGCTCGAGCGCGGCGTGGCGGCGAAGGATACGCGACCGGAGGTTCTGCGCATTGCGCCACCGCTCGTCATCGACGACGATGCCGTCGCTTACTTGCTAGAGCGCTTCGAGGAGGCCATCGCGGCCACCGACGCGCGCTCTTGACACTCCCCCGCCCCGGCGTGATAACGTTGGTGAGCCGAAGCAGCGGCTCGCGCCGCTCACCGGATGCCTACGGGCGATCCGGTCTTCACTTAACGGGACTCTCGGCGGGTTCCAGGGGTGGGGCGCTCCGGCAGCGCCTTTTTTGATTTGGAGGTCAGCCCATAGCAAAATCTCTGCGCGTCAACGATCAGATTCGCATCCGAACGGTGCGAGTCATCGACGAAAACGGGCATCAACTCGGGATTCTGCAAACCGAAGACGCGCTGATGCGCGCGCGAACCGCGGGGCTCGATTTGGTCGAAGTTTCGCCCAACGCTCAGCCGCCGGTCTGCAAGATCGCGGATTACGGACGGCTGAAATACGAACAGTCGAAGAAAGATAAGGACGCTCGCAAGAAGCAGCGCCACTTCGAACTCAAGGAAGTCAAGCTGCGCCCAAAAATCGAGACGCACGACTACGAGACGAAGGCGCGAATGGCCGAACGGCTTCTGCTCGACGGAAGCAAGATCAAGGTCACGATCATGTTCCGCGGCCGCGAGATCACCTACACGTCCTTCGGCCGCAAGCTGCTCGACCGCATGGCGGAGGATATGGCGCCGCTGGCGATGGTGGAACGCGAAGCGCGGCTCGAGGGAAAGAACATGTTCATGATTTTGGCGCCGCGAGCGGTGCCGGCGGGGCCACCGAAGTTTACCGTACCAACGAAGGAGCGAACCAGTGCCGAAGATTCGAACGCATCGAGGGACAGCGAAGCGAGTGAAGGTCACCGCGACGGGCAAAGTGATGCATCGCCATCAGTTTGACGGATGCGGCCACATCCTGAGCAAGAAGTCGCGCAAACGCAAGCGCAACTTCCGCAAGGATCAGCCGACGTTTAAAGGCGACCTGAAGCGTCTCGCACCGACGATTCCCTACCTGGTGTAAGGGAGGCGTAAGCAATGGCACGGATCAAACGAGGCGTCCACGGTCTCAAGCACCGGCGCAAGGTAATGAAGCTCGTCAAGGGCTTCCGCGCGGCGCGTCGCCGCAACTACCGGGTTGCAAACGAAGCGCTCCTCAAGTCGCTGGCCTACGCGTTCCGCGACCGGCGCGTCCGCAAACGCGACTTCCGCTCGCTCTGGATCAGCCGGATCAACGCCGCGGTACGCCGCGAGGGTCTCTCCTACTCGGTCTTCATGCACGGCCTCAAGAAATCGGGCGTGACGCTCAACCGTAAGGCCCTCGCCGATCTGGCGATCTCCGATCAAAAGGCCTTCGGCGCGCTCTTAAGTCTAGCCAAGCAAGCGTCCCAGAAGTAGCCGTCTACGGCAGACGCTCTCGAACAATTCGTCCCCGATCGGTGATGAAGGCAGTAGCTTAGTGAGCTTTCCAGGCCCGATCCTCGAACAAAATTCGGCAAAAGGCGTAGCTGCGACAAACACCTAGCGGCCGGAGCCGGATAATGGTATATAATTACCATTGTCATGAGACGTTTGGGCGCCGTCCTTCGGACGGCTCTTATCGTCGGTATCGTGGCACAGGCGCAACCTTTGGCGGCCCCCGGCCAGACGATGCCTGCGTTGCCCCCGGCGGTTTCTAATCGCGTCGACCATATCGCCCTCGACGAGCTTCATGCCGGGCGAACTCCCGGCATTGCCATCGGGATCGTCCAGGACGGTCGCTTGGTCTATGCACGAGGCTTTGGATTCGCGAGCCTCTCGCCGCACCAACCGATGACCCCCGATACGGAATTCTACGCCGGCGGCCTCACCATGCAGTTCACCGCCGCGGCGATTCTGCTGCTCGAGCAAGACGGCAAACTCAAACTCGACGACCCGGTCTCGAAGTACGTTCCGGAGCTCAAGGTTGCCGCCAACGTGACCATCGCGCAGCTTCTGACCCAGACCTCGGGCCTGCCGAACTATACCGGGGCACCCGGCCTACCCGCCGACGTTACGCAATCGGTCAAGCTCGCCGATCTCTTCGCCGTCGTCGACAAGATGAAGCCGGTCGCCGATCCGGGGGCGGTCTACGCGAGCAATCCGCTCAACTATCTCCTTGCCGGGCTTATCGTGCAACGTGCGAGCGGCGTCACGCTCTCGGATTTCCTCGAGCAACGAATCTTCATTCCGCTCGTCATGAATCACACGTTCCTTGCCGGCGACAACGGCATCTCGCCGAGTCATGCGACGGGCTACACCCGCACACCGGGCGGCTTCGTCAGCGCGCAGATGTGGGACCCGGCGTGGCTCGGGGGCAACGCGGGTTTGGTGACGACGATCGACGATCTCGCAAAGTGGGATATCGAGATGCCCGTATTGCTGCGCGTCGACGCGGTCCGGACGATGTACACGCCGGCCGGTAGCAGCGCGGGTCCGACGCATTACGGCATGGGATGGGTTATCGACAGCCGCGGCGGTAAGGAGTTCGTTTGGTCGAACGGCCAAATCTCCGGCTATCGCGCGGTGAACGAGCAGCTTCCGGGCGAGCACATCGGCGTCATCGTCTTTTCAAACTCGGATTCGCTTCACGGAAGCGTCACGGTTCCCGAAGCGGTCGGCGCGCGCGTGCTGGACGCGCTCAAGCCGCCTTCCTATACAAGGCTGGACAATGCGGTCGTCACCCGCGCGAAGGAATGGTTGAACCGGCTCGCTTCGAAGCAGCTCGATCGCTCGGAGCTCACCCCGACCTTCAGTGCCTACCTTACCGACGATCTCGTTGCGCGCGAGAACTTTGCGGCGCTGGGACGATTACAGACGATGGTGCCGATCTCGAGCACGACCGAATCGAACGGCGATACGCTCTACGAGTTCTTGGTGCGATTCCCGCGCGCGCAGTATCACTACGACTTCGAAGTCGCGCCCAACGGAAAGATCGACGGAATCGCGCTGGTCTCTTAGTCGTCGCCGTCGGCGAGGCGACGGCCCGTCGCTTCGACGACTTTCCCCAACATCGTTACTGCCTCGGCCCGGGTTGCGTTACTGAACATGTAGCGCAAATGTTCGTCGGCATCTTCCACGATCAAGACGGCGCGGCGTCCTCCCCGAACCGAAGCGATGAGCGTATTCAGGTAGGTTTCGTCTTCGGGCGCGAGCACCGAATGTTCTCCGCCGTCGCGGCTGCGCTCCAGCATTCGTTTCAGCACGGCATCAATGTCGCTCGGTATTTCCACCTTAACCTCCAAGACCACTGTCCGCCACGTCGGTAGCAACGGCGATGGCGAGTTACCTACAGTAACTATCGACTAAATTCACTTCCAATTTTATCTTCTCCGCCCTGCAGCCAAAACAGGGCAAGCACGGTTTTTGCATCGGCCGCGCCGGCAGCGACCAACCGCCATGCCGCCGCAATTGAGAAGACTCCGACCTCGATGCGTTCGTCGTCGTCGAAGGCGGTCTCGCCGGCGCGCAGTTCTTCGGCATGGAAGAAATGCATCAACTCCGAGCAGAAGCCCGGCGAGGTCCAGACCGAGCCGATCTGCCGAATTCGTCCGGCAGAGTAACCGGTCTCCTCGCGCAGTTCGCGCAGCGCGCCGTCGATTGGGTCCTCGTCGCGCTCGGCGCTGCCCGCCGGAACCTCCCAGAGCATCGACCCGGCCGGGTGACGATACTGGCGGACGAGGACGAGCTCGCGCGGCGACGGCGTGGCGACGATTGCGAGCGACGCGCCGTGCTCGACGACGTCGAGCCGATGTTCGGATCCGTCGGCGTACGCAACCTCGTCGACGCGCACGTTGAAGACGCGTCCCTCGAAGCAGCAGCGCGAGCTGCGGATGCGCGGGAGATCGTCCATCGAGCGCCAGAGTTGGCGGAACGGCTCTCTCCCGCCTCGTAAGCAACTGCGATGCCGCAACCTAGGCCCCGGTCTTCGGTCGGTACCGAGCTCGCCTGGCTCGGGTACTTTCTGGTCGTCTTCGTCTGCGCGGTCTATCTGCTCGTGCGATTGCTGGTGCCGCATCATTTCAACGACAAAATTGCGATCGTGCTCGCGGCGATCTTCGCCGGGCTGATCTTGATCGCAACCCGCGCGTGGGTAACCCGGCGATGGCGACGCGGTTAGGCAACCGGGCCGAACGGCTCGGCGCGGTGCGCGCACTGCGAACGGTGAAGGGCCGGCGCGAGCATCAGCGCTTCGCCTTCGAAGGGTCGACGATGCTCGGCGAGGCCCTTGCCGCGAACTTCCCGATCCTCGAGCTCTACGTAACGCAGCCCGCGTACGATACGATCGCGCCGGTGCGCGATCTCGACGCCTCCGGGGTCCCAACCTTTCTCCTCGACCCGGCCGCCGCCGCGACTCTCTCCGACGTCGTTACGCCCAGCGGGATCGTCGCGGTCGCACCGACCCGCCGGCTCGACGCCCGCAGGCTCCTCGAGACCGGGAGTCCGCTGCTGGTCCTGGCCGACCTGAGCGACCCCGGAAATGCCGGCACGCTCCTGCGCTCGGGCGATGCCTTCGGCTGCGCGGGCCTCCTCTTCGGCTCGCTCGGTATCGACCCGTATCACCCCAAGGTCGTCCGAGGATCGATGGGGGGCATTTTCCGCCTTCCCGTGGCAGTCGCCGACCCGGCCCAAACCGCCGCGGCGGCCGCCGCCGCCGGCGTCCGGCTCCTCGGCCTCGCGACCGGCGGAAGGAGCCTGCAGGACGAGGAGTGGCCTTCTCCGCTGGCCATCGTCGTCGGGAATGAGCGGCGGGGTTTGGGTGCCTGGCAGAGCATCTGCGAGCGCATCATTGAGATCCCGATGACCGGCGGCGCGGAGAGTCTTAGTGCAGGTGTCGCCGGCTCCGTTGCGCTGTATGAATCAAGCAAAAAAGCCCGTGAAAGCAAGCGTTGTCAAGAGAGTGTTTTGACCGAAAAAAGTCAAGACTACCGATGTTAAAAGACGCGTGGTATACTCAGCCAACGTCAAGTGGGCCGCGCCGGAGCCGACGGCTCAAAAGGAGACAGCAAGCGCATGGCAACGTCCAATCTCTTCTGGAGGCTTTTCGCCCAAACGGGATCGATCGACGCCTACCTAGCGTATCGAAGGCTGCACGCGGCACCCTCACCTTCCTGACTATTTTAGCCGCACAACAACAGACCAAAAGTCGGTTTTGGAGGCGCCCGGTAACGTAGAACGAACCGGGCGCTTTGCTTTGGAAGAGCGATGACGGATTTAACGGACGAGCTTCGCCGTCTGCGAGAACGCTTCGACGCCGCGGCCGCCGCTGCAAACGACGAAGCGGCACTCGAAAACGTGCGCGTTACCTATCTGGGACGCAGCGGCGAGGTCACGAAGGTTCGCCGGACGATCGGCACGCTCGCACCGCAGGAACGCCCGGGCGCGGGAAAGGCGATCAACGACGCGGTCGCCGCGATGGAGGCACGGCTAGCGGAGCTCCAGGCGCGCATCGAGGCACGCGCCTTCGAGGAGGAGCTCGCGGCCTCGATCGACGTGACGTTTCCCGCGACTCCGGCGAAACTCGGCTCGATTCATCCGGTCCGGCGGATCGTCGCCGAGAGCTGCGCCTACTTCACGCGGCACGGCTTTGCCGTCGTCGTCGGCCCTGAAGCGGAACCCGACTACTATAACTTCGACGCGCTCAACATTCCGAGCGAGCATCCGGCGCGCGAGAGCTTCGATTCGTTCTGGCTGACCGGCACGACCCTGCTGCGTCCGCATACCTCGCCGATGCAAGTTCGCACGATGCAGCAGCACGCGCCGCCGATTGCGATCGTCGCCCCGGGAAAGTGCTACCGGCGCGACGCCGTCGACGCACGCCACCTCTTTCAATTTCATCAGGTCGAAGGGCTGCTCGTCGCCGAGGGCATTCACTTCGGTCACCTCAAGGGGATGTTGACCGGGCTCTGTCGCGAGCTCTTCGGCGCGAGCCAGAGCGTCCGTTTTCGCCCCTCGTACTTTCCCTTTACCGAACCGAGCGCCGAGGTCGACACGACCTGCCCGAAATGCCGCGGCAAGACCTCGAGCTGCAACATGTGCGGCGGCTCGGGGTGGATCGAACTCGGCGGATCGGGAATGGTGCATCCCAATGTCCTGCGAGAAGTCGGCTACGATCCCGAACGCTACTCGGGTTGGGCCTTTGGTTTCGGCGTCGAGCGGCTGGGTTTGGCGCGTTACGAAGTCGACGACATTCGGCGATTCGTCAACGGCGATCCCGATTTTCTCCGGCAGCTAAGCTGAGCGCCGAACGGTGCGCGTCCCAATAAGCTGGCTGCGCGAGTACGTCGCGCTACCGAACGAAACCGAGGCGATCGCGGAACGGCTTGCGATGCTCGGCTTCCCCGTCGCGGCGATCGAACGCCGGCCGCGCATCTCCGGCGTCGTCACAGGCCGCATCGCAAGCGTCGAAAAGCATCCGAATGCCGACCGGCTGCTCGTCGCGCGAGTCGACGTTGCGCGCGAGAGCCCGCTGACGATCGCCACCGCCGCCACGAACGTCGCGGCGGGCCAGACCATCTCGGTCGCAACGATCGGTGCAAAGCTGCCCCAACTGACGATCGAGGCCCGAACGATGCGCGGCGTCGCGTCGCAGGGCATGATGATCTCGGCCGACGAGCTGGCACTGCCGGCCGACTGGTTCGAAGACGGGATCATGCAGCTCGACGGCACGATTGAACCCGGACTCGACGCGGTCGAGCTCTTCGGCCTCGACACCGACGTCCTCGACGTCGAGATTACCGCGAACCGCCCCGACTCGATGTCGATCCTCGGCCTGGCCCGCGAGCTCGCGGCTTCGTACGGCGTCGCGTTGCGGTTGCCGTCGTTTGAGAATCCGGGGGATCGCGAGGAACCGCCGGGTAAGGCTCCGGCGGTCTCGATCGATTCGTCCGACTGCTACCGGTTCGTCGCACAACGATTCGACGGCGTCACCGTCGAGCCGGCGCCGGCATGGATGCGCGTCCGGCTCGCGCTCGCCGGCCAGCGCCCGATCAACAATCTCGTCGACGTCTCCAACTATGTCATGCTCGAGACCGGGCAGCCGCTGCACTTTTACGATGCCGCAATGGTTGCGGGCAACCGGCTCGCGGTGCGAAGCGCACGCGAAGGAGAGCGGATCGTCACGCTCGACGGCGTCGAACGAACGCTCGAGCCGCAAGCGCTCGTCATCGCCGACGACGAGCGGGCGCTCGGCCTTGCCGGGCTGATGGGCGGCGCGACGAGCGAAGTCACCGCCATGACGACCGCGATCGTGCTCGAAGCGGCCAACTTCAACGGGACGCGCGTTCGCCGCATGAGTGCGGCACTCGCGCTTCGCAGCGAGGCCTCGTCGCGTCACGAGAAGTCGCTGGCGCCGGCGTTGACCGATATCGGAGCGGCACGCGCGGCGCAACTGCTCCGCGACCTGGGCGCGACCGCCTACCGGCCGCGCGCGTTCGGCGGCGAGATTCTCACGCCGGCCGCGATTGCGTTGCCGGTTGCCGACGTCGAACGATTGCTCGGGATGCGAATCGACGCGGGCCGGATTGCGGCGCACCTTACCGCGCTCGGCTGCGAGGTGCGCTCGGAGAGCGATGCGACGCTCGCCGTGACGCCGCCCCTCTGGCGGCTTGATTTGACGATTCCCGCCGACTTGGTCGAGGAGGTCGCGCGCGTCGAAGGCTACGACCGGATTCCGGCGGTCGTGCCGTCGGTTCCCGCTCACGAGATCTCGAGCGCCGCCTTCGAGTTGGAGAATGCGATCGCGCAGGTTCTCGCCGGCCTCGGATATCGTGAAATCGTTACGCATTCGCTGCGCGCGACGGGCGACGCCGATTCGATCGAAGTGCGCAACCCGCTCTCCGAGGAACACCGCTTTCTTCGCGATTCGCTCGCTCCCGGAATGATCGAGTATCTCGCGGGCGTCGCGGTGCCCGCGCGCGTCTTCGAGCTCGGTCAGATCTTTCGTCGCGACGGCGATCGCATCGACGAGCGCACGGCGATCGGTTTCGGATTCTCCACGCAGCGCAGCGGCGAGCCGCCGTGGCGCGATTCGGATTTTCTGCGATTGAAGGGCGATTGCGAAGCGTTGCTGCGCGCCGTAACCGGTCGCGCGGCGGAGGTCTTGCCCGGAACGCGGCCCGCGTTCCATCCCGGTAAGACCGGAATCGTTCTCATCGACGGAGGCGAGCTGGGCACAATTGGCTGCGTCGATCCGCGGCTGACCAAAGCGCGCGATCTCAACGGGAACGCCTACCTCTGTCTGCTCGAGACGGGTGCGATTCCGGCCTACCGGACTCCGCACTACCGGCCGCCGTCGCGCTTTCCGTCGACATATCGCGATCTCGCGCTCGTCGTCGAGACTTCAGTCGCCGCGCGCGAGATCGAGCAGAGCGTCTCCGAGCTCCTCGGCGCGCTCTGCACCGGCGTCGCCGTCTTCGACGAATACCGCGGACCACAAATCGGAGACGGCCGCAAGAGCCTCGCGGTGCGCATCACGTTGCAGCGGTTCGATACAACGATTACCGACGAGGAGGCCGACGCGGCGGTCGGTCGCGTACTCGATGCGATGCGCGAGCGATTCGGAGCGACGATTCGAGCGTGATCTTTGGGGCCGCCCCGTGGGTGGACGTCATCGTCGTCATCGTGCTGGTCATCGCAACGTATAAGGGTTTTTCGCGAGGCTTCGTATCGGAACTGGGCGGCGCGGTCGCCGCAACCGCCGCGTTGGTAACGCCCTGGTTCTACAACGGCGCATTCGATCCGCAGATCGCACGGCTGCTCAACCTCGGGCCGGGCTCCGCGCACGTCATCGGCATGTTTGCCACGGGCCTCGCCACCTACCTCGCGATCTTAGTGATCGCGCGCATGCTCGGGACGATCGCAAAGCTTCCGCTGCTCGGATTCGGCAACTCGATCGGCGGAGCGATCGTCGGGTTTACGAAGGGAGCGTTTCTCCTGTGGCTCGTGCTCTTCGTCGCGCTCTACTTTCCACTCTCACGCGACATTCGCGACGGTCTCCATCAGTCGCGGCTCGCGCCGTACCTCGTGACCTACGACGCGCCGATCGACGAAGCGATTCTCTCGACCATTCCCTGGTTCGCGCGGCCCTTCGTTATGCCGTACTTTCGGCGACACCACTTGTAACGGGCAACTCGAATTCGATCGCCGCGAGCGCACCGAGTACGTCGGCCTCGCTCACGTCGCCCATCGTGCCGAAGCGCACGATCTTCCCCGCGAGCTCACCCTGACCGCCCGCGAGCACGACGCCGTGCTTTTCACGTAAGCTGCGCAGCAACGCCTTCGCCTCGACGCCCGCCGGCGGATAGGCGGCGACGACCGTCGGCGAGTGCGCACCGGGGTGCGAGACGAGCGTAAAGCCCATCTCGACGAGCGCCGAGCGGACGATCTCCGCAAAGCGCGCGTGGCGCGAAAAGACCGCTTCCATTCCCTCGGCGTGATAGCGCTGCAAGGCGAGGTCGAGTGCGTAGAGCATCGAAATCGGCGGTGTCCAGGGCGTCTCGCCGGCGTGCGCAAAATCGCGAGCGCGCCGCAGATCGAAATAATAGCGTGGCGTTCCCGCCCGCGCGGTGCGCGCCCAGGCGCGTTCGCTCAAGGCGGCCATGGCGACGCCGGGAGGCGCGGCAAAACCCTTCTGCGATGCGGTGACCACGCCGTCGTATCCCCATTCGTCCATACGAAACTCGGAGGCTCCGATTCCGCTGACCGAGTCGACGAGCGAGACGGCGTGGTGCGCGCGCAAAACCTTTGCGATCGCCGCCATGTCGCAGGCAACGCCGGTGGAGGTTTCGTTGTGCGTCAGCAGGACGCCGTCGATATGCCGCTCCGCGCCGCGCGCGAGCCGCGCGGCAAGCGCCGCCGGATCGAGCGCGGCGCCGAGCGGCGTCTCGAGCGGTTCGACGATGCAGCCGTATGCGGTCGCGATCTCGGCAAAGCGCTTGCCGAACGCGCCGACGGCACACGAGAGCAGCCGCTCTCCCGGTGAGAAGACGTTCGTAACGACCGCTTCGAGCGCACCCGTTCCGGAACTCCCGAGCAGCACGACCTCTTGACTCGTGCCAAACGCCGCCGGCAGCGCAGCGGTAATGCGAGCGAGCAGCGCGGCAAACTCTTCGCCGCGGTGGTTGACGAGCGGTCGCGCGGCGGCCTGCAGCACCGGCTCCGCGACCGTGACCGGTCCGGGAAGGAATAAGAGTTGCCTTGGCATCGAAACCCACTTTCGATGGACGTTGCAGGCATCCGCCTAACCGAGCTTTCGAGCTGCGCCGGCTGCGCGGCGAAGCTGGGCGCAGCCGAGTTGCGCCGAGTTATGGAGCGCGTTTCGCCCGCGACCGACGACCGCGTTCTCGTCGGCTACGGAAGCAGCGACGACGCCGGCGTCTACCAGCTTCGAGAGGATCTCGCGCTCGTCGCGACCGTCGATTTCTTCACGCCGATCGTCGACGACCCGTTCGACTTCGGCCGCATCGCCGCAACGAACGCGCTCTCCGACGTCTACGCGATGGGCGGCCGGCCGTTGACCGCGCTGAACATCGTCGCCTTTCCCGAGGATCTCGATCTCGAAATTCTCGCGCGCATTCTCGAAGGCGGCGCGAGCGTCGCCCGCTCTGCAAAGGTGGCCGTGATCGGCGGCCACACGATTAAAGATTCCGAGCCGAAGTACGGTATGGCCGTCACCGGGGTCGTCGATCCCAAGCGCATCGTCACCAATGCGGCGGCGCGGCCCGGCGATCTGCTGGTGCTGACCAAGCCGCTCGGCACGGGCGTGCTTACGACCGCGCTCAAGCGCGCCGCGATCGCGGCGCCCGAGCTCGAGGAAGCGGTGCGCGCGATGACGACGCTCAACGACGTCGCCGCGAACGCGATGCTCGCCGCCGGCGCGCTCGCGGCAACGGACGTCACCGGCTTCGGATTGCTCGGCCACGCCGCCAATATGGCACGCGCTTCCAAGGTGCGGCTCGTCATCGAGGCCGCGGCGGTGCCGTTCATGAACCGCGTGCTCGAGCTCGTCGAGGCCGGCTTCGTGCCGGGCGGAACGCGACGCAACGCCGAGACGCATGCGGAGTTTACCGAGTTTGCAGGCTCGGTACCGCAGGCCGTCCGCATCGGACTCTCCGACGCGCAGACCTCGGGCGGTCTATTGATCGCCATCGGCTCCGCGCGCGCCGGCGAGCTGATCCGCGCACTCGAAGGCAGCGGCACGCTCGCCGCCGTCATCGGCGCGGTGCGCGAGGGCGCGGATATCGAAGTGCGGTAACCGCTAGCGCTTGACGGGCTTGCGGAGCGACCGGCGCTTGAGGACGCCGTTGCGGCGCTTTGCCTGACCCGGACGCAAGCGCAGCGGCACGACGTTGCTCACCTTCGATTGATCGCCGAGCGGCACCGGCGAGATGACGCGTTTGCCGAGCGCGTGATGGAAGACCTCGGAGAGCTCGTCGACCGGAACGAAGCTCATGCTCTCGCGGATCTCCTTGGGAATGTCCTCGAGGTCGATCTCGTTGCGCCGCGGGTAGAGGATCTTGCTGATGCCCGCGCGCTTTGCGCCGAGCACCTTCTCCTTGAGACCGCCGATCGGCAAGACTTGGCCGGTCAAGGTGATCTCGCCGGTCATCGCCAGACTCGGATCGACCTTGATGCCGGTCAGCATCGAGGCGAGCGAGGTTGCCAGTGCGATGCCGGCCGAGGGTCCGTCCTTCGGCGTCGCGCC
The DNA here is from genome assembly GCA_963820825.1 of Vulcanimicrobiota bacterium. Taxonomy (GTDB): domain Bacteria; phylum Vulcanimicrobiota; class Vulcanimicrobiia; order Vulcanimicrobiales; family Vulcanimicrobiaceae; genus Cybelea. The sequence continues at coordinate 58,864 of CAWGBN010000006.1, forward strand.
GGTGGGAACGTGAATGTGTATGTCGTGTTTGGAGAAGTACTCTTCTGGTAAGCCGAGCTCGTTCGAGCGCGATCGCAGAAACGAGACGGCGGCCTGCGCGCTCTCCTTCATGACGTCGCCGAGCTGTCCGGTGAGCACGAGTTTTCCGGTGCCCGGCATCCCCTGCGTTTCGATGAAGAGAATGTCGCCGCCGACCGGCGTGTAGGCCATGCCGGTCGCGACGCCGACCGATGCAACTCGTTTGCGCACTTCGTTGAAGAAGCGCGGTTTGCTGAGATAGTCGGCGAGATTCTCCGGCTTGACCCGCGCCTTGAAGCGCGAACTCTCGGCGATCTTGCGCGCGGTTTTGCGGAAGACGCTTCCGATCTCGCGTTCCAGGTTGCGAACGCCCGCCTCGCGCGTGTAGTCGTTGATGATCGCGCGAAGGGCGGCGTCGCTGATCTGCGCCTGCGACTCGCGCAAGCCGTTGTTCTCGCGCTGCTTCTTGACCAGGTAGCGTCGTGCGATCTGCAGCTTCTCGAGCTCGGTGTATCCCGAGAGCGTGATGATCTCCATGCGGTCGCGCAGCGGCGGCGAGATCGTATCGAGCGTGTTGGCGGTGCAGATGAAGAGCACTTGCGAGAGATCGAACGGCAGATCGAGATAGTGATCGCGAAAGTGAACGTTCTGTTCGGGATCGAGCACCTCGAGCAGCGCGGATTGCGGGTCGCCGCGAAAATCCGAGCCGACCTTGTCGATCTCGTCGATCATCATGACTGGGTTGCGCGTTCCGGCGTCGCGGATCGCTCGCACGATCGAGCCCGGCATCGCGCCGATATAGGTGCGGCGATGACCGCGGATCTCGGCTTCGTCGTGCACGCCGCCGACCGAGAGACGGACGAACTTGCGGCCCATCGCGCGCGCGATCGATTGGCCGAGCGAGGTCTTGCCGACGCCCGGCGGCCCGACGAAACAGAGGATCGGTCCGGTCAATCGCTTCTTGAGTTTGCCGACCGCTAAATACTCGATGATCCGTTCCTTGATCTTGTCGAGGTCGTAGTGATCCTCATCGAGGATCGTGCGCGCGGCCTTGATATCGATGTGATCGGCAGTCTCGGTATTCCACGGCAGCGTGACGAGCCAGTCGAGATAGGTGCGAATGACCCCATACTCGGGGCTCGCTTGCGGCACGCGCGAGAGGCGCTCGAGCTCGCGATCGGCGGCCTTTTTGACCTCTTCGGGCATCGCGGCTGCGTCGATCTTCGTGCGCAGCTCGTTGGTCTCGGCTTGCTGCGGATCGACCTCGCCCAACTCTTCCTGAATCGCGCGCAGCTGCTGGCGGAGATAGAACTCGCGCTGATTCTTCTCCATCTCGCGCTGGATGTCGCTTTGAATCTTGTGACCGAGCTCGACGACTTCCAGCTCTTTGGTGAGCAGAAGCGTCAGCTTGCGCATCCGCTTGGCCGTATCGCGCTCTTCGAGCAGGGCTTGGCGATCAGCCGTCTCCAACCGCATCGTCGATGCGACGAAGTAGGTCAGAACGACCGGATCGGTGATATTCGCAACCTCCATCTCCATCTCGCGCGGAGCCTGCGGCAGATAGGAGAGGAGCTTCTGGAATAGGCCGGCGAGATTGCGCTGCATTGCGACGAGCTCTTCGTTTTCGACCGTCGAATCGGGGAGCTCGGTATAGGCCGCAACCATATAGGGCGCCGTCTGCGTGAACTGCTCGATCTTGAAGACTTGCTGCCCGGCGACGATGCAGCGCAGCGTTCCGTCGGGAACCTTGAGCATCTTCTGAATGACGCCGATCGTTCCGATCCGTTGCACGTCGTCGGGACCGGGATCTTCGATTTCGCGATCGCGCAGCACGACCAGTCCGATCGGCTTGCCTTCGCGAAGTGCCTCTTCGACGAGCTGGATGCCGGGCTTCTTGACGACCGCGAGCGGGATGACGGTGTGCGGGAAGAGCACCGCTTCCTGCAGGGGCAGAATGCCGATCAGGTTCGCGGGCACGATGGCGCTTTCGTTTTTCTCGGGTTTCTCGGGCATCGTTTAGGAGTGAGTCCTCTTTACCATCACGTGAAGTTCGGTACGCGCCGTGGGCATGTATGCGGTCGCCGCAAGCGGCGCGACGACGACGAGCATGCCGTCTTCATAGCTTGCCGCGACGCCTTCGTACTCGACGGCGACCGGCAATGGAACTCGCTTCACGAACTCGCCGGTAACGATCTCCTTTTGAACGAAGGATCCGCGCCGCCGGCGAGCCGAGCCGAACCGGCGGCCGGCGACGACGAGATAACGCTCGTCGATCCCGACCCGTAAGCTCTCGGGGTCGGCTCCGGCGACCTCGACGACGACGACGACGCGACGCCCTTCCTCATCGACGAAGACGTCGGCGTTCGGCTGGAACGTCCCGAGGCGGGCCCGCAGTACGAACTCCATTGCTCCTTACAAACCCCCTGAATTAGCAGTCGGATGCGGCGTCTGCTACATCGAGGGGTCGGGAAGCGTGCGGCCGGACGGCCAGACGACGCAGGGGGCCGTCTGGATGCGCAACGGGGTCAGGGCGTTGGGCGGGATCTGCACCCGGAAGAGCTGCGGGTGCTTAGTTGGGACGCCGTAGACGGTCGTCGGCGGGAATCCGGTCACGTTGTAGCCCGGGACGTGGGTCGCCGAGAGTACCCGGTTGATCGCCGTCGCGTCGGCCGCCGACTGATAATCCTTCGTTCGCTGGCCCAACCAGGTCGAGCCGTCTTCCAATGTGTAGAGAAATCCGATGATCTCGTTCGGAGTCATCGTCGCGGTCGAAAGAACCAGATCGATACGCACGATCTGCATTCCGCGCGAGACCGGCGACTGTAGGACCTTCGGCACCGGGCGCAACGAGTCGAGACACGAACCATTTTGGAGCGGCTCTTGCTGCATCGGCGCAGCCGCGGGCATGCTCTGCGGCGGCGGTTGCGCCGGTCCCGGAGGCGGCTGCTGCGCGACGGCAGAGCTTAAAGCGGCGAGAACGAACGTAGCTATTGCAACCATGCTCGCACTCTTCGCACCGTGGGTCCCTTCATCATTTGCAGTCGTCCGCGGCGCGACGAACTCGTCGCGGTTTTTCATTGACGCCTAAACTTTTACGCCGTCTGGGCATGCGCGACGCCGCCCTGATCGTGATGGGCGGCATCATCGGTTCGGGTATCTTCATGAATCCGTCGGTCGTCGCGCGCTTCGTCCGCAGCGGTCTGCTGGTAATGGGCGTATGGACGGCGGGCGGTGTCGTGGCGCTCCTGGGCGCGGGGATCTTCGCCGAGCTCGCCGCGCGCCGGCCCCACGACGGCGGGCTCTATGCCTATCTCCGCGACGCCTTTCATCCGGCGCTCGCGTTCATCTTCGGATGGACGCTCTTACTCGTTTCGCAGAGCGGCGGAATGGCGGCGGCGGCGGTAACCTTCGCAAACTACTTCGGACAGTTCACCGGCCTTACGTTGCCGCTCCGAGCCGTCGCCGCGGCCGCGATCGCGGTCTTCACCGCGATTAACGCGCTCGGGGTTCGCACCGGAACGACCACGCAGAACGCGTTCATGGTCTTAAAGATCGCGGCGATCGCCGCCTTTGCCGCGATCGGTCTCTTCGCCGTCCACGCCGTCGCCAACGCGCCGGAAGCTGTTCCGCCCAGCGGAACGATCGCAACGCTCGGACTCGCGATGGTGCCGGTGCTCTTCGCCTACAGCGGTTGGCAGACGTCGAGCTTCATGACCGCCGAACTGCGCGATCCGCACGCAACGCTGCCGCGCGGGCTGCTCGCCGGTGTCGTGCTCGTCGTTGCGCTCTATCTCGGGGTCAACGCGACGTGCCTGCACGTGCTTGGGATTCACGCCCTCGCGCTCACCAATACGCCGGCGTCGGACGTTGCGGAGATCGCCTTCGGTTCGGCCGGCAGAGTCGCAATTGCGATCGTGATCGCGATTTCGACCCTCGGATTCTTGAGCAACCAGATCCTGACGTCGCCGCGCGTCTACTTTCAAATGGCGGCCGACGGTACGTTCTTCAAACCGCTCGCTGCGGTCAACGCACAGACGCACGCGCCGGTCTTGGCGATCGTGGTACAGGGCGCGGTCGCGGTCGTCATTACGCTCTTTCTCAACTACGGGCAGATCCTCAACTACGTCACGTCGAACGACTACATCTTCTTCGGGCTCTCGGCGATCGCGCTGATCGTCTTTCGCAGACGCGACGCGCGCGATCCGCAAGCGCCGCGTCCGTTCTTTACCATGCCGGGGCACCCATTCACGACGGTGATCTTCCTGGCCGCTGCGTGGTACATCGTCGGCAACACGATCGTAAACTCGCCGCACGACACGCTCATCGGCGTTGCGATACTGCTCTCCGGCCTCCCGGTCTATTGGCTATTTACGCGCCGGCAGCGCCGCGAGAATCCTCGGTAGAACCTCGGCGGCGGTGCCGCGCAGCACGCAATCGACCCGATCGCTGAGCGCAGTCGCCTCCGGATTGATCTCCGCAACGAAAGCGCGACCGTTGTAATGCGTCGCGAGCGCCGCGGCGGGATAGACGACCGCGCTCGTGCCGACGACCAGGATCACGTCGGCCCGCGACGCCGCGCGCTCCGCCTCGCGCCAGACGGCCGCCGGAGCGGCTCGCCGAACCAAACGATATCGGGGCGAAATCGCCCGCCGCACTCGTGATCGATTTTGTCGAGCGGCATTCCCGGAGCATCGAACGGGCGGCGCGCACCGCAGTTCGAGCAGCGCGCTTCGCGCAGGTTGCCGTGAAGCTCGAGCACGTTGCGCGAACCCGCGCGCAGGTGCAACGAATCGACGTTCTGCGTCGCCAGCGTGAAGTCGGGAACCAGCTCTTCGAGCCGGACGAGCGCACCGTGTCCGGCGTTCGGCTCGGCGCGGGCGTGCGCCGCTCTGCGTTCGTTGTACCAAGTCCAGACGAGTTGCGGATCGCGCGCGAACCCTTCGGGGGAGGCGAGATCCTCGACGCGATGCGTCCGCCAGAGACCGCCGACGCCGCGAAACGTCGGCAGGCCGCTCTCCGCCGAGATACCCGAACCGGTCAGAACGAAGACCGAGTTCGCGCGCTGAAGCGCGGTTACGAGCGCTTCCATCGCTAGGCCTTGACCGCCGCGCGATGGTGGATCTTTCCGAACGGGATATAGTGGCGCAGCGGAATTTCAGCGGCTGCGGCGTGGCGCAATCCGGCGATCGCCGCTGCAATCATGCAGACGCCCACGCCGATCGATACCCAGAAGGCGGCATGCAAGCCGCCGGCGAGCGTCGGCTGCATCTCTTGCGCGGCGGCGCCGAGCGCGACCCCGAAAGCGATCCCGAGTTGCAGCGCGAAGCTGAGCGCGGCCGAGGCGCTTCCTTCGTCGGCATCGTCGACGTGCGCGAGACCGGCGATCATCCCGCTTTGATAGGCGAGCATGCCGCCGAAGCCGCCGATACACGTCGCCGGGAAGATCGTCGCCCAATATGACGAGTGCGGCTCCATGAAGAGCAGTATCGCCTCGCCGGCGGTCATTACGGCACCCATGGCGATACACATCCTGCGTACGCCGATGGCGCGCGCGATCGGCATCGTGAGCGGCGCCGCGACGAACGAGATGATCAACGCGGAAGGAAGAAAGGCGAGCCCCGCTTCGAGCGGCGTGTAGCCCGAGACTTGCTGGACGTAGACCGATGCGAAGACCATGATCCCGGCATACGACATCGGCTGCAGCAGCACGATCGAGGCTCCCGAGAGCAGATCCGGATAACGGAAGAGTCGCGGCGGAAGAATCGGTTCCGCGGCCAGCCGCTGCACTACGATCAACAACGCGAGCAGCACCAGCGTGATGACGATGCCGGCAATCGTCCGTAGCGAGCCGATGCCGCCGTCCGGAATCGATTCGATCGTATAGACGAACGTCACGAGCATTGCCGTGAGCAAGACCGCGCCCGGCACGTCGAGCTTCGTGCGGCCTGCGACGCCGGCGTCTCGCGGCAGATGCGACGCGGCGAGCGCGAGGACGACGACAGCGAACGGCACGTTGACGTAGAGCACCGAGCGCCATCCCAAATATTGAACCAGTACCCCGCCGAAGAGCATGCCGGCGGCGACGCCGGTGCTGCCGATGGTCCCCCAGAGTGCGATCGCGCGCGAGCGCGCGGCACCGGGCGCGAACATCGAGAGCACGATCGCCAACGCCGCCGGATTGACCAGCGCCGCACCCAAACCTTGAAGGCCGCGCATGGCGATCAGAAAGACGCCGTTGGGCGACAAGCCGCCCAGAAACGACGCTACCGTGAAGATTACCAACCCGATGACGAAGAAGCGGTAGCGCCCGTAGATGTCGGCGCAGCGCCCCGTCAGCATGAGAAATCCGGCGAGGAAGATCGCGTAGGTGCTCACGATCCATTGGCCCGACGATGCGGTTAGGTGAAGGTCGCGCTCCATCGACGGCAGGGCGATGCTGACGATCGAGAAGTCGACGAGCAGCATGAAAAAGGTCGCGCTCAACAAGCCGAACGCGACCCACACTCGCCCCCGTGGGGCAATCACGGCTGCATCAGGCGTTGCCAATCGTCGGGTTGGATTCGCAGATCTGTTTCGTCGAGCTGCGCGAGCGGCGTGCGGGTGAGGTGTTCGCGTTCGCAGAGATCCTGCTCTTTGGTGTCGACGAAGAGCAGGCCGGTCACGAACTCGCCCTTCGCGCGCGATTCGTGAATCGTGCGCAGTGCGCCGATCCCGTCGGTCGGATCGTAGTCGACGTCGAGCTTGCGAAGCAAGACGTGCGAGCCATCCTCGAGCTCGACGTCGCGGACGGTGCCGGGCTCGTAATCGACGGTGACCTCGCGCCCGCCGGCGATGTAATCGGCGGTGTGCAGCACGATGTCGTGATCCTTGACGTAGGCGTAACTCTTGGTCGACCCGGCGTGGTCGTTGAAGGTCACGCAGGGGCTGATCACGTCGAGGATCGCGGTTCCACGATGCGAGAAGGCAGCTTGAAGCAACGGCACGAGCTGCTTTCCGTCGCCCGAGAACGAACGCGCGACGAACGTCGCGCCCAGCTCGATCGCGAGACCGCAGATATCGATCGTCGCGTACTCGTTGACCTTGCCGCCCTTCTGCGTCGATCCGACGTCGGCCGTGGCGGAGAACTGTCCCTTCGTGAGACCGTAGCATCCGTTGTTTTCGACGATGTACGTGCAGTCGACGTTGCGCCGGATCATGTGACAGTATTGTCCCAAGCCGATGCTCGCGGTGTCGCCGTCGCCGCTGATGCCCAGAACGAGCAGATCGCGATTGGCAAGCTTCGCGCCCGTCGCAGCCGAAGGCATGCGGCCGTGCAATCCGTTGAAGCCGTGCGCTTGTTCGACGAAATAGGCGGGCGTCTTCGAAGAGCAGCCGATGCCGCTCATCTTCGCCAGCTTGTGCGGCTCGACCCCGTACTCGTAGAGCGCCTTGATCAAATGGTTGGTGATCGAGTTGTGGCCGCACCCGGCGCAGAGCGTCGTTGGAAGTCCTTTGTAGACCTCGCGCGTGAGCCCGATAATGTTCAAATTGGCTGTCATTTTATCTCTTTGTTATCCTGAGGCTGTCGAAGGATTGTCGAAGGACATATTTAATCCGCGACGACCGCCGGCGCCCGCTCCTCCTCGAGGAGCGGATCGATGATCGCGTGCGCGTCGATGGGGACGCCGTTGTAGTGACGAATTGATTCGAGCCGGCCGAGCAGATGCGTCGGCAGCTCGGCGCGCATGATTCCGAAGAGCTGACCGTCGCGATTCTGCTCCACGACGTAGACGCGGTCGTGGCGCTTGACGAAGGCCGCTACGTCCGGCGAGAGCGGCAGCGCGCGCACCCGCATGTAGTTGAACTCGATGCCCGCGTCGCTGAGAAAATCGCGCGCTTCGACGACTGCGTGGTGCGTCGTGCCGTAGGCCAGGATCGCGATCTTCGTGCCTTTCTTCTCCTCGACGACCGGCGCCGGCACGGCCGTTCGCGCCGTTTCGTGTTTGCGCACGAGCCGGTCGAGGTTGCGTTGCCAAACGTCGGGCATCTCGGAGTAGCGCGCCTCCTCGTCGTGACCGGTGCCGCGCGTAAAGAAGCCGGCGTTTGGGTGCTGCGTTCCCGGCAGCGTGCGATACGGAATCCCGTCCTTGTCGACGTCGCGATAGCGCCCCCATGACTTCATCGACGAAAGATCGTCGGCCCCGAGCACCTTACCGCGGTCGAACGGTTTATCCGGGTAGCGAAGCGGCGGCGTCAGCCAGGCGTTCATCCCCAGATCGAGGTCGCTGAGCACGAAGACCGGCGTCTGAAAGCGCTCGGCGAGATCGAACGACTCCATTGCGAACTCGTACGCTTCGGCGACGGTCGCCGGCAAGAGGACGATATGCTTGGTATCGCCGTGCGAGAGCGTGTAGGTAAAGGCAACGTCGCCCTGCATCGTGCGCGTCGGCAATCCGGTCGACGGCCCGGCGCGCTGCACGTCGAAGATCACGCCCGGAACTTCGGCAAAATATCCGTATCCGGCATACTCGGCCATCAGCGAGATTCCCGGACCGGAGGTCGAGGTCATCGCGCGCGCCCCGGCCCAGCCGGCGCCGAAGACGATCCCGGCGGCTGCGAGCTCGTCCTCAGCCTGGACGATCGCGACGTTGTGCCGCCCGGTCTCTTTATCGACGCGGTAGCGGTCGCAGTATTGAATGAAGTACTCGCAGAGCGACGACGAAGGCGTGATCGGATACCACGCGGCAACCGTACAGCCGCCCATCAAGCATCCCAATGCGGCCGCGCGATTCCCCTCCATGAACATCAAACCGTCGGTCTTACCCGTCATCGGTACGAAACGGAACGGGTCGTGCTTTTCGAGGTGCGTGCGCGCGTATTCGAGGCCGACGTTTACCGCGGTGAGATTGAGCTCGACCGCCGACGACTTGTTGCGAAACTGCGCTCGCAGGCTCTCTTCGATGGTGGCGATCGGGATATCGAAGAGGTGCGCGAGCGCGCCCACGTAGATCATGTTCATCAAATACTTGCGAAGGTCGCCCTTATCGGCGAAATGCTCCTTCGCTAAAGCCGTGAACGGAACGGGATAGTAGCTGAGATCCTCGCGCAGCGTATCGCCCTTGCACGGGAAGCTCTCTTCGTGCACGACCGCGCCGCCGGGCTTGACGCCGGCGACGTCTTGCGCCCACGTCGCCGCGTTGAGCGCGACCAGCACGTCGAAGTCGCGGGCGCGGCACTGATAGCCGAGCGCCGAGACGCGCACGTCGAACCACGTCGGCAGCCCCTCGATATTCGAGGGAAAGACGTTCTTCGGAGCGACCGGAATTCCGAGACGCGCGACGGCGTTGGTGAGCACGAGATTCGAAGACTGGCTGCCCGACCCGTTGACCGTCGCTACGCGAATGGTGAAATCGTTAACGTTGCGCGCTGGCATACTTGGTTGGTTACGCGCCGCAGGCCGGAGGCCTGCGGGGATGGCCGCCAGAAGGACGGCCCGGATGCTGGCGCTCTCGCACGTTATCCTGCACGTGGGGTTTTGCGGTGCCATCGCTCGGATGCCGGCCGAAACAACCGTGGCACTGCGCGTTCACCTCGCCGACCGTTCCGGTCGCACGCAAGTCGATAAGGTCTTTCGCGTCGAGCGCGGCGACGAATCCGAAGCGATCGTCGAGTTCGACAGCGCCTTCGGCACCTACCGGCTCGACCTCGTCGCGCCGCGGTACCGCTGCTCGGCGACCGATTACCTGTTTCTCATTTCGGGGCACGATCGGAGCGTGACGGAGAAGCTCGCCGATGCGTCGGCTCCCGCGCTGCCCGCGCCGGTACTGCTCTCCGGCACGGCTCCGCAGTCCTTTCTCTACGTCCAGCCGACGTTCGTACTCTTCGATAAGAGTCAGACCGCCTGCGATAAACCCGTGCCCCAGCCGCTGACGACGAACGTCAGCGTTGAGAACGATCAGGACGGATACTACATCTCGCTCTATCCCGATCGGTCGGCTGCGCCCGGCTCGCAGCAGCTCGCGCTGCGGCTGCGAACGCCGACGCGACAGTACCACTACGTGCGCGTTCCGATCTCGTTTCCAATGGCACCGACGGGTTGGCCGACGAGCGTTACGCTCGACGTGACCGAGGATATGATCGACGGACTCGCGGGCGATCCGGTCAACACTCTGCTCTGCCCGAAGATGTGGCGCACCTCGGCCGGATAGCCCTTCGACTCCGCCGCCGCGCGGCTCGCTCAGGATGACAAAAAAAGGAAACAGGCGCACCTCAACGGTGCGCCTGTTAGTCTCGACAGTCCGCGTTCGGACTACTACATCATGTCGTAGCCGCCCATGCCGCCGCCGGGCAGCTCCGACGGCCTCTTTCTTCGGCTCGGGCTTATCGGCAATGAGGGTCTCGGTCGTCAGAATCAGCGCACCGATCGACGCGGCATTTTGCAGCGCCGCCCGCGTTACCTTGAGCGGGTCGATGATGCCGGCTTCGAACATGTCGACGATCTCACCGGTCATCGCGTTGAAGCCGAACGGCGCGTTCTTCGTGCGCACGTTGTTCACTTGAACCGAGCCTTCGAAGCCCGCGTTCTCGGCGATCTGCCGAAGCGGCTCTTCGAGGGCCTTGCGCACGATGTTGATGCCGATCTTTTCGTCGGCCCAGGTGGCACCGTGCCCGTTGGTCTTCGGCGGCTCGTACTTGTCGATCGCCTTGACCGCATGCACCAGCGACGCACCGCCGCCGGGAATCATGCCTTCTTGAACGGCCGCTCGCGTCGCCGAAAGCGCGTCCTCGATGCGATGCTTCTTCTCTTTGAGCTCCGTCTCGGTCGCCGCGCCGACTTGGATAACCGCAACGCCGCCCGAGAGCTTGGCGAGACGCTCTTGCAGCTTCTCGCGATCGAAGTCCGAGTCGGTCTCTTCGATCTGCTTTTTGATCATCTCGATGCGGCCCTTGATCGCATCCTGCTTGCCGCCGCCGTCGACGATGGTCGTCTCGTCCTTATCGACGGTGACGCGCTTGGCACGCCCGAGCAGATCGACCGTCACCTTGTCGAGCTTGAGTCCGAGCTCTTCGGAGATAACCGTCGCGCCGGTGAGCGTGGCGATGTCCTTGAGCATCTCCTTGCGGCGGTCGCCGAAGCCCGGCGCCTTGACCGCAACCGACGTGAAGGTTCCGCGCAGCTTGTTGACGACGAGCGTCGCGAGCGCCTCGCCCTCGACGTCTTCGGCAATGATGAGCAGCGGCTTCTGCATCTGCACGACCTTCTCGAGAATCGGCAGAATGTCGGCGATGGCCGAGATCTTACGCTCGGTTACGAGAATGTACGGGATCGTCGAGCACGGCTTCCATCCGCTCCGAGTCGGTCACCATGTACGGCGAGATGTAGCCCTTGTCGAACTGCATACCGTCCTTGGTCTCGACCTCGGTCTTGAGCGTCCGCGACTCCTCGACGGTGATCACGCCGTCTTTGCCGACCTTCTCCATCGCGTCGGAGATCAGCTCGCCGATCTCGGTATCGTTGGCCGAGATCGACGCGACCTGCGCGATCTTCTCTTTGGTGTCGACGTTCTTCTTGAACGACTCCATCTCGTTGACGGCGATCTCGACGGCCTTCTCGATGCCGTGCTTGATCTGAAGCGGATCGCTGCCGGCGGTCACGTTGCGCAGACCTTCGCGAATGATCGCCTGCGCGAGCACCGTCGCGGTCGTGGTGCCGTCGCCGGCGACGTCGTTGGTCTTCGAGGCGACTTCCTTGACGAGCTGCGCGCCCATGTTATCGAACGCGTCGGAGAGCTCGATTTCCTTAGCGATGGTTACACCGTCGTTGGTGATCGTCGGCGAGCCGAACTTTTTGTCGAGCACGACGTTGCGGCCCTTCGGGCCGAGCGTCACCTTTACGGCGTCGGCGAGGACGTTCGCACCGCGCTCGAGCGCGCGACGCGCGCTTTCATCGAATACGAGTTGCTTTGCAGCCATTAAAACTTGAACTCCTTAAACGCCGGCCGGCACTTTGTCGACGATGGCGAGAATGTCTTTTTCCGGAATGATGAGATACTCGGTACCGTCGATCTTGACTTCGCTGCCCGAGTACTTGCGATAGAGCACGCGATCGCCGACCTTGACGTGCATCTCGACCTGAGTGCCCTTATCGGTCACCCGGCCGGTTCCGACAGCCCGAATGATGCCCTCTTGGGGCTTCTCCTTGGCCGTATCCGGAAGAAAGACGCCGCCGCTGGTCTTGTCGTCCTGCTCTACGTGCTCGACAACGACGTTGTCGAACAAGGGCTTGAGATTCACGCTAAACCTCCACTGAAATATCGGTAATATAGGTGAGGAACACAATTTAGCACTCTTCGCGCTCGAGCGCTAGCCGTGCCATATTAGCAGAGTCTGCTCGCGAGTGCAAGGACCCTTTCTCCAGGGTGGCGCTCTGGCGGCTAGGCGAGCGAGCGCCTTCTCTCTTTAGAGAATGAGTCGGGCCGGCGAGACGAAGAGCAGGTAGGCCTGGGCCGCCGCCACCGCGGCAAAGAAGAGGACCACCCAGGGCGGCTTCACCCAACAGCGCCATTGCCGAACGCCCGCGGCGTAGGCCGCGCTGTAGAGCACCACGGCCGCGACCGAGAGCACGAGCACGGCGTACTTACCGAAGAGGAGCGCGAGAAAGGCCGCCTTGCAGAACGTGAAGGCGTAGCCCTCGATCTCCTTACCGCGCTGGACTCTGGTCGAGTTCTCCACGAGCAACCATTCCTTTCATGGCGCGCGTTCGCACTTTTGGGAAGAGGCGCGCCGCACAGAACGGCATGCGCACCGGATCGTTCCCCGCGCCGGCGACGTGCACGCAGCATTGTTCGAGCCGTTCGGTAATGAGGGTATCGGCGTCCATGAAGTGCTTGATCGTCACGCGTTTGACCCGCTCGCCGACAAAGCGCGCCGTCGCATCCTTCGCAAACGCCATCCGGATGAGCTCGCCGATGCCCCCGAAGTCGCACGCGTCGCAGAGCGTGCGCAGGTGCTTCGCGAGCTCCGGGCGCGAGAGCGTCATCGTCTCCGACATGACGCTCATCAGGCCGTCGCGCACGCGCTCGAGCGTCTCGGTGAAGGCGATCTGGTTTGCGAAGACGCTCAAATGCTCGCGTAGCGCGGCTTCTCCGACGACCGACGCGAGCCCGACGAACCGCCCATGACGGCCGCGCAGGAAGTAGCCGATCGAGCAGCAGTCGGGATGGCTGCACGGTAGGGCGATCAGATCGTGCGTACCGACGCCGTAGCGCGACTGCGCGGCGATGCGCGCGAGAACGCCGGTCGTCGTGATCCGCGACATCGGATCGACTCCCGGTGCGCGGCCCGAAGCAAAGATCGGCTGAAACATGACGCCGCCTACGTACGGCGTCTCGAATGCCGTGTCGAGCACCTCGCCGATCTGATCGGCGTTCTCTGGAACGACGGTCATGACGAGCGTGGTAAAGACCCGCGCCCCACTCAGCCGCGCAACCGCGCGGGATTTTACCTCGCGCAGGTCGACCCCGCGCAGGGTTGCGTGCGTTGCCGCACGCTGCCCGTCGTACTGCAGATAGACCTCAACCCGCTCGCGCAGTCCGCGGAGAGAGTCGAGCAAGCCGTCTTCGTTTGCGAGACGCACGCCGTTGGTGTTGAGCAGAATGCGGGTGATGGGAAGCGCGCAGAGCCGATCGATCAGTTCGCGAATCTGCGGATGCACGGTCGGTTCGCCGCCCGAGAGCATGACGACGTCGAGGCGCCCGGCTTCGCGTTCGATCGCCGTCTCGACCGCATGCACGGCCGATTCCAGTGGAAGATAGTGGCCGAGCGCCGGACTCGAGCTCGTGTAACATGCCGGACAGGTCAGATTGCACTGTGTCGTCAGATCGAGCAAGTAAATACACGAGTGCTGGAGGTGCCCCGGCCCGAGCCCGTGCTCGTAACCGGTCGGCACCGGATAGAGCTCGTTCGTATCGGGATTGATGATCTTGGTCGGAACCCGCCACTGCTGCAGGTAACGCCAGAGCGATGCGTCCTCTTCGTAGAGCGACCAAACCTCGCCGTGACCGCGCCGGCACCAACGCCGCAGGTAGACCGCGCCGTCCCGTTCGACGAGATGACCGTCGCAGAAATCGTCCGGATACTGCGGATCGAATCCGTCGTGCTCCGAAAAGCAGCGCGGGCAGACCGCACGCACGCTCTTGAGAACCGTGTAGTCGTAAACGCCGAGGGGCATCAGTGCATGTTTCCGAGGCCGCCGATGATGGCGTTGCAGAGCGCCGTGAGTCCCAAGAGTCCGGCCGCCGATCCGGTGACCAAGCCGCTCATGAAGTCGATCCGCCTTCGCGCGAGCGCAACGCCCCAGACTCCCAGTGCAAACCCGCCGACGTAGATGACGGCAAAGCCGTAGGCCGCGTTTGAAGTGAATCGCTCGCCGATCGTCGCCGCGAGGAGAACCGCGAGCGGCATTACGACGAAGCCGCCGACCGCGATTCCCACCATCAGCCCTACGAAGAACTGACCGTGGAGAGGTGTCTTCGCGGCCACAGTTGCGTCAGCTTGAATCCGAAGAAGAAGAGGCCCCCGATGCAGAGCACTTGTGCGAGCGTCAGGCCGAGCGGCGTCGCCGGCGCGACGCGAAAGAACTCGACCGCGAAGCGATCGGCGCAAAAGAGCACTCCGCCGAAGTAGAAGAGGCCGTTCTCGGGGAGCACTCTTTTCGATTCGAGTGCCGCGAGCGCGGCAAAGGCGATCGCCGCCGCCGCCGCGAGATAGAGTTGCGCGGGATGGCGCCACGCGCCATGATCGTGCACCGCCCACGCGACGGAGGCGGCTCTGCCGTAACAGCAGCCGCCGATGAAACACCCGATTCGTCCGATCGCCTCGCCCGCCGGAATCGCGAGCGCGAAGAGATCGCCGGTGGGGCGCGCGATGCCCAAATGCCGCTTCATCGCGACGACCGCGAGCCACCCGCCGAGAATCCCGCCTTCGATCGTCTTCCCGGGGAGACCGGTTGCGAGCAGCTGCAGCAGGTTGGCACCGGCGAGCCCGCCGATCAGTCCCGCCGCCATGATCTGCGCCGCGACGTCCCCGGCCAATCCGCGGCGCCGCGCCATCTGCCAGAAGACGAACGCCGCGGTCGCATATGCGGCAACGTACAGCGGCGCCGCAAGGAGCCAGCGTGCGTGCCCGTCGAGCGAATCCATTACCTACCGCCACTTCTGCCAGGCGGGTCACCCGCCTGCGCGAATGGGACTAGCCGTGCAGATTCTGCGCATCTCGCTGCGCGCGCTGCGTCATAACGCCGCGCTGCTGCGCGATCTCGTCGGCCCGCAACGCGCCGCCTTCGTCGTGAAGGGGAATGCGTACGGTCACGGATTGCTCCCGGTAGCGCGCGCGATCGAACCGTTTGCGACGCGTCTCTGCGTCTATACGATCGAAGAAGCGCTCGCGCTGCGAGCCGGCGGCATCGCGGCCGCACTGCTCGTGCTCGGGCCGATTCCGCCGGAGGCGCTCGACGACGCACTCGCGGCGAACGTTGAGGTCGTGCTCTGGAACGCCGGCGAGTTCGCGCGCCGGCTCGGCGCGAGCGCGCGCAAGCGCGAGACGAGCGCCGCGGTGCACGTCAAGGTCAACACCGATCTCAATCGGCTCGGCTTCGAGCCGCATCAACTCGCCGATGCGCTCGACGCGCTCGCGCGCATGCCGGAGATCGAGATCGCCGGCGTCTTTTCGCATCTCGCCGCGGCCGAAGAACTCGACTCGCCGTATACGATGTTCCAGCTCGGCGCTTTCGAGCGCGCGCTGGCGCAGGCGAGACTCGTTCTCGAGCGGATCGGGCGAGCGCCGCTGCGCCACATCGCCGCGTCCGCCGCCGCCATGCTCTGGCCGCAGACGCGCCTCGACTTGGTTCGCTTCGGCATCGCGCTCTACGGTCTGATGCCCTCGCCGCAGACGCGCGAAGCGTTGGGATCCGCGGCGCCCGACCTGCGGCCCGCACTCTCGTACCGTTCGCAGCTCGTCGTAACGCGTACGATCGCGGCCGGAGCCTCGGTCGGGTACGGCCGCACCTTTCACGCACCGCGCGAGATGCGCATCGGCGTCGTTCCGGCCGGCTATGCCGACGGCGTGCCTCGCGCACTCTCCAATCGCGGCAGCGTTCATCGTCGACGGTGCGCTCTGCCCGATCGTCGGGCGCGTTGCGATGAACATGACCGAGATAGACCTCACCGGCGCGCCCCGCGCGCGCCCCGGTTCGGAGGTCACGCTCATCGGATGCGACGGCGACGCGGCGGTCCGCGCCGACGACTGGGCGGCGTGGACCGAGAGCATCAACTACGAAATCGTTGCGCGCTTGCCGGGCGAACTGCGGCGCGAATACGAAGAGGCGATCGGTTAGGCGACGGCGGCGATCGCTTCCTCGAGCTCGATCGTGCCGTTATAAAGCGCGCTTCCGACGATGCACGAGTCCACGGTAACCGGAACCAGTTGCGTGAGCTCGCGCAGGTCGGCAATATTGCGCGCGCCGCCGCTTGCGGTGACCTTCACCTCGGCGGCGTTGGCGACGGCGTTGAGCGCCTCGATGTCGTAGCCTTCACCCATTCCGTCGCGCCGGATCTCGGTAAAGATGATCCGGGAGACGCCCCACTGGGCGACGCGCCGCACGAGCGCGTCGCGATCGATCGGAGTGCGCTCTTGCCAGCCGTGCGTCGCGACCTGCGTGCCGCGCGCGTCGATGCCGGCGATGACTCTGCCGGGAAATCGGTTGATGATATGGCGCGCAAGCCGTTCGTCCTCAACGAGCAGCGTTCCGATGATAATCTCCGAAGCGCCCGCGGCAAAGGCGTCCTCGGCGTGCTTGAGCGCGCGCAGGCCTCCGCCGGTCTGCACCGGCACGTCGACCGCCTCGCAGATGCGCGCGACCGCGGCGAGATTCTCGCCCGAACCAAAGGCTGCGTCGAGATCGATCACGTGCAGCCGTCGCGCGCCCGCATCGACGAAGGCTTTCGCTCGTTCGACCGGATCGTCGCCATACGCCGACCTCGGTCGTCGGATCGCCTTGCTTCATGCGGACGCATTTGCCGCCGCGCAAGTCGATCGCCGGAACGACGAGCATTTAGTCGGCCGTCATCCGCGCGCGCCGTTCGTCGAACGCTGCTCGATCGGAACGTACGGTCCGGCCGCCGGACCTTCGTAGGTCGCTTGCGGGCGAATGAGCCGATTGTCGGCGAGCTGCTCGAGAATGTGACCGGTCCATCCGGCGATCCGGCCGCAGGCGAAGAGACAGGTAAACTCGTCGCCCGGAATTCCGAGATCGGCGAGGACCGGTGCCGTGTAGAAGTCGACGTTCGCGTAGATCGTATTGCCGGGTTTCTTCTCTTGGAGAACCTTGCGGCTCGCCTCTTCGACGCCATGCGCCGTTTCGTACCAGCGATCGCCGCCGCCGACGTGTTCGGCGAGTTCCTTCGCCATCGCCTCGAGATGACGGGCGCGCGGATCGCGCACCTTGTATTCGCGATGACCCATTCCCATGATGCGTTTCCCGCGATCGAGCAGGTCGCGCACGTACGGCTCGGCGTTCTCGGGCGACTTCACCTCGGTGAACGTGCGAAACGCCGCGGTCGCCGCGCCGCCGTGCAGATCGCCCTGCAGCGTTGCCAGCGCGGCGGTGACCGATGCATAGATGTCGGCGCGAGTCGAGGCGGCGACGCGCGCGGCAAAGGTCGATGCGTTATACGAGTGATCGGCGAGCAGCACGAAGTACGTGTCGAGCGCGTCTTCTTCAATTGCGTGCGGCACTTTGCCGCTTCGCATGTAGAGAAAGTTGCCGGCCTGCGAGAGGTCCGAACGCGGCGCGACGGGCTCGAGCTCGCGGCGAATCCGATCCCAGGCCGCGACGATCGTCGGCAGCTTCGCGATCAGCTCGATCGCGGTATGCACGTCGGAACGGTGCTCGCCCTGCGCGTTGACCGGAGAGAAGAGTCCCAGACCGCTGACGATCGTGCGCAGCACGTCCATCGGCCAGGCCGTCTTCGGAACGTTCTGCATCGCGTTGACGAGCGGCTCGGGAAGGGCACGGCACGACGCCAGCTCGCGCTTGAGCACCTCGAGTTGGTGGCGGTTCGGCAGGCTGCCGTAGAGCAGCAGGTGGACGATCTCTTCAAACGTCGCGTTCGGAGCGAGATCGTCGATGTCGTAACCACGGTAGGTAAGGCGGCCGAGCGTCCCTTCGACGTTACTAAGCGCGGTGGTCCCGACGACGACCCCTTCGAGACCACGATCGACAACGGTAGGCAAGGATTTCCTCCATAGACGGCAAGGTATAACGGCAAGGCATAACGGTCGGGGTTTTCCCCGGCGGCAAAGCTTCGACTCCTCGGAGAGTCGGCCTGTGACGAGAGGCATCGGCGTGCCGGCTGGTTGAATTGGCACTCCCGTGGACCCACTCGACCTGACGAAACGCCCCCCGCGCAGCCCGCGCGCGCTCTTACCCGGGCTCGATCTGCTCATGGCCGCCCGGACGGTCGACAAAATCCGCGCCACGCTTCCCGGCGGGAATATCGGCGAGTATCAGATCACCGGCTTCAGCTCGAGTCTGCTCAACGCGCTCGGAATCGTCGAGAGCGCCTTACGTGCCGCGGTCGCGCGTGCCGCATCGGACGCCGAGATCGGAGGCTGGATTCGAGAGCACAGCGACCCCAGCCGTTACCCGGAGATCAACGCTAAACAAGAAGGACGAACGATCGGCGAGCGCTTGGACGATCCCACGTTCGTCGCACGTTATCCGCTCGCTCGCCGCCTTCCACCCGAAGCCTCCCGGCTCGATCTGCTCATCGCCGACGATGCGGCGGCCTTCGAAGAGCGCGCCTAGCCGCCGTCCCCGACGACCTCTTCGGCCGAGACGGTCGACCGCCAGCAAATCTGCCAACGCTCGCCCTCGCGACGAAAGACGTACGTATCGAAGCCGCGCTCGCTGCCGCTGCGTCCACCGAACTCGTAGCGCATGCGCCACGGCATCGTCGCAACCGCAACGTCGCCGTAGGTATCGACTTCGGGGTCGTCGATGCTCACCTCGAGAACCGTCGCGCTGCGGATGAAGTCGCCGTAGCTGGCCGCAACCGCCGCGCGCCCGCGCGCGACGCGCGCGAGACTCGGCGCTACGACGATCGCATCCTCGGTAAAATGCGGCGCGACGAGCTCGGCGATCGCTTCGGGTTCGACCTCTCGCCAAATCCGGTTGACTTCGGCCAGAACGCCGACGGGATCAAGCGACGGCATCGCGCAGGTCGGCACGAGCGCGCGCGTAGCCGACGATCCGGTCGATCAACGATTCGAACGAGATGCCGACCGCCGCACAGGCATCGGGAACGAGGCTCACCGGCGTCAAGCCGGGGAGAGAGTTGATCTCCAGGAGATGCGGACGCTGATCGGACGTGACGATAAAGTCGCTTCGCGAGTAATCGCGCAGCCCCAGCAGACGATGCGCAGAGAGCGCGAGCATCTGCAGGCGTGCGGCGAGATCTTCGTCGATCGGCGCCGGGACGACGTGCGTGCTGCCGCCGGGCTCGTACTTGGCATCGTAACTGTAGAAGCCGTCGCGATTGGCGACGATCTCGACGATCGGCAGCGCCTCTTCGCCGAGCACCGCACAGGTAAACTCCCGGCCCTCCAGATACTCCTCGGCGAGAATCTGCGAGTAATTTTTCGAGGCCTCGAGCATCGCACTCGTCCACTCTTCGTGCGTGCGAACGATCGCGACGCCGGCCGAGGAGCCCTCGAAGCGCGGCTTGACGACGAGCGGAAGGTCGAGCGAACCCGGCAGCAGCGGCAGGGTCCCGCCGCTCAGATCGAAGAGATCCCAAACCGGCGTCGGCAGCCCCTCCGCCGCGAGCAGTTTCTTGGTGAGATGCTTGTCCATCGAGAGTGCCGCCGCTTCCAGCCCGCTGCCGGTATACGGAATCGAGAGATACTCGAGCAATGCTTGAACGTGGCCGTCCTCGCCGCCAGGTCCGTGCAGCGCGATGAAGACGATGTCGGGCTTGAGCTGACGAACGGCGTCGAGAAAGCGCTCGTCGTAATCGAGCGATTGCGCGTCATACCCAAGCGAGTTGAGCGCGCGCACGACTTCGGAGCCCGAACGGATCGAGATCTCTCGCTCCGCGCTACTGCCGCCCATCACGACGGCGACGCGCTCTTTGCTGCGGGTATTACGTTGCATCGATGAAAACTCCAACCAAGTGCACTTCGAGCTGTAAATCGACGTTCGAGCGGTCGCGCACCGCCCGGCGTACGCGTGCGAGCAGCGTTGCGACGTCTCGTGCCGTCGCTCCGCCGAGGTTATTGATGAAGTTGGCGTGCAGCTTCGAAACTTCCGCTCCGCCTTCGCGCCATCCCTTGGCCCCCGCATCTTCGATCAACCGTGCCGCCGCCGCGCCGGGCGGGTTGCGAAAGCAGGAGCCTGCGTTGGGCAGCGCGATCGGCTGCGTCTTCTTGCGCCGGATGAGGCGCGTCTGCATCTCGCTGCGGACGTCGCGCGCGCTCGAGCCGGCGAAGTCGAGCACGACCCGCGAGACGACGACGTCGCGGTCGAGCGTCGAGTGGCGATAGAGGTACTGCACCCCGGCGGCGTGCGGCTCCGGCCGCCCCGGCGACTGCACCCACACCTCGCGAACGAACTCTCCGATCTCCCGATCGGTGCCGGCATTCATTCGCAACGATCCGCCGATCGTTCCGGGAATCCCGGCCAGCGAACCGATACCCTCGGCGCCGGCCGTCGCCGCCTTTGCCGTCACGAGTGCCATGTCGGCCGATCCGCCGGCCTCGACGACGACGCGCTCGCCCTCGTTACGGACGTTCACCGCCGCAAAATCTCCGGCGAGCCGGATGACGACCCCGCGAACGCCGCCGTCGCCGACGAGCACGTTGCTCCCGGCGCCGACGATCCACCACGGCATCCGCCGGCGCAGGCAGAAGCGCATCAGCCGCGCCAGCTCCGTCTCGTCCTGCACGGCTGCGAACGCGTCGGCCGGACCGCCGATCTTCCACGAAGTATACGGCGCGAGCGGTTCGTCGAAGCGAACCCGCGACCCAAAGATCTCCCGCAGCGATTCGCGATCCGCATCGTCGAGCAGCGAGCGCAGCGCTCGCGCGGTGGTGACGCTCACGCGCGCAGCGGCGTGACGCGCGCTTCGACCGGCGTGGAGAAGCGTTGCGCCAATCGCACCGCGACGTCGGTAATGTCGCCGGCACCGAGCATCAGCACCAGCGCGCCGGCGGGAGCCTCCTCATAGAGTCTTCGCTCGAGCTCGGCGACCGATTCGGCATACTCGACTCTCGCGCCGAGGGCCGCGAGCGACTCGCCGATCGAACGTTCGCTCACGCCCGGGATCGCGGGTTCCGACGCGGCGTAGACCGGCGCGAGATAGATGCTGTCGGCGCCGCGCAGCGCCGCGGCGAACTCCCGCGCCAAGAAAGCGGTTCGCGTATATCGGTGCGGCTGGAATGCGACGATCAGCTCGCCGGGATGGCAGCGGCGCGCAGCGGCGATCGTGGCACTGACCGCGGTTGGATGGTGGGCGTAATCGTCGACGATGGTAACGCGCTCGTTCGCAAGCAGAATCTCGAAGCGGCGGCGCACGCCGCGAAACTCGCGCAGGGCCGTCGCGATCGCGGAGAAGGGCACGCCGAGCTCGAGGCCGATCGCGATCGCGGCGAGAGCGTTCTGCGCGTTCATCGCGCCCGGCACGCGAAGCTCGATCCGTCCCAGCGTTCGATCGCCCGCGAGCAGATCGAACGCGGAGCCGAAACCGGCGAAGGTAAGATTGACGGCGCGCAGCGACGCGGATGGGTCGAGTCCAAAGGTGACGATTCGCGCGCGCAGATCGTGCGCGGTGAGCGAAGCGGAGAGCGAGTTGTCGGCGCCGATCACCGCGAGACCGCGCTCGGGGAGCTTCGCGAGAAACTCCGCGAAGGCGCGCGCCAGCGCCGGCAGCTCGTCGTCGCTGGCGAGGTGATCGTTCTCGAGATTCGTGACGACGGCCATCGCCGGTTCGAGCAGCGCAAAGGATCCATCCGATTCGTCGGCTTCGGTAACGAACCAGGGCGAGGTTCCGTCGTGGGCGTTGCTTCCAAGCGAGACATCGATGCCGCCGAGCACGAGACTCGCATCGATCCCGCCGTGACGCAAGACCGCGTGCGTCATCGCCGTCGTGGTCGTCTTACCGTGCGTTCCGCAGACGGCGATCCCGTTTCGCCCGGCGAGCAGACGTGCGAGCATCTCTCCGCGATGTAAGATCGGAGTGCCGAGTCGCGCCGCCGCCGCGCACTCGGGATTGCGGCGGTCGATCGCCGAGCTGACGACGACGGTGCTCGCGGCGCGCACGTTGCGCGCGTGGTGTCCGATCGTAATCCGGGCACCCTCGGCGCGCAACCGCTGCAGAAGCGGTGTCTCGCCGAGATCCGAGCCGGAGACGCTCTCACCGCGTGCCAGCAGAATGCGGGCGATCGCGCTCATCCCGATGCCGCCGATGCCGACGAAGTGGTAGCTCGTCACGCGTTCTCTCTTCGCGACGTCAAGAGATCGATCCGGGCAAGAATCGCGGTCAGCGGGTCGGCTCCCCCCAAACGCGCGGCCCCTTCCGCCAGCTCGCGCAGCCGGAGCGGTTCGACCGTCTGCGCCAACAGGGAGGGCAAGCCTCCGTCTTGCAACTGCGCGTCGGTGAGGACGACGGCCGCACTGCCCGCGGCAAATCGTGCCGCGTTTGCGTCTTGATGGCCCTCCGCCGCATGCGGATACGGAACGAGGATTGCGGGCTTTCCGAGCGCGGCCAACTCGCCGAGCGTCGACGCTCCGGCGCGCGAGAGAACCAGGTCGGCAACCGCGTACGCGTCGGCCATGTCGTCGAGATAGGCGCGCGCGTTCGGCAGCTCCGAGGCGACGCGATCGAAATCGGTTCGCCCCGTCAACGCCAGGAGTTGCCAACCCGGCGGCAATCCGCGCTCGCGCGTCATTTGGATCAAGGCATCATTGATCGAGCGCGCGCCTTGACTTCCGCCCATCGCAACGAGCGTACGCCGCGACGGATCGAGCCCGAGGCGCGCGATCGCATCCTCGCGCGGCGGCAGCGCGCGCAACGTCGATCGGATCGGGATTCCGGTCGCCCGGTACTTCCCATTCGACCGGCCGCCGGCCGCGTACGGCGGAATCCAGACTTCGTCGACGATCGGGGCGAGTAGTCGGTTCGTCAAACCCGGCGCCGCGTTGGGCTCGAGCAGGACGAGCGGCGCGCGCGAGAGCCCCATCGCGCGCCGGATGCGCGCGGCCAGCGCGACCGGAAAGCAGACGTAGCCGCCCGTCGCAATTACGAGATCGGGTCGTTGCGCCGCGAGAAGCCGCAGGCTCTGGAGCGTGCCTTTGATATTCGATGCGATCGTTCGAACGAGGTCAAAGGAGGGCGAACGCGGCAGCGAGCGGCTCGAAATCGCGTGGAGATCGTAGCCGGCCGTCGGAACGATCGTCGCTTCGAGGCGATCGGCGGTACCGATGAAGGCAATCTTCGCGCGCCGCTCGCGTAAGGCATCGGCGATCGCGATCGCCGGATAGAGGTGCCCGCCGGTTCCGCCCCCAGCAAAGACGACGGTCACGTATAGGGCGTCCGGCGCGCGTGGCGCGCCGGAGAGTTTCGCCCGACGTTGGCGATGAGCGCGACCGCAATGCAGTTGACGACGAGCGAGCTGCCGCCGAACGAGATGAAGGGCAACGGCACGCCGGTCACCGGCCACGACGACGAAACGACGCCGATATTGATGAAGGCCTGAATGGTGATCATCGCCGCGCAGCCGATCGCGAGGAAGAAGCCGAAGCGATCGGGTGCCGCAAGCGCGATGCGGATCGAACGGTAGGCAAGCGTAACGAAGAGGACGATGACGGCCAGCGTCCCGATCAATCCCAACTCTTCGCCGAGCACCGAGAAGATGAAGTCCGTATACTGCTCGGGCAGATAGAAGAACTTCGCGCGCGAGGCGCCGAGACCGACGCCGAAGAGCCCGCCGCTCCCCAAGGCGAGGAGCGATTGAACGATGTGGAAACCGGTATTGAGCGGATCCTTCCACGGATCGACGAAGGCAAAGACGCGCGCGCGCCGGTAGGGACTCGCCAGCACGCTGAGCGCGGCAAACGGAACCATCGCGACCACGATCGCGGCGAGATGGAGTAGACGCGCGCCGCCGGCGAAGAAGAGCGCGAGCGCGATGAAGAGCAGCAGGCTCGCCGTGCCCATATCGGGTTCTTTGAGCACCAAGACCGCCATGATCGCGACCGGAATGCAGAGCGGAACGAGTCCGCGCGCGAGCGAGGTGATGCGCTCGCCGCGCGTCGACAAGACGGCAGAGAGATAGATCACCAGTGCGAGCTTCGCGAACTCCGAGGGTTCGATGCTCAATCCCGCCGCGCCGATCCAGCGGCGTCCGCCGTTGACGCCGAAACCGACGTGCGGAACGAAGACGAGCATGAGGCCGAAAATGGCCGCGACGAGCAGGTACGGCGCGATCGAGCGCAATCGGTGATAGTCGATTCGATAACAAACGTAGGCGGCGCCCAGGCCGACGGCCAGCCAAATCAATTGACGCTTGAGATAGTACGCGATGTCGCCATGCTCGGCATACGCCGTCGCGCTCGACGCCGAGAAGACCATAACCAAACCGATCGCAATCAGCGCCGCGACGGCCGTGAAGAGCACGGTGTCGAGCGGCGCGCGCGCCGATGCGCGCAACGTCGCCGCGCTATGCACCGGCCGTCTCCCGCAGCGCGTTGACGGCTGCAACGAACTGCTCGCCGCGGTCTTCGGCCGATTCGAACATGTCAAACGAGGCGCAGCCCGGTGAGAGTAAGACCACGCCGCCGGCACCCGCAAACTCCCGAGCGCGTCCGACCGCCTCTTCCATCGATCCCGCGTGGGCGACGGCGACGCCGGAGGCGGCACGAGTGATCTCTTGCGCGGCTTCGCCGATCGTCACGAGCGCCCGCGCGCGCTCGCGGATCGCCGCGCCCATCGCTTCGAAGGTGGTGCCCTTCGCGCGTCCGCCGGCGATGAGGACGACCGGCACCTCGTAGGTATAGAGCGCCGCGACGACCGCCGCCGGATTCGTCGCCTTGGAATCGTCGACGTAGCGGATGCCGTCGATCTCGGCGACGGTCTTGAGACGGTGCGGCATCGGCTCGAAGCTCTTGATCGACTCACGCAGCGTTTCGACCGCGCACCCCGTCGCCAGCGCGGCGAGCAGCGCCGCCATTGCGTTGCGCACGTTGTGCTCGCCGGGAAGCGGGATCTCTTCGCGGGCAACGATCGGAATCGGCCGCGGATCGCCCGCGACCGGCGCATACATCACCAGCCCGTCGCGCAGGTACATCGTCGCGCGATCGGGGCGCTCGAGCGAGAACCAGAGCTGGCGCGCCTGCGCGCGCGCGTTGCCGTCGCGCCAATCCAGCACCGCAACGCGCGGATCGTCGAGATTGCCGACGAACCAGTCGGTCATCGATTGATTCGCGCAGATGCGATACTTCGCTTCGGCGTACTCCTCCATCGAATGGTAGCGGTCGAGATGGTCGGGCTCGATGTCGAGCAAGACCGCGACGCGCGGCTTAAACGCACGAATCGTCTCGAGCTGAAAGGAAGAGACCTCGGCAACGACCCACTCGTCGGCCGCCGCGCCGCGCACTTCCTTGATGAGCGGGTTGCCGATGTTTCCGCCGACCCGCACCCGCCGGCCGCAGCCGCGCAGCAAGTGTCCGATCAGCGCGGTGGTCGTCGACTTACCCTTCGTTCCGGTGACCGCCACGATCGGCGCCCCGCAGAGCCGGTAGGCGAGCTCGATCTCGCCGAGCACCGGAACGTCGGCTTCGTGCATGCGGCGCACGACCGGCGAGGTCGGCGGAACGCCGGGCGATAGCACCGCGCAGCCGAGATCGCGGGCGATCGCGCCAATCGACGCGGGCTCGACGAACTGCGCGCCGTGAGCCCGTGCGAAGGCGATGGGGTCGACGAGTTCCGCGACGGCCTTCTCGTCGGTCGCGTAGAGCGTCACGTTCTGCTCGCTCAAGATCTCGATACTCGCTAAACCGCTGCGTCCGAGGCCGATGATCAGGATCTTCTCGCCGGCATCAAATTGAAAAGGTTCGCTCATCGCACGATGGCCCATCCTAACAGCGAAGCGAGCACCGACGCAAGCCAAAAGCGCGAGGTCACCTTCGTCTCGGGCCATCCGCTGAGTTCGAAGTGATGATGCAGCGGGCTCATTCGCAGTATTCGCCGTCCGCCCGTCGCCTTGAAGTACCCGACTTGCAGGATGACCGAGAGCGCTTCGGCGACGAAGACCGCGCCGATTACGACGAGCAGCAGCATCTCTCCGGTGAGTATCGCCGATCCGGCGAGTAAGGCTCCGAGCGCGAGCGAACCGGTATCGCCCATGAAGATGCGTGCCGGATGCAGGTTGAAGAGCAGAAAGCCGGCGCAGGCACCGATGCCCGCGGCGGCGGCAACGGCCACGCCCGGCACCGAGGCGCTCGTCGCGACGAGCGCGAGCACGACGAGCGGCGGAATCATCGTCCCGGCCGCGAGTCCGTCGAGACCGTCGGTGAGATTCACCGCATGGGTCGTTGCGGTAATGGCGAGAATCCCGAGCAGCAGCCAGAGCCAGTGCGGCGCCACCAGCGCAAAGCTGCCGGCGTGGAAGAGGACGTCGGGCGGGAAGAGGCTCGGTGAGGCGGCCGCCACCCGCAAGAAGAACGCCGCGGCGAGCGCGGTCGCCAAGAACTTCGTGCGCGCGCGCAGGCCGCGATTCGCGCCGTTGCGGATCGCGAGCATATCGTCGACCGCGCCGATTCCGGCGCAGAGCGCGACGAGCAAGACGAGTTCGGGTAGTAAAGGAAGACGCACGCTCGCAAGCGCCACGAGCAGCACCACGACGAAGACGATGCCGCCCATTGTCGGCGTTCCCGTCTTGGTTTGATGGGTTTCGGGAGCGTCTTCGTAGGCGCGCTGGCGCACCTCGAGGCGGCCGAGGATCGCGAGCAGCGCCGCGGTCGTGAGTGCGGCGACGAGAAAGCCGGCGAGAACCCAGAGACCGAGCGTCGCCCACGACGGATTGCTCACGACGGCGCCTCGAGCAGCGGATTCGGCCCGCTGGCGCGCCATTTCAGCACCACGATCGGCGTCTGCTCGTCGCTGTTGCCGTGGGGATTGTCGAGCAGCGTCGCTTCCACGCTTGTCGCGCGGACGCCGGTCGAACACCCCAGCACCTTCGCTCGTCCGAGATCGTTCACATCGACCACCGCGCAAGCGATGCCGGTCTGCTCTTGGACGAGGCGTGCGAAGCCGGCGGCGTCGCGCGGCGCGAAGACGATCGCACGCTCGTACGGCGGCATCGTCCCGGTGTAACCGTCGAAGGCCGCAATTGCTTCGCCCATTACCTCGTAGAAGGCGCCGCGCCGGCCGACGATCCGGCCGGCAAGCTGCAGCAGCGTCGCGTAGACGACCTTCCACGTTCCGACCCGATCGATGACGAGCTGGACCGACTCCGGCTGACTGATCGTCGCCATCGGATCGGCGCGCCGCGAGAGTGCGAAGGCCAGGCGCGACGGGCGAACGTACTCGGCGGCGAGCAGCTCGCCTTGCGCGATCGCAACGGCGGTCTCCGAAACGGTGATGACGTCACCCGGTCGCGCGATGCCGCGCACCGCGCGCGCGATCGATGCGACGAGATCGTCGCCGGGGCAAACGAGCGGCGTTCGGATGGGGATCGCGGTCAGCCCGGCCGGCACCTCCGGGCGGGTTACGAGCAGACCGCGCGTTGCAAGGCTCACGTGCGCAACTCTTCGACGATCTCTTCCAATTTGTATCTGCGCGAGCCCTTCAAGAGGACGACGTCGTCGGGTCGAACGTGCTCGCGCAGCCATCGTGCCGCTTCGGAGTTCGTAGCGATCTGAACGATCTGGCGGTCGGTGAGACCGCCGCGCTGCGCGCCCCGCCGCAGATCGGCGGCATAATCTCCGCTCACCAGAAGCACGTCGACGCGCGCCGCCGCGTGAGCGCCGACGCGCTCGTGCAGCGCGCGCGACTCCTCGCCGAGCTCGGCCATCGAGGCGAGCACCGCAATATGGCGCGCCGCCGTCTCGCCGGCAAAGGCGTCGAGTGCGGCAATCATCCCGTTGGCGTTGGCATTGTACGCATCGTAGATTAGTTGAATACCGTGCAGCGCGAGACGATCGTAGCGCCCTTGCGGTAGGCGCAGATCCGGGATCAGCGCGATGAGCGGTTCGAGCGGCACCTCGAGCTCGATCGCGCCCGCAATCGCGGCCGCGAGATTCGCGCGGTTGTGCACTCCCGGCACCCGCACGTCCAACGCGAGCTCGACGCGCTCGCTGCCGGTACGATGGAGGAGACGCCGGTTGCCGAGCACGGTATACGCCGATCCCGCCAATGCGTGCTCTTCGATCGGCTCTTCCTCAACGGAGAACCAGTGCGGCGCACGAGCGAGCGTCACGGCGCGACGGCGCGACGCTTCGTCGCCCGCGTTGAGCACCGCGCGCGCTCCGCGCGCAAAGAGTCCCCACTTCGTCTCCTCGAGACGCTCGCGCGAACGCATGATCTCCACGTGCGCGTCGCCGACGTTGGTGAGGATGCCGGCTTCGGGGCGAGCGATCTCGACGAGCGCCGCGACGTCGCCGTAATGGCGGGCGCCCATCTCGACGACGAGCACGTCGTGGGCCTCGTTCGACGCGCGTAACAAGAGTTTGCTGACGCCGATCTCGTTGTTCTCGTTCTCGGGCGTGGCCAGGATACGCTCGCCGAACTTTGCCGCGAGCAACTGCGCGAGGAACGCTTTGGTCGTCGTCTTGCCGGTGCTGCCGGTAACGGCGATGACTCGGCCGCGAAAGCACCCGCGCGCCGCTCCCGCAAGCGCCATGTAGGCCGCCGTCGTATCGCGCACGAGCATCGTCGCGATACCCGGCACGCGCGCTTCGGGCCGGTCGACGACGAGCATCGAGGCGCCTCGCCGCACCGCCTCCGCAGCGTAATCGTGACCGTCGAACCGCTCGCCGCGCAACGCGACGAAGGTCTCGCCGGGTCGAATCGTCCGCGTATCGGTGTTCGCGCGAAGCGTCGCCGGTGCGGTTTGCCCGTCCACGAGCTTCGCCGAGGTTGCCGCGATTGCCGAATCGAGCGGAACGTTCATCGCAGCGCCCCGCGCGCGGCGAGTGCTTCGCGCACGACCGCGCCGTCGTCGAACGGCAAGACGCGATCGCCGACGATTTGATAGGTTTCGTGCCCCTTCCCGGCGACGAGCACCACGTCACCGGAACGGGCTTCGGCGATCGCTCGTTCGATCGCACGCCGGCGGTCGAGCTCCACGACATAATCTCGCCTGCCGATTCCGGCGGCGATCGCATCGACGATTGCTTGCGGCGCTTCGGAACGCGGATTGTCGCTGGTGAGGTAGATGCGATCGGCGAGCCGCGCCGCGACCGCGCCCATCTCCGGGCGCTTTCCCCGATCGCGATCTCCGCCGCAGCCGAAGACGACGGCGATCCTGCCGTTCGCCGTCTCGCGCAGCGACTGCAGCGCCGATTCGAGCGCGTCGGGCGTGTGCGCGTAATCGACGACGACCGCGACGTCGCCGCCGGCGTGCCGCTCCATCCGGCCCGGAACGCGCGCGATCTGCGCGAGCGCCTGCGCGCTCGTGCCGTCGTCGATCCCGAAGCAGCGCGCGACGCCGATTGCGGCCAACGCGTTCCAAACGTTGAAACGCCCCGCCAGCGGAAGCTCGTACCGCCGTCCGTCGACGACGAAGCGGCTCGACCCCGCTTCGACGACGATCTCTTTCGGAACGAGGCTCGCATCGCGCTCCATACCGTAGGTGATCACCTCGCGTCCGTCGCGGCGCAGCTCCCCGGCCCATCGGCGGCCGTGCGGATCGTCGGCGTTGAGCACGCAGCGTTTCGCGAGCTCGAAGAGCCGCCGCTTTGCCGCAGCGTACGCTTCTACCGTTTCGTGAAAGTCGAGGTGGTCGCGCGCGACGTTGGTCAGGGCCGCCGCGAAGAAGCGCACGTCGTCGATTCGGTCGAGCGCAAGCGCGTGGGAGCTCACCTCCATCGCGACGGCGGCGGCGCCGGCGTCGCGCATCTCCGCGAGCAATCGGTGGAGTTCGGGCGGGAGCGGCGTCGTGTTCTCGAGATGCCATGTTTGCTCGGCGAACTCCGCGCCGACCGTCCCGACGACTCCGCACGGCGTTCCCGCAGCGCCCAGAATCGCGGCGATCATGTGCGTCACCGTCGTCTTGCCGTTCGTACCGGTGACGCCGACCACCGCGAGATCGTGCGACGGATCGCCGTAAAATGCCGCCGCCAGCGCCGAGAGCGCGCGCCGCGCGTCGCGTACGCGCACGGCCGCAACCTCGGCCGGAAGGCTTACGTTCGCATCCGCCTCCAGGACCACGGCGCGAGCGCCTCGCGCGATTGCGTCGTCAACGTAGCGACGGCCGTCGGTATGGCTCCCGCGCAGCGCGACGAAGAGCGCGCCGGGTTCGACCTCGCGCGAGTCGATCGCAATCTGGGTAATCGTAAGGTCGCGCTCGCCGGAGATCTCCGTCCACGCGACCCGGCTCAGCAGCGTCGCAAGCGCGACGCTGCGATCACCGCCCACGCCGTGCGACGGAAGCGCTCGGCAAGACTCCGGCGTGCAGCATGGCATCGCGGGCGATCTCGGCAAATGCGGGTGCGGCGACGATGCTTCCGTAGTATGCGCCGATCGGCCGTTCCACTTTCACGTAAATGACGTAACGGGCATGCGGGTAGGGGACCATTCCGATGAACGACGCCGCGTAGTATCCCGCGCGATACTCACCGTCGACCACCATCTGCGCCGTACCGGTCTTTCCCGCCGTCGCATAGCCTGCAATCCGTGCGCTCGGGTCTCCGGTACCGTGAAGGACGACCGTGCGGAGGAACGAGCGCAGCTCCGCGGCAGTGCGCTGCGAGAATACGCGCCGCACTACCTCCGGCGAGTAGCGCCGCACGAGCGCGCCATGCGGATCGTAAACGCCGTGCACGATGCGCGGCTGCATCAGCAGCCCGCCGTTGGCGATTGCGGCGTAGTAGCGCGTCATCGCCAGCGGCGTGACCGAGACGCCTTGACCGAAGGACATCGTCGCGAGTGACGAGCCGCTCCACTGCGACGGCGGCGGCACGATTCCCGGATTCTCGCCGGAAAGGCCGACGCCGGTTGGCGTTCCGAATCCCGCCTTGCGCTCCATCGCATAGAGTGTCTTGCCGCCGATCGCAAGACCGACCTCGGCCGCACCGACGTTGTGCGAAAGCGCGATGATCTGCTCGAGCGTCTCGCTGCCCCCGGCTCCCATGAGACCGTCTTCCGCATTGTGAATCGTCTGACCGCCTACTTCGATCTCGTTGCGCGCGGGAAAGCGGCTCGCGAGGGTGACTTTGTGCGATTCGAGGGCGGCGGCCGCAGTGATGAGCTTATACGTGGAGCCGGGTTCGTAGGCATCCATCACCGCGCGATCGCGCCGCTGCGCGTCGTTGAATTTCCAGAAGCGGTTCGGATCGAAATCCGGCATGTTGGCCATCGCGAGGATCTCGCCGGTCCACGGATCCATCACGATCGCGGTTCCGTCGAGCGCGTGATACGCGTTCACCTGCTTCGCGAGCGCCCGCTCGGCAACGAACTGAAGGTACGGATCGATCGTTAGCTCGACGTCCAATCCAGGCTGCGCCGGCATGATGACGCGCTCTCGGCCGAAGGGTATCGGGCGCCCGAACTCATCGGCTTCGAGCGTGACTCGTCCCGACTGACCGCGCAGCACGTCATCGTAGGCATATTCGATTCCGTCGAGGCCGTTTTCATCGGTACCGACAAAGCCGATGACGGTCGAGCCGAGGCGCCCGGCGGTGTCGACGCGTAATCCCGTCTGCTCTTCTTTGAGGTCGATGCCGATCAGGCCGAGACTGCGGACGCGCGCCGCTTCGTCGTGCGGCACCTTTCGCGCGATCCACGCGAACCAGAGATGCCGGTCGTGCAGCGCGGCGATCGTCGCCGCGTCGAGCCTGCCGAAGATCCGTTCGAGCTTCGTAACCGTCGCATCGGGATCGACGATCTCGCGCGGCACCGCGTAGACGCTCTCCGACGGGAGCGAACGGACGAGCACGTTTCCGCTGCGATCGAGAATGCCGCCGCGGCGTGCAAAGACCTCGACGGTATCGGAACGCTGGGCGAGCGCCTCTCTCGCATAGAGCGAACCTTTGAGCGCTTGGACGTCGTAGAGCCGCCACGCGAGAAAGAGCGCGACGATGAGACATGCATAGAACGAGAGCCGGGCGCGCATCGGAGCGACGCGCGCAAAGGTTCGCTGATGCATTCCTTCGACCGCCCTAGCGACGGGTTACGCTCACTGCGAGCGCGTCACCGCCGGAGCGAAGAATCCGGCCAGCGTCGAGAAGAGTGCAAAACGCGACCGCACGCGAGCGACCCGCGGCGGCTCGATTCTCACGACCGCAAGGGTCTGCGGTTCGCGCATGCCCAATCGCGCGGCAATCGCCGCGAGCCGGTCGTCGGAACGAAGCGCGGCGATGCGATCGTCGAGCCGCATCGTCTCTTCCTGCAACGCTTCGCGGTCGGCTCGCGCCGTGGCCACCGCATAGCTCAACCCGGTGAGGCTGGACGTCAGCAGGACGTAGCTCATCAGCAAGAAGAGCAAGCAGCTCAGGGCGATGAAGACCCGGCCGACGCCCGTATAGCGCGCTCGCGATTTGCGCACCATCCGCCGCTGCGTCGCGGCCCGCACGGTTCGCGGGTTGCGAATCCGCGACGCGCGCTCGATGAGACGCGGTGCGACCATCAGCTTGCCTTTCGTTGCGCGGCGCGCAGCTTCGCGCTGCGCGCGCGCCGATTCTCGGCGATCTCCTCGCGGCCTGGGAGAACCGGGCGCTTCGTCAGCACGTCGAGACGCTCGTCGTTGCGGAAGCTCTGCTTGACGATTCGGTCTTCGAGCGAATGGAAGCTGATCGCGACGACGCGTCCGGCGCCGCGCAGACGGCCGACGGCTCCGTGCAAACCTTCGCGCAACGCTTCGAGCTCGTCGTTCACCGCGATGCGCAACGCCTGAAAGACTCGCGTCGCCGGATGAACTCGCTCGCGCCGGCCGCGGCGCTGCACCACGCCCGGCAACGAGCTGGGCGAACTCCGCGGTCGTACTCGGCAGATTGGCATTCGTCCGGCGGGCGACGATCGCGCGCGCGATGCGCCGCGCGGAGCGCTCTTCGCCATAGTAAAAGAAGATATCCGCGAGCTCGCCTTCGCTCGCCGTCGAGAGTATATCGTAGGCGCTGCGTCCCGCGCCGGGATCCATCCGCATGTCGAGCGCAGCCGGTTTTCCGAGCGAGAAGCCGCGCTCGGGATCGTCAAGTTGCATCGACGAGACTCCCAAATCGAAGAGGACGCCGTCGATCGAGTCGATTGCGAATCGATCGAGGACGTGAGTGATTTCCCGAAAGTTTGCCTGAGCGAAGACCAACCGCGAGTCGGAGATCGCAGCGGCGCGAGCCGCCGCGTGCGGATCGGCATCGATTGCGATCACGCGACCACCCTCGAGCCGCTCCAGCATCGAGCGCGTATGTCCGCCCGCCCCGAACGTGGCGTCGACGTAGATCCCGTCGGGGCGTATCGCCAGATACTCCATGGCAGCCTCGAGCAGCACCGGAACGTGGCTCACGCCGCCGCCACATCACAG
The DNA here is from genome assembly GCA_963820825.1 of Vulcanimicrobiota bacterium. Classification (GTDB taxonomy): domain Bacteria; phylum Vulcanimicrobiota; class Vulcanimicrobiia; order Vulcanimicrobiales; family Vulcanimicrobiaceae; genus Cybelea. The sequence continues at coordinate 92,653 of CAWGBN010000006.1, forward strand.
ACCAAACTCGGCCATGAAGCTGGGGATCTCGCCCTCGGGGGGCGCCTGGAAGTCGTACCGCTCCTTCGCCCAAATCTCGATCCGCGTGAGCAGTCCGACCGAGACGACCTGCCGTTCGATGCCCGCATAGGAACGCAGCCGCGCGGGAACGACCACCCGTCCCTGCGCGTCGCAACCGACCTCTTCGCTATGCGCGAAGAGATAGCGGATATGGCGGCGGTAGCGCTCGTCCTTGGTGGGAACCGCCTCGAGCCGGCCGCAGAACTCGACCCACGTGGCGGTCGGGTAGAGCGCCAGGCAGGCATCGGGAGGGGCGATCGTTAGGACAAACTGGGGCCCGAGTCGCTCGCGGAAGCGCGCCGGCACGATAAGCCGCCCCTTGTGGTCAAGGGCGTGCTGCTCCGAACCGGCAAAGCGCGGCAGTTCCGCGTGCACAAAGTCCTCCGGAAGGCACCACTAAGCACTACTTCCCACCACTATACGCCCCAGCTTTCCTTAAGGCAAGGTAAACGGCGCAACCTTTTGGCCGCTTGGCACTCCACGATATTGACTGCTAGGGCTTGAGAACTTCGCTAATTCGGTTGCAGCATCGACGCGATATCCGACGGTCCGGTCGGATAGGCGAAGAGCGCGCTCTCGAGCGTGGCCGCCGGAACTCCGGCGCGGATTGCTCTCGACGGCGATCGTCGTCGGATCGACGAAGTGAGCCGCGCCGTGGTACGTCGCGATTTTCGATTCGCGCAACGCCAACTCGCGTTGCGCCGGAAACGGATCGGGAAAGGAACGTTTGAAGCGCATGAGCTCGTTCCAATCGATGCCGATCGTCCTGCGATCCCGCTGCCGCGCATGCGTTGCGACCCGTCGACGAGCTCGGCGGAACCGACGAGAATCTCCTTCGGATTCGCATCCGCGCAGCGGGCAGGTGCCGCCATAAGGCAAGCGATCGACGATCGCGACGCCCCGCATTCGCGCGCGTCTGCGCGACGCTCGTGCCGGCAGCACCCGTGCCGATGACGACGACGTCGAAATCGGTCAGTGCGAAGCGCTCGCTTTGGCGACGCGTTCGGCGTCAATCAATCCGCGCTTCCGCGCGAGGCCCCAACGGTAACCGCCCAGCTCTCCCGATCCGCGGATGACGCGATGGCACGGTATCAGCACCGCCGTTGGATTCTGCGCGCACGCCTGCGCAACCGCTCGCGCCGCGGTCGGCCGGCCGATCGCCGAGGCAACTTCGGCATACGACGCCACGTCGCCGGCCGGAATGCTCTGCAGATATCGCCAGACGCGCATTTGAAAGGCGGTCGCGCGGATGTCGAGCGGCAGATCGGGTGAGGGACCCTCGCCGGCGAGATAGCGCGCGATCGCTTCGACCCAGATGCGGAACTGCGGATGGTACGGCTCGCGCATCGGTTCGATTCGCGCTTCGCGATACTCGCGGCGCAGTTTTTCCAGCAACTCGTCGCGCGTCTCGCCGAATCCGACGAAGCAGACGCCGCGGTCGGTCGCCCCGATCGTCATTAGCCCCAGCGGCGTCGGAAGCGACGCATAGGAGATCGTTACGCCCGCGCCGCCGCGGCGATACTGCCGAGGGGTCATGCCGAGGTTCGAGGTCGCGTTCTCGTAGACGCGGCTCGTCGACGCGTAGCCCGCGTCGAGCGCCGCCATGTCGATCGGCTTGGCGCGCCCGAGGCCCTCTTTGAGCTTACGCAGGCGAACCGTTGCCAGATACTGCTTGGGCGTGACCCCGACCACACGCTTAAAGGTGCGGGCGAAATGGAAGCGGCTCATGGCCGCGCGCTCGGCAAGCTCAGCGAGCGTCAAGGCTTCGTCGCTATGATCTTCGACGTACCGGCAGACGTCGCGTATCAGGTCGGCGTTAGGATTCGTTTTTGGCATGAATAGACTCTAATGATGCTCGAGGGCCAAAACCATCGGAAAGTTGCGAAGTAGTCGTGGCCTGCCTGCCAGGCCCTGCCGCGGGCGGGGAAGAAAGGCGCCCCTGCGATGAGTCGATTCCTCGGAATCTGCGGCCTTTTGGCTCTGCTCTGCGCCTGCAGCGGCGGGTACTTGCCGTATGCTTCCGGCTCGCTCAATCCGGCAGCGATCAACGCGCTGGTGAGCGGAGCCTCAGAGGCGGACGGGGTGCCGCCCGGATTGGTGCACGCGGTGCTGATGGCCGAATCGGCGGGCAACCCCTCGGCAATCAGCGGCGCCGGAGCCCAAGGGCTCATGCAACTGATGCCCGGTACGTCGGCCGGCTGCGGCATCGCCAATCCCTTCGACCCGACCGAAAACGTCCAGTGCGGTACGGGTTATCTTCACTCGCTGCTTCGCCGCTATCACAACAACGTAACGCTCGCCGTCGCCGCCTACAACGCAGGCCCGGGCGCGGTCGACCGCTATCACGGCGTACCGCCGTATCCGGAGACGCGCGCCTACGTCGCGCGCGTGCTCAACGCGTACCGCAACTACTAAAGCGCGGCCGCTGATGGCGACGCTGACGTATCAACAACCGCTCCCGCGCGTCCGCTCGACGTTTCTGCGTCTGCCGATTCTCGACAGCTATTTGCTGCGCGAGATGGCCGTGCCGTTCTTCTTTGCCTTCGGCGCGTTTCTGCTCTTCTGGGCGCTGAATATCTTCTTTCTCGCAGCCGACTACATCATCAACCAGCACGCGCCGTTCTTCTTGGTTCTGCGCTTCGTCGTTTTCCGCATCCCGCAGGCAATTCCGATGGCCTTCCCCTTCGGCTGCCTCTTCGCTGCGCTGCTGGCGATGGGCCGGGTGATGGGCGACAACGAAGTAACCGCGATGCGGACGGCCGGAATTCCGGTCAAGCGCATCGTGCTTGCGCCGCTGCTCTTCGGCGTGGGAATGTTCGCCATCGCCTACTGCATGAACGAGTGGGTAGCGCCGGCCTCGGTCGATCTCTCGACCCGCACCTTCTACCAGATCATCTACCATACCGACGCGCTGCCGGTCGAGCCGCAGTTCTTCCGAAAGGATCCCGACACCGGAAACACGTTCTACGTCGGTCAGGTCGCGCCGGACAATCGGACGATGCTCGACGTACAGATCTTCAAGCCGGCAAAGTTCGGTCCGTGGAACGAAACGCTGCAATCGAAGACGGCCTCGGTCGCGGGCAGCAGCCTCGTCCTGCACGACGTCATCGATACGCGCTACAACGACGACGGCTTCGTCACCAATCAGCAGCACGTCAAGAGCGTGACGATCGGGCTCCCGCTCGGCGAGACCGCCTCGCAGTTCGTCAGTCAGGTCAATAACGACCCCTGGACGATGAGCAGCAAGTCGCTGCGCACCCAGGTCAACGCGCTGCAGTCGCAGGGAATCGGCGGCACGGCGATGGGAAATCTGCAGATCAATCTCGCCGATAAGCTGGCCTGGCCGTTTTCCTGCATCATCGGCGTTCTCGTGGCGGTGCCGCTCGCGCTGCGCTTCGGTAAGCGCGGGCGCATGCTCGGCATCGCGCTCTCCATCATTGCCTTCTTCGCGTATTACCTTATGGTTTCAGCGGCATCCGCATTCGGAAGAAATGGAGCCATGAATCCGTACCTCGCCGCGTGGCTGCCGAATATCATCATCGGAGTCGCCGGCGCGGTTCTCCTTTGGCTAGAAGAGCACTGAGGCGTGCCGTTCGGCAATCGAGTACGTTGCGGTATCACCGCGATAGCGGTGCTCGCCGCCTGCGCCGGCGCGGCCTTTCCGGCGATCGCTCCGGCTACCGGGCAAGACCAACAGCAGCTCGCGCTATCGCTCTTTAACACGCAGAGCTGCGCGCAGCACTATCGCGACGACTCGCAGACGGTCGCGCAAGCGACCGCGACCCCGAGCGAAGAGCCCGCGCCGATCACGACGCCCGGCCTGCCGAACCCGCCCAACGGCGTCGGCAACGGCACCTATACGGTCCGCCGCACGCCGCCGCCGAATCCGGGAGAGTCGCCCGGCGTAACGCCGCCCCCGATCCCGACCGCGACGCCCGCCGCGACGCCGACGCTCGAGCCGATCTTCTTGGTTCGGGGCGGCGAGACGCCCCCGCCGATTCCGCCGGCCGGCGAATCGACGCCCATGCCCTCACCCGCGCCGAGCGGCGTTCCGACGCTCGCGCCGGGCAACATCGCGGTCATCTCCGACAAGTGGACGGGAAACCGCGCGCGAGGACAGCCGAGCGATGCGATCGGCAACGTGCACATCTACTACGGCGACGAAGAGATCGTCGGCGAGCACGCGCATTTCGACGGCGTACGCACGATCACGATCACCGGGAATCCCTTTCTGGTCAATCACGAGCACAACTCGGTGCTCGGTGCCGACGTCATCGTCTTCGACACGGTCGCGCAGACCGCGAAGCTCGTAAACGGAAAAGGCGCGAGCGACGAAGGCGTCCAGCGCGGCTTGATTCACTTTTCCGCCAGCGACCTGCATACCGACCCCGACGGAACGGCGCACGGCCTGGATCCGTACATCACCACCTGCGAGAACCCTCGGGGCGGCTACCATATCACCGGAAAAGACATGGAGGTCTACCCGGGCGACAAGATCGTCGTCCACAAAGCCGTGCTCTGGCTCGGCGCGGCCGCGGTCTTCTATCTGCCGCTGCTCGTGATCCCGCTGCGCAGCCTCGAGAATCAGCGCGGACGCCAGCATTGGTTCCCCGAAGTCGGGTACAACTCGTACGAAGGCGCCTGGATCAAGATCCAGATCCCATTCGGCAAAGATCAGTATTACTACGGTTACTACATCGTCAATTATTTCACGATGCAGGGCTTGGGCCTCGGCTACGTCGGATTCTATGCGAGCAAGAAAGGGCGACGGAGCGCGAGCGTCAACATCTACACGCTCAGCAATCGCCAGGCCGGCGGACGCGAGACGAACCTCGCGCTCGCAGAACAAGAGAATTTCTCCGAACACCTGCGCAGCAACTTTCAGTTTTCATATCAGTCGAACTACGGCCCGCTCATTACGCTTCCGCCGAACGAGTCGTTTAGTGAAGCGCTCGTTCACCAGACCTCGCAAACGTCTCAGAACTATAGCTACACGCATTCGTCGATCAGCGGGCAGTCGAGCGCCGATAGCTTCACCTTCAGCGATACGAGGCAATTCAACGAGAATCTCAACGAAACCATCACTTACGACATCAGCAACAGCGCCGCGAGCTTCGGCGGCGTGAGCGAATTCAGCAATCAATCCGAGTTCGATTACCTCCTGCAATACACGACCTCGGGCGCCGATTACCAGATGGAGTGGGATAAGATTTACGCACAGGAGGCGACCGGCATCAACAAGATTCCGGAGTTCGAAGTGCGGCCGACGAACTTTTTCCAGCACTTCATCTTTCCGCTGTCGGCCGACCTAACCGTCGGCGAGTACAGTAATCCCGCCGGGGAGGGGCAGCCGTTAGCGTTGGCGACCTGGCGCGGCGACGCCAACCTCGTCGCCGGACCGATCGAAGCGAAGGTCTTTGGAAGCGACTTTCAGGGAACCGTTACGGTCGATCAATACGCCTACGGCACGGGCGATCTCAAAGCATCGGTCGAGCAAGACTTGAGCCTCACCACGCCGATCAGCCAGCACGTCGTCAACACGCTTACCTACAACGAGGCGAACTATAACGGCCCTGCGCTCGTGCCGTTTCAATATCTCGATCAGCAGCCGACGCAGAACACCAAGAACGCGCAGGATTTGATTCGCCTCTTCAACGACGACATCTATGCGTTCTCGGTCGGCTGGTCGACGAATTTCGACGCCGTCGCGCAACCGCTAAGTTATCAGCTCTCCGCGCGCCCCTCCCCGCGTTCCGTCGTCTTGCTCAGCGGGTCGTTCATTCCCGGGCCCGGCCAGGGGTTCGAAACGACGAACCTTCAGCTATCGACGCCGTTCGGCCGCAACGCATCGCTGCAGTTCGTCACCAATATCAACTGGCGCCCCTCGTTAGGACTCGGCGAGTTCTTCTCCGACAAGGTAATCTACTACACCCGGACCATCGGCAACTGTTACCAGCTGCTCGTACTCTACAACGAGGCGCAACAAGCGGTCAACGTCGGGCTCAATTTGCTCGCCTTCCCGTCGCAAACCGCGGTCTTCAATCTCGGCCAACCGCAGCAAGTGGTGCCGACCACCTTCAACTTCTGATCACGGTTTCGCATCGCAGCATGCTTTACCGTGCAGTGTCGGTACGCTCGTCGCCCGCGTCCTGCGGGCTCCTGCTGCACCGCGCTCGCGCCACCTGCTGCGGAAATTTAGACCTCCTGTCAGTGGCGCTCGCGTCGGAGCCCCTCCCAGCACGGTAAAGCATGCCGCAGACTAAAGCGTCGAGCGGCGCGGAGGTGCCCGACGAGAAGCGTTCCAACTTTTCCGGACCAGCCACGGACGGCTGCTTCAAAACTTCGTTGGTCCGGAAAAGTGGACGAGCAGGAGCGAACAGGAGGTGAGCGACGAGCGTCTTCGAGTCGGGTACGTCTCGCGCCGCTAAGTCAGGGTGTGTCGCACTCGGGGTGGCCGCATGCGCAGGTCTCGCCTTCGATGCCTTGTTCGTCGGCGTTTCGGCAGAAGTTGCTGCAGTAGACGTCGCTCCCGTCGACCGGCCCGGTCACCGAGCAGTTACAGATGCCGTGCGAACATTCAAGCGGAGATTCGTGCATCGCGGCCTACGACCCGGTCGACCCAGACGAGCACGGCGATGCGGCCGGGTTGTTCGCGATCTCGATGCTGGTGATCTGCGCGGCCGGATCGCTGATGTTCGGGTCGAGCGCATAGAATGTGGTGTCGAAGCACGTCAGCATATTCAACGTCGGCGAGACCCATTGCGGATCGGCCGGGCCGCCGGCGCCCATCGAATCTACGAAACGCCACACACCCGAGCCACTTGCCGCCGTCGTAAACGCGTTGAACTTCCAGTTGTTCGAGGGAGTGGCGCTGGGCGAGGGATTCGGCGACGGCGTCGAGTTGAAAATTCGTTTTTGAGCGAGGATCGAAAACTCGGTGCCAAGGCCGCCTGCGTTAAGGTTGTAGGAGAACTGTTGAGGCGTCGTGATGAGCGGGTGCCAGACCGGAGGAACGTGCGGGTTCTGATTGCTGCGAACGAACTGCACGAGTTGGGCGTTGGTAGAAACGCCGTTTCCCCGTGCCACGATCGCCCATGAGTATCCGTCCCAGTTCGTCTGAATCGTATCGGTGGAAGGCGTGCGGCCATCGCCGGTCGTGTTCAGCACGACCAGGTACTGGTAGTTGCTGAAGTTGAAAGGCGCTTGAACGTTGAAGAATACCGCAAAGTATCCCGGGGGCGCGCCACCGGGCCCTAAGCCCGCAGGATTTGGCGTGACCTGACGACCACACGCCGCAACGATGAACGCCGTTATTAGAACGACTACGAAACCGAAACTCAATCTGCGAATCATGGTCTCCTCGGTGACCTTGCGCGACGCCGGTCTCGCCGCCGTTGCTGCTATTGCTTTGGCGGCGGCATTTCCAAAGATCGGCGCGGCATGGCTCGTGCCCATCGGCACTGCAGCGCTGTTCTGGACTTGGCAAGGTGCCTCCTGGAAACGTGCGGCGCTCCTCGGTTGGTTCGCGGGATTAATTTTTTTCACGCTCGATTTCGCATGGGTTGGGCATACGGTCGGACGGTACATCGGCGTTTTCGGACCGTTTCTCGCCTTGGGACCCGCGCTGATCGAGGCGCCGTTCTTCGCGCTCGCCGGCGCACTCGCCGCCGTCGCCTACGAGCATATGCGACCGAACGTTGCGCCGGTCGGTGCCGCTGCGGCATTTACCGTCTGCGAATGGCTGCGTTCGATCGGGGTGCTTGCCGCGCCCTTCGACCAGCTCGGATATACGCAAGCCGATTCACCGGTGCGCGCGATTGCAGCGTATGCGGGCACGTACGGTGTTACCTTCGTGCTCTGCGCGATCGGCGCGTATGCAGCCGACGCCCTGCATCGCCGCACGTGGCAGCCTTTTACCATCGCCGCGGTTGCGTTCGCGGCGCTGACCGTTGCGGCTTGGAACGCGTGGCCCGCGCGCAACTTGCCGCCCCCGACGATTGCCGTAGCGGCAATCCAGGGCAACATCGCTCAATCGTTCAAGTGGAATCCCCGCGCGCTCAAGGTTGCAGTGCGGCGCTACACAGCGATGACGCGCGTCGCCAGCGCCGGCCGCCCGCGTTTGATCGTGTGGCCGGAGACGGTCATCACGACGGAACTCGACGCCGATATGGATCTCGTCGACCGTTTCAACGCTCTCGCCCGCACGTCGAAGGCAACGATCGTTGCGGGGAGCCTCGCGGCAGGGCCCGGCGCGCTCTATAACGCGCTCTACGTCTTCTCCCCGGGCGGAGGCTACGCCGTTTACAATAAGCGACAGCTCGTGCCGTTCGCCGAGTGGTTTCCGGGTCGCGCGTTTCTCTCGTGGCTGCCCTACATCGGTGCGCTCAACGGCGGGCTGACGCCCGGAAGGACCGACGGCGTCTATAAGACCAAGGCGCTGCCGATCGCTCCGCTCATCTGCTGGGAGTCGGCCTTTGCCGATCTGGCATACGCACAGGTGCGCCGCGGTGCGCAGCTTCTCGTCATCAGCACCGACGACGCGTGGTTCGGAAAGACTTCGGGCCCCTACATGCACGCACAGATCGCCCAGTTGCGCGCGGTCGAAACCGGCGCGTACGTCGTGCGCGCCGCCGCGACCGGAATCAGCGGCATCATCGCGCCCGACGGAACGTGGCAGATTCGAAGTGCGGTGGGAGTGCGCCGGATCGTAAAGGGACGCGTCGGCCCGCGCGTCGACACCTTCTTCTCGCGAATCGGACCGACGACCGTCGCGCTGCTCTTGGGCGTGCTCTATCTCGCGCTCTTGATACCGGTAACCGCGACGTTGCCGCCTCATGCGGGGGAATGGCCCGATGCGTAATACAGCCCTTTGGTGGAAACGCCTGGCCGTCGGGGCGGGCGTCGCGTTAGGGATTTACGTCGTCGTCGAGATCGTGCTCGCCGGCGGCGGCGCGCCGCCCCCGCCGCCGAACCAAGCGCCGATCGATCTGCGCGGCGGTCACGTGATGAACAACCACATCGCGACGCGCTCGTGGACCTTCGACTACGATCATGCGCGTCTCTCGTCCGACGGACTCAGCGGCAGCGTCGACGGCGTGCGCAACGGCATCGTCTTCCGCAAAGGCAAGCCCTATCTGCGTGTCTCGGCCAAGCACGTTCAGTTGAACGTTCAGACCCTCGACTTCACTGCGGTCGGAAAGGTTCACATCGAACGCATCGACGATCCCCAACATCGCTCCTTCGATACCGATCTGGTCACCTGGACGAACGACGCGAAGATGATGCGGATGCCGCATCCCGCGTACGTGCACTCAGGAGATCAAACGTTGAGAATCGACGGCATCACCATCAACTTCGACGACAACACCGTCCACCTGGGAAAGGTTAGCGGCGGCGTCAACATCGCTCATTAACGAAAAAGTCCTGATTTAGATGCGGCTCTAGGAGAGGCGGGGCGACGTTTACTGCGGTAAACGAGCCCCGACTTCGACAACGAGCCGCGCTAAATCAGGACTTTTCGTCGGAGAGTTTCTTTTTGGCCTCGGCAATCAGCTTCTTAACCTTCTGACCGCCCTTATGTCCAATCTCTTCGTAAAAATCCGAGCCGTATTTTTCCTTGACGACCTTGCCGCCTTTTTGGCCGATTGATTCGTAGAACTCAACGCCGTGGCGATCGCGGGTCGCCTTTCCCCCTTTACGACCGATGTCTTCGTAAAAGGTCGATCCGTAGCGATCTCGCACGGTATCCCCGCCCTTTTTACCCGCTTCACGCACGGACATTTCGCGTTTTGCCGCTTGGTCGTGCTTATCAGCCATCGGTCTCCTTCATGTAGTTTTAATGGGAGGGAGAGTTACGAGGCCGCCTTTCGCTTCGGACGCTGACCGCCTTTTTGTCCGATCACTTCGTAGAAGGAGGGACCGTACTTACTCTTCGTGGCTTCCCCGCCCTTACGTCCGATCTCTTCGTAGAATTCCGAGCCGTATTTCGCCTTCACGCGCTCGCCGCCGCGGCGGCCCGCCTCGCGAACGCTCATACCTCCAGCGTTACCGGTCTCTTGTGCCATTCGAATGTTCCTCTCTGGTTCAAAGTTCCGAGTTATTCTATTCCCATACAAGCGCTCGGTAAACTCAGGATTCCCTGAGAATTCGAGGACGTTCCCTTAAAACGCGGTTGGGGTCGTCCCCGTGAGCGCCTCGTAAATCAATCGGGTTCGATCGCGCAAGCGCGCGAGGTTGCCGTCGTTCTCGATGACGTAATCGGCCGCAGCACGAGCGCGCTCGGGTTCGATCTGCGCGGCCATCCGCGCACGGACGCGAGCCTCGTCGAGCTTATCGCGCTCGACGACACGGCCGATGCGCTCCTCGAGGGGGGCGACGACCAGAACCGACCGGTCGACGAGCCGGTCGTAGCCGGTCTCGAAGAGGAGGGGGACGACGTGGACGATGAGCTGGCCGGGCTTCGCCCGGGCCTCACGCTCGAGGGCGACGCGGCGGATATGGGGGTGGAGCAGGGCGTTGAGCCGCTCCCGGGCTCGCGGGTCGGCGAAGACGATGTCGGCAAGGGCGGCGCGGTCGAGGGCGCCGTTTCGCACCGCTTGGGGCCAGACGCGGGCGACCTCCATGAGCCCATCGCTGTTGGGGGCGACGACCTCCCGGGCGATCGCATCGGTGTCGACGACGAAGGCGCCGAGGTCCGCGAAAACCTCGGCGACTACACTCTTCCCCGCCCCGATGCCGCCGGTCAGACCAACGCGCACGGCGAGTTACTCGGCCTGGAGCGGCTCCGTCGCTGCCGGCGCTGCCGGTTCGAGCCCGATCTCTTCGGCGGCCGCATACTGCTCGATCTCTTCGGGCGGGATGTCGGCAACGTGCTGAATCGAGGCCGTGATCCGGCGGGTCGCGTGGTTGATCGTGAGCAGCGTGACCTCGACCTCCTGGCCCGCGCCGAACTGCGCGGAGGCGTCGAACTCGCCCTTGGGCACCATCGCGAGGATGCCGGGGATGACTTCGACCAAGAGATAGTTCGGCGTCACTTTGACGATCTGCGCGGCCAACTTGTTCGTCTCGTAGAGACGGTCGGCGTATTGATCCCACGGATCGGGAAGCGCGTGCTTGAGCGAGAGGCTGACTTTCTTCGCCTCGGGATCGAACTTCATGATCTCGACTTGGACCACGTCGCCGATCTTGACGACTTCGGAAGGATGTTTGATCCGCGCGTAGGCGAGCTCGCTATTGTGGATCAGACCGTCGATACCGCCGAGGTCGACGAACGCGCCGAAATCGGCCAAACGCACAACGACGCCTTCGCGAATCTGTCCGACCTCGAGCGTGTCGAGCAGCTCCTGTTTCTTCGCTTGCAGCTCTTCCTCGAGAACGAGGCGCTGCGAAAGAACGACGCGGTGGCGCTTATGGTCGAGATCGATCACCTTCAAGCGAAGGTGCTGGCCGACCAGCTCGTCGAGATTGCCAACCGGCTGACGGCGAATCTGCGAGGCGGGAACGAAGCCGCGCATGCCGAGGTCGACGAGCACTCCGCCCTTGACCACCTGCGTGACCGTTGCTTCGATGACTTCGTCGCGATCGTGCGCCTCGATTACTTTCTCCCACGTCTTGAGCGCGCGCGCGCGCCGCTCCGAGAGAAAGAGCGTTCCGTCAAGCTCGTCGATGCGATGGATCATCACCTCGAGCGTGTCGCCGACGCGAAGCAATTTGGGATCCACCGCGAGCGATAACTCGCGGAACGGAAGGACGCCTTCGGATTTTCCTCCGACGTCGACGAGCACTTCGTCCTTATCCTTTTGAACGATCGTGCCGGTGAGGACTTGTCCTTCGTCGAGGACCTTGAGCGATTCTTCGTAGAGACGCTGCTCGAGCGCTAACTGATCTTCTTCGTATTGAACCGGAGCGACTTCAGTTGTAGAGATTTGACTTTTCCCACTTTCGTAATTTTTATTATCGTTGACATCGCCGGCACCACCACGTCCCGCGGGCTGCGAGTACGGTGCGAACGATGCGCGCGCCGCAGCGCGGGCAAGGCCCACCGTCTCTGCCGTAGACCGAGAGGTTGTTTTGGAAACCACCTTGCAGTCCGTCGGCATCTACGTAGTCGTCGACGCTGGTTCCGCGCAGATCGACGGCGCGTTGCAGAATGTCGACGATGGCACGACGTAAGCGGCAAATCGCCGGTTTCCTCAAGCTCCGTGAGGGACGGCTCGGACGGATCCGAGCTTCCCACAGCGCTTCGCATGCATAGATGTTTCCGATGCCCGCGATGCGCCGTTGATCGAGGAGCAATGCCTTGACCGGCGTCGTCCGCCCCGACAGCATACCGATAAAGGCTTCATGTGTAAAGCCTGAGGAGAGCGGTTCGACGCCGAGTTCGCGGTCCCACGCTTCGCCCGGCTCCACGAGCCGCATTCGGCCGAAGGTTCGGACGTCCGAGAACCGCAGGCGGCCGCCCCCCGCGAAGTGCAGGATCACGTGCGTTCCCGGTAACTCGGGCCGCCCGTCGGCGGCGACGACGAGCCGTCCGGTCATACGCAGGCTGGTAACGAGCGACCGCCCCGAGGCCAGCTCGAGGATCGCATACTTGCCGCGCCGGCGGACTCGGTCGATGCGCTCTCCGGCGACCGCACGCGCGAAGCGCACGCCTGCGGGTGCAACGGCGATTTTGGCCAGGCGAATCTCGGCACGTTCGATCGTCTTGCCGACGACCTTGCCGGCGAGACCGCGCACGATCGTCTCGACTTCGGGAAGCTCGGGCATTTGTAAAGTAGCTTACATAGTAGATGAAGAAACGCCGCGCAGATCGAGTTTGACCTCAGCCGCGATGCCGTCTTTCGCCGCCTCGCCTGCGTGCAGCTCGATCACGTACTTCGCCGTGCCGCTCTCGCGCGCAATGGCCTCGTCGCCGATTCCCGCGCGCGGAACGGGAACGTCGGCGTAGACGCGCCGGACCGTGCCGTCTGCGGCGACGAAGATCATATCGAGCGGTACGAGCGTGTCTTTCATCCAGAAATCGACCGGCCCGTCCGCATCGAAGACGAAGATCATGCCGGTATGCGCCGGCACCGTCGTGCGATCCATCAAGCCGTGGGCGCGCTGTGCGTCGGTACGAGCGACTTCCAGGGTGAGGTCGGCACGCGGCGCGTGTACGACGACGGACGGCAGCGCGGTCGCGAGCATCGCCGCGAGGAGCTTAAACACGCTCGAGCGGCTCCGTTACGATCGGCTCGACGTCGTACCAACTCCGCCCCGCCTTGAGCGTCACTTCGAGCGGCACCGATAACTCGATCGCTCGCTCCATATGATCGCGCACCAGCCCCGACGCTTCTGCGAGCCGGCTCTTGTGCACCTCGAAGATCAACTCGTCGTGGATCTGCAGGAGCATCGTCGCATCGAGACCCGACTCGTCGAGGGCGCGGTCGATCCGCACCATCGCCAGCTTCATTAAATCTGCGGCGCTGCCTTGCAACGGTGCGTTCGTCGCTTCGCGCTCGGCCGCCGCGCGCAGCATGTAGTTTCCGGAGATGAGTCCGGGCATGTATCGCCGCCGGCCGAGAATCGTCGAAACGTATCCGGTGCGCCGCCCCTCTTCGATCGTCTGCTGGATGTACGCGCGCACTTCGGGAAAGCGCGCGAAGTACGCGGTCGTGATCTCCTTGGCCTCGGCGCGGCTGATCTCTAGACGCTGCGCGAGTCCGAAATCCGACATGCCGTAGAAGAGCCCGAAGTTGACGCTCTTGGCCATCCGCCGCTGATTCGGATCGACGTGCTCGTTCGGGGCGATATTGAAGATCTGACGCGCGGTGAAGTCGTGAATGTCCTGCGCCTCTTCGAAGGCGGTGCGCAGCGCGCGATCGCCCGAAAGATGAGCCATGAGTCGTAGCTCGATCTGGCTGTAATCGGCAGCGAGGAGCACGTACTCGTCGCTGCGCGCGACGAAGGCGCGGCGGATTCGCCGCCCGAGCTCGCCGCGAACGGGAATGTTCTGCAGGTTCGGATTCGTCGACGAGAGCCGGCCGGTGGCCGTCGCCGTCTGGTTGAACTCGGTGCGCAGCCGCCGGTCACGCGGGTCGACGAGCTGCGGAATTACGTCGACGTAGGTATTCTTGAGCTTGGTAACTTCGCGCCACTCCAAGACGAGCGCACAGATCGGATACTCGCGCGCCAAGCCTTGCAGCACCTCGACACCGGTCGCCCATCCGGTCTTGGTCTTCTTGCTTCCGGGGATCTGCAGCTTTCCAAAGAGGACTCTGCCGAGCTGCTGCGGCGAACCGATGTTGAACTCTTCGCCGGCAAAGTCGTAGACTTGTTGCTGCAGGCGCGCCGCGGCCGCGTCGACCTCGCCGCCGATCGCATCGAGCTCGCGCGGATCGATCGTAACGCCGGCCGCTTCCATCTTCGCCAGCACCGGTGCGAGCGGAACCTCCACCTCGCAATAGAGGCGCAGCTGATCGCGCGCTTCGAGCTCCGCGCGCGCCTTTGCGACGATCTGCAGCGCCGCGTCGGCGCAGGCCGCCGCTTCGCCCGGCAGCTCCACACCGAGCAACTGTGCCGCCGCATCCTCGATATCGGCGTACCCGCGCGCCGGATCGAGCAGATGCGCGGCGATCATCGCATCGTCGGTGAAGCGGACCGGCGCCATGCCCGCCTCGCGCATAACGTGCAGGAGCCGTTTGGCGTCGTACGCACCGGCCGAGTCGCCCGCAAGGAGGCTCGCAAGCGCGTCGCGCACGCCGGCGTCTTGCAGCGCGCCGCGCGCAAAGCTCACGCCCTCGCCGGCGCGCACGGTGATGCCGAGTTCGTCTCCCCGCATCGCCAGGACGGGGCTTGCGCTGCCCGCGAGCGCGCGCAACTCGCCGGCGAGGCGCGCGAACTCGGGAGCGTCGACGCAGTGGACGTAACTGCGATAGTTGCCGGCAAGCTTTGCGCCGGTATCGAAGAGCGGCAGATCCGACGGCGGCTGCAGCTTCGCGAGCAGCGTCTTGAATTCGAGATCGGCGTAGAGATGGTAGAGGTCGCGATCCGAAGGAACTTCGTACCGGCTGCTCTCCCAATCGATCGCGAGCGGAAGGTCGCGGCGCACGATCGAGACGGCGCGGCAGAGACAGGCCTGTTGGCCGTATTGCTCGATCAACGCCTGCAGTTTCGGATTGCCGGCGAGCGCCGGATCGGCAACGAGCGCGTCGAGCGATCCTGCCGCTTGCAGCAGTTTGGTCGCGGTCTTCTCGCCGACGCCGGGAACGCCGGGAAGGTTATCCGACGGATCGCCTTTGAGACCGCGAAAATCGGGGAGTTGCTCGGGCTCGAGCCCGAAGCGTTCGCGAACCGCCGCCGAATCGTAGCGCCCGAGCTCCGTGATGCCGCGCCGCGTCGTCAGCACCGTCGTTCGTTCGTCGACGATCTGCAAGAGATCGAGGTCGCCGGTCACGACGACCGTCTGTTCGCCGGCCTCTTCGGCCTGGCGCGCGAGCGTCGCGATGACGTCGTCGGCCTCTTGCCCTTCGATCTCGACGATTGGAATGCGATACGTCTCGAGCACGCGCCGCACCAGCGCGAACTGGCTGCGCAGCTCGTCGGGCATGACCCGTCGCTGCGCCTTATACTCGGCGAAGAGCGCGAGTCGATCGGCCGGCATGCCTTTGTCGAACGCGGCGAGCACGTGCGTCGGCTTTTCGTCGGCGATGATCTTGTTGAGCATCATCGTAAAGCCGTAGACGGCGTTGATCGGCATGCCTCGGCTCGTCGTCAATCCGGGCAGGGCGAAGAACGCCCGGTAGACGAGGCCGTAGGTGTCGAGCAGCATCAGTGCCATCGTTATCGGTGCCCCATCATCGCACGATCACCGTCGACGAACCCGCCGTTACGCTTCCGTCATCGGCGATTCCGAGCACCGAGAGATCGTATCTGCCGCTGCGCTGTGGAAGTTCGATCGCGATCGCACCGCCCGCCGTCCGGGTGACGTCCCACGAGATCGCCTCGGTCTCGGCTTGAGCGAGCGAGAGCTCCGGCGGCGGTTGCGTGCGGCGCACGAACCCGAGTGCCTGCGCGCGATCGCCGGTCGAGCGCACCCAGGGGTGCCACGTTACCGTACCGGGCGCGCTGTTCTGCGTCGTGCTGACGCCGATCGCGAGCAGCGATGGAGCCGAACGAAAGAGCGCGCTGCCGGACGGTGCTCCGCGGCTGATCCGCACGACGAACGTTTGCGGACCCGTCGATCCGCCGTCGAATGCAATCTTCGCCGCTTCTCCCGGAGCGAAGACCCCGCTGCTCAATGCGAGCTGCGCGGAGTGCGGCCGTCCCGGCGCCGCGAGCACGACCGGCACGGTGTTCCATTCGATCGCGCCGCCGCGGACGAATGCCGCACCGACGCTCAACTCGCCCGCCGCATCGGTCGCCGCTAGACGCGCGACGGCGTGTCCTTGCGAGACCCGCACGACGCGAAGCTCGACGCCGAGCGCGCTCTCGAAGGTGATCAATGCGTCGCCCTGCGATCCCGAAGCGTCGGCGTCGACGGTAATCTCGTCGCCGGGCCGATAGACGTCGCGGTCGAGGTGCACGTGCACGTCCGCGCTGCCCCCTTCGACCGGCGCGGACGCCTGCGGATCGATACGCACTTGTGCCGCATCGATCGCTCGCCCGCCGCGATCGATCCAAGCGAGCAGAAAGTTCGTACCGAGATCGGGCGCGCTGAATGCGCCGCGAGCGTGGCCGCGCGCATCGAGAGTGAGATTCTGCTGCGAGCGCGAGATGCCGTGCGCGAGCGCGACGCTCACCGTCGCACCGGCGAGCGGTTTTCCCTCGAGGGTGTTGGCGTAGACGTCGAAGCCGAGCGGCGTGCCGATGCTCTGCTCGGCCCGATCGAGTTCCAAGCGGATCGCCGCATCGGCCGTCGGCACGATCACGCGCGTCGCCGCGGTCGCGCCGCCCGATTCGACCCGGACGCCGTACGTCGAACCGAACTCATCGCTCGGATGCGGAACGAGCACGGTTGCGTTTCCGCTTTCGTCGGTCGTAACGGCAGCACCGAACCAAGGAGTCGCCGCCCACGGCGCGTTTTCGGGGATCTCGCCCGCATACACGTGCGGCGAGCGCACTACGGTCACGCGCACCGAAACGCCGCCCCGCGACGAATGGACGGACAACGGTACGTCGTGACGGGAGTCGCACGTACCGTTGCAGGCGGCGCCGATCTCCAGCGAGAGTCCGCCGGCGTTTGCGTCGACGTCGAGCGTCGCACCACCGATACCGCCGCCGGCCTGCGCGAGCACCGTGTACTCGCCGGCCGGCGCGTTCTGCGGTATGGCGAACGATGCGGTGAACGCACCCGCGGCATCGAGCGGTACGCGTTGCTCCGCGATCGGGGTCGCGCCGTTGCGCAGCGAGATCGCCGCGCTCCCGGTGCTGGGGCGCAGAACTCCGCGCAGGCGCGTTCGCGCGAAGCCGGCGATGCGGACGCTCTCACCCGCGTGCACGACCGCGGAATCGGTTCGCACGCCGACGATCGTCTCCGGGAGCGGCGGTTGCGGAAGCAGACTTAAGAAGGCATAGCTGCTTCCCCACTGCGCGAGCGCGAAGACCGGGCGCGGCGAGCGATTCCAGCGCACGAGACCGTCGCGATCGGTCATCGCCGTCACGAAGCTGCGATTGACGACAAACGCAACGCGCATGCGCGCGAGCGGACTGCCCGTTCCAAGATCGCCGGCATAGAGGAGCAAGCCGCCCGGCGTCTCCTTCGAGATCAAACCGACGCGCGAGCGATTGATCCAGACTTGCTCGCCGACGTCGCCGCGGCGCGCCTCGACGACGAAGAAACCTTCACGGCTACCGAGCGGGACGTTCACTGCGTTCGATTGGAACTGGTATCCACCCGGCGGCGTAAAGGTAAACGAGAGCGTCGCGCGCCGCCCGGCGGTGACGATCGCGCGCGGACTGAAGTTCGACCCGGCGGTCAGTACGTCTGCCGGATCGACCTGATAGACCGAGATCGCGACGGGAGAGCTCGAATAGGTATCCAAGCGAACCGTAGTCGGCTTCCACGGTACGCTCGAATCCGCGGCAAAGAGTTGAAAATTTGCATCCAGCCGGTGGAGGTCGACGATCTGGCGCTCGGCGCGAACCGGCGCCGCTGCGGCTGCGACGGCAATCAAACCGGCGAGCAGTAAACGAGCAGGCTGCATGCGTCTGCGCTGCTTCGGCAGGTCGAAGTACGAAGCCCGCGTAAAGCGCAACAGCGTGGACGAACAGGCGGCAGGAGAACGCCCCACCTCGACGCGATGCCGTTTCTGCGGCTTCGAAGAGGGAGCAGACGATGCGCGGAGCGTGCGCGAGAAGGCACACTTTCAGGTCGTCGTCGCCTGCGGATCGTGCGGCCATCCCTTCGCGGTTCTCGCGCGAAACTGACCGCGTGAAGAACGTTTCGGTCGCACTCGCGACGCTCGCGATGGTCGTCGCTACCGCGCTTCCGGCATTGGCGGCGACGCCCTCACCCAAGCCGAAGCCGGCGCCGACACGCGTCGTAATCGAGCTGCCGAACATTCCACTGCACTCGGAAGTCGTCGTCGAAGTCAATGCCAAGGGGCAAGTCGTCCGCGTGAAGTCGACGAAACCGTCGAAACGAGCTTCGTTCAATTTTCAGACGTACGGCAACGCCTTGCAGATGTGGATCCGGCGCCCCGATGGCAGCGCGCAGGTCGGCCTCTACCGCGTTACCTACGATTACACTCCGAAGACCCACAACGTTACGCGGCACGTCGCGCTGATCTCGGCCGGCGGTAACTGGGCGAACGATCCGGGCGCGGCCAACGTCATGGTCGAGATGGAGAAGAAACAAGCCGCGGCCGCCGCCGAAACGGAACGCAAAGAACAAGAACAGATCAACAAACTCCCCTCGCTCAACGAGATCCGCGGCTCACCGAGCCCGAAGCCGACCCACGCCGCGACGCTGCCGCCTGATTGAGACTCGTCACCTACCGGACGCCGGACGGACGGATGCGGCCGGGAGTGCTCGAGGGCGAGATGATTCGCACCATTGCATCGCCGACGATGCTCGACTACATCGCGCTCGCACCGCACGAACGGATCGCCTGGCACACACCCGACGACCTGGTTCCGCTCGCCGGCGCCGTACTCGACGCGCCGCTTCGCCCCACACGCAACGTCTTCTGCGTCGGCCGGAACTACCTCGAGCACGCGACCGAGGGCGCGCGCGCGGCCGGCCGCGAGTTGAAGCTGCCCGACGTACCGACGTTCTTTACCAAAGCCTCCACCGCGATCGCCGCGCCCGGGGCGACGCTGCAGTTGAGCGCGTCGATCTCGCGCGAATACGATTTCGAGGCGGAGCTCGCGGTCGTCATCGGCGTGCGCTGCAAGAACGTGCCCGAAGCGGAGGCGCTCCACGTCGTCTTCGGTTATACCGCGATCAACGATCTGACCGCCCGCGACCTGCAGCGCGCGCACCATCAGTGGTTTAAAGGAAAGAGCCTCGACGATACCGCTCCGGTCGGACCGTGGATCGTCACTCCCGAGGAGGTCGGCGACCCCCACGCGCTCGAGCTTCGCCTGCGTCTCAACGGCGTGGAGAAGCAGCATAGCAACACCGGAAAGATGATCTTTCGGGTACCGCGGATCATCGCGGAGCTGAGCAAGGGAATGACGCTGCTTCCCGGCGACCTGATCGCGACCGGCACGCCCGAGGGCGTCGGCTTCGCGCGGACCCCACCGGAATTTCTCACCGACGGCGACGTCCTTGAGGTCGATATCGAGCGGATCGGCGTTCTGCGCAACGCCCTCCATATCGCGTAACGCCGCGGTCGTCTCGTCGGTCAAACGAAGGGCGCGGTCGCATCGGAGCCGTATGACAAGCCCCCGAGTATGATTATTGCCGTTCCTCGCGAGGCTGCGGTAAAGGAGCGCAGGGTGGCGCTCGTGCCCGAAACCGTTGCGCGATTCGTCAAGTTGGGTGCCGGCGTCCGCATTCAGCGCGGTGCCGGCAATGCAGCCGCCTTCCCCGACGAGCTCTACGGCGCCGCGGGCGCGAGCTTCGCCGACGACGCGCGCGCGCTCGCCGGCGACGCCGATGCCATCGTTACCGTCGGGCGCCCGAGTGACGAGGTGCTTGCCGCGCTTCGCCCCGGCAGCGTAATCGTCGGTTTTCTCAATCCACTCGGCGACCCGGCCTACGTCGAACGGCTCGCGCAAGCGCGGGTAACGGCTCTTGCGATGGAGATGATTCCACGGATCACGCGCGCGCAGTCAATGGACGCGCTCTCGTCGCAGAGCAACATCGCGGGCTATAAAGCGGTTCTCCTCGGAGCGGCGGCGTTGCCGAAGTTCTTTCCGATGCTCACGACCGCGGCGGGCACGATCGCGCCGGCAAAAGTCTTGGTGCTCGGTGCCGGCGTCGCCGGATTGCAAGCGATTGCGACCGCGCGCCGCCTCGGTGCGGTCGTCAGCGGCTACGACGTCCGTGCCGTCGTCAAGGAGCAAGTCTTATCGCTGGGTGCCGCCTTCCTCGAGTTCGATCTCGGGGGCGACGCCGAAGGCGCGGGGGGTTACGCGAAGGAGCTCACGCCGGAGCAGCAGGAGCGCCAACGCGCGTGGATGGTCGAGCAGATCGGCGCGAACGACGTCGTGATCACGACCGCGCTCGTTCCCGGCCGAAAGGCTCCGGTACTGATCACCGAGGCGGCGGTCGCAGCGATGAAACCGGGAAGCGTCGTCGTCGATTTGGCGGCCGAGGCGGGCGGGAACTGCGCGCTGACCGTTACCGACGAAATCGTCACATCGCCCAACGGCGTCACCATCATCGGCACGACGAATTTACCCGGGACGATGCCGGCCGATGCCAGCCGCCTCTACTCACGCAACGTCTTCGCGCTGCTCTCGCCGTGGATCAAGGACGGCACGCTCGCGATCGATCCCGCCGACGACGTTGCGAAGGGAGCGGTCATCGCCCGCGATGGCGAGGCCCTCGGCCGAGGAGGATCGTGATGGACGTAGCCCACTACATCGAGTTGCTGACCGTACTCGTGCTCGCCGTCTTCGTCGGCTTCGAGGTGATCTCGAAGGTGCCGACGACGTTGCACACGCCGTTGATGTCGGCGACGAACGCGATTCACGGAATCGTCCTCGCCGGCGCGATCGTCATCGTCGCGCGCCTTCTCACCGGAAGCGCCGAGATTGGATTGACGATTCTCGCCATCGCGGCGGTTACGCTCGGCGCGATCAACGTCTTCGGCGGTTTCGCCGTGACCGAGCGCATGCTGCAAATGTTCAAGCGTAAGGAGCCGGGCAAGTGACGGCGACGGCGATCGGAACCTCCCTTGCCGATCTCGTTGCGATTGCGCTCTTCATCTACGGCCTTCACGAGCTGAACTCGCCGGCGACGGCACAGCGCGGAAACCGGTTCGCGATGGCGGGCATGGTCATCGCGCTCGTCTCGATTCTCGTTCAAACGGGCGCGGTCGGCTGGTGGGCCGTTGCGATCGGCGTCGCGATCGGCGGCATCGTCGGCATCTACGCTGCCCTCAAAGTCAAGATGACCGCGATGCCGCAGATGGTCGCACTCTACAACGGCGCCGGCGGCGGCGCCGCCGCCTTGATCTCGACCGTCGGGTTCTTCATCGCCCGTGGCACGGGTAGTCCCGACGTCGTCGTCGCGGTTTCGCTGGTGCTCTCGGCGATCATCGGCGCGATCAGTCTCGCGGGTTCGATCGTCGCCTTCCTCAAGCTCCAAGAACTGATGACCGGACGTCCCGTCACCTATCCCGGCCAGCAGATCGTCAACGGAATCGTCCTGCTTGGAATTCTCGCGTTGGCAATCTGGTTCGTTGCGACTCTGGGACTGCTGCCGGCCTGGGCATTCGTCGCGCTCTTGCTCGGCGCGCTGCTCCTCGGCGTGCTCTTCGTCTTACCGATCGGCGGCGCCGACATGCCGGTCGTCATCTCGCTACTGAACTCGTTCACCGGCGTCGCGGTCGCGATTACCGGTTTCGAGATCGACTCGTCGCTGCTCATCATCTGCGGCGCGCTCGTCGGCGCGAGCGGAACGATTCTCACCGTCGCGATGAGCCGCGCGATGAACCGCCCGCTGACCAACGTGCTCTTCGGCGCCTTCGGCGCCGCGGGTGGAACTGAGGTTGCGACGGCGAGCGGCGCGCCGCAGCAGATTCGCAGCACGAGCGCCGACGACGTCGGCGTCATGCTCGCGTACGCGTCGAAGGTGATCTTCGTTCCGGGCTACGGCATGGCGGTGGCGCAGGCGCAGCATAGCGTCAAAGCGCTCGCGGATCAGCTCGAGAAGCGCGGCGTCAAAGTTCTCTACGCGATCCATCCCGTCGCCGGGCGCATGCCCGGACACATGAACGTGCTGCTCGCCGAGGCAAACGTTCCGTACAATCAACTCCTCGACATGGAGGATGCGAATCCCGAGTTTCCGACCGCCGACGTCGCGCTCGTCATCGGCGCCAACGACGTGACGAACCCGGCCGCGCGAACGGTCGCCTCGTCGCCGATCTACGGGATGCCGATTCTCGATGTCGACAAGGCCGCTAACGTCGTCGTGCTCAAGCGCTCGATGCGCTCCGGCTTTGCCGGAATCGAGAATCCGCTCTACGAGCTGCCGAACTGTTCGATGCTCTTCGGCGATGCGAAGGCCTCGGTCGAGGCGCTGACCGGCGCGGTTAAAGCGTTGTAGCCGGCGCCCCGCCTTCGGGTAACGGCGGGGGAGGCATCGGCGGTTTTGGAAGATCTTCGGGTCGCGGCGGTCCGGTCTTGCGTCTCTTGCGTTCGGTCAGCTCGACGACGACGATGTAAAGCACCGGCACGATCGCGAGGTTCATGATCGTGGAGACGAGCATACCGCCCAGAACGGCGGTCCCGAGCGAGATCCGCGACTGCGCGCCGTCTCCGTGCGCGAAGGCGAGCGGAATGATGCCGAGGATGAAGGCAATCGAGGTCATGAGAATCGGGCGCAGCCGCGTCGCCGCCGCGTGCGCGACCGCCTCGACCGCTTCCATGCCCTCCGCGCGCAGCTGGTTGGCGAACTCGACTATCAAGATCGCGTTCTTCGCCGCCAAGCCGATGAGCATGACGTAGCCGATCTGTGCGTAGATGTCGGAGGAGGTAATCGGCAGTGGGACGATGTGCCCGGCCATCAGTGAGTGCACGATCTGGCTCAGCCGCTCGGTGAGACTGCGGAGGTAGATCGCGCCGATCGCTCCGAGCAGCGCGACCGGCACCGCGAGCATGATCACGAAGGGCGTGGAGAGGCTCTCGTACTGCGCCACCAAGACCAAGAAGACGAAGAGCAATCCCATCGCGAAGACGGCGACGGTCTGCGGACCGCTCTGCACTTGCTGGCGAGCGATACCGCTCCATTCATAACCCATGCCCTTGGGCAGATTCGCGACGACGTGGCGCTGGATCGAATCGAGCGCCTGTCCGGAACTCGCTCCGGGGCCGGGATTTCCGTCGATCTCCAGCGCGTTGTACTCGTTGAAGCGCATGATGGAGACGTTGTTCGTGGCCATCTTCGTCGTGAGGAATTGGCTCACGGGCATCATCGCGCCGGCCGAATTTGCCACGTAGATTCGCGAGAGGTCTTGCGGCGTCGTCCGTTGGCCGGCTTTCGCCTGCAAGACGACCTGATACGATCGCGTTCCGTAGTCGAAGAAGTTGACGAACGTCGAGCCCGTCGTACCGTTGAGCGTGTCGAAGAACGCGCTCGGCGTTACGCCGAACGCGAGCGCCTTGGCACGATCGAACTCGGTGACGAGGTACGTTCCGGTGAAGATCGTGGGGAATCGCACCTGCGAGAGCGTCGAGTCTCTCTTCGCCCCGGCCAAGATCGTGTTGCCGACCTTGTTCAGCGCCGGCAAACCGAGGTTGTTGATATCCTCGATCTCGATGGCGAATCCGCCGGTCGAGCCCAAGCCGGGTATTGCCGGGGGATTCGCGGGAATTGCGCTGAGGTTTGGAATCTGCAAGAACTGCCGGTAGAGGTCGTACTGGACGGCCAGCGAGGAGTTCTGCACGCCGTGCCGTTCGGAGAGCGGCTTAAGCTGCAAGAAGATCGTCGCTTGATTCGAGCTGTTGTTGGCGAATCCGAAGCCGACGCCTGAGGTCGCCGCTTCGACTTGCGGCATCTTACGCATCATGCCTTCGAGGCGTTTGACCATTGCGGTGGTCTGGTCCATCGACGATTGGATCGGCAGCGTCACCAGCACGTAGAGCAGACTCTGATCTTCGTTCGGGAGAAAGCCCGTCGGGGTGATCTTGAACATCACACCTAAGAGCGCGATCGCCCCGATGAAGATCGCGATCATGATCTTCTGGTGACGGATCAGCACCGGGACCTTTGCTTGATACCAAGCCGTCATCGCGTGCAGGCGATCGTTGAACCAAAGCATGAACCGGTTCTTGGTCGGCTCCGCGCCGTGCACGAGCTCGTAAGTCAAGACCGGTGCGAGCGTCATCGCCGTGAAGAGCGAGATCCCGATCGAGGCGGCCATCGTCAAGGCGAACTGCTGGAAGAGCAGTCCGGTCGTGCCCGGCAGGAAGGCCACGGGAATGAAGACCGACATGAGCACCAGGGACGTCGCAACGACGGCGCCGCCGATCTCGTTCATCGCGCGAACGGTCGCCTGAAACGAGTTCGTCTTATCGTCGACGATGTGGCGCACGATGTTCTCGAGCACGACGATGGCGTCGTCGACGACGAGCCCGGTCGCGAGCGTCAACCCGAAGAGCGTGAGCGTGTTGATCGAGAAGCCCAGCACCTTCATCGCCGCGAACGTTCCGACCAGCGAGACCGGAATCGTGATCGACGGGATCAGCGTGCTGTGCCAGCTCTGCAGGAAGATGAAGATGACCAAGACGACGAGCAGGATCGCGATCAAGAGCGTTACGACGACTTCCTTGATCGAGGCGCGCACGAAATCGGAGGTGTCGAAGGCAATCTTATACGCGTAGCCGGTCGGCATCGTCTCGGCGATGCGGGCCATCGTCGACCGGACGTTCTGCGAGATCTGCAGCGAGTTGGCGGTGGGTTCGCCTTCGATGGCCAGCACGACGGCGGTCTGTCCGTTATAGCGCGCCGAGGTGATGTAGTTCTGGGCTCCGAGCTCGACCTGGGCTACGTCGCCGAGTCGTAAGTATCCGCCGTTGGGCTGCGCCGCGACGACGATCTGTTTGAACTCTTCGGGAGTCTGCAGCCGTCCGTTGATCGAGATCGGAATTTGAAAGGGCTGCTTGCCAGTCGTGGGCGGCTGACCGATCGAACCGGGCGCAACGTCGGCGTTATTCTGTTTGATGACGTTGAGAACGGTGTCGATCGAGATGTTGTTCGACTCGAGTTTATGCGGGTCGACCCAAATGCGCATTCCGTAGGTGCGATCGCCGAGCACCTCGACCTGGCCGACGCCGGGCACGCGCTTGAGATTCTCGATGACGTTGAGATCGGCGTAATTGCTGACGTCGACGTCGGAGACCGCCGAGCTCGTCGAGAGCATCGCAACCGCGATCGTGATATTGCCGGAGCTCTTCTCGACGCTGACGCCTTGATTCTGTACCGCCGACGGGAGCTGTGCGAGCGTGAGGTCGACGCCGTGCTGCACGTTGGTTTGGTCGGTCGTGGGGTCGGTGCCCAACGCGAAGGTGCAGGTGATCACGCTCGTCCCGTTCGCGCTGGAGTACGACTGCATGTACTGCAGACCGTCGGCGCCGTTGATATTGATCTCGAGCGGCGTCGTGACCGAGCGCATGACCATCTCGGCGGTGGCGCCGGGATATTGCGAGGTCACGGTGACAGTCGGCGGCGAGATCTGCGGGTACTGGGAGATCGGAAGCGTCGGAATCGTTATGAGGCCGGCGAGCAGCACGATGAAGCTCAGGACGGCCGCAAAATGCGGTCGCCGCAGGAAAAACTCGATCAAGAGTCAGCTTCCGGCGAGAGAGCGCTCATTCTCAAAACGAGCGTTCGGATGCTACCAGGTCTAATTCCTTGCAGCGATGCTCGGTCGCCCGCCCGCAGAAAGCGCGTGCAATCGCCACGCAAACGCGTTCCAGGTCGGGACGAAGGCGTTGGGCGAGAAGCCGCTCAGTCGCGTGCGATATGCGTAGATGTAATCGGCGTTGAAGAGGTAGAGCACCGGAACCTGCTGCGCGACGATGCGCCCGATCTCTCCGTAGAGACGCTTGCGCGCGCGTTGTTCGGTAGCCGCGAGCGCGTCGCGCTCGAGGCGCTCGACGCGCGAATCGCACCAGCGCATGTAGTTCGACGGCGCGCCGCAACCCAGCACGGCGGAGTCGTCGGGATCGGCGCCCATCGTCCACGGGACGTAGGCGAGATCGAAGTTCCCTTGCGCGAGCACGCCGGTGCGCGGGAGAAAGAGCTGCGCGTTGCTGACCGCTTTGATGGTCACGTCGACGCCGCGCTCGTGCAGCGCCGCCGCGACCGTTGCGGCGACCCGCACGCCCGTCGCCGTCTCCGGAAACTGGACGTAGGTGAGATGGAGCGGCGCGTTCGCGCGCCGGCGCATTCCGTCCGGACCGCGCGACCAGCCGGCCCGGTCGAAGAGCCGGTCGGCACCGGCAGGATCGTATCCGGGCTCGCGCACGGCGGGATCGTACGCCCACGAGAACTGCGGCTGAATGACGTTCGTCACCGGATAGAACCCCAGCGTGATCTTGCGCGAGATCGCGTCGCGATCGATCGACATGGCAAGGGCGCGGCGGATGCGGACGTCGTCGAGCGGAGCGCGCGACGTGTTGAAGGCGAGACCCGCGACGACCGCGGTCGGCACCCGGCTGACGCGGATCTGCGAATCGCTGCTGACGACCGCGAGCTGCGCGGGCGCGAGCAGGTTCCAATCGATCGCGCCCGAGCGCAGCAAGAGCAGATTCGTCGACGGGTCGGGGATCGTACCGACCTCGAGCTCGGCGATCGAAGGCTTGCCTCGCCAGTATCGCGCATTGGCCGCATAACGCAGCGATTCGCCGCGACGCCACGAGACGAACCGGTACGGTCCATCGCCGACGCTCGGCGCCGCGTTGAAGGGCGCACGCGCGAGCGGACGTTGCGCGGCGAGCACGTGGGACGGCAGGACGAACTGCGGCGAGAACCCGTCGGAGAAGTACGTCAGCACTGCCGGTGCCCAGGCGTGCTTTAGATGAAAGATCACGGTTAGCGGACCCGCGGCATTCGCGCGGTCGATGAGATCGTAGCCTTCATGCGAGCGAACCGGATTGCGCGGATCGAGGATCGCACGCAGGGTGAATAGGACGTCGCTCGCGGTTACCGGCACGCCGTCGCTCCATCGAACTCCCGGCCGAAGCCGGTAACGAATCGTTCGGCCGTCGGCCGAGATGCCGCCGTTAGCTCGTGCCGGGATCTCGCGCAGGAGAACCGGAACCGGGCGCCCCCGGGCGTCCAAGTCGATGAAGGGTTCAAAGACCAAGCGAGCGGCTTGCTGCTCGACCGATGCGGCGTCGGGATTCAAGAAGAGCGGATTGAGATTGCGCGGATCGGCCGCGAGATCGAATCGGAGAGCGGCGGCGGGGGCGGGCTGGCCACCGCGGAAGCAGCCCGGCGAGGCCGCAAAAGCCGCCAACAGCAAAATAATCCGTCCTCGGCGACTTGCGCCGAATGGATTTATGGTGTTATTGTTGTCAAGCCGAATATTCTTCGGCAAATCTCCTCCTATGTCGAATATGGTGATGATCAACAGCGAGCTCGACGAGCTCGACCTCCAACTCCTCGACGCGTTGCAGCGCAACGCGCGCTCGACCTTTACCGAACTGGGTGCCGTCATCGGGCTCAAGGCGCCGGCGGTCCACGACCGGGTCAAGCGACTCGAGCAGCGCGGCTACATTCGCGGCTATTCGGCGCAGCTCGATTCCGAGCGTCTCGGACTGCACTTGACGGCCTTCGTGAGCTGCTACACCTCGCCGGAGTGCAAGTACGACGATTTCACCCGGCGCCTGAGCGAGATGCCGGAGATCTGCGAAGTTCACTCGGTCGCGGGCGAGGAGACGTTTCTCTGCAAAGTCGTTACTCGTTCGACGCAGCACCTCGACGAATTGCTTGCCCGCCTCAAAGCGACGCCCGGCATGGCGCGAACCCGCACGACGATCGTGCTGAGCATGCCGTTCGAGCGCGGCGGCGTCACGGTTCGCTAGCGATGCACGCCTCGTTGCGTTCCGCCGGTCATCCGTTGGGCGCCCATCGCGTGCTCGATCCGCCGGGCGCGATGCCGCAAGATGCGTGGCGCATCGATAACACGCCGATTGCAGCTTCGAACGAAATGCTCTGCGAGGTCGAAGCGCTCAACATCGATTCGGCCTCCTTCAAGCAGATCGCCGACGCGTGCGGCTTCGACGCGCAGCGGATCGGCGAACACGTCGTCGAGACCGTGCGCGAGCGAGGAAAGCAGCACAATCCGGTCACCGGCAGCGGAGGAATGTTCGTCGGCCGCGTTCTCGAGGTCGGCGAAGCGCTGCGCGAACGAGCCGGCCCGCAGCCGGGAGATCGGATCGCGTCGCTCGTCTCGCTGACGCTCACGCCGTTGCAGATCGAGCGCATCGAGCGCGTCGACGTCGCAACCGGCCGCATCTGGATTCGCGGAAAGGCGATTCTCTTCGAGAGCGCACTCTGGGCTCGGCTTCCCAGCGACATCGACGAAGGCGTCGCGCTCGCGGTGCTCGACGTCGCCGGCGCGCCCGCGCAGGTTCGCAAGCTCTGCTCGGCCGGGCGACACGGTCGTCATCGTCGGCGCCGACGGCAAGAGCGGATTGCTCTCCTGCGCGCAAGCCAAGGCGCGCGTCGGGAGTCGCGGACGCGTCATCGGGATCGTCCCGAACGACTCCACGCCGGGCGCACAACTGCTCCGGCGCGAAGGACTCGTCGACGATTTACTCGTCGCCGACGCGCGCAGCGCCCTGCGATTGAGCGAGCGGGTCGCAGCGACGCGCTCCGGGTCTCGCCGATATCGTGGTCAACTGCGTCAACGTCGCGGGAACCGAGCTCGCCTCGATTCTCTGCGCGCGCGAAGGCGGCACGGTTTACTTCTTTTCGATGTCGACGTCGTTCACTGCCGCGGCCCTCGGTGCCGAAGGCGCCGGCCGCGACGTGAACATGATGATCGGCAACGGTTACACCAAGGGCCATGCCGAGCTCGCGCTGCAGACGCTGCGCGACCATCCCGCCCTGCACGCCCATTTCAACGCCACGTACGGCACCACGCCCTCCAGCCACGTCGAGGAATAAAGAGAGGATTCTTATGAGCACGACATCGGTCAGCCCGCATCTCAAACCGCCGGCGCCGCCGGAGCAGTTCGAGTACAAGCGGCTCAAGCAGGGCGAGTTTTGGCGCCACATTCCGGCCTATGCCGAGGTCGACGAAGCGACGTTCCTCGACCATCTCTGGCAGCAGCGCCAATCGGTCAAGACCGCCGAGGAACTGCTTCAAACGATCCGCGAGGTCTGCTCGCCGGAGTTCTATCGCGATGCCGAAGCCGGCTTCCGCAAGGCGCCGATGGCGGTTCGCGTCTCCCCGTACGCGATCTCGTTGATCGATTGGAACGATCCGGTCGACGATCCGATTCGCCGGCAGTTCATTCCGCTGGCATCCACGTCGCTGCCCGACCATCCTCGGCTGACGCTCGATTCGCTCCACGAACAGCAGGACTCGCCGATACCAGGTCTCGTCCATCGCTACGTCGACAAGGCGCTCTTTCTGCCGCTCAACACCTGCCCCGTTTACTGCCGGTTCTGCACGCGCAGCTACGCCATCGGGCCGGATACCGAGAACGTCGATAAGGTCGCGCTCGCCAAGACGCCCAAACAGTGGCAAGACGCCTTTCAATACATCTCCGAGCGCCCCGAGCTCGAAGACATCGTCATCTCCGGCGGCGACGTCTACCAGCTTCCCGCCAAGAACATCGAGCTGATCGGTAACGCGCTGCTCGACATTCCGCACGTTCGCCGGATGCGCTTTGCGACCAAAGGGCCGGCGATCATGCCGATGAAATTGCTCACCCACACCGAGTGGCTCGACGCGATCACCGCGATCGTCGAGCGCGGGCGTACCCTCGGCAAGGAAGTCGTGCTGCATACCCATTTCAACGCTCCCGAAGAGATCACGTGGATCACCGAGAAGGCGATGCGCGTGCTCTTCGAGCGCGGCATTTTCACGCGCAATCAGTCGGTGCTCATTCGCGGCGTCAACGACACGCGCGAACGGATGCAGCTGCTCGTCAAGCGGCTCGGCCACGTAAACGTGCATCCCTATTACGTCTACATGCACGACATGGTCAAGGGCGTCGAGGAGCTTCGAACGACGATCGGGACCGCGGTCGACACCGAGAAGTTCGTGCGCGGGAGCACCGCGGGCTTCAATACGCCGACCTTTGTCTGCGACGCACCGGGCGGCGGCGGCAAGCGCGACGTACACTCGTACGAGTACTACGACCGCACCAACGGGATCGCCGTCTATGCCGCGCCGAGCGTCAAGCCGGGTAAGGCATTCGTCTACTTCGATCCGATCGACAAGCTCGCGCCGGAGGTTCAAGCCCGCTGGGCCGTGCGTCAGATCGCCGACGAGATGATCCACGAGGCGATCCGCCAGGCCGGCATCGGGGAACAGCAGCTCGTCCTCGCGTAAACGACGTTCAGAGAAAGGAACACCCGAGATGTCTACTTCGAGCGTTCGCGCGATCGCGCTCTCGCTGATCGCCGCCCTTGCCTTCGCCGCGCCGCCTCCGGCCCGAGCCGATCTTCCGCCGCTGATTCCGCGCGCGGTGCTCTTCGGCAATCCGGAGAAGGCATCGCCCGCGATCTCCTCCGACGGAAGGATGCTCGCCTACCTCGCACCGTCGAACGGCGTACTCTCCATCTGGGTACGCACGATCGGCGAGAATGACGACCGCGTCGTCGCCACCGACCCCTTCCGGCCGATTCGCAACGTCGTCTGGCAGCCGGACGGCAAACACGTCCTCTACGAACAGGACAAGGGCGGCAACGAGAATTTCCACGTCTATCAGACCGACATCGCAACGCGCTCGACGCGCGACCTCACGCCCTTCGGCGATAAGGTCCGTTCGGATATCGAAGCGGTCGATCCGCGCTATCCGAACCAAATGCTGGTGACGTCGAACAAGCGCGACCCCAACGTCTTCGACGTCTACCGAATCAATTTGCGCACGGACGTCGCGGCTCTCGACACGCGCAACCCGGGAACGATCGGCGGCTGGGCCGAGGATAATAAACTCGTCGTGCGCGCCGCGGTGCAGAACAATTCCGACGGTTCCACCGAGATTCTCGTTCGGGCGAATCCCTCCGCGCCGTGGCATACGCTTTTGAAGGCCTCTCCCGACGACTCGATCGCGCCGTTCGCTTTCAGCGCCGACAACCGGTCGCTCTACGTTTCGTCGAGCCTCGGAGTGAACGCGTCGCAGTTGCTGCTCTACGATTTGAGCAACGGGACGAGCTCGGTTGTGGTCTCCGACCCGACGTACGACGTCGGCGCTCCGCTGATCGACGAGAAGAGCCGCAAGCTCGCCGCGGTCTCCTTCCAGCGCGACCGGACCGAGTGGCAAGTGCTCGATCTCGCCTACCAGAGCGACTTCGCGGCGCTCCAGAAAATTCACGATGGCGACATCGGGTTTCTGAGCAGCACCGCAAACGGACGGCGACTGATCGTCGCCTATCTGGTCGATAACGGACCGACCTCCTACTACTCCTACGATCGGAAGACGAAGCGCGGCACCTTTCTCTTCGTCTCACGCCCAGCCTTATTGAAGTATCAGCTCGCGTCGATGCAGCCGATCTCGTATAAGGCCGGCGACGGGCTCACGATTCACGGCTACCTGACGCTTCCGGTCGGCGTCGCTCCGAAGAATCTGCCGATGGTCTTGTTCGTGCACGGCGGCCCGTGGGCGCGCGACACGTGGGGCTACAGCGGCTACGTGCAGTGGTTGGCCAACCGCGGCTACGCGGTGCTGCAAGTAAACTTCCGCGGCTCGACCGGCTACGGCAAGAACTTTCTCAACGCGGGAAACCGGCAATGGGCCGGCACGATGCATCAGGATCTCGTCGATGCCAAGAACTGGGCGGTCACGCAAGGATATGCCGACCCGGCCAAGGTGGCGATTATGGGTGGCAGTTACGGCGGTTATGCCGTGCTCGCCGGCGTTACGTTCTCACCCGACGTCTTTGCCGCCGGCGTCGACATCGTCGGTCCGTCGAACTTGAACACCCTGCTGCAATCGATTCCGCCGTATTGGTCGACCGGACGGGCAACGTTCGCGCTGCGGATGGGCGATTCGGTCGATTTCTTGAACTCGCAATCGCCGCTCTTCAAAGCCGATCGGATCAAGGTGCCACTGCTCATCGGACAGGGCGCCAACGATCCGCGGGTCAACCGGCGCGAGAGCGACCAGATCGTCGCGGCGATGCGCAAGAATAACGAGCCGGTCGAGTACGTCGTCTTTCCGGACGAGGGTCACGGCTTCGCACGGCCGGAGAACAACAAGCGCTTCAACGCCGCGGTCGAGGCCTTTCTCGGCAAATACTTGGGCGGCCGCGTCGAGCCGGCCGGACCCGACGAGAGCATCGCCTCGTTCGAGCACTGACTCTCCCGCGCAATGAACCAGCGCCTCCGGCTCGACTTCGTCATCGCGATTTGTGCGCTCTTGATCAGCACGGTCGCCGCCGTGGCGACCGTCTATCAAACGCACGTTATCGCCCGGCAATTTAGCGCGACGGTCTGGCCCTACGTCAGTTTCGACGAGAGCAACTCCCCATCGTCGGTCGAGCTCGACCTTCGCAACGACGGGCTCGGCCCCGCGATCGTTCGTTCCGTCGGCATAACTTTCGACGGCAAACCGCAGACCTCGATCGAGGCGATGCTCGCAGCCTTCGCCACCGGCGAACCCCAAGCACAGGCCGCGGCTCGCGCCGCAATTCGCGCGGGCGCCAAGCTGAAGATCACGACGAGCACGCCGACTTCCGGCATGGTCATCCCGGCGAACGCGCAGCACGTTATCATCCGGCTCGAGGGCCCCATACTCGTGCGGTATTTCCAGCCGGCCGTCAAGCGCGTCGGGATCTCGCTCTGCTACTGTTCGCTCACGGGAACGTGCTGGACGCAAAGCTTCCAAAGCCGCGATAGCGAGCCGAGAACCGTAGCCTCCTGCCCTCGCAGCTAGCCCGTGATTTGCGTGCAGCCGGCGCCGTAAGGCTTACGCCGAAGATGCTCTATTGACTGATGACCGCACCGACCGGCTCGATCAGCGTTCCCGGCGGTATAGTGCTGTGCAACGTACCGGCGGGATAGTCGAAGACTTGGACTTGCGTGTTGTAATTTTCGATGGCGACGACCTTGCTTCCCAATATGAAAAAGGCTGAAGCCTCGGCGGCGCCACTGAGGGTCGTGCTTCCGAAAGTCGTACCGTCGCGGTTCACTTGCCATATCACTGAGCCAAACGCATCTCCCACGGCGCAGTGGTGATTTGCCCATTGCAGATCACCCGTAGCCGCAATGCTCGGCTGAAGCGTAAGCGGAAGCATTGGGCCTAGCGGATTCTGGTGCCTGATCTTTGCATATTGCGGGACGGAAAGCCCACCCGCTATCCATAAGTTGCCCTGCGGGTCGTAGTTTAGCCCGTCGACGATCGAAACCACGTTCGAGTAGATCTCGACCGGAGTTCCGCTCGCATTCAGGTAGATGCTCAGCAGAAATGCTTCATCGATTGATACTCCAAAGCCGAATCGGCAACCAACCGAAAGAGTAGCTGGAGCCGCTCTATCACGCCGGGTGCGATCGAGCAATGGCCCGGAGCATGACCGGTCCGCTCGGACGTAGTGTCACGAGCGGCGCGAGCTTCACCGCGGGACCGGGCGCAAGCGCAAAACGGTAACGCGTAAGAAGCGCCTGCAGCACGATCGCGGCTTCGCGCATTGCAAACTCTTCGCCGATGCAGCGCCGCGCGCCGCCGCCGAATGGGACGTACGCGAACGGTGGGGGCTCGGCGCCGTGCCAACGCTCGGGATCGAACGCATCCGGATTTGGAAAGTAGTCGGCGCGGCGATGCAAGAGCAACGGCGCGAGAAAGACCGTCGTCGTTGCCGGGATGAACGAACCGTCGCCGAGCGTGACGTCCCGGATCGCTTCGCGTCCGATGATCCATGCCGGCGGATAGAGCCGTAAGACCTCTTTGAGGACGCGCTCGAGATACTCGCGATCTCCTTGTGCCGCCGCCGCGCCCGCGCGCCGATCGACCGCTTCGTGCTGCGCGAGGAGATAGAGCGTCCACGTCAAGAGATTTGCGGTCGTTTCGTGCCCCGCCATGAAGAGCGTCATGATCTCGTCGCGCACTTGTTCGTCCGAGGGCTGGTAGCCCGTTTCGCCGTCACGCGCCGCCAGCAAGAGCGAGAGCGCGTCGTGGCGTTCGCTTCCATCGCGCCGGCGGCGGGCGATCAGCTCGTAGATGATCGCGTCGAGCATGCTGCGCGCGCGCCAGAAGCGCCGGGTGTTGCGCAGCGGCAGACGCTGGCGCAGCGCCCCGAGCGGCGTGAGCATCGCGGGAAACTCGTTCATCATCAGCCGCAGCGCGTCGGCAACCGCCTCCGACGCATCGCTCTCGTCGCTTCCGAAGAGCGTCTCGGTCGCGATGCGCAGCGTCAGCTCCGTCATCGCGCGGTGCGCGTCGAACGGCAGGTCGGCCTCGAGACGTGCCGCAAACTCCACGGCGTCGCGCTCCATGATCTGCGCGTACTCGGCGATTCGCTCTCGGTGGAACGCCGGCTGGACGATTCGGCGCATCTGCCGGTGCAGCGGATCCTCGCTGGTGAGCAGCCCTTCGCCGAGGAGCAGCCGGAGCACTCGCGTTCCCAGCGACTTCGAGAACGCATGCTGCTGCGTAACCAGGATCTCTTTGATCGACGCGGGCTCGTTGACGAAGACGTACGAACGCCACGGCAGCGCAAAGGCGGTGATGTTGCCGTAGCGTTGCGTCGTCTCGCGTAAGAAATCGGGAAAGCGTTTGAACGGAACGGGGAGCAGACCGCGCAGCGTCTGCCACCGGCTCGGACCCGGAATCTTACCGGGCATCGGCCGCCCGGTACGCCGCAACGTTTCCATAGCGGCAGAGGAGCTTATATTCACCGCGCGCGACCTCCGCTTCCACCGCCGGCCGAACCCGCGTTTGATAGGCGACGTTCGGATAATCTCCGGCGTAGACGAGGTACTCGACGCCGCTCGCGCGATCGATCGTCGCCCGCGGCCGCTGCGCGGCGATCGCGGAGAACCACTCGTCGTGCGTCGAGAGCGATGCGTCCTTAGGCACGCAGCCGATCGCGCGGCGCGCGTCGCCGAGATCGCCGTAGTACGCGTGCAGGTAGTGCAGCGGATGCGCCGGGTCGAACGCGATCAGAAATACCGCACAGAGAATTCCGGCGAGCGCCGTCCAC
Source organism: Vulcanimicrobiota bacterium (assembly GCA_963820825.1). GTDB lineage: Bacteria > Vulcanimicrobiota > Vulcanimicrobiia > Vulcanimicrobiales > Vulcanimicrobiaceae > Cybelea. Next base: position 128,186 of record CAWGBN010000006.1, read on the forward strand.
CGCCCGGCGACGCGTTCGCCGTTACGGCGCGCGAGTGACGCGACGCCCATCACCGCTCCGACGAGCAGCCACCCGATCCAGAGCGCGGCGTAGTGATCGCCCATCCGCCACACGTATCCCGAGTTCGCAAGCAGAACGATCGCGCCGCCGGGAAGCGCGAGCAGCGACCACCACGAGCGCAACGGCAGAAAGACGAGCGGCACCAACGCCTCGAGAACGTAGGTCAACCGCCCGAAGGTGAGGATCGCGCGAGCGAACTCGATCGGCTGTGTGAACGGCGCGAGGACGAGTGCGAGCGGACCGTTGGCAAACGAATAGACGTAGAAATGACTCGGGACCCATCCACCGAATCGCGGCGTGATGAGACCGTAATAGACGCCGAGTGCCGTCGCCGCGCCGAGCGCGAGCGCGGCGCCGGCGATGGTGAGTTGGCGCGGCGCGACGGCGACGCCGTCGAGCAGACCGCGACCCGGGGAACGCGCGCGTAGTGCGATCGCCACTAAAGTAACTCCGAAGGCGACGAGCGTCAGCGCCGCATCTTCACGCAGACCGACGGCTGCGAGCGCGCAGAGCGCAAAGCCCAACCATTGCCGGCGATCGGCGCAGAGCACGAGCGCGAGCACCAGCGGCGTAAAGAGCCCGAGTTCGTGGAACTCATCGAAGCCCAGCGCGAGCAACGGCGGATAGAGCAGCGTGACGAGCCCGAGCCGCTGCGCGAGCGCCTTTCCGGCGTACGGGACCGCGAGCGCGGCAACGAGCGGCGCGCAGCAAACTGTCGCCGCGGCTTGGACGAGCTGCAACGGAAGGGCGCTGCGGGTCAGAGCGACGAGCGGCCAGAGCAGCGCGAGCGACGGCGACCAATGGTAGCGGAAGTGCGATCCCGCTTCGACGCCGTTGCGCATTCCGCCGAATGCGTCGTGGACGATCTGCGCAAACGTTCCGGTATCGGAGCCGTAGGTCCAGAGCCGGCTGCGCGCGACGGCGAGCGCCGCAAGCACGCCGAACTCGACGGCGGCCCAGATCCAGAGTCTCACGAGCAGGCGCCGCCGGGCGAGTTGACCAAGCGCGCGAATCGATGAAACGAATCTGCGTCTTTTGCGGTTCCCACACCGGTAACGACCCGGCCTACGCACGCGTCGCGAGCGAGGCCGCGCGAGCGCTCGTCGCCGGCGGTTACGGCGTCGTCTACGGCGGCGGCGGAATCGGCCTGATGAAGATCGTCGCGGATGCCGCCTTGGAAGCCGGCGGCGAGGTCATCGGCGTCATTCCTCACGCGCTCGCGCGGGCCGAGATGGCCCATCAAGGCTTGACCCAGCTTCACGTCGTCGATACCATGCACGAGCGCAAGGCGCTGATGGACCAGCTGAGCGACGCGTTCGTCGCACTGCCGGGCGGATTCGGAACGATGGACGAGTTCTGCGAAGCGCTGACCTGGCGGGAACTCCGCATCCACGATAAGCCGATCGGTCTGCTCAACGTGCTCGGCTACTACGATGCCTTGCTCGGGTTCTTCGACTCGATGGTTACCCAGGGCTTCGTCGGTGCGCACACGCGCGGTCTCTTCGTCGACGCGGAGACGATCGGCGACCTGCTCGAGGGAATGTTCGCGGAGAAGAATCTGCCCTGAACTATTCGGCGAGTGCGGTCGAGACGATTCGATCCTGTTCGACCGCGTGCTGGCCGCGCATACCCTTCGCTCGGACTGGCACGGTAGCCGCGGCCGATATACTCGATGTCGAAACCGTCGCGCTTGCCCTCGAGCAATCGACGGCGAACGAAGGCACGCGCACCCATGTTCTTGGGCTCTTCCTGAACCCACAGGATCTTCTTGAGATGCGGATAGCCCGCGATGAGCCGATTGATTTCGCCGACGGGAAGGGGCGCGAGGAGTTCGATCCGCGCGATGGCCGTACGCTTCAGCGCTGCGTACGCGGCATGGCTCACGAGATCGTGATAGATCTTGCCGCTGCAGAGAATGAGCCGCTCGATCGTCTCGTGGTCGAGCGGACGCGGGTCGTCGATGACCGGTGCGAAGCCTCCCGCGACCATGTCGTCGAGTCTCCCCGCCGCGCTCTCGGTACGCAAGAGCGATTTCGGCGTCATCACGACGAGCGGCACCGCGAGCGGCGAGCGTGCCTGCATTCGCAGCAGGTGGTAGTAGTTGCTCGCGATCGAGGGTGACGCAACGCGCAGGTTTCCCTCGGCGACGAGCTGGAGAAAGCGCTCGAGCCGTGCGCTCGAATGTTCGGGGCCGCCGCCTTCATAGCCGTGCGGCAGCAAGAGCGTCAACCGCGAGGTCTGCCCCCATTTCGCCTGGCCGGCGGCGATGAACTGATCGATAACGATCTCGGCGCCGTTGACGAAGTCGCCGTACTGCGCCTCCCACAAGACGAGCGCATCGGGCTGCTGCGTCGAGTAGCCGTACTCGAATCCGACGCACGCATACTCGGAGAGCGGACTGTTGCGGATCTCGAACGAGGCTTGCCGTTCGCTCAGATGCTGCAGCGGTACCCAAACATCTTCGCGGCCGCTACCGTTCGGTGATGAGGAGCCTGCCCTGAGCGGAGTCGAAGGGTGGTAGACCGCGTGACGGTGGCTGAACGTTCCGCGCTCGGTATCCTGTCCGGTGAGCCGAATCGGCGTGCCGTTGGTCAAGAGCGAAGCGAAGGCGAGCGACTCGGCGGTACCCCAATCGACCGTACCTTTCTCGGCAATCGCCGCGGCGCGCCGTTCGAACTGCGCGCGCAGCTTGCGATTGAGCGTGAAGGCCGGCGGCACGCTCGTCAGCGCTTCGCTCCAGGCTACGAGCTCGCCGCGCGAGACCGGCTTCAAGACGGTTCCGTCGAAGGTGTTGCTTCCCGCGAGCTTTCGCCCGGTAATATGCGAGGCCAGCGCGCCTTTGACCGCGCGGCGCGCCTGCTGCAACCGTTCCGTAGCCTCGTCGACCATCTCGCGCGTGCGCTCTGCCGTGATCGCGCCTTGGTTTACGAGCTTGTTCGCGAAGAGTTCGCGCACCGTGGGATGATTCTTAATCCGGTCGGCCATCTGCGGCTGCGTGTACGCCGGCTCGTCTTGTTCGTTGTGGCCGAAGCGGCGATAGCCGATGAGGTCGATGAGCACGTCGCGCCCGAAGGCCCGGCGAAAATCGATCGCGAGGTGAACCGCAGCGATGCAGGCGTCGACGTCGTCGGCATTGACGTGCACGATCGGCACGTCGAAGCCCTTGGCGAGGTCGGAGGCGTAGCGCGTCGAGCGCGCGTCGCCGGGATCGGTCGTGAATCCGATCTGATTGTTTGCGATCAGATGAATCGTTCCGCCGGTCTCATATCCCGGCAGCGATTGCATGTTGAAGACTTCGGCAACGATGCCTTGGCCGGTAAACGCGGCGTCGCCGTGAATGAGAATCGGCACGGCCTGCTTGCGATCGAGCACCGGCGTACCACGCGACGGATCGGTCTGAAACGCGCGCGCGCTTCCCTCCACGACCGGATCGACGGCTTCGAGATGGCTCGGATTGTGGGCGAGCGTGACCTCGATGGTCTTGCCTTTTGCGGTCGTAAAGGTGCCGGTCGCGCCGTGGTGATACTTGACGTCGCCCATCACGTCGTCGTCGCCGAGGTTGCCGCGATACTGCGCGGCTTCGAACTCGGTCATCACCTCTTCGTAAGGAAGATTTACCACATGCGCGATCACGTTGAGGCGCCCGCGATGCGCCATTCCCAGCACCGCATGGGCGATGGCGTCGTCGGCCAGCATGTCGAGCATCTCCTCGAGCATCGGGACCATCACGTCGAGCCCCTCGCCCGAGAAGGTCTTCTGACCGAGGAACGTCTTGCGCACGTACCGGTCGAAGGCTTCGACCTGAGTGAGGCGCTCGAGGAAATCGATCTGCCGCTGCGGGGACTGCTTGACCTTATTGCGCGCCGACTCGATGTAATCGCGCAGCCAGACGCGTTGGTTCGCGTTGGAGATATGCTCGATCTCATACGCGATCGTCGAGCTGTAGGTCTCGCGCAGACGCGGCAAGACCTCGGCCAAGGTGTTACCCGGAACTTTGACGCGCAGCACGCTTGCCGGAATCGCGCTCTGCAGCGCGGGCGTGAGACCGTAGGTTTGCGGCTCGAGCGATGCGTCTCCAACGGGCTCCGCGCCGAGCGGATCGAGATTCGCCGCAAGGTGTCCGTGACGGCGGTAGGCAGAGACGATCGCCATTCCGGCTGCGACCGCGCGCAGCATCTCGTCCGACGGCGGGACGGCAGGCGCACCGACCGGTGAGACGGCGGCCTGCGGTTGCGGCGCCGCCTGCAAACCGAGCGACGTGAAGATCTCCTCGTAAAATGCATCGCGGCCCTGGAGCAGCTCGTCGACGCGGCGCAGATACTCGCCGGATTGCGCGCCCTGAATCACGCGGTGATCGTAGGTGCTCGTGATCTGCATGATGCGCGAGACGCCCAGCAGCCGCAGCGATTGTTCGTTCGCCGTCGCGAATCCGGGCGGATATCCGATCGCGCCCGCTGCGAGAATCGCGCCTTGGCCGGCCATCAAACGCGGCACCGAGGCGACGGTGCCGATCCCTCCGGGATTGGTCAGCGTAAACGACGCGCCTTGCAGATCGTCGGCGCCGAGCTTGTTCTCACGCGCCTTTGCGACGAGATCCTCGTATTGCGTGCGGAAGGCGGCGAAGTCGAGCGCATCGGCGTTGCGAATCACCGGAACGACGAGCGAGCGCGTTCCATCTTTGCGTTCCGTATCCACCGCGAGACCGAGATGTACGCCGGGCTCGATTCGCGCCGGCGCTCCCGCTTCGTCGCGGCGGAACGAGTGCGTGATGAACGGCATCTCGTGCGCCGCGCGCACGAGTGCGTAGGCGATGACGTGCGTGAACGAGATGCGTTCGGAACGCCCGGCGGCGCGAATGCCGCCGTTGAGTTCTTTGCGACGTGCGTCGAGCACGTCGACCGGCACGCTGCGAAAGCTCGTCGCGGTCGGAATCGTGAGGCTCTGCTCCATGTAGCCGGCGAGCACCGCGGCCGGGCCGCGCAACGGCCGGACGACTGCGCCGGGCGGAATCGGTGGGGGCGGCGGCAGCAGGCTCGCGGGACGCCGCGGGCTCTGCACCTGCGCGAGGACGTCGGAGCGCAGAATGAGACCGTCGGGACCGGAACCGCGGACGAGCGCGAGGTCGACGCCGAGCCGTTGCGCGATCCGGCGCGCGGGCGCATCGGCGATCGCTTCGCCGCGCGGGGCGGATGGACGCGGAGGCGGCGTTACCGCTGCGGGCGCGGAGGCACCATTCCCGCCGGGCGCGGCCTTCGCCGGTTTACCCTCGCTCTTCGAGGCGTCGATCTCGGCCAAGACCGAGCCGACGGCGACGCTCTCACCCTCGCGCACTAAGATCTGCGTCACGACGCCCGAGACGCTCGCCGGAACCTCGACGTCGACCTTGTCGGTCGTTACTTCAACGAGCGGATCGCCCTCGGCAACGAAGTCGCCGACGTTCTTACGCCACTCGACGATCGAGCCTTCGGTAACCGATTCTCCCATTTCGGGCAGCGTCACGCTGACGAGCGTCTGTTCCAAAGCAGAACCCATCTTATCTTTTTGCGAGCCGGGGGCCTACGACGATTGGCCGTCCTCGGCGGCTAGAAATACCTCGCCGGGAGTGCGGTGGTGCGAGAGCACGTAGGTGGAGACGTCGTACGCCGCAGCGGGCGAGAGCGAGCCTGGTGCGTTCTGCGGCATGTTGTACCGAACGAAACCGGTCATCCGGTCTTGATACATCCGTTCTCGTCGTCGGGATCTGCGCTCGGGTCGATGCGCGCGCGTGCGCTTTGCAGATGGACGTTGGTCTGAATCGGCTCACCCGCGGTATTCTTGAGCTTCAATTCGCCGATGCGGTACTTGCGCCGGACGTAGTCGCTCGCGGGATAGGCGAAGCCGAACTGCAAGCCGTTGAACGAGTTCTTGACGCTGGAGAAGAGCACCGCGGGCTCAGACGACGCTCGACGCGATGCGCGCCGCGCGGAACGCTCTGGGCGGCGGCAACCTCGGACACCGATGCAAGCACGGCCGAGCTCGCGAGAGCGTCTCCGATTCATGACTTCAGTTTCCTTTTTAGTCGCCCTCTGGGGCTCTATTTTCGCTCGGGCGGCTCGTCCCGTCGCGCCATGGCAAACAAACGTTCGAGGAATCACCTCCCCGTGGAGTCGAAGTTCGCATCGGTATGGCCGGATTGGAGATCGACCCTACCGCGGCGCCGGCCGACCGCCTCAACCGGCGCATCTTCGTCGGAATTTCCACCGCGGCGACCCTGGCCGCGACCGCGCCGGCGGCATCGGCCGAATCGGCACTCGGTAAGACGCATCCGCCGCTGGAGGCCGAAGACGATACCGCGATCGCAACCGCCCACGTCGAGCTCGGCAGCGGCGGCGCCACCATCCCCGCGTATGCCGCATGGCCTGCATCGGCCGGTCTGGGAACCCCGTCGGTCGTCGTCATCATGCACATCTGGGGCGTCGACACCTCGATCCGCGACGTCGTGCGGCGCTACGCGAAGGCCGGACTTGCCGCGATTGCTCCCGATCTTTACGCGCGTTTCGCCGCGCCCAACGGCGACGCCGCGACCGATTACACCCTCTTCGTTCCATATGCGAAACGGCTCGAACGCGAGGTTTGGTTGGGTGACGTTCGCGTGGCGGCGCAGTGGCTCGCGGCGAAATTCCCCGGGACCAAGACCGCGATGACGGGCTTCTGCATGGGCGGAAAGCTCGCGCTGGTCGCCGCGGTCGAGGAAGGGCAACTCTTTGCCGTCGTCGCGCCCTTCTACGGTGCCGTCGCCGACATCGATCCAAAGACGATTCACATCCCGGTATGCGGGAGTTACGGCGGCCGCGATACCGGCATCCCCGCCGCCGACGTTCGTGCCTTCGCCGCCGCGCTGACCGTTCCAAACGACATCAAGATCTACGACGAAGCGGGGCACGCGTTCTTCGACGATCAGCGCGCATCGTACGTCGCTTCCGCGGCAGACGACGCCTGGACGCGGACGCTGGCCTGCTTTTCGAAATATTTGAAAGGATCGCAGACGTGAATGCCATCGCCGCGCTCGCGCTCTTTCTGGCGGGCGGGGCGCTCGGAGCCGCAATCACGTGGCTCGTCGCCCGCTCGGAGAAGGCTACGCTGCGCGCGGCGCTCGAGCACGCCGAACGCGCCGGTGAGAAGACGATCGAATCGCTCTTGGAACGAGCGAAGAACGAGCTGCGCGAGACGACCGCGATGCGCGCGAGCGAACGCGTCGGCGAGCTCGTTTCGCCGGTCGCCCAGAAGCTCGGCGAGTTCGACCGGCTCTTAGGCGAGCTCTTAGGCCGCACGAATCAGCTCGAGACCGCGACGGTCAATCTGACCACGCAAACCTCGACGCTCGTGACCGCGCTACGCAACCCGGCCTCGCGCGGCAAGTGGGGTGAGATGCAGTTGCGCAACGTCGTCGAGAAGGCGGGAATGCTGCCCCACTGCGATTTCCTCGAGCAGCAGACGATCGCGCTCGAAGAGACGCGCGTGCGTCCGGATATGACGGTCAATCTTCCGGGCGAGCGCTGCGTCTTCGTCGATGCCAAGGCACCGCTCGATGCGATGCAGGCCGCGCTCGAAGCCAGCGACGAGACGGCCCGCAAGCAGTTGGTCAAGCAGCACGCGCGCGCCCTTCGCGACCACGTCGACCTGCTCGCGCGACGCGGTTATCAGACAGCGCCGGGCTCGGCCGATTTCGTCGTGATGTTCGTCGCGGGTGAGGCCTTTCTCGGCTCGGCCTACAACGAGGATCCGGCGCTGATCGACTACGCTCTCGACAAAGGCGTGCTCGTCACCGGTCCGCTCGCATTGATCAGCCTCCTGCGCAGCTTCGCGATGGGCTGGCAAGCCTTGCGCCAAGAAGAGAATGCGAAGCGAATCGCGATCATCGGCAAAGTGCTCTACGAGAGAGCGCTCAAATTCTCCGAACATCTCGTCGAGGTGCGCAAACATCTCGAACGTTCGGTCAACGCCTTCAACCTCGCCGTCGGCTCCTACGAGTCGAAGCTGCTACCGCAAGGGCGCAAGCTCAAAGACGAAGCCTCGCTCGGCGGCGACGAGCTCGCGGAGATTCCGCCGATCGACGTGGTGCCGCGCGCGGTCACTGCGCTCGACGCCGGTTCGAGCTCGAAGCGGCTGCCGCGGTCGCAGCAGCTCTTCGCCCAAGACGACGCCTCCTAGGGAAGCGCTGATTTAAGCCCATCTCTAAGGTAGGTTCCTGAATGCTCAGGGGCTAGCTATGGGATTTGCATGGTCGGCCTTCCAGGTTTTGAGCGCGGTTAGCGTGTTCGCAACGTGCAGCGACGGGTCGAGACTCGTGTACGTATAGATAATCGTTCCGTCCGGAGCAATGACGTACGAGGTTCGATTCGCGTACTGCGGATGCTGCGCGAGTATCGCATCGTATGCTTTCTCCACCGTCTGATTCGTGTCGGCGGCGACGGCGAACTTGCTGCGGCATTCGCTGACCGAGAACTTTTGCAGCTTGTCGAGCGGATCGTGCGAGACTCCGATAACCGTCGCGCCGAGGGCCGTATACTGATCGATGGCATCGGCGAATTCGTGGGCCTCGATCGTGCATCCCGTCGTGAACGCCGCGGGATAAAAATAGAGGACGACCGGACCCTTCTTGAGCGCGGCGTCCAGATTGAAGGTAAAGGCGTTCCCGCCTTGCGTCGCTTGGAGGGTGAAGTCCGGAGCTTTGCTACCGGTCGAGAGCGCGGCGAGCGCCGGCGCGCTCAGTACGCCGATCGCAACGGCGGCAGCGACCGCCAGACGGAGCGAACGATTCATCGATCTGTTCCTTTCCTACACTTTGAACTCGACGCCGGAGAACTGGTTCGGATCGTAGTTGGCGTCGCGCGGCGGCCGCGGCGTCTCCTTCCACCACGTGCTGAACATTGCGAGCCATTCGAAGTTCTCGAAGAGGTACTCGTTGCCTCGAACGCGCCGTAAACGCTCGACGAAGGGACGAATGGTATTCCAGCGCGAGCGCAGCATGAAGCCGACCGCATCGACGAGGAGCGATGGATCGAGTACGCGTCGTCGAGCTAGGCAGGCAACCGTTTCGACGTACTGCGCGACGAGCACCAGCGCGTGGTCGTCCGGCGAGCCGTCGAACTCAGTGCGCAGCGTATCGTCGTCGGCATAACGCCCCCCGATGTCTTCGAGCTGCGCGAACGCGGCGAGAATCGCCGGATCGGTGAGCCGGCCGATCGCTTCGAGAATCGCCAGCGCGTTGCGCTCGTGTTCGATCTGCTTGTTCTGACGGGTCAGCAAGATGCTCGAAAGGCCGAGCGCGATGAGCGATATGACGATCGACGCTGCAGCGAAAATTTGCTCGCCCACGCACCACTCCTTAGGAGCCTAAAGCCCCATCAGCCGGGCCAGGACGAGCCGCTGCACCTCGTTGGTGCCTTCGCCGATCTCGTTGATCTTCTGATCGCGGTACATCCGCGAGATCGGGTACTCGTCCATGAAGCCGTATCCGCCGTGGATTTGCAGCGCTTCGTTCACGACGCGATGGGAGAGCTCGCCGGCGAAGAGTTTTGCGAAGCTGGCGGCCTGCACGTAATCGCGCCCTTGATCCTTCTCCCAGGCGGCGCGAAGCATCATGAGCTTCGCGTGCTCGATCTCGGTCAGCATGTCGACGAGTTTGAACGAGATCGCCTGAAATTTGCTGATCGGCTTGCCGAAGGCATGGCGCTCGCGCGCATACGAGAGCGCCTCGTCGTACGCGCCCATCGCCAGTCCGATCGAGAGCGCGGCAACGGAGATCCGCCCGCCGTCGAGGATCGAGAGAAACTGCCGGTAGCCCTCGCCTCGGCGACCGAGCAAGTTCTCTTCGGGGACTTCGGCATCGGCGAATGAGAGCTCGCGCGTATCCGAGGCGCGCCAACCCATCTTCGCGTACTTTCGGCTGCGCGTGAATCCCGGCGTATCCTGCGGAACGATGACGTTCGAAATCTCCCGCGATCCGTCGGGTCGCCGCCCCGTCACCGCGGTGATCGTCGTTCCGCCCGTGATATCGGTGCCGGAGTTAGTGATGAAGGCCTTCGTGCCGTTGACGACCCACTTGCCGTGGCGCAGCTCCGCCTTGGTCTGCACGTTGCCGGCATCGCTTCCGGCGCTCGGCTCGGTGAGACCGAATCCCCACAACATCTCGCCGCGCGCGAGCGGCACGAGATACTTCTGCTTCTGCGCTTCGGTGCCGAATAGGTAGAACGGCGTGGCTCCGAGCGAGACGTGCGCGGCCATCGTAATCGCGGTCGAGGCGTCGGCGCGAGCGATCTCCATCACGGCGAGCGCGTAGCTGACCGTGTCGCCGCCGGCGCCGCCGTACTCTTCGGGAAAGGGCAGACCCATAAAGCCCAGCTCGGCCAACTTCGCGACCAATTCATACGGGAATCGCTCGTTGCGATCCATCTCTTCGGCGCGTGGCCGAACCTCGTCACGCGCAAACTCGCGCGCCAGGCCCTGGATGGCCTTTTGCTCGTCGGTTAAATCGAAGTCCATGGCAAAGGTATAGCCCCTGTCCCTTGCTAAACCTCCTACCTCAGCGATGATCTCCCTCCGCGGCGTTTCGCTTGTCTATCCCAACGGAGTACGCGCCCTCGACAACGTCACTCTGGAGATTGCGAAGGGCGACTTCGTCTTCCTCGTCGGCGATTCCGGAACCGGCAAGTCGAGTCTGCTGCGCCTTCTCTATCGCGAGGCCAAATCGACCACCGGCGAAATCATCGTCGACGGAATTCGCGTCGACCGCCTCCGCCGCAGCCGCATCCCGGCGCTGCGCCGCCATCTCGGCGTCGTCTTTCAAGATTTCAAGCTGCTCGTCGACAAGACGGTCTGGGAGAACGTCGCTTTCGCAATGCAAGTAACCGGCGCGCACACGCGCGACGTCATGCGGCAGGTACCCCGCGTCCTCGACCTGGTCGGACTCTCGCATAAGAGCCGGATGTATCCCGGCGAGCTCTCCGGCGGCGAGCAGCAGCGCACCGCGATCGCGCGAGCGCTCGTCAACAATCCGAAGATTCTGCTCTGCGACGAACCGACGGGGAATCTCGATCCGGCGAATACCACCGAGATCACGGCGCTGCTTTTACGCATCAATCTCAAGGGTACGACGGTCGTCGTTGCGACGCACAATCAGGCGGTCGTCGATCGCATGCGCCGCCGCGTCGTGCGTCTGGACGACGGACGCATCGCCACCGACGAAGAGCGAGGATACTACTATCTTGGACTCCGGGAAAGTCAAGTTCTTTCTGGCTGAGGTGTTGCGCAACTTCTCGCGCAACGCCGGAATGCAAGCCACCGCGATAGGAACGGTTGCGATTACGATCGTGCTGCTCGGCCTCTTCCTATTCGTGCGCGCGGCGGTCGCCGATGCCGGCCGTCAGCTGCTCGATGAAATTTCGGTCTCGGCATATCTTCGCTCGGACGCAACGCCCCAGCAAGTCACCGCGATCGCCCACTTCCTCGCGCGAGATCCGCGGGTCGCGTCGGCGCGGTACGTTCCCAAGAAGCAGGGTCTGGCGGAGCTGCGCGAACGCACGAAGGGAACGATCGACACCGCGCTGCTAACCGAGAATCCGCTTCCCGACAAGTTCCGCATCAAAGCGCGCGTCGCCGACGACGTTCCGGCGATCGCGGCGAGCGTGCGCCGTTTGAGCGGCGTCGATAACGTGGTCTACGGACAGAAGATCGTGCAGCGTCTGCTCCAGCTCGGCGCGGTGCTCCGGCGCATCAGCATCGCCGTGATCGTGGTCTTCTTCGCCGTCGCCGGAATCATCATCGCCAATACGATTCGCTTGACCGTCTTCGCCCGGCGTCGCGAGATAGCGATCATGCAACTCGTCGGCGCGACGAATACCTACATCCGCCTGCCCTTCATCTGCGAGGGGCTGCTCGACGGATTGGTCGGTGCGCTCGTTGCCGTCTCGCTGCTCGCCGCCGCGCGCGCGGCACTCTGGCCGCGCTTACTCGAAGCGTTGCCGTGGGCGCAGCTGACCGTCGTTCCGGTCGACGGTCGGATCCTCGCCGCCGAGCTGCTCGTAGTCGGCGCCGCAATCGGGATCGTTGCCTCGTGGGTCTCCGTCGGGCGTCATCTGCGGACGTAGGCTAGCCGCATGCAGGTTCGACTCGCACTCGCCGCCGCCATACTCGCGCTCGTCCCCGTGGTCGCCGCCGGATCGACCCTCGAGCAGCGCATCGAAGCGCAGCGCGCCAGGGCCGCGCAGACGCAGTCGCGCCTGCATGCCAAGCGCGCCGAGCTGCACGCCGTAACGCTCCACTACGACGATCTCCAACGCCAGCTCGGCGAGACGACCGCGGCGATCGGTACCGTCAACGATCACCTCGAGTCGCTCACCGCGCAACAAGCGTCGACGCAGCGGCGGATCGATTGGAACGCCATCGAGCTCGACGCCGCGCAGCGGTCGCTCAAGCTGCACGACCAGCTGCTCAAACGGCGGCTGGTCAACATTTACGAATACGGCGATCTCTCGTACGTCAACACGCTGATCGCCGCGCGTTCGTTCAGCGACTTCGTCGAACGCTGGGAGGATTTGCGCCTGCTGATCGCCGCCAACGAACGGACGATCCGCTCGCGCAAGGCCGCCGAGAGACGCGTCGCGGCGATTGAAGCCGATCTCGAGCGCACGCGCATGGAGCTGCAACAAGAGGAGACGGCGCAACAAGAGGCTCGCAGCCAGCTCAACTCGTTGGCTGACGAGCGGCGCAATCTCGTCGAGCTCGCCTCCGTGCAGCGGCACAGCGTCGCCTCGCAGGTCGCCGAGATCGAGAGCCTCTCGGCCTCCGAGGAAGCGGCCCTCGAGAGCCTGATTCTCGAGCGCGAGCGCGCGATTGCCGCCGAGCATCGCGCGGAAGGCATCGCCGGCGGCGTAGAGACCCAGGGTGGGCTCGGCAGCTTCTCTTGGCCGGTGACCGGAACGATCACCTCGCCCTTCGGCTGGCGTTCGAATCCCTTCGGCGGCGCCCCGGAGTTCCATCAAGGCCTCGATATTGCCGCTCCGTCGGGGACGACCGTAACCGCGGCCGCGGCCGGAACCGTTATTATGTCACAGTGGTACGGCGGCTACGGCAACTACATCCTGATCGATCACGGCGGGAGCTACTCGACGGGATACGGCCATCTTTCCGCGATGTACGTCTCGGCAGGGCAGTCGGTTCAGCGCGGTCAGGCGATCGGTGCCGTCGGCTCGACCGGGCAATCGACCGGGCCCCATCTCCACTTCGAGGTTCGGATAGCCGGAAAGCCCGTCGACCCGGCCCCCCGCCTTCATTAAGACTTTGCGAGTACTCTGAGGAAGAGCAACTCAAAGGCCGCCACGGCGGGTACTGACTAAAAGGAATCCATGACTCGTTTCCCACGCCTTCTGTTTGTCGTTTCGCTCTTCGTCGCGCTTGCAATCGTCGGCACGCTCGCCATCGGTCTGCAGACCGGTATGATCGCGCGCCAATCGGTGCTCGAGGTCGCGACGACCGGCGATCTGCACGATCTCTTCGCACCCCGCGCGGCCGAGGGTTCGATCGTCGTCAATCTCGCCTTACGCAAGCTCGAAAGCACCTATTACAAACCGATCGATCCGCAGACCCCGATCGCCGGCGAAGCCACGGCGCTCCGCACGTACCTCAATCAGAAGAAGATCGGTAACGCGACGCTGCCCGCCGAGACCGCGAGTGGTGATCCGAGTCAAGACGCCGCACGCGCCGCCGAAGTACTGGCCTACGCCCAGCAGCACTACGCCGCCGACGTCGGCCCGAACGGACGCGACGACCTAACCGACGCCGCGCTGCGCGGCATGATGAACTCCGTCCGGGATCCGTATACCGTCTATCTCTCTCCCCGCGAAATTCAGGGTTTGAACGAATCGCTCTCCGGCGGCAACTTCGGCGGAATCGGCGTCTATATCTATCAGCTCAAGGACGGCCGGATCATCGTGCAGCCGATCGAAGCGATGCCGGCCGCACGAGCCGGGATGAAGCCCGGCGACATCGTCGATAGCGTCGACGGCAAGAACGTGCGCGGCTTGAACATCGACCGGGTCGAAGCGCTGATTCGCGGCGAAGCCGGCACGATCGTTCGCATGCGCGTTCACGCGTTCAACGCTCCTTCGAAGGAGCGCTCCTACGCGATCGTGCGCGACATCATTCACGTGCCGACGGTGCGGGCGAAGATGGAGGACGGGATCGACTATATCCGCCTCTCGGATTTCGGCACGACTTCGGCCGACGAGATTCGCAAGGCGCTCTTAGACGGGCGCGCACACGGCGCTCGCGGATACATTCTCGATCTGCGCGACAACGGTGGCGGCCTTCTCGATGCTGCCGTCGAGATCTCGAGTTTCTTCATCCCGCAGGGCACGATCGTTTCGACGATTCGGCGCGACGGCCAACGCACGAGTCAAGGGGCGCTCGGCGACGCGATCGGCGGCCTCCATCCGCTCGTCCTGCTCGTCAACAAGTACACTGCGAGCGCTTCGGAGATTACCGCCGGCGCGCTTCAAGATTACCGGCTCGCGACGCTCGTCGGCACGCGGACCTTCGGCAAGGGCGTCGTGCAGAGCATCTTTCCGCTTCCCGACGATGGTGCGCTTAAGATTACGACCGCGCGCTACGTGACGCCGGCCGGGCGGGACATCCAGCACCACGGCATCGAGCCCGACGTCGTCGTCGATCAAAGCCTGAACCCGTCGCTCATCGACACGCCTGCCGACAAGCAACTCGCGGTGGCCAAGGCACGATTCCTCGCCCCCAACCGTTAATGTGGAGATCATGAAACGCTTTCTTTCGATTCTCTGGGCGGGCGCGCTCAGCGCGAGCCTCTTTCAACTCACCGTCGCCGTCGCGGCGCAAGGGACGCACCTGTCCTCGGTCGATGCGGGGGAGATCGCTACGAGCTACGGCTATTTGACCGATAACTTCTATAAGAAGGTCGATCCACAGGTCGTTCTCGACGCGATTCGAGCGCAGCTCCTCGCGGCGATGCGAACGGCCGGCGTCAAGCAGGCCGAGCTTCCGGTCATGCATGCGAGCAACGTCGCGTCGAACGACGTTCGCGAAATCGATCGCGAGGTCGAAACCGCCGCAACGAAATCGAATTCGAAGTTTAGCCTCCACGATCTTACCTACGTCGCGCTCGACGGGATGATGAAGTCGGTCAAAGACCGCTACACCGTCTTTCTCACGCCCAAAGACTTTGCCGGACTCAATCAAGGGCTCGACGGCGGAGATTTCGGCGGCACGGGCATCGTCATTCAGGTCGACGATAAAACGAAGTACATCTCCGTCGAGAACGTCGTTCCGGACGGACCTGCCGACAAGGCCGGCATCCAGCAAGACGATCTGATCATCTCAATCGACGGTGCGACGACGAAGGGCTTGACCCTCAACCAGGCCAGCGGAAAGCTGCGCGGTAAGGAAGGCACGAAGGTAACGCTGACGATCGAGCGCGACAGCAACACGCTGCCTGCGCCGATCACGATCACCCGGGCGAAGATCCATCAACTCAGCGTCTACGAGAAGATGCTTCCCGGTAAAATCGGTTACGTCGCGTTGACGGTCTTCGGCCGCGGTACGGGCGACGAGCTCAATGCGGCGCTCGACCGTCTACAGAAGGAGGGCGCGAGAGCGCTCGTACTCGACCTTCGCGACAACGGCGGCGGTTATCTCGAAGCGGCCGTCGCGGTGAGT
Source organism: Vulcanimicrobiota bacterium (assembly GCA_963820825.1). GTDB lineage: Bacteria > Vulcanimicrobiota > Vulcanimicrobiia > Vulcanimicrobiales > Vulcanimicrobiaceae > Cybelea. The sequence goes on from CAWGBN010000006.1 coordinate 143,969, forward strand.
TCGAAGTTCATTCCGAGCGGACCGATCGTTTCGGTCGAGTCGCGCGCGTCGAACATCACCACGCTCGACGCCGACGATACCGCGATCAATCCGGTACCGCTCGTCGTCCTGGTCAACGGCTACACGGCGTCGGCCTCCGAGATCACCTCGGGCGCGATTCAAGATAGCAGCGTCGGGACGATCATCGGCACGAAGACCTTCGGCAAGGGCGTCGTACAAACGATCATTCCGCTTCCCGATAAGAGCGCGATCAAGATCACGACCGCGCGGTATCTCACGCCGCGCAACCGCGACATCAACCATCTCGGCATTACGCCCGATATCGTCGTCAGCGAAAACAAGCACGCGCAGTTCGGCCAACCGTCCAAAGACGAGCAGCTCGCGCGCGCGATTCAGTATCTCAACGACAAGCTCGCGCACATGAGCCAGGAGAACGGCGGCTAAGAGCTCTTCTTCTTGCGAGAGGCCGTCGTTGCGGTCTTTCGTTTACGCGCCGTCTTCGGCTTCCCGCCGCTCGTCGAAGCGACGCCCGGCTCGCTCTTGGGCTCGGCCTTCTTACGCGTGCGCCGCGCTTTGGGTTCCGGCGCCGGTAGGGCAAGCGCGCTTCCCGTCGCCTCGAGCTCGCTGCTAACCGCCGCGCGCGGCGTGCGCCGGCGACGCGTCGGCTTCGTTCGCATCGGCTCTTCGCCGGGCGCGGTCAGGCTCGGCGGGGGCGCCTCGACGGCGGGCGGCGTTTCGCTGCGCGGCGCGATCGCTCGCGACGGTTCGTGCGGCATCGAGAGTGCGGCCGTATGCACCGCGCCGTCTCCACCGCCGCCTCGCCCCCGGCGTCCCCGTCGCCGTCGCCGGCGACGGCGGTGTTGGCCGGCACCGTCGCCCGAAAACGCTTCGAGCGGAGCGGGGGTCGCGGTCTCCTCGACGATCGGCGCGGTGGGCGCTTCGTCGCGGCCGCGCCCGCGACGCCGCCTGCGTCGCTTACGCTTGCCGTCGCCCGGCGCGTGAACCGCGCCTTCGGCGATGATGATCGCATCGGGCTGCGCCTCGCCTTTACGCTCGGCGCGCAGCGCTTTGTCTTGCGCCTCCTCTTCCTCGGTAATCGCCGAGATACCGATCGGCGGACGCGATGCCGATTGGCGCGCCGCGTCTTCGGCGAGCTCGCGCAGCTGCCGCGTCTGTTCGGCGGCGGAGACTTCCGCGCGCCGCCCGTGCCGCTTGCGCTTCGCTTTGACGCCGGCGGTTACCAGCTCGGCGAGAACGTAGTCGTCCTTGTCCTCGACGTCGATGATTCGAATGCGTACGAAGTTGCCCGCGCTATTCGCGGCGTTCTCGACCTCGGCGAGATGTCCGTCGACGACGGCGGCGGCAGAGGTCGGGTTCGGCAGCCGGCCGGGCAAGAGTTCGACTTCGTGCTCGTCGCCGACGCGGACGACGTGATCCTTTCGTTCCTTGAATCCGGCGACCGACTCGATGCGCGCCTTCTCCGGATGGATCATCGGATCGACCCGTACGTGGATCGGATGGGCGATCGCGCGGGCGAGCTCCGCGCACTCCTCCTCATACCAATAATCCATCTGCACGGCGACCGTCGGCGCGACGTGAACGACGACGTCGCCGGCGATGCCGTTGTTCGCCTCATTACGAATTCGCCGGAAGGTCTCGATGGCAACCGACTGTGCCGACATGACGCTGCCCATCCCGGCGCAGGTCGGACAGGCGCCGCGCAGCTGACTGCCGAGATCTTTACCGATGCGCTTGCGGGTGAACTCGAGCAGGCCGAGATTCGAAAAGGATTGGATCGTCGCCCGGGTCCGGTCGCGACGCAGATGATCCTCCATGGTCTTAACGACGCGGTCGCGCGACGCCTCCGAAGCCATGTCGATGAAGTCGACGACGATGATGCCGCCGATGTCGCGAAGGCGCACCTGCCGTGCGATCTCCTCGGCGGCTTCGATGTTCGTCTTCAGAATCGTATCTTCGAGATTCCGCCCGCCGGTAAACTTTCCCGAGTTCACGTCGATGACCGTGAGCGCTTCGGTCGACTCGATGACGATCGAGGCTCCCGAGGGCAAATTGATCTTCGGCCGCATCAGCTTCTGCAACTCGTCCTCGATCTTGTAATCGTCGAAGAGCGAACGGCCCGAGTTGTAGTGCTCGATGCGACTGATGTACTGCGGCCCTAAGAGCTGCAGGAGGTCGCGAATCTTGCGGTACTCTTCCTCGTCGTCGATCAGAACGCGATCGACGTCGGCGGTGATGAAATCGCGCGCCGCCTTGTAGACGAGATTCATGTCCTTGTGAAGCAGCGACGGCGAAGGCGCGCGCTTGTATGTTTCGAGAATGCCGTGCCACATGCGGATGAGCACGCCGAGATCGGCGATCAGCTCGGCCTCGCTCGCGCCGGCCGCGGCCGTCCGCACCGACGGTCGCCATTCCTTCGGGCCGGATGCGCTTCATCACGCCCTTGAGGCGGTTGCGCTCGTCGGCCGACTCGACCTTGCGCGAGACGCCCGAGTACTTGCCGGTCGGCATCAAGATCAGATAGCGGCCCGGCAGCGAGATGTTGGTGGAGATACGCGCCCCTTTGAGGCCGCGCGGCTCCTTGACGATCTGCACCAGCACCTCGTCGCCGCGTTTGACCTTCTCGCTGATCGTAAAGCCGCTATGGCCTTGGGTGATCTCGACGTCGCCGATATTCAGCGGCTGTTTGTTGATGTCGTCGACGTAAAGGAAGGCGTTCCGCCCTAAACCGATGTCGACGAAGGCGGCCCCCATGCCCGGGAGCACGTTCTGTACTTTGCCCTTGTAGATCGAGCCGATGACCTTCTCTTCGCGCTCGATGTAGAGTTCGGCTAACTCGCCGTCCTCGAGTATGGCGACCCGGTTTTCCCACGGGTCGCTCGAGATCAATATCTCGCTCGACAAATTTTCCTCAAATCACGCGAGCCGGCCGGCCGCCGCGCTAACCCTCTACGGGGCGCTTGCGGGCGGCGCTTCCGCGCCGCAACGGCGAGCTCTCGAAAAAATTCTAGTTAAAAACCTCTGCCGACGGCCCTTCGTCGAATCGACGGGGCCAGCCGGCGCAGCCGCTCTTTCTGTTCCCGGCGCGGGGAGAACGGCCCTGCGCCCGAGCCATCCGGGCGTACGCCCGCCCTTCTAGGCGTTGCCCAGCACGTCGCGGTCCCGCTGCGAGTAGATGTTGAGGAGGATGCCGACCGCCACGAAGTCGGTAAGCATGGCAGAGCCGCCGTACGACATGAACGGCAGCGGTATTCCGGTGATCGGCATGATCCCGATCGTCATGCCGAGGTTCACCAGCACGTGAAAGAAGAGCATCCCGACCAGTCCCGCGGCCAGCAGAAAGCCGAACCGGTCTCGCGCGCTGAGCATCGTGCGGATCCCGCCGTAGAGGAGCGCCGCGTAGAGCGCGAGCAGGACAGCGGCCCCGCCGAAGCCCCACTCTTCGGCCAAGACGGTGAAGATAAAATCGCGTGAATGCTCCGGCACGAAGTTAAGCTGCGTCTGCGTGCCGTGATAGAGCCCGCGGCCGAACCACTCGCCGTTGCCGACGGCAATCTTCGATTGGTTCAGGTTATACCCGGCGCCCTGCGGATCGGCTCTGGGATTGAGGAAGACGAAGAGCCGCGCGCGCTGGAAGGGCTTGAGCACCGCGTTGGTACCGAGCGCGGCGGCGGCCACGACGAGCACGCCCAGGAGATAGATGCCGAAGTCGCCGAGCTTGGGCAAGGCGAAGAAGAGTTCGACCGTCATGATCGCGAGCAAGACGAGCGACGAGCCGAGATCGGGCTGCTTCAAGATGAGCAGCGCCGGAATCGCGACGGTCAAAAGCGGCTTGTAGATTGTCTGTAGATTCTCGTAGGTGCCCCGGCAGAGTACGGCGGCGAGCGAAATGGCAATAACGAGCTTCGCCGGTTCGGAGGGCTGGAACGTGCCGAGCGGACCGAGCGAGATCCATCGCTGCGCGCCCATCGCACTGTGACCGCCGCGCAGAATGAAGAGCAGCAGGAGCAGGTTGACGACGTAGAGCCCCGGTGCCCAGCGCTGCCACGTCCGATAGTCGACGCGCGACACGGCGAACATCGCCGCCAAGCCGAGCAGCAGGTAAAGGATCTGCTTTTTAAACTCTCCGGTGGCGGTGGGCGCGTGCAACCCGGCCGAGCGGACGCAGACGATCCCCAACAACGACACGAGCAAGGCAGCGATCGCGAGATACCAGTTGAAGTTGCGCACGTAGCGCATGGTATCGGCACGAAGCAGTCCTACCGCCATAGCTGCTACTCTTACGCGGACGAGGGTGGAAGGCTCCTCGTCGGCGCGCTACTGCGCGGCGGCGGGAGCCGGTGCCGGCGAAGCGCCTTGCGCCTTCTTGCGTTTTCGCCGCTTGCGCACCGGCGGCTTCGGCGGCACCGATGCTTGCGTTGCAGGCGATGCGGGCGGCGCCGGCGATTCCTGCGCGACGGTCCCGTTTCCATTTGGGCTCGGCCGATTGACGGCGAGAATCGGGATGTTTGCCAGCATGGCGAGCGTCCGGTCCTGCCGCTCGAAGCTCACGTCGATCTTCTCGCGGTCGACTTCGACGAAGCGCGAGATCACGTCGACGAGATCGCGTTTCATCGCCTCGATCATCTCGGGTGCGAGTTCGAGATGGTCGGTCATGAGCACCAGACGCAAGCGCTCCTTTGCAGTCGCGCTCGAGCCCTGCTGACGGAAGAGGCGCTTCAAAAACTCGATCACCGGCGCTTTCCTCCGAGCATCGAGCCGAGCCGCTCGAAGAGCGAGACTTTCGCCGGCGCCGGCATCGGTGCCGCAACGTCCTCACCGGCGAGACGCGCCGCGATCGCGTGGTATGCGGCGCCGGTCGGCGTCGCCATGCGCAGCGCGAGCGGCTCGCCGCGATTCGTCGTCACGATGATCTCCGGCTCGTCGGCGATGACGCCGAGCAGCGGCAGGCGCAAGATCGCGTTGACGTCTTCGACCGAGAGCATCTTGCCTTTCTGCACGAGCTGCGGCCGGAGCCGGTTGATCACCAACTGCGGGTGAAAGCGATTTCCCAACAGACCGACGACGCGATCGACGTCGCGGACGGCGGCGACTTCGGGGGTACAGATGACGATCGCCTCGTCGGCGCCGGCGACGGCGTTCTTGAAGCCGAGCTCGATCCCGGCGGGGCTGTCGATCAGCACGTAATCGAAGCGCTCGCGCAGTCTGGTGACGAGCGCCTGCATTGCAGCGGTCTCGACTTCGTCTTTCTCGCGCGATTGCGCCGCAGCGAGCAAGAAGAGCCGCTCCGTATGCTTATCGGGAACGAGGGCGTCGTCGAGCTCGACGACGCTCCTCGAGCACGTCGAGCAGATGGTGTTTGACGCGGCTCTCCAAGCCGAGGACGATGTCGAGATTGCGCAATCCGACGTCGGCATCGACGAGCACCACGCCGGCGCCGCGGCTGGCCAGCGCCGTGCCGAGATTCGCCGTCGTCGTCGTCTTGCCGACGCCGCCCTTGCCCGAGGTGAGAACGATCGCGCGCCCCAGCTTGGCGGGCGCCGCGGCTTGCGGCGCGGCTTGGAGTACGTGGTCGTCGTCTTGCAGTTGATGCAAAGCCCTACCCTGCTTTCAACGCGCCGATCAGGCGCCCGAAAAACGTTTGATTGTCGAAGCTGGTGAAGGGAACGAGCTCACCTTCGAGGCGCCGCGCGATCTTCTCGTAGATCGCTCGCAGGCGGTTCGTCTCGTTGAGGACGATCGGTTCCCCGCGGTTGGTGGTGTCGATGACCTCTTCGTCGTCGGGCACGACGCCGAGCAGCTCGATCGAGAGCACGTCGCAGACGTCTTCGACCGAGAGCATGTCGCCGCTACGCACCATCTCGGGGCGCAACCGGTTGACGATCAAGCGAATCGGCTTCCCCGCCTCGGAAATCTTTCCGACGACGCGGTCGGCGTCGCGGATCGCGCTGACCTCGGGCGTCGTGACGACGATCGCTTCGGTCGCCCCGGCGACGGCGTTACGAAAGCCGGTTTCGATCCCCGCCGGGCAGTCGATCAGCACGTAATCGGAAACCTCCGCGGCGCTCTCGACGATTCCGGCAAACTGCTCCGCGGTGATCGCGTCCTTCTCGCGCGTCTGTGCGGCCGGCAGGATCGAGAGCGAATCGAAGCGCTTGTCTTTGATGAGCGCCTGGCGAAGCTGGCAGCGCCCTTCGGCGACCTCCACGAGGTCGAAGACGATGCGCTTCTCTAAGCCGAGGACCAAGTCCAAATTGCGAAGGCCGATGTCGGCGTCGATCAGGATGACGCGCTTGCCGCGCTTGGCCAAAGTCGCTCCGAGATTTGCCGTCGTCGTCGTCTTTCCGACGCCGCCTTTGCCCGAGGTGACGACGATCCTGCGCGCGCTCATGCCAGCGACGCTCCGGCCTGGAAGTCGGCGAGGCGATCGAGCGCCACGATGGTGATCTGCCCCTCGCGCACGATCGCCGCTTCAGGAATCGGAGCGGCGCGGCGTGTGGCGCTCTCGTCGGCAGCGATGAAGGTTGCGATCCGCAACTGCGTTGCCGCGAGATCGAGCGCGTAAATGCGAGCCTCGGCATCTCCCTGCGCTCCCGCATGAGCGATTCCGCCGAGCCGCCCGAAGACCAGAATGTCGCCGGTCGCGACGAGCTCGGCGCCGGGATTGACGTCGCCCACGACCACGATATTTCCGGTATGGTGAAGCGTCTGGCCGCCGCGCAGCGTCGCCGCATGATAGAGGGTCGTCGGCGCCGCGTCGACCAGCCGAAGCTCGACGGGGCGAGCCGCTTCCGCGGACTCCAGCCGCACGCGGCGCACGCTCGCCTCGCCGCGCTTTCGCCGTTGCGCGATGTCGTTGCGCGCGCCGGCAAAGTCGGCGACGAGCGAACGCGCCGCTTCCGAGAGACTCGGCTCCGAGCGCTGGAACTGCAGCGCTTGCGCTTGGGCGAGGGCTTCGAGTGCGTCGAACGAGCCGCGGAGCGCGCGCAGCTCGACGCCGGCGGCTTGAAGAAGGGAGCGCAAGCGCGTCACGGCGGCCTCCGACGGCTCGTTATCGCCGAAATCGGCCGTCGCGGAGGCCCCTCGATAGAAGCTCGGCTGCTCCGCCAAGCGAGCTTCCAGCTCGACGAAGGCCTCCTCGAGGTCGCGGCCGGCGAGCGCGACTTCGAGGCCGTCCAGCCGCCCTCGTAAGAGTGTCACGCCGCGCTTTGCGAGAAGAATGCACCGCATCCCCCTCGCCATCCACAAACGATTCGCAACTTCTTGGCGTTCTCCACATATAATACACAGAGAAGGAAGTCGAAAAGCATGCTCCGCCGCACGGTTCCCATCTTCGCGATTCTCTCGCTGCTCGTAGGCGCATCTCCCGCGCCGGCTCCCGCCATGTCGACGCAAGCCGAGATTGCCGCAGGGCAGGCGGAGGACCAGCAGATCGTTGCGAGCAGCGTGGTCGAGACCGATCCGCTTCTCAACGCGTACGTGCAAGGCATCGCCGGCAACCTTTGGAATCAGGTGCAGCGCAAAGACGTTCCATACTCGATCAAGATTCTCAAGGATAGCCAGATCAATTCCTTTGCGACGATGGGCGGCTTCGTCTACGTCAACGAGGGTCTCGTCGACTTCGTCCAGTCGGACGACGAGCTTGCGAGCGTCGTCGGACACGAAACCGGTCACATCGAGCGGCGCCACGTCATCACGACCAACTCGAAGGCGGAGATCCTCAATCTGCTCTTCGGCATCGCTTCGATGTTTTCGCCGATCATCTACGAGTTCGGCGGGCTTGCCGAAGCCGGGCTGATGGCGAAGATCGAGCGCGGCGACGAGCTTCAAGCCGACCGGTACGGCCTACAGCTCATGTCGCGCGCCGGCTACGATCCCGAGTCGATGGTGACGATGATGGCGCATCTGGGCGTCTTGCAAGACGAGCATAGCGATGCGGTCACCAAGTATCTGCAAGACCACCCCGATCCGTCCAACCGCGTCGCCCACCTGATGGGTTATCCGGAGCTCGACCCGTCGGTCGTTACGCCCGCGCAGCAGCTCGTCCAAGCCTCGAGCGACGAAGAGCGCGCGCGTTATGACTTCGCGCGCCTGCGGCTCGATCAGGTGCTGGCGAAGGATCCGCAGAGTTCCGAAGCGTTGCTCGAGCTGGGTCAATCCGAGCTCGCGCTCGGCCTGCCGAACAAGAGCCAACAGACGCTTGCGGAGGCGGCGCAGCTCGGTTCGTCGGCGACACGCGCCACCGCCAACGAGCGCATTGCGGCGCTGCGCAAGATGGAAGTGCAAGAGGTAAAGCTGACCAAGAGCGATCCGCCGGCGAACTTACAAGACGTCGTAAATACTGCGCAGACCGCCCACGCGCAGAATGCGGTCGAGATTCAAGCGCGCGAGGCCGAGGGGAAAGACCAGTTCAAATCGGTGCAGAGCCGGATCGATACACTGCAGTACGAGATTCCCGACCTCAGCCGCGTCAACATTCGGCGCGGTTCGCGCGTCGAAGCGATCGTAAAGAATCTAACTTCAATGGCCCGCTCGCTCAACAGCGCGCTGCAAGACGCCGGCGGCGGTACGAGCCCGATCGGCGGCGTCGGTACGCTCGAAAAGAACAAAGAGACCGGCGCGCTCAAGGAGAGCGCGGACATCTACACCGAGATGCTCGCGCCCTTTGCCATGAAACCGATTCCCACCGAATCGGTGGCGCTCTTCCCTTCCTACCCGCAGATGCTCAACGATCTCTCGCGCGCCGACGGGGAGATGTTGCGTTCGGTCGACGCGGCCCGTGCCTCGCTGACGCAGGTCGATCAATCGCTGGGCGATCTCGACGAGTTCCTCAAGGAGCTCGACCACGCGACGATGACCTATAGCGGCGACATCAGTCCGAACGAGTACGCTGCGTTGGTGCCCTCGATGAAGAAGTGCGTCGACGAGTTCGACGCGGCGGCGACCGCCGCTTCGCAAGCATCCCAGCTCTTCAACCTCGCTCGCTCGCGCCAGCTCTCAGCGCGGATCACCCTGCTCGGTCTAGGAACCTCGCCGCAGCTCTACTCGACGCTGAAGTACGCGCTGCAGCAGCGCTTCGGTTCGAGCGGAGTCGACTATCGCACGATGCTCCACGACGGTTTGACGCCGGGTGACGTGACCGCCGCGACGATCGTCGCGGCCGACATCAAGAGCACGCCGGAGAGCGTCATCGCCGAAGCAAAGAGCGGCGGCGAGACGGTCATCGACGTCGCGAACGCGCATAAGATGCATGCCTGGCCATTGGAGATCTTCCTCGGACTCGTCTACCTCGACTACACCGACGATCCCACCAAAGAGCTGCGCAAAGCCGACGGCAGCCTCGCCGTCGACCTGAACAAGCTCGGCCTCTAAGGGAGCAACGATGGCAACCGCCGACGCGCGCAATCTCTTCTCGCTCGTTCGCAAGAGCATCGACGCTCGGGCCGTGCACGTGCACGTGCGCAAGCCGTTTCGCTTTCTGCTCTGCGGCGATCCGGCGCTCGTCGCCGAACTGCGGGCGCTCTTGCTCGCCGGAAACGACGGCATCGTTCTTCCGGACGCCGCAGCCTGCTTAGAGACGATTCACCCCGGTGCGCCGCTGGTGACCAATCCCAGCGAAGTACGCGCCGTGATCTTTCTCGGGCGCGCCGGCGATGCCGCGGCGGCCGACTTCGAGCCGCTGCGAGTTCTGCGGGTGCCGATTCTCGCGCTCACCGTCGATCCGAATGCGAGCCTATCCGGACCCTCGTCGCCCCCGGTAGCCGGCGCTTGGAGCGAGTATATCGTTCCGGCAATCGCGCGCGAGCCGCTGCGCGGACGCTTCTTCGCGCATCTGGTCGAGTGTTCGAGCGGCGTCGAGATCGCCGTCGGACGCAACCTTCCGGTGCTTCGCGAGATCGTGGCCGCCAAACTCACGCGCGATGCGTCGAACAACGCACTCAAGGTCGCGCTGGCAAGCGCGGTCGTCGATCACATTCCGGTCGTAGGCATCGTGCTGGGAGCCTTCGCTTCGGCCGGCGACATGGTTGCCATCACCGGCATTCAGGTGATGCTGATGCTGCATATCGATGCCGCCTACGGCCGCGATCCGGACATGCAGCGCACGTGGCAGCTTCTACCGGTTATCGGCGGCGGCTTCGGTTGGCGCACGCTGGCGCGCGAGCTCGTCGGCTTCGTTCCGGTCGCGGGAATCGCTATTAAAGGTGCGATCGCTTACGCCGGTACGATCGTCGTCGGTGAGGGCGTCACCTTCTTTCACGAGCACGGCGCCCATATGTCGAAGAGTCAAGCGTCGGTGCTCTACGAGCGGGCCAAGAACGACGCGCTGCGATTCGCGCGCGAGCTCGCAGCGAAACTCTTGCGCCGCTAGAGGCTATCCAAGGCGCTCGAGCAGCGCTTCGTCGTCCAGAGGCTGCAGGTCGACGGGTACGCGTGGACGCACCGGAGCGGCAAGCTGCGCGGCGATGATGCGCCGGCGCTGCGGCGCAATCGCATCGCGGCGTTCCAGGAACCGCTTTACCAGCGCGCGCTCTTCGCCAGAGAGATACGCCGTCGGCGCGTAGGCCGGCTCCTCGTCGGTGCGCGCAAGCTCCGTCCCCGGCGCGATCCCGTTGGCATCGGCGCGCGCGCGCAGGTCGAAGTAGTAGACGGCCAAGACCAGCGCAACGAACGGCGTGACGAGCGTACGAACGGCTGCGTCGATCGTCACGTAGGCCGCCGGCAGATGCGAGAACTCTAGGAAACCGAGCATGTCAGCGAGCGCGATCGAGAGGCTCGCAATCGCGCCGACCGCAAGCCCGCAGAGCAGCGCGCGTCCGAGCTCGTGCCGGGTGAGAACCCGTCCGGCGTTCAATCGCAGCGACGCGCCCGCATCGAGATCCTCGACGACGACGCCGTAGAGCGCACACGCGATCGTAACGACGAGCGCGAGCAGCACGAAACCGATCGCGACGAGCACGAAGCTCACCGCGAGCGTCGCGACGAACGGGAGCAGCGCTGCGGCAAAGGCCGCGGCGGCAAAGACGGGAATCGCCGCCACGAGGATCGAGACGCCGTACGCGGCGCAGACGACGAGCACCGCGACTGCGACCAGCGCGAGGATCGAGGACCAGCGTGCGACCACGACCGCGTAACAGGCGCGAAACTCGACGCGTTCGCCGCGATAGAGGCGGGCGACGCCGACGCCGACGGCACTCGTCGCGAAAGCGAGCAATACGTAGCCCACGAGGACCGAGAGGAGCGCGAGCCCGAGCGCGGCCGGCGAGAGCGCCGGCAAGTGCTCCGCGCGCAACCGCTCCGGATGCTGCAAGATCTCCAGCGACGCATCGAGCTGCGGTTGCTCGAAGAGGTCGACGGCGTATTGCACGATGGCGAACGGCACGATCGCCACGAGCGCGAGCGCGGCGAAGGCCGCAAAGTAACGAGCGTATAACGCGAACGCCCGGTTGAAGATTCCGCCTAAGTCGAGCGGTCGCAGGTCCATCTCGCGCGCGCCTTCGGGCCAGGCAATCCAATCACCCCCGATGAAGCGGAGCGCCGATGCTCTTGGGAACGATCGAGGCGGCGCGACGATATCCGGTCAAGGGACTGCGCGGCGTACGGCTCGACTGCGTCGACGTCGCAGACTCCGGCATTCCCGGCGACCGCGCGAGCGCGCTCTTCGTGCGCGACGGTCACGCCCGCGTGGGAAAGACCTATCGCGGTAAGGAGGACGACCGGCTGCATCTGCTCTCCGATGCACAAATCGCGTGCGCGGCCGCGCTCGATCGCGGCGTCGACGTGGAACTGCGTCCCGGCGATCACTTCTTCGACGCCGCACCGATCTCGATCGTCGTCGACCGCTGGCTCGACGGCGTCAGCGCGCACGTCGGATACGCGGTGGAGTGGGAACGCTTTCGACCGAACTTCTTCGTGCGCAGCGTCGCCGGCTTCGACGCAAATGAAGACGACCTCGTCGGCGCCGAGCTGCGCGTGGGAACGGCGCGCTTGCGCGTGCGCAAGCCGATCGAACGCTGCGTCACCATCAACTACGACCTGCGCGGCGCGCCGAGCGATCCGCGAATCCTTCGGTTTCTCGCCGAGCGTCGCGAAGCGCAGTTGGGCATTTACTGCGACGTCGTCGAGCCGGGTCGAGCCGCTCTGGGCGATTGCCTGATACGAGAGGCGCCGCTGCACTCGTAACGGCGCCTCTCTCCCCCACACCCGGTGCCGTCTACGATACCGCGGCGCGGCGCGGGCGGCCCTAATCAAGAATCATTAGACCGGTCGGCACTGCCGATTGGAAGCTCCAATCGGAAAGTTTAAAGCACGCGCCGGCCTTCCAGCGCTTTGGCGATCGTCACCTCGTCGGCATAATCTAGGTCGCCGCCGATCGGCAGCCCGTAGGCTAATCGCGTCACCACGACACCGAGCGGCTGCAGCAAGCGCGAAAGGTAGAGTGCCGTCGCTTCGCCTTCGGCGTTCGGATTCGTTGCCAGAATGATCTCCCGCGGGTCTTCGCGGCCGACGCGCTCGACGAGCTCCTTGACGTGCAGCTGGCCCGGACCGATTCCGTCCATCGGCGAGATGAGGCCGCCCAGCACGTGGTAACGTCCCTTGAACGCGCCCGTGCGCTCGATCGCGTAGACGTCCTTCGCCTCCGCGACGACGCAGATGGTCGCGCCGTCGCGCCGATCGTCCGTGCAGAACTCGCACGGATCCGATTCGGCAAGCGAATAGCAGATGGAGCAGAAGCGGACGTTGTCTTTGACCGCGAGTATCGCTTCGGCGAGACTCTGCGCTTCGTGACGCGGACGGTTCAGCAAGTAGAAGACCAGACGCGCCGCCGTCTTCGGCCCGATCGTCGGCAACTTGGACAGTTCGTTGATCAGCCGCGCAATGGGACTAGGAGCCTGTCCGACCTGGGTCACATCAATCCCGGAACGCGTATGCCCCCGGTCGCCGATGCCATTCGTTTCTGCGACGCCTCGTTCGCCTTGCTCAGCGCATCGTTCATCGCAACCGCGACGAGGTCTTCGAGCGTGTCGACGTCGTCGGGATCGACGGCCTCTTTCGCAATCCTCACCCGCTGCACGCGCTGGTCGCAACTGAGCTCGACCGTTACCGCGCCGCCGGCAGCGCTCCCGCTGACGATCGTCTTGGCGAGCTCTTCTTGCGCCTTCTGCATCTCGGCCTGCATCTTCTTGAACTGCGCCATCAAATGAGCTTGATTCATGATTACCGTATCCGTTCGTTTGCGTAATCGAAGAGCGCGTCGGGAGTCTCGTCGGAGGCCGCCGCCGCGCGCGCTGCGTTTCCATCGATGCGCAGCCGTACCTGCATCGGCGCGCCGAGAACGTCGGCGATCGCCGCTTCGATCAGCGCGGAGTGGTCGCGCAGAGCGTCCGCGCTCCATGCATTGGGCAGCTTGAGCACGATTGCGTTCCCCTCGACCGCATCGATCGCCGCGCGCGACAACGGAGCGCTGAGCGACTGGCGCCGGCTCTCGATTTTGCCGCGGATGCTCTGCCAGGCCGCGCGAACCTTCTGCACCGAGATCGTCGCTGCGCGCTTGGGTTCCGGTTCGGCCTTCACGTCGGCAGCGGCGGGCGGCTCTGCCACCGGTTCCGGCGCCGTTGCCGACGGCGTCGCAGCGGGCATTGCAGCGGACGTTGTCGTGGACGTTGCCGCCGGACGCTCTTCGAGGGCGGCAACGCGCGCGGCGAGCGCGTCGAGGGTCGGATCCTCGCTCGTGAGGATGTAGCGCAGCAGCGCGGTCTCGAGCTCGAGCCGAGCGTTGCCGCCGGAACGCGCGAGCGCGAGCGCGTCGCCGAAGGTTCGTATCGCCCGCAGGACCATTGCCTGCGAGATCCCTTCCGCCGCACGCGCAACGCGCGCTGCATCCTCCGATGCGAGATCGCGCAGGAGCAGCGCCGGATCGATTCGCGCTACCAAGAGGTTGCGAAAGGCTACGATCAGCGAGCGGATGAGAAGCTGCAGATCGCTTCCGGCATCGCTCGCCTCCTCGACGACGGCCAGCGCCGCGGCCGCGTCGCGCGCCAGCGCCGCGTCGAGCAGCGCCTGCGTAAACGTCCGGCTCGTCGCCCCAAATGCAAGATCGAGCGTCTCGATCGTCGCGGGTCTCCCTCCGGAGAAGGCGGCGAGCTGCTCGAGCATCGTCAGCGCGTCGCGCAACCCGCCGTCGGCCCGGTATGCAATCGCCGCCAACGCTTCCTCGTCGACCGCGATCTTCTCGGCCGCGGCGATCTCCTTCATCTTCTCGATCATGACCGGCACGGCGATTCGACGAAATGCGTAGCGTTGGCAGCGCGAGAGAATCGTTACCGGCAGCCGCTCGGGCTCGGTCGTGGCGAGAATGAAGACGGCGTGCGGCGGCGGCTCCTCGAGCGTCTTGAGAAAGGCGTTCGCGCCTTCCTTGGTGAGCATATGCGCTTCATCGATGATGTAGATCTTCATGCGCATCGTCGCCGGCGCGAATTTGACCGCCTCCCGCAGCGTGCGAATCTCGTCGATACCCCGATTGCTGGCCGCGTCGATCTCGAGGACGTCCAGCGCGGTCCCGGCCAGCATCGCCCGACAATTCTCGCAGGTATTGTCCGGAACGGCGGTCGGCCCGTTCTCGCAGTTGATGCAGCGTGCTAGAATCTTAGCAGCCGAGGTCTTTCCGGAGCCTCGTGGCCCGGAGAAAAGGTAGGCGTGAGCGAGCTTTCCGCTTTCGATCGCCGCGGTCAACGTGCGTACAACCGCATCTTGGCCAACCAGATCGGCAAACGTTCGGGGGCGCCAGGTGCGGTAGAGGGACACGGCGCTCAAACTTTAGCAGGCCGTTTCAGGGCGCCTGCCGGAGGGTATGGTTGCAACGAGTCCTCCCGGCGAGCGGTTATGAGTGTTGCTTCCCAGGCGGCGGCGCTTGGTCATTTGTGGGATAGATAGACGATACCCGTGGATTTGCGCACAGCGCTTCAAGAGAAGTTTGGATTCGCCGGTTTTTACCCCGGCCAGGAAGAGGTCGTTTCCCGGGTCCTACGGGGCCAGGATACGCTCGCCATTCTGGCCACGGGGGCAGGCAAGAGTCTGACCTATCAGCTGCCCGCGCTCTTGCTCGAAGGGACCACGGTCGTCGTCAGCCCGCTGATCGCCTTGATGAAAGATCAGCTCGATATGCTGCGCGATCGCGGGATCACCGACGTCGTCGCGCTCAACTCGACGCTCTCCGAAGAGCAGGAAGCGCGCGCGCGGGAGCGCGTGCGGTCCGGCAACGTTCGGATCGTCTATACGACGCCCGAGAAACTCGAAGACGACGGCTTCCTGCGACTGCTCCAGTCGATTCGCGTGCCGCTCTTCGTCGTCGACGAGGCGCACTGCATCAGCCAGTGGGGCCACGACTTCCGTCCCGCCTACCTCGCCCTCGGCGGAGTCATCGCCAAGCTCGGCCATCCGACCGTTCTCGCCCTCACCGCGACGGCGACGCCGTCGGTACGCGAGGACATCCTGCACCAGCTTGGCATCGACCAAGTAAAGCCGATCGTCCGCGGCTTCGATCGCCCCAACCTCATCTACGAAGCGCGCAAAGCCGACAAGGAATCCGACAAGTTCAAGATTCTCACCAGCCTATTCGCCGGGCACGAAGCTCTGGGCGGCACGGGAATCATCTACACGGCGACGATCAAGAACGCGCTCGAGGTCCAGCAGTTTCTCAACGACGAACTCGGTATTCCCGCGGCGGTCTACCATTCGAAGCTCCATAAAGAAGATCGCACCACGGTGCACAATCTCTTTATGGACGAGGCGATTCGCGCCGTCGTCGCGACCAACGCCTTCGGATTGGGCATCGACAAGCCGAACATCCGCTTCGTCGTGCACTACGATCTCCCGGGATCGCTCGAAGCCTACACGCAAGAGGCCGGCCGCGCCGGGCGCGACGGGCTTCCGTCGCGGTGCATCCTCATCTACCGGATGAGCGACACCCGCGTGCAGAACTACTTCCTAACCGGCAAGTATCCCGACGTCGAAGAGGTTCAGCGCGTCTTCGGTACGATCGAGGTCTTCGGCGAGCAGGCCGACGGCGTCTCGATGATCGACCTGCGCAAGATCCTTCAGCTTCCGCTGACGAAGCTCAAAGTAATTCTCGCGCTGCTCAAAAAGTCGGGCTATATCGAGCACGTCGGAAAATCGGCCTACGGTCTGACCGAAGCCGTCCGCAAGCATCGCGACCTCATACTGAATCTCGCCAACTACGAAACGAAGAAGTCGTACGATCAGAGCAAGCTCGCGATGATGCTGCAGTACGCCGAGACGACCGCCTGCCGGCGGCGCTTCATCCTGAACTATTTCGGCGAGGATTTCAACGTCGTCAACTGCGGCGCGTGCGACAACTGCCTGCGCGCCCTGCGGCGCGGTGTGGATGCGCAAGCCGCCACGGGCGGTTTCAAGATCGCCGACGTCGTCCACCATCCGAAGTTCGGCGTCGGAACGGTCGAACGCGCCGAGCGGGATCTGGTCACGGTCCTCTTCCCGAGCGTCGGATACAAGACGCTCTTGGCCTCGGCCGTCAGGCATTCCGAAGCGCAAATTGCGTAGGAGCCTCTCGGCTCCGAGAGCCGCGTTCCTCATCGCGGTTCTCGCCGCGATCGGCGCGGCGCCGCCGGAGACGCTCTCGCCTGCCCCTTCGTCCTCGCCGGCACCCGCCGCCACGTCCGGTGCTACGCCGGCTGCGATGCCCGGCGCTGCCGTTCCGACATCGGTTCCGTCACCCGCTGCGACGCAGCCGCCGATCGTCGTAACGCCCGACAACGCCACCGTTCCGGTCGGCCATTCCTTCGATCTCGCGATCGGTTCGGCGATCAGTCCGCTTACCGCAACCGTCGCCGACCCGGCGATTGCCGGCGTCTACGTCGACCAGACCTCGCAGCGCGTAACCGTCGTCGGCAAAGCCCCCGGAACGACGACCGTCACGATCGTCGACGTGCGCGGAATCCGTCGCGACGTGCCCGTGCGCGTGGCATTTTACGCGGGGGCGGTCGCCGACCGCATCACCCTGCGGTTGACCGGCGACCCCGCCGCGCCCGACTTCGTCCGGGAGCAGGTCGCACGAGCCGTCAGGAGCGCCGCACAAGCGCGACCCGACGCGCAAGTCGTTGTGACCTCCGACGACGTTCCCGTTCACCGCGCGCTCGAGCAGGACGACGTCGCCTCATTCGACGTTCCAGTGCTCATTCAGGGAATCGGAGAGATCGAGGTCGACGGCTCGACCCACGTCGACGTGCAGAACGTGGCGGTTCCGAGAATCTCTCCCGACTCGCTGATGGTGAGCGATTATCCCGAGCGGCTCACCGAGAACGGCACGCTCTTCACCGCAGATCTGCGCTACGAGCAGCCTTCGCGATTTCTCTACTTCCATTACAATCCGCCCGGCCAACCGAACCGGCGCATCGTCCTGCACGCCGCGAACCTTTCGCGCGAGCCTTCGATCGTGCAGTTCATCAGCGGCCGCGGCGGTCCGTCGTCCAACGAGATGGAGGTCGGACATACCGCCACGAAACGCTTTCTCATCAACGTCGTGCAGAACCAGGGTCAGCTCTTGACGCTCGCGGGCAACAGCACGACCGATATCGTCACGCAGGAACTCCCGCCCGGAAACGTCGTCTGCAACCTGCTCCAACTGCGCGTCTTGTCGGGCGGAAACGTTCATTTGACGCTCGTCGCGCAGAACGACGACGGCACCGGCGACGAGGCCGCATCGGCCGGATTGCTCGAAAGCACGCACAAACACGCGCGCGGCATCTATCCGATCGCCGAGTTCCACTTTGCGACGCGCTGGCGCGTCGACGAGGAGTATCTCGAGCTGCTCGTCGGTCAGCTTCCGCTGCCGAACCATCTGCAAGGCCAGGCCCTGGCGGGCGATTACGGCGTGCTGCAATCGTTCGTCGTCAACGTCGAGAACCCGATGGGAAGCCCGCAAGCGATTGCGATCTACGAGAATCCCCGCGGCGGGCGCGCGACCGGAACCTATTTGATCGACGGCGTCTTGGTGCAATCGCATCAGGTGCCGCCCTACTCGCGCTACAAAGTGCGGCAATACATCGTGCCGGCGCACGGTTTCGTGCGCGTCACGATCGTGACGATGCCCGAGGCCGGCTCGAGCCTTCCGCTGCGTTTGGTATTCGCGCCGACGACGGCAGCGTCGCTCCCGGCGCCCCCGGCTCACCGATCTACTAGCGCGTACGCCTGCTCGACGCTGCGCGCGCTGCTCTCCCACGAGAAGCGTTCGACGGCGGCCGCGCGGGCCTGCGCGGCACGCGCCTCGGACTCGCCGTCGAGTGCGCCGGCAAGCGCGGCGGCCCACCCCTCGACGTCGTCGGCATCGACGACGCCCGCATCGTCGCGCACGACCTCCGGCAACGAACTGCTCCGCGCGACGACGCACGGCAGGCCGGCAACGAGCGCCTGCGCCGCGGCATAGCCGAACCCTTCGTACTTCGAAGGGACCGCGGCAACCGCCGCGTGCGCGTAGAGCTCCAAGAGCCGCTCGCGCGGCACGTACCCCGGCATCTCGACGCGATCGTCGACGTGCAATCGCTGCGCGAGCGCTCGGCATTCACTCGCATACGGCGTCAACGGACCGATCGCCACCAGCCGCGCCCCGTCGAGGCGGGGCATTGCGCGAACGAGCACCTCGAGATTCTTTCGCCGTTCGACCGTTCCGACCGCGAGGATCGTTCGCTCGTCGCCGCGCTCGCGGGCGATCCGTGAAAAATCCGTTGCGACGCCGGGGTAGACGACGATGACGCGATCGGGCTGCAGCCGGGGATCGTAACGAAGGAGTTCGTCGCGGGTGAAGTGCGAGTCGACGAGCACCCGCGCCGCCTGGCGATACCGCCGCAGCGAGAACGCACCGAAATAGTATCGCGCGTAGGCCGGAGCGTGCGACTGGGCCGACTGCCACGCGAGGTCGTGCACGGTCACTACGATCGGAAGCGAAGCCGTACACGGCATCGTTCCGGCCGCGCAATGCAGAACCGCCGCGCCGCTCGAACGCGCGCGCCGCGGCAGAACGATTTGATCCCAGAGAACGCGACGATCGAAGCGCCACGGATCGAGCGTCGGATCGCGCAGTTCGACGACGTCGAGCCCGCGCTTGCGCAGCGCGCCCGCCAAACCGCGAACGTACTCGCCGATTCCCGTCGCCGTGCCGACGGTCAGTTGCGCGTCGAGCGCAACCCTCACCGCAGATCTCGCTCGAGCGCTCGCACCATCAACGCGTCCGGATCGAGAGCGCGCGCGCGAGCCAAGTAAACCATTGCACCGCGCCGGTCGCCCTCTTCCCACGCGATGACGCCGAGGCCCGCGACCGCGTCGGCGCTTCGCGGATCGATATCGGCGGCGTGTGCGAAGAGCAGTCTCGCGCGCCGGCGATCGCCGAGCAAGTCGGCCTGATTCGCCGCTTCGACGACGTAGCGCTCCGAGAGCGGCGCGAGACCGACAGCGGCGTAGAAATCGTTCAGCGCGATCGCGAGCCAGCGGCGTTGGCGCGGACTGCCCGAAATCTCGCGCCAGGCTTGGCGATTCGCGAGGCGTCCCATCTGCCAATATGCCTCGGCGACGGCATCGGGATGCGTGCCGGCTCGCTCGAGACGAATCTCCAGCAGCCGCTCGAGCGCGTAGCCCGCGGCCGGGGCGCGCACCGCGAGCGCCTGCGCGTTTGCGCTGACGGCCGCCGGGTCGGGAGCGGCGAGAAAGTACTCGGCGGCGAGGAGCGACTGCCCGCGCGCGAGCGCGACCTGCGCCAAGAGCTCGTCGCGAACGGGCGATGCCGGGAGCCGTACCGCGTATCGTTGCGCGGCGTCTGCGTCGCCGCGCGCGAGCGCCTCACGCGCGAGGCTCGTCTCGACGTACGGTGCCGGCGCGACGCGGTCGAGCACGCGATAGACCGAGAGACCGAAGCGAACGGGGATGCTGCGTGGAAGGGTTCGCGGGGCCGCGGCAGTTGAGTTCAGCGCGTCCGATGCGACCTGGACGGCGCCGAGGCCGACGACGAGTGCCGCCGTGACCGCAGCGATGACGAAGCGTACGAGCGCGTAGCGGCGACGCGGCACGCTAGAACTTGACGGTAAAGTTCACGTCCTCGCGCGTCTGAGTGGTACCGTTGAGCGAGAGATTATCCTGGAATCGGTCTTGGTAGGCGCCGATCGAGAGTGAGCTCGAGATCTGCGGAATGTTAAGCGTCAGCTTTCCGCCGTAGGTGTTGTTGATCGTGTCGAGATTCACCAATCCCGGCAAGCCGTATCCGCCGTAGAGATGCTGCGCGTCGTAGTTGAGGTTCAACGTCAGTCCGCGGACCACGGGGACCGAGAGTCCCGCGCCGAGCGAGAGACGATTCAAGTTGGCGTAGCTCGGGACGAGCAGCGGCGCGCCGCCGGCCCCCGGCAGTTGCCACGACGATGCCGAATCGAGCGGTGAAACGGTAAAGCCCGAGGCATCGTTGCGGCCGACGTGCTCGTATTCGCTCGAGAGATTGACGTCGAGGCTGCGCTTGCCGGCGCGCAGGTCGAAGTTCGCTCCCGCACCGGCCGAGGTATCGCCGAGCGAAAGCTGTGGCGTCTGCGTCGTCGAGCCTTGGGCTTGCCCATCGAACTTCACGGTGCCGATCTGCGCCGACGACGTCAGAAAATCGGGGGCACGCATCTCGGGCGGCGCGAAGGCCAAGGTTCCGGGATCGGGCGATACCGCCGGTTGGGTCGGCGCTTGATAGGCCGCGGTGAAGCGCGCGGCCGGCGTGGTGAGATCGTCGCCCGCCTGCGCGAGCGCCGGCGGCGAGAAGCGCACGATGCTGGTGCTCGTGGCAAATGCGACGGCCGCGGCGACGTCGGAGACTTCGGCGGGTGAAAGGTCGCTCAAGGCGAGATGGTCTTGCGCGAAGGCCACCCCGTCGGTCCCGCTAAAGCCGGGCTTTGCGCCGGCCGGGGGCACGCGCAGAGCGAGCTCGCGCAGGGGCGATTCGCTGCTGAGGTCGCCGTGGGCGGCCGCAAAAGAGGCGCTCGAATCGGTCGTCTCGCCGAAGAGCCGGAGCATGAGCTGCGACGCAAGATCGAAGCGGCCGCTCACGGGCAGAAGACCAGACGCGGCCGCAATGGCAGGACAGAGCGCCGCTATTAGCGCTGACGTTGCCACGACGCCGACGACCCGACGCACTTGCCCTCCGCTCTTCAAAGCTGTAATCCGCGAATGAGGCGATGCCGTGAACGCGCCCGCGGGGATTAGCTATCTTGGAGATCGAGCCGCCGCTCCCCTTGCGAGAAAGCGTCGCGCAATCAAGACGGCGGCATAATCGTCGATCGGTCGCGGCGGCAGCTGCAAGCCGAGCGGCACGAGCCGGCGCCACCCCCGGGGCGGATGGTCGGCGAAGTAGAGGCCGCGGGCCTCGCGGCTGGTCTCGTACTCGTCGACGAGATGAACCGGCAGGCCGAGCGCCTCGAGCCCGGCCTTCACGGGGCGGGAGTTGGTCCCACGGCCCAGCGCGATCGCCGCGATATTGCGGCCGCGAGCGAGCTCGCGAAGGCGCTCGGGCAGTCGCTCGGTCGGCTCTATCCCCGCCTCCAAGACGGCCCCCGACGCATCGAGCAGCGCGTAGCCGGCCTTGCTTCGTCCCGGATCGACGCCGATCACCGCCGGCGCCTCGTTCATGGCTGCTGCGTCAGGACGATCACGACCGGTATCCCACCGACGTGCGGATAGTAATCCTCGCCGGCAAAGGCGGTCAGCAAGTACGTGCCGGGGCGCGCGATGCGCTCCTGCATCTGCTGCACGTCCGGAATCAACTGCAGCGGTTGGAAGATGTCCGATAAGAACGGCGGCAAGTGGAGCCGCCGCGCGTTGATCGAGACGTAGTTCTGCAGCTGACTGATCGCGATGTTGATGCTCGCTCCGCTCTTGCCCGGAATCACGAGTTGGGCGATGACCTGACCCTTGCGGAAGTAGCGGATATCCGGCGTGACGTTGATGGCAAAGTGAATCTGGTCGTTTTCAAAGAGATTCTGGTCGGAGGTTACGGTCAGCATGACGTTCGCCTGCGAGAGTGAGGCGGCCGTCGTCAAATCGTTCGCAAGACCGCTCAGCTTGCGATCCGCATCGGGCGGTATCGCGTAGGGCTTGAGCCCGAGGCGCGGGTAGGTCGCGTTGACGTACTTAACGGCAAAGAAATAGTAATCCCGGATCGTCTTGAGACGCTGCGAGGCGGAGGCCGTCTGCGAAATGATCCGGTAGAACGGCACCATCAGCGTATCGACGGGAAGTACGAGCCGGCCGTTGTTGACCTTCGCTTCGAGATCGCGCTGGCGCGCCTGCAGCTCGGTAATCTGCTGGTTGATCGAGTTGAGCTTGAAGAACGCCGTCTTCACCTCTTGCGAGGCAAAGATCGCCGTAAGCGAAACGACGAGCGCGATGATCACCCCGGTCGCGATCGCGACGATCGTCGACGTGTAGCGCGGCCGAATCCCGAAGAGGCTCAAGCGCCGGCGCCCGACCTGATGACCGACCCGGTCGCCGACGTAGGCGACCGCGCCGGCAAGCGCCATGACGGCTAACAGGTTTCCGATGCCGCGGACGATCTCGACGAAGTTCATACCAGTGCCGCGCGCCGCAGCCGGATCAGCCCGATCGCCGTAAAGAGGATATTCGGAACCCACGCCCAGAGCGCCGCGAGCGCGAGCATCGCCTCGGCGGCAAACGAGCAGGCCGTCATTACGACGTAGTAGACGAAGACGATCGCCAGCGAGACGCCGAAGCCGACGCTGGTGCTTCCGCTCGACCGAATCGAGCGCAGCCCGAACGGAATTGCGATGAGCATGAAGACGAAGCACGCGAACGGGCGCGCGAGCTTCTCTTGATAGGTGGCTACGTACTTGCGGTGCTCGGTCTCGGTCAGCTGACCCGAACGCACGACGTCCGCGATCTGGGACCGGCTCATGTTCTCCGGATCGTCGTTGCTCATGCGCTTGGTGAGGTCCGTTGGCCTCTCGCCGATTTCAACCTCCTGCTGCGGCACGCCGGGCTCGGAGAGCGTCGTTCCGTCGGGATTGAAGCGATAGACGCTCGAGTTCTCGAGTGTCCACTTATCGGCCGTGAACTCAGCGCGGTCGGCGAAGATGATCTGCCGGGGAGAGTTATGATTGTCGTATTGGATCAGCGTGACGTGCAGCAGCGCGCGCGAGTCCGGCTCGTAGGCCGTCGCAATCGTCACCTGCCTCCCCCCTCCCGGTAGCGGCGCCGAGACCGTGAGATCCCGATTGAACGCGCTGACGTGGTTGATCACCGCGTTCTCGATTTCGATCAACTGGTCGTTGGCATAGGGCACCACACGCTCTTGCAGCACGTACGTAACGACCGACATCACGATACCCACCGCGAGCAGCGGCGTGACGATCCGCACGAAGGTTACCCCGGCAGCCTTTAGTGCCGTGATCTCGCTCTCGCCCGACAGGCGTTGCACCGCAAGCAGCGTTCCGAGCAGCAAGGCCATCGGAATGACCAGCACGACGTCGGCCGGAAGCGACCAGCAGAAAACGAGCAGCGCCGCCCAGAGCGGCGCGTGCTCGTTGCTCACGAGCCTGCCGATATTCAAAATTTCCGTCGCCGCGAAGATCAGCGTAAACGCGGCCACGCCAAAAAGAAACGGCCCCGAAAGCTCGCTGAGCATATACCGATCGAGGATGGTAAATCTCATGGTGACTTGCGCGCTCGAACCCTAATGATGGGCGTGCCGCGCGTGCGCCGTCGGACCGCTCGTCGCTCCGCCTCCATGCTCCGCTCCTGCTGCACCGCGCTCGCGCCACCTGTCAAGGAAGATTCTTGACATCCTGTCAATGGCGCTCGCGTCGGAGCTCCTCCTTTGCACGTGCGGCACGCCCATCGCGTTCGAGCAGGCGCGTTTATAATCTGAATCCTTCGCCGAGGTAAAACTGCCGTGCGATCGGGGAGTCGAGCACTTCTTGCGCGCTGCCGGAGACCTCGATGCGGCCGTTGTTGAGGATGTAGGCGCGATCGACGATCGCGAGCGTCTCGCGGACCTGGTGGTCGGTGATGAGAATTCCGAGGCCACGGTCCCGCAGCTGGCGGATCATCGCCTGAATGTCGGCGACCGCGATCGGATCGATTCCCGTGAAGGGCTCGTCGAGCAGCAGGAATGCCGGCTGGATCGCAAGCGCTCGAGCGATCTCCACGCGCCGGCGCTCGCCGCCCGATAGACTATCGCCGCGCGCGTCGACGAAGGCGCGAAGTCCGAACTCTTCGAGCAGTGCCGGCAGCCGGTGCTCCCGTTCTTCGTGTGAGACGCCGTTCTGTTCCCAAATCAGACGAATGTTATCGCCCACCGAGAGCTTGCGGAAGATCGAGTTCTCCTGCGAGAGATAGCCGATGCCGTTGCGCGCGCGGGCATACATCGGCGCGGCGGTGAGATCGATCTCGCTCTCGCCGTTGGCGAGCACGACGGTGCCGCCGTCGGGTTTGATCAACCCGACGACCATGTAGAACGTCGTCGTCTTTCCGGCGCCGTTGGGGCCGAGCAGACCGACGACTTCGCCGGTCTCGACCTCGGCGGTAACGCCGTTGACGACGATTCGTTCGCCGTAGCGCTTCACGAGACCGCGAAGCTTGATCGCTGATGTACTGCTCATTGCATCCGCATGTGAGTGAGTGAGATATCCGAGTCAAAGCTCGAACCGGTCGCTCGGAAACCCTTCGGGTCGGTGACCACGACGTCGCCGGTTCCGTGCAGCATCCCGGTAGCTCGATCGTAAACGAGCTGCGTGCACTCCAACGTCATCCCCGACGACGTGCGAGCGTGAACGCCATTACGCAGCGTCACGGTCTTCGCCGCCTGATCGACGACCGCTTGGGGCGCGGTCGCGGCGATCGTGGCTCCGATACGGTGGAAGGTCACGCGCGCGTCTTGGAAGACCGCGAGCGCGCCTCCCTGAGGGCCCTTGCTCTCGTACGAGCTTGCCAGCAGATCGTAGTCGACCCGGTTGTGGACTTGCTGAATGAGGTGCACGGGGCGGTGTGCCGTCCCCCGGCCCCTGATATCCAGCACCAGCGGGGTCGCCGTAGCGCGCGCCTTGGGTGCGGCCGACGGAGAGGGAGTCGCCTTGGGGGCTTGGGGATTGCATCCGGCACCCGCCACAAAGGCGATCGCCGCGACGACGCCGCGGTAGCGCACGATTATCGCTCGATCGTCGGGCTCGGCTCGCCGCCGCGCGCGGCGGCGAGTGCGAGGCTCATGATCGGCATCCACAATCCGAAAATCACCACGGTCACGGTATCGATGAAGCCTTGCACGGCGACGCCGACCAGTCCCGCCGTAACGCTCAGCGCCAGGAGCGCCTGCGCGGGCGCAGCGACGGCGACGCGGCGCCGCAACTCCACGGCGAACCGCCAGAGGGTCCATGCAACCGTAACCAGACCTACGAGCCCGAACTCGACGAAGAACGTCAAGTAGAGGCTATGCGCGTGGAATGCGGTCGCATCGCCGTCGGGCGCGCGCGCGAGCGCGTAGAGCCGCGAGAAGTTGAACGGCCCGACGCCGGTGAGCGGAAAGCGGTTTGCGATCTGGAGCGCGGCCTGCCAGATCGACAACCGCGTGTAGTCCTCGCTCGGATCGTGGTGCGCGTTGAAGAGGAGCAATACCGCAACGATTCCACCGGCCGCCACGACGGCCGCACCACCGGCCGCACGCCGGCCGCGTGCCGCGAGCAAAAAGGCGACCGCCGCGGCGAATCCCATCCAGCCCGCACGCGAGTACGTGAGCCCCAGTGCGACGAGTCCGAGGACGAGCGTCGTCCAACCCAAGACTCGCAGAGCGCGACTCTCTCCCGCGTAGCCCAGCGCAAACGCAATCGGCAGCAGCACGATCAGATATCCGGCCAGCTCGCCGGGCAGGACGAAGGTCCCGGTAGCGCGGCCGTGCGCGATGGCATACTGCGCGGCCGGAAACCGCGTCGCGACCATCGCAATCGCCGCAGCCGATGCAATCGCGCCGGAAAGAAGAAAGCACCAATAGATCGTTACGGCGGCGTATCGATCCGTATAGAAACGCATCACCGAGGCTTGCCAAATGATCCCCATTCCGCCGATTCCCGTAAAGAGCGTACCGGCAATCGGATCGAAGCCGGCGATACCGGCCACGACTCCGGCGCCGAAGACCGCCGCGAGCGGAAGCAGCAGCGGCTGCGAGCCGCGCTCGGGGTATCGTACGAGCATCGCGATCGCGTAGACGGCGAGCAGCGCGCAGAACGCGAGCACGATCGGCGTTACCGCGCGCGGAAGCAGCACGATGCCCGGAAAACCGACGGCGGTGAGGGCGATGAAACTCGGAAAGAGCGGTACGATCGCAAAGATCGCTCCGAGCGCCGCAGGCATCAAACGCCGCATCATGATCGTGCGAGCAATTCGGCGATGCGTTCGGCGATCCGGTGCGACGCGCCCGGCGCCCCCATCCGCGACCGCCCGATCGCGCCCATGCGCGCGCGGCGCGCCGGGTCGTCCAAAATCTCCGCGACGCCCCGCGACGCGTCGCTCGCACCACCGGGAAGAACCGCGAGCGATTCGCCGAGCAGCCCTCGCTGGCGGCGGCGATACCAGCTCGACGTGCGATCCGATTCGCGTTCGAAGGCGATGACCGGAAGCGCGGCCGCCGCGGCGGCTTCGTTCGCGGTTCCCGCTTGGCCGAGAACGAGGACGACGCGTCCGAGCAGTGGGCCGAGCGGACCTTGCCAGCCGCGGACGATCTCGCGTCCGGCGCGGCTCAAGACGAACGGCACGCCCGGATGTGCCCCCGGCGCAACCTCCCAGCCGGCGCTGCGAGCGCCGCGGGCAAAGCGAGCCGGATCGAGTCCGGGCGCGACCGAGAGCACCGCGCCGAGCCGCTCCCGAGATGCTGCGAGCTCGCCGACGACGTCGAGGAGAAAGGCCGCATCGTCGTACGCGCTCTCTCGGCTTCCCGGAAAGAGCGCCAGCGCTGGCGCGAATCCGCTCACGGCGGCTTCGACACGCGGATCGTCCGGCGCGGCAAAGAGATCGACGATTGCGTTGGCCGCATCCGCTTCAACGCCGTGGCTTCGCAATGCGAGCGCGGTTGCGTCGTCGCGCACGAAGCGGAGCGCGGCACGGGCCATGACCTGCCGTTCAAAGGGCCCGTATGGGGCGACCTCAACGCTCTTTGCCGTCCCGACGAATACCGCCGGCGCGCGCGTCAACAGCGTCATCGCGAGCGCGTATACGTCGCCGACCGCGACCGCCGCGTCGTACGCACCGCGCGCCTTCCGCAGGAACTTCGCCTGTGCCCACGTCAATCCGAGGAGACCGGCGCGCAGATCGCTCGCGAGATTGCGCGCGTTTCCCATTGCGATCAATCCGCCGCTGGGCAGCGCGCGACGCGGTCCGACGTCGCGCAGCTCGGTACCGAACCGGTCGCCGACGAGTGCGAGATGATCGAGCCGAGCGTCGGGCCGGCGCGTGCGAAGCTCGGCACCGATGCGCTGCGCGATCGCAGCCTCTCCGTGACCGTTGGTAACGAAGAGCACGCGATTCACGCCGCGCCGCGTTCCAGCAGCGGAACGAGGGCGAACCCGGCCAGCGAGAATCGCCGCCGTTGCGGGTCGTACTCGAGCTCGCTGCGCGAAACGAAACGCCCGTAGGGACCGGCGTGCACGATCGGAACGGCTCCGGCATACTCCGGCTCGACCAGCGTGTCGTGACTATGCCCGCCGAGGATGAGATCGATGCGCGGTACGACCGCGGCGAGCCGACGGTCGAGCCGTAGCCCAACGTGCGAGAGCACGACCAAACAATCGCCCTCGGGAATTTGGCTTGCGTATGGCGCCACGGCGCTCCACGGCTCGAGAAAACGCCAGCCGAAGAGGCGCTCCCAGTTGCTTCCCGTTCGATACTGCATGACGAGCAGGCCGAGTACGTGCACCCGGACCGGCTCGCCGCTGTCGCCGGTTACGTCGAATCGGATCGACGGCAGAAAGGGCAACGCCCGACCCTTCGTGTCTTGCAGGTTGGTGCAGACGAGCGGATGGTGCATGCGCGCGGCGCGCGCGCGAAGCAACGCGAAGAGATAGTGAAATTCGCGATTGCCGATCGCTTGGGCGTCGTAACCCGCCGCATCCATCTCGGCAACGATCGGCTCGTCGCGATAGTAGAGGCTTTGGCTCCCCCGCAGCGAGTCGCCGCAATCGAAGAGCAGTCCCGGGTGCGCCGCGCGCAGCGCGCGCAGCGGCGCCACGATCCCTCGCCGGTCGTGGAGATCCGACGTGTGATAGATGCGGATCATGCTGCGCCGCGCGCCAGCTCGACCGCGTACCGCGCGCAACGCTCGAGCGCGTCTGCAGGTCCGAGCGCCGCGCGCAAGGCGACGAACTCTTCGTATTGCCGCGCGG
Organism: Vulcanimicrobiota bacterium; assembly: GCA_963820825.1. Classification (GTDB taxonomy): domain Bacteria; phylum Vulcanimicrobiota; class Vulcanimicrobiia; order Vulcanimicrobiales; family Vulcanimicrobiaceae; genus Cybelea. The sequence goes on from CAWGBN010000006.1 coordinate 172,420, forward strand.
GTTGCGCCATCAGCGATTCGATAGTAGCGGCAAGTGCCTCCGGCGTTGCCCGTTCCTGCAGCAACTCGGGGACGACCTCGCGTCCCAGTACGAGGTTCGGCAGCGTAATGAACCGGTGCTTGATCATTCGGTGCCCGTACCGGATAAGAATCGGCGGGATGACGTAGATTGCGACGGCCGGTACGCCGAGCAGCGCCGTCTCCAAGACCGCCGTCCCCGAGGCGACGATTGCCGCGTCGGCATCCTCGACCGCGGCGCCAACGCCGCGTGCGACGCTCACATCCTTGAGCTTCTCGTCGTCGATCGAACGCCGGATCGATCGTTGCGCGCGATCGTCCGCCGCTCCGAATATACCGCGAAGGCGCGGCCGCCGCGATTGCAGCGCGCGCAGCGTCGCCGCCATGACCGGCAGATGCCGGCGCAGCTCGCCCGAGCGGCTCCCGGGCAACATCGCGACCGTTCCGCCGTCGGGCGAAGGCGCGTCGCGCAGCGGCCGCATCGCGTACCGGCTCGCCAACGGATGGCCGAAGAACTCGATACCGCAGCCGAGACTTCGATAGAAATCGTACTGGTGTTTGAATGCCGTCACCGGCGCGGCAACGGCGGCAACGTTGCGCGCTTTCTCCGCGTTGTCGAGCCACGTACCGGGCGGAAAGAGATCCACGATCGGACCGGCGTAATGCAAACGGCGGCGCAGCGTATTCGCCAATCGCAGATTGAAGACGCCGAAATCGACCAGCACGACCAAGTCCGGCTTCGACGCCACGATGTGGAAGGCCGTGCGCAGCATCGCGGCCAGCAGCTTGGGAATCCGCGGTATCGCCGCGAGCGGACCCATGCTCGCCCAGCCGCGGTGATTCATCCAAAGACGAAATCCTGCGTCTCGCATTCGAGTCCCACCGATTCCCTCGAACTCTGCTTGCGGATCGATTCTCCGAATGGCGTCGGCGAGTAGAATCGCCATCGCTTCGCCACTCGGCTCCCCCGTTGAAAAGAAGTACCGCACGCTAACTGCTTCTGCGCCGGCCGCGACGTGCCGCGTCGGGGTCGCTCGTCGCCCGCATCCTGCGGGCTCCTGCTGCACCGCGCTCGCGCCGCCTGCTAAGAAAAATTATGACCTCCTGTCAGTGGCGCTCGCGTCGGAGGCCCCTCCACGGCACGTCGCAGCCGGCGAAGCGCAGTCGCGGCGATGCTACTTTAAGACACCGCGCTGTGATGGGGCCTCTAGAAAGGCGATGATCTCGCGACCTGGATCGGTCGTCACTTGCTGCTTCATCGCCTCGATTGCTTGAGAGACATTGAGTTTGGGATCGTAAAGGAGCTTGTAGAAGTCCTTGATCTCTTTGCGCTCTTCGGCCGAGAAGGCTGCGCGGCGCAGTCCGACGCTGTTGAGGCCGTAGGGCCGGCACGGGTTGCCTTCGACGAGAAAGAACGGCGGCACGTCTTTGATGCACTTGCTCATTCCGCCGACCATCGCGTTGCGCCCGATGCGCGTGAACTGATGGACGCCGGTCTGGCCGCCGATCGTCACGTAGTCGCCGACGTGCACGTGTCCGGCGAGCTGCGCGAGATTGCTCATCGTCACGCCGTTGCCGAGAATGCAGTTGTGCGCGATGTGCACGTAGGCGAGCAGCAGGCAATCGTCGCCGACGGCGGTGACTTCGTCGTATCCGGTCGCGCGCTGAATGCTGACGTATTCGCGCAGCGTCGTGCGGTTGCCGACGCGTGTATACGCCCGCTCGCCGGCGTACTTGCGGTCCTGCGAGGCCGCTCCCACGGTCGAGAACGGATAGAGGACGCAATCGTCGCCGATCTCCGTCCAGCCGTTGACCACGACGTGCGCCTGCAGTACCGTGCGCGCGCCGATGCTGACGTGCTCGCCGACGATGCAGTAGGGGCCGATCTCCGCGTTCTTTCCGATCTCCGCCTGCGGATGGACGATCGCGCTGGGATGCAGCATTAAAGCCGCTCGGCGCTCTCAGACATGCAGTACGCTGGCGTCGGCGCCGAACATGCGCGGGTCTGACACGATCGAGAACATTATCTCCGCGGAGCAGGCGAACTGGCCGTCGACCGTCGCCTCGCCGGTCACCCAGCCGATGTTTCGCTTGTGGCGCAACATCCGCACTTCCATGTCGAGCCGGTCGCCGGGCACGACCGGACGGCGGAACTTCGCTTTGTCGATGCCGGCGAGATACGGCGTCTTGCGCGAGAACTCGCCGGGCTCGAGGATCATCGCGCCGCCGAGCTGCGCGAGCGCTTCGATCATGTAGACGCCGGGCAGAACGGGATTTCCCGGGAAGTGTCCGGCAAAGATCTGCTCGTTGTACGTGATGTTCTTATAACCGCGAACGCGAACCATCGGCTCGAACTCGAGAATTCGGTCGACGAGCAGCATCGGGTAGCGGTGCGGCAATACTTCGAAGATCGCGCGAATATCGAGCTCGGCCAACGTCATCTCCTAGGCGGACGGAACGCTTACGTGGGCGCGCAGTGCGCGCGTCATCGCTGCATGGAGTTCGTGACCGCTCTTGATCGCGACGACTTCACACTGCGGCCACGATCCGAGCAGCGCAAAATCGCCGATCAGATCGAGTACTTTGTGGCGTACCGGCTCGTCGGGCCAGCGCAGGGGCTGCATCGGCCCGTCGGGCGCGAAGACGAGCGCGTTCTCGAGGCTTCCGCCGCGTCCCAAGCCGCGCGCCCACAACGCCTCGATCTCGTGCAGATAGGCAAAGGTTCGCGCGCCGGCGATTTCCGTTCGATAACGCGCCGGGTCGATCGTTTCGTTGAAATACTGCGTGCCGATCGGTGGGGGGAAATCGGCGACGAAACGTACTCGGAACGCCTCCGCCGGAAAGATCGCAATCATCCGGTCGCCGGCGCGAATCCAGAGCGGCGTCTCGATCTCCAAGATCCGCCGCGGTTGCGGCTGCGCGGCTAAGCCGCAGGCTTCGATCGCCGCAACGAACTCGGCGGCGCTTCCGTCCCGAGCCGGAATCTCCGGGCCGTCGACGTGGATCTCCGCATTCGTCACCCCCATTGCGAAGAGCGCGGAGAGCAGATGCTCGGTCGTGGATACGGTCGATCCGTTGCGCCCGAGCACGGTCGCGCGCGACGTATCCACAATGTTCTCGGCGAGCGCGGGCACGCGCGTATTCCCGAGCACGAAGCTTATTCCGTCATCGGGGGGAGCCGGTCGAACCTCCACTGCAGCAGGCGCGCCCGTATGAAGACCGATTCCTTCGAAGTGGAGCGGGGTGCGTAGCGTCGCTTGCGTCACGCGGCGTCAATCGTCCGAGCGCGAGCGCTCGAGAGCCTTAACACGATCGAACAGCTTTGGCAGCTTGCGAATCATGACCTCTTGACGGAGATCCTCGCGATGATCGCGCGCCGGGTTGCCGGAGATGGTGGCGCCGTCGGCGACGTCACCCCAGACGCCGGATCGCCCGGCGATGGTTACGTGCGAACCGACGGTCATGTGACCCCGGAAACCGACCTGACCGGCAACCTTGACGTAATCGCCGATGACCGTCGAGCCTGCGAGTCCGGTCAGCGACGCGATGACGCAATGCTTGCCAATTCGAGAGTTGTGGCCGATCTGAACGAGATTGTCGATCTTGGTTCCCGCGCCGATTCGGGTGCTGCCGGTCTGCGCGCGATCGATGCACGTGTTCGCACCGACCTCCACGTCGTCTTCGAGTACGACGTTTCCGACCTGCGGGATGCGCTCGGCACGCCCGTCGACGAACGCCCACCCGAAGCCCTCGCTGCCGATCACGCACCCGGCGTGCAGAACCACGCGATCGCCGAGCTGGGCTCCCGCCATGACGCAGACGCGCGGATGGATCCAGACCGAGCTTCCGATGGCGACGCCGTCGCCGACGTAGGCTCCCGCCTCGACGACGCTGCCGTCGCCGATCGCGGCCCCGCTGCCGATGTAAACGTGCGCACCGATGTAGACGCCGGCCCCGAGTCGCGCGTCGTCGGCGACGACGGCGCTGGGATCGCGAAACGATCCGCGCGGCCGCGCCGGGCGGAAGGCGTCCAGCAACTGCGCGAGCGCTTGACGCACGTTCTCGACGACAATGAGCGGCTTTGCTGCCGCCTTCGGCGCCAAAGAAGCCTCCACGACGATCGCTGCCGCCTTGCCGGCGAGCGCGGTCTCGAGGTACTTGTCGCTGGTCGCGAAGGTCAACGCGTCCCCGCCTGCCTCGTCAACGGTGCTGATACGCGCGATGCGAATGCTTCCGTCGCCGGCAACGCGTCCACCGATGCGCGCAGCGAGTTCAGCGAGCGTACCCAGCATGACTCTCCAGGCCGCTACTTGCCCGGCGTGGGCGTCGCCTTCTCCGTAATGTTGAGCGCCTTCTCGACGTCGGCGGTGATGTCCACGCCGCCGTAACCGATTCCCTCGCGCGTCAAGACGAGCTTGAGCTGCCGCTGGGAGGCGATTCGACCGGCCGCATCGCGGATCTGCTGGGAGAGCGCATTGGTGACCCGTTCGTACTTGCGCTGCAGATCGAAGGCCGCGCGCTGCTTGCGCGCCGAGCTCTCGCGCCGCGACTGAATCGAGCGCTCGTCGTTGTAGAGCTGGTTCTGATAGCCCTGATACTCGGGCCAGTTCGCGACGATCCGCTGCACGTCGACGAGTCCGATCGGACTCTTCGGCGCGCATCCGGCCAGCGCCGCCGCGGCGCTAAAGAACAGAACGTACGCGTATCTTTTCATTCGTGTTGACTCTCGACGTCGCTGATCACTTGGTTCGTTAAGTCGTAGCCGCCCGCGGCCGCCCAAATATCTGAGAAGACGATGCTGAACCCCTTTTCCTTGGCGATGCGCTTCGCGTCCCGCTCTACCTGCCCCACGATCTGTTGGTAGAGTTCGCCGCGGCGCTTCTGGAGTGCGTCGAGCTCTCTCCCCGCCGCTCCGGTCGCCCCGACGTCCGCTCCGTGCAGCGCCGCAAACTGTCGATCGAGATCGCTCTTGGTCGCGTTGTAATCTTGAACCGTCTTGGCCGCGTCGGCCTGAAATTCCCCGACGTACTGCCGATGGATTGCGGCGATGCGGTTCTGGACGTCGGGCGGAACGTTCGTCGGCATCGAGGGCGGCCCCAGGCTGCGCAACTGCGAGCCGACCTCGTTGCGCCGCTCCTCGAGCTTCGCTCGAGTCTGATCGTGAATCGCGCCGACTTGGTTGCGCATCGCGTCGCCGGTTTGACGATCGAGCTCGGCGTGGTAGGCGCGCAGCGTCGCCGCGTCGGCGTTGCGCATCGTTTCGAGTGCGGCCGCCTCTTTTGCATTGATCGCCCCGAGCTGATCTTGGGCTTGTTTACGCGCCGCCGGATCGAGCGCGAGGTTCGAGAGCCGCATCTTGATTGCCAGGCGCGCGCCCGCGTCGCTCTGCGTCAAGCGAAGCGAGAGATCGGTCTCGTTCTGCTGGAGCTGCTCGGCTTTGGCACGATACTTTTGCGCCGCCTGGATCTGCAGCTGCCTGGCGATCGAGGAGGTGGCGGCGCTGTCTTGCGAGATGACGTTCTGCTGGTAAGCCATGAGATCTTGATCGGCGGCTCGCGCCGCCTGCTGGACTTGCTGGGCCGAAGCGCCGCTCATCTGTGCGGCGGCAGAAGCCCCCGAACCGTGTATGCCGGCGGCGGCGAGCGCCGCCGAAATCGCCTGATTCTCGCGATTGGCATAATCCCGCTGCTTCAGCGCCAGAATCTTGTTCGCGCGCGTTTGCGCGTCGTAGAGCTCGCGATTGAGCTGCTTGGTCTGCGCGGCGATCTGTGCCGCGCCGAGCGGCACCTGCCGCGGGGTGGATTGCAGGTTGATCGCTGCGATCGCGTCGTCGAGCTGCGAGAGCTGTCCGTAGAGCGGGTGGTGCTTGACGACGTCGGCTACTCGTATGTAGCCGGCCCCGCGAATCGCCGACGAGTGGACGTTCGGAGCGCAGGCGGCGACCGTCAAAAGTGCGGCGCACGTCATGGCGCTACTTCGTAAGCTCATTTTGGACATCGGTCGTGATGTCCGTGCCCCCATAGATAACGTCGGCCTTGTCGATGACCAGCAGCAAGTTCTTCTTCCGGGCGACGTCGGCGGTCGCCGAACGCGTCTGATCGACCAGCGGCTTGAGCAGCTGCTCTTGCTTGTCGGAGATCGTTTTGTTGTACTGCTGGAGTATCTGCTGTTTGTCGCTCGCGCTGCGCGCGCTCGCGATTTGCGCCGAGAAGATCGAACGCTGCGTGCTCTCGAAGGAATTCATCGCGTTGTTCGCCGCTTGCACCTTCGGCACGCCGTCGAGCACGTTCTGGTCGACGTAGCCGATCTCCGAGGGCGGCGGCGTCGCACTCGGCGGCTGGACCGCCTGCGAGCTCGCGAATACCGCTTCGACGTCCTTGGTGATGTCTTGGCCCCCGTAGATCACGACGCGCTTGTCGACTATGACCGTGAGATTGCGGGAGGCGCTGACCGCAGCGATTGCAAGCTGCGCGCGCTGGAAGAGCGGACCGACGATCTCGCGCTGCTTATCGTTGAGCTGTTGCTGAAACTGCATGGCAACCTGCTGTTTCTCCGCATCGCTGCGCGCGTGCTTGACTTGCGCGTTGAACTGGGCGTCGAGCTGCGACTTATAGCCGGCCAGCTGCCGGTTCGCCACGATGAAGACCGGCAAGTTCGCAAGCTGCGCCTGATCGATGTACCCGACGTCCGTGAGATCCGCCGCAATCGCACCGCGCGCGCTCCATAAAGCGAGCGCGACGCCGCCGGCGAAGAGTATCGCTGACCTAATCTTCATGCGCGTTCTATTGGTCTCCCGGGCGGCGTGGCCTGCCGCGCTCGCGTGGCTAGAAGCTCTGGCCGATTCCAAAGCTCGTGTGCGTTCCGTTTATTCCCTTGGCGAAGTCGATCCGGACCGTGCGCAGGCCGAGTTGCGGCACGTCGAAGCGGATGCCGAACCCGGCGTCCCCATAGAGCGCCCAGTCGGCCGGATATCCCGTAACACGGTTGGTATACGGATTGAGCAATGGGTAGGCACCTCTGATGTGGTAATCGAGCTCGTCGATAAAGACCGCCAGGGTGATTCGCCGGTCGAGCGCCACCGGTTGACGGAGCTCGATCTGCCCGAGATACGCATTGGTCGCGTAGAAGACTTGATTGTAGCCGCGCATCTGCTGATCGGAGAACGTAAAGAGCGAGCTGGGCGGAATCACGCCGGTAGAGTTATCGGCGACTCCGTGAATGCCCAGCGTGGCGTCCTTAAGTATCGGGAAGAACTTTGCGATGTCGAGCGTCGACTGGGTAAAGGTGAAGTTCGAGCCGAGCGCCGGTGCCGAGATCGTGGCGTTCAACAGTGCGTGAACGCCCGTGCGAGGATTGAACGGATCGTCGAGCGTGATCGTCTGTAAGCTGAGCCCCGGCTGAACCAGATTGTACGGCGCGCCGGTGTTCACGTTGGCAATCGACGATGCGGCGATACCGAAGGAACCGCCGTAGCTGTTCGACCCGGAGCTGATTGGGCTGGGCGTCGGACCGATGACGATGTTCGGCTGGTTCCCTTGGAAATAGTACGGCGAGGGAACGGTCGTGTTGTACCGGATCCGTTGCGCGCTCAACGAGAGCGAGAAAAGGGTGTAGTCGCTCAGACGCCGTCCAATATTTCCGGTGACGCCATTTGCGCTCGAGACGCTCGTCGCGTTGACGCCCGATACCAGTGAGGAGTTCGTGCTCGAATACAGGGTGACCGGAATGGGAACCGCGGAGCCGCTCTTGATCGCGGTTCCGGAGCCCGAGATCGCGTAGACCGGATAGTAGTAGGTCGTGTGGTTCGTGAAGATCGAGCCGCCGGCCGTGTACTTTTCGCCTTTCGGCGTATTGCTGAGGTAGGGCACCGAGACCGTCAGCTGGGCGATTCCGGCGCGCGCACCCTCTTGGAGTTGCAGACCGGCCGAGTTTCCGGTGCCGTGCAGGTTGTTATCGGAGAAACCGAGGGTCGCATAGAGCCCCAGGCCCGTCAGACCGCCGGAGTAACCGAAACCGACCGAGGCCGTCGCCGTGCGTTGCTCGGTGACGTGCCAAACGAGCGTCACGTCTTGCGGCTTCTTCGGATCGGGGCCGGGCTTAATGTCGGGCTCGACCTTCGAGAAAAAGTTCAGCGCGTTGAGGCGCTGGTAGTCGTGTTTGATCGCGTCGGTGTTGAGCACCATTCCCGGACGCTCGCGCAGTTCGCGCCGGATCACTGCGTCCTTCGTACGCGTGTTGCCGGTGATCTCGACGACCGCGATCCGCGCGACGTAGATATCGTACTTGACGTCCGCGGTGCCGGCCTGAAGATTGATCGACGACGGGACGATGCCGCCTTCGAAGTTTCCGACCTCGAGGTGGAAGGTGTCCTCGTACAGCTTCTGCAGCGCTTTGTAGTCGGCGTCGCGCACGGCGTCGGAGTAGATGCCGCCGGGCTTGAGCGTGAGATGCGGCAGAATGTATGGCGGCGGCAGCAGCGGATCGCCGCCGATGATGATCTGCTTAACGACCAGGCCTTCCTGGATCGTGAGCGTCAGCGCGCCGGTCTGCGAATCGAGATTGATGTCCTTGACGTGCGTCGGCACCTGGCCGCCGTAGCCGATCCGCTCGTAATAGTTGTTGATTTTGAGAACGTCTTGCCTGAAGGTGTTCGTATTGAAGACTTGCCCAACGGAGAGGTCCATGAGCGCGGCGAGCGTATCGCTCGGAACCTTCTGGTTTCCCGTGAAGGCGATTTTGGTGATGACCGGATTCTCGACGACCCGGTAAGTGATCGCGATGCCGTTGGGTCGCTGACGGATCAGCGGCGGAGCGATGTCGGCGAAGTACCCCAGCGCGTTGATCCGGGCAAGGTCCTGCTGAACGATTTTCGGATCGTACGGCTGGCCCGGACGTGCGGCGATCACGGACATGATCGTCTGCGTCGGCACGTGGAGGTTCCCGGTGATATCGACCGAGACGATCTTCGGCGCTGCTGCGAATGCCGGGACGCTTGGGGTGAGGCACAAACCCGTCATTGCGAGGAGCGCGAGCACCGCCACATAGCGTTGAAACGGCCCCAGTCGCCGCCGGGGATCAAAGGTCATGTAAAAAAAGTCGTCCTCAATTTACCACGAGGTCCTCTGACGGCCTCAGCAACGGCCGGCGCGAACGTTCGCATCGCACCCGACCCGGCTCGCCCTGTTCCGCCCGGCTTTCCCGGGGTCCTTGCGTCGCCCCAAAGCCTGAACGAGCGTCTAATCAAAGCACCATTTACCAGAAATGACGTTGCAAGGTAAGGCTGAAGCCGCTATTTCCGATCAACGGCTCGGTTGCGAGATAACCTGCGCCGTAGCCGACCGGGGAGGTGGGCGTCTCGAAGAGCTTCGTCTGACCGTTCTGCACGAAGAAGCTCAGCGTCGCCGAGGTCTCGGGATTCGGCGCGACCATGAGTCCGAACGACTGCGTCTGCGGGATCCCAAAAGTTACCGCATAAACCGCGCTCACCGCTTTGCTCAGGAACCGGCTCGCGGTAAATCCGACGTTCCCATAGTATCCGAGCGTGAGGTTGATGCTCGAGAGTCCCAAGCCTTGACCGAGTGTCGTCTCCAACGGCGACAACAAGCCGGCGGTAAACTGCGCGTTGAGCAGATTGAAGGCCTCCTGACCGACGGTAATCGTGCTGCGCTGCTGCACCGAGACGTTCGGGATCGGCGAGACGGTGCCGATCGGCGTGATGCCGTTGGGCTGCTGGCGCGCGAGCATGCCTTCGCGGCTGAACCCGATACCGCCGACGAACCCGCCGAACGGAGCGATGAGGCCGAGTATCTCCTCGCGCGTATACCCCGGCGGATTCGAGTCGAGCCCGACCTTTAAGCTCGCGACCGGGCCGTCGACCCGAATGGTCACCTCGGCGCTGCCATAGGGATTGCGCGCGCGATCGGGATCGGGGTTGACGACCGACGTGCTCGCGACGGCATGGAGCGTCGGGATAACGCCGTCGGCCGCATTGAATTGAACGCTTCCTTGCTGTACGCGAAACGCCCGATCGAAGTACGTGAGGGTTCCTCCGGTCGAGTTGAAGGTGCCGGCGAGCGTCGGAGCCGCCAGCGTTCCGCCGAGTTTCACCGAACCGTCGACGCCGATGTCGAGCCCCGCACCGTAACCGCTGCCGCGCACGCGCACGTTCCTTCCGGCGGTTGCCTGAAGATCGAAAGCCAATGGCAGCGGCGGTCCGGTCAGCGAGCTCGCGCTCTGCGCGGCCTTCACGAACGCTGCGAACGGCAACGCCGCATTGCTCAGCGTAACGTTGCCCGATAAGAGCGCGTCCGCGCTCGGACGTTTGGCGAGCAGGATCGATGCGTCGAGCGTCCCGCTTCCGTACGAGGGAAGATCGAGTTGCGCGCCGCGCGCCGAAGCGCGCAGCGAGAGCGCCGCATTGCCGTGCGAGAAACCGTTCGGAAACTCGACGCTCCCCGAACCGTCAATCGTACCGGTTCCGAGGCGTGCCGAGGCACGCGCGATCGTCGCACTCGTTCGATTAAAGGCGAGCTCGGCGGCAATTTGCTGGATCGGAACGCGCTCCAGGTCGCTCACGTACGAGCCGTTGGTCAGCGAGAGACGCCCGACGATCGCCGGTTCGCGAACGGTCCCCGAGAGCCCGAGATGGCCGTCGAGAAGGCCGCCGAGCTTCGAAATTGACGCCGAAGACCGCGTCGAAGATTGCCGGATCGAGCCCGACGACGTCCAGGTCGAAACTGATCGGCTGGTCGGGCGCGGCGAGCCGCAGCGGCGCAAGCTGAAGCGGAAGCGAACCGGCGAGCGTCGCCTCACCCCGAGCAAAGCTCGCACCGGCGTTCGAGAGCACGATCGCATGGCGCGCGACTCGGACCTCACCGAAGAGCGAAGCGATCGGAATGCCGTACGCAACGACGTCGTTGCCATCGAAGCCGGCGACGAAAGAGGGCGCTTTGAACGTACCGCCGACCTTGAGCGTCGATTCAAACGATCCGGTCACCGGCACTTTGAAGCGCGAGAGATCGTAGACGAGCTTCGCCGGCTGATCGGTCGTCGCGTGCACTTGCAGGTCGAGCGGCTCGTTCACTCCCATTCCCAACGTACCGGTCGCCGTTGCCGAGAGTGCCGAGGTCGCCATCTCGGCGCGATCGACGACGATGCGTTTGCCGGCGGAGTGCAGCGTGACGCCGGCACGATCGAGCGCGAGTGGCCCGAGCGTCCCGGCGGCCAGACTCGCACTCCCGCGCACGTTCAGGTTCGGATAGCGTCCGTGGATCGTTGCGATGCCGGAGGCGCGTCCGGTCACCGGCACGCTCTGCATGCCGAGCGCCGGCATCCAGAGTGAGAGGTCGAGATCGTCGACGCTCGCGGTGAGATCGAAGCGCGAGCGCAGGAGCGTCGATTGCCACGCACCGGCCGGCGTCAAGCCGATCGATCCCCTCGCGCGAAGCATCCCTTCCCGGCCGCCAACGGCGAGCGTGCCCGTAATGACGTTGCGCGCACTCGACCAGACGGCTTTCGTGTCGCCGACGGGCAAGTTGCGATAACGCAAACCTCGCACGTCGATGTCGCCGCTCGAGGTGAACTGCGAATCGCGCGACGCCGCAGCGAGCTTGACGCCGCCGGCTCCGTCGAGCGTGTCGCCGGTATCGAAGAAGTTGTTGAAATCGGAGAGATCGGCGCGCGGTGCGCGCAGATCGATTGCGCTCTCGTGCGGTCGCGAGAGCGCGCTGAAATAACTCTCAGTGGTACCGACGAGTACCGAACCGTCGCGGATCGCGGCACCGCGCGGGTCGGCGGACAGCATCGCGCTGCCGTCGATGAAAGGAAGACCGTTGACGTCGCCGCCGGGCACCCCGACATGACCCGCGACGATCGGCGCAAGACTTCGCCCTCCGATCCGCAGCCGCGCGTTGAACGTGCCGTTAGTCATGTAGTTCGGCAGTCCGAAACTGTGCAGCGCCGGAGCGATCTGCGCGGCCGGAACGTCGGCGTCGAGCGCGTAGACCGGCGAACCCGAGGTCAGCGCCGAGATGCTGCCCTCGACCTTCGCGTACGTACCGCTGAGGGCGCCGAGAACACGACGCAGCGCGACGGCGTCGCCGCCGACGCGAATGTCGCCGTTGCCGGTGATCGGAAAATGCGCGATGCGTCCGCGATCGATGACGACGCCGCCGTCGAAGGTCGGGATCGGCGCGCCGGCGGCGAGCCGTCCGGTAGCGGAGAGCGTCCCGGCGTCGAGCGGAAGGCCGATCCCGCGCAACTGGACCGCATTCAAACGCCTCGCGATCAGCTCGATACCCGGTGAACTCGCAGCGGCCGAGGGCGCAAGCGCGAAGGTGCCGGCGGCAACGACGTCGCCGTCGGCCGCGTGCGCCAGTCCCGAGTAGACGCGAAGGCGATTCCCTTCGATCGCCAGCGTTATGCTCGCGCGATCGATGGGGATCGAGTGGAGCGTCGCACCGGGCATCGCCAGATTCGATCCCAGGACGACGATGCGCTGAGGCTCGATGCCGATGCCGACGATTCCCGAGACCGGCCCATGGCCGGCGATTGAGCTTCCGATTAACGGCTGCAGACCGTCGAACGTGCCGCGATACCGTCCATACGCGACGAATCGCTGCGACGAGAACCCACCGCGCCCGGCGAAGCTTCCCCAGGGGCCAGAAGCGCGCAGCAAATTGATCGCCGCACTCTGCAGCGTTCCGCCGAAACCCGCCTCGATGACATTAAAGTTCACGCCGGCGATTCGCACGTGGTCCGCGCCGACGATCCCAGCGAGAACGATGTTCGTTCCGGCGCCGCCGCCGGCGAGCGACATAGAGACCGAGTGCCCGTCGACCGGCGGCATCTCCGGCAACGCGATTCCGGGAAACGTCTTATAGCTGGGCGCATGCATTCGCAAGCCGTTTGCCAGCATCCAGAAGAAGCTGGTGGACGAGGGACGATCGAGCACGTAGCCGCCGTCGAAGTTGCCGCGCTCCGTGTGGAACCAGAACGGCGCGACCGCGGCCGTTCCATTCGGATTCGTGTCGACGAGGGCCGCCACACGCGCAACGCCACGGGCCGATGCGAGGCTCCCGGTCAGATGAAAGAGCAGATCGTTGCCCTTCGCGGCGGCGTCGATGAGGATCGGTTCGTCACCGAGCATCTCGTCGAGATAGGGAAGCCGGCTCGCCGGCCCTTCCACGTGCAGCGCGAACTCCGAGTTGAGGTGCCGGCCCACGGTCATGGTGCCGTCGACTCGCAGCGCGATCCCGCTGTAATCGACTTGGAGCGGCGCAAGTGCGACGACGTTAGCATGATAGACCACGCCGGCGGCGAGCGAGTTGAACGGAAGCGCGCGATAGTAAGCCCTCCCGGCGCTCACCTTTGCGACGATGACCGGGTCGTCCATACGCCCGTGGACGAGTACGCCGAGACGCGCCTTGCCGGTAATCGGCTGGTCGCGCGCAAACGTAAAAGCGCGGCGCAGCGCGGAGAGATCGCCTTCTCCCCAGACGCCCAGACGAAGCTGCGCGTGTCCGGTGAGCGCACCGGTTAAATCGTAGGCTCCCCCCTCGATGTGCAGCGGAATTCCGGCAAGATTCGCGGTTGCGCCGCGAACGAAGAACGCGTTGTCGATGACCTGCAGCCGGGCTTGGAGATTTTCGACCGGTGCGGCGAGCACCGGCATTGCAAGACGCCCCCCGTCGACGTCGAGCCGCAACGAGACGTGGTACTGCGGTGCGACCTCCGGCTCGACGTCGAGCGCGTAGAGCCGTGCGTCGAGGTTGCGTCCTTCTCCGCCCAGAATTCGCACCGCAGCCGTATCGGCGAAATAGTTCGCCAGCGCACGCGCCGGAAAGTATGCCGCCCGCGCGCGGTGCATCGCGTAACCCGCCGCCGTATCGATCCGTCCGGCTATCGTAAACGGCTCGGCGCGCCGCTCTTCGAATGCGCCACGCGCGCGATAGGCCGTCATCCCCGCGGTATCGACCGTCGCATCGACGGTGATGCCGCCGATGCGCACGTCTTTTGCACTGGAATCGTAGGCCGCCGGCTCGCGCAGCTCGATCTGCACGTCGCGTACGCGCAACCAGAACCGGATCGGAACGCGATTCACGCGCGCCGGTGCCGCCGGTGCGCGCCCGCCGACGGGGATAGCGACGTTAAAACTTCCATCCTTGAACCGGATGAGCGTCAGCTTGGCGCCGTCGACCTCGGCACCGATCAATCCAAAACGATGCCGGCTTCCGGGAAAGAGATCGCGCGGGGAATAGCGCACGACGACGCGGGTTGCGTCCAGGAGCGGCTCGTTACCGCGCCCGGCGTGAACGCCTGCGAACTCCGCTCCATCCCAGCCGAGGTGAAAATCGGCGATGCTCAGCGAGTAGCCCGCGAGCCCGGCGCCCGCCTGAAATGCAAGGCGCAGCAGATCGTGGCGCCTTGCGACCACGAGCGAAAGAACGAGGATTGCGGCCACGAGGCCGATCGCAAGGCGTTTGCGCACGAGTGACTCTAGCGGACTTATACCTCCTGCGCTCGCTTATGCCCCGCCGCGCTAAGCACTTTTAAAGATACCTTTATGCCTGCGCGAAGCGCAGTCCCGAGCGAGGCGCGAAGTGCCGAGTCGAAGGATCTTTACAGATCCAGGTTTTTGACGCTCCTCGCATACTCGAAGATGTACTGCTTGCGCGGCTCGACTTTATCGCCCATGAGGTCGGTGAAGATCTGCTCGGCCTCAACGGCGTCTTCCACCGTGATCTGTTTGAGCCGGCGATGGCCGACTTCCATCGTCGTCACGGCGAGCTGCTCGGCGTCCATCTCGCCGAGCCCTTTGTATTGCTGGATCGAGTAATCTTTGCCGTCGTCGCCGACGATCGATTTGAGCTCGGCCTCGTTGAACGCCCACCACTGCTTCTTGCCCTTGCGGATTCCGTAGAGCGGCGGTTGCGCGATGTATACGTGGCCGTCTTCGACGAGCGGACGCATCTGCCGGTAAAAGAAGGTCAAGAGCAGGGTCCGGATGTGCGAGCCGTCGACGTCGGCGTCGGTCATGATGATGATCTTGTTATACCGCAGCTTCTCGACGTTGAACTCGTCGCCGAAGCCGGTGCCGAGCGCGGTGATCATCGTACGGATCTCTTCGTTGGCGAGCACTTTGTCGAGGCGCGCCTTTTCGACGTTGAGAATCTTGCCGCGCAACGGAAGAATCGCTTGCGTGTTCGGGTCGCGGCCGCCCTTCGCGGTGCCGCCGGCCGAATCGCCTTCGACCAAGAAGAGCTCGCTCTCCGCGGCGTTGCCGTTCTTACAATCGACGAGCTTTCCGGGAAGGCCCGAGCCCTCGAGCGCGTTCTTGCGGCGCGATAGGTCGCGCGCTTTTTTCGCCGCATCGCGGGCGCGCTGCGCTTGCATGCACTTATCCACGATCGTCCGCGCGTACTTCGGGTTTTCTTCGAGAAAGAAGTCCAACCGTTCCGAGACGAGCCCGGCGACGATGCTCCGCACCCGGGCGTTGCCGAGCTTGGTCTTCGTCTGTCCCTCGAACTGCGGATCCTGAAGCTTTACCGAGACCACCGCGGTCAGGCCCTCGACCACGTCGTCGGTCGAGAGCGAGCCGTCAGACTCTTTGAGCATGCCGCGCTTGCGCGCGTAACCGTTGACCGCGTTGGTAACGGCCTGGCGGAAGCCCTGCAAGTGCATCCCGCCCTCGATCGTTCCGATATTGTTCGCATAGGAGAAAATCTGGTCGGCGTAGGCACCGGTGTATTGCATCGCGACCTCGACGTCGACGCCGTCGCGCTCCGCATGCGTCGAAATGATCGGATGGAGCGGGTCTTTCTTTTCGTTGAGCCACTCGACGAAGGAGACGATGCCGCCGTCGAAGGTGTAGGTCCGCTCGCGTACCGTCTCGCCGCGCTCGTCGCGCAGCGTGATCGAAAGACCGCGATTCAGAAAGGCGAGCTCGCGCAATCGCTTCTGCAGGATGTCCCAGTGAAACTCCGTTACCTCGAACACGTCGGGGTCGGGCTTGAACCACTGCAGCGTTCCGGTTCCGTCGGTCTTACCCGTCTTCTTGAGTTTCTGTACGGTGAACCCGCGCTCGAACTTCATCTCCCAGACGAATCCGTCACGCTTCACCGTGGTGATCATCCACGCGGAGAGCGCGTTGACGACCGAGATGCCGACGCCGTGCAGACCGCCGGAGACTTTGTAGCCGCCCTTTCCGAACTTTGCGCCAGCGTGGAGAATGGTCATCACCACTTCGACGGCCGGTAAACGCTCCTCGGCGTGAAGGTCGATCGGTATGCCGCGCCCGTCGTCTTCGACCGAGCACGACCCGTCCTTATACAGCACGACGTGCACGTTGTGCGCGTATCCGGCCAGCGCCTCATCGACGGCGTTGTCGACTGCTTCGTAGACGAGCTGATGGAGCCCGCGCTCGGCGGTGTTGCCGATATACATTCCGGGGCGCTTGCGCACCGCCTCGAGTCCGCGTAGGACCTCAATTTGCTCGCCGGTATAGTTCGTTGACATTACACTCTTCGTTTTTGACGTTCTACGGCGTCGCCTTCGCCGGCGGGTTCGCCGTAGAGAAGCTCGTGCAGATCCTCGCCCAAGATGCTGCGTACCGTCGCGGGCACGATCTCCTCGGGCGGAAGCTTACTGCGCAAAAGGACGTACGAGCTCGCAATGAGCCGCTCGCGGCCGTCGCGGGAGAGACGCTTTGCGGCGTTCGCTCGCGCAAGCGCCCCCCACCAGTGATTAAGCATCTGGCGTCGCAGCCGCTCGTACTCCTCTTCTTTTAACCCCTCAACGAGCGCTGCCGTTCCGGCGTAGCCGAGCCAGGGTGCTTCAAAGAGCAGGCGCGCCGTGGCGGCTCCGATCGACTCCGAGCGAGCGGCCGCGCAGGTCTGACAGAGCGCCGCCGCTTGCGGTTCGAGGAGCGCTGCGCACCCGCGGCACTCTTTCCAGCCCTCCGCCCGCCGGCTCCGGCGCCTGCGCTCGACGTCGTTGCGAAAGCGGTCGAGCGCCTCGGCGGTCGAGCTCGAGGCCGGCCGCTCCGCCGGGGCCTGAAGGCGGCGGCCCCGCCGCGCCGCGGGGGCGGCGCTCCGCCGTTGGGGCATGGCTCCAACCCGAAAGCGCAGCCGAGCGATCTCCGACGCCGGCACGCGCGCACAGACCGCTCGCAGGACGTGCTCGGAGAGGAAGCTGAGCTGATGACTCCAGGCGCTCGAGCGCGCAACGATCGTGAGTGCGCCGTCGGCAATCCGCAACGGATGCGAGTTTTGGGCGACGTCCGCGCCGACGATCTCCGCCCAACCGGCTTCGAGCAGCGCGATCGGATCGGTCGCCGTGCCTTCCTTCGCGGGCTTCCACCCGGCGAGCGCCTCGGATACTCTCAGCACGCCGCAACGCTCGCAACGCGGGCATCGACGACGCGAGAGAGATGTGCGCCGCTCGGCAATCCGACCGGAAGGTGCGTCGCGGTGATAAAGGCCTGCTCGTATTCGCCGATCTCGGCCAAGAATGCAGCGGCCCGTTCTTCGTCAAGTTCGGAGAGCACGTCGTCGAGCAGCAGCAGCGGCGCCTCACCGGTGCGTTCTCGCAATACCGCATACTCCGCAACCTTCAGCGAGAGTATCGCCGTGCGTTGCTGACCCTGCGATCCGTACGCGGCGAGCGAGACTCCGCCGAGCATCAGGCTGAGGTCGTCGCGATGCGGACCGGCGATCGCGGATTTTCGCGCGCGTTCGGCATCGCGGCATTGCGCGAAGCGCAGCTGCAGCGCGTCGGCGACCGCAGCCGCCTCCGGCCGTTCGAACGCGACGTTGGGCTCGTAGCTCAGCTCCAGCTCCTCGTTCGGTGCGAAGCGCGCGTGCGCGACGCGCGCACTCGCTGCCAGTGCCCCGATGAGTCCGTTGCGAGCCAGCACGATCGCCGTTCCGGCTTCGACGAGCGTCCGGTCGTAGGTTGCAAGAAGCTCCGCGTCCGGTTCGATCGTGCCGCGAAGAAGCGCATTCTTCTGCTGCAGGGCCTTACGGTACCGAGCCAGTTCGTAATAGTAGCGCGGCTCGCTCTGCGACAACGCGATGTTCAAGAACGCGCGGCGCGCGCTTGGCGTCCCGCTAGCCAAGTGTAGATCGGCCGGCACGAAGGTTACGACGCGCATCGTTCCGAGGTATCCGGCGTAGCGGACGCTGTGCGCGTTGACCGTGTAGCTCTTGCGCGTGCCGCGGCTCGAGCGCTCGATCGTGCAGGCCAGCTCGACGGTTCCGGAGCGCAAGGACGCCTCGCCGTAGAGCACCGCACGCTCGCAGCCCTTTCGTACCGTATCGGCCTCGCGCGGCGTACGAAACGACTTCCCCGTTCCGAGCATCGCGATGCCTTCCAAGAGGTTGCTCTTCCCCTGTGCGTTGGCCCCGACGAAAACGTTGAGCCCGGCAGCCGGCTCGAGGTCCAGCTCGTGGTAGTTTCTGAAATCGGAGAGCGTCAAGCGCCGGAGCAGCACATTATTGTCGCAACGGCATCAGCACGTAGAGCTGCTGCCCCGTTTCGAGCGGTTCGAGCGGCCGAATCGCCGCCGGCGAGAGCGGCCCCAGAAACTCAATCGCGGTCTTTTCGCTCTTGATATGGTTGAGAATCTCGACCAGATAGCGCGCGTTGAAGGCGATGGTGAGATCTTCGCCGGTCTGCTCGACTTCGAGCTCCTCATACGCGTTGCCCGATACGTCGGAGCTCGCGGTGACGATCAGCGTCTGATTCGCGACCGCCAGCTTGACCATGCTGGCGCGATCCCCGGCGACGAGTTCGGCACGGCGCAGGCTGCCGATCAGCTGGGCGGTGCTCACCGTGATCGACCGGTCGAATTTCGCGGGAATGACCTGCTGGTAGTTCGGGTACTGGCCGTCCACGAGGCGGACCGTGATCGACACGTCACCGCTGCTCATCTGTAGCTGATTACTCTGCGCGCCGAGCGCGCTGATCGCGATCTCTTCACCCGCTCCGAGATTACGCGCGGCCTCGGCGAGCGCTCGCGAGGGCACAATGAACTTCTCGCTGCCGTCGGGCCCGTTGTCGAGCGTGGTGGCGAACTTGGCAAGGCGGTACCCGTCGGTCGCGACCATCGTCATCGCGTTTCCGTCGACCTCGAGCAGCGTCCCCATAAGGACCGCTCCGCGCGCCTCCTCGCTCGATGCGGCGAAGATCGTCGCCTCGATGCCGTCACGGAAGCGCTTCGCCGCAATCGCGAACTGCGCCCCACGCGCCGCGGCGGGCAGCGGCGGATACTCGTCGGCGGGGAGCGCGTGAAAATCGTAGTTGCTGCGCTCGCACTTGACGCTCGCGCGCGTCGGCGTGCCGGTGAACTCGAGCGTACCCGGAGCGAGATTCCCCAGATAGCTGGCAAAGAGTTTGGCAGGCACCGTTACCGAACCGCCTTCGGCGACCTGCGCCGAAAAGGCGTGTTCGAGCGTCAGCTCGAGATCGGTGGCGCGCACGGAAATCTTTCCGCCCTCGCCTTGGAGCAGCACGTTGGAGAGGATCGGCACCGTCGTGTGCGCGTTAACCACCTTGCTGGCGGCTCCGACGGCCGTCGCGATGTCCTTCGTAGCGCAGGTGAATCTCATCGTTTCCACCGTTGGTCGTAAGCGCGAGTTTTCCTAGTAGTAAAGAACGTAAGCCGTAGTAGCAGTAGGGCGGTGTATTCTGCGGACAACTCGGTAAACGCTCGCCTTAGCCAGGGTTTTTACCTTTGGATAACCCTGTGGAATCAGAGTCTACCCTATGCACCGTTCCACGGCTCGGGAGTATTCGGGGAAGTATTCGTACCGGCAGGCGCACCTTGTGGGCAGAGTGTTCAGGGACTCTGACACATAACGATGAGCTGGCGAATCTTGTTTCGGTAGGCCTCGTCGCGCTGCATCTGCTCTTTAATTTTATCGCGCGCGTACATCACCGTCGTGTGATCTTTCTTTCCGAACTCGCGAGCGATCTGCGGCAGTGAATAGGTCGTGAGCTCGGTCGCGATATACATCGCGATCTGCCGCGGTGCGGCGAGCCGTTGATCCCGCCGCCCGTTGTCCATCTCTTTGACGGTCAAGCCGTGGGCGCTCGAGACGGTCTCTTTGATCTTGGCGATCGTGATCCGGTAGAGGGGTGCCTGAGCGACCGCGCTCTTAAGTACGTCGGCGGCCAGGTCGGTGGTGATCGGCGCCTTGGTCAGCGAAGCGTATGCAATAACGCGGATTAAGGCCCCCTCGAGCTCGCGAATGTTCGACGGAATCACCTTAGCGATAAACGAGGTCACCTCGTCGGGCACCGGGATGTTCTCGCTCCCGGCCTTCTTTCGGAGAATCGCTTCGCGCGTCTCTAGGTCGGGCGCTTGAATGTCGGTGAGCAATCCCCATTCGAAGCGCGAACGAAGCCGCGCCTCGAGCGTCTGGATCTCCTTGGGCGGACGATCGGACGAGATGATAAGCTGACGTCCCGATTCATGCAGCGCGTTAAACGTATGGAAGAACTCTTCTTGCGTCGTCTCTTTGCCGGCGAGGAACTGGATGTCGTCGATCAGCAGAACGTCGACTTGCCGGTAGCGATTGCGAAACTCGGGCGTGCGATTATTTTGCAGCGCGATGATGAACTCGTTGGTGAACTTCTCGCAGGTGACGTAAACGACGTTCGCCGCGAGGTTATCCTGAATCACGCGATGGCCGATCGCATGCATCAGGTGCGTCTTCCCTAAGCCGACGCCGCCGTAGAGGAAGAGTGGGTTATATGCGTGCGCCGGTGCGCCGGCGACCGCTTGCGCCGCGGCGTGCGCGAACCGGTTTGAGTTGCCGACGACAAACTCTTCGAAAGTATAACGAGCATTAAGGTTCGCTGCGCGGAAATCCTCAAGCGGGCGTGGCTGTAGGCCGGCGCCGCTTGCTCGCACGCTTTCGTTCGGCTCGGCGACCGAGAGCCGAAGCTCCACGCTCGTCCCGAAGAGCTCGCTCAAGACGCCGATCATCTGCGAGCGCAGCTTCGTGCCGACCCAATCCTGCGCGAACTTGCTGTGAACGGCGAGATGGAGCTCGTTGCCGTGTAACGATATGAAGCGGATGGGCTTAATCCACATCTCGAAGACCGGCTTCGAAAATGTCCGTTCCAAGGTGTCGAGTGCGGACTGCCACTGCTCGTTGGAGATATCGGAGTTGATCGCAAGCGCCATCCTGTGGTCCTCTTACAATAGCGTCTAGAAAAAGCACCACGCAGCGGACCCTTCCGATAGGAATTCGGGCTGCGCCACCCCCGTGAGGGCGCAACCACTTGGCTTAATGAAGCCTTGCTCCTGCGGATTCTATGCACGACTTTATACACTTATCCACAGATCAACGAGCACGCTATTTCGCGGATTTTTCCGATTTATGAACGCCTATGACGGGAACCCGCACGAAGCTTGAATTCGTCGGCGGTATAAGGGCGGCTGGGGCTCCTAAACGTGGCTCAAGCCGACCTTCTCCACAACCTTGTCCACAGGTGTGGAAAGGCGGGTCCAGCCGCAGGGAGCGAGCTAGCAAGCCAATGGCCCCCGAAGCCGGGTAGGTGACTCAAGTTTTTTGAATTGGCCGCTCGAAGCTGGAGGACCTGATCCCACCGAAACCCGCGAAACACTATCCAGCAAAGGACGACAATGGTTAAGACGGCCGGTGACCCGCCAACCTGGTCGTTGTGGGCACGGGGCGGACCGGCCGCTGCTTGGTAGTTGTACAGAGGGAGCACGGCCGGCCCGTCCGACACTCTTCTACCCTCGTTGCCCGGAGACCGGGCAAGGAGATGGCGCGGCGCCGCGCGGCCTCGCCCTCCGTTGCATTTTTGCTCGCCTTTGGTACAATGGCCCGGCTATGTTCGACTTCGATCTCCAGCTTTTTGCCTCGAAAAAGGGCGCCGGCTCAACCCGCAACGGCCGGGATTCCAATGCCCAGCGCCTTGGCGTGAAGCGTTTCGGCGGCGAGCGCGTCCTCGCCGGAAACATTATCGTCCGGCAGCGGGGTACGCGCTTCTATCCGGGCTCGAACGTCGGCATCGGCCGCGATCATACGCTCTTCGCGCTCACCGACGGAGTCGTGGAGTTCAGTAGTCACAGCGACCGCAAGCACGTTTCGATCGTACCGGCGGCGTAACGTCGGCCGGTTCTCGCAAACGGGGCCGTTTGGCCCCTTTTTGTTTCGCGGCGAAGCGTAGCGGCCGTGCAGTTCATCGACGAAGCGACGATTACGGTCGCCGCGGGAGACGGCGGCGACGGCATCGTGGCGTGGCGTCGTGAGAAGTACGTGCCCAAAGGCGGCCCGGCCGGCGGCGACGGCGGTCACGGCGGAAGTATTTACATCGAAGCGACGCCCGAGCTCTCGACGCTCGTCGAGTTTCGATTTCGCCGGAGCTTCTCGGCCGAGTCCGGCAAACCGGGCGGCACGTCGAACAAATCGGGTCGCAGCGGCGAGGATTTAACCGTTGCCGTTCCGGTTGGGACGCTCGTCTTCAAGATTCGTGATGACGGCGATGAGGAGGCCGTCGCCGATCTCAACCGAGCCGGTGCGCGCGTCGTCGTCGCAAGAGGCGGGCGCGGCGGCCTCGGCAATCAACACTTTGCAACGAGCGTTCGTCAGGCGCCGCGTTTCTCCGAAAATGGTGAGCCCGGCGAACGCTTGACGTTGCGTCTCGAACTGCGGCTGCTCGCCGACTGCGGGATCATCGGCGTTCCCAACGCCGGAAAGTCGACGTTGCTCTCGGTGGTCTCGGCGGCGCGTCCGAAGATCGCAGATTATCCGTTTACGACGCTCGAACCGCAGCTCGGCGTCGTGCGCGTTTCGGAAGACGAGTCGTTCGTCATGGTCGACGTCCCCGGTTTGGTCGAGGGAGCGCACGCAGGAGTCGGGTTGGGCGACCAGTTCCTCAAGCACGTCGAACGTACGCGCGCGCTGGTGCACTTGCTCGATGGAGCAAAGCCGCTCGACGAGATCCTCGCCGAGAAAGCGACGATCGAGAGCGAGCTCGCCGCCTGGAATCCGCGGTTGCGCGAAAAGCCGACGCTGCTCGCGATCAACAAGCTCGATCTGCCCGACGCGCGCGAGTCGTTCGTGCAACTACAGCAGCGCTTCCCGGAAATTCGGGGAATCAGCGCGGCAACCGGCGAGGGCGTACGCGATTTGATCCTTGCGATTGCACGAACGATCGAGCGCGCTCCGATGCCCGGGGTCGTCTCGCCCGCGCCTGCCCGCATCGAGCTCACCGCACCCGACGCGTTCCGGATCGAACGCGATCCCGACGGGAGCTTCGTGATCTCGGGCGAGCGCGTCGAGCGGCTCGCGGCGATGACGAACTTCGAATCGGATGAGGCTTTGGCGCGCTTCGAGCGCGCGCTGGAGCGGATGGGGGTCGAGAAACGGCTGAGCGAGCTCGGGGCGGTCGAAGGGGATACCGTGCGCATCGGGCCGTACGAGTTTACTTACTCATGAGAGTCGGCGTCTTCGGCGGTACGTTCGATCCGATTCACAACGCGCATTGCTTCGTTGCGGAGTCGGCGCGTCTGCTCGAGCGGCTCGACCGCGTGCTCTTCGTTCCGACCGGCACCCATCACTATCGCAACAAGGCGCAGGCCGATGCGGCGCACCGCTGCGCGATGATTCTCGGCGCGATCGAAAGCAACGACGCATTCGAGCTCGACGATACCGATCTGCGCGAGAAGGCGAGCGGCTACACCGCCGACCTCCTGCCGCTGCTGCACGCAAAGTATCCGGACTCGAGTTTTACCTTCATCATCGGTGCCGATTCGCTGGTCAACGCGAACTGGGTTCGGCTCGACGAGGTCGTCGAATCGCTCGAGCGGTTCGTGATCGCGCCGCGTGCCGGCGTGCAGTGGGACGCGCTCGCGCGCGTTATCGATGCGATCGCGCCGGCGCTGCGCGAGCGCGTCGCAACGCTCAACCTTCCGGAGATACCGGAATCGGCCAGTCTGGTCCGCAGCCTGCTGGCGCAAGGACGGAGCGTTCGATATCTCGTTCCCGAGCCGGTCTGGCGGTACGTCGTCGCGCACCGGCTCTACGGCTTTACCGGCGATGGCGCGGCGTAGCGCGAGCATCGCACTCGGTGCGTTGCTGGCGGTCGCAGCATCGGGATGCTCGACGACGCAGTCGCCGGACGATGGCGCCCTCTGCGACGCGTACACGTCGGGGCGCTCGCACGTCGAAGTGGTTGCCGACGGAACGGTAACGCGCGTCTTGGGCATGCAGCAAGGGCGCGTGAGTCCGCACGAAGGCTTCCTCTTCCGGCTCGCCTCCGGCTGCGACGTCATCGTTCGCGTCGAGGCGAACACCAATTTTACGGGTCCGATTCCGATTACGCAGGGCGCTCGCGTCACCGTCAAGGGCGAGTACGAATACTATCCGCTCGGCGGCGTGATTCACTGGACGCATCGCGACCCGCGCGGCCGCCACGAAGGCGGCTACATCGAGACCGGCGGCAAGCTCTATTTCTAGCGTGCCGCTCGCGCGAATCGTTCTGGCGAGCGCGTCGCCTCGCCGCAACGAGCTCTTGCGCTCGCTCGGCCTTGCCGTCGAGGTGGCGGCCACGGGCTACGATGAGGCGCCGGTGCCGCTGCCGCCCGCCGAGCTCGCGAGCTTTCACGCCGCGGCAAAGCTGCGAGCGGCGATGGCGCGCCGGCCTCAGCTCGAGGATCTGATGCTCGCCGCCGACACCGTGGTCGACCTGGACGGCACCGCGCTTGGAAAGCCTCAGGACCCGGGCGAAGCCGTTGCCATGCTGACGAGTCTTTCGGGGCGGGAGCATCTCGTCCACACCGCGTTCGCGCTCGCGATTCCGGGCAGCGACTCGCCGACGGAGGAGCGTGCAACGACGCGCGTGCGCTTCTATCGGCTCCAACCCGAGGAGATCGACGTCTACGTAGCGAGCGGAGAGCCGTTCGACAAGGCGGGCGGCTACGGAATTCAGGGAGGAGCGGCGGCGTTGGTCGAGGCGATCGACGGCGACTTTTACACCGTGATGGGCTTGCCGCTGGGCCGATTGGTTCGCGCGTTGCGACGGTTAGGATTCGCCCTCCCGGTACCGAATCAAGCGCGCCTGGCATAGCCGTTTCCGCCGCACCGTAGAAATTCGGGGTCGAACAATCTTTACGTATCGAGACGAACGCAGAATCTTCGCGCTGATCGCCATCATCATCGTTGCGGCGCTCTTGGCGCTGCTGCAGATCGGCGCGCAACGCTCGGGTTCGGTCAGTCCGATCGCGACGGTCGCGAGTTCGCTCTTCGGCGTCGCCGAAACGGCGGTCGTCGCCACCGTGCGTGCCGTCCGCGCCGCCGGAACCGCGGTGCTCGCGCTACCCGGTCTGGAATCGGAGAATGCCGCGCTGCGCGCCCGAAATCGCCTGCTGACGCAGGAGAATGCGCGGCTGCACGAGCTGGCGGCCGCTTACGCCGCCGAGAGCGCGGTGCGTCCGGTCGTCGATCTCTATCACGGGGTCGAGGCGCGCGTCATCGGCTTTCCGCCCGAGAACGAGTCGCGTTCGGTGACGATCGACAAAGGGTCGCGTCAAGGCGTGCGCCGCAACGACGGCGTGCTCGCTGCCGACGGCGTGGTCGGCCGCATCTCGGCAGTCGGACCGTTCTCGAGTACCGTCGTCCTTGCCACCGATTACACGAGTCGCCTTCCGGCGATCGTGCGGCGAGGACGCTGGTGGGGCATCGCGCGCGGCAATCTCACCAGCATCGTCGTGGAGTACATTCCGCAGGATGCACCGCTGCACGTCGGGGACGTCGTCGTAACCGGAGAGGGCCGATCGTTTCACTCCGGCGTTCCGATCGGCGAAGTGAGCTCGATCGAGCGCGGCGACGCGACGCTCTATCAAACCGCCGTCTTGAAGACGTTCGTCGATTTCGGTGCGCTCGATCGCGTTGTCGTCGTCTCGCAGTAAGCCGCACGAAGCACCCTTTGTCGGGCCGCCCTGGTATGTAGCCGGGGCGTGGCTCGTCGGCGCGGTCGTGGCCCAGGCGACGGTCGTGCATTACCTGGCCGTGCGCGGCGTCGTGCCGAGCTTCGTCTTGGCCGTCGTCGTCTGGTATGCGATTCGAGTCGACGTTCGCCGCGCCGCGCTCTACGGTTTGGTCGCCGGCCTCTGCGAAGACGCGCTCTCGTCGCAGACCGGTGCGGCATGGACGATCTCGACCTGCATCAGCGCGTTGCTCGCCGGCGTTCTCTCGCGCGGATTCTTTGCCGACTCGATTCCGCTGGCGACCGCCATTACCGTCGTCGCGACGCTCGTGCGCGCGCTGCTCTTCTGGGTCGTGATGGCACTTGCCGGATATCCGTCGGGCCTGGGTTCGATGCATTTTCGCGAGGCGCTGTTCCAAGCGGTCCTCAACGCGGCGGTAATTCTCGCAGCGATGCTCGTCGTTCGCCGCCTCGACGTATCGCGCACGTGAGCTCCGTGCGGCCGCCGCGGCCGAAGGCGTGGCAGGTTCCGGGCTGGCGCCTCGCCGCGTTCTGTGCGGTGGTTGCACTCGCGCTGATCGCGCTCGTGGTGCGGCTCGTGCAAGTGCAACTCATCGACGGCGCGCGCTATCGTGCGGCAGCGCAGGAGAATCAGGTCCGGTTGATTCCCGTCGCCGCGCCGCGGGGAATGATCTTCGATCGGCACGGCGCCGTGGTCGCACGCAGCCGTCCCTCGTTCGTCGTCGGTTTGATCCCGTCGGAGGTGACCGATGCGCCGCGCGAGCTCGCAACGCTGGCGAATATTCTCGGTGCCGGCACGCAGCCGATCTGGTACCGCCTGCTGCACCATCGCGGGATCAACTATTCGAGCTTCGACGAGGTCGTCGCAAACGAGCCCTACGGGCCGATTATCCTGGCACGGAACTTGCCGGTTGCCGCGGTCGCGCGGCTCTCGGAGGTGCTCAACGATCTTCCCGGCGTCGATCTGGAAGCGGAACCGGTGCGCGATTATCCGCAGGGTTCGATGGGCTCGCACCTCGTCGGTTACGTCGGCGCGATCACGCAAGAGGAGTACGAGCGTCTCAAATACGCCGGCTACTCACCCAACGACGTGATCGGCAAGGACGGCTTGGAGTTCACGTACGACAAGTATTTGCGCGGAACGCCCGGTGGCCAGCGAGTCGTGGTCGACGCTGCGGGGGCGGTCGTGGCGAACGTCAAGCTCGCCTCGAAGGCTGCGGTACCCGGCGATACGCTCCTCACCAATCTCGATTGGCGATTGCAACGGATCGTCGAAGAGGCGCTCGCCGACGGAATCCGCGGGCGCAACCGCGCGCTCTCCGGCGCGGTCGTCGCCGAGGATCCGTGGACCGGAGGCATTCTCGCGCTCGCGAGCTATCCGAACTACAATCCCAACGACTTCACCGGCGATCGCTGGAAACGCATCGCCATCGACCTTACCGACCCGCGCCAACCGCTCTTCGATCGGGCGATCGCGGCCGCGACGCCGACGGGTTCGACCTTCAAAATGGTTACCGGCTCGGCCGCCCTGACCGAGGGCGTCGTGAAAGTCGATCAAGTGATCGACGACACCGGAGGCTGGAATTGCGGCGGGTACTACGCGCGCGACATCGCCGCCGGCGGTCTCGGCAACACGACCTTCGTGCCGGCGCTGGCGGCATCGAGCGACGGCTACTTCTTCCGCCTAGCATGGTGGCTGGGAAACGCGCGGCTGCGCAAGTACGCACTCGCCTTCGGTCTCAATGCAAAGACGGGCGTCGATCTCCCGGGCGAAAACGAGGGAAACTGGCCGACGAACGCCTGGGAGATGCGCGTCTTCGGCGTGCCGATGGAGCCGAGCGAGGCATGCTTCTTGGGCATCGGCCAAGGGGCGATGCAAGCGACGCCGCTGCAGATAACCAACGTCGCGTCGGCGGTGATCAACGGCGGGACGCTCTATCGCCCACGGGTGGTTCGCGAGATTCGCAGTCCGCGCGGAGAGACCATCGCCCGGTTCGGGCCGCAGGTTATTCGCCGCGTTCCGGTCAGCGCGTCGTCGCTTGCCGCGGTGCGCTTGGGGATGGCGCGCGTTACCGATCCTGGCGGCACGGCCTATGGCTTAGCGATCGACGGTCTGCCGTTTTCGGGCAAGACCGGTACCGTTGAAACGGCGAATGGCAACGGCCCGAATACGACCTGGTTCGTCGCCTGGGCGCCGACCGCGCATCCGCGTCTGGCGCTCGCCGTTTTCGTCGATCGCAGCGGTGGTTACGGCGCGACCGTTGCCGCGCCGATCGCGCGCGAGATACTCGTCAAGTACTTCAACAAGAAACCGTAGCCGCGCCGCCGCTAGGCAAAGAGTTCGAGCGCCTGTGAAATCCGTCGCGTTCGCTCGCCGGGATGCGCGTTGAAGTAGCGCTCGAGCGCGTCGCCGCGGTCGAGTTTTGCGAGCGCACGGGCGGCCGCCAGGCAGACGCCTTCTGAGGGATCGTCGAGCGCGCGCTCGAGCATCGCGCGTGACGGTTCGTCGTCGAAGGCGGCCAGCGCGAATACCAGATCGCACCGCTCGGCCTCGGTGAGCGCCGCGAACTCTTCGCCGGCGGCCGTCGCCCATGGCCGCGCCGGCAGTGAGATCACCGGTTGCGCGCGAGGGCGCCGAGTGAGAAGCAATGCGAGCGCGATGCAGGCCAGCGCGAGCAGCGCTACCGCGACGATCGCGATCGTGCTGGTCAAGCCTGCGCGGTCACGTGCAGCGAGGCGCACATCGCGTCGAGCGCCTCATCGAGCTCCGGGTCGTGGCGATGCGCCAGCGCATCGATGAACTCGTTCGCTTCACCGGCTGCCAGCGCGTCGAACGATTCGATGAGACGCGCGCGGTATGCGGCATACGGCGGCTCGCCGTCGGGAAGCAGCCGCGCGAGGGCGGCCCACGGAAGCGCGCCGGCAACCTCGGCCGAATCGAGCCGCTCGGCAAAATCGTGCAGCTCGTCCCGGCCGGCGCTGCCGTTGAGCTCGAGCGTTGCCGACGGCGAACCCGTCGGAACCCCGTGCGCGGTCGCGGCTTCGTGGAGAAGACGCTCGATTGTGGCGCGCAGCGACGGGGTCTCGATGTCGCGCGGAGCGATCGCATAGCGCGGCAAACGCAGCTTGATAAAGAGCCGGTCGAACTCTTCGTGGAGGGACTCGCGCAGCGGCGCGAGCGCGCTGCAGTGTGCGTCGCCGATTGCACCGGGAAGGAAGGCGCGCACCGCAAAGAGGTGCGTGACCAATCCTTCGAAGCGCGCCTCGCGGAGAAACCGAAGTGTACGCGCCAGCTCGTCCGCGCCGAATCCGATCGTCGTTCCGACGCGCTCGGCACCCTCCGGCCGGACCGCTTCGACGGCTGCGCATGAGCTGCGCCGGATAGGGCGCCCCGTTGCCGTCGCCGACCGGCGTCGCCGGCGGAAGCTCCAAGAACCGATCGGCCGCGATTGCGCGCGGCTCGCCGGCGAGCGGCGGGCCCGAGAACGCCGTCGAGTCCGAAGGGCAACCCGGGAATCGAGTTGGCAAAGAGCGGGGCGGCGCGCACCTTCAACTCGGGCGAAACGATGCACGTCTTCGCGGTCGCCGTCGTAGTCCAGGCGCGCGGTGTAGGCGATCGCTTCGCCCGCCGGCAGGCCGTTGTGCACGACGTCTCGCCAACCGATCGTCGCTTCGACGCCGGGGTCGACGTCGTTGAGCACGACGCCTTGCCCCGCAGCAAAGGGCGGTAGCGGCGCCGACGTCGCGGACCGGCACGTCGTTGACCGTCGTCGAGTTCGGCACGTAGATAAGCGACATCGGGCTGATCGATCGCGATCCGCAGCGCGTCGCGCCAGCCCGTCGCCGCCGTTGCGCAGGTGCAGCACCCACTCTACCGTTTCGCCGACGTCGACGATCGTCGGCCGGTTCGCTGCGCAGCGTTCCGACCGAGAAGTCCGACTCGGCCAGCGTCGCGATCGTCAGGCGCGCGAGCGGCACGGGCAGCAGCGAGTCGGCGGTCAGCACGCCGTCGACGGTAACCGGATGCTCTTTGGCAAGGCTGCGCAGCAAGTCGCAGACCGAGGCGCGCTCGCGCGCGCGCGCCGGGCGATATCTCGCCGAAGAGTAGACGAGGAGCGTCTCGCGCGTCGCGCCTTCAACGCTCTCCAGCCGTGCCTCGGGCGAAATGTAGAGCCGCAGCGCAACGTTTTGGGCAACGTCGCTTCCGGCGTTCGTAACGCGAACGTCGATCTGCGCGAGTTGGTTCGGC
Source organism: Vulcanimicrobiota bacterium (assembly GCA_963820825.1). Lineage (GTDB taxonomy): Bacteria > Vulcanimicrobiota > Vulcanimicrobiia > Vulcanimicrobiales > Vulcanimicrobiaceae > Cybelea. Next base: position 202,669 of record CAWGBN010000006.1, read on the forward strand.
CGAAGCGCCGCGTCGTCGGCGAGCTCGAGACGCGAGCTCTCCTCGCTGAAGACCGGATGCGAATCGACGCGCCAGAATGCGTCGCCGAGCGACGTTTCACCGAGTTCGCGCGTATGCAGGCTCGCACCGACGCGCAGCTCGGTGCGGTCGGAACAGGGTGCCGGAACGCGCGCGCGAATCGCGAGCCGGCGCGTCGACGTACGCGTCGAGCGCGCCGAGGTCGACGGTGTCGCGCTCCAACGCCAATCGGATGGTACCGTCGAAGACGGCGCACTTCGTTGAGCGCCGGCTCGATGCGCAGATGGAGAACGCCGTCGTCGCGCGGCGGCGCTGTCCGTCGTTGGTCACGTTCACGACGGCCTCGATCTGCTCGCCCGGACGTACGGTCGCGCTGCCGCGGCGTTCGATCGCGTTGCGGCGCGGCGCGAATGCCGGTTTCGGAGTGCACCGCGATGCTGCACTCCACTCGGCGCGCCGCGTCGGGCGGCGCGGGCTCCCACTCGAGCGTGGCGCTTGCCGTCAGCACGCTGCCGTCGGCGAGCGGCGATGCGACGATCGTTTCCACGCGCAGCGTTACCGCCTCGCCGGCGTCGATCTTTCCGAGGTGAAAGCGCGAGCGGTTCTTTCCGGCGTTCGCGCACCGGCTGTCCGTCGATGCTCGACGCGCCGCGCACCCAGACGAGCGCTTCGGGGAGCTCGATCGTTGCGTGCACGCGCTCGGCGCCGGCGCTTCCCGCGTTATGCGCGGTCAAGAGCAGCGCGACGCGCTCGCCGGGGCGCACGTTCGTCGCGGGTTCGGCGCTCAGCGCCGTGGCGTCGTCGCCGAACGCGGGCGCGGCGACGATCGTCAGCGAGCCCGGCTCGAGCGCGAAGCCGGGCGTCTCTTGCGACGCGACCTGCGCGCGCGCCGACGATCTGCGACTCGTTGGCCAGCGGCTTGTCGATGCGTATCCGGTAGACGAGCGTCGCCGACGCTCCGGCGGGCAGCATCCGCACCACGACCGGCGCGTAGATGCGGTCGAACGCGGAGCCGAGCTCGCGCTCGAACTCGCGCCCGTTGACGCGCACCGATCCGGGAACGTAGACGGCGTGCTCGGGAATCGGTACGACCGACGACGACGTCGTGCGCGCTCGATTCGCCCGGCGTTATGAATTCGCAGCGTGACCAGCGCCTCGGAACCCGGGCACCGGATCGTAGTGAGGCTCGATCGCGATCTGGGTCAACGCGTTGCGAAGCTGCGGACGGCTGCGCACGACCAATCGCACGACGTTCGAACCGACCGGCGCGAGCTCGAACGAAGCGACGCGCCGCCTGCAGCTCGACGATCGTTCCGTTCTCGATCGCGCCCGCGACGCTGTAGGCGATCTCGACGTGGCGCTCTTCGCCGGGAAGTACGTCGCCGATGTGCGCGCCGGTACGCGCGATCAGCGGCGAGTTACCGACGTCGTCGTCGAGATCGTTGCCGTCGAGCTCGCCCGCTGCCGACGAGATAGACCAGATCCGTCGGGGACGTTGAAACGCACGCGCACGCCGGTCGCCGTCGCACCGCCTTGGTTGCGAAAGGTGAACGTCGCGTCGCACCGTCATCCCAGGTTCCAACTCGCGGTCGGGCGAAACGACGAGCGTTCGGAGGCCCTCGGGCAGCGTCGGTGCTCCTGGCGCGAAGACTTCCGACAGAGGTGCGCATGACGCGGGGACGTTTCGCCGCCCGCGCAGGCGTGCTCCCGCGACAGCAGTAGGAAGGAGTCACAATGCTCGCAGTTCACGAAGATCGGCATCGCCGCCGCCGTCGAACGGCTCGGCTCCGAGAACGCCTTCGAAGTGCTCGCGCGCGCGCGCCAGCTCGAAGCGCAGGGCCGGCGCGTCGTGCATATGGAGATCGGCGAACCCGACTTCGATACGCCCGAGCATATCAAGAAGGCAGCGGTCGACGCGCTCTACGACAACCACACGCACTATACGCCGTCGGCGGGCATGCCCTCGCTGCGCGCCGACGATCGCCGAGTACGCGAGCCGGTTCCGCCACATAACGCCGGCGTGGGGCGCCGGAGAACGTCGTCGTGGCGCCCGGCGCCAAACCGGTCATTTGGAATATCGTTGTCGCGCGCTGCTCGATCCGGGCGACGAGTTCGTCTACTTCGACCCGGCCTATCCGGCCTATGCGTCGTGCGCGAGCTATCATGCAAGCGAACGTCCATGCGATACCGCTGCTCGAGTCGCGAAACTGGCGGATGGATCTCGACGAGCTGGCGCGGCGTGTCTCCTCGAAGACCAAAGTCGTGGTCATCAACTCGCCGCATAATCCGACCGGCGGCGTGCTGACCACGAGCGACCTCGAGCTCATTGCCGAGCTGGCCCAGCGCCACGATTTCCTCGTTCTCGCCGACGAGATCTACAGCCGCAACTTCTATCTCGGCACCGAGTACGTCTCGATCGCCTCGCTTGCCGGGGATGCGCGAGCGCACGATCGTCGTCGACGGTTTTTCGAAGGCCTACGCGATGACCGGTTGGCGACTCGGATACGCGATCATGCCCGAGCGCCTTGCAAAGACGGTGACGCTCTTCAACAACAACACGTTCAGCTGCGTCGCGACCTTCGTGCAGATGGCCGGAATCGCCGCGCTGACCGGAACCGACGAGCCCGTGCTGCGCATGAACGAGATCTTCCGCGCCGCGCCGCGACCGCCTCGTGAACGGTCTCAACGAAATCCCCGGCATCTCGTGCACGCTGCCCGAAGGCGCATTCTACGCCTTCCCCAACGTCATCGTCGATCACGCAGGACGACCGCGCGCTCGCGAAGTTCTTGCTCGAGGAAGGCGGCGTCGCGTGCGGCGGCGGCTCGTCGTTCGGCGCGGCCGGCAAAGGCTATCTGCGCTTCTCCTACGCGGCCTCGCTGGAGGATATCGACTGGGCGCTCCAATCGATCCGAGAGACGCTGCCGAAGTTTAAAGGTTAGCTTTACGCAGAGCCGCCGCGACGTCGGGGCGGCTCCGCGCGAGCCATTCCAGCGCCGCGGCCGCGTCTACGGAACATCGGAAGCCGCTTCGCAGTCCGCCGTGTCGAAGGTACATGACGTACTGCAGCACGTCGGCTAGGGCATCGTTTGCGGCAAGGCAGTGGGCGGCAAGGTCGCGGGCGAAGCGATCTCCGCGCCACGAGTCGCGAGCCAACGCGACGATCGTCTCCGCCGGAGCGGTTGCGAACCATCCGCTGGCGTCCAACTCGGCGCGCTTCGCGAAATCGCTGCTGGAAATCGCCGCCGGAATCGCCGGGCGGCGCACTCGTTTTGCCACCGTTTCGCACCATACACCGCGGCGCTGCTGCGCGGCATCCGCCGATCGGACTATCCGGACGGACTGAAATGCTCGGGCCAAATCTCCGGCGCGATCGCGCGCAGGAGGGCGCCGTGCTCCGCCGGCCGGCCCTCTTGCTGATCGTAGGCCATAATGAGCAGCAACTTTTGAACGACCCGAAGATCTTCGTGCAGCTGCGCCGGGTCAAACGATGGGTCGGGCATTCGGGTTCCTTTCCGATGAAGTTCTTTTTTGGGAGGTCTAGAGTCAGATTAGTTTCATCGCCCGTTTGACGTCGGCCAGCACGCCGGCGGCGATCTCGCGTGCGCGAACGGTACCGTCGGCGATGATCCCCTCGACCAACCCGGGCTCGCTGCGGTAGGCGTGGTAGCGCTCGCGCACCGGCCGCAAATAGAGGTTGAGCTGTTCGGCGAAGTCCGTCTTGTCCGCAACGCATCCGAGTGCGCCCGAGCGGCACTCGGCGGCGATGCCGTCGAGTTTGAGCGGATTGACGAAGCGCCACAAGGCGAAGAGCGGGCAGATCTCCGGGCGTCCGGGATCGCCGCGCCGGACCTTGAGCGGATCGGTCATCATCGCGCGGACTCTTTTCGTCGTCGTCTCTTCGTCGTCGGCGATGAAGATGGCGTTGTCGTAGGATTTGCTCATCTTTCGGCCGTCGGTGCCCGGCACTTCCGGAAACTCCGAGAGCGTCGCCTGCGGCTCGACCAAGATCGTCGCTCCGTTGCCGTAGAGATAGTTGAAGCGGCGCACGATCTCGCGTCCCAGCTCGAGATGGGCGACCTGATCGCGTCCGACCGGCACGTACTCGCCGCGAAAGATCGCGATATCGCAGAGCTGCAAGAGCGGGTAACCGAGGAACCCGTAGGTCGCGATCTTCTGCCCGAGCGCCTCGATTTGGCCCTTGTATGTCGGCACGCGCTCGAGCCAGGAGACCGGCGTAATCATCGCGAGCAGCGCCTGCAGCTCGCCGATCTCGGGAACGCCCGACTGCAAGAAGATCGTCGCGCGTTGCGGATCGACGCCTGCGGCGAGCCAAACGGCGACCATCTCGTCGCGCGCACCGCGAATCTTTGAGGGATCGTCGAAGTCGGTCGTATACGCGTGCAGATCGGCGATCTCGAAGAAGGCGTCGGCCGTATCGCAGTAGTTCGCCCACTGCGTGAGCACGCCGACCAAATGGCCGAGATGGAGGTCGCCGGTCGGGCGCATGCCCGACATCACGCGCGGCTTCTGCGATTGCGACATCACCGGCGCCAAGTACTGAAGATCGAAGGCGAAATCATCCTCAATGGCGCGCCAGCTGCGCGCGCACGAAGGCCCGCGCCGCGCGAACCGCGTGCGCGATCGGCGTTCCGGCCGCGAGCTCGCACGCGAGCGCCATCGCGAGGGTGCAGCCGGTTCCGTGCATCGAGCCGGCGATCCGCGCCTCGCTGAAGATCTCGACGCCCTCGACGGTGGCAAGCGCGTCGGCCGGATCGCCGTCGAGATGGCCGCCCTTGAGCAAGACCGCGGCCGCTCCGAACGCGCGCAAAGAGACGGCGGCCTCGCCGATTGCGTCGCGACCGATCGCCGGAGCTCCGAGCAAGAAGGCGGCCTCGTCGAGATTCGGGGTGAGGACGACGCTGCCAAGACTCACGAGCTCGTCGCGAACCGCGCAGCACGCGGCGCTCTCGGCGAGCTCGCCCCCGCTGCTCGCACTAAAGACCGGATCGACGACCGCCGGGAGCCACGGGCGCAGGCGCAACGGCTCGGCGACGGCCCGCACGGCCGCGACCGTCGGCAAGGCACCGACGCGAACCGCCCCGGCTGCCTCCCATGGCAGCGTCGCGAGCTGTGCGGCCAGAACGTCGGCTGGAATCGCATGGAGCGCCGTTACTCCCCGTCCATCTTGGGCGCTGACCGCGGCGACTGCGGTGAAGACCCGCACGCCAAACTCGCCCGCCACGACGATATCGCGGCCGACGCCTGCAACGTTCCACGGATGCGTCGTACCGATCGAGAGGACGATCGCGCTCACGCCGCCCTCTTCCACGCGTTCACGAGCTCGGCAGCGGCCGAAAACGGGTCGGCGGCGCCGGCGATCGCCGAGATGACTGCGGCCATCGCCGCGCCGGAGCGCCGCACCTCGCCAAGCCGCTGCGCGTCGATTCCGCCGATCGCCGCGACGGGCACCCGGCTCGCGCCGGCGAGCGCGCGCAGCCCCGCGCTTCCGATCGGGCTGCCCGCATCGGATTTCGAGTACGTTGCGTAGACCGAACCGATGCCGAGATAGTCGACGTCGCTCGCGTTTGCGGCGCGTACTTCAGCGATCGTACCGCACGAGAGCCCGACGAGCCGTTCGCGCAGCGCTTGCCGAACCGGCGCGAGGCGATCGAACCCGGCATCGCCGGGGCCAAGATGGACGCCGTCGCAATCGTACTCGAGCGCGGCCTTCCAGTCGTCGTTCACGACGAGCAGCGCGCCGCATTCGCGCGTCAGCGCGCGCAGCGCTCGAATACGATCGCCGTCGATGCCCTTTTTCGCGCGGTATTGCACGAGTCGCACGCCCGCAGCGAGTACCGCTCCTGCGAGTTCGAGCGCGCGCGGCTCTTCGTTGACGATGACGTAGATTCCACGGAGCAGCTCGGCGCGCTGCGAACGCGTCATTCGCCCCGTCGCGTGCGCTGCCACAGCATCACGTTTGCAGTGAGATAGCCAAAGAAGACGACGACGACGAGAAGTGCGACCCACGCGTGATGCGTTGCGAACGACATCGGCACGAGAAATGCAAAGCAGAGAACCGCGGCCATCAGCAACGCAATGATGCGCGAAAAGGGAAGCACGCGCCGCTACTCTTCTTCTATGCCGAGCAGGAGATCGCCGAGGCGTTGCAACTCCTCGTCGCCGGAGAAGCGGAGCTCGATCCGGCCGCCGCGCCCCTGCCGAACGAGTGCGGCGGGGACGCCGAACCGCTCGCGCAGGCGCGCTTCGAAATCGCGCTCGTCGGGGGAGAGCGCGCGGACCGCCGGACTCTTCGGCGGCGTCTCCGCGGCGGAGGCTGCGAGCCGCTCGAGCGCCCGCACGGACAAGGCTTCGTTGGCGGCACGCTGCGCGAGCACGACCCGCTGCGCCTCCGGGGCCGAGAGCAGCGCCCGAGCGTGGCCGGCGGAGAGCCGGCCGTCGACGAGCATCGTCTTGATCGCGTCGGCGAGCGAGAGGAGACGCAGGGTATTGGCGACGGTGGGCCGGCTCTTCCCGAGCCGCCGTGCGAGCTCTTCCTGCGTCAGGTCGTACTCGTCGAGGAGGTACTGAAAGCCGGCGGCCTCTTCGAGCGGATTGAGATTCTCGCGCTGCAGATTCTCTACGATCGCAAACTCGAGCGTCTGACGGTCGTCGCTCGTACGGACGATCGCCGGAATCGTCGCACGCATCAGCGCGGCGCAGGCGCGCCACCGCCGTTCGCCGGCGATGAGCTCGTAGCCGTCGCCGCGGCGCCGAACGATGATCGGCACCAGCACGCCGTACTCCGCAATCGACCTCTTGAGCTCGTCGAGCGTAGCGCTGTCGAAACTCTTGCGCGGCTGAAATGGGTTCGGCGTGATTTCGGCGACGGGAATTTCGCGCACGACTTCGTGCGAGCTCGCGACCGGCACCGCCGTATCGCCGAGCAACGCCGCCAAACCGCGGCCCAGACCGCGTTTCGGCTCGCTCATGCCGGCTGCCGGACCGGTTCGAGCATCTCGCGCGCGAGCGCGAGGTAGGCCTGCGCGCCGCGGCTCTTCGGATCGAAGAGAATCGCCGGTTTGCCGTAGGAGGGCGCCTCCGAGAGGCGCACGTTTCGCGGAATCTGCGTCTTGAAAATCTGCTGCGGAAAGTACTTCTCGAGCTCGCGAATGACTTCCATCGCCAGCCGCGTCCGTCCGTCGAACATGGTGACGAGCACGCCGCTGACGTGCAATCCCGGATTGAGCGCGTCGCGCACGCGCCAAATCACTCCGGTAAGCTGAGCGAGCCCTTCCAGCGCGTAGAATTCCGCTTGTACCGGAATGATGCACTCGTCCGCCGCGGTGAGCGCATTGATCGTCAAAAGCCCAAGCGACGGCGGCGAATCGAGCAGCACGAAATCGTAGCGATCCCTCATTGATGCGAGTGCCTGTCGCAGACGCGTTTCGCGGCTGAGCGCCGCGACGAGCTCGACGTCGGCTCCGGCGAGATTGATCGTCGCGGGGGCGAGCGACAAGTTCTCGATCTCCGTGGGCACGACGATCTCTTCGAGCGGAACCTCTTGCATCAGCACGTGATAGATGTCGTGCGCCAAGCGCGTTTTGTCGATGCCGAAACCGGTCGTGGTATTCCCTTGCGGATCCGTATCGATGACGAGCACGCGCTTTCCGTTCACCGCGAGCGCGGCGCCGAGATTGACGGCGGTCGTGCTCTTCCCGACACCGCCCTTTTGATTCACGAGCGCGATGATGCGGCTCAGTTCGTTTCTCCTGCGCGTTGCAACGCGGCGGTATCGAGATACTGCTCGAGGAGCTCGAGCAGCAACGACCGCTCGTTACGTTCGGGTTCATCGGTGACCTGCTCGAAAAGCCAGCGCAACGCCGCACCGATGCGCTCGTCGCCGTTGAAATCGGTAGGAGCTTCGCCGCGTGCAACGAGCGTGGCGATGACGTCATCGCCGCTGACCGCAAGCTCGCGGATCGAAAAGGCCGGCTTACGCGCGAGTTCGTCGCGGACGCGCGCCTCGAAGGCCTCGTTGGAACCGTCGCGCTTCGGCAGACCGCTGCCAGCGATGTCCGCGTGCCGAATATCGAACAAGTGTTCGATATTCTCCGGTCCCACGCGTTGGATGAAGCGACGGAGCGCTGCGTCGCTTAATCCCGGATCGGCCGAGTACATGTGCTGACGAACCAGGTGCTCGGTTGCTTTAACGATCTCGTTCGAGAAGCGGAAGCGCTCGAGCATCGCGCGCGCCATCTCGGAGCCCACGATCTCGTGGCGATAGAAGTGTGGTCCCGCCTTCGTGCGGGGCTTGCCGACGTCGTGCAGGAGCGCCGCGAGCCGGACGGCGAGCGCTCCGGAAGGAGCGGCGTCGAGGGTAGCCAGGCTATGCCGCCAGACGTCGTAGGCGTGCCACTCGTTCTGCTCGACCCCGACCCCTTCGACGAGCTCGGGCCAGAGATGGACCAGCACCCCGGTCTGCTCGAGCAGCAGCAAGCCGATCGATGGCCTCTTAGCTTGAAAGAGCTTCACCAGCTCGTCGTGGACTCGCTCAGCCGAGACGCTCGCGACCAGGGGCGCCGCCTCGCGCATCGCCTGCGCAAGGTCCGGCGTGACCTCGTATTCGAACCGGGCGGCAAACTGCGCGGCCCGCAGCATCCGCAGCGGATCGTCGCGAAAGGCCGCCGGCGTCAAGATGTCGATACGGCGCGCGCGGATATCCGCCTCGCCGCCGTACGGGTCGACGAGCCGGCCCGACGGAATCGCCCGGGCGAGCATATTCATGCGGAAGTCGCGCCGGCCGAGATCCTCGTCGAGGGTGACCTCGGGTCCGCTCTCGACGGCAAAATCGCGATGACCGAGGCCGGTCGAACGCTCCCGCCGCGGCATCGCGACGTCGACGGTCTGGCCGTCGAGGGTCAACTTGAGGACGGAGAAGGAGGCGCCGACCACGTCGACCCGCCCGATCTCGCGCAACCGTCCGATGAGATCGTCGAGCGGCAAGCCGACCACGACGTAGTCCCAGTCGACCGCCGGTGCTTCGACGCCCTCGAGCTCGGCCCGGATCTCGTCGCGAACGCGGCCGCCGACGGCATAGAGGCGGCCGTCGGGGAGCGCTTCTGCCAGACGCGCGTCAATTGGCGATAGTCGCTGCATGCGGTCTCATCGTACCGCACCGAATTGTTTCACGGTAAACATTTCGGCAAGTATCGCTGCGCGCCACGTACGCTTCGGGGTAGGCTTGGTTTAGTGAGCAAGCAATTTAGCCCTGGCCCGAGCCTGTTCACCGTAGTCGTCCTTGGCTTGCGGGATCCACGCTACTGAGCGCCGGCTTTCTCATCGCAGCCTACGGAAGAGGCGCTTGGTTTGGAATCGGCCTTACGATGCTCTTGTTTGGCTTCTTGCTATTCCTTGCGGCGATTATAACGCTGCTCGCCTTGCCGTGAGCCTGTTTAGGAGCTAGGCGATGCGGACGCCGATCCTATCGCGGGAGCTGAAATACGCGTTCGTGACCTGTGCGAGTTCGCCGGCACAACCACTGCGCTGTTTCACGGTAAACATTTCGGTAATGCCCGTCAGGAGCAGAGCGGGCGCTTTGCCGGGATGCCGCTCCGGCGCGGGAATCGCGCGGAGGTCGGGGTGCGCTTTCGGAGCAGAACGAGCCGGCGGTTCCCTTCGAGCGGGACCTGCGCCTCAAGCGTTCCGCCCAGCATCAGCGACGCATCCTCGAGAGCGATCTCCTCGTCGGCAGCGAGGATCCCCCGCTGCAAGACCGCGACTCCGCCCAGTTCCAAAAAGGGCAGCACGAGCTCGGCGAGGGTCGGCGCGCCGCCGAGCGCGCGCGCCGTCGCGACAGAGAAACCTTCGCGCAGGTCGGGACGGTGCGCCGCGGTCTCGGCCCGTTCGGCGACGACCCGGCCGGCCAGGTTCAGTTCTTCGAGCAGCGACTCCAGGAATCGCGCCTTCTTCGCGGTCGCCTCGACGAGCGTGACGCCGAATCCGGTTGCAATCGCTATCGGGATCCCCGGCAGGCCGGCTCCCGAGCCGACGTCGAGATAGGGCTCGCGGACGAATGGGAGGACGGTCAGGCTATCGAGCAGATGCTCCGCGAGCTCGCCGGCGCTCTTCGCTCCGGTCACGTTGAAGCGGCGGTTCGCCGCGAGGACGAGCTCGCCGTAGCGCGCGAGCCGGCCCCGGAGGTTCGAGGCGACGCCGCCCCGCTCGAGCAGCGCTTCGAGCTGCGATGCCTCGGCGGTCAAGCTCAGGCGCCGGAAGCGGCTTCGCGCCTCTGCTTGTGGACGTAGAGGGCGACGATCGCGACGTCGGAGGGCGTGATCCCGGAGATTCGCGAGGCGATGCCGAGCGTTCGAGGGCGCCGGCTCGCGAACTTCTCGCGCGCTTCGCGCGAGAGCGCCCGAATCGATTCGTAATCGAATTCCATGGGAATCTCGACCTGCTCGGTCCGGGCGGCTCTCTCGATGGCGAGCTCCTCGCGCCGCACGTACCCTTCGCACTTGAGCTCGATCGCGAGCCGCTCGCCGATCTCCGCGGGGAGCGGCGGGGCGAAATGCTCGGCGACGTCGGGGTAGCCGAGCTGCGGGCGGCGCAACGCATCGGCCAGCGTGCTCCCAGGCTCGAATCGCTCGCCGCCGGCGGCGGCGCCCGAAAGGCGCGTGCGCTCGGCTTGCGTGCGTGCGTTGCGAAGCGCCGCGCGGCGTTCTTCGAAGGCCTCCCAGGCATCGTCGGCAACGACCCCGATCGAGCGGCCGATCGGGGTGAGTCGCAGATCGGCATTGTCGTGGCGCAGGACGATGCGGTGCTCCGCGCGCGAGGTCAGCATCCGGTACGGTTCGTCGACGCCTTTGGTAACCAGATCGTCGACGAGCACGCCGATATAGGCCTGCGCGCGCGAGAGGCGAAGCGGTTCCTCCCCGCGCGCGGCGCGTGCCGCATTGATTCCGGCGAGCAAGCCTTGCGCCGCGGCCTCTTCGTATCCCGAGGTGCCGTTGAGCTGGCCGCAGTGGTAGAGCCCGGCGATGCGACGCGTCTCGAGCGTCTCGTGCAGCTCGGTGGGCGGTACCATGTCGTATTCGACGGCATAACCGGCGCGCAGCATGACGCAGGCCTCGAGTCCCGGCAGCGTCTGAAGCATTGCGAGTTGGATCTCGGCCGGAAGCGACGTCGAAAAGCCGCCGACGTAGAGCGTCGGCTCGTCCCAGCCCTCCGGCTCGATGAAGATCTGGTGGGTCGGATTGTGTGCGAACTTGACGACCTTATCTTCGATCGAGGGACAGTAGCGCGGACCGATCCCCCGAATTAAATCGAGCCCGTAAAGCGGCGAACGATGCAGATTCTCGGCGACGAGGGCGTGGGTTCGGGCGTTGGTCTCGGTGAGGTAACAGGGAAGCTGCGGGCCGGCGAAGCGCGACGGGCTCGTGTAGGAGAAGAGCAGCGGCTCGGAACTAGGCGGCTGAGCGCGCATCGCGCCGTAATCGACGCTCGTCTTGTCGATGCGCGGCGGCGTTCCGGTCTTGAGCCTGGCAGTTGGAAATCCCAAGCGGCGCAGCGCGGCCGATAAGCCGATCGCGGGGGCTTCGCCAAAGCGCCCCTCGGCGCGCACGAGCTCGCCTTGGAAGGACTTCCCTCCTAAAAAGGTGCCGGTGGCCAACACGACGCTCCTCGAGCGCAGGCGCGCGCCGTCGGCGCAGCGGAGGCCGCGAACGGCCCCGCCTTCGACGATGAGATCTTCGGCAAGCCCTTGGACGATGGTCAGATTCGGCTGCGCGCGCAGCATCGCGAGCGCTTCGCTCGCGTACGACGGTTTGTCCATCTGCTGGCGCAGCGCGCGTACTGCCGGGCCTTTGCTTTCGTTCAAGAATCGAGCGTGGAGGCTACAGCGGTCGGCGATTCTCGCCATCGCGCCGCCGAGCGCATCGATTTCGCGTACGAGTTGCCCTTTTGCGCTGCCGCCGATCGACGGATTGCAGGGCAGCGTGCAGATCTTTGCCGGATCGCCGGTAACGAGCAGCGTCGGTACGCCCAGACGTGCCGACGCAAGTGCGGCTTCGACGCCGGCATGACCGCCGCCGACGACGATCGTGCCGGCGTCGTCGCTCACGTCAGGTCGTCGCCGGCGATTGCGCGTGACTGCGCAAGCGCAGCGCGAAGCCGATCATGATCGAGCCGAAGACGATCGCGTAGGCGGCGATGAGCCAGATGACCGCGAGCATGCCGGCGAGTGGAAACCAGACCATCAGCACGCCGAATGCAATCGAGGCCACGCCGCCGATGATCAGCCAGATTTCGTTCGAGATATGCTTGCGCAACTGGATTGCGGCAACGATCTCGAGGATTCCGGTGAGAAACGCCCAGGCCGCGATCGTAAAGTAGAGCGCTAAGAGCGTGATCCGAACGTCGTAGAAAGTAATCGCCGCGATCAAAAGGCCGACGATTCCCTCGACCAAAAACGGCCACCACCGCTGGTGCGTTTCGGCCGCGCGAATCGTCGCGTAGATCGCGAAGATCCCGTCGACGAATGCGTACGCCCCGAAGAGAATCGCGATCGTCACCCACGTCGCCGCGGGCCAGATCCACGCCAGGACGCCGAAGACGATCGCGGCGATCCCGCGGATGAGCCACATCCACCAGTTACGCGTCAGCGTTGCGACCATCGGGTGCATCGGCGCCGCGCTACTGGAGAACATTCCCGTTCTCCAAGTAGACTCGTTGGACCGTGCAGCGCTTCGGCGTCGGACCCTGCCAGGGCTGGCCTGTGAGCGAGTTGGTTAGATTGTGATTGATCTGCGAGCCGCGCGAAAACGTCCCTTTGTCGATGAGGACGTACTTCTGCTTGTTGTAGTTGACCATGAAGTCGACTTCGGTCGCGGGAGAGTCGTGCGTGTTGTAATAGACGACGTTGATGCCGTTGGTCGTGTTGTTTCCGTTGGAGTTGACGACGCAACTCACGATATTGACGCCGAAATTCGATACGTTCTTCGCCGCCGCCGGGGCGGCGATGGCGCAGAGCGCAATGCAGGCCAAGAGTGCTCGTTTCATGCTAGGCAGCCTCCTTATTTTCCGATGCAAAATCGCGAAAAAATTCCATCGATGACCTCTTCGGCGGCTACCTGCTCGCTTACATGCCCGAGCGCCGAAAATGCGCGCTGCAGTTCGGTCGTCACAAAATCGAGAGGCTCGCGCGAGCGCAAGGTCTCACACGCGCGTTGGAGCGCATCGATCGCCGCGTTTACCGCATCGAACTCGTGCAGCGCCGTGAGATGCGGGCGCGTTGCGTCGACCTCCTCACCGCCCCATCCGATCCGGGCGATTGCCGCGCGCAGGGCGTCGAGCGTCGAGGCGCGCTGGACGCTCCCCACCACCGCATCGGCGTACTCGCGCGCGCCGCGCGTGCCGAGGTCGGCTTTGTTGAAGAAAACGATGCGTTCGCGCTCTCGCGTTCGATCGAGCAGCGCGAGGGCGTCGTCTCCCAGCGGCTGCGAGCCGTCGATAACGAGCAGCGCCACGCGGGCCGAGGCCAAGGCGCGATCGGTGCGCTCGATGCCGAGGGCCTCGAGCCGGTCGGCGTGAGCCCGAATTCCGGCGGTATCGATCAGCCGCACCGGTACGCCGCCGATGGCGATACTCTCCTCGATCGTGTCGCGGGTCGTCCCGGGCAGCTCCGAAACGATCGCGCGCTCGGCGCCGAGCAGCGCGTTGAGCAGCGAGGACTTGCCGGCATTCGGGGGGCCGACGATGGCGACCGGCAGCCCTTCGCGCACGAGGCGGCCGACCTCGCCGTCGCGGCGCAGCCGTTCGAGTTCAGAAAGAATTGGGGCGAGCCGTGCGGCGAGCGACTCGCGGTCCGGCTCGGGAACCTCATCGGGAAAGTCGATCGTGCCGGCGAGCTCTTCGAGGATCACCGCCAGATCGTTGCGCAGCTCCCGCACCCGCTTGGCCAGCGCGCCGTCGAAATTGGCCAACGCCGCGCGCGCGGCCGCGCGCGTCTCGGCGTCGATGACGTCGGCGACTGCGGCCGCGGCGTGCAAGTCGATCTTGCCGTTGAAGAATGCCCGGCGGGTGAACTCGCCGGGCTGCGCGAGGCGCGCTCCGCAGGCCAGCATCGCGCGCACGAGCTCGCGGGCCACCACCGGCGAGCCGTGGACGTGCAGCTCGAGCATATCCTCGCCGGTGTAACTCTGCGGCGCCTCAAAGAGAATCGCGAGTCCGGCATCGAGCGGCTCGCCGCGCTCGTCGAGAATCGTCGCGCGGGTCGCGACGCGCGCGTGCAACGGATGATTCGTTCGAATTAAACGGCGCGCGAGCTCGGGCACCGCCGGCCCGCTCGCGCGCACGATGGAGATCGCACCCTTTCCCGGCGGCGTCGCGATCGCCGCAATGGTCTCGGTTGCCGCTGGGCGGCTCAATCCCGCGGGAAGATGACGACTCGCCGCTCGGGCTCCTCTCCTTCGGATTCGGTGCGTACGAGTTCCGAGCTCGCCAGGGCGAGATGGACGATCTTGCGTTCCGAGGGAAGCATCGGTTCGAGCTTCTGCGGCTTGCGCTCGCGCACGCATCGATCGAGCGTCGCGAGTGCGAGACTCTTGAGCTGATCGGCGCGATGCGCGCGGTAACCCTCGGCATCGATCGTATAGTAGCGGCGGTTGTTGCGCACGCCGGCATTGAACGAGTTGTTGAAAATGAGATTGAGCGCTTCGAGCGTGTTGCCGTGGCGCCCGATCAACATGGCCAGATGGGGACCGGTGACCTCGAGGTACTCCCCCTCGGTCCGATTGACGTAGCCGATCTCGACGGGTCCGATACCCATGCGCATCAGAATCTCCCGCAGCAGATCGCTTGCGGGCTTGGCGTCCTCTGGAATCTCACCAACCTCGCGTACTTCGGAGTTTCCGCGGCGCGGCTCGCGCCGGCGGCGCATTCCGCCCCCGCGTCCGCCGCCCGGCCGCCCGCCTCCCGGCCGGCCGCCGATGGTGCGATCCCGCACGTCGGCGGGCTGTTCTTCGAACTCGAAATCGTCTTCGTAGAGCATCTATCGACCCTTATTAACGCTTATTGCGGCGCTTCGAGCGGCCCGACTGCGGCGGCTTCGGCTTCGCGACGCCGTTGTTGCTGGGCGAGGCTTTCGTCAGCGCCTTTGGTGATGAACCGCCCGGCCCCGTCTCGGTGAGCACGTGCTCGCTGTCGATCAACGCGAGCGGCTGATGGTAGCGGCGCAGCAAATAGAACTGCTGCCCCATCGTAAAGATATTGTACGCGAACCAGTAGAGCACCATCGCCGACGGCCAGCCGTATCGCCATCCGAGAAAGCCGAGCATGACGGGCGAGATGACCGCCATCATCCGCTGCGTCTGCGCCTGCTGCGGATCGGTCGCCGGCATGCTGACGTAACGAACGCTCAAATACATCGAGAGCGCATAGAAGAGAATCAAGATCAAGTCCGGCATCGCGAGGCTTGCGGCGAGCAGCGGCTTGCCGAAGATGACCGGAACCGAGACCGATTTCGAGATGGCGCTGCCGATCCAGAACCAGCTCTGGTTCGAGAAGAGCGACTTGTGGTTGAGGACGACGTAGTAGACGCTGATGATCACCGGGTACTGAACGAGCATCGGCCAGCACCCGGCGAACGGATTGACGTTGTGCTGTTTGTAGAGCGTCATCGTCTCGGCTTGGAGGCGCTGCTTATCGTCCTTGTAGCGTTCTTGCAGCTTTTTGAGCTGCGGTCCCACCTTCTGCATCGCGAGAAACGACTTGAACTGCAGCGTGTTGAGCGGCCAGAAGAGCAGGCGAATGAGCGCCGCGAGAATGATGAGGCTCCAGCCGAGGTTGTGAATCGGCTTGTCGATCGTGAGAACGACCGACGAGAGAAAGTCGACGATCGGCTGCAGCCACGACGCGGCAAGAATCAGATGCAAGAGTGGGTTCCTTTACGAGGTGCGCTCCTCGGCGCGGGAACGAGGTCGACGCCGCCGGGATTCCAAGGATGGCAGCGAGCGAGGCGCGCGGCGGCCAGCCAGACCCCTCGGATGGGACCGTGATCGCGGATCGCGACGAGCGCGTACTGGGAGCAGGACGGATAAAAACGGCACGACGGCGGCAAGAGGGGAGAGAGAAGGAGTTGGTAGAGCCGGATCAGACCGGCGAAGAGCAGCCGCATCGAGCGGTCAGGCTCGTTCGAGGGCCGAGCCGACCTCGGCTCGGAGAACGGCGAAGCCCGCCTCGGCCGCCCCGGGGCGCGCAACGACGAGCAGGCGCATCGAGGCGTGCTGCCCGAGCGCTTCATCGACGATAGCCGCCAGGCGGCGGCGGAGCTTATTGCGGATGACGGCCTTTCCGATCGACTTGCTGACCGTGATCCCAACCAGCGACGTGGGGTCGCTCGGAAGCGGATCACTGCGATAAATGACGAGGCTTTTGGTCGATACGCGCTTCCCTCGCCGGCGCAAGCGGGCAAAGTCCGCTTGGCGGTTCAAGCTCGCGAAGCGGCGCATCAGACCGTCAGACGATGACGTCCCTTCTTCCGGCGGCGTGCGAGGACCTTACGTCCCGCCTTGGTTTGCATACGTTCGAGGAAGCCGTGCACGCGTTTGCGGCGTCGATTATGCGGCTGATACGTCCGCTTCATAAAGTCCCTTTAGACAAAAGAGTAAGCCCTGCACCTTCGTGGCAGACAGCCCCTGATTATAGCCAGCGGGCCGTCGGGGGCGCAAGCACCCCGCGCGGAAGGCGCCTAGAATACGAAGGCGGGGATGCGCCCGGAGGTCGCCGTAACTTGCTGAAGTTTTGAGCGTTTCGAGTATGCAGCCGCCTGGCCGCCGGCGCGTCGTCGTCACGGGCCTGGGGGCCGTCACCCCGGTCGGCAACACCCGCGAGGACTTTTGGAGGCGTCTGATCGCCGGCGAATCGGGCGTCGCTCCGATTACGGCCTTCGACGCGAGCCTCTTCGACGCACGCATCGCCGCCGAAGTCAAGGACTTCAAGCCCGAAGAACTGATCGGCCGCAAAGAGGCGCGCCGAATGGATCGCTTCACGCAGTTTGCCTTCGTCGCCGCGCGCGAGGCGATCGCCGACGCGAAGCTTCCCGACGACCCCGAGTTCCGCCAGCGCGTCGGCGGCGTAATCGGCACCGGCATCGGCGGCATCATCACGTTCTGGCTGAACTCCGACAAGGCGAACGAAAACGGTACGTGGTCGAAGGTCACGCCGTTCTTCATTCCGATGCTGATGGCCAACGCCGCCACGGCGCATATCTCGATGGCATACGGCTATCACGGGCCATTCTTTGCAGTCGCCAGCGCTTGCGCGAGCGCCAACGACGCGATCTGCACCGCGTACAATGCAATCGCCTACGGCGATGCGATTGCGATGATCACCGGCGGCAGCGAAGCGACCGTTTCGCCGTTGGCAATCGGGGGCTTCGGCTCGATGCGTGCGCTCTCGACCCGCAACGACGATCCGACGCGCGCGAGCCGCCCCTTCGATCGCGAGCGCGACGGCTTCGTGCTCGGCGAAGGCGCCGGCATTCTCGTTCTCGAGGAGCACGAACACGCACGCGCGCGCGGCGCTTCGATCTATTGCGAACTGCTCGGCTACGGCCAATCCGCCGATGCATACGATCTGGTTGCCCCCGATCCCGACGGCAGCGGAGTCTTGCTCGCCTTCGCCCGCGCCTTTACCAGTGCCGGCATCGCTCCGAGCGACGTGGACTATATCAACGCTCACGGCACGTCCACCCCGATGGGCGATCCGGCGGAGTCGAGGGCGATCGAGAAGACCTTCGGCGAACACGCCTTCGAGATCGGCGTCAGCTCGACGAAATCGATGCACGGTCATGCGCTCGGCGCGGCCGGCGGAATCGAGGGTGTCGCGACGGCGCTGGCCGTGCTTCACGATACGATGCCCCCGACGACGAATTACGAGTTTCCCGACCCCGAATGCCGCCTCGACTACGTTCCGAACGTCGCGCGTCACGCGCCGATTCGGGTCGCGCTCTCGAACTCGTTCGGCTTCGGCGGTCACAACAGCGTGATCGTCTTCGGCAAGGTCCGGTCATAGGAAATCTGACGCGTGAGCGGCGAGAACTACCGCCGGCGCCTGCGCGCTCTGCTTCGCCTTGCGGGCGTTGCGCGCGTTGACGACTTCAGTATCTTCGAGCGCGCATTCGTGCACGAGAGCTACGCGAAGGAGCACGGCGGCGGTTCGAACGAGCGCATGGAGTTTCTCGGTGACTCCGTTCTCGGCTGCATCACGGCGGCATGGCTCTTCGACCGCTTCGCCGACGAGCCGGAGGGATTGCTGACGCTGCGCAAGGCGGCGATCGTCAACGACGGACAACTCGCGCAGACCGCGCGGCGGCTCGCCTTCGGCGAGCTGGTCCGGCTCGGCGCCGGTATGCGCGCCGCCGGCGGGGATGATAATACTTCGGTGCTCGCCGACGCGTTCGAAGCCTTCGTCGGCGCGCTCTACCTGCGTTTCGGTCTGGAAAAGACGCACGCGTTCGTCCTCTCGCAGCACGTCGAACAACTCGATCACTCCTCGGACGCACTGCTCGACGCGAAGACGCGCCTGCAGCACTACACACAGGAGCATCTCGCGGCAACCCCGGTCTACCGCGAAACGAGCCGAGGAACGCCGCAGCACCCCGCGTTTAAGTCGCGGGTGAGCGTAAAGGGTAAGGTCTTGGGCAAGGGCGAGGGCGCTTCGAAGAAGGCCGCGCAACAAGCGGCCGCCGAGGCGGCACTCCATTCGATCGCGGGCGCGGTGGAGACGAAGAGTCCGGTGCGGCAATGAAGCTTCGGCGCATTCGCTCCTTCGGATTCAAGACGTTTGCCGAACCCACCGTGCTCGAGTTCGGCGACGGCGTAACGGCGATCGTCGGGCCGAACGGATCGGGCAAGTCGAATCTCGTCGATGCGTTTCGCTGGGTCTTGGGCGAGACGTCGAGCAAGAGCCTGCGCGGCCGCGCGCTCGAAGACGTCATCTTCTCCGGCAACGAAGTGCGCAAACCACTCGGCCTGGCGGAGGTATCGATTCTCTTCGACAACGCCGATCGCAAGCTTCCGATTGAATTTGCGGAAGTCGAGATTACGCGACGCGCCTACCGCGTCGGCGAGAGCGAATACTTCATCAATCGCACGCAGGTGCGGCTGCGCGACATCGTCGATCTGCTGACGGGTACCGGACTCGGTCCCGGCTCCTACGCGATCGTTTCGCAAGGCCAGATCGACGCGATTCTCACGAGCAAACCGGTCGAACGGCGCGCGCTCTTCGAGGAGACGGCCGGGATCGGAAAGTTCCTCTCGCGCAAGAACGAGTCGCTGCGGCGTCTCGAGCGAACCGAGCAGAACGGGATTCGCATCAGCGACCTGATCGCCGAACTCGAACGGCGTATCCCGGAGCTCGAGACGCAGATGCGCCGCGCGCGGCGATACCGCCGCGTCAGCACGCGCGTCCGCGATCTCGAGATCTTAGGATACTTGCGCGCGAGCGCGACGCGCCGAGCCGAATCGGTCGCGTTGCGCGAGGAGATTGCCAAGAACGAGGAGCTCCGCAGTGCGAACGCGGCGAAAGCCGAGCAGGCCGCGGGCGAGTTCGCGCGCGTGCGCACGCAGCTCTATCGCGGCGAGCTGCAACTCGAGGAGCTGCGCTCGCAAGCCCAGACAAAGCGCGGCGAACTCGCGCAGCTCGAAGCCCGGTATGCGGCGGCGCTGGCGCGCCGAGAGGCGCTCGAACGGCAGTCTACCCAGACCAGCCAGGACGCCGCGCGCGTTACCGCCGAGCGCACCTCGCTGGTGACGGCGATCGAGGGGTTGGAGGGGCGCATAACGCCGCTCGCGCGCGAGATCGACGAATCGCGCGAGCGCGAACTCGCCGCAGCCGCGGCGCTGGCCCAAGCGCGCGGCAATCTCGAAGCAGTCTTCACGCGGCTGCGTGAAGTCGAGGCGTCGGCCGCCGAGTTTGCAACGCGCAAGGCCGAACGGCGCGTCCAGGCCGAAACGCTGCGCGCCGAGGCGGAGCGCCTCGACGCCGAAGAGCGAACCGCTCGCGAGCGCGCCGAACAGCTCGAGATCGCGGCGGGCGGCGCATCGCATCGAGAGAACGAACGCCGGCGTCAGCTCGCCGCCGCCGAGGAGGAGGTGCTCGAGGCGCGCGGCCGTGCTGAGGACTCCGACCGTGAGGCCGCGCTCGCTCAAGAGGACGTCGCGCGCGCGCTCACCGCGCATCGCGATCATTCCGTCGAGGTCAAGGCCGCGGAGTCGCGGCTGCACACCATCGAAGAGCTCGAGAACTCGCTCGAGGGCCACGTGCCGGGAACGCGCGCCATCGTCGAGGCATGGCAGCGCGGCGAGCTGCGCGGCATCGAAGGAATCGTTTCGAACTTGATCACGACCGACGAGCACTACGCGCGTGCGATGGACGTTGCGTTTGGTGCCCGGCTCTCCAACGTCGTGACGAAGACCTCGGAGGATGCGGAGCGCTGCGTCGAGTTTCTCAATCGCAAAGAGGCCGGGCGAGCGACGTTCCTTCCGCTCGATACGCTCGCGAAGCGCGAAGGCCGCACGCTCGACGATCGACTGGCCGAAGTAACCGGAGTCCTGGGATACGCGCACACGCTCGTGCACACCGCGCCGCAATTCGCGGGCATCGTCAACTTCTTAGTCGGCAACGTGCTCATCGTTACGACGCTGGAAGTGGGAATCGAGCTCGTTCGCGGGCGCGGCCTGCGCGACACGATCGTGACGTTGAACGGCGAGCAGATCACCGGCGGCGGGGCGATTACCGGCGGGCGATTCGTGCGCGAGCGCTCGATCCTATCGCGGCGTTTTGCCGCCGCCAGCCTGCGCGAAGCCCTCGTCGGGATGCGCCAGCGGCTCGAAGAGGCCGACCAGGCCTTACGCGCGGCACACCTGCGCGCCGGCGCGGCGATCGGCCAGCGAGATTCGGCGCGCGGTCGTCAGAGCCGAGGCGAAGCGCAGCTCGTCGGTCTACGTGCCGAAACGGCGGGGCTTGCGGCCGAAGTGCAGCGCGCGAACGGGGACCTCGAAGCGGCTCGCGCGACGCTAAACGACCTGCGCGCTCGGGCGGCCCGCGCGCGCGAGCTCGAACGCGCGGCCGAACGCAACGAGCCGTCGGGCGAACGCGGCGAAGAGGAGCGCACCGAGCTCGAAGCGCGGTTGGCGGCCGTACGCGAGGAGATCGCCGCTGCCGAGGCGGCGCAGAGTACGACGAACGCGCGGGGCGCCGAGCTGCGCGAGCGAGCCGCGGCCCTCACTGCCGAGCGCGACGCAGCGCGGGCGCGTTTGGCGATGCTCGATCAGGATAGCGAGCGCGGCGGATTGGCGCGCGAAGAGATGCTGGCCCAGATCGCCGCGCTCGTCGAAGAGACGCGCACGGTGCACGCGCACGTCGAAGGCCTTCGCCGCGGCGTCGTGGAGCTCGATGGTTCGCTCGAAACGGCGCGCCGCGAGCGCGAAGATCTCGCCGCGCGGCAGATACAGCTCGAGACCGAAGCGCGGGCTGCCGAACAGGCCGAGCGCGATACGGTCGCGGGCGGCGAGCGCGACCGTACGCGATTGGCGCAAGTCGAGGCCGAGCTCGGAATGCTCGTCTCACAGTTCGCGCAGAATCCGGCGACGAACGACGAGTGCGCCGACGTCGAGGGCCGTTATCGCGAAGAACCCGACGCCGTCGTCGACGAACTGCCACGCCTGCGCGACGAGCTCGCGCGGCTGCAAGCCAACGTCAACCTCAACGCCGAGTCCGAACGCGCCGAGGTTGCCGAGCGGGAGCAGTTCCTACGCGGGCAGATGGAAGACATCGCGAAGGCGCGAGAGACGCTGCTCGAGTCGATTCGCGAGATCGAGCGCGAGACGCAGGTGCGGTTCAACGAGACGTTCGAGCGCGTCTCCGAATCCTTTGCGGCGATGTACGGACGCCTCTTCGCCGGCGGTGAAGCGAAGATGTGGCAGACGCAGCCCGAGAATCTCTCGGAGACGGGCATCGAGATCGCCGTGCGTCCGCCCGGCAAGAAGGCGATGCCGCTCGCCGCGCTCTCGGGCGGGGAGCGCGCGATGACCGCAGCCGCTTTGATCTTCGCGCTGATCGCGACGAAGCCGGCGCCCTTCTATCTGCTCGACGAAGTCGACGCCGCACTCGACGATGCCAACATCGATCGCTTCTGCGCGATGGTGCGCGAGTTTGCGACGGAATCGCAGATGCTCATCGTCACCCACAACAAAAAGACGATGGAGATGGCCGATCGCATCTACGGCGTGACGACGCGCGACGCCGGAGTAAGCACGATCGTCTCCGCGGAGCTCGCGCGCGAAGCCGAGGCGATGCTTGCCTGAAAGCGCGCCGGCGCGAAAACGGGCGGCGCTCTTCTCGCTCTCGGATAAGACCGGCGCCGACGAGCTCGCGCGTACGCTCACCCAACGCGGTATCGAGATCTACGCGACCGGCGGAACGCAGGCGTTTTTGCGCGATCGCGGCCTGCCGGCTGCCGACGTCGAAGAACTCACCGGGTTCCCGGCGCTCTTCGGCGGACGCGTCAAGACGCTCCATCCGAAGGTTTTCGGCGCCATTCTCTTCGATCGCAGCGACGACGAACACGCCACGCAAGCGCAGAAGTACGCGATTCCGGAGATCGTCACGGTCGCGGTGAATCTCTATCCCTTCGAGGCGACGGTCGCGCGCGGCGGCGCGACGCTCGAAGAAGCGATCGAACAGATCGATATCGGCGGCGTCGCACTGCTGCGCGCCGCGGCGAAGAACTTCGAGCACGTTGCGGTGCTCACGCATCCCACCCAGTACCCCGAGTTTCGCGCGGCGATCGAAGCGGACGACATCTCTGCGGCGCTGCGCCGCAAGCTCGCAATCGCCGCGTTCGAGCGAACCGCGGAGTACGACGTCGCCATTTCGCACTATCTCGCAACCTCGGGCGAACTATTGCCGAGCGAGCTTCCCGGGGCGCTCGCTCTAACGCTGCCGCTTGCCACGCGTCTGCGCTACGGCACCAATCCGCAGGCGCGAGCCGCGTTCTATCTCGATCGCCTCGAGCGTCTGCCCGAACAGCTCCACGGCAAGGCGCTCTCGTATAACAATCTGCTCGACCTCGACGCCACCTTGCGGCTGCTCTCGCGAGCGCCGCTCGGCGCGCAGTTCGGAAGCGAGCACGGACGCTTCGTACGCGCGGCCGTGGTCAAGCACGCCGTTCCGTGCGGCGTCGCGCAACGCTCGAGCGTGGGCCTCGCGGTGCGCGAGGCGCTCGAGGCCGATCCCGTCTCGGCGTACGGCGGAATCGTTGCGGTCGACGCGCCGCTCGATGGTGAGGGCGCGACGGCGCTGCGCGAGTTCTTCCTGGAGATCGTGGCCGCGCCCGGGTTCGACGACGAAGCGCTCGCCATACTCAAGAGGAAGAAGGATCTGCGGGTTATGCGGTTTGTCCGTACGCTCCCCGACGAGTTGGCGCGCGAGTTGCGTCTGCGCAGCGCGCTGGGCGGTGTGCTTGCCGAGAACGACGATCCGAACGCGCCGGCCGAGCAGTGGCGCGTCGTGAGCCGGCGGCATCCCGATCCGCAAGAGTGGCACGACCTCGCCTTTGCATGGGACGTCGTGCGGCACGTCAAGAGCAACGGCATCGTCATCGTGAAGGGCGGCACGACGCGCGGCATCTGCGCCGGTCAGACCAATCGCGTGAGCGCCGTCCAGATCGCGGCCGCCCGCGCCGGCGAGCGGGCGCGCGGTGCCGCCTGCGCGAGCGACGGTTTCTTTCCGTTCGCCGACGGTTTGGAGGCGGCCGTCGCCGGCGGCTGTACCGCGATCATCGCGCCTGGCGGATCGATCCGGGACGAAGAGGTGATCGCCGCCGCCGATCGCCACAACGCCGCGCTCGTCTTCTCGAGCTACCGGTACTTCTTGCATTAGATGGTTCGCGGCTCGCCGCCGCGTAGAGTATCGATGTGCCGCGATTCTTGCACACGTCGATCTTCGTCAACGACATGAACGAATCGATCGAGTTCTATACCGAGAAGTTGGGACTCAAGCTGCTCGACGGTCCCCACCATTATCCGGGCAACGCCGATATGGCCTTCGTCGGAAACGATTGGAACGCGTACATCGAACTCGTCTACGATCTCGAAGAGCACCCGCCGCACGAGCTCGGTAGCCGTTACGAGCACCTCGCGGTCGAGTCCGACGGCGATCTCGGCGAGTTCGTCGATTCGCTCAAGCGCAAAGGCGTTCGAGTGCTAAAGGACGTCTACAGATCGCCGAGCGGCACGCGCGCGATCGCCTTCGTCGAGGATCCCAACGGAATTCCCGTCGAGCTACTCGAGCCGCGCAAAAAACCGAATCTTTCGTAAAAGGCCTCAGCGATAGAGAAACGGATCGGTGGGCGCGGGAACGCGCTCCACGCGCTCGGGTATGAGGCGGCGTTCTCCCGCGGTAGCGGCGACCCGCCCGTCGACGCGCAGCCACGTGCCGTTGGGATAGGGCGGCGCGCGCTCCAGGCGTACCGCAACGGGCGCGGCGTCGGCGCGACAGCAGGTGATCGCATAGCGTACGATTGCGGCGCCGGCATCGTCGCGCGCGAGCGCACCGGTGAACGTGAGATGCTCTCCGGCGAAGAGATCGGTTAAGGTGGTCTCGGTCGCCGAGTATTGCGGCGGCGGCGCCCCCAGCAGCGATCCCGCGAGCATCAGCGCGGGTGCGACGCGGCCGGGAGCGCAGCGCGAGCGGCGATGCACGTAGGCGCAGCCGATTGCGACGATCGCACAGCAGGCCAGCGCCGGCGTGAAGAAGGGATGAACGAGTGCGTCGCCGTTGCGCCATGCGACGACTCCAAGCGCGATTGCGAGCAGCGCGTACGCGAAAGCATCGTTGCCGTGCTCCGCGCGGCGGGCGGCGGTAAATGCGCGGAGATCCACGATGCCGGCGATGCAGAGAAAAACCGCCGCGGCAGCCGGAGCGTGCGCGCGCAGCGCGCCCGCAAGCGCGATTGCGCCGAGTCCGCAGGGTGCCGCAACGAATCCCAACGCCGCGCCGAGCAAAAGACCGCCTGCGCGCGAGAGATGCGTTCCGATGAAGGCAAATTGCATTGCCGCGCCGGCGAGGAGCGCGGCCGGCAGCACCGCGTCGAGTTCGCGCAGCGGATGCGCGATCGCGCGCGCGCTCGGCGACGGTGCAACGCGACGGTACAGAATGCGCGCCGCCAGAAGTGCGGCGAGATAGCGCGCGACCGCGACCTGCGGTCCGAAGACGAGCCACGTCGCCGCGGCTGCCGGAAGCGAACGCGCCGCGGGCCCGCTCCCGCAGCCGCAACCGAGATATTCCAGGAGCGTGCAACGGCGGCGCAGCAGGTGCGAGAGAATCGTGCCCGCGACGACGAACGGCGTCGCTTCGAAGAGTGCGCTCGCCGATGCGGCCAGCGCGCTGCGCAGGGCGTCGGGAGCGGCCAGCATCGCCAGTGCGAGTGCCGCAGTTCCGTAGAGGGCGTTACGCACGCGACCCAATCACGCGCGCGCAGGCAATGGCTAGCACGCGCTCGCAGCGAAGGGAAACGCGGATCATGTCTCAGAGACTGAGCGCGCCGCGCGGCACTACCGACATATTTCCGCCCGAATCCCAGCGCTGGAACGCGCTCGAGGCGCGGATACGTTCGCTTACGGCTCGCTACGGCTACGGCGAGATCCGCACGCCGCTCTTTGAATCGACCGGTCTCTTCGTGCGGGGCGTCGGCGAAACCACCGACATCGTCGAAAAGGAGATGTACACGTTCGACGATCGGGGCGGGCGTTCGCTTACGCTGCGCCCGGAGTGGACCGCTCCGGTCGTGCGTGCCGCCCTGGAGCACAATCTCTTCGAATCGGGTCCGCTACGCCTCTATTACGTCGGACCGATCTTTCGCTACGAGCGACCGCAGAGAGGCCGCTACCGGCAGTCGCATCAGTTCGGAGTCGAATGTTTTGGATTCGCCGGACCCGAGGCCGATCTCGAGGTGGTCTCGCTCGCGTGGGAGCTCGTCGCGAGTCACGGAATCGACGATGCGACGCTCAATCTCAACTCGCTCGGCGACGAGCACTGCCGTCCGCAGTATCGCGCCGCCTTGCTGGAGCACTTCGCACCGCATCTTTCGGAGATGAGCCGGGAGGCACGGGATCGCGCACTGCGCAATCCGCTGCGCCTGCTCGACAGCAAGGATCCCGCCGACGCGCCGTATATCGAGCGCGCGCCGCCGCTCTCGCAGTTTCTCTGCAACGAGTGTCGCGAGCACTTCGACGCGCTCAAGGCGTACTTGGACTTGGCCGGAATTCCATACACGCTCAATCCGAAGATCGTTCGCGGTCTCGACTACTACGGTCGAACCGTCTTTGAAATTACCCTCGAACCTGCTCGGCGCGCAGAGCAGCGTCTGCGGCGGCGGTCGCTACGACGGTTTGGTGCGTTCGCTCGGCGGACCCGACGTTCCGGCCGTGGGCTTTGCGCTGGGCATGGAGCGATTTCTCATGATGCTGGAGGCTCGCGGCGAGGACCGGGAGCCTCCGCGCCGCGGCGTACAGGCGATTGCGCTCGGTTCGCAAGCGAGAACCATCGTAGCGCCGATCGTCGCCGAGCTCCGCCGGCGCCTCAAAGCGCCGACCTTCGTCGACTATCAGGAACGCAAGCTGCTCGCGCATCTGAAGATCGCCGATCGGAACCGCGCGCGCTTCGCGCTGATCGTGGGGAGCGAGGAGCTCGCTTCCGGCGAGCTGGTGCTTCGCGATCTCGAAGACCGAAGCGACCGTCGCCTCGCGGTGAACGAACCGAGAGTCGTTGCCGAGCTCCTCGTAGAAGCGGGTCTTTGATGGACGACGGACGGCCGATGGACGAACGATACGCGCAGGAGACGCAGACCTTGCGCGAGCTGCTCGCAATCATGCACGAGCACGATCTCGACACGATCAAGGTCAAGCTCGGCGATTCGGTCTACGAGCTCTCGCGGAGCCAGAGCGCACCGGCGACGCATAACCCAGCCTCCGCTCCGTCCGAGCCGCCGGCACCGCAGAGCGATCCCGCGTCCGACGCCGGCGAACATCTAACGAAAGTGCTGGCGCCGCTCACCGGCGTCTTCTATCGTTCGCCGTCGCCCGACGCGCCGGCATACGTCGAGGTCGGCGATCGCGTCCAGCCCGGCGACGTCCTTTGCGTGCTCGAAGCGATGAAGCTCTTCAACGAAATCCAAAGCGACGACGCGGGCAAGATCGTTCGCGTCGTTCCCGACAGCGGCGAGCTCGTCTCGCAGGGTGAGGAGCTCTTTTGGCTCGAGCCGTGAACTACCACGGACGACGCGATTTCGAGGAGTTGCTCGACGACCGGCGCGGGCTGCTCGACGCGACGCACTATCCGGCGCAAGTCGAAGCGATCGCCGGCGCGATCGTGACCGCGCTGCGAAACGGCAAGAAGGTATTGTGGTGCGGCAACGGCGGGAGTGCGGCCGAGGCGCAGCACATGGCCGCCGAGCTCTCGGGTCGCTTCTTGCGCGAACGTCCCGGCCTCCATAGCGAAGCGCTCTCGGTCAACTCGTCGACGCTCACCTGCGTCGGCAACGACTACGGATACGATCACGTCTTCTCGCGACAGGTCGAAGCCTTCGCGCATCCCGGAGACGTCGTGATCGGCATGACGACGAGCGGAAGCTCGCGCAACGTCGTGCTTGCGCTGGAGGCGGCGAAGCGCCGGGGCGCCGTTGCGGTTGCATTTACCGGAAACGGCGGGGGACGCGTCGCCGAGGTCGCCGATCTGTCGCTCGTCGGGCCCGACGGCTACGCCGCCATCGTTCAAGAAGTCCACCAGGTGATGGCGCATATCGTCTGCGATCTCGTCGAGCAAGAACTCATCTTCGAGGGCGGGATCCGGTGAGCGCCGCGCTGATGGTTCCCGACGCGCGCACGCTCTTCGAACGGGCCGCCGGCCGGCGGATTCTGGTCGCCGGCGATCTGATGCTCGACGAATGGATCTGGGGCGCCGTTACGCGGATCTCGCCCGAGGCGCCCGTTCCCGTCGTGGCGGTGACCGATCACTCGTTTACGCTCGGCGGCGCGGGAAACGTTGCGAACAATTTGCGGGCGTTGCGGGCCGACGTCGTCTTCGTCGGAACGGTCGGCGACGATGCCTTTGCCGATCACGTGCGCGAACTGCTGCGCGGCGAGCAGGTTGACGACTCGGGCGTCTTTACCATTCCCGACCGGCCGACGACGCGCAAGACGCGAATCGTCGCGCACAGCCAGCAGGTCGTGCGCGCCGATTGGGAATCGACCGCGCCGCTGGCGGCGCAGGAACGGCGGCGCTTGACCGATTTCGTTCGCGCGCATGCCGCCGAGTGCGACGCGGTCATCCTCAGCGATTACGCTAAAGGATTGCTCTGCCGCGAGCTCGTCGAAGCGGCTGCGGCCGCACCGTTGGTTCTCGCCGATCCGAAGCCGCAGAACATCGAACTCTTCGCCGGCGTCACCTGCATCGCGCCGAACGCCGCCGAGGCCGCCGAGATCACGGGCGTGCCGATCATCGACGACGCGAGTTTGGAACGCGCCGGAATGCGGCTGATCGAACTGCTCGGCTGCCGGTACGCGATCGTCACCCGCGGCGAGCACGGCATGGCCCTCTTCGGTCGCGATGGGGAGCGCCTGCAGATTCCATCGGTCGCGCGCACCGTCTACGACGTCAGCGGCGCAGGCGACACGGTCATCGCGGTGCTCGGATTAGCGCTCGCCGCGGGTGCTTCGATCGAGCAGGCGATGCAGTTGGCGAATTTCGCGGCTGGCGCGGTCGTCGGCAAGCTTGGCACGGCGACCGCCTCGCCCGAGGAGATTCTCGCACTGCTCGATCCCGCGTCATGATCGAGAAGTTCTTCGGCCAGCTTCTCAGTGTCGACGCCGCCGCCGCTTGGCGCGAAGAGTTACGCGCCGAGAGCCGCAGCGTCGTCTTCACGAACGGCTGCTTCGATCTAATCCACGCGGGGCACGTCGAGTACCTCGCCTGGTCGCGCGACCAAGGCGACGCACTCATCGTCGGATTGAATGAAGACGATTCGGTTCGCCGGATCAAAGGCGCTTCGCGCCCGATCGTTCCATTTGCGCAGCGCGCCGCCGTTCTGCTCGCCCTACGAAGCGTCGACGTCGTCGTAGGCTTCGCGGAACGCACGCCCGAGGTGCTGCTCGACCGGATTCGGCCCGACGTGCACGTCAAGAGCGATCAATACCGAGAGGACGAGCTGCCCGAACGCAGCGTCGTGCTCCAGCACGGTGGGCGCATCGCGCTCGCGCCGCACCTCGCGCGCTCGAGCACGACCGACCTGATTGCGCGCATCCTCGATGCGTATCGCCTTCACCGCTAACGGCCCGGGTGAAGTCGCCGGATGGCTGCGTCCGTTGTTGCGGGCACTCTACCGGCGCCGGCCCGATCTGCTCGCGATCGTCTTTCTCGTTCCCGACGATTACGCAACCGGCTTTGAAGCGCAGATGGTGCGAGAGGTCTTTCCGCAGGCCGAGATCGTCGAGCCGAAACGATACGTCAAGTTCGCGCTCGGTGGCCGACTCGAGGGAATTCCGGCCGAAGTCGACGTCGTACAGTACGTCGGCGGCGACCTTCTTCACGCCGCTCGCCTTCACGCGCGATTGAAGGGGCGGGCCGCGACGTATAAGTTCTCCCGCCGGCAGTATAGCGAGCTCTTCGACCGGGCCTTCGCGGTCGATCGGCGCAACGCGCAGGAGCTCGCCGGCTGGGGAACGCCGCTCGAGCGAATCGAGCTGGTCGGAAACCTCGCGATCGATGGCGCGCTCTTCGAGTCGAGCCTGCCGGTCGACGCGCCGCTGCCGCCCGACGGGATTCTGGTCATGCCCGGCTCCCGTTCCTACGAAGTCGAAAACTTGGTGCCGTTCTACTTCGCCGCAGCGTTACGGATGCTGCACGAGCGCCCGGGTCTGCCGATTGCGTTCGCGCTCTCGCCCTTCACGCCGCGCGAACAGGTGCGCCACGCGATCGAGAGCGGCGGCCATCCACGCATGTACGGACGGCGCGGCCGCTTCGTCAGCGAGAACGGGTGCGATTACTTGACGACCGAATCGGGCGACGTCCGCATTCCGGTCGTAAGGAATGCGTTGGCGGCCGCGGTGCGCGCGCGCCTCGTCTTAACGATCCCCGGAACGAAGACGATCGAGCTGGCGGTGCTCGGCAAACCGGTCGTAACGATTACGCCGCTCAACGCACCCGAGGTCGTGACGATCAACGGTCCGCTCACCTATCTCAATCGCGTCCCGCTCGTCGGGATCCCGCTCAAACGAGCCGTTGCGGTTGGTCTCTCGCGCCGCTTCGTGCATCACACGCAACCGAACATGGATGCCGGCATGTCGCTCATCCGCGAATTTCATGGAACGGTAACGCCCGGCCGAATCGCTCGCGTCGCGCTCGAGTCGTACGACGATCGAGCCTGGCTGCAATCGGCAGGCGAGGCGCTCGCCCAGCTCTATCGAGAGCACGCCGGCGCCTCGGATCGAATGGCGGCCTCGCTGCTCGAACTCGCGGCGTAGCGCTCGTGCAGATCTCGGTGGTGATCGCGACGAAAGATCGCGCGCAGTATCTCGAACGCGCACTGCAATCGCTCGAGCGCCAAGCCGGCGCACCGGCCTTTGAAGTGGTCGTCGTCGATAACGGCTCGACCGACGCGACCGCGGCGGTCGCGCACGCGGGCTCGGCGAGCGTCGCGGTGCGTTACTTGTACGCTCCCGAACCGAATCGCGGCAAGGCTCGCAATCGCGGGGTCGAGCTCGCGCGCGGCCGGTACCTACTCTTCTGCGACGACGACGTGCAGCTTCCGTCGGGGTGGATCGCCGCGCACGCTGCGGCCCATATGCCGGGCGAGGAGCGCATCGTCAACGGTCCGATCCTCAACGTCGCATCGTACGGATCGCGACCGAAACCGAAGGCCGCGAACTATTCCCGCGCCTTTCTCTGCACGTGCAATGCCTCGCTCTCGAAGGCGGCCTTCGCCGCCGCGGGCGGCTTTGACGAAAGCTTCGACCTCTACGGCTGGGAGGATACCGAGCTCGGCGTGCGGCTGCGTGCCGCAGGCCTGCGGTGGAGCTTTGCTTGGGATGCCTATCTCTGGCACATCAAACCCCCCGAGGAGAATACGCTTGCCGTGGAGAGCCGCAAAGCGATCGAAAAGGCGCGGATGGCGCGGCGGTTTCTCTCCAAGCATCCGTCGCGGCGCGCGCGGCTCGCGACCGGCGCGCATGCATTGAATCTGCTGCGCGCGCGATATTTGCTGCCCGACCGGCTGCTGCCGTTTTACGCGGGCCTTGCGACCAGCGATCGCGCTCCGGGCTGGATGCGGGCGCTCGCTCGCGCGCAATTCCTCGACGCCCTCTACGCGCGCGAACTGGTGCGAGCGCTCGATGGCAACGATGGCCGATAGCCGGGCGCTGCTCTACGCCGCCGGCGGCGGCATCGGCGACTCGCTCGTCGCAACGCTGGTCGCGCGCGCACTGCGTGCGCGCTTTGCGCAGGTCGATGCGCTGACGCTCGCCGCGCATCGCGCGGTTCTCGAGCGCGTTCCCGACTTGGACGAGGTTCTGGTCGACGACGGCGGTGAGGAACGCGCGCTCGCCGAGATGCTTCGCGGGCGGGGCTATGCGGCGTGCGTGGTGACGTGGGCGACGCCGCGGACGGCTCGAGTCCCCGCGCTCGCGGCAATTCCCGTGCGCGTGGGACAGGCGCGGCGCATCTACTCGTTCCGCTTTACCGATCGCATCGTGGTGCGCAGCGAGGACGGCGACGTCACCTCGCACTGGTCGCAGATTCTGCTCGACTACGCGCGCGCGATCGGCTGCGATACCGACGATCCGTACTATCGCTTCGTCCCGACACCCGGCGACGAACGTGAGGCCGAGGAACTTGGCCTCGGCGATCGCCGTTTCGTAATTCTCAATCCCTGTAACGCGGTTGCCTCGCGCCGCGGCATCTGGCCCTTGGACGGCTGGGCGGCGCTCGCCCGCGCGCTGCGGGCCGAGCACGGCACGCGCATCCTCGTCAGTGGATCGCCGGCGGATGCAGCGATGGCCGAGGGCATCGCCCGTCTCGCCGGCGACGACGAAATCGTCTCGATTGCCGGACGGACGAGCGTCGGCGGATTCGGCGCGCTCGCGCGCAAAGCGCAGGCGTTCGTCGGGATCACGACCGGGTCGATGCACGTTGCCGCGGCGGTCGGCTGTCCGGCGGTCGGCATCTTCCCGTTTCAATCCGACTTTCCCGAGCGCTGGGCCCCCCTCGGAAGGCGGACCGCGGTGGTGCGAGCCTCGTATCCCTGCCACAAAGGCGATACGAAAGAGAACTGCCGCGACTATGCCTGCATCGCAAATCTCGACGTCGCGCGAATCGTCCCCTCGGTGGCTTCGCTGGTCGCATGATCGCCGCGACGATTCAGCTCTGCACGTACAATCGGGCCGAATTGCTCGCGCGCGTGCTCGATGCCTGTTTCGATCAGACGGGCGGCGCGCAAACCTACGAGGTCGTGCTGGTCGACGACGGTTCGACCGACGCAACGCCGAGCGCGATTGAAGTCGCGCGCGGGCGCGCAACCTGTGCGTTCACCGTCGTGACGCAGCCTAACGGCGGACTCGCGCGCGCGCGCAACGTGGGCATCGCGCGCGCGCGCGGAGAGCGAATCATCTTCATCGACGACGACGTTCTGCCGCTCCCAAACTTCGTCGAGGAGCACTTGCGCGCCGCCGCAAGCCATCCGGGAGCTATCGTCCGCGGCGGTGCGATCGAGGTCGAGAGCTGCGACGATCTGCCGCCGCCGATCTGGAGCATCAAGAACTACAGCGGCAACTACTTTTGGACGACCAACGTCTCGGTGCCGCTCGCCACGATCCGGGGGATCGGTGCGTTCGACGAGTCGTTCGCCGAGTACGGCTGGGAGGACATCGACGTCGGCTTGCGTCTGCGCGCCGCGGGGGTGCCGGCGGTCTTTCATCCGAGCGCGCTGGTCTATCACGTCAAACCGCGACCCCGTGCGGCCGCCGTCGAGAAGATGATCGCGCAGGCGCGAGCGCAGGCCCGTACGGCGGTGAAGCTCGTGCGGCGCCACCCGAACTGGCGCGCGTATCTCGCCACCGGAATCAATCCGGTGCAGTTGGGCTTTCATCGCGTGCTGCGATCGCTGCGGTACGACGAGCGTTTTCGCGGCCGCCTCGAGGATATTACTCCGGAGACCGAGCTGCGTGGAAGAGCGCTGCGCGCCGCGCGCGGGCTCGCCAACGAGGCCTACTTCGCCGAGCTCGACCGTGCGTTGCGCTCGTGAGGATTCTGTTATCGCGCACCGATCGGATCGGCGATCTGGTGCTCTCGACGCCCGCGATTGCGACCGTACGGGCCTCCTTTCCGCAAGCGCATCTGGCGATCGTCACGAGCGAATACAACAGCGTCGTGATGGAACGCAACGACGACGTCGACGAGCTGATCGTCCTTCGCAATTCGGATCGCGCCGGATCGCTCGGCGCCCGGCTTCGCGGTTATGACGTCGCGATCGCACTCGCGCCGCGTGCCGTCGATCTCCAGCTCGTCGGCGCGACGCGCGCACCGCTTCGCGTCGGATATACCTACGAGCGGCGCTGGCTCGCCCGCGTCACCGCGCGGCTCTACGTCAACCGCGTCATGATTTCGGAGGCCGACCCCGCGCTCTGCGATCGCGATCCGCATCGCGTCGTCCGGCACGAAGTCGTGCAGCTGCTCGACCTCGTCGCGCTGGCCGGCGCGCAGCGGCGAGTCACGGCCCTTCGGCTCGACGTCACCGACGCGGACCGGGCGACGGCGCGCGAACTGCCCGATCACCCAATCGTCGTGCATCTCGGCCGGCGTTGGTTCACCGATGGAAGCACGCTGGAAGGAACGCTGGCGATCGTCGAACGCCTCGCCGCCCTGGCACCGGTCGTGATTACCTGCGCGCGCGACTGCGAGGAGTTCGCGGAACCCTTCGAGACGAGCCGAGCCGTCGCGGCGTTTCTTCGCGGTCTGCCGTTCCATCAGTGGGCCGCGGTTCTCGAGCGGGGACGAGCCGTGGTCACCGTCGATACCGGTGCGACCCACGTCGCAAGTGCGGTCGGGAGGCCGGCGGTCGTTGCCTTCGAACACCGCTACTTCCGCTTGAATTTCGCAAGAATGGTCGCCGTACGGCGTGCCGCACGTGCTGGTTCGAAAGCCGGCGCGCGAAGATGCCGGCTCGATCGCGCATTTCGGCGACGAGATCGTCGGCGGCGTTGCCCGATTGCTCCATGGCTGAACTGCCCGAGATCTCGGTCGTCATTCCGACGTACAATCGCCGCGAGACGCTTGTCGCGGTGGTGCCGACGCTCCTGGCACAAGATCTCGATTCCGCGCGATACGAGCTGCTCGTCTGCGACTCCAACTCAAACGACGGAACGGCCGAGTATCTCGCCGGAGTGCAGGCGCGCCATACTACCGTGCGACATCTCCCGGGCGCGTACGGCGGTCGCGCCGCGGCCCGCAACGCCGGGATTGCGGCGGCTCGCGGTTCGATCGTGCTCTTCAACGATGCCGACATCCTCGCGTCGCCGGACCTGCTCTCGATGCACTCTGCGCCACCATCGCGCTCGCGCGCGCATTGCCGTGGTCGGTCTCGAAGTCCAAGTCACCGACCTCGCCGACTACACGTTCAAGCGCGATCATCCCGAGGCGCGCGGGCATCTCCATCCGCCATCGCGAAAAAAACTCTCGTGGCTCTATTTTCTGACGGGCAATGCCTCCGTGCGGCGTGACGACTTGTTGAGGGTGGGTTGCTTCGACGAGAGCTTTACGGGCTACGGTCATGAAGATTTGGAGCTCGGCTATCGCTTGCAGCGCGACGGTATCGAAATCTCTACGAGCCGCGCGCGGTAAACTACCACTGTCAGGCCGTCGGATACGAAGATCAAAAAGAAAAGATGCGCCTAGCCGGGCGCTCGACCGCGCGCTTTTATCGCAAACATCCGGATTTCGAGGTGATGCTCAAGTTGGGGATGACGCCGCTATCGTTGGGCGCCCACTCGCTGCTCTCGAACGTACCGCACCTGCTCGGTTTCGTCGACCGGCAGGCGGGAAGGTCGCGGCTGGCACGCGAGCTCTTGCTGCAGTACTACTACGTCTCCGGCATCAAAGAGGCGCGCGATGGCCGATAGAGTATCCTGCGGCGCTCTTCGCGCCGCCGACGAAGGCACGACCGTCGAACTCAATGGGTGGGTGAATCGCCGTCGCGATCACGGCGGCTTGATCTTCGTCGATCTGCGCGACCACGAAGGAATCACGCAGATTGTCTTCGATCCGCAGCATCCCAGCTTCGCGCAGGCCGAACATCTCCGTCACGAAGACGTCCTGCGCGTGCCGGCCGCGTGCGGCGCCGCCCGCCGGTACCGAGAATCCGCGCCTCGCGACCGGCGAGGTCGAGGTCGCAATCGGACTGCTCGAGGTGCTGAACCGCTCGCAGGTCCCGCCCTTCCAGGTCAATTCCGACGAAGCGGTCGACGAGAATCTCCGGCTCGAGTACCGTTATCTCGACCTGCGCCGGCCTCGCATGCAGCGCAACCTTCGGATGCGTCACCGCATCGTCAAGGCGATGCGCGATTTCTTCGACGCGCGCGATTTTCTCGAGATCGAGACGCCGATGATGATCAAGTCGACGCCCGAAGGGGCGCGCGACTATCTGGTGCCAAGCCGCCTCTATCCCGGTACGTTCTACGCGTTGCCGCAATCGCCGCAGCTGCTCAAGCAGATCCTCATGATCGCGGGCTTTGGGAAGTACATGCAGATCGCGCGCTGCATGCGCGACGAGGATCCGCGCGCCGATCGCCTCGTCGAGTTCGTCCAGCTCGACGTCGAGCTTTCGTTCTGCACGCAAGACGAGGTACTCGACGTGATGGAATCGTGCATGCGCTACGTCTGGAAGACGGTGCTCGGCATCGAGGTACCGCCCTTCCCGCGGCTGACCCATCAAGAAGCGATTGCAAAGTACGGTCTCGACAAACCGGATCTGCGCTTCGGACTCGAGCTCGCCGGCGTATCGGAGATCTTTGCGGAGACCGAGTTCGGCGTCTTTCGCTCGGCCATCGAGGCAGGCGGCGCGGTCGTCGCGCTGCGTTATCCCGGGGGAGCCGCGCTCTCCCGACGCGACTTCGATGCGCTGACCGAGACCGCGAAGCTCTGCGGCGCGAAGGGCATGGTTTGGATAGCGCTCGGCAGCGACGGCGTGAAATCCTCGGCGTCGCGCTTTCTCATCGAGGCGCAGATCGAGCGCGTGCGCGCCGCGCTCGGGGCGGAGACCGGCGATGCGCTGCTGCTCTTCGCCGACGCGCGCGACGTCGCATACGGCGTTGCCGGAAAGATGCGTAACGAGGTCGGCGACCGTTGCGGTCTGCGCGACCCGAACGTCTACGCCTTCGCGTGGGTTACCGGCTTTCCGTACCTCGAGCTCGACGAAGAGACGGGTCGTCCGATTCCGGCTCACCATCCTTTCACGGCGCCGGCGCCGGGCGATTGGGAGCTCATCGAGCGGGCACCGATGGAGATGCGCGCGCAGCATTACGACATGGTGCTCAACGGCTACGAGCTCGGGTCGGGTTCGATCCGCATTCACAAGGCGCAGGAGCAGCGCAAGATCTTTGAGATGTTGGGCTTAACGCCCGAGGAAATCGAGGATCGTTTCGGTTTCTTCGTGCGCGCACTCGATTACGGCGCTCCGCCGCACGGCGGCATGGCGCTGGGGATCGACCGTATCGTAATGATCGCCTGCGGCGAAGAGAACCTTCGCGAAGTCACCGCGTTTCCGAAGAATCAGGTCGCGCGCGACGTCATGATGGACGCCCCGAGTCCGGTACCTCCGGAGCTTCTCCGCGATCTCCACCTGCGGCTGGAGGCTCGCCCCGACGCGCACCGAGCGCTATGAGGTTACGTGAAGGGGAGCTGTGCCATCCGGACGATGCCGTAGATCAGCGCGACGATGCCGACCGTGACGACGACGGCATGACGCGGATAGGTCATCTTGGTGCTCATTCCGGCGAGGAACGAGACCGCGGCAAAGATGACCGTCAGCAGCAAGAAATCGTCGGCGTGACGATTCGCTTCGAGCGCGGCTGAGAAATTCGATGCTGCCGCGGCCTCGAGCCGACGCGCCTGCGCCTTTGCCGGTAGCGCGTACTGGGGCATTGCGAAGGGCGAGGACGGTGCGTGGCGATTGTGCAGCGGCTTGGTCGCGAGCCACGCAACCATTGCGGTGCGCATCTCCGGGCCGAACCGGTCGTAGATGAACTGCGCGCGCCGCCGGTCTCCGGTGCTCATCGCATCGACGTAGTTCAAAAAGAGATTGACGTTGATGGCGTTGGTTCCGACCGCCCGGTCCGCAGCCTCGGCCGATTCGATCCGGCTCGCACTGGCGACGTTGTAGAGGCGCGTCTGCACGCCGCCCCATCGCCCGGATTGATAACCGCACAACGCGGTGAGGACGGCCGCGACGGAGATCAAGACGACGGAGAGAACGTCGACCACCCGGTCGACTGCTTTCGGATCGAACATCCTAGGTGTAAGAGTGGCAGGCAGCGTGCACGCTAGGGCATTATATTGCCTTTATGGACGGGCTGCCTGCCCAATGCTACACTGGTACCCCCAAACAGGCCTCCGAGGCTTTGCTTTATCGTGAGGAGCGCGTCTGTCCGTGAACTGGGAACGGCTTATTGCGGCGATCATGCTCGTCTCGCTGACCTTCGGCGCGGGGCTTCAAGTCGATCGCGATCATTTAAAGACCGTCCTTCGCAACGGTGGCCTGATCGGGCGCACGTTCCTGGCGAACTTCATCATCGTTCCGCTGCTCGGCGTACTCTTAGCGAAGGTCTTTCGACTGCCGCCGCAGGTCGCCACCGGGTTCTTGCTGATGGCGATCGCGCCCGGCGTTCCGCTCGTTCTTACCTCGGTCAGAAAACGCGGCGGAAGCCTCGGCTTTGCGATCGCGCTCGCGTTCATGCTGCCGCTGCTATCGATCGTGACGGTACCGGTGACGGCGGCGCTGGTGATGCCGACCGCCGCAAAAGCCGATTTGCCAATGACCCGGTTCGTGCTGACGCTGGTGCTCTTCCAGTTGCTCCCGCTCGTCGCGGGGATCGCCGTGGGTGCCCTCGCACCCCGTTCGGCGCAGCGACTGGACCGGCCGCTCCAAATCCTCTTCTTCGCGTCGGCGCTGGCGCTCATCGCACTGCTCGCACCGACATTGGCGCACAGCGTGGCCTCGGTCTACGGCTCAAACGGCATGTTGGCAATGCTCTGTTTGGTGCTGTTCTCGATGGCCACCGGTTGGCTCTTGGGTGGCCCGGCTCGGGAGGACCGGCGGGTGCTGGCAATCGGGACGACGCTGCGGAACATCGGTCTGTGCGCGTTGATTGCCACGGCGAGTTTTACCGACAAGCTCGTGGCGGCGACCGTGCTGACGTACTTTCTGATTCAGTTTCTCATCACGACGATCTTCGGCGTCTATTTCGCACGGACCGCACGGAACGCGACACGATGACGCCGCTAGTCTTATCCGAGTTCGGTTTTGACAAGCTGAACGTCATCGACTACATCTCGCTCATTGCGGCCACGACCAACGCCTTCAACGGCGCATTGCTGGCGCGCCGTCCCGACCACTACAAACATTTCACTCTGATCGGCGTCATCATCCTTGCATTCGCCGGCGGCATCGGGGGCGGAATCGTCCGTGACGTTCTCGTCAATAAGGTCCCTTCGCCGCTAATCAATCCATGGTATTTGATTCTCTGCTTCAACGCTGCGGCGCTGGCGCTGATTGTCGACTACGCGAGCGCGGCGCGTTTCAAAGACGGTCTCTTTCAGTTCATGACGGCGTTTACGCTGCCGTGGTACGCTATCGTGGGGGCTCAGGCCGCCCTCGCCGCGCATCTGGGGTACCTGGCCGCGGTGCTGATCGGGATCATCGCGACGACGGCGGGAAGATGGATCATCGACGTTGCCTGCAACGTGGTGCCGAAGCAGCTCGTACGAGGCGAGTTCTTCGTGACCGCAGCGGGACTCACGGGCATCGCCTACGTCGTCTGCAATCAGGCATTCGGGATCTCCGTGATACTGTCCACGATCGTCGCGTTCTTCGTCGGGTTCGGCTTCCGTCTGCTCTCGCAGTTTCTTGGTTGGGAAGAGTGGGAGCCTTGGGAACCGGCATCGCTCGCGCAGGGAGAGAAAGCGCGTAAGACCTTGGGCGAGGGCTTACACGCCGAGTTCGACCGTACCGAATGAAAGGATAGCGTATTCATGGCCAAGGCTGCCGAGAAGGATCGCCCGCGATCGCTGGTCACGCATCGCGAGTTCAAGATGCTCCTCAAACCCGAGAAGTTTCCGACCCGCAAAGCGCTCCTCGAATTCAATCAGTTGCTGGAGCGCGTGGCAAAAGCGCTCGGCGTTCGCTACGAACCGGTCGAGTCGATCGACTCACAGTTACGGATCGTCCAGTTCTACGATACGAAGAACGAAGACTTGCGTAAGAACAAGCTCATCTTCCGAATCCGGCAGATTCGCCAGGGCGGATGGCCCGACGAGAGCTGGGAGCTTACGTTTAAGTGCCGTGCGCCCGAGTACGAGAAGGCGGCGGGCTTCGACACGGACACTACGTTGACGCAGCTGCAGCGCAAGAAGTTCAAGGAAGAGTTGATTCGCGGCGAAGCGCCGGGAACGATGACGAGCATCTTTTCCAATAACGTGATCGTCGAATATCCGGAGGTCGACGTCGAGGTTCCCATCTCGCGCCTGGCCTCGGCGTTGCCCCACCTCAGAACGCTCGAGCTGGATATGGACGAGCGGCTCTCGATCGTGGCGGGTGCGAAGGTCTTCGAGCTGCAGTCGACGGTCGGCAACCTCTTTTTCGGGCATGGCGTCACCGCGCACGCGACGCTCGCGGTCTGGGCACGGCCGGTCCCCGACCGGTTCGAGCCGCTAGTAGCCGAGTTCGGCTTCTCGACGCACGTTCGCGAGCGCGACGAAAAAGAAGAGAAAGGCCAAAAAGCGGCTGACGACTTCTTCAAAGCGCTCCAGGGACCGCTCAAAGATTACCTCTCGGATGGAACGACCAAGACGGCCCTGATCTATGGAGACAGCGGCTCTTAGCTCAACTTCACGACAAGGAGTACCAATGGCCACTCAAAGCACACCGAATATCGTCGCGATCATGGCCGACGATATCGGTTGGTTCAACATCGGCGCCTACCATCAAGGGATCATGGCGAGCCGCACTCCGAATCTCGATCGCCTTGCGGCCGAGGGGATGCGCTTTACGGACTACTACGCCGAGGCGAGCTGCACCGCCGGGCGCGCGAACTTCATCACCGGTCAGCTCCCGATCCGAACGGGTTTGACGACGGTGGGACAAGCCGGGGCGAAGGTTGGAATGCCTGCTGAGGCGCCGACCATTGCGACGGCGCTCAAATCGATGGGATACGCCACCGGGCAGTTCGGAAAGAACCACCTTGGCGATCTCAACGAATACTTGCCGACGGTCCACGGCTTCGACGAGTTCTTCGGCTATCTCTATCACCTCGATGCCATGGAAGATCCGTCGCATCCGAACTATCCGCAGGCGCTCAAAGATAAGATCGGTCCTCGCAACATGGTGCATTGCTGGGCGACCGCCAAAGACGACGCGACCGTCGACCCGCGTTGGGGGAAAGTCGGCAAGCAGCGGATCGAAGATGCCGGCCCGCTCTTCCCCGAGCGCATGAAGACCGTCGACGACGAGATTTTGGACAACGCTCTCAAGTTCATCGACCAGGCGAAGGCGCAGAGTAAGCCGTTCTTCTTGTGGCTCAATCCGACGCGCATGCACGTGGTCACACATCTCTCCGATAAGTATCAGAAGATGCGTACGCCGGAGAATGGCTGGTCGGAATCGGAGGCGGGTATGGCGCAGCTCGACGACATCGTCGGCGGCGTCATGAAGAAGCTCGATGACGATGGTCTCGCAAATAATACCATCATCATGTTTACGACCGATAACGGCGCCGAGAACTTCACCTGGCCCGACGGCGGTCAAACGCCCTTTGCCGGCGGCAAAGGCACGGTTCTCGAAGGCGGTTTCCGCTCTCCCTGCATCGTGCGCTGGCCCGGTAAAGTCCCGGCCGGAAAAGTTGAAAACGGAATCTTCTCCGGAATGGACTGGTTCCCGACCTTCGTCGCCGCAGCCGGAAACCCGAATATCGCCGACGAGTTGAAGAAGGGCAAACAGCTCGGCGACCGCACCTATAAGGTGCACCTCGACGGTTACAATCAGCTCGATCTGATCACCGGGAAAGGTCCGTCGAACCGGCACGAGATCTTCTACTTTGCTGAAGGTACGCTCGGCGCGGTCCGCCTCAACGACTATAAATACCGGTTCATCGATCAGCCCGGTGGCTGGCTCGGCGGAACGGTCAAAGTCGACTGGCCGATTCTCACGAACATCCGGCTCGATCCCTTCGAACGCACCGGCATTAGCGGATCGCTCAACTACTACCACTTCTTCGCCTACCAGTTCTGGCGATTCGTGCTGGTCCAGGAGGTCGTCGGAAAACTCGCCGAGACCGCGATCGAGTTTCCACCGATGCAGAAAGGCGCCTCATTCAATCTCGAAGAGGTCAAGGAGCGGATCCAAAAGGCGATGGCGTCGCACACCGGATCGTAAGGAACTGCGCACGATAACGAAAGAGCGAGCGTCCGTTACGGGCGCTCGCTCTGCGTGTGGGTGTCGAAGACGACCTGATCCCAACGCCATAATTTTCGAAAGAACGCTAAGGCCCTTTGCCGTTGCGGCGCATCGCCGCCGATCTCCGCGATCGAGCGCTCCGCGTCGACCGCGGCGAGCATTCGTTGCTCGTCGGCATCGATCGGCAGGTAGAGGTCGTTATAGACGTGATTGCGATTGATCAGCACGGCGGCCGCTCCCGGCGGCAGGCGCTCGCGCACGGCGAGCGTCTCGGGCAAGCGAATCGGCACGTATCCAAACGACGAGTCGGAGTCGAAGCCAACGTCGTCGCTCGCGGGCCGGTCCGATCGATAGCAGATGAAGGCGTGGCGAAGCATCGTTCCGCGAAAGAGCTCGAGCGCCGCGTACTGCTCGTGCGGCGCGAGCCTCGATAACAGCGCACGGTGCGGCGTGCCGGCGATGGCGCCGCAATCGGGAAGATACGGCGCCTGACGGATCCACCGTCCAAACGTTAGACCGGCATTCTCGACCAACGTCATCAGCTCCGGAACGGAGTATGCCCGATCTCTCGGATGGAGCAGCGCGTCGGCGATCCCGGCGCTCGTGGCAAAGTCGGGCGAGTTGCGCAGCAGCGGTACGATCGGATGATCGGCCGGGAGTGCTTGTAGGGTCGCCACGAGATCGGCAATCTCGCCCTCGCTGCGGCCGACGCCGATGCGTCGGCAGTACTCCTGGAGCAAGTAGACGCCGGCGCGGCCGTACGGCGCGTAGAGCATCAGATGCATCGCGCCCGTGGGCGCAGCACGTCGCGCAGCGCGCGCAGGCCCGCGTCGGGGTCGGAGAGATGATGGAGAACGCCGGTGCAGACGACGTAGTCGAACGACTCGCCGAGTTCGCCCGCGCGCTCGATCGGTAGTTGCCGCAGTTCGAGGTTCTCTAAACCGTATTTGCGTTGCAGCTCGCGCGAATGCGCGATGCTCGTCGCGCTGAGATCGATGCCGACGACGCGGGCTCGCGGCCAGCGGACCGCGTAGTGCGCCGCCTGCATCGTGCCGCATCCGGCCACCAAGATGCTGCGATGGTCGCGGAATTGTTCGTTCGGCCAGAAGAGATGGGAATCGGCGTACCGGCGGGCGTCGGTCCACGCCCGCCGGTACGCATCGAGGTCGTCTACCGGCGCCGGGTAGGGGTGACGTTCGTAGAAGTCACCGAGCTCATTAGCCGTGAGGTGTCGCCACCTGCTCCATCACGGAGTCGAGGTTGAACGAAGCGGGTTTCTGACGTGGAGGGAACTTTTCGAAGTCCGCGATTTGCCCGGCGATTACGGCTTGCATTAGGTACATCTGGGGCACGTGATTCACACACCAGTCCCAGTAGGTGTTCGAGTTGAAATCGGCTCGCTCGAATGGGTCTCTCCGCAGATTGACGATGTGCGGGACGCGCAGCTTCACGAACGGCTCGGCCCACTGCTGCATTTGATTCGCGCGTTGCAGGGCAAGGTTGAACTTATAGTCCCCGACCCGCACCGCGATGATGTCGCCGTCGTCGCTAAAGTAGACGATCGCCTCGCGGGGGCTCTCCTTCGATTCGCCGCTGAAATAGGGAATCATGTTGTAGCCGTCGAGGTGGAC
The DNA here is from genome assembly GCA_963820825.1 of Vulcanimicrobiota bacterium. GTDB lineage: Bacteria > Vulcanimicrobiota > Vulcanimicrobiia > Vulcanimicrobiales > Vulcanimicrobiaceae > Cybelea. Next base: position 246,089 of record CAWGBN010000006.1, read on the forward strand.
GTTGAACTTCTTGTCACCGACCTTGCAGCCGTCGAGCAGCTGCTGCGTGACATCGGGATTTCCGGCCGCCGCCAAAAGCGTCGGGAACATGTCGATGTGCGAGACGATCCCGTTGTAGACCGAGCCGGACTTGATCGTACCCGGCCAGCGCATGAAGCACGGAACGCGCCACCCGCCCTCCCAGTTCGAGTCTTTTTGCCCGCGGAACGGCGTGGAGGCGCCGTCGGGCCAGGTATCGTTCTCCGGACCGTTGTCGGTGGAGTACATCACGATGGTGTTGTCGGCGATACCCAGCTCGTCGAGCTTGTCGAGCATCATGCCGATCTGCTCGTCGTGCACGACCATCCGGTCGCTGTACGGATCCTGGCCGCTCTTGCCGAGATTCTTGTCTGCGACGTGCGTGCGGAAATGCATCGCCGTTGAGTTATACCAAAGGAAGAACGGCTGATCGGCCTTGGCCTGCTTCTCCATCCAGTCGAGTGCCGCCGCAGTAATCTCTTCATCGACGGTCTCCATTCGTTTCTTCGTCAGCGGCCCGGTGTCGACGATGGTCTGCTTCCCCACGCGTCCCCAGCGCGGGTCGACCGTCGCGTCGTCCTTGTCGGTCGCCGTGCAATGCAGCACGCCGCGCGGCCCAAAGGCCGCAAGAAATTTCGGGATCCTTGGGATAGTCGGGGAGTTCGGGTTCTTCTTCGGCGTTGAGGTGATACAGGTTGCCGAAGAACTCATCGAAGCCGTGCACGGTCGGCAAGAACTCGTTGCGGTCGCCGAGATGGTTCTTTCCAAACTGGCCCGTTGCGTACCCGAGCGGCTTCAGCAACTCGGCGATGGTCGGGTCTTCCGGTTGCAGGCCGACGGTGGCGCCGGGCATGCCGACCTTCGTAAGACCGGTGCGGATCGGATTTTGGCCGGTGATGAAGCACGCGCGCCCCGCGGTGCAACTTTGCTGAGAGTAGTAGTCGGTAAACAAGCCGCCTTCGTTTGCGACGCGATCGATGTTCGGCGTCCGGTATCCCATCATGCCGTTGCTAAACTTGCTGATGTTCCAGACGCCGATGTCGTCACCCCAGAGGATGAGAATATTGGGTTTCTTCGATGGCATTTTTTCGTGCATCTCCCGATTCTAAGCGTTTTCCGTCTGTGCGGAGGCGAGGGGGATACGTGGCATTCAGAATCGCGTAAAAATTCACCTGTGCAAAATCGCTCAGCTTATATTAAGCTGATTTAACAGGGGTTTCTTGCGCCCGGGCGCGGGAGGGCTTAGGATATTCGGACATGACCGGTATTATGCGCGACGCGCTGGTTTCGATCGAAGGCGGAACCTTCCGCATGGGTTCCGACCGGTTCTATCCGGAGGAGGCTCCGGTGCGCGCCGTGCGCGTCGAGGCCTTCCGGATCGCGCCGTATACGGTTACGAATTCGGAGTTTTCGCGATTCGTCCGGCAGACCGGCTACGTGACGGTCGCGGAGCGCCCGCTCAATCCCGACGAATATCCGGGCGCGCCGCCCGAGAATCTCGTCCCGGGCTCGCTGGTCTTTCATTTGACCGCCGGACCGGTCGATCTGCGAGATTACTCGCAGTGGTGGTCGTGGGTTCCCGGTGCGTCCTGGAAGCATCCTTACGGCCCCGGCAGCTCGATCGATTCGAGACCCGACCATCCCGTCGTGCACGTCGCCTACGAGGATGCCGATACGTATGCGCGATGGGCCGGAATGCGTCTGCCGACCGAGGCCGAGTGGGAGTATGCCGCACGCGGCGGGTTAGACGGCAAGGATTTCATTTGGGGCGACGAGATCGAGCCGGGCGGAAAGCCGGCGGCAAATACGTGGCAAGGCGACTTTCCCTGGCGAAGCTCGGCGAAGCATGGCCCGAGCACGATGCCGGGCGGCCGATTTGCACCCAATGCGTTCGGCCTCTACGACATGGCCGGCAACGTTTGGGAGTGGACCTCGGATTGGTACCTGCGCGATCGCGGCGAAATCGAGTCGCCGTGCTGCTCGGGCGACGCGCGCGAACGCAGCTACGATCCGTGTCAGCCCGGCGTCCACATTCCGCGCAAAGTTCTCAAAGGCGGATCGTTCCTCTGCTCGCCGAGTTACTGCTTACGCTTCCGGCCGGCGGCACGTTCGCCGCAGATGATCGATACGGGCATGTCGCACATCGGCTTCCGATGTGCGAGCGACTGACGTAGCCCCAGGTAGTTCGCGGCAATGCACGGTTGGGGGACGTGGAGTGCGAACTGGGCCTGGAGTCTGGCGCTCGTCGCGATCACGATCGCACTGCACGTTGCCGGCGTCGTCCTAATCGGAAACGCGATCGAACGACGGCGAGTTCGCGTGCAACGCAGCACCGCGAGCATCATCCTCGCCATCGTCGGCGTCGCGCTCTGGCTGGCTCTCCTGCACGCGACCGAGTCGATGATCTGGGCGGTCGCATATTTGCGACTCGGCGCCTTCTCATCGCCGGCCGATGCGGTGCTGTACTCACTCGATTCGATGACGACGCGCGGTGCTTCGGGACTCGTCCCTTTCAGTGAATGGCGGATGATGGGGGCCGCGGAGGCCGGCGACGGAATGCTGCTCTTCGGAATCAGCACGGCGTTCGTGTTCTACGTAATGATTCGGTTGTTGAAGCACGACTACCAGTTCCGTGTCTAGCCGCGCGCGCGCCGTCGTCGCAGCGGAGATTTAGCCGTGGCTTCGGGCCGGGGCTCGTTTCGGGCGCCTCCGCGAACGACCCGACGACGGTCGGTACGCGTGCCGTCGTCGGTGCGGCGACCGGTTTCGAACTCGCGTGGCTCGTCGTGCTGCTCCTGCCGATGCTCGCCGTCGTTCAGGCCATCGCCGCATCGGTCGCCGCGCTCGTCCGCCGCAACGTCGATCGTCGCGCTTTCGTCTTTTGGCTTCGTCGCGACGGCGCTTTGGTCGTTTCCTCGCTGGTAGGCGTCAGAGGTTGAAGGTGTAGCCCAGCAGCGGTCCGCTCAAATCGAACTTTTGAACGTTCGAACCCGGTGGAAACGCGTTGTAATTGAGCGAGCGCCAGAGCGCGACGATCGTTTGACCGTGCGGGAACGCGTAGCCGCCTCCGCCGTAAGCCTCCCACGTCTGATTGGTCATGCCGGTGCCCCAATCGCCGTAGTAGGCGAGGTAGAACCGGTCGCTGAGATAGGCCTTTCCGCGAAGACCAAAGATCACGTCGTCGGTGTGATCGGAGCTCGTAATCGTTCCGGTCGGCGTGATGATGTTTTTCTTGGAGATGGTTGCATTATAATCGGCGGTCAGATGGATCGGAAAATCGCGAACCCCGATGAAGGCGCTCAGATCGGCGTTGTGGCCGTGCGCGATCGTGTATCCGGCGGCCAACTCCCAAATCGCCGTTGCGACGCGGGCAGAGGCGTTGAAGGTAACGGGAATCTGGATGTGGCCCTTCGGTCCGGAGACCGTCGTGGCGATGGTCGCGGTCGTCGAAGAGTTCAGATAGATGCCGTCGCCAAAGAGATCGACGTCGCCCTTTCGCACGTCGAACGCCGCCATCACGGCCGTATTGAGCTTTGGAAGATAATCGCTCGGGCCGACCTGGACGTTGCCGCTGAGCAGGTGGTTGTGTCCTGCGCCATGGCCCGGCAGCCGAGGAATGGCGAACTGATAGTTGGCCTTTATCGTAGGCGCCCAAATATACGGGGCGAGCGTCACGTGGAGTTGACCGTCGTACTGGCGGTCCATGAAGGTTGGCTGCGAAGTTGCCGCAGGCGCCGGTGATGCGGCCGGCGCTTCCTGGGCGCGAACACGTTGAGGCATGGTCGTTACTGCAAGGATGATGGCAGCGCAAGCGAGCGCTCGGGTCAACGAATGCATGGCGTTGTAGAATCTCCTCGTTTGGGCGTTTCCGGCGTTTACTTGCTCGCTCCATAGAAATCCCGCGGGCAGGCAACAGGTTCGACCGCAACCGGCATTATTTTAGATTAAATCGGTTTAAGGCATCGGTGTGTTTTGGAAAGAAGCGGCGACTATTGTCGCGAGTGCACCAATGGAGGATTCCTTAGAATCTCGTTCGCTCGCCGAAAGATCGTGTCGAACATCGGCACCGTCAGCTTGCCGGTATTGGTATTCTGCCGGCTGGGATGATACGAGGCGATCACCGCGACGTGCCGGCGGCCCTTCGCCGCGCTCAGCTCCGCGCCGTGTGCGAAGGCGATGCCGGAAGGCGTGACGATGAAATCGCGCTCGCGCAACACCTTCAGGATCGCGCTGAAAGCAACCGCACCGAGCGCGACCATGACGCGAAGTCGCGCGAGCGCGTCGAACTCTTGCACGAGATAGGGAAAGCAGTTACGCAGCTCCGCCGGCGTCGGCTTATTCTTCGGCGGCGCGCAGCGTACAGCGGCGGTGATGAGAGCGTCGTGCAGCCGTAGACCGTCGTTGCGATCGACGGCCTTCGGCTGCGACGCGAATCCGGCGCGATAGAGCGCCGGATAGAGAAAATCTCCCGACGCGTCGCCGGTGAACGGCCGGCCGGTCCGATTGCTTCCGTGCGCTCCCGGGGCGAGACCGACGAGCATTACACGCGCGCGGGGATCGCCGAACGCGGGGACCGGCTTTCCCCAGTAGGTGCATTCCCGGTGAGCGCGCTTACGCTCGCGCGCGACCGTCGCGGTATAGGCGCGCAGCTCGGGGCAACGTGCGCAGCGGACGACCGCCGCTTCGATCTGCTTTAGATCCACTGCAGTACGTCGGCATACTCGATGCCGGCCGGCGCGACGACGTAGGCGACGCCTTCGTTTCGCTGCCAGATTCGCTCGATCGCCGAGCGTGGATAGACGACGCGCACCTTCGGCGCGGCCGGATCGTTGATCGCGCAATCGCCGTCGCGCGTGAATCCGCAGAGCACGACGAGGTGTCCGTCGGAGTGCTCGAGTGGTGCGCCGGGCAGCTCGCCGGCGCCCCAGGAGTACGAGATCGCGAGCGGCAGATTTCGCTCGATCAGGCGCTGCGCGTGGTCGAGGTTGCAGAGATGAGCGACGACGGCGTGAAGGCCGAGTCTGCCGCTGTAGGCAACGTTGAACGTCCAATTGCCGGTGCCGTTGTAGGCTCGGTCGAAGACGCCGCGCGCCGTCTCGGCAACCGAATGGCCGATGCCGTGAAATGCATGGATCATCGAGAGGCTCGCCGGACTGCACCATCCCCGCTCGTTCCCCGCGCCTTCATATTGAGAATGCGCCGGAACGTCGAGAACGAGCGCGTCGCGCGCGTACGGAAGCGACGGCCGCGCGCGCACCGGCGAAGAGAAAGCGACCAGCTCGAACTCGACCTCGCGTGCGCGCACTTCGATGCCGTCGAACGGTTGGCCGGCATGTATGACGTCGACGTCGACGCGGACGCCCTCGTGGTCGGGACTGAACGATTTTGCGCCGCCGGGCCGCCACTCCGTATGATCGAGCCAATCGCTCGCCGGCTGGTGCGCGCGGAGAAGACGAAAACGGAGATGGCCGCTCTCCGCATGCGTATTCCAGCTCAAGACGCCGCTGCGCGCCGGCTCGAAGAAGAGCGATGCCGACTCGCGCGCGCGCAGCGTCTGCGCGAAGGCGTTCAAATCTCCCATTGCCATGCGTTCCAGCTATCGCCGATGAAGGCGGCGGGAACGTAGTTCTTAACGTCCTCGTTGATCGCGGTATAGTTGGTTCGCCAACTGAAGAAGACTGCCGGCACGACGTCGCGGATGCGCTCCTCTTCGCGCTGATAGAGCCGCTTGCGCCGAGCGACGTCGAACGTGCTCGCGGCCGCGGCGCTCGTGGCGTTGACGATCGGATCGTCTAGCCACGACGTATTCGCGCCGCGCGGCGGGATGAAGGCACCGTTCCAGTCGCCGGAGTTATCGGGATCGGGGCCGTTCGTCTCGATCGACCACTCGAGGTCGTACTTGCCCGTGTAGAGCGGGCCGTTCATCGCAAAGAGATAGCTCCCGGGATAATTCCGAACCGCGACGTCGATCCCGACGGCGCGCAGCATCGCCTGAATCATCACTTGCGACTCGGTATTCTCCTGGTGGCCGGTCGTTGCATAGATGTCGAGCTGCATCGCGGTCGCGCCTTTGTGGAGTATTCCGTCGGTGCCGAGCCGCCAACCGGCCTGTGCGAGCAGGCGGCGCGCATCGTTTGGATCGTACGCATACGGCGGCAGCGCCGGCGCCGCCCACGATTCGGGAAAGACGTCGGAGACCGCGAGGCGATCGACGCCGTGAAAGACCGTATCCTCGATGCGTTTCCAGTCGACGGCCTCGGCGATCGCACGCCGTACCCGCACGTCGCGGAGCTGCGGGCGGCTCACGTTGATGCCGAGATGACGCCAGTCCGCGATCAGGCGCCGATCGACTCTGATGCCGTCGATGCTTCCCAGACGTGCGATCGCATTCGGCGTAACGTTCGGGTAGACGTCGATTTCGTGCGCGAAGAGCTGGTTCACCAGCGTGTTGACGTCGGGAACGACCTTCCAAACGACCTCCTTGAGTCTCGGCGCGCCGCGAAAGTAGTGCGGATTCGGCGCGAAGACCAGCGACGAACCGCGATTCCACGCTTTGAGCAGATACGGTCCGCTCGCGAGCGGCCGCCCGTTGAACTCAGCCGAATTGAGATTCGGCAGCGCGGCGAGCAGATGCGCTGGCATCGGTGGGTACCCGGCGCCACCCATCGCGAGGATGCCGAGCACCGCGACGTTCGGATGCTTGAGCCGGATCACGAGCGTGTACGGGTCGGGTGCGCTCGCCGAAGCGATCGCATCCCATCCGTAGCGCGTCTTCACGTTGTTCGTTGGATTCATGACCGCGCGATAGGTAAAGATCCAATCGGCGGCGGTGAGCGCAATGCCGTCGGCCCAGACGACCCCGCGGCGGAGATGGACGACGATGCGCCGGCCGTCGGGGCTGATGCCGCCGTTGCGGGTGCTCGGAACCTCCGTCGCGAGATCGGGGACGTAGTTGCCGCGCGCGTCGTAGCGGAGAATAAACGAGAAGAGCAAGCCGGAAATCGTGTCGGCCGCCGCGGTATGCGAGAACATCAGGTTCAGGCTGTCGGGCTCTTCGTCTTCACCCAAACGCAGCACGCCGGGAACGGTCCAAGCGTTGCGTTCGCCGTTGGCGCGCGACGGCGTGGGACGCGCGCATCCTGCCGTACCGACGAGCAGCGCGAGCGCCGCGGCGGCCAAGCGCGATCGGTTCAAACCGACCCGGCCGTCCCGAGCGGCGGACGCTTGACGATACGCGGTGCGATCTCCGCATAAAAATCGTGCGGACCAAAACGGACGAGATCCGTCGCCGGAAGCCCGGTCTCTTCGCGCGCGCGCTCGATCTCCGCGCGCGCTTGCCCTTCGTCGAGACATTGCGTGTTGAGCGCGATGCCGATAACCTCCGCCGGCTTGACGGTTGCGAGCAGCGCTTGGTGGATCGCGATGCACTCGCGGTACGAGAGCGTCGGCGTGGGGTAGGTCTCGATCTGCATGCGGCTGGGATCGCAGACCAATACGAGCGCGTCGGGTGCGGATCCGGTCATCAGCGCAAGCGTCACCGGGGCGTATGCGGGGTGGTTGATCGCGCCTTGTCCCTCGACGACGATGAGATCGGCGCCTTCGCGCGCCGCGTAGAGCACGAGCTGTTCGGCAGCGCCGGCGGCGAAATCGGCGATGACGCGATCGACCGAGATTCCCCAACCGGCGATCAGCACGCCGGTCTGACCGGTCGGAACGAACCGCGCGGTTCTTCCGGCGGCGTTCGCCGCACGGACGAGCTCGAGCGAGACCGTCATCTTACCGACCGCGCAATCGTTGCCGACCGTCAAGAGGACGGGCGCGTGAACGCCGTATGCGTCGCCCGAGAAGAGCGGCACTTCGGGTGGCTCGCGTACGTCCCAAATCGTCGTTCCGGCGGCGCGCGCCGCGGCGCGGAACTCACGATCTTTATCGAGCAGTTCGTGCAATCCGCTGACGATCTCGAGTCTCGCCGCAATCGCTTCGAGCACGGCGTCGCGCCAGGCGAGCGGCAATCCGCCGCCCTTCGGTGCGGTCCCGATCAAGAGCGCAGTCGGCGAGAACTGCAGCGCTTCGGAAAGGCTGGCGACGATCGGTGCTTCGCTCTCTAGATACGGAAGCACGTCGCGCACCCGCCGTCCCGCGCCGGCCGGATCGATCACCACGACGACATCGTCGGCACCGTAACGAATAACGCCGTGCGCGGTCTTGGCGTCGGTCGCAAACCGGTCGAGAGCGAGGATCGCGTAGCGGCGCTTCACGCGAGCGCGGCTTCCCGCACGCCGAGCCCCGGAGCGTCGGGCAAGAGGAGCTTTCCGCCATCGTAGCCGACGCCGGCGAACGGATCGCGCGAGATCAGCAGCGGGCCGTCGATGTCGGCCCAATCGACGAGCGGTGAGAGATGCGCCGCCGCGGTCGCGGCGATCGCGCTCTCGACCATGCATCCGAGCATCACCTTCATTCCCATCGCGCGAGCGGTGTGGATCATCGCAAGCGCTCCGCGAATGCCGCCGGTCTTCGCCAGCTTGACGTTGACGCCGTCGACGCAGCCGGCCAGGGCGGGAAGATCGCTCGCAACGTGCGCGTCTTCATCGGCGACGATCGGAATCGCAACGCGCTCGCGAATCGCGCGCAGCTCGTGCGGGCGACCGGCCGGAATCGGCTGCTCGCAGAGCTCGATCTCGTACCGCTCGAGATCGCGCAGAATTGCGACGGCGCTCTCGACCTCCCAACCTTCGTTCGCATCGATGCGCAGCGCACCGCCGTACCGCGTGCGAATCGCGGCGATCGTCTCGACCTGTTCGGCCGGCGTCCCGCGCCCGAGCTTGATTTTGAGAATCGGAAAGTCGCGCGCTTCCTCGAGCTTTTGCAACGTCGTCTCGGGATCGGCGATCCCGATCGTGAACGACGTCGTTGCCGCCGCCGCCGGATCGAGGCCGAGCAGGGCGTAAAGCGGCTTGCCGAGCTCTTTTCCGATGAGATCGTGCAGCGCGAGGTCGAGCCCGGCTCGGGCCGCCGGCGGGATTCCGGAGTGCAGCAGCGCTTCGAGGCGGTACGGGTCGTTCGATGCGAGCGCGTGCGATTCGAAGTACGCAACGACGCTCTCCACCGATTCACCGTATCGTTCGATCGGCGTCGCTTCGCCGATGCCTTCGCATTGCCGTCCGCGCACGCGGACGATCGCGGTCTGCGCTACGAGCTCCTCACCGCGCGCAATCGTAAAGGGATGATGGAGTGGGAGTTCGATCGGCGTAACGGAGAGTGAGAGCACGGTGCCCGCTTTCAACCGCATCGAGCCGCTTCCCCGGCGAGCGCGGTTCCTGCTTGACGGCCGGTGGTACGGTAGAGGGGCTCGACTGCGCATAGCGCGCAGCGTGTGCAGGAACCGAACCGACTTGTTTACCTAGGGAGCATCAGCTCCGGTAACGACGGACCGGCTTGGGTGAAACGCCTGCCGGCCCGGCGCCCGGGCCGCACCCACCTGCGAGAACGCAGGTTCGATCCTCGCGCGCAAGACGCTATATGCGGTTGAGTATTGCCTTTTGCCAGCGTTCCAGCGCGGCGGCGAGCCGGCCGATCGTCGCGGAACCCGACGGTTCGTCGATTGCGAGGTGTCCGCGAAAGCCGGCGAAGACCGCGAGCGTTTTGGCGACCGAGCCGTCGCTCTCGCTCCCCAGATCGCTCCAGAGCAAGACCGTATTTGGGGCGAGCAGAGCGGGATCGCTCGCCGCGTCGAGCCGTGCCGGCTCGGGACCGAAGCGCAGCCACGCCGAGTCCGCCTCCTTCACGACGCGTTTGCAATCGTGCGTCGTTGCGGCGAACGTCCCCGGCGCGTTGCGTAACGCGAGGGTCACGTTGCGCCGCTTCGCCAGCGACGTCGCAACGCCGAGGTGCGCGAGATGCTCGCTCCACGACGTATCGATCTCGCGAGCGAGCGGCGCCGCGACCAGTGGTGCGCCGAGCGCGCCGGCCTGCGCGAGAATTTCGTCCATCCGCTCGGGCGCCGCCGAGAAGAACGTCGAATCCGCGAGCGCGGCGATCGAGAGCCCGCGGTCGGCGGCCATCTTCTTGACTTGGGCGAGGTAGTCGTCGTCGCTTCGCGGAAAATGGCGCACGTCTAAGACGACGCCGTCGCAAGCGAGCTCGCGAGCGCACAGGTCTAAGAACTCGAGTTGCGTGAGTTCGCCGCGTTCGATATCGCGGTGAAGCGAACTGCTCGCGCAAGCAAGCTTCATCGACGTTCGGCCTTCGACCGCTCGACGCAACTCACCCGTAGGATGGCAATGAGATCATGAGAATCGCGCTCGGCGCAGATCACGCCGGTTTCGAATATAAGGATCGCATCGGAAGGCTGCTCCGCGATCGGGGTCACGAGGTCCTCGACTTCGGAACGCACGATCGGACGCCGGTCGATTACCCGCAATACGGTTACGCGGTCGGCGAGGCGGTCGCGACGGGTCAAGCGGAGCGCGGCATCGTCGTCTGCGGCTCGAGCCTCGGCATCGCGATGGCCGCAAATAAGGTACCCGGAGTTCGGTGCGCGCCCGTCGCGGAGCCGTACTCGGTCGAGCTGGCGCGCCGTCACAACGACGCGAACGTCGTCGCGTTCTCCGAGCGGCTTACCGGCTGGGAGATGATCGAGCGAATGCTCGACGTCTATCTCGAGACGCCGTTCGAGGGCGGCCGTCACGCCGTTCGCACCGAGCAGCTCTTCGAATTCGGCGACGCGCAGCGCGCGCGCACGCTCAAGGATTTGGAGCGCGGCGAAGTCACCGGCGCGCAGACGCCGAAAGAGCTTACCGGCAAACCTAGCGAAGGATAACGAATGGACATTCTCGCGCGCAGCGCGATCGAAGCGCAAGACCCGCAGATCTTCGCCGCAATCGCCGGTGAGGAGCGTCGGCAACGAGAGAACCTGGAACTGATCGCCTCGGAGAATTACGCAAGCCGGGCGGTCCGCGAAGCCATGGGCTGCGTGATGACCAACAAGTACGCCGAAGGCTATCCCGGAAAGCGCTACTACGGCGGCTGCGAATGGGTTGACGTCGCGGAGACGCTCGCAATCGATCGCTGCAAGCAGCTCTTCGTCGGCCGAGCACGCGAACGTCCAACCGCACTCCGGCGCGCAGGCGAACATGGCGGTCTTCATGGCGCTTCTGCAGCCCGGCGATACCGTGCTCGGCATGTCGCTCGCGCACGGCGGCCACCTCACCCACGGAACGAAGGTGAGCTTCTCCGGCAAGCTGTACAACGCGATCGCGTACGGCGTGAAGCAGGATACCGAGCTGATCGACTTCGACGAAGTGCGCGCAAAAGCGCTCGAATACCGCCCCAAGCTCATCGTTGCCGGAGCGAGCGCCTATCCGCGGATCATGGAATACCAACCGTTTCGCGAGATCGCCGACGAGGTCGGCGCCGCGCTGATGGTCGATTTCGCGCACGTTGCCGGGACTCGTCGCCACCGGCTTGCATCCCTCGCCCGTGCCGCTTGCCGATTTCGTCACCTCGACGACGCACAAGACACTGCGCGGTCCGCGCGGCGGCATTCGTTCTCTGCACGCAGCAATGGGCGGCGCCCGTCGACAAGAGCGTCTTTCCCGGCATCCAAGGCGGTCCGCTCATGCACACGATCGCCGCGAAGGCGGTCGGCTTCAACGAAGCGCTGCAGCCCGAGTTTACCGCGTACCAGCGTCAAGTCGTCGAGAATGCGCGGGCGATGGCCGACGAGTTCGTCAAGGCCGGCTTGCGGCTCGTCGCCGGCGGGACCGATACGCATCTGATGCTGGTCGACGTCTCGGTAAAGGGACTCACCGGTAAGGCGGTCGAGGCCTACCTCGACGAGATCGGTATCACCGTCAACAAGAACGCGATTCCCTTCGACAAGCAGAAGCCGATGGTCGCCAGCGGCATCCGCATCGGCACGCCGGCGATCACCTCGCGCGGTCTGGGCGCCGAGGAGTGCCGCGAGATCGCGCGCATCGTCTGCGACGGATTGGCGGATATCGAGCAGCGCGGCGCGATCGAGCGCTTGCGCGGCCGCGTCCGCGAGCTCACCTCGCGCTTCGACGTGCCCTAAGCCGAAAGCATCACTGCGCCGCCGGCAGCGGCAGTATTTCGTCGACGGAGAGAGCGACGTCGGGAAACGCAATCGGGGAGATCGATTCGCCGCGGCGGTAGCCTCTGGTCGAGCCGCAGCTCAACTCGTTTGGCTCCGATGCACGACGATCTCGTCGTCGACGAGGTTGACCGGCCGGACGGGATCGAAGACTCCGGCTTCGACCATTCGATGGTATTCATCGATCGTGACGCGATGCCGTTCGTAGATGGTTGCCATATCACTCATGGTAGCCTAGCTTTCTCGGATAGCGGCTTCGTCGCCGCGAAGTGACCGTCTTGCTGCCGCCTGAGTACGTTTGCGAAGGTCGGGAAGCCGGTCGCACTAAAGAGCCCGTCATGCGCCCCGGTTGGGACGAATACTTCATGCAGATCGCACGCACCGTCGGAACGCGAGCGACGTGTCCGCGCGCCGCGGTCGGTTGCGTGCTCGTCCGCGACCATCGAATCCTAACGACCGGCTACAACGGCGCGCCGCGCGGCGTCGCGCATTGTACCGAGGTGGGATGCACGCTGGTCAACGAACACTGTCTGCGTGCGACGCACGCCGAGGCGAATGCCGTGGTTCAAGGCGCGCTGCACGGCGTTAGCCTGCAGCAGGCGACCGCGTATTGCACCCATCAGCCCTGTGTCAACTGCTCGAAGCTGCTCATCAGTGCCGGCGTGAGCAAGATCGTCTACGACGAGGCCTATCCCGACGCGATTGCGAGCCAGTTGCTCGCCGAAGCCGGCGTCGCGCTCGTCGCATACGCGACGCTCGAAGGGGCGCGGGGATGAGCGTGCATCACGTGAGCCCGAGCATCGTCTATGGCGCGACCTTCGTCATCGCCGGCGTCGTGAGCGGCTTGGCGACGCCGCTCGTCGTTCGTTTGGCGAACCGTCTGGGAATCGTGGACAACATCGGCGAGGACCGGCGCATGCACGACTCGCCGAAGCCGCGGGTCGGCGGCATCGCGGTCTTCTTCGGCTTTGCCTTCGCGCTCTTTACGGTGCTCGGCGTGACGCTCGCCTCGGGTTTCGGGCTTCTGCCGGCAACGGATCAGTTCGATGCCGCGCACCGGCTCGTAGGCCTGCTCTTCGGCAGCCTGCTCATTCTGGGCGTCGGCATCTGGGACGACGTGATGCAGATGCGTCCGCGCAACAAGCTCGTAGCGCAGCTCGTCGTCGCTTTGGTTTCAATGCTTTACGGCTTCGTCATTCCGGGGATCAACAATCCGTTCGACCACAATCCGGGAACGAACTGGATCGACTTTCCGATCTGGCTCTCGATCCCGGTGACGCTGCTCTGGTACGTCGGGATGATGAACGCGATCAACTTCCTCGACGGCCTCGACGGGCTGCTCGCAGGCGTATCCGCGATCTCGAGCCTCTTCTTGTTCGTGATCTCGATCCTGCACGGCAACCCGGTCGTCGCACTGGTGGTGGTGGCGCTCGCCGGCTCCGCGCTCGGCTTTCTGCCGTATAACTTCAATCCGGCGCGGATCATTCTCGGCGATGCCGGCTCGCTCTTCATCGGCTACGTCTTCGCGACCGTCTCGATCATCGGCGCGAGCAAGACCGCGATCGCGATCAGCGTCGTCGTTCCGCTGCTAGTCTTAGCGTTGCCGGTGCTCGACACCGCCGCCGCGATCGTTCGCCGCGCGAGCAGCGGCAAGCGAATCACCGAAGCCGACCGCGGCCACTTTCACCATCAGCTCATCTTCCGGTTCGGTCTGAACGTGCGTCAGGCGGTCTTGCTGCTCTACGCCGTCTGCTTCGTGCTCGGTGCGGTCGCGTTGGCCTTTTCGGGCGAGTTCACGCACGTCTTCCGTCACGCGACGTAGCATAGCGCGATGGGCAGATTGAAGGTCATAAGCGTCTTCGGGACGCGTCCCGATACCATCAAGATGGCGCCCGTGGTTCGGGCGCTGCGCGCGCACCCCGAGATCGACGACCTCGTCTGCGTTACGGCCCAGCATCGAAAAATGCTCGACGACCTGCTCGCGCTCTTTGGCATCGCGCCGCAGTACGACCTCGACGTGATGAGCGAGGATCAAACGCTGACCGAGGTGACGACTCGCGTGCTGATCGGAATGGAGCGGGTCTTGATCGAGGCTCGTCCGGAGGTCGTGCTCGTGCACGGCGATACCACGACGAGCACCGCCGCGGCGCTCGCGGCATTCTATCAGCAGATTCCGGCCGGTCACGTCGAGGCGGGTCTGCGGACGCAGAATCGCTGGCTGCCCTACCCCGAGGAGATGAACCGCCGGCTGACGGCGGCGATTGCGTCGTATCACTTTGCGCCGACGGCGCTCGCGCGCGAGCACCTGCTGCAGGAGCACGTCGCACCGCAGGACATCGTCATTACCGGCAACACCGTCATCGACGCCTTTGCGGAGACGGCCGCGCGCTCCGACCTTCCGGTTCCACCGCGATGGAACGACGTCGACCCGCAGCGGCCCGCAATCGTCGTCACCGCACACCGGCGCGAGAACCATCCGTTCATGCAAGAGATCTGCGAGGCGCTGCGCGAGATCGCGCAGCTGCCGGCTCGGCCGCAGATCTATTGGCCGGTGCATCCCTCGCCGCGCGTCGCGCCGGTGGCGCACGCCGTGCTCGACGGAGTTCCCGGCGTCGTCTTGGTCGATCCGATCGATTACGCACAGATGGTCGCCGCCGTCAAGGGTTCGTCGTTCGTCCTCACCGATTCGGGCGGGCTTCAAGAGGAGGCGCCCTGTCTCGGTAAACCGGTGCTCGTGATGCGCGACGAAACGGAGCGCCCCGAGGGCCTGGCCGCCGGAACGCTCGAGCTCGTCGGTCACGAGCGCGAACGGATCGTCGGCGCGGCTCGCCGGCTCCTCGACGACCCCACCGCATACGCGCAGATGGCGCAGGCCGTCAATCCGTATGGCGACGGTCGTGCCGGCGTGAGGATCGCGGCCTGGCTTGCCGCGCGACTGCGCGGCGGCGCCTACCCGGCACCATTCAGCGGCGAGCAGCCCGCCGAGAGTGCGCCCGTCGGCCGATGAAGCCGCTGCTGCCGGTCTTGGTCGCGGGCACGACCTTCGCCGGAGCGACGCTGGCCGGGCTCTTCGTCGGAGTCTGGATCTCCGGGCGCACGGGGCAACCGCTCTGGGTGCTCGGCGGACTCGCCGGCGGCTTGTGCCTGGGCGGCTACGCCGCTTTTCGCTTGCTGATCCAATCCGTCTAGTTGCTCGTGCAGGAGGAAAAGGGCGGCGGGCGTAGCTACAGCGTCGCCGAGGCGGCGGCGGATCTCGAGGTTTATCGCAGGCTCAAACGGACCAGCATGATCGGATCCCTCGCGATCGTGGCCGCAGCGTCGCTCTTGACCGTTCGTTGGCTTCCGCATCCGGCACTCGCACTGGCAGCCGGCGGGCTCGCTGGAGTGCTCAACGCCCGGCTTACCGCGCGCAGCGGCGAATGGTTACTCGACACCCGCAGCGTGGGGCTCTTCGTCTTAAGTAGTTTCCTGCGAATCGGGGTCTTCGGTATAGTCCCGGTGGCGTTTGCGGCGCTTGGCCCCTGGTGGTCGATGGCGTGGTACTTCGCCGGTTTTTTTCTCCCGCTGGCGATGTTTGCACTTGGCGCTGCACGAAATGGGGGGGCCCGTCGAGCGTAGTTCGATGGGGGCGCACGGTACGACGTACGGAGTGCTATTTTGAACGAAAAACTCGGGGAGCACATCCTGTGGCACCTTCCGGTGCTCGGTGCCGTGCATGCCGACACGATCGTGACGACGTGGATCGTCATGGCGTTGGCGTTGGCGTTCTTCGCGTGGATCGGAGCCAGCTATCGTTCGGCGTACCAAACGAAGCGGCAGATCGTTGTCGAAGGCGTCGTCAACTATATCGCCGATCTGGCGACGAGCACGTTAGGGCCGCGCGGCGAGCCGTTCGTCCCGTTCTTCATAGCCCTTTTCGTCTTCATCTTCTTGCTCAACCAGTTCGGCATGCTGCCGTTCAAGCCGCTCGGACTGCCGTTCGGCGGATCGCCGACGGCCGATCTCAACACGACGGTGCCTCTGGCGTTGCTGGTCTTCTTCATGACGTGGATCGTCGGATTCCGTTTCAACGGCATCAAACAGTTCGCGCATTTGGCAAAACCCAATCCGCTGCTGTTGCCGTTCAACCTGCTCGACGAGCTCGTCCGTCCGGTCACGCTGGCCGCGCGGCTGTTCTTCAACATCTTCGTCGGCGAGCTGCTCTTTGTCATCGTAGCGTCGATCGTCGTCGCGCACGTCATGATCGGCCCGGTCAACCTATCGCTGGCGGTAACGATCGTGCCGTTCTTTATCCAGTTTTTCAACTTCTTCGTCGGTACCGTCCAAGCGTTCGTCTTCACTCTGTTGGCGATCGTCTATCTCTCGCTCGCGATCGGCGAAAGTCATTAAGGAAAGGTTACGTTCTTGACTTCTGAAGCGTTGGTAGCCGCATTTACCTTACTCGCGTTTGGCATCATCGTTGCCGGCGTCGCGTTCGGCTCCGCAGTGGGCGACGGTATCGTTGCCAGCAAAGCCGTCGAGGCAATTTCCCGTCAACCCGAAGCGCGGCCGAACATCATGACCTTCATGTTTCTGGGCGTCGGCGTGCTGGAAGCGTTCCCGATCATCGGCTTGGGTCTTGCGTTTTACATGCTGCTGGTCGTGGCAAACGTTCCCGCGATGCTGACGAAGATGGCGGGCCACTAAGCGTTCCATGTTCCTTTCGCTCGACGGCACGTTCTTCGTCCAGCTCTTGAACTTCGCGATTTTCTTCGCGGTGCTCAACGTCGTCTTCTTGCGTCCGGTGAGCCGGGCGATCGTCAAGCGGCGCGAGTACATCAATAGCGTGGTCGCCGATTACGATACGTATCAAGCGCAGGCAAAAGCCTTACGCGACCAAGACGAGCGTCTGCGCGCCGAGGCTCGGCGAGAGGCCGAACAGGCGATTGCGAAGGCACGCGCCGAGGCGTCGAACGAGACGGCCAGACTCGCGGCCGAATATGCCGGGCGGGTGCAAGCAACGATCGAAGAAGCCCAGCGTGAAGTAGCGCAGGAGCTTGGTGCGGCGCGCGCCGGCGAGGAGCGCATCGTCGCCGCGCTCTCCGATCTCATGGTCGAGCGCGCCCTCAGCGAGCCCGTACGGTGAGCGAAGCCCGGTTCTACGTCCACGTCGCGTTGTGGAGCCAGGTCGCGGCGTCGATTCTGTTCGTCGCGGTGCTCGTCTGGTTGTGGGTACGCTTCATTCAACCGGCGATTCTCGCCGCACAAGATCGAGCGAACAAGCAGATCGCCGAAGCCGAGCGTCATCGAGATGAAGCCAACGCGATGCTCGATTTACTGCAAGGCCAGCTGAGCGGCGCCGCTCGCGACGCCGACGCGATCAAGGATCGCGCCAAGGCCCAAGCCGAGCGAGAGTACGAGGCTGCCGTCGCCGAAGCCAAGGAGGCCGGCGAGCGTGCTCTAGCGAGCGCGAGCGGAGAGTTGCCCCGCGCCCGCTCCGCGGCTCGCGAACGGCTGCGCGTCGAGCTGCTCGACAAAGCGCTGGCGCGCGCGCGCAGCGATGCGAAAGGTCGCGTCGACGCCGGTACCAATACGCGATTGGTCGATCAGTTCTTGGCGTCGCTGGAGCGTCGCTGATGGTAAACGAAACGCTCGCGCGCCGCTACGCCGCCGCGATTTTTTCGCTGGCGACCGAACAGAACGCCGTCGACCGGATCGGTACCGACTTGCAAGCGATTGCGTCGTCGATCGAGGGCGATGCCCTGGCGCATCAGTTCTTCGTAGCCCCGGTCATCGCGCGCGAGACCAAGGAACGGGTTCTCACCGCCGCTTTCGGAAGCCGCGTTCACGAAGTAGCGCTGCACGCCGTTCTGCTCCTGGTCCGCAAGCGCCGCGAAACGCTGTTGCCGACGATCGTCTCGGAGTACCGGAAGCTGCAGCTCGCGTCGCGCGGCGCCGAGGTGCTGACGCTGACGTCGGCACGCGAGCTGGATTTGCGCGAACTGCGCTCGATGGTCGAGCGCTTGGAAAAGTTGTACGACAAAAAGTTCGAAGTCAAGCAGGTCGTCGATCCCGAGTTGATCGGCGGCGTGCGCATTTTGATGGGTGACCGTCGCGTCGACGGTACGGTCTCGGGCCGTTTAGAGGCTCTCGCTAGAACGCTATTCGCCACCAACTAGGACGAAACGAATGATAAACGCTGACGAAATTGCCGGAATCCTCAAGCAACAAATCGAGGGCTTCAAGAGCGAGCTGCAAGAAGACGAGATCGGCACGGTTATCAAGGTCGGTGCAAACCTCGCACGCGTCTACGGACTGCGCGCCGTGCGATCTTCGGAGCTCGTCGAGTTTCCGAACGGCCTACAAGGCGTCGCGCTCAATCTCGAAGAGGACAACGTCGGCGTCGTCATCATGGGTCCCGACAAGGACATCAAAGAAGGCGACAAGGTCCGCCGGACCGGACGCATCGCGTCGGTGCCGGTCGGCGAAGCATTGCTGGGACGCGTCGTCAATCCGCTCGGTGAGCCGATCGACGGAAAAGGTCCGATCGAAACGCATCGTTACCGAACGATCGAAAACATCGCACCATCGGTCGTGCAGCGCCAGCCGGTCAAACAGCCGCTGCAAACCGGCATCCGGGCGATCGACGCACTCATTCCGATCGGCCGCGGTCAGCGCGAGCTCATCATCGGCGACCGCTCGACGGGAAAGACGGCGATCGCGATCGACACGATTATCAATCAAAAGGGCCGCGGCGTCTTACTGCATCTACGTCGCGATCGGGCAGAAGAACTCGACGGTCGCAGCGCTCCATCAAGTCCTCGAGCAGAAGGGCGCGATGGCCTACACGACAATCGTCTGCGTCGGGCCGTCCGAAGCGGCCGCGCTGCGCTGGATAGCGCCGTTTGCCGGCTGCGCGATGGCCGAAGAGCTGATGTACTCGGGCAAAGACGTGCTCATCATTTACGACGATCTCACAAAACACGCCCAGTCGTACCGCGAGATGTCGCTGCTGTTGCGCCGTCCGCCGGGCCGCGAAGCCTACCCCGGCGACGTCTTCTTCCTGCACTCGCGCCTGCTCGAGCGCGCCGGCGAAGCTCTCCGACGAAATGGGCGGCGGTTCGCTGACGGCGCTGCCGATCATCGAGACGCAGGCCGGCGACTTCGCGGCCTACATTCCGACCAACGTCATCTCGATCACCGACGGGCAAATCTACCTGACGCCGGAGCTTTTCTTCCAGGGCATCCGGCCGGCCGTCGACGTCGGACTCTCGGTCTCGCGCGTCGGCGGATCGGCGCAGACCAAGGCGATGAAGTCGGTCGCCGGGCAGCTCAAACTCGAACTCGCGCAGTATCGCGATCTCGCGGCGTTCGCCAAACTTTCGAGCGATCTCGACAAGGCGACGCAGATGCAGCTCATGCGCGGCGAGAAGATGACCGAGCTGCTCAAGCAGCCGCAGTACCAGCCGCAGCCGATGGAAGATCAAGTCGCGATCCTCTACGGCGCGACCAAGGGTTTCGTCAACGACGTCCCCACGCCCAAGCTGCAGGCGTGGGCGGCGGGATTCATCGATTTCCTCCACGCCAAGCATCCCGAGATCCCCAAGGCGATCGCCGAGAGCGACGCAGCTCTCCGACGACGTGAAGAAGCCAGCTCGACGCCGCGCTGACGGAGTTCAACAAGAGCTTCTAGCATGGCGACCGTACGAGACTTACGCGACCGGATCAAGTCGCTGAAGAACACGCAACAGATCACCAAGGCGATGAAGCAGGTCGCCGCGGCGAAGATTCGTCGCGCCGAGCTCGCGCAAAAGCAGGCGCGCCCGTATGCCGACGCGCTCTCGCAGATGCTCCGGGATTTGATGGGCGCCGTCTCGTCGGTCGATCATCCGTTCATGAAGCCGGGAAAAGCCGGCGCTCCGCCGGGCATCCTGCTCGTGACCGCGGATAAAGGATTGGCCGGCGCCTTCAACTCCAACGTCATTCGTGTCGCCGAGCACGCGGCGCGCGAGCGCGGCGCCGTGTGCTGGTACGGCGTGGGGCTCAAGGCGCGCAACGCGCTGCGGCGCCTCGGTCAAGCCGACAGTCCGACCTGGGTGCTCAACGCGCCCTCGAAGCTCAACACCGCGCGCGAGGTCGCACACCGAATCAGCGACGATTTCACCAACGGCACCATCGCCGAAATCGTCCTCGTCTCGCAGAAGCTCGTCTCGATGATGTCGCAGAAGCCGCAGACGCGTAAGTTGATACCGATCGTCGCCGAAGATTTGGCCTCCTTATCGGCAAGCTCGCGAAGCGAGCGCAGTCCCGAGCGTAGCGCTGAAAGCGCGGAGTCGAAAGGCCCTCGCGCCACGGTGGAGTTTGCCGGATCGCCGGAGTTCGTGTTGTCGCGGCTCCTGCCGAAGTATTTGGAGTTCACGATCTATTCGGCGATGCTCGAGACCGACGCCGCCTTCTTTGCGGCGCAGCTGCTGGCGATGACCAACGCCACCGACAACGCCAACAAGCTCATCGATGAGCTGACCATTAAAATGAACAACGCCCGTCAAGCGGCGATAACTAAAGAACTGCTCGAAATCGTCGCCGGTGCCGAAGCGCTCGGCGTCGAGTAAGAGCTCAACTCGCTAAGGAACTAATAATGGCTACTGCTACCGGAAAAGTCGTGCAAGTGCTCGGAAACGTCGTCGACGTCGAGTTCACGCCCGAAACGCTGCCGAAGATCAACGACGCACTGCGCGTTCGAGTCAACGAAGACACGCACGCGTCGGCCAACGGGGCGGCGATGCCGTCGAACGTCGAGCTGGGCGGCACGGCGATACAGGCACGCGACCTCACGCTGGAAGTGCAGGACGAGCTCGGCAACGACCAGGTGCGCTGTCTCGCGCTCGGCTCGACCGACGGCCTGGTGCGCGGCGCCGGCGTAACGTCGTTGGGCGGTCCCATTACCGTTCCCGTCGGAGAAGGCACGCTGGGGCGCATCTTCAACGTGCTCGGTCAGACGATCGACAGCGACGCTCCGGTAAAAGCGGCGGCGCAGTGGCCGATTCACCGCCCCGCGCCCGAGTTCAAGTATCAGGATCCGACGCCGCGCATCTTCGAGACGGGCATCAAAGTCATCGACTTGATGGCGCCGTACACGCGCGGCGGCAAGGTCGGACTCTTCGGCGGCGCCGGCGTCGGAAAGACGGTGCTCATTCAGGAGCTCATTCGCAACATCGCTTACGTGCACAAGGGCTTCTCGGTCTTCACCGGCGTCGGCGAGCGCACGCGCGAAGGCAACGACCTTTGGCTCGAAATGAAAGAGTCGGGCGTGCTCGCGCAGACGACGCTCGTCTTCGGTCAGATGGACGAGCCGCCGGGCGTGCGCTTTCGCATCGCGCAGACCGGCGTCACCATGGCGGAGTACTTCCGCGACGAGCTCGGCGCCGACGTGCTGCTCTTCATGGATAACATCTTTCGCTATTTGCAAGCCGGGTCCGAAGTCTCCGCCCTGATGGGACGCATGCCGTCGGCCGTCGGTTATCAGCCGACGCTGAGCACCGACGTCGGCATGCTGGAAGAGCGCATTACCTCGACGCGCAAGGGATCGATCACCTCGGTACAAGCCGTGTACGTGCCGGCCGACGACTACACCGATCCTGCCGTCGCCGTCACGTTCGCGCATCTCGACGCCACGACCGCGCTCTCACGACCGATCTCGGAGCTGGGAATCTATCCCGCGGTCGATCCGCTCGCCTCGACTTCACGCATCCTCGATCCGCAGATCATCGGCGATGAGCACTACGCGGTCGCCCGCGGCGTCCAGGAAGTGCTGCAGCGGTATAAGGATCTCCAAGACATCATCGCGATCTTGGGCGTCGAAGAGCTCTCCGAAGACGACAAGGTCGCCGTCGCGCGAGCCCGGCGCATTCAGCGCTTCTTCTCGCAGCCGTTCTTCGTTGCCGAGCAGTTCACGGGCCGGTCCGGCAAGTACGTCAAGCTTACCGAGACGATCGCGTCGTTCAAGGAGATCCTCGAAGGCAGAGTCGACGACTTACCGGAGGGCGCGTTCTTCTACGCGGGGACGATCGACGAGGTCCGCGAGAACGCCGAGCGGATGTCGCGTGCCTAGCACCGTTTCGTTCAAGCTCGTAACGCCGGTCGAGGTCGTCTTCTACGGCGAAGCCGAGCTGGTCATCGCGGTGACGACCGAGGGCGAGGAAGGCATACTTCCGCACCACGCGCCGTTCCTCGCCGCGCTGCGCCCCGGTATTCTGCGGGCAAACGTCCGAGCCGCTGGGGACCAGGGCGGTACGACCTCGCGCCTGGAGCTCGCAACGGGCGAGGGATTCATGCAGGCGCTCCCCGACGGCGTGACGGTGCTGGTCGACGAGGCCGTGCGCTTCGAAGACGTGGTCGTTTCCGAGGCGCGTCAGGAGCTCGCCGACGCGATGGAGCGGCAGAAGGCTGCGGGCGCCGATCGGGAGCTCTTCGCGCGCGAACGGGCCAATATCGAGTTTGCGAGCGCGAAGCTGCGGCTCACCGGGCATACGTGACGCGACCGGTCGGCAGTAGGCGAGCGGAGCGCCTACGCGAACGGTAAACGGAGTATATGCTCGATCGGCTTGAGACGACGCTGCGGATACGCGGCGGCGTGCGCTTGGAGGGTTCGGTGACTACGCACGGCGCGAAGAACGCCGCGTTGCCGATCATGGCCGCGTCGCTGCTCGCCAAGGGCACCGTCACGCTCCATCGCGTGCCGCGCATCACCGACGTATCGGTGATGTCGTCGCTGCTCGAAGCGCTCGGCGCGCGCATTCGCTACGAAGGCGATAACACGCTGACGATCGATGCGAGCAACGTCGCGACCTACCGGGCACCCTACGCGCTGGTTCGCAAACTCGCCGCGTCGTTTGACGTGGTCGGCTCGCTCTTAGGACGCTTCGGCCGGGCCGAGGTGCCTTTGCCCGGCGGCTGCGTGCTCGGCACCCGGGCGACCGATATGCACGAGCAAGCCTTCGTCGCACTCGGTTGCGACGTACACAACGCGCACGGATACTTGATCGCACAGTCGCGCGGCCCGCAGTTGCGCGGCGCCGAGGTAGAGTTTCGCATGCCGAGCGTCGGCGCGACGAAGAACGCGATGCTCGCCGCCATGCTCGCCGATGGAGCGACGCGGTTGAATAACGTCGCGATGGAACCCGAAGTCGTCGACCTGGCAAACTTCCTCGCGGCGATGGGCGCGAAAATATCCGGCCAGGGAACCGATACGATTCTCATCGAGGGCGTCCGCGAGCTGCACGGCGTCGAGTACGAGATCATCCCCGACCGCATCGTCACCGGAACGCTCTTGCTCGCCGGCGCGGTGACGCGCGGCGACGTGACCGTCAAAGCCTGCCGTCCGGACCATCTCAACGCGCTGACCGATAAGCTGGTCGAGTGCGGCGTCACGACGATGACCGGCGACGATTGGATTCGCGTAAAGGCCGACGGGATCACCGGCGGCACCGATATTCTCACCGCTCCCTATCCGGGTTTCCCAACCGATTTGCAGCCGCAGGTGGTAGGCTTTCTCTGCACCTGTCCCGGCACCAGCATCGTCGAGGAGTCGATCTTCAACGCGCGCTTCTCATACGTGAACGAACTCGCGCGCATGGGAGCGGACGTCAAGGTGACGATGGAGAGCAACGCAGCCGTCATCAAAGGACCTAAGCAGCTCTCGGGAGCGCCCGTCGAAGCGCCCGACATTCGCGCCGGGGCCGGTCTGGTGATCGCCGGCCTGGCTGCCGTCGGCGAGACCGAGATCATCGGCCTTGAGTATATCGATCGCGGTTACGAGCGTCTCGAAGAGTTGCTCTCGGAGCTCGGCGGCCAGGTGCAGCGCAGCAGCGGCGTCACCCCGCTCGTCGAGCCGACGGGATTATTCGAGACGAGCGAGTATCCTCGCGTCTCCGCAACTGGATAGATTTCAAACTCCGGATGAAGGAACCGTAACTTGGATATCGGGATCGATCTCGGCACGGCGAACGTGCTCGTTCACGTCAAAGGCAAAGGCATCGTTCTGCGCGAGCCGTCGGTCGTCGCCAAAGACATCAACACCGGTCGGGTGCTCGCCGTCGGCGAGGAGGCGCGTCAGATGCTCGGCCGGACGCCGTCGCACATTCAGGCGATTCGGCCGCTGCGCGACGGCGTGATCGCCGACTTCGAAGTCACCGAGGCGATGCTCTCGTACTTCATCAAGAAGGTGATGAAAGACCGGTCGTGGTGGTCGTCGATCATCAAGCCGAAACCGCACGTCACGATCTGCGTCCCGGCCGAGATCACCAGCGTCGAAGAGCGTGCGGTCAAAGACGCGGCAAAGCTGGCCGGCGCGCGCGACGTCGGAATCATCGAGGAGCCGATGGCGGCGGCAATCGGTGCGGGTCTCCCGATCGGCGGTCCGTCGGGAAGCATGGTCGTCGACATCGGCGGCGGCACGACCGACGTCGCGGTTATCTCGCTGGGCGGCATCGTCGTTTCGCAATCGCTGCGCGTCGCCGGAAACAAGATGGACGAGGCGATCGTCCGGTACATCCGGCGCGTCTACAATCTCATGATCGGCGAGCGGACGGCCGAAGAGATCAAGATCAAAATCGGTTCGGCCTATAAGCTCGAGCAGGAGCTCGCAATGGAGATACGCGGCCGCGATTTGATCAACGGTCTGCCGAAGACCGTGAAGATCACGAGCGAAGAGATTCGCGAGGCACTCGCCGAGCCGGTCGGTGCGATCGTCGAAGCGGTAAAGGCGGTGCTCGAGAAGACGCCGCCGGAGCTCGCCGCGGACATCATCGATCGCGGGATCATTCTCACCGGCGGCGGCGCGTTGCTGCGCGGTTTTGAAAAGCTGCTCTCGGAGGTAACCGGCGTTCCGGCAATCGTTGCCGACGATCCGCTCTCCTGCGTTGCGATAGGTACCGGCGCCAGGCTCCGGATCTAACCATGGCGCCGTAACGGATGCCGCCCGAGCGATTCGGCCGCATCATCGATGCGCAAACCGTCGAACTCGACGAGATTGCCGAGGAAGTAGCGCGGACCGTCTTCTCCGGAGGGACGGTCATCCTACCCAACGATACGAGTTACCTCATCGGATGCGACCCGTACGACTCCGAAGCGATCGATCGCGTCTATGCCGCGATGGGCAGACCGGATAACCGCCCGCTCACGATGCACGTCGCCACGGCTCAAGAGTTTCTAGAGTACGCGGCCGACAATCCGCTCGCAATTCACGCGGCCAAACGGCTGCTTCCCGCACCGGTCATTCTGCTCGTCCGTAAGCCCGCGTTCATCAGCGACGAGTTGGCGGCGGGTCTACACACGCTGGCATTTCGAGTACCGGACGAACCGTTCGCACGCTGCGTGCTCGATCGTTGCGGGCCGATCGCCGGCACGACTGCGAATCCGCGCGGCGGCGCGCGCTACCTGGGCGGTTCGGATCGCTCGATGCTCCCCGGAGCCGATCTTCTGGTGGAGCACGGGCCGACGCGCTATAATAGCGAATCGTCAATCGTCGATCTCTCCGGCAGCCACGCTCGTTTGCTGCGCGAGGGCGCCGTCTCGGAACGGCACCTTACCGAGCTGCTTGGACCGATCGAACGACCGACGGTAAAGGTACGCACGTCCGCTCGACAGGCTCAGGGCTCGGCTCAGGATAGACTCGGATAGATGATTCGATCACTCTTCGCACTCACCGGCGTTATTTCGCTCGCGACGCCGTTTGCGAGCGCCGCTTCGCCGAGCCCGACGCCATCGCGTCCCTCGGCGGTGCGACCGGCACCGGCGCGTTCGACCGGAGCGCTGCCGTCACCGAGCGCCGCACCGGCATCGTTCGATCTCGGCGTCTGGACCGTGCACGCGAGTTCGCTCGATGCGAACTTCAAAAACGGCGATTTCAGCACGCCGAACAGAGTCGTGATGACGCGAACCGGCGGCGACGTAAGCGCCGACAAGGCCAACGGCAACTACAAGAAGCAGATGCTCTATCTCAACGGCCACGTCGTCATGCACGACTCGCAGGGCAACGCCCAGTCCCTTGCCGGCGGCGAAGCGCCGCACGCTCCGAGCCCCTCGACGCTGACCGCCGATCAGGCGCAGATCGACGGAGCCGCAAAGATCTATAAAGCGATCGGCAACGTCCACTACGTCCAAGCCGATACCGTCGTCAACGCGAATACGGGCACGCTCAACGATGCGGAGCACACCTTGCTGCTCGAAGGCAGCGTGCACATAACGCAGGGCACCCGCAGCATGAACGCCCGAAGAGTGCTCTACAACACGGCCACCGGAACCGCGCATGCCGAGGGCGACGTGACGATGCAGTTCCCGGGTGAACTGCATCGCAAACTCGCGACGCCGCGCCCGATCAAAGTGCCGAAGAACGCGCTAACGGAGCCGGTATCGAGCTCGGCGCCCTAAGCGCAGCGTAATGATGCTCGGCTTCGCCCGTAACGAGATGCCGCTGGCGGCGCGCATGCGGCCGCGTAGCCTCGACGAGTTCGTCGGACAGGAGACGCTGCTCGGTGCGGGGCGCGCCTTGCGCGCGGCGATCGAACGCGACGCGGTGCCCTCGATGATCCTCTGGGGACCGCCCGGAAGCGGAAAGACCACGCTTGCCCAGATCGTCGCGCGTTCGACCGGTGCTCACTTCGAAGGCATGTCGGCGGTGAGCGCGGGGGTTGCGGATCTGCGGCGCGTCGTCGCCGAAGCGAAGGCACGCCAACGCGTCGGGAAACGCACCGTGCTCTTCGTCGACGAAATTCACCGGTTCAACAAGGGGCAGCAAGACGCAATACTGCCGCACGTCGAGGACGGTACGGTCACGTTCATCGGGGCGACGACCGAGAATCCGTCGTTCGAAGTCAACTCGGCGCTGCTATCGCGAGCGCGCGTCTTCGTGCTCCAGCCACTCTCCGACGAGGACGTCGGACGAATCGTCGACCGCGCGCTGACCGACCGGGAGAACGGCCTCGGAACGCTGCAGATCGGGCTCGACGACGATGCCCGGCGCCTCTTGATCTCGCTTTCGAACGGCGACGCGCGCGCCGCGCTCAACGCCCTCGAGTTCGCCGCCGCGACCGCGGCCGCCGGCAAACGTGCCGCGATCGACGCCTCGCTGGTCTACGAAGCGATGCAGCGCCGTGCATCGCAGTACGACAAAGCCGGCGAGATGCATTACGATATCATCAGCGCGTTCATCAAATCGGTTCGGGCCAGCGATCCCGACGCGTCGCTCTACTGGCTCGCGCGAATGATCGACGGGGGCGAGGATCCGCTCTTCATCGCGCGGCGGCTGGTCATCCTGGCCTCGGAAGACGTCGGTCTGGCCGATTCGAACGGGCTGCAGGTTGCGATTGCCGCGCAGCAGGCCGTGCATTTCGTTGGGATGCCCGAGGGGTTCTATCCGCTCGCGCACGCGACGCTCTATCTTGCGACGGCCCCGAAGAGCAACGAAGTCGGGCGCGCCTACGGCGCCGCGATGGAGGACGTTCTTGCGACGCGCAACGATCCGGTTCCCATGCATCTTCGTAACGCGCCGACGGGGCTCATGCGAACGTTAGGATATGGTGAAGGGTACCACTATGCTCATAACGACTACAGCGTAACCCAGCTCAATTTACCGCCGTCGTTGAGCGGCCGGCGCTACTACAAAAAAAGGCGGTCCGAGTGATACTCGGACCGCCAGTTTTCCCGTTGCTACTTCTCGGAGTGTGCGTTGGAGCTTCGCACAACCAGATAATAGAACGCCAGACTGTGAGCGACCTGTGAACTCCGCGCGAATTTATCTCGACAACGCAGCGACGACGGCGCTGCGCCCGGAGGTTGTGACCGCGATGCGGGAATCCGAGGCGGAGTATAACCCAAGTTCACTCCATACCGAAGGGCGGCGGGCGCGCGCCGCCCTCGATGCGGCGCGGGAGCGCGTTGCGACGTTACTCGGAGTCACCCGCAACGAAAT
This sequence comes from Vulcanimicrobiota bacterium, assembly GCA_963820825.1. Classification (GTDB taxonomy): domain Bacteria; phylum Vulcanimicrobiota; class Vulcanimicrobiia; order Vulcanimicrobiales; family Vulcanimicrobiaceae; genus Cybelea. The sequence goes on from CAWGBN010000006.1 coordinate 274,168, forward strand.
CGTCTTTACCTCGAGTGGTACGGAATCGAACAATCTGGCGTTGCTGGGCGTCATGCGCGCCGGCGGCGCGGGCGCGCACGTCGTTGCCCCGGCAATCGAGCACCACGCCGTTTTGGAAGCGCTCGAGCGGCTGCACGAGGAAGGCTTTCAAACCACCGTGCTCCCGGTCAGTTCGGATGGCCGGGTCGATCCCCGCGAGTTCGAAGCGGCACTGCGCCCGGGGACGCTCCTGGCCTCGGTGGCCTATGCGAACAACGAGATTGGGACGATCCAGCCGATTGCCGAGTTGGCCGCGATCGCACGCGAACGGGGCGTTCGCCTTCATTGCGATGCCGTCCAAGCGGCGAGCTGGCTCCCGCTCGGAGTCGGTGCCCTCGGGGTCGATCTGCTCTCCCTCTCCGCGCACAAGATCGGCGGGCCGCGCGGCGCCGGTCTGCTCTACGTCCGCTCGGGCGTCCCGCTGGCGCCGATTCTTTACGGGGGCGGCCAAGAGTCCGGCCGGCGCTCCGGGACCCAGAATCTCCCCGCGATCGCCGGGATGGCCCGCGCGCTGGAGATCGCGGTCGGCGAGCGCGAAGCGAACGCGGCTCGGGTCGAGGCGTTGCGCAACCGTCTCGAAGCCGGGATCCGGGCCGGCGTCCCCGACGTGCGGATCAACGGCGCGCCCCCCCGCCTCCCCAACCACCTCAACGTGAGCTTTGCCGGGGTGGAGTCGGCCGCGCTCCTCATCGCGCTCGATCTTGCGGGCGTCGCCGTTTCGGCCGGCAGCGCCTGTACCTCCGGAAGCCTCGAGCCGAGCCACGTCCTTCTCGCGATCGGCCTCGAGGAACGCTGGCAAACCGGCCCAATCCGGTTTACGCTGGGGGTAGAGAGTACGGCCGCCGAGATCGACCGGGTCCTGGCCCTGCTTCCGCCGCTGGTCGCCGAGCTTCGAAGCCCGGCAACGCTGCGGCGGGGGGATGGGTAGACTGAGAAAACGAACGGCGCGCCGCTGGAGGCAGAGGCTTGAGTAATACTGAGTGGGGCCCTTTAGTTCTCGATGTGCTGGTGGGCGTTGGCGCGCTGCTGGTCGGCATCGGCGTTCTCATCGCGGCCGTCGCACTCTCCAAGACCTTCGAGCGAGTCCGTACGACCCTCGACGGCGTCGACCGGCAGCTGGAGAACATCGGGACGCCGGCGACGAGCACGCTGGCGCATATCGACGAAGTTACGCGATCGCTCGAGGAGACGGCCGGTACGCTCGCGCAGACTGCCGACTTGACGAAGAGTGCGGTGGTACCCGCGATCGTTAACGTCGGCGCGACGCTCGGTGGTGTAACCGCCGGTTTACGTCGCTTGGTTACTGGAAAAGACCGAAAGACCAAGGAGTGATTAAACGATGGGCAAGGGCAATGGCGGGGGCGGTGGGTTCTTCGCCGGTTTTCTCATCGGCGCAGTAATTGGCGGTGCTGCGGCGGTGCTCCTGACGCAGGAAGAGACGCGGGATCGGCTCGCCGGAAAGGCGCGTGAAGCCGGAGACTTTGCCATGGGCGCGACGGGCGATATACGCGGCAAAGTCAACGACGTTACCTCGCAGTGGCAGTCGAGCGTCTCCGAGCTCTACGAACGCGGCCGTCAAGTCGTTGAGAGCGCACGGGCGAACATCGATGCTGCGGTCGCCGAAGGGCGTGCCGCGGCGGACGAGACGGCCGACGAGCTCCAACGGAAAGCCGACGGGTAGCGGCTTGGACATCAAGGTAAACGTCCGCGAAGCACCCGGCGATTGCTACGTCGTCGACCTGGCCGGTGAGATCGACGTCTACACTTCACCGAAAGTAAAAGACGCGGTCGGCACACTGATCGATCGCGGCGTCTATCATTTGGTGATCAACCTCGAAAAGGTACGCTATATCGATTCGACCGGACTCGGTGTATTGATCGGCGGCCTCAAGCGCGTGCGCGAGCACGGCGGCTCGGTCAACTTGGTCTGCACGAACCTGCAGATCAAGAAGATCTTCGATATCACCGGGCTCGTCAAGATCTTCGGCATCTTCGATAGCGAGGACGCCGCGATGAAGGCGCTGGTATGAACCAAGCGGTCGAGCAGTCCGTACCCGAACTCGTCGAGTTGCGCATTCCGGCGCGCGCCGAGTGGGTCGCACTTGCGCGTCTCGCCGCCGCGACGGTGGCGAACCGGCTGCACTTTTCAATTGAAGAGATCGAAGACGTCAAGCTGGCCGTTGCGGAGGCCTGCGCGGCGATCATTCAACTCGACGGTCACAGCGAGTTCCTCTTCCTTACTTGTGAGGCATTCCCCGACTCGCTGCGGGTCCGCGTGCGCGACAGCGGTGGGCACGGTCTCCAATCGGCCGATCGTCAACGCATCAACTTCGACGAAGCTCGCATCGCTGGGCTCGGAATTTTTCTCATTCGCACGCTTATGGACGAGGTGAGCTACGACGTCCATCCCCAGCACGGCACCGATATCCTGATGGTCAAGCGGCTGAGTGTATCGGATTGAGTAGCTCCATGATCCGCACCATACGACCTTAGTGTACTCACGTGAGGAGGCGCGCCCCGACCGCGAACGGACGCGCGAGCTGTTCGCGCGTTTTATCGGCGCGCGCAAACGCCACGACGAACGCCCCGAGCGCAGCGACCCCGAATACGAGCGCCTGCGCGACGAGCTTATCGTCGTCCACCTCAATCTCGTGCGCTTTCTTGCGGTGCGCTTCGCAAACCGGGGCGAGCCGCTCGACGATCTCGTGCAGGTCGGGACGGTCGGACTCCTCAAGGCGATCGATCGCTTCGATACCGAGCGCGGCGTCGAGTTCACCACCTATGCGACGCCGACGATCGTCGGCGAGATCAAGCGATACTTTCGCGACAAAGGCTGGGCCGTCAAGGTTCCGCGGCGCCTACAAGAGCTCAACCTCGCCGTCAACCGCGCGAGCGACAAGCTCGCGATCGAGCTCGGACGCAGTCCGACCGTCGCCGAGCTTGCCGGCCATCTCTCCGCGGGCGAGGACGAGATTCTCGAAGCGCAGGAGCTCGGCCAGGCCTACAATCTCCTCTCGCTCGACAGCGAAGTCTCGGGTGAGAACGACAAGAAGTCGCAGACCCTCGCCGATACGGTCGGCGTCTCCGACGCCGCCTTGGAGCTCTTGGAGGATCGCGCGAATCTCGAGCGCGCCTTCGAGGTGCTCAGCGGCCGCGAGCGCGTGATCATCTATCTGCGCTTCTACGAATCCGTTTCGCAGACCGAGATCGCCAAGCGCCTCAACGTCTCGCAGATGCACGTCTCCCGCCTGCAGGCCAAAGCCCTTGAAAAACTGCGCGCCGTCCTAGCGGAATAACCGGGCTGCCGAAAAGGTCTCAGCGCACGACGTGATGCCTCGGAGCCGCTCGTCGCTGCACCCTCCGGGCTGCGCTCCTGCTGCACGGCCTCCTCGCTCCCGCCCTCCATTGCTCCGCTCGTCGGTCCGAGCCTCTTCGGCATCACGTCGTGCGCATCGACCTTTCTTGCCGCCGCGGTTATAGTTGAGAGTAATGAAGAGTCAGGAACTGCGTCAGGCGTGGATCGACTTTTTCGTCGGCAAGCAGCACAAGCTGCTTCCGCCGGCGAGCCTGATTCCGCACGAGATGTCGACGACGCTCTTCACGATCGCGGGGATGGAGCAGTTCGTTCCAGTCTTTCTCGGCGAGCAGCCGGCGCCGGCGCCGCGCGCCGTGACGGTGCAGCGCTGCCTGCGGGTCGCGGGCGCGAAGAGCGACATCGAGAGCGTCGGACGGACCGGGCGCCACGGCACCTTCCTCGAGATGCTCGGGAACTTCAGCTTCGGCGACTACTACAAACGCGATGCGATCCGATGGGCGTGGGAGTTCGTCACGCAGGTTCTCAAGCTCGAGCCTGCGCGTCTGTACGTGACGGTGCATACCGGCGACGACGAGGCGGAGCGAATTTGGATCGACGAGGTTGGACTTGCGCCCGAACGCATCACGCGTTTCGACGAGGAGAACTTCTGGACGATGGGCGCGACCGGGCCATGCGGTCCGTGCACCGAAATTTTTTACGACACCGGCGCCGCGTACGCAAGCGGTCCCGACGACTCCGGTCCGAATCTCGGGAACCGGTACGTCGAGATCTGGAACGTCGTCTTTCAGCAGTACAATCGAACCGCAGACGGCAAGCTCGAAGAGCTGCCGCGCAAGGCGATCGATACCGGTGCGGGTCTGGAGCGCATGCTCGCCGTCTGCAACGGCTTCGCCTCGATGTATCAGACCGATCTCTTCACCGATCTCGTCGCCGCTCAGCCGCCGATCGGCCGAACGACGCTCTCGCCCGCCGAGCAGCGAGCCCGGCAGAATATCATCGCCGATCATATGCGGGCCGCGACCTTTCTGATCAACGACGGAATCTATCCGTCGAATACGGAGCGCGGATTCGTCCTGCGCTTCTTGATCCGGCGTGCGATTCGCAACGGAAGACTGCTCGGCTATCCCGACGGCTTTCTCGCCGGACTCGTGCCGGCGGTGGTGCGTTCGCTCGAACCGGGATACCCGGAGCTGCGCGAGAGCGAGGCGCGCATCGTCAACGCGCTGCGTCAAGAGGAGCAGACCTTCGATCGTACGCTCGAACGCGGCATGGCGATGCTCGACCGCGTGATCGGCGAAGCGATCGAACGCCACGGACGCGTGATCGGCGGCGAAGCCGCGTTCACCTTACACGATACCTACGGCTTCCCGGTCGAGCTTACGCGCGAGATCGCCGGCGAGCACGGCGCCGTCGTCGATACAGTCGCCTTCGACCAGCTGATGGAGGAGCAGCGCGAGCGCGCAAGGCGCGACGCTGCGGCAAAGCGGGAGGCGGTCGCGCTCGCCGATCTACCGGCGGTGCGCAGCGAGTTTACGGGCTACGATCAAGGCCTCGAAACCGAGGGTCGCGTCGTAGCGATCCTCAAGAGCGGCGCGATGGTCTCCTCACTGCGGGCGGGCGAAGAGGGCACGATCGTTCTCGACCGCACCGCCTTCTATGCCGAACGCGGCGGACAGATCGGCGATCGCGGAACGATCTTTGCCCCTTCGACAGGCTCAGGGCAGGCTCGTTTCGAGGTTAGCGACGCGCAGTATATGGGCGAAGCGATCGCGCACCACGGCAGCCTCGTCGAGGGTGAGATTGCGGTCGGCGACGTCGTCGGCACGAGCGTCTTCGAGCATTGGCGCCGCGAGATCCGGCGCCATCACACCTCGGCGCATCTCCTCCAGCGCGCGCTTAAAGACGTGCTCGGCGACGACGTGAATCAAGCCGGTTCGTGGGTCGGGATCGACCGCATGCGTTTCGATTTCCGTTGGCCCGGCGGCGCGCTGACGCCGGAGCAGAGACGCGCCGTGACGCATCGCGTCAACGAGATGATTCGCGACGACGCGCATCTCGTTACGCGCGTCTTGCCGCTCGAAGAGGCGAAGAAGACCGGCGCGATCTGGATGGCCGGTGAGAACTACGGCGAAAGAATTCGCGTCGTCCAGGCGGGACCGTCGCTGGAGTTCTGCGGCGGAACGCACTCGCATTCGACCGGCGAGCTCGGCATGTTCGTCATTCTTTCGGAGTTCTCGATCGGCAGCGGCATCCGCCGAATCGAATCGTGCGTTTCAGAAGCGGCCGAGGAGTACGTCGGCAAGCAGAGCGAGCTGATCGGAACGCTCTCGTCGGCGCTGGCCTCTTCACCCGACGAACTGCGCGAGCGCGTCGAGCGCATGCAGCGCGAGATGAAAGAGTTGCAGACGGCGCTGGGACAGCTTCGCGCCCGGCTCGCGGCCAGCGAAGCCGAATCGTACGTCGAACGGGCCGAGCGTAACGGCGACCGGACGTTCGTCGGTGCGGTCGTCCGCGAAGCGAATGCCGAGTCGCTGCGCCATCTCAGCAGCGCCATTCGCAACCGCTTGAAGAGCGGCGTCGTCGCGCTTGCCGGCGTCGACAACGGCGCGGTGAGCCTCTTGGTAAGTGCGAGCGACGATCTGGTGAGCGCGGGCGTGCACGCCGGCAATCTCGTCAAGCTGGCCGCGCCGCTCGTTGCCGGAAAGGGCGGCGGACAGGCGGCGCAAGCGCAGGGCGGCGGAAGCGACGCGTCCGGAGCGGAGGCTGCGGTCCGCGCGATCCGCGATGCGGTCTTGGCGTGATGCGGCCAACGGCGCTCTGCGCGCTCGCCGTCGTCGCGTTGCTCGGTGCAGCGCCGGCGACGCTCGACTCGCAGTACGTCTTGCAACGATACGCGCTCGCGCTCGCCGCGCTGAGCCTTCCCAAGGTCGTCATCTACGCGTACACCGTCTCGCAAGTCGGTCCGAGCAATATCGAGCAGCGTCACGAGATCTATCGTAACGGCATGGACGTACGCGACGAGACGCTTGCGGTCGACGGCATTCCGCTGACGCGAAAGGTCGTGCGTTTCTCCCACCACGAAGAGCGTTACACCGTCGACCGGTTCGCGCCGCGCACCGACGCGTACGAGATGCTCTTCTTGGGCACCGCAAAGGACGGGCACCATCTGGACTACATCTACGAAGCGACGCCGATGAGCCGGCCCGCGGGCGCCTGGATCGACCGAATCGCGATTGACGGCGTAACGTTTCTTCCGCGCGCCGTACACTTTCACAGCAACGGTCTCGACGTCTCGGGAAGCGGCGACATCGAGTTCGCCGCCTTCGGAAAGTATTGGATGCCGGTTCTCGCCTCGGCCGAGGCGCGCGTCAAAGGCAAGCCGGCGCGCGAGCGTATCACGTGGAGCGACTACCGTTTTCCCGGGAGCCTCCCGCCATCGACGTTCCAGCCGCCGAAGCCGCTGCCGGAGACGACGCCGTCGCCGTAGAGGCGCGCCGCGCGCCGCAGCAGATCAAGCCCGCCTACGCCGCGGCGCTCGTTGCATTTCTCGTTACCGCGATCGCCTCGCATCTGCGAGCGACGCCGTATAACAACTTCGTTCTGCTCGCGCAGGCCTTCTTGCACGGGCGGGTGTGGATCGACTGGCCGGGTTCGTACATCGACGCGCTGCAATACAACGGCCGTTACTACATCATCGAGGCGCCGCTGCCGGCAATCTTGCTGCTGCCGCTCGTCGCGCTCTTCGGCGCGCAGGCGAATCAGACGCTGCTCGCTGCGGTGCTGGGCGCCGTTGCGGTCGGTGCGGCATGGGAGCTCGGCGAGCGCTTCGGTTTGAGCCGCACGTCCAACCTCTGGATCTGCGCCTTCTTACTCGCCGGGACCGACCTTCTCTGGTGCGCGATGTTCGGCGACGTCTGGTTTCTCGCGCACGTTTCGGCGGTCTGCTTCACGCTGCTCGCGCTCGTGGAGCTTGCCGGCAGACGCCGAGGCTGGCTCGTCGCGCTCTTCGCAGCCTGCGCGGTCGAATCGCGCTTTTCGATGATCGGCGCCATCCCAATCTATCTCTATCTGTTGCTCGCGCCACCTCGCTCTGTCATCCTGACCGAAGCGCGAAGCGCGGAGTCGAAGGACGGGCTCTATCGTTTGGGGCGGTGATTGCCGGGGCTGCGGTGCTCTGGGTGATTTACAATCTCGCGCGCTGGGGGACGTGGAACGACATTGGCTACGCGGCGTGGTATCACCAAGATCAAGCGGGAATGCCGACCGGCTCGCCCTTCCGGATCGAATATCTGCCGTTTCAGCTCTGGTCGTTCTTCGTGCAGATGCCGACGCGTCTGCCGGTCTTTCCGTGGCTGCGTCCGGAGTTCTCCGGTATCGCGCTCACCTGGACGTCGCCGGCGCTCGTCGTGGCACTCTTCGCGCGCTCGCCGTTGCGCTGGGTCGTCACGCTCTGGGCCGCGGCGTTCTTGAGTGCGGCACCGAATTTTTTCTACTACGTCAACGGCTACGCGCAGTTCGGGATGCGCCATGCCCTCGACTTCGCGCCGTTCCTCGTCGCCTTGATGATGCTCGCCGTGCGCGAACGCTTCCCGCGCTGGGGATACGCGTTGATCGCATACTCCGTCCTCGTCGGGTTGTGGGGCTGCTGGTACTGGCTGGGCTACGTGCGGACGTAATGAGCCGCCGAAACAATCCGAAGCCTCGGTTCGTAGAACTCACATGACGTCACCTCGCCTCGTTGCCAGGCTCGCGGGCGTCGCGTATCTGGTCACGGTGTTGACCGGCCTCTTCGCCGAAGTCGTGGTCCGCGGAAAGCTGATCGACTACGGCGATCCGGCCGCGACGGCTCGGAACATTCTGGCGTCGGAGAGCCTCTATCGATGGGGCTTCGCCGCCGATATTCTCGGCGGCGCGGCTTACGTCGTGGTGACGCTGCTGCTCTACGAGCTGCTCAAGCCGGTAAACAAGAAGCTCTCGCTCCTCGCTGCGTTTTTTAGTCTGGTGGGAATCGCGATCGGCGGCCTCGCCGCGCTCGGACATCTCGCGCCGCTGCTCATCTTGAAAGATGCGTACATGGCGCCGTTCGCCACCGCGCAGGCGCAGGCGATGGCGCTGCTCGCGCTCAAGCTGCACGCCCGCGGCTACTGGATCGCGCTGGTCTTCTTCGGGTTCTACGAGGCGGTGCTCGGGTATCTGATCTTCAAATCGCGCTTCTTGCCGCGAACGCTCGGCGTCCTCGTGGCGCTGGCGGGGGCGGCATTCCTCGCCAATAGCTTCGCGCTCTTCGTCTCGCCGGCGCTGGGCAACGCGATCAATCCGTTCATGCTCGCCCTCGACGGCATCGGTGAGATCGCGCTAACGCTCTGGCTTCTGATCGTCGGCGTCAACGAGCGCCTCGTAAGCCGCGCGTAGTCCGGCCGCATCCCGAACCGGCGCGCCGCAGGTACCGGTGACGCAGACGTATGCGGCCGGCTCCGCCGGCATGCCGAGCTTGGCGGCATCCTCCGGCGAGAGCGTGCGAATGGTGGCGAAGGGCATGGGAAGACGCAATGCGGCTTCGCGAAAGGCATCGCTTCCCGCCGCGTCCCCGACGATCCGAACGCCGAGCTCCGGCAGGAGATACCGGCGCAGCGCCCGCGCGCACGGCGCGCCGAACGATCCGGCGGAACGAATGCTCGGCGCGTAGAGACGAAGCGCCGCCTCCGCGCGCTGCCGATACCTCGCCTCGCCGGTTAGCGCGGCGAGACGCAGAAGCGAATCGGCCATCAAGCCGTTCTCGGCAATCGGCCGATCCGGCAACGCGAGCCGACCGAAGGCTTCGTCGGCGACGATACGGTCGTAGAATCCGCCGCCCGGCGCTTCGAAGCGTTCGAGCGTGACGTCCGCGACGCGACGTGCGCGTTGGAGAAAACGCGCTTCGCCCGAGATCTCGTGCGCGTCGAGCAGCGCGCGTAAATATGCGGCGTGGTCGACGAGCAAGCCCGGTACCTCGGGTGCGCCTTCCGGCGAAAGGACGTGGTAGAGCAGGCCGTCGTCGCCGACCAACCGCGCCGCGACGTTATCGAGCGTTTGGAGCGCTTCGGCGAGCAGGCTCTCGTCGTCGAGCGCGCGCGCGACCAACACTTGCGCTCCGGCAAGCGCGCAGGTCCAGTTCGTGTACGAAGTGCGATCGACGTAGGGTTGCGCGTGCATCCGCCGCTCCTCCAGGGGAAGTGCGTAGTACTCTTCGTCGGCGTCTTGGCTGCCGGAAAAGAAGCCGCTGCGCGGGTCGCGCAGCACGCGGCGGACGTATCCCATCGCCGAGACGAGAGTCGCGCGAATCTCGTCGATCGGAGCGAAGGTGACCAGCCCCGCAAGAACGCGCAGCAGGCCCGCATGGTCCTCGGCCATCTTTTCAAAATGCGGAACGCTCCAATCGCGGGTCGTCGAGTAGCGGAAGAACCCGCCTTCGACGTGATCGTACGTGCCGCCGCGCGCCATCGCGAGCATGGTGCGTGCGACCATTTCGTAGAGACGTTGATCGCCCGAGAGGCGCCACTCCGCGAGTAAGAACTCGTGGACCTCGGGTTGCGGAAACTTCGGCGCATCGCCGAAGCCGCCGAACTCGTCGTCGTAGGATCGATCGAGCTGGGCGAGCAGGTTGCGAATCGGCGCGTCGTCGAGATCGCCGCTCGTCTCCGGGGCGCGCTCGGCAAAACGGTCGTGCAGCTCGGCGGCGCGCTGCGCGATCTCGTCTTTGCGCTCGGCGTAGAAGCGCGCGATCTCGTCGAGGGCGCGGCGCATCTGCGGTGCCGGAAGGTAGGTCGTGCCGGTGAGCGTCGTACCGTCCGGTGCGAGAAAGGCCGTGGTCGGCCAGCCGCCCATATTGTAGCGCGCGTTGACGTCCGGACGCCGGTCGTTGTCAACGCGAATCGGAACGAAGTCGCGATTGATGCTCTCGATCACGCTCGAATCGGAGTACGACGTCTCGTCCATGACGTGGCACCAGTGACACCAGACCGCGGAGATCGCCAGAAGAATCGGCTTGTCCTCCGAGCGTGCGCGCTCGAAGGCATCTTCGCCCCAAGCCATCCAGCCGATCTCCGACGCGCGATTCGGTCGCGGAGAGAAGCGAAACTCATTCATCGGGGGCTCCTTGCAGAAACGACGCGGAGTAGAAGACGGCGATCAACGCATACAGCGCAAGACCCGCGATGCCTGCCGTCTCGTAACGCAGTGCGAACGTCGCCGTGAAATAGAGCGCGAAGATTAGGCTTATCGCGGCATACCGCCGGTGCGACGCCGCCGACATGCCGTACGTCTCGCGGTCGTAGAGGCCGCCGTGGGAACGACTGCATCGCAACGCGACGGCGCCGACGACGAGCGATACCGCGACTCCGGCTAAGCTCCACCCCATGCGCTCTAAGGGTACCCTGCCGGAGCGTCGAAAGCCAACCGCAATGGCGCCTCGTACGACGTCCGCTCGTCCCGGTTCGCTCGCGACGTATCAAAAGAAACGGGACTTCGATCAAACGCCCGAGCCGAGCGGTCGCAAGGGAAAGACCGCTCGTTCGCGCGGGAAGGCGATGCGGTTCGTCGTTCAGATGCATCGCGCGACGCGCCTGCACTACGATTTTCGTCTGGAGGCCGACGGCGTTCTGGCCTCGTGGGCGGTTCCCAAGGGACCGACGCTCGCCCCGGGCGATCGCCGATTGGCAATGCACGTCGAGGACCATCCGCTCGACTATCGCGACTTCGAAGGCAACATTCCCGCAGGGCAATACGGCGCCGGGAGCGTGATCGTTTGGGACAAAGGCACCTACACGCTCGCCGAGGGCGACGACCCGGCCGACGAGATTGCCAACGGCAAGATCAAGTTCGTGCTGCACGGGAAGAAGCTGCACGGTATTTTCGCGCTCGTCAAAATCAAGCCGCGGGAGGGCGAGAGTGGAGAGCCGTGGCTGCTCATCAAGGATCGCGACGAATACTCCGATCCGAAATACGACCCGGCCGATCATCCGGAATCGGTCAAGAGCGGTAAGACGCTCGGCGACGTCGCGCGCGATCCGAAGGCGCGAACGTGGCAGTCGAAGCCGAGCGCGCGTCACGCCGCCGTCGCTTCCCGGCGGCGCGTCACCGTCAAGCGCGATCCGGTGCCGCATCCGAAATCGTTGATGCTCGCGACGCTCGTCGCCGAACCCTTCGACGATCCCGCGTGGCTCTTCGAGATCAAGTGGGACGGCTATCGCGCGCTGGCTACGATCGAAGAGGATTCGTTCTCACTCGTCTCGCGCAACGGTCTCGACATGTTGCGGCGCTTTCCGGAACTCAAAGAGCTCGCCGGCGCGTTCGCGAGCCTGCCGGTCGTGGTCGACGGTGAGATCGTCAGCCTCGATGCGGACGGACGCTCGGCCTTTCAGCGTCTGCAGGAATCGCAGAAAAAACCCGCCGGTCTCACCTACGCCGCCTTCGATCTGCTCTACGCCGACGGCACCGATCTGCGCTCGAAGCCGCTCGAGGAGCGCAAAGCGCTGCTGGAGCGGCTGATTCGCGACGACGAGCTCGTGCTCTACTCCAAACACATCGTCGAAAAAGGTACGGCGCTCTACGAAGTCGCCAAGAAGCAGCGACTCGAAGGCATCATCGGCAAGAAGCGCGACTCGAGCTATCAAGAACGGCGCAGCCGCGATTGGGTGAAGATCAAGACCGGTTACGAACAAGAGTTCGTCGTCGGCGGCTGGACGGAGCCGAAAGGAAGCCGCAGCGGTTTCGGCGCGCTGCTCTTGGGCGTCTATGAGAAGCGCGCGCTGCGCTACGTCGGCTCGGTCGGCACGGGCTTCACCCAGAAGATGCTGACCGATCTCTCCAAGCGGCTGCGCGCGATCGAGCGGAAGACGTCGTCCTTCTCCAATCCCGTCGATGCCAACGCGCCGACGCATTGGACGTCGCCCGAGCTCGTGGTCGAGGTGCGGTTCTCCGAGTGGACGCGCGACGGCTACCTGCGCCAACCCGCCTATCTGGGGCTGCGCTCCGATAAATCGGCGAAGGACGTCGTCGCGGAGCTGCCGGGCGAGGCGTGATGGCCGAAGCACGCGTCTCGGCGCGCGTCGGATCGCGCACGCTCTCGCTTTCGAATCTCGATAAGGTTCTCTGGCCGCGCGACGGCTACACGAAGGGCGATCTCATCGAGTATTACCAAAGCGTCGCGCCCTATGCGGTCGCTCATCTCAAGGACCGCCCGCTGACGCTCCAACGCTATCCCAATGGAATCGACGGCCAGGCATTCTTCGAAAAACAGATGCCGCGCGGAACGCCGGAGTGGATCGAGCGCGTCACGCTGCCGACGCCGGGCGGCTCGCGCAGTCACGTGACCTTCGTGGTCTGCAACGATACGCCGAGCCTCGTCTACCTCGCGAACTTGGCAACCATCGTCCTGCATATTTGGACGTCGCGACTGCCCGCCGTCGACGAGCCGGATTTTGTCATCTTCGATCTCGATCCCGGAGAGAAGTGCACGCTCAATACGCTCGCAACCGTGACGCTCGCGGTGCGCGACTTGCTCGCAGAGATCGGCTTGACGCCGCTGGTCAAGACGACCGGCGGATACGGCGTGCACGTCGTCGTCCCGCTGGCGTCGGGGTACTCCTACGATACGGCCAAAGTCTTCGCGGAGATCGTCGCTCGCCGCGCGGCCGGCGAGTTGGGCGAACGGGCGACGCTGCAGCGGACGATCGCGAAACGGTCGCCGAGTGCGGTCTACATCGATTACGTGCAAGTCGGTCACGGCAAGACCATCGTCGCGCCGTACTCGGTGCGGGCCGGCGATGCCGCGCCGGTCTCGACTCCTTTGCATTGGGCCGAGGTCGAGGCCCTCGCCCGGCGCCGGACGGCGGCGGCTCCGGCCGACGAATTTGCGAAGTTTACCATGGCCACCACGCCCAAGCGGCTCGAGCGCGAGGGCGACCTGTGGGGGCGCAAGTACTGGAAAAAACAGCGCCTGGAACCCGCAATCAACCGGGCGCGCCGCTTGTGGTAGGGGGTGCGCCTTGGGTAGAATAAGCGGACTATGGCGCATGCAATTTGGTCGGGATCCATCAACTTCGGGCTCGTAACGATACCCGTCAAGCTCTTCACGGCGGTCAAGACGGACGATCTCTCCTTCAACTTGCTCCACGCGAAGGATGAAGGTCGGATCAAGTACGAGCGCATCTGCTCGGTCGACGGCAAGCCCGTCCCCTGGGACGAGATCGTCAAAGGGTACGAATTCGAAAAGGGCGAGTACGTCCTGCTGACCGACGACGATTTCAAGAAGGTAAATCCCGAGGCGACGCAGTCGGTCGACATTCTGGAGTTCGTCGAGCTCGACAAGATCAATCCGATGTACTTCGACAAGCCCTACTATCTCGAGCCGACCAAACAGGGGCGCCACGCCTACGCGCTGCTGCGCGAAACGCTGACCCAATCCAACCGCGTCGCAATCGCCCGGGTCGTCGTTCGCACCAAAGAGTATATCGCCGCCGTCAAACCGATCGACGACGCGCTCGTGCTCGAGCTCATGCATTGGGCGAGCGAGATCGTCGCTCCCGACACGCTCGAGATTCCGGATCGCGAGAAGCTTGCCGGAAAAAGAGATGCAGATGGCGCGCATGCTCGTCGACACGATGAGCGTCGATGCGTTCGAGCCGGAGAAGTTCACCAACAAGTACTACGACGAGCTGATGACGATGATCGAGGCGCGCGCCGCCGGTAAGGAACTTCCCAAGCCGAAGAAGGCGCCGGCCCGCTCGAAGGTCGTCAACCTCATGGACGTGCTGGCGCAGAGTCTCGAAGCGAGCAAGAAGCGCCGCTCGGCCGCAAACGGCAAAGCGACGACGAAGCGCCGCAAGAGCACCGCCGCGTAACGCATCGCGATGGCCGAGGTGCCGACGCTGGAGACGCGCGCGCTTGATCCTACGCGACTGGCGCGACGACGACGTCGAGGCCTGGGTGCAGATGAACGCCGATCCGCGCGTTGCCGAGTTTCTGCGCGGTCCGTATTCGCGCGAGCATTCCGAATCCGCGGCGGCGGGGATTCGCCGCGAGCTCCACAACAACGGCTACGGTTGGTGGGCGGTCGAGGTACGGGGCGGGCCGCCGTTCGCCGGCGCTATCGTTCTGCAAGCGGTCCCGTTTGCGGCGCCATTCGCTCCGGCGTACGAAATCGGCTGGCGGTTCGCGTTCGGGTCTTGGGGGCACGGCTACGCGACCGAAGGCGCGACCGCCGCGTTACGCCACGCGTTCGATAGGCTGCGCTGGCCTGAAGTCGTCGCATTCACCGCGCAGACGAATCTGCGCTCGCGCCGCGTGATGGAACGGCTGCAGATGACCTACGATCCCGCCGATGATTTCGACCACCCTAAGCTCGAGCCCGGCCACCCGCTGCGGCGCCAGGTTCTCTATCGAATCAAGAAACGCTAGCCGCGCGTACTCATCCGTCGGCGACCTTCACCGCCTCGACTTCCAAGCCGAGCGTGCTCTCATGCTCGCGTATGCCGGCGCCCTCGCTTCGCGCGTTGCGCAGTCCCATGACGAATGCAACCGCGGCAAGGGTGATCGACTCGATGCCGGCAAAGCGCGGGCCGTAGGCCGCGAGCAGACCGGTCGAGATGGGAGGCGCGAGAATCCCCGAGAGCGAGTCGAGCGAGGAGCTCGTACCGAGTACCGTTCCTTGTTCGCGATCCGAGGCGGCATTGCTGATCAGCGCGGTAATACCGGTGTTCGTGAGCGCCATTCCGAACGAGAAGAGAATCATCGGGGCCGCGAGCAGCGCGACCGTGTGCACGAACGGGATCAGCGCGAATCCGGCAATCAGGCAAACGAGTCCGACGTTGGACATCAATCGATCGCCCAATCGCGCCGAGACGCGCCCGACGACGGCAATATTGACGAAAACGTTGAAGACGGCGAAGATCGAGAAGAAATAGTCGGTCTGCGTCAGCGTAAACCGCAGCTGCTGTTGAAAATAGAGCGCGAAGACCGCAAACCAGCCGTATAATGCGAGCGAGATCGCCAACTTCTGCCAAAGGATGCGCGCGAGGCGCGGCTTACGGAAGCTCGCAACCACCGAGCCGAGGGCGACGCGCTCTTCCTCTTTTCGCCGGGCCCGCGACTCCGGAAGCATAACGATCGTCAGCGCCAAGGTCACGAGCTGCAGGCCGGCGGCGACGAGAAACGGCGTCGCGAATCCGAAACGCGCGTAGAGAATACCGCCGCCGAACGGACCGAAGACCATGCCGGCGGCGAACATCGCGCCGATCAAACCGAATGCGCGCGCGCGCTCGTTTGGCGCGACGAGGTCGGCGACGTAGGCCTGGGTGATGCTGATGTTTCCGCCCGAGACGCCTTCGACGACGCGTGCGGCGAAGACGACCCCGATCGGCGCGACGGCAAGCGCCGTTGCGATGTTGGGCGCCAAGCCGAGCATTACCCAGCCGATCGTAGCGCCGATCTGGCTAACGATGAGCACCATCTTTCGGCCGATCCGATCGGAGATATTTCCCCAGAGCGGCGCCGAGACGAGCTGGCAGAACGAAAAGGTCGCGGCCAGGAATCCGACGACGGCTGCCGAGACGCCGAAGTGCGTAACGAAGTACGGCAGCATCGGAATCAGCATGCTGAAACCGACGATATCGATGAACGTGACGCCGAGAATCGGCAGAAGTTTACGGATCATCCTCGAGCCCCCATTCGAGGCCCGCTACCGAGACGACTCTACCGGCAGAACGACTCGCGAGAACCGCTCGCTCTTGCGCACCACGTCGATCTTGTACGAACGGCTGAGGTCGATGCTCGTCATGATCTTGTGCAGCGCGTCGACGCTGCTCAATCGGCGTCCCTCGAACGCCAGCAGCACGTCGCCCGCTTGCAGGCGTGCCGTATCGGCGGGGCTGCCGGGCTCGATCGAATCGACGATGATCGCGCGGCGATCCTCGAGCCCGAGCCGGCGAGCGGCCGGCGGCGGGAGGACGATGTCTTGCGCGGCGATTCCGAGGTAGCCGCGGCGCACGCGTCCGTCGCGCATCAATAGACCGGCAATGTGCTTGGCCGTGTTGATCGCGATCGCAAAGCAGAGGCCTTGACCGGGAAGCACCGCCGTGTTCACGCCGATGACTTCACCGTCGGCAGTGACCAGCGGGCCGCCGGAGTTTCCCGGATTGAGCGCCGCGTCGGTTTGAACGACGTTATCCATCAGCCGGCCCGATCGCGAGCGAAGCGAACGTCCGAGCGCGCTGACGACTCCCGCGGTTACGGTATACGCAAGCCCGAACGGATTGCCGACGGCCACGACGAGCTGGCCCGGAAGCAGGGTCGCCGAGTCGCCGAGAACGGCGTGCACGAGGTCGGGGGCATCTACCCGCAGGACGGCGACGTCGGAATCGGGATCGTCACCGACGAGCGTGGCCGGAAGTTCCCGGCCGTCGAGCAGCGCGACGGCGATGCGTTTCGCATCGTGCACGACGTGGCTATTCGTTACCACAAAGCCGTCGGGCGTGAAGACGAAGCCGCTGCCGTTTCCGCCGCGCCGCCCGTCGTGCACTTCGATGCAGACGACCGCCGGACTAACCCGCTCGGCGGCCGCGGTGACGGCCTGCGAATAGGGGTCGAGTGCGGCCGCGCTTTCAATTGGTGAGACGAGAGGAAGAACCATAGAGGCTCCTCCCAACCGCGAGAGAGCTCGCCGGGTTTCGCCGAGAGGCGGCGAGTCGGCCGCCCCGAATCGTGGTCAGTTCCGCGCCCAGATGGCGGAATTGGTAGACGCGCTGGTTTCAGGTACCAGTGGTGGCAACACCGTGGGGGTTCGAGTCCCTTTCTGGGCAGTTCAGCTGATCTCTGCGTTACCGGTCGGCGAGGTTGAGGTCGGCGACCAGCGCTTTCGCCGTGGATTCCGGAACGCCAAGCGCGACTAGAGTGGGATTCGAAAACTTTTCGCTCGAGATCTTGACGATCGCCCATCCGCTCTTCTCTTTTTTCGCGAGCGCTTCGCCGGCAGCGTAGTTCTTGCCGGCGCTCCAGAACGCGATTGCGTATGGCTTCTCTTCGACCATCTTTACGTTGATGTCGGTAGCGTTCAGGCGATCCTGAACGATACCGGAGACGGCGACGGCGTCGTCGGGACCAGGTATCGCCGCGGCAGCCGGCATGACGCAGGCCAGCACAAGACTGATAACGGCAAATATTCGCATGAGCGTGCGCTTCAGCGCGCGCTCATGCATCACCCTTCACGGTTAGCTGGTGTAAGCGCTCCAGCCCAGAGCGAAACGTTGCTTGCAAGGCAGCCATGTTTCGATAACACCGCGGCCGGGGAAAAAGCACGATGCCGTTAATTGAAATCGTCGTGGTTCTCATCGTGGTCGGCGTGCTGCTCTGGCTCGTCAACTCGTATATTCCCATGGCTGCCGCCGTGAAGTCTCTGCTCAATGCCGTCGTGATCATCGCACTGATCGTTTGGATTTTAAAAGTCGTCGGTCTCTGGCATTACGTCGCTAGCCTCCGCGCCGGCTGAGGCGCGGGCCCGGGCCGAGACGATCGTTTAGCTCATCTGCTAATCGGATATAAATGCTCTACCGAAGCAAGATTGGTTCCCGATTCGACAGAAGGGCGTCCTTTGGGAGAGGGACGCCCTTTGCGTATCAGACCAATAGGCGTGCCGCCGCGCGGCGCGTTTGTCGCTCGGGAAGGTGAGGCTGAAGAGCTCGCCGCGTATCGCCGTGCGGCGGCCCAGGGGCACGGGCATATCGTATTGGTCGGCGGAGAAGCCGGAATCGGCAAGTCGCGCCTGCTCGATCACTTCGAATCGGTCACGGCTAGCGCGCGGGTGATGCTGGCGACCGCGCGTTGCGCGGAGTTTGGACAGACTCCGCTCTCGCCGCTGCGAGAGCTCTTAGGGCAACTCGAGCGCCGCGGCAATGCGGCGAGCGATGCGGGTACGCGTGCGCTTCTGGAGCGGCTCGCATTCGAGCGCAACGCGGAGACGACGGTGGGGTGGCTGCCCGAGGCGTCGCTCTTCAGCTCCATCGATGGTGCGTTTGCTCGTTATGCGATGCGAGGTACGTTGATCCTCACCATCGAGGACGTTCACTGGGCCGATCGTTCGACGCTGGCCTTCTTAACGTACTTTGCCGATCGGATCGAACGGCGACGGACGCTGGTCGTCACCACGTACCGAGCCGATGAGGTCGGTTCGCAGCATCCCCACCTTTCGGAATTCTCCGCGCTGCTTTCGAAGCGAGCCGTCGCGACGCTCTCTCTGGCACCGCTGAGCGAATCCGCGATTCGGGCTCTCGTCGAACAAGCGGCCCCGCATCCGCACGCCGTGTCGCGCATGACGATCGCGGAGATCGTGCGGCGCAGCGAGGGCAACCCGTTCTTTGCCGAGGAGTTAATCAAGAGCGTACTCGATGCGGGGCGCGGAGCTCCGATCGCAGAGCTGCCGCTCTCCATTCGCGCTGCCGTCCTGGCACGCGCCGCGCGATTAACTCAAGCCGAACGTGACGTCATCTCCCTTGCCGCCGTGCTCGGCGAACGATTCTCGGTCGAGCAGCTGAGCGCGCTCGTTGGAGGCGATCGAGAGGCCGTTTTGCGTGCGCTCGAGCGGGGTCGTTCGCTGCGTTTGCTTTACGACGAGCCGGCGACGCCCGGCGAAGTCGCGTTCCGCCATGCGCTAACCCAAGAGGTGCTCTACGGCGAGCTGCTGGCCGAGCGCGTTCGTCCGCTGCACGAAGCGATTGCGATCGAGCTGGAAAAAG
The DNA here is from genome assembly GCA_963820825.1 of Vulcanimicrobiota bacterium. Taxonomy (GTDB): domain Bacteria; phylum Vulcanimicrobiota; class Vulcanimicrobiia; order Vulcanimicrobiales; family Vulcanimicrobiaceae; genus Cybelea. The sequence goes on from CAWGBN010000006.1 coordinate 293,287, forward strand.
CACCCAAGCGCAACGTTACGCAACTGGCGCATCACTGGCGGCGAGCCGGGGATCTCCAAAAAGCGTCGGCGTACGACGAAATGGCCGGCGACGGCGCGTTCGTCATCGGCGCATTCGCCGATGCGATTCTTTATTACGAGCGCGCCCTTGGCGCGCGAGAGGCCGATGCGCGGCTGGAGCACAAGCTCGGCGTTGCGCTGGGGTCGATCAACGAGCTGCACGCGGGAATCGAGCGGCTGCGGCGCGCCGGCGAACTCTACTGGCAGAGCGGCGATTTTGACGGTTTTGCCGAGAACGCGTCGTCGCTCGTCGCCCAGCTGTACAACTCCGGCGACGTGGCTGCCGCCAGTGCGGTCTGCAAGAATGCGATCGAGACGCTGAGTCAAAAACTTCCTGCGGAGAAGCTCGATCTATTTCGGACCAGGCTCGCGTTTCAATGCATCGCGGCGCTGGATTACAATGCAGCCTCCGCCTTCTTAAACGATATTCGAGAACCGATTGCCGATCCGAAGATCGCGATGCATGCATCGTGGAATCGCTTCAGAGTGGCGGCCATGCGTGGAGAGATCGAGCAATGGCGCTCTCTAACGGCACGAGCGCTCGACGCCGCATGGCAGGTCGCCGACGGCGGCTCCTGGGCGCGTCACATGCATATCCAAATCGGCATCGATGCACTGGGGCTCGGCGACGTGAAAGCGGCGCGCGACCACTTCCGCTCTGCGATTCTACCGAAGCGAGAGCGTCAATCGCTCCAAGGGACGATGCTTTCGGCGGCATCGGCGTTCGAGCACACGCTTCGCGGCGACTTCGCCGCTGCGGCGGAGATCCTGCGGGATGGCGAGCGCCTCGCATTGCAGAGCTATCCGGTTCTCGTACACGTCAAGAGCGCAAACTTCGCCCTTGGAATCTGTTCGGGGGACGACGCGCGCCTGCGACACGACGATACGGAGTCGTTTCTCCGTTACGGGATCGAGCATGGCATGAACGTCGCGATCGGGATTCTCGGCGGGCCGTACGCGTGGGCGTTAGGGATTCAAGGTGATCTCGAACCGGCCGCCGTTTGGATCGGGAGAATCGCCCGCGCTTTGCCCGGGCCGCATCGCTTTCTCTTTGCCTACCTGGCCGCCGCGCAGTTTGGAGAGCCCGAGGACGTCATCGCCATGCGCCGGCAACTCGGCGAGGCGGCCGAGCACCCTCAGGATCGCGTGAACAAAGCCGCGCTGGGACTCTTCGATGCGTTTGCCGCCGGGCGCGGCGTTATCGAGGCCGACGCGCGCGCCGCCGCACTCGATGCCGCGACGAGATTCGACGCTATTGGTTGGCCGTGGCTCGCCGCGCGCGGCTATGAATTGGGTGGTGAATCCAAACGCTCGTCCGAAACGTATCGCTCGCTGGGGGCTTTGCGCGACCTACGCCGCGTTGAAACCGCTCGCTCATCGGGGAGCGTCTCTTTGCTCTCGTCGCGAGAGCTCGAAGTCGCCGAACTCGTTGCGGCCGGCCACTCGAACGATGAAATCGCACAGTTGTTGCACATCAGTTCTCGTACGGCAGAAAAGCACGTCTCCTCGGCGCTGCGGAAGTTGAACGTGCGATCGCGCGTGCAGCTCGGGCGGCTGCTCGCGCGATCGCAGGGTGGCGAGTAGTACTGCTATTGGGGTACCGCGAATACGGTTCCGTCACCGGTCTGCCCGCTATTGCTCGTGGTCGTTCCGTATAACGTGCCGTTGAGGTCCACGAGGGGCGCGTAGGGCGTCTCCGGATAACCGGTCGGATTCGAAGGAGGATCTTGCAAGGTGAAGACCACCTTTTCGCGTCCCGCCGGCGAGACCGAGTAGACGACTCCCCATCCGAACGTGCTGAACGGCGTGGTGCCGTAGAGCGTCCCGCCGGCGGCGATCAGTGCCGAGATCGGATGTTGTCCGTCTTGTTTCGACGCAACGTTGGTGAACCGGTAGAGCACCTTCTCCTTGCCGTCCGGCATCACTTTGAAGATGGTGCCGCAGCCGCAGTTTTGCAAGCCGCCGTACGAGGTGGTGCCGTACAGCGCGCTGCCCATGACGGCGAGCGAACCCTCCGGACCCGCACCGTCGGGCTGACCGCTGAACGAGTAAACGATGCTCTCCGCGCCCGAAAGCGTCACTCTGTAGACCGCGCCGTCGCCGTTCGCACCGCCCTGGCGCGTCGTGCCGTAGAGCGCATTCTTGTACAAGACGAGTCCGGAGCTGTACGTCGGGCTGCTCGGAGAGCCGGTAAAACTGTAGAGAACGCTCTCCTTCGGTTTCTTGCCGGCAAGGCTGAACTTAAAGATGCAGCCTTCGCCATCGGCGCCGCCGGCGTAACCCGTACCGTACAGCGCGTTCTTGCTCGCAACGTAAATCATATCGGAATCCGGCTCGAAGCAGTCGTTCGGGTTGGTTCCGAACGAATACAGGACCTTGTACGAGCCCGACGGCGTAATCGAGAAGATCGTGCCGTGATCTCCGGCCTGGGCTCCCTCCTGATAGGTGGTGCCGTAGAGCGTTCCGTTGACGTTGGTCAGTGCAGCGTTGGGATAGACGCCGTCGGGCGTGCCGGTAAAGCTGTGCATGACGCTCTCCACGCCGGTGGTGGTTACCGAGTAGATCGCGCCGAGGTTATCGCTGCCTCCGGTGTACGTGGTTCCATAGAGCGTGGTGCCGACGTTGACCAGGCCGACTTGCGGACCGCCGGCGTCGGGCTGACCCTGGAAAAGGTAGATGCCGGGCCCGCTCGGGCCGGACCGTTTATGGGATCGCCCTTGCGGCGAACCGGCACGCTCCGTAGTGGGCAGCATCGAAACGCCGCCCGGCCCGATCGCCCCGGGCGTGCCGCCGAGACCGCTCTGGGCGCAGCCGGCGATGCCGAGCGCGCAGCTGAGGGCCACTAACTTGAGAGTCGAAGTCATGATGAAGGCTCCTTTGAGAGAGTGCGTCTCTACAAGGGTGCCTCCGTTTCACCTGAGGGTCGATGCGTAGAACTACTACTCTTTAGAGGTTCGCCGGGTCTGAGGTCTACAAGCGGTAACGCAGCCGAATCAGCGCCGTTTGAGCGAGCGGAAAGGCCTCGGGAACGTAACCGTTCGTTCCATAGTTCCATGGAACCGCGGGCGTCCGGCCGTCGTTGGTCGGGATGCCGTTGCCCAGCGTGTAAAGACACTTCTTGCAATACTGCGACCCGTAGGCCCTTTGGTAGTAGGGATCGCCGCCGGTATATCCGGGAGGGCCGATGAGGTATGGGTTTCCCTGCAGTTGCGTCGGCGTAGCGACCGCGAGGAGATTCACGACGTCGAGCATCGCCGTCAAGTTCGGCGTAAGGTCGTACTCGACGTGGAGCGAGGTCATCCATTGCGGCGTCGTCCGCAGCGTGTTTGGATCGGCGCCCTCCGGCGTTCCCAGCGTTGCGACGTACGGGTTGGTCTGGGCGTTGAACGGCCGGTTGGGGTTCTTCAGAAAGTAATAGTTGTAACCCGGATCGACGTAGTTGTCGTTTGGAACTTGCGTCGGCACGCCCTTGATCGTCTGCCAAATCGTCGTGCCGTTTCCGTACGGGTAGCCGCTCTCGTAGGAGAGCGCCGGAGTAAGCCGCAGGCGACGGCGATCGAACCCGATTTCGTACGACGCCGTGCTCGTAAGCGCCGGTATATAGTTTACCGGGAAGAGATGCCCGGCCAGAACCGCCGGCGCGTTCAAGTCGTTGAACGCGAACTGATAGATGCTCGACGAGAACGTCCGATTGTAGTTGGCGGCGAGCGTGAAGTGTCCCCTGCTTGCCCAGAGTTCGAGTCCGTGTGAACGCAGCTGGCCCGCGTTGGTCGGCACCCCGATGGCGTTGGGATTCTCGCCGGCGTTGGCCGCACTGCGAAAGTTCGTCGGCAGCACGTCGATGACGTTCTTTTCAAACTGCGCGAAGTACGAGAGCCGAATCTGCGTGGCGCCGCCGTGCTCGTAGGAGATCTCAAAAAGGTCGGCGGTTTCCGGGGCGAGCGAAAGGCTCGGCACCGCACCGCCGGCGTTCGAACCCGAATCGTCGCTGCAATCCTGCGCGGGGGTACAGGTGCGCTGTACTTCCAGGGGCAGCGGCGGCGTTGAGGTGTGGTCGAAGTTGAAGCGGAATCCGTTGAGCCCGGCAAAGGTATAGGCCAGCGCGAGATGCGGGTCGACCGCGCCGTTGCCGTAGATCACGTTCGTGCTCGTGTGCGAGTGCTGACCGATGTAGCGCAGCGAGCCCATGATCGAGAAGTGCGGCGTTATGCTCCACGTATCGCTGACGTAAGCCAGGTATTGATTTAGGCGCGGCGCGGCGGTGATGATCTGCGGTACGGTCGGGACGATCTGATAGATGCTGCTCGTGTTCACGTCGTACTGCGCGCCTGCGCGAACGTCGTGCCTCTCTCCGGCCTGGTCTTCGAAATCGTAGCCGAAGCCGTCTTCGCGTTGGTATTGCGTCGAGTAGAGCGAGATGACGCCGTCCGGGAAGGAGAGATCGTCCCATTCGGGCCCGTTTGCGACGGCGCCGGTCTGTGATTGAAAGACTTGAAAGCGCCCCAGCGAGTGCCGCCAGTCGTGAACCCATTGCAGCTTCTCCACGCTGTACGTTCCGCGTGCGAGCGAGGGCGTATCCACCTGCTGATTCGGATTTGCCGGCTGGCCGGGGAATGCGACCCCCGGCGCACTGAACGTCGACCACTGCAACCCTTCGTAGGGAGAATCGTACTGCTGATAGGCTGCGGCGCCGGTGAGGAATGACGCCGAAAGATCGTCCCTCGCCGTAGCGGCAAAGTGCAGGTTCCCGGCGATCGCGTACTGGGAGCGGGTCTGAAATCCCAAGCCGTACGTGCCCTGCTCGGCCGGGTAGAACGTATGCCCGTCGCCGTATGCAAAATACTCCTGGCCGACGGTCGACGACAGAGCGTAGCGCCACTTTAGGTCGGGCGTCGCAGCCTGTTCGCTGAACTTCATCTCACCGAGCTGCGCGCCGATTCCGTCTCCGATTTCGAAAGTGGTCTTCCCGGGATAGCTCCCAACGAGCGGGACCTCGTTGACGACACCGCCGAGCGCATTTTGACTCTCGTCGCTGTACCCGCCCAACGTCACGGTTGCGGCGCCGACGCCGGTGGTTCCGAGCTGCGCCCCGACGATGTTCCCGCCCGGCTCGGCGATCAATCCTTGTGGAATTGGAACGGAATCGTAGTCGTACACGGTATCCTGCACCTTGCCGCCGCGGACGATGACATTCGCAAACGTATCTTGCTGTATTCCGGGTACGTTCGATATCGCGCCTTGAACCGTGTCGCGCGAGTAATTGGCGAGTCCGGAGGACGAGGCTTGCGGAGTTCCCGCTTGCGCCTGTTCGCCTGCGACCGAGAAGACGTCGCTCGTGCTCCCGACCGCAAATGCGTGGCTCTGGGCTTGCACCTTAGCGATCTCTTTCATCGATGGACGCAGCACGAGCGCGACCTCTTCGTGTTCTCCGGGTATTACGACGATGGTAATGCTGGCCGGCTCGTAGCCCCCAAGCTCGGCTTTGATCGCGTACGTATCGGGCGTGACCCCAAGAACCGTGAACCGTCCTGCGGGGTCGGTCGTCGATCGATAGCGGCCCGACGGGGCCAGCAGCGTTACCGTGACGCCGGTCAAGGGCCTTCCGGACGTCGTCGTTACGGTGCCGAGGACCGTCCCCGACGATAACTCAGCCGCTTGCGTAAAAATCGGAACGAGTGCGATTGCGACAGACCCGCAAACCGCGCGCGCGAAAACTCGCATCGTGTCTGTGGTCTCCTCTCGCCGGGAGACCGCACGCTGCGAGCTCCCGGATTTAGGTTGCGAAGTAGGTGAAGAGAACGAAAGGAGGCGGGGCGCGCAGGCCGGCACAACGGCCGGCGATTCCAAGTGAAACGCGAGTAACGCGTCGGTCGAGGGCATCGGACGCGGTGGCTCGAGATGCCGACGCGATTTGCAAGAGCCGCCGCAGAAACTCGACGATAAACGCAACGACGACGGTGCTTGCGTTCCTGGCGACGCGAATAGCCGCGCGCAGCGCGCAGTACACGATCGTGCCGGTAAGAACGATTGCGACGAGCAAGACCAGCGTATGCGAGAGGACGACCGAGCGTGGATCGAACGGCGATATGCCGCCAAACCTGGTCTCGTAGCCTTCCATAACGACGATACAAGCCATACTTCCGCAGAACGCGCAAGCGAGATCGATCCCTCGCGAGAGAACGTTGCCCATCTCAAGCAGAAGCGGGTCGCGCGCAGCTACCCGCGCGGAGGCGAGGAATAGCGTCAACGCGAGGATGATGATTGCGCCGAGAAAGAACGCGGGAAGGAGCGCTTCATGCTGGTTGTCGTGAAGGCACTTCCCGAGAAGGCCGGCGTTCTGCGCAGACTCCGTCGCCGCATCACCGAGTGCTGCGGCCAAAATGGCGACGGCCGCCACGGCGGTGCAGCGGACGATGGCTAAGCGCACCATCTGCTAAATGCTCGCAGAGGCATTACCCGGCATAAAGGGGCGTTCGCTTCGCCAACGGGCCCTCCCCTCCGCATGGGCGAGATGGCGCATGCCGGCCCGGAAGGAGCCCCCAGCCCTCCAAAGAACCCCCCGCTCCTCCCGCTCGTTTTTACGAGCGGACGCTCAGTTTTACCCAAAGCCTCTTAGCTGACAGAATCGGAGAAGCCAATCTGATGCGAAAACAGTCAATTCTGACGAGCGCGGTGACGGCGGCCGTCGCGGTCGCGCTGCTATCCGCGTGCTCCAGCGGCGTCTCGCAGGGCACCAACGCCGGCCTCCCCTCAAGCGGCGCAAGCCAGAGCCGGGGAAACTTTGATCCCGCTCGCTCGGGCGTCGCACCGAAGTTCCTGGGAATGATCGGTCACGCGCACGCGGCCAAGCGTGGCGTCAGCCCGGCCTTTACCAACCACGTCGTCTACATCGACGACTTCGGGACGGGCAACGCCCAGGTGATCAAGTACAACCACTGGACGACCAACGAAGGAACGATCAGTGCCGGCATGAACGGCCCCGACGGAAACTGGGTCGACAAGCCGGTCGCGGGCGTTCGTCACCTCTACGTTGCCAACTACGCCAATCCGAACATCACCGAGTACGATACGGCCGGGAATCTGGTCTTCACGTACACCGCCGGCATCACCGACTCGGTCGGCGTGACGACGGATAAAAACGGCAACGTCTACGAGGCCGACTACGCCCTCGGCGCGTCGGGCGTTGGGTTCGTCAACGAGTACGCGCAGCAAAGCAACACCGTCGTGGCGACCTGTTCGCCCGGCGGCAACGTCGAGGGCGTGGCGGTCGACAAGCACCTCAACGTCTTCGTCGCCTACAACGTCACGTTCGGCACTGCCAACATCGTCGAGTATCACCATCCGTTCTCGGGCTGCAACGGCACCGTGCTGCCGGTCACGCTGGGCTTCGCCGGCGGCATGGTTCTCGATAAGCGGGGCAATCTCGTCGTCTGCGACCAGATTGCACCGGCGGTCGACATCATCGCGGCGCCGGCGTACAACGCCATCACCGGAACGCTTGGATCCGGCTGGCTCGATCCGTTCCACGTAACCATCGACATGGCGGGGACGCAGGCCTACGTGGCCGACGTCGGCGCGGGCACCGTTTCGGTTCTCACCTATCCGGGCGGCTCACCCGTGGCGACGATCAACTCGACGGGAGGTCTCATCCAGGCGGCGAGTGCGGTCGACGAGCACAATTTGGTTGTAGATAGCCAAGGCCCCTAAACCGCGGATCGTACCTGCAAAAAACGAGAGGCGGCGCGCTAGCGCCGCCTCTCTTCATTGAGTACGCCGAGGCGTTTAGGGCAACGTCCGAAATCGCGCGGCCATGCCGAGCTGCAGGTGCACGTTGAGGTGGCAGTGGTAGAGCCAAACACCGGGGTTATCGGGAATCATGTCGGCCACCACCATGCCCATTGGGCCGAGCTCGGCCGTATCGGTCCGCATGCCGTTGACGACGACGGTCTCACCGTGCCAGTGGGGGGCATGAAAGTCGAAGTCACTCATCGTCGTCATCAGGTACCATCGAGTTCGCTCGCCGCGACGAACGTCGATGAGCGGCATGTTCCCGAATATATATCCGTTGATCGAATACATTTGGTTATCGTCCACGAAACCTTGACTGCCGGGCTTCACGCCGCTCGGGTTAATCGCGGCATCGGCGACGTTCTCGTCGAAGAGCCGGCTTTGGCTCTCGTCGATCTCCGCGAACATCGTAAAGATCTCTCGGTCGACGTCGTTTGGGGATCCGTCCGGCTTGGCCGCATCGCGCCGAGTGACGACGATCGGCCCCACGAGACCGGTGTTTACGTCGCGCAGCTCGTCGGTGTGCGAGTGATACATCCAGAGAATCGAGCTCGGATCCATCGGCCCGGGCCCGGACCGCTCCGGAACGTCGAAATGGTAGGTGTACGTCGCCCCGGGAGCGACGGTGTCGCCGGGCTTATCGCCGGAACCGCTTCCGTCGCGATACGGCGCACCCTCGGAGGCCTTCAGGTAGCGAAGACCGTGCACGTGGAAGCTCAGCGGCAAGTGCGAATTACTTCTTAAACACCACGACCACCGAATCGCCGACGACGGCGTGGATCGGCGGTCCCATCGTGCCCATGTAGCGCTGATCCGCGGGGCGCGGCTCGAGCGTTGCGAACGTCGAGTCGGTGTAGCCGTGGTAGACCACCTTATGGTAGGCGAAGCCCAGTTGAAACTTGGCCGGTTTCAACGGTGCCCCGGTGAGAACGTTCGTGCCGCTCGGAGCATAGTTCCAGACGACCTCGTCGGCGGCAATATAATACGTGCGCTCCGCCGCCAGTGCCGGCGTCGTGCAGAGCAAGACGAGAGAGATTATTCGAAGCATGTCCTCACACTTTCGGAGCCTGTTCGTCGGCGAGCCGCGCGGCAATGAAATCGGCAACTTCGCGCGTCTCCGTCACGAAGAGACGCTTGCCTGACGTTACCTCGTGGACCGAGCCGCGCCAGTGCGCGTCGCCGCAGGATTCCTCGGTCAGCCACATGCGAACGAGGAAGGTGACGTCTCGCCGTTTGGGTTTCACGCGCCCAGCATAACCGGCCGGCGTGCCGCCGCCGTGCCGTAAAGCCGCCCGTACGCCAGGAGCACGGCAAGGCCGTACCATGCTCAAAACCGAACCCTTATGACTGCCGCTTTCGGACCTCGGACCGTGTCGGAGCGCGAACCATCAGTTGCGATGACCGTGTAAGACTCGACGTGCGGTTGTTCGGCCAGGCCGACATTCGCTGCGCCGGCGCGCCCGTCAAGTTCGCGAAACGCTCGACGACGCTCACGATGCTGGCGCTGCTGGTGCTCAAACGCGGCCAGGCCGTTGCTCGCGACTCGTTGGCATTCACGTTGTTCCCGGAGACCGATGAAGCCGGCGCGCTAGCGGAGTTGCGGCGCTATCTCTATTTGGCGAACAAGGCACTGCCGGCGAGCGATGGCGAGCCGTGGATCGTCAGCGATGCGGAGACGGTGCGCTGGAACGATGCGGCCGGCGCGTTCGTCGACGTCTTCGAGTTCGAGCGGCTCGCGGCCGAACCGGAGAGTCAGCGGCAAGCCGTCGACCTCTACGCCGGGGACTTGCTTGAGAACGTCTACGAGGATTGGGTCGTCGCCGAACGCGAACGGCTGCGCTCGCTCTACCTCGGCGTGCTCGACGAGTTGATCGGCCGATATCGTGCGGAACGAAACTACGCCGAGGCCATTGCTTGCGCGAAGCGCGTGCTTGCCGACGACGCCTGGCGGGAAGATACCCTGCGCATTCTGATGGCGCTGCGCTACGAAATGGGCGATACTGCCGGCGCCCTCGCCGAATACGAGCGATTTGCAAAGCGCCTGCGAGACGAGCTGGCCGTCACGCCGATGCCTGAAACGGTCGCCGTGCGCCAATCGATCCTCCGACAGGAAGCCGTACCCGGTGCCGTTCGCCCTTCACGCTTCGCGCCGATGACCGAACCCCGTCGTGGCGCCGGCGCGATTCTGCCGTTCGTGGGACGCAAGAAGGAGCTCGCGGTGCTCTACGGCGCTTGGAGTCGCGCGGCACGCGGCTCTGCCGGTTTTGTCGTCGTCGCGGGCGAAGCGGGCGTCGGCAAGACGCGCCTCGCCGCAGAGCTCGCGCGAGTCGCTCAATCCGAGGGTGGTAGAGTCTTCGTCGGTACGACCGCCTCGCCGGAATCGATGCCATATCAACCGATCGTCGAAGCGCTGCGTTCGGGACTGCCGCTGCTGCTCGCGCGCAATATCTCGCCGGAGCGCCGCATCGTCTTAGCGCCGCTCCTCCCCGAACTTCGCGATCCCGACGTTCCCGAAGTGCTCTTTTCGGAGACGTCGCCGGAGCGCGCCACGGCACGCATCTACGAAGCGCTCTCGTTTGCCGTTCGAACGCTGGCATCGCCGCGCCCGCTGCTGCTGGTTCTTGAAGACCTGCATTGGGCCGGTCCGGCGACGATCGAAGCGCTCGGGAGCATTCTCCGCGATGCGACGCGCTCGCCGATGTTGATCCTTGCGACCTGCCGGCAAGAGGAGACGCCCCTCGCTCATCCGCTGCGAGCACTCGGGCGTTCCTTGCGCGTCCATTTTAGCGTGGAGGAGTTCGAGCTCGAGCGTCTCGACGAAACGGACGTCAGCGAGTTGGTCGATCGAGTAGAAGGCCTGAGCGGCGAGCGCGAGGGCCTCGTACGGGCGCTGTACGCGCAAAGCGAGGGCAACGCACTCTTTCTCGATGAGGCGATTAGCGCGATTCTCGAAGATCGCGAGCCGATGCTTGGACCGGCAACGATAGCGAGCGTCATCGGTCGACGAATCGCGCGACTCGGTCGCGAGGGCCGCACCGTGGTGGAAATTGCGGCGGTCGCCGGCCCCGGTTGCAGCGTTCCCTTGATTCGCGACGTTTCCAACCTTTCGAGTACCGCCATCGCGCGCGGTCTCGACGAACTGCTCGATCACCGGATTCTTCGCGAAGCCGGGGCGCGGGCCGGCTACGACTACGTCTTCAGCCATCATCTGATCGCCGACGCGGTCTACGCGGAGATCGAACCGGCCTTTCGGCAGCAGCGCCATCATCGCGTGGCCGAGTGTTTGCAGGCCATATTCGAATCGAGCGGCGCCGGTTCGGCTCGCGAGATCGCGCGCCACTACGAATCGGCCGGGGCCCAAGCGAGTGCCGCGCACTGGTATCTGCACGCGGCACAAGACGCCGCCCTCGTTCACGCTCACGGTGACGCGATCGAGCTCGCGGGCCGGGCGCTGCAAAACGCTGCCGAGAGCGACCTTCGCCGAGCAGCGCTCGAAGTGCGCGAAGCGGCTCGAAGCCTTCGCGGCGATCGGCAAGGGCAACGCGATGACATCGACGCTCTCGAAGAACTTGCAACGAACGATCCGGTACGCCGGTTCGACGTGTTGCTTCGGCGGGTCTTCCTCGCACGGGCGTTAGGCGATTCGGACGACGAGTATCGCTACATCGAGCGCCTCGAGCGGCTGGCCACGCAGCTCGGCGATGCCGAACGGGCGCAAGCGCTCACCCAGGCCGCGACGCATCTCAGCCTTTGTAGCCGCTCCGCAGAGGCGGTCGAGCCTGCGCGCCGGGCGCTCGCGATCTACGAGCGATGCGGGGATCTACGGGGACAGCTCGACTGTCTCTATCTGCTGGTGGAGGCAACGGCAAACACCGGCGAGTTGGAGGCTGAGAGCGGTTATCTGAGCGCCATTCGCGAGCGTGCGGGGAGCGTCAGCGATCGTGCGGTCGAGGCTCGAGCGCTCCGCATCGCGGGCCTGGCCGCCCTTCACCGGCAGGAGTATAAAGATTGCTTCGCGCTCACGGAACGCTCGCTCGCACTCTATATCGAACTCAACGACCGTGAAGGCGAAGCCGCCGCTCGGGGGCGCTTGGCCGTAACGGCGGCATGGCTAGGGGAATACAGCTACGCTTTGCGCGAGTTCGAGTCGGCGATGCGAATCTACGAGTCGCTCGGGCATAAGCGCGGCCTCGCGGTCATCCACACCAATCGTACGCTGCTGCTGATGCGCGTCGGCCTGTTCACCGAGGCATTGCGCTCGATCGAACGCTCGAACGAGCTCTTCGAGAGAGTTCAAGAGAAGCGCACGGTCGTAGCAAATCTCGTCAACGCGAGTTTCGTCAACGTGCAGTGCGGCGACGCCGCGCAAGCTAAGGCGCTGGCATCGTCGGCGCTGGAAATCGCGCGAGAGATGGCCTATCCGGTCTTTGAAGCCGCCGCGCTCGCGAATCTAGGAAACGCCGAGCGATTAGCCGGCGAGCTCGGTGCCGCGATCGCGCACATGGAAGCGGGTCTGAGCATTCGCAGGTCGGTTCAGGAAGCACGCGACTTCGTCGACGATCTCGCCGACTTGACGCTGGCATACGTCGACGCGGGCCGAAACGATCGCGCGCTGGCGATCGCGCGAGAGCTGCTCGACGTAGGAATGAGTTCGTTCGAGGGCGCTTTCTGGCCCCAATACGCTTGGTGGGCGGCGGCGCACGGGCTCGCTGCGGGCGGTGCAGAGAGCGAAGCGCGCGACGCAATGGTGCACGCGCACCGCGAGCTCGACGCCTTTGCCGCACGAATCGCCGACGAAGCGACGCGCACGGCATTCCTGAGCGTGCCCATCAACCGTTCGATCGCCGAAGAGGCTCTACCGGCGGGCGGTCAACGTGCCGGCGAATGCTGACTGATGACGGCACCGACCGGCTGCGAAATGCCGCCCGCGATCGATCCGAGAACCGTACCGCTGGGATAGGCGTAGACCCAAACGTTGCTGTAATCGTAGTCGGGCGCGATGATCGCCATCGACGAGCCGGAGCCGAACAATCCGAACTGAGCGAGCGTCTGCGTCTTGCTCAGCGCGATGGTGTTTGCGACGGTCGCCGTCGAGCCGCTTACCGTAATTTCGTAAATCTTGGTTTTGGGATCGTATGAATCTCCGAGCAGAAGGCTCGACCCGTTGGCGAGCAGGCCGCTCGGCACGTTCATGGTGCCGCCGGTCAGGCTCAGGATCGTGAAGCCGGAGCCGCCGTTTGGAAGCTCGCCCAAGACCGCGCGAAACGAAGTGTCGTAGGCGTCCACGAAAACGTTTCCTTTGCGATCGAACGTGCAGAAGAGCGGCTCGTTCAGACGCGAATCCGAGTATTCCACCGGCGTCGAAGTCGGCGACGCAAAAACGAGTACGTTCCCCGGCTCGCCGCCGCTCGAATTGCTCAGGTTGGTAACGGCGAGCCGCCCGGTCTTCCGATCGATCGCGCAGCTGTAGGGCTCGCCGAGCGGGTCGGCGATCACGGCCTTCGGCGTTACGGCGCCATGGGCGTATTCGACGATGGTCCGCGCGTTCGAGTCGGCAATGAAGACGTCGCCGCGGGGGTCCGCGCAGAGACCGATGGGCGATTGGAAACCGAAGAGCTCGCCTGCGAGCGTAAACGTATCGCCGCCGGGATTGGCGTAGATCGTGACGCCGCTGCTTCCGAATTCCGAAACGTAGAGGAGCGTTTCGCGCTGCGCCGCCACCCTCACCCACGATTTTTGGGCCTGAGCCGCAACCGGATCGGTTGCGGTCGTGGCGGGCATCGACGAGCCACATGCGCATAACGATGCAATCGTTACGGGAACGGCAAAGAAGCGGAACGCAAACATTTTAAAGACTCCTCCGTCGGGCGGTGCTGACGTCCGAACCATAGCCGATGGGCGTGCCGCTTGCGTGCCGATCGCGCATTCGCACGCTGACGGCACGCACCGGCCCTACGATTCGGCTAGATCACTCTTACGGAGGACCCTTACATGAACCGCAATAAATGGCTGCCCGTCGCTATTGGTCTGGCAGCGCTCGCCTTTCAGCCTGTCGCCGCTGCTCAGCCGAAGACCACGGGTCAGGCACTCTCGAGCCTCGCCGGCGTACTCGGGACGTGGCATTGCGTCGACGGTAAAATCACCGAGACCGACACCTACACCCCCCGGAGCAACGCAATTCTCGATACCGATAGCCGCGGGGGAACGACGGTCATCACGTTCGATGCGAAGCGCCAAAAATGGGTCGTTTTTGCCGTCGGCTCGGATGGCTACAGCACCTCGGAGGCTACCGTAAACCCTGCGAACTCGGATCGAGCGACGTTTTTCGTCGTCTACCCGCGCGCCTCCAGCAAACCGTTTATCGTCAGCGGTCCGTTCGGCCACGAGGCCAATGCCAAGATGACCGTCGGAACGATGAGCTGTACGAAGATATGACGTCTAGGCCGACGGGTTCGCCCAGCCGCCCGGCGGTGTGACCTGCGCGACTTGCGCCGGGCCCCAGGTGCCGGGCTCGTAGGGATAGACGGGCGTCGAGGCTTTGAGCATGGGATCGACGATTCGCCAAGCCTCTTCGACGTAATCTTGGCGCGCGAAGAGCGTTGAGTCGCCTTGCATCGCGTCGTAGAGCAGCCGCTCGTATGCATTCTCCTCATCGAGCGCGCTGGGGTGGCGGCTCACGGTCAGCTCGGTCGGCATCGCCGCGGCGTCGCTCTTGGGCGACATAATGGTGAGCCCGATTGCCATTGCGACGTCGGGACTCAGTTCGATGCGGACGTGGTTCTGCGTGACCGGGTCGATCTGATAGATTCGCGGCGGTTTGCGAAGGCGGACAACGAGTTCGAGCCCCGTAACCGGAAGATTCTTCCCGGCACGAATGTAAAACGGAACGCCCTTCCAGCGCCACGAGTTGACCCACAGCCGCAACGCTGCAAACGTCTCCGTTTTGGAATCCGCTGCGACGCCCTCTTCGCTCAGGTAGCCCGTGAACTGGCCGCGAACGACGTCGGAGACCTCGATCGCGGGAACGGCTTCGAGTACTTTGACCTTCTCGTTGCGGATCGGCTCGCTATCGGAACGCGCCGGCGGGTCCATCGCGAGGTTGGAGAGCACCTGAAACATGTGGTTTTCGATTACGTCGCGGATCGCTCCGGTCGCGTCGTAAAAACTGCCGCGCCCTTGTACGCCGAAGTTCTCCGCCATCGTGATTTGCACGCTCTCGACGAACTCGTGATTCCAAAACGATTCGAGCAGCGGATTCGAGAACCGGAAGAAGAGCAAGTTATGGATCGGGCGTTTCCCAAGGTAGTGATCGATGCGGAAGATCGCCGATTCGTCGAAGTTCGAGTGCAGGATGCGATTGAGCTCCTGCGCTGAGGCCAAATCGTGGCCGAACGGCTTTTCGACGATGACGCGCGCCCCGTTCGCACAATCGGATTTACCGAGTTGCTCGACGACCGTCTCGAAGAGCGATGGGGGTATTGCCAGATAGTGCGCCGGGCGCTTCGCATTGCCGAGCGTCTTGCGCAGGGTATCGAAGGTGGCGGGGTCGGCGTAATCGCCGTCGACGTATTGAAGCAGCGACATGAGCTTGTCGAAAGCCGCGGCGTCGAGTCCGCCGTGCTCGGTCACGCTGTCGCGTGCGCGCTTCTTGAGCTGGTCCAGGTTCCAGCCGGCCTTCGCGACGCCGATGACCGGGACGTCGAGCTTACCGTGCTCGATCATCGCTTGGAGCGCGGGGAAGATCATCTTATAAGCGAGGTCTCCGGTCGCTCCAAAGAAGACCAGTGCGTCGGAAGGTTGAGCGGGCATCTACTTCTGTTCCAAGTGGCCGCCGAACTCGTATCGCATCGCCGAGAGGATCTTGTCGGCAAACTCGGCATCGCCACGCGAGCTGAAGCGTTCGTACAATGCGGTCGTTAGGACCGGCGCGGGGATCGCTTCGTCGATCGCGGCCTTGATCGTCCAGCGCCCCTCGCCCGAATCCGAGACGCGCCCTTCGAACTTCGTGAGCTGCGGATCTTGGACGAAAGCGGCGGCGGTCAGGTCGAGCAGCCACGATGCGATAACGCTTCCTCGCCGCCACACCTCGGTGATATCGGCAAGGTTGAGATCGTACTGATAGTTCTCCGGGTCGCGCAGCGGCGTCGATTCGGCGCTGGCAACCTGTTTCTGCTTGCCGACGTTTGCCGAGCGTAAGATGTTCAATCCCTCGGCGTACGACGCCATGATGCCGTACTCGATTCCGTTGTGGACCATCTTCACGAAGTGGCCCGCGCCGCTGGGACCGCAGTGCAGATATCCCAACTCCGAGGTGCCGCCGATCTTCTCGCGGCCGGGCGTTCGCGGAATCTCGCCGCGCCCCGGCGCCAGCGCCAAGAAGATGGGGTCGAGCCGCTTCACCGCCTCGTCCGGTCCTCCGATCATCATGCAGTAGCCACGCTCCAGCCCCCAGACGCCGCCGCTCGTGCCGACGTCGAGGAAGTCGATGCCGGCGGGCTTGAGCGCGGCTGCGTGGCGCAGGTCGTCGATGTAGTAAGAGTTTCCGCCGTCGACGATTGCGTCGCCGCGCTCCAGCAATGGTGCGAGCTCACCGATGCTCGCGTCGACCACGGCGGCCGGTACCATGAGCCAGACCGCGCGCGGCTTTTCGAGCTTCTGCACGAACTCCGCAAGCGAAGCGGCTCCGATCGCGCCGTCGGCGGCCAGTTCTTTCACCGCATCGGCGTTGCGATCGTAGACGACGCAGGTGTGTCCGGCACGCATCAGGCGGCGGACCATATTGGCTCCCATTCGGCCGAGGCCGATCATCCCGAGCACTGCTTAAAGCCCTCCATCTCGACGATAACGCTGCCGCCTGTACCGCGGGCTGTTAGTATTATCATGATTCCGATGAAATCCTAGATACGAGACGGTGCACGATCCGATGATGTGAGAAGGCGATGGAATTCTTGGGAAAGAAGCCCAGAGCGAAACGTTATTACAGTCCAGCGGGAGAGAACAGTGTACAAGTTGCCCCTAATTGCCTTCGTTGCCCTCGCATTGGCAAGCTGCGCCGGAGGCGCAAAGCAGTCCGCGCAAAACGCAGTCCCCGGCACGTACCGAGTTCTGCTCGATACGACCGAAGGACCGGTCGTGATCGACGTCGATCGCAGCCTCGCGCCGAATGGGGCCCAGCGCTTCTACGAGTTGGTGAAGGCGAAATATTTTGACGGCTCACGCTTCTACCGCGTCGTTCCGGGTTTCGTCGTCCAATGGGGCGCAGCCGCGAATCCCGTCGTGACGAAGAAGTGGGACGTGACGATTCCCGACGATCCGGTAAAGGCGTCGAACACGCGGGGAACGGTAGCGTTTGCGGCAACCGGCCAGCCGAATAGCCGCACCACGCACCTCTTTATCAATCTCGGTGACAACGCAAAGCTCGACGCGATGGGCTTCGCACCGATCGGCCGGGTTACGAGCGGAATGGATGCCGTCGATAAAATCTACCCGGGCTACGGCGAAGCTCCCGATCAAGGGATGATCGGCGATCAGGGCAATGCGTATCTATTGAAATCGTTTCCACGACTCGATTACATCAAGACCGCGCGAGTCGTTAACGGGTCGCATTAACCCCGGGGTTTACCCTTCGCCATTTCTCAGCGCCAAGCGGAAGCGCGCGATCGCCCTCGAGTCATCGAGCCGTGCCGCCAAGCCGTGGACGACGTTCTTCTCGAGCAAACCGATGAGCACGAGCCGAAGCTCCGCCGAGCCCGGCCTCGAGACCACGCAGTCGCCGGTGAAACGGGACGCGGGATCGATGCTGAACCTCCCCGCATAGTGCAGGCCGAAGTAGCCGCCTTCAAAGCGGCCGAGTTCCAGCACCACGATGCCCGCGTACGCCAGTCTATCGTCGAGGTTTGCGAACTCGATCGTATACGCTCCATCGCGCACGGCATGTCTATACCCAAACGGACGCGCCGCTCGCGGCGACCTTGTTTTCATTCGGTGCAGGTTGGGTACGCTCTCGGCGACCAGGAGGTAAGATCGTGAGCAAAGATACGCTCGACAAAGCGGCCGACACCATCAAGCGAACCACCGACAACGTCAAGGATACGATTCACGAAGGGGAGCACCGTACTGCGGCCGAGGCCGAGCGCGCTCGAAGGGAGAGTTTGGGCGACGAGATGACCGGTGGCGAAAAGGCGAAGTCGGTTTTGAACGAGGCAAAGCATCGCACGCAAGCCGAGATCGATGCGGCCAAGCGCGAAGTCAGAAATCGCACCTGAAGGCATCGTGATCGAAGCAAACGGCGCGCCGCATCAGCGACGCGCCGTTTTACCATAGAGTCGGATCTACGGACCGGGACCGAACTCCGCCGTGAACAAATAGACGCCATCTTCGGGAACGCAGTTCACGAGGCGGGGCGTATACGTCGATTCCTCGGCAGCCTTGAGCACGGCCCGATCCAGGTTGGCGTTGCCACTCGAGTGATAGACTCGAGCGCCTGCGGCCTTCCCGTTAGCGCCGACTTTGACGGCAACGATCGCCGAAACCTTATGCGTCGGCCACTCCGATTTCGGCAGGTGGGGCTCCGCGGGGTTGAGTGCTTGCGGCTCGGCGTTTGGATCTTTGCATGATACTGCAACGGTAGCCGCACCGTTCGTAGTAAGGGCATTGGCTCGCACCGGCACGGGAGCAAGACTCTGCAAGGCGACGGTCATGGCGACAAAGAGCATCGTAATCCCTCCAACGGCAGCGTAGTTGAGCTTGGCATCGGTCGGCGAACGGTCGGCCATGAGGCGCTCGATCCGGGTGACCAGCGAATGCCGTGAACCGAGCGCGCTCGGCGTCAGAAGCGGCGTGGCCGGCTCGTGGATGCGACGACCGAGCTGGGCGAGGCAGTTCGCGTAAGCGTGCGGCTCGCCAAGGCGTCCAACGGCCCAATCGTCGCAGGCGGCTTCGCGTTCGGCGGCGAGCCGACGGCCTACGAAGTAGATCCACGGATTCCAAAAGAACGCGGCTTCGAGAAGTCGTTCCAATGCATTGGTCGTAACGTCACCGCGGCGAACGTGCGCCAGCTCGTGTTCGATCGTGCATTGGAGATCTGCGGGCGAGAGCGCCTCCAGCAACTCGACCGGAATTGAAATTGCCGGCGCGAGTATACCGGCTGCGATCGGCATCGATAGATCGCTCGAGGCAAGAACCGGGACGCGGTCGACCTGGGAAACGAGCTGTGCGCCATGCCGGAGCCGCGCGATGCGCGAGTAGCTCACCGATAAGCGTGCAAGGGCGAGCGCCGTTCCGGCGATCCAGAACGCAGTAATCGACCAAACGATGCTCGGGGCGCCGAGTATCGACGGTAACGCAAGCCGGCTCGCGTTTTGCTCGAGGGGACCGAAGGGGAGCAGCGAGAATGCGGGGCGACCGAATGGCGCGCCGTGCTCGAGCGCTGCAAAAATCGGCAAATGCCAATGGACGGTCGTCGACAGCAGCGGTACGGCGGCGAGCGAGAGTGCCGTTACGAACCATGCGGCGTAACGGGTCGCGGCGTTTCGCACGGGGACGAAGTGCAGCGTTAGGACGGTCACGCCGGCGATGAGGGCGCCCTGCCAGAGTGCGCTTATGATGAAGGAGAGGATCATCGCGAGGCCTTTCGCTTACGGGAGAGCGCCTTTTGAATGCGCGCGAGATCGTCGTCGTCCAGCTTCTTGTCGTCGAGCAGCCGCAACGCGAGCTGGCCGGGCGAGTCTCCGAAGAATCGCCGCAGGAGGTGGCGCATTGCGGAATCCGCCGCTTGGCTCTGGGCAACGATCGGACGATAGATGAAGGCCCGGCCGTCCTCTTCGTGCGCGACGTAGCCTTTCTGCTCGAGGGTTCGCAGCGTCGTAAGAACGGTATTGTAGGCAAGCGGCGGTCTTCCGACTCGATCGGTCACTTCGGCGACGGTCGCGAGGCCGGCGCTCCAGAGCACGTCCATCAGCCGCAGTTCGTGATCGGTTAGTACCGGCGAGCGCTTACGCGACATCGAGCGACGGCACTTCAACTAGATTCATAGGTGTAAAGCCTACACCCACACCGCGCTCCTGTCAACTAGATTTCTAATAGTTTCGTTCCAGCGCGGCGCGGTCCCAGCCCGCGCGATCGGCAGCCGCCTCGTACGCGCTGGAAAAGAAATCGAGAATGCACTTGTCGGGATCTCCGGAGGTGCGCGCCGCTTCGTACGGCAGCAAGAACTCTCGAAGTTGATCGTTCCAAGCGGCCATCTCCGGTCGAATCGGCTCTTGTGCCAAACTCGGCGGAATGGGATAGATGTAGGCGTAGAGCATCGCGTCGAGGCCGAAACCGCCCGGCCAGAATCCGACGCTGAAGACTTCGCGCGAGTAGGCTTCGCGCGTTACCCAGTCGGGCAGGTTGGGGAAGCCGCCGGGATGCGGCGGTGCCGGCCTGCCCGAGAAGAGCGACGTGGCCAGATCGAAGCTGCCCCAAAAGAAGTGCGCCGGGCTCGCCTTGCCAAGAAATCCGGCACGAAAGATCTCGCTCGTGGCGGCGACTCGCAAGAGCACGCGCCAGAATCGCTGCGCGTACTCGGGGTCGTACGAGTGATGAACCGTGTCCTCGTCGAGCGGGATCGCCTCGGTAACTTCGTTCGGCTTGGTGTTGATCGCGATCGCGATGTCGAGTTCCGCGAGACTCTCCATCACGCCCGCATAGAACGCCGCGACGGTCATCGGCTCGAGCGCAAAAGCGGTACGCCCACCTTGCGAATCCTCGATGCGCAACTGTTGATCGATGAAGTCGAAGAGGATCTCGAAGGCGCGCGATTGGTAGGGCATCGCCGACGTGGTGAGGCCTCGTGCCGACGGATAGAGCGTGACGGCCCACCAGTGGTTCACCAGCGGTTCTCGTTTGAGCCGGATCTTGCCGACGATCTGCGTCCAGAGCTGGAGCGTCGTCAGCGTATCCTTCCAATCGTCGTAATGCAGCTCGGGCCAGGCTTCCATCTACAACCTCCGTTCGGCGCTTCGCACGTTCGTAATAACGGCCGCGCTTCCAAGCAACGCCGGGATGATTCCGAGCGCCGCGAGCGCCGCCAGCCCGCGCCACGCGGCGACGAAGCCGTGCGCCTCGGCGATCGCGCCGAAGATCGGCGGCGTCAATACCGCGGCGAGCAGCGTCCACGTGAGCCCGACGCCGAGCGCGCTTCCCGAGTGCTCTTCGCCGCCGATCTCGGCAAAACCGATCACGCTCACTCCCAGCCATCCTTCAGCGGTGAAGCCGAGAACGATCGCGAGCGTTGCCGCCAGCCAGAGCGGCGTCGTGAGGCCGACGCCGGCGACGCCGAGCGCCACGAAGGCGACGAGCACGCAGACGACCGCGAGCGGCAAGGTTCGGCTTCCGCCAAAAATGTGATCGCTTATCCATCCCCAGGCAAGGCGTCCGGCGATCGCGGCGACTTGCGAGAGCGTAAAGAGCGCCACTGCCAAGGCGACGCCGTAGCCACAGACGTGCACGAAGGTGAGCGTCAAGAAGCCCATCAGCGCGAACTGCGTGCAGATCAGGATCATCGAAGTAATCGTCAGCAAGATGAGGCGTCCCTCGCGTGCGATCGATACCATCTCGACGAGCATCGCACGAATCGAAATACGTTCGCCTTGCAGCTCGCGCGGCTCGCGATAGAGTGCCGACGCGATCCAGCACGCGCCGAGGGTGAGAATTCCCGCCGCGAGCAGCGCGCCGCGGTACTCAAAGCGCAGCGCTATCGCCGGCAGCAGCACCGAACCGATTGCGCCGGCGAGCGGAACTCCGCACTGGCGCACGCCCATCGCCAAACCGCGGTCGGCCTTCTTGAAGAAAAAGATGATCGCATGGCTCCCTGCCGGCGTCACCGCCGCGTAGCCGATCCCGTACATCAGCAGCCAAAAAAGGAGCCATGAATAGCTCTGCACCGTCGATGCGGCGATCAACGAAAGGCCCATGAAGACGCCGCTCCATAAGACGATCGCTTTATCGCCGAAACGATCGGTGAGCAGGCCCGCGACCGACGTCATCGCGACCGATCCAAGCATTTGAATCGAGAGTATGAGACCGAGCTGCGTCTGTCCGAGGTGGAGAGCCGAGGCGAAGAAGGTCATGAGCGAACCGGTGCCCACGATAAAGATCGACGCACCCACCATCGCGCCGGTGAAGAGCGCGAGCACTTCGTAGGGCGATTCGGGGATCGGATTATGGGGACGCGGGCGCCGCGTATGAGGGTGCATCGTCCTGAGGGTTTCTTCGCCCGATGGCGGCGAAGCTGCCGGATGTGAACCGTCGTGACGAGCGCGCTCGTTATCTGGCGCTCTTCCTGATCGCGGCGCCGAGCGCGGCCATCGTCTGGTACGTCTTCCACCTGGTCTACCAGAATCTGACCGCCACGGTGAAGGCGATCGGATACGTCGACTCGACGACGCAGGTCGGGATCGGGTTGGGCTACGTCGCGATGGTCGGCGGGACGCTCGTTCTTGCGGGGCTCGCTGCCTGGTCGGGGATCACCTATTTGATTATGCTTCGCCGCGACCGGTAATCGGTGCGCGTCCGTCTCGTCGTCAACCCCGCCGCGCGCCGCGCAACGCGGCTCGGAGATGCGGTTGCCGCGGAGCTGCATCGTCTCGGAATCGAGGTGACCGAGGCGGAATCAACGTCGAGCGCCATCGATGCAATCGTGGTCGCGGGGGGCGACGGCACGCTCGCCGGGCAGATTCCCCGCGCGCTGGCCATCGGCGTGCCGATCGGCCTGGTTCCGCTGGGCACGTTCAACGATCTCGCCCGGGCGCTCGAGATACCGTTCTCGGTCGAGGCTGCGTGCGCGATCGTCGCGCAGGGTCGTACGCGGCCAATCGACGTCGCGCGCGTCAACGAGGCGTACTACGCGACCGAAGCGAGCGTCGGTATCTCGAGCCGAATCGCTCGTCTCCAGCGATCCGAAGATAAGCAGCGCTTCGGCTTCTGGGCGATCTTCGCGAGCATCTTCGCGGTGGCGCGCTACGCTCGGCCGTTTCACGTCGAGATTGCGTTCGAGGGAAGGCGCGAGCGCTTGCGCGCCGTCCAGTTGACGGTCGCCAACAGCCAGCATTTCGGGGGAATCATCACCGTCGACGATGCCGCGATCGACGACGGCTGGCTCGACTGCTACTGCGTCGAAGTCGATTCCATCGCAGCGTTTCTCTCTGTCGCGCGAGCGATCGTGACCGGCCGGCGTCACTCCGCACCCGGCTTGCGGACTTTTCGCGCGCGAAGCTTCGACGTGCGAATGCGCCGTCCGCATCGCATTACCGCCGACGGCGAGCCGGCCGGCAAGACGCCGGCCCGCTTCGAAGTCCTGCCGCGCGCAGTGCGCATCTTCGTACCGGAGCGGCCGTAAGCAACCGAGCGAAACGAGAGTGAAAACTTTCCGCTCGTCTGCGCGTATAACGTTCAAACGGAGATCAAAGCCCACGACAGGAGTGCGGTATGAGCCTTTACGAATTCGGCCCATTTCAACTCGATGAGGCGCGCTTGCTCTTGCTCGAGCACGGTACGGCGACGCCGATTGGTCCGAAGGTCGTCGAAACGCTCTTAGCCCTGATCGAGCACCCGGGCGAGCTCTTTTCGAAGGCCGACCTGCTCGCCCGCATCTGGCCTGAGGGGTACGTCGACGAAGCGAATCTCGCGCAGAACGTCTACGTGCTGCGCAAGACCCTCCGCCGGAGTTGGAACCTCGAAGCGATCGAGACGATTCCCCGGCGCGGATACCGCTTTACCGCGCCCGTTCGGCGCCGTGAGGATCCGCCTCGCCGCGAGCCGGTTCCGGCGGTACCGGCGCCTCCGGTTGCTCCGTCGTTGCGCCGCGGTTCGGCCCTCGCCGCGGTCTTCGCTCTGGCGCTGCTCGGCGGATCGGCACCGAACCTCTACCGCAGCGCCGCTGCACGGCCTGCCGCCGGCGTCAGCGCCCAGGATACGCGGCTCTATGCGATGGGCCGATACTATTGGAACCTTCGCTCGCGTGAGGGCATCTCCAAGAGCTTTCAATACTTCTCGCGCGTCCTTTCCAACGATGCGCGCGACGCGCGCGGATATGCCGGGCTGGCCTCGGCGAATGCAATTACGGCCGATTACGGTTATGGAAGCGCGCCGGCGCAGGTCGAGATCGCGCGCGCTCGCTCGTACGCGCACAAAGCGCTTGCCATCGATCCCGAGAACGCAGAGGCCTACGCGGTGCTCGGCTTCATCTCGTCGGGGGCGATGAAGAGCGCCGGCGGCGAGCGTCCCGAAGCACTCGCCGACTTGCGGCGCGCGATTGCGCTCGATCCTTCGAGCGGGACCGCGCACGAATGGTACGGCACCGCGCTCCTACGCCACGGACGGGTCGCCGAAGCGTACGCGGAACTCACGAAGGCGGCGCAGCTCGACCCGCTCTCGGTCGCAACGGCGTCCTGGCTTGGAACGACGGCCTACTATGAAGGTCACTATCGCGACGCAATCGCCTTCGCTCGCGAGACGCTCGACCTCTCGCCGCAGCGAGCCGACGCGTACGAAACGCTGGGCCTTGCCTACGAAGCGCTCGGCGATCGAACCGACGCGGCCGCGAACTTCCGCCGCCTCGCAACGATCTGTTCCGACTGCAAGGCCGAGTCGGCCGCCCTCCTGAGCGCGCTCTACGCCCGAAGCAATCGCATGGCACTCGCCCGCGCCGAGCTGGCGATCGCCCGAGCGAACCTCAACGAGGTGGAGCCTCAGAATCTCGCCCTCGCCCTCGAGGCCGTCGGCGAGCGCGGCGCGGCCCTGAGCTGGCTGCGGCGCGCCAGGAACATGAGCGGCTACGCCGCCATCGAGATCGCTACCGACCCGCGATTTGCCACCCTACGGCGCGCCTCGATAAACGGCTGATCCCGAGGGGGTTGACAGGCCCGTACTAATAAGTTATCGTACTAGTGTACTAGTACGATAACTTAATGGTACTAGACGCCTGAAAGGACTTCCCAGATGATTCAGTCGACCTACGCACCCCAAGATTCCGTCCGCGAGACGCGTACCCCGGTGCGGCTTCCCGATCGCCGCTCGACCGAGCTCTTCCCCGGCTGGGGCCCGAAGTTCTAGAGCCGTCCGCGTAAGCGAGTAGGTTCTCGTACGATGCCGGCCGTCCTAACGGTTGATCCACGCAGCGGCGTGCCGATCTACCTGCAGATCATCGAGCAGATCAAACGATCGATCGCGCTTGGGATCTTGCAGTCAGGGGAGCAGCTTCCAACCGTGAAACAGCTCGCCGTCGACCTCACCGTCAATCCGAACACCGTCGCGCGTGCCTACCGCGATTTGGAGCGCGACCAAGTGATCGAGACCGCTCCCGGACGCGGATCCTTCGTTCGCGCCGACGGCATTACCGAATCGCCGAAGGTGGCCGCGGAGATCGGCGGTGACGCACTCGACGTAGCGCTGCGCGAAGCAAAATCGGTTGGACTCTCGCGCGCAGACGTGCACGAGCTCTTCGAAACCGCGCTGCAACGCTGGTACGGCGACCTTGAGAAGTGAGTGAGCATGAGTATCACGATTACAAATCTTCGTAAACTCTACGGCAGAACCGCGGCCGTCGACGGCCTCACCCTGGAGATACCGGGCGGGAGCGTCTTCGGCTTGCTTGGGCCAAACGGCGCGGGTAAGACGACGACGTTCAAATGTATGCTCGACATGGCGCGTCAGACGAGCGGTGAGATTCTCTACGATGGAAAGCGGCTAGAACCCGCGACCTTCGAGCGGATCGCGTACGTTCCCGAGCGCAGCGTGCTCTACGACTGGCTGACCGTCGAGGAGCACGTCGAGATGAACCGCCGGGCGTTTACGAACTTCGAGCCGGCTCGCGCCTTCGAATTGCTCGCGACCTTCAACATCGACCGCCGAAAGCGCGCGCGAACGCTCTCGAAAGGGATGAGGACCGCCGTGATGGTGGCAACCGCCTTCGCGCGAAACGCCGAGATTCTCGTGCTCGACGAGCCGACGGGCGGGCTCGACCCGGTCAACCAGCGTCACGTGCTGAGCCTGATGATCAACGAAGCGGCAAAGGGAAACTCGGTGATCTTCTCATCGCACCAAATCGGCCAGGTCGAGCGCGCGGCCGAGCACATCGCGGTCATGGACCGCGGGCGGCTCGTTCTGCAAGGAACCGTCGACGATTTGAAGGCCGATCGCAAGATCGTCGAAGGCATCTTTCCCGACCTCAACTTTACGCTCGACGGAATCGCGAACGATCCGCACGTCGCGCGCGCCGACCGCACCGAACGCATCGTCCGGCTGCTGGTTACGAGCTGTGCCGACGAGCTGGCCTCGCGTCTCTCGGCCGCCGGCGCCGTGGGCGTGCGAGTGCTCGACCTCAATCTCGAAGATATCTTTCTATACGCGGTCTCGCCGGCGACGGCGACCGCGGACGTCGTCGCAAAAGAAAGCTCGTCATGAACTACGTTGAATGGCTGCGCGTTCGAAACTTGCTCAAGATCGTTGCGATCATTCTAGTCGTCTTGGTCGTCCTCGCCGTGATTCTTCGAATCTCCTTCGCGCGCTACATGTCGCCGGACGCGTGGGTCGCGCACGTGACGATGGATCCCGGAACGAAGGTCTCCCATACGGTTCTTCCCGACGGTACCAAGCGCACGATCATCGACGATCCCACCGAACAGACGCACGTGATCATCGACGATCATGGGTATGCCGGCAAGCACATCGTCGTTACGGAGCCCTCGAGCCGCGCACACTCGGATCATTCGAAGATGAACGTCGGGAGCATCCACGTGATCGAGTCGAACCACGGCACGATGACCACCACCGTGATCGACACCAACGGCTCGGTTCCGATGATGTACTACATGGCGATCGCCGACGTGGTCGCGTTGATCGTCGCGACGATCTTGGCCGCGCCGCTGGCGCGCGAGATCGACGGCCACCTCGAAATCGCGCTCACGCGGCCGTGCTCGCGGGTGCGCTTCGCGCTCGGGGTTCTCGTCGCCGACGTCGCCGGCATCGTCGCGGCTTCCGTGCTGACGATCGTCGCGTTCTACGCCTGTCAACTGCTCTTCGAGTCGGCGCGGCTCGATTTTAGCGGAATCAACGCGCGGGCCATCGCTATGGGCGTCGCGATGCCGCTGGCGTGGTACGCCATGCTCTGCGCGGCCACGACCTGGCTCAACCGCTCCTACGGCGCGGTGCTCGGGTTCGCGTGGCCGGTGGCGATTCTCGTCGGCGTCCTCACGCTCGTTCACCCCAGCAACGTGGTGGCGCTCTTCGTGCACGATATTGCCTGGGTGCTCTCGCGGCTCGACCCGCTGTCGTACGTCTCGTTTGCATCGCCGAACGATAACGGCACCTTCGAGTACGCCAGCTCGGACTTCGGGCTGCGGTTCTTGGTAGAGATAATGTTCTTCGTCGTCTATGGTGCGCTCGCCATCATCAAGTGGCAGCGCGTGGAGGCCTGATCGTGGAAATCATTGGAACGAATTTCTCCCTCACGCTCGGCGCGTGGCGCCTGCGCTTCATGCTGGCGATCGAAGACCAGGACGAACGCCCCAAAGAGAGAGTCCGTCCGCCGCACAAGCTGCGCGTCGTGCCTGAGGACGAGTACGTTCGGTAAAAGAGCGGCACGGCGCCCCGCACTTTAACGGGGGTTAGTAAACAAAGCCTGTGCGGACGGCTGGGCGAGCGAACTTGAAGCCGTCGGCGTCGACGGTGTAGAGGTAGATGTTCGGAATCAGCGGATCGCCGCTGATGTTGAAGGCGAACTGACCGACGAGCGTCGTGAACGTGCCGCCCGTCTGCAGGGTGCGCAGCAGCGCCTGGCGGGAGGTCGCGTTCCCACGCTGCGACGCCGCGATGATTAGCTGCGCGGCGGCGTAACCGAAGGCGGATTGCGTCGTGATTTGGCTGACCTCGCGCTCGAAATCGGTGACGAGTTGGACGGCGGTCGGGACGCGATCGAGCGGCGGCATCGGCGAGGCGACGTACCCCCCTTTGAGCGTCCTGGCGTAGGTCGAAATCGTCTCGGAATTATAGAATCCATCGGCGGCTCCGAACTCGCCGGTGTAGCCGAGTACGCGCATCGCGTCGGCAATCGGTCCAAGCTCGGCCGACTTTCCGGCAAGAAAAACGTACCCCGGCGAACGGTCGAGCACGGTCCGCGCGGCTTGCGCGGGATCGGTCTTTTCGAGCGGAAAGAGCAAGACTTGCGCCGGGTGGCGGTCGTTCTGCGCTTGCGTGACGAAGCCGCTCGCGACGTCGTAGCCGTAATCGCCGTCAAAGGCGACCGCGATCGCGCTCACCCCGCGTTTGCCCTCGAGTGCGACGGTAGCGAAGAGCCGTCCGGCCGCACTGTCGCGTGCGGGGAGGCGATAGATATTGTGATAGCCGCGCTTCGTGACCGAGTCGGCGGTGACGGTCGGACAGATCACCGCAAAACCGACGTTCGCGTAGCGCGAAAGCGCGGCGAGCGTCATCGGCGCAGTGAGATTACCGACGACTCCGATGCAGTTGAAATCCGCGGCCGCGACGCTGGCGTTCGACGAGGCGACGCCGGGATCGTTGCGGTCGTCGTACGGGCGTATTCCCCAAGCGTTTGAGAGCAACGTGTTAAAGCGATTCTGCTCGTCGACGGCGGCCTGCACGCCTTTGACGACTTCCTGGCCGTACTTCTGCAGCGGGCCCGAGAGGGTGACGTTGACCGCGATGTTGATCTGCGGCAGATAGCGCTGTGTCTGGACGGGCGGACCCGGAGCGATCTGCGCGCGCGCCGGAAGCGCCACGCCGCCGGCGGCGGCCGCTGCGGCGGCCGTAATGAACCGGCGCCGTTTCACACGTATCCGCCGACGGTCGTGATCAGGAAGAAGACCGAAAACGTCATGTTGGAGATAAAAATGCGCTCGTTGATTACGAAAAGATTGGCCCCGCTTCGGAAGAGATACTCTTCATAGATAATGAGAACCGCGACTGAGAGCACGCCGAGAAAGTACGGCCGTCCGGCTCCGGCGAGTACCCCCGCGGCTCCCAGGAGCAGGAGCATCGCGCCGTGGAGCACGATCGGTAGAATGCGCCCGCTCGCTTCGCCGAATCGCACGGGCAAGGAATAGATGCCTTGCGCGCGGTCGACGCCGAGATCCATCAACGCATAGATGATGTCGAATCCCGCGACCCAGATCGTTACCGCGGCGAAGAGTAAGATCGCGGGCAGCGTGATCTTGCCCGCAACGCCGATATACGCGCCCAACGGCGCGAGACCGTCGACCGCGCCGAGCACGAAGTGGGTCGCCCAAGTGAAGCGCTTGCAGAGCGGATAGATCAACACGAGCAGCGCCGCAATCGGCATGAGCTTCACGCAGAGCGGATTGAGCATCCAGGCCGAAACGAGCAGCAGCGCGAGGCCCGCAGCGCTCGCCCACAGCATCGTTGCGGGCGAGAGCGCGCCGCTGGCCAAGGCACGGCGAGCGGTTCGCGGATTGCGCGCGTCGATCTCGCGGTCGAGAAAACGATTCGCCGCCATTGCCGCGGTCCGCGCGCCGAGAACGGCGAGGGTAATCCAAATCAGCGCGGCGAGCGAAGGAATGCCGCGGGCCGCCAAGATCGCGCCGACGTAGGCAAAGGGCAATGCGAAGAGCGTGTGCTCGATGCGTATTTCGCGCAGAAAGAGCGCGACGGTTCTCACCGGAGCGACTCGTCGCGGGTGCGCACGAGCCGCTCGTACGATTGCGCGCCCTGACCGGACCAATCGTCGGGCTGTAACGCCTTCGTTATTGCATCGAGACCGTAGGCCGTCCAACGTTCGCTTACCAGGCGGCGCGTTGCGTCGTCGGCGACCATCTCCGGCGGCCACCGGCGGGTGTAGCCCTCGGATGCATCCTTACGGGTCGCGTCGATGCCGATCTTCGTTCCGTATGCGACGCTGTAGGAGCCGTGGTCGAGATCGTCGACCGGTCCCGGCATCGTCACGACGTCGCGCTCGGGCGCTAAGTTGTTGAGAACGAACCACGCGACCGCACGCGGATCTTGGACGTCCACATCGGCATCGACCACGACCAGGACGCGCGTGAGCATCATCATATGGCCGAGCCCCCAGAGGGCGTTCATCACTTTCTTGGCTTGGCCCGGATAGGACTTTCGAATCGAGACGATCGCGAGGTTGTGGAAGCCGCCTTCGACGGGAAGATTCATGTCGACGACCTCGGGAAGCATCGCCTGCAGAATCGGAAGAAAGATTCGTTCGGTGGCCTTGCCCAGCCACGCGTCCTCCATCGGCGGTTTGCCGACGACCGTCGCCGCATACACCGGATTGCGGCGGTGCGTGATGCACGTGACGTGAAAGGTCGGATAGCGATCGGCCGGACTGTAGACGCCGGTATGGTCGCCGAACGGACCTTCGACCCGAAGATCTTCGTTGTCGACGTAGCCTTCCAACACGAACTCGGCTTCGGCAGGTACGAGCAGATCGACGCTTTTGGCGCGCACGAGTTCGACGGGTTTGCCGCGCAGGAGACCGGCGAAGGCAAACTCGTCGAGCATCGGCGGAAGCGGTGCCGTTGCAGCATAGGTGAGCGCGGGTTCGGTCCCGATCGCGACCGCGACGGGAATCCGTGCGCCCGCGGCCTCGGCGTGCGCCCTGCCCTGTTTGTGACGCTGCCAGTGCATGCCCGTCTCCTGTGCGTTGAAGACCTGCATCCGGTACATGCCGACGTTGAACCGTCGGCTCTTGGGATCTTTGGTGATGACGAGCGGAAGCGTGATGAATGGACCGGCGTCGAGCGGCCAGGTCGTCAAGACGGGAAGTTTCGTAAGGTCGGCCGGCGCCATCACGACCTCTTGAACGCTTCCCTCGCGCAGGATCTTCGGAATTGCGTTGGCGAGCGGCGCGAGCCGCAGCGCACCTCGCAGCTTTCCGACGAACGATCCGCCCGGCGGCGCGATATCGACGAGCTTGCGTACGCGTGCGCCGACTTCGTCGAGCGTCGTCGCATCGAGGGCCATCGCCATCCGCCGGTGCGTCCCGAACTGATTCGTCAGCACCGGAAAGCTCGAGCCTTTCACGTTGGAGAAGAGCAGGGCCGGTCCCCCGGCTTTCACGACGCGGTCGGTGATCGCGCCGATCTCCAGCCGCGGATCGACGCTCGCGACGACGACGTGAAGCTCGCCGGCACGCCGCAAAGCGGCGACGAACTCACCCAAGGACGCAAAAGGCATGGCGTCCTGACTTACGCCCCGGGGAGCGATTACTCTTTGTGAGCGGGAATTGCCGCGACGAAGCGCGCGCCGCCCGACGGAGCCTCGGCGACCGAGACCGCGCCGTCGTGCGCGCGCGCGATCCAGCTCACGATTGCCAGCCCAAGACCCGTACCGTTGCCGTCGTCCGAGCGCCGGTAGAAGCGCTCGAAGATCCGCTGGCGCTCTTGCGTGGGAATGCCCTCGCCGTCGTCGTCGACGACGATCTCGCAGAGATCGCCGTTGCGGCGCGAGGCGATCGCGACGCTCCCGCGCGCGTGACGAATTGCGTTGTCGAGTAAATTCCGCGCGAGTTCGCGCAGGCGACGCTCGTCACCGTCGACGATCGCGCTGGCCGGGGAGCTTTCGAGCCGTATGCCGCGCGCGGTCGCAATCGGCTGCGTCTCGCTCGACGAATCGGCGACGACGGCTCCAAGGTCCACCGGCTCGCACTGCAACGCGCGACGCGCGGGATCGCGCGCGAGCGTCAGCAAGTCGGTGACGACCGCCGATGCTTCGAACGCGCTGCGTGCGATCGCTTCGAAGGCGGCGCGCGTCTCCTCCGGCGGCCGCATGCGCGCGGCCTGCGCGAGCGCCGCAATCGCGGCCAGCGGGGAACGCAGCTCGTGGGCTGCATCCGCGGCGAAGATGCGTTCGCGCTCGCGGGCCGCTTCGATCGGTGCGATCGCCGTCCGGGCCAGTACGTACGAAGCGACGGCGACGATCGCGACGATCGGAAGATCGAGCGCAGCGAGCGTAAGGGCGACGCGTCGCATCGCCGCGCTCAGCGCCTGCGAGCCTTCGGGTGTGCCGAGAGCCGGACCGAGCAGCGAGGTATACTCGCGCGCCATGAACGCGTAGGCTCCGGCATTGAGCGCCAGGAGCACGCAGACGAAGACGGCGAGATAGAGTAACGCTACCCGAAGAATCAACCGGTCTTTAGGCGGTATCCGATACCCCATACCGTTTCGATGACACCGCTCGCTCCCAGCGCCTTGAGCTTTCGTCGAAGCTGGCTGACGTAGACGTCGACGATATTGCTGGAGCCCTCGAAATCGTAATCCCAAATGCGCTCGACGATTTGCGTGCGCGAGAGCGCGATTCCGGCGTTACGCGCGAGAAACTCCAAGAGGCGAAACTCGGTCGCGCCGAGCACGACCGGCCGCCCTTCGTATGCGACGGTGCGCGCGCCGAGATCGACGCGAAGTCCTCCGGCCTCGACCACGCCGAGCATCGGCCGGTCCCCGCGGCGCAGAATCGCTCCGATACGCGCGACCAGCTCCTCTTCGACGAACGGCTTGACGAGATAATCGTCGGCGCCGCATTCGAGACCCGCGACCCGATCTTCGACGGCGTCCCGAGCGGTGAGCATAAGGATGGGCGTCTGAACGCCCTCGGCGCGGGCACTGCGCGCCAGCGAGAAGCCGTCCATGCCGGGCAGTCCGACGTCGATCACGGCTGCGTCGTAACACCGGCGCAGGAGGTGGTCGAGTCCGGAGGCGCCGTCGGTCACGACGTTCGCCGCATATTTGCGGGCTTCGAGCATCGTCCGGATCGACTCGGCGACCGGAACGTTATCTTCGACGACCAGAACTCTCATACGAATCGACCTAGTTCTTCAACGGGCCCGGGAAAGCTACTGTCAGCGCGGCGCTAAAGTACGGGTGCTGGCCGGGCTGCTGCACCTCTTGGGCGAGCACCCGGAACGGCGCGATCTGCACCGCCGCGTAGTAGACGAAGTCGCGGTTGATGAACGGATTGGCGAAGGCGTCGTAGCGAAGGCCAAAGTATGCGTGCGGGATTGGATAGTACTTCAGCCGCACGTATCCGCCCGACGAGTGCTGATTGGTCAGGAAGCCGTCCGCGTCGTGATCGTCGCCGTACCATTGTTCGGCTTGGAGATCGAGGTTGCCGTAGCTGGCGTGCCCGAGCAGGCCGTACCGCTCGTAGAGGTCGGCGAACGGAAGGCGTCCGGTGGGAAGAACGCCGAGCGTTCCTCCGAGCGCGGTCGCGCCGAGATCGACTTCGGCGCTTCTTTTCTGGTAGAGCGTGTCGCGAAGCCAGATGCTCATCTCGGGACTCTTCATCCAGGTCGACTCACCGGTCGGCACCGGCTTGCCGCCGTAGGCGGAGCCGGCGTAGAAGCCCATGTCGACGACGCCGTCTACTCGGAAGTTTCCGAAAGTCCGTTCCGCCATCACGCCCCAGCGCGGCGACGAAAGCGGAAGGTTGTTTAGACCGACGTGCGCGCCGTAGTAGCCGTACTGCTCCAGATCGTCGAGTCGTTGTCCCGGCGACTGCGCGAGCGGAAGCTCGAAGAGCCCACCGCGGAAGAGCGTCTGCGTGTGCTCGTTGTATCCGGCAGCGAAGATCAGATAGGTCGCAGCCGGTCCTCCGCCCGATCCGAAATTATAGTGCAGGTAAGCGGTGATTGGGCCGATGTTGCCGCTGCCCAGCAGAATGCCTCCCTGAGAGTACCGCGGACTACCCGGCGCGGGCTGCTTATCGTATTCCAGTTGATACCGGATCGCAAAGATCGTCGTGCCGTGCTCGGGCAGCGGTAGACGATAACCGTGCGAACGGAAGTAGTTTCCAAACGCGTTGAGCTCCGGCAGCACGCTGTGGCACTGACCGCACTTAAAATGGTAGCGTTGGGCGAAAATCGGAATTGCCTGCGCCGGCGCGTTCGCCAGCGCGACGAAGAGCAGCGCAAAGCCTGCGGCAGCGAGCTTACTGCGCAACGATCGCCGCTCGCATAGGCGCGCCGTAGTGGAAGAAGCAGCCGAAGAGATAGGTGCCCGGCCGATCGGCCGTGATCGTCTGTGAGGATGCGTTCGGCTGGAGCGCGCCGCTGCTGAACCCGCCGGAAAGGTTGCTGCCGTGCTGCTGCAACGCACCCGAATTAAACGGCGAGCCGCTCGGGAAGGTGCCGGCACCGGGAATCAGCGTCGCCGTGTGCGCGAACGTGTCGACGTTGACGAAATGAATTTGCGTACCTACCGAGACGGTGGTCACCGGCGGCGAGAAGCCTCCGCTCTGTCCGTACGGCGTCTGCGATGGCGCGAACTGGGTTAGGCTGACGTCGATGGTGACGCCGCCGCTTCCGCCGGACGACGACGGAATTCCGCCGGCCGTGCATGCCGCGAGCGCGAGTGCTGCGACCGCGGCAAAACGGCGTATCATTGCGACGCTACCCGATGCTGCTGGCGCACCGCGTCGAGGATCGCGTCGCCGAGTGCGCTCGATGCCAGCATCGTCTGCGCCAACGTGCCGTCGCCATTCATGACGTAAACGAAGGTCGTGTGCTCGTCGCGGTACCCGCGCTTCCCCTCGATGGAGAGAACGCCGAACTCGTGCATGACGGCCTCGACGTTGCGAACCGATCCGCCGGCGAGCAGCCAATACCGAGGATTGGCGTCGAAACGCGTTGCGAGCTCGCGCATCGTGCGCGGCGAGTCGTGCTCGGGATCGAGGGTG
Source organism: Vulcanimicrobiota bacterium (assembly GCA_963820825.1). GTDB lineage: Bacteria > Vulcanimicrobiota > Vulcanimicrobiia > Vulcanimicrobiales > Vulcanimicrobiaceae > Cybelea. The sequence goes on from CAWGBN010000006.1 coordinate 327,831, forward strand.
ATGGTGAGCAATCGTGCGTGGAGATGCGCGTGCGCAATCCTGCGAGCGGCGTCGGCGAACTGGCCGTTGATGAGCGGGCAGGCGTCGGTGCAGTGGGCCGATACGAAGGTGATGACGAGCGGCTCGCCGCGTAGTGAGGCGAGCGTAAACTCGCGACCGCGCTGATCGACCAGATGCGTCCGCTGCGCCGGCTCCGGTGCTTTCGCTGTGGAACGCCGTTTGGCGTATCCGCCCGGTCCCGGCGACGCCGTCGGTCCGGGTGAAGCGCTCGCCGAGACCTCGATGATATCGCGCATGGCGTTTGAGACGTAGTGGACCGCACAGCCGATCAAATAAATTCCCGGCTTTGAAAGCGTGACGGTTACCGATGCGCCGGGATTGAGAAGTCCGCTCGCGTAGCCGCTTCCGAGGATGCCGTTTCCGGTCGGAGAGAATCCGAGACTGGGACTAACCGGCCACTGCGGCGGGGGTCCGTTCGTCTTCGCAATTACGTTGAGCGTATGAGAGTCGGCTTTTGAAAGATTCACGATCGTGAGCTTAGCGCCGGGGGCGAAGGCGAGAACTTGCGAGGTCTTCTCTTGCGTGAAGCCGCTCACCGTTCCCCAAACTGGATCGTTCTCGACGCCGATCTTTCCAGTCGGTATCCCCAGACCGATCGCCGACGCCGAGGGCAGCGGCGAAGGCGAACCGCCGCCTCCGCCGCCACCAATACTGCCCAAACCGCCGCCGTTCGTGCATGCCGTAACGGCCGCGATTGCAAGCGCGCCGAGCCAAAATGCCGGGCTGCGAAGGTTCATTGAGGCGGTTTGGTCGCCTGCGGTCCGGGTGTCGCACCCGGCTCGACAACAATGACGTCTTGCATACCTGAGTGGTAGTGGAAGGCGCAGCCGAAGAGATAGATGCCGGCCTTCTTGGCAACCACGGTGACCGACGATCCCGGATTGATCGAGCCGCTTCTATAGCCGTTCTTCAGCGGCCCTCCCGATGGTGTCGTCGGGAGCGACGGACTGCTCGGGAAGTTCGCGGGCGGTCCTTTGATCTTCGCGACGACGTTGAACGTGTGGTGAATGCTCTTCGAAATGTTCTTGATCGTGAGCTTGGTGTTGGGCGGAAAGCCCAGTGCCTGCGAGAATTGTCGTTGCGTGAAACCGCCCAGCGTCGCTTGCCAGGTCGGATCTTTAATCGTGCCGAGGCCTTCCGCGGGAAGCTCCTCCATTACCGTACCCTTTTTTCTGTCGGGAAGGACGTAGCTGAGTTGCAAGTCGGGCATGTTCGGCAGCGCGTACGTGCCGCTATTCGCACCGGTGCTGCCGGAGTTGCCCGCGCATGCTGCAAGTGCCGCGGCCGCAAGCGTCACCGCCATTGCCGCGAGTTTTTTAGCCATATAACCTCCAGAGAGTGTAGGAATGTGCCTTAGGCTAGCGGTCGAGGATGAAGAAAGTCTAAAGCACTACGGGGGTTTGATCGAGTCGCGCATCGCTGCCGCGATATTCTGCAGCGCCGGATCGCCCGCCGCATCGATCGTCGCTCGAGCGAACTCATTGCGGGCGGACGCGTGGTCCCCCTCTCGCAAGAGGACGACGCCCAGGGCAAACCGAGCGCGCGCATACGCGGGCGCGAGCGAGAGCGCGATGCGCAGTTCGCGTTCGGCCGCTTGATAGCGATCCAAGCGTTCTTCGGCGAGCGCGAGATCGTAATGCGCGACCGCGTACGACGGATTCGCGTGCAGCAGCTTGCCGAAATCCTCACGAGCGGTCGCGGCGTCGCCGCCTTGGAGCGCGACGATTCCCCGCGAATAGAGCGCTCGTGCCGCGTCCGGTGCGAGCGTGACGTATCGATTGGCCATGCGGCGCGCCTCGGCGAGATCGCCGCGCGCGAGGTCGATGGAGACGAGATTGGCCATCGCGGCTAGGAAGCCCGGATCGAGCGCGAGCGCGCTGCGCAGCTCGCGCGCCGCATCGTCGTAACGCTTTAGGTTCGCATACGCGATTGCGAGGTCGTACTGCGCCGTCGAGCCTTGCGGCTCGGCCGGATGGAGCGCGAGGATTCGCTCGAACTCAAGAGCCGCGTTCGTCCAGTCGCCGCGCGTCTCCGCGTCGATACCGAGCGTGAAGCGCTCTTCGATTTCGCGCCGAATCGCGAGCGCCTGCAACTGCGGTAGCGAAGTCGTTCTCGGTGCGGGACTCTGCGTTGAGTAGCTCTGCCCTTGGAGCGCCCCCAAGGCGGGCGCCACTCCGAACGTCGCCTCGACTTGGATAAGAAGGGCGGCGAGCAGCAGAACCCGCATCGTTCACTGCGTGCCGTCGGAAGGCAGTTCGGCGTCGTGCCAAGAGCCGGCCGCGGCTGCGCGCTCGGGTTTGCACTCCCAACCGACCCGCCCCGCGGCGGTAATCGGTCCGAGGAGTCCCGGCGCGGCCGACGGACTGAGCGCCCCGGAGAGCAGGTCTTCCACAGAGGCGGCGCTTGCTACGGCAAAATGGCCGCAGAGAAACGCGCCGGCGAGAAGACCGGCTGCAAGCAGGCGCTGGAGATAGGTTCTTGACACTTCCTTCCATCATAGCCGAAAGTCTAAAGAATCCGTGAAGCTCGGGCTCGGCGCCGGGATGCTGCTCTCGATTCTGCTCGCGGCAGCGCCGGCGCGCGCCCAAACCCCGCTCGTCGTCGGGTCGGTGCGGGACCAGCACGGGGCGGCGGTCGATGGGGCCACCGTCGTGGCCCAGACGGCGGCGGGTGTCGGCCCGGCCGCGACGACCGATGCCGCCGGTACCTTCGCGCTCCATGGCTCGGGGATCGTCTCGGTCCGGATCGGTTGCCGCTACTGCCTCGGATCGGAGGTGGCGGTCAAGCCGGGCGAGCCGGTCGTCGCGATCGTCCGCCGCTACGACGCGCTGCTGAGCGAAGCACCCTCGCCGGCCGACCTGGCGAGCCTCCCCTACGCCCACGTAGAGTCCTCGGTCGCCCTCCATCCCTTCACGCTCCTCTCTCAAACGAGCACGCCCTATCCCGGCTCGCTGTTGAGCGATCGCGGTCTCTCGTCGAGCGGCGCGCTGCTCATCGACAACGGCGCCCCGAACTACGACATCGTCGCCGGCGAATCGCCGTACGCGCTCATCCCCGCGTATTACGAACAGGGCGCGGCGCTGCACGACGCGACGCTCGCGTACGCATACGGCGATCAAGCGGCCGGCGGCGTCGTGATGCTCGATCCGTTCGTCGCCGGGTCGAGCGCGGAGGTCGCGACGATCGGCAGCGAGGCGATCGCTCGCGCGCAAGTCGGATCGGACGCATCGTCGATATCGGTCGGTACGTTCAGCAACGACGAGGAGTCGCGTCAGCGAGGCGACCTTACCGCGAGCTGGCCGTTGGGAGCGGACCAGTCGTTCACCGTCTCCGGAGGCAGCGAGCAAGGCCGCAACTACGAATCGCCGGCGTCCTCGTTTGCCGGCAGCTTCTCATTTGCCGATGCCGGCTTCAGCGATCCGCGCGCGCTCAACCTCTCGCTCTCCGCCGTGATGGATCGTGGCAGTTACGTCGCGAGCAGCTACCAATGGCCGACATCGACCGGCTGGTCCGATTCCGGTTTCGATGCGAGCATCCATACCAACGGACCCGTCGTCGCATTTGCCGACGCCGCGACTCGTTCGTCGAGCGGTTTCTACGACGCGCAATCGTTTGGGCTCGAGCGAGTCGGCGCGACGCTCGATCAGACGCGCATCGATGCGGGCCTCGTCGCGAGCGGAAGTGCGTACGCGGTGACGGCGGGAGTCGGCGCCTTCTGGTTCGACTATGCGGGTGGTACCTACGGCATATCGCAGCCGGCACGTGCGGCGCTCGCGGTACCGTCGCTCGATGCGAAGCTCTTTCCAAACGGCAAGTGGAGCTTGGACCTTCAAGGCAGCGGGTCGTTCACGCTGCCGACCTTCATCGAGCAGTATCTCTATGCCGAGGCCCGGCCGACGCCGGTGCAGCTCTCGCGCAACGCACTCCAAGCGGCAATTCTCAGCTATACCGACGGCGCGCGCGTGCGTTTCGAATTCGAAGCGGCCACCGAAAACGTGAGCGGCAGCGCGAGCGGAAGAATTTCGTCGGCCGGTCTTTCGGCGATATGGCAGATCGCGCCGGCGATTTCGCTGCGGACGTGGACGATGCACGTCACCGACTCCGCGCCGCTCTACGGCGCGGTTCTTCCCTACGGACCCGCGCCGACGGTGAACGCGATTTGGTTGACCTACGACACGGGGAGCGCGATTCGCGCCGACGTGCTATACCGCCGCGATCTGCTCGATGCGCTTCCGTTCTATCACTTCGACGGTGCGATCTCCGGTCCGATCGGCGATCGCTTGCGATGGTACGCCGGCGCCGAGGACCGGATGCGCCGCACGTTCCTCGACGCCGGCCTTCGTTTCTCCGCGCGCTAGACCGGCAAGGCTACGAAGCTTTCGGCTTCCAGGCTCCCAAGATTACACCCATGACCGCCATCCCGACGACGACGTAACCTACGTTGATGATCGCGAGCGTCGAGCCGCGCATCTCGTAGGTGTAATCCATCGCGGTCATCGTGCCGAAGATCAGGAGCCCCATCGAGAGCCCGATCAACGCGCCTCGCCCGGGATTCAGATCGCCGCGCCAACTCAAGATGCGTGCGAGACCGTATGCGAGCAAGAACGCCATGACGAACGTGAGCCCGTACTCATAGCCTGCGGCGCCCCCTTGCGTCATGTCTCCCGTCGCCTTGCCCATCGCCGTCATCCACGCCGATGTGAACAGCATGCCATACCACAACCAGCCGATTAAAAAGAAGACGATCGCCGAAACGACGATCGCCCACCAGTTTACGCGATGCATGCGGGCGCCTTACTGCCCGCGACCCGGCTACTCCTCGTCGCGACGAGCGTGCGGGCGTCGCCGCCGCCGCATCGGCGGCGCGCCGGGCGCTCCCGCCGGTGGAGCCGACGAAGCCGACGGAGCAGAGTCGCGCGTCTCGCGCGGAGCGCGCGGACCTCGGCTGTAATCGCCGTTGCCCGAAACGCCTCCCAAGAGCGCTTTGCGCGAGAGATTGATCCGGCCCTGGCCGTCGATCTCCATCACCTTGACCATGACCTCGTCGCCGAGTTGCACGACGTCTTCGACTCGTTCAACCCGCGTCGGTGCGAGCTGGCTGATGTGCACCAGCCCTTCCTTGCCGGGGAGAATCTGCACGAATGCGCCGATGGTAATGATGCGGGTGACTTTACCGCGATAGGTCTCGCCGACGAGAACCTCCTTGGTGAGGTTCTCGACAATCTCTTTGGCCTTGTCGCCGGAAGCGCCGTCGAGCGAGGTGATAAAGACGCTGCCGTCGTCCTCGATGTCGATCTTCTCGACGCCGGTGTCGGCGATGATCTTGTTGATGACCTTTCCGCCGGGTCCGATGACGTCTTTGATCTTCGCGGGGTCGATCTTGACGATGATCATCCGCGGCGCGAATTCGGAGAGCTGCTCGCGCGGTGCCGCGATCGTCTCGACCAGCTTGTCGATGATCGCGTGGCGCGACTTACGCGCTTGCTCCATCGCTTCGCGCATGATCGCGATCGTGACGCCTTGCACCTTGATGTCCATTTGGATTGCGGTGATGCCTTTTTTTGTTCCCGCGACTTTAAAGTCCATCTCGCCCAACGCGTCTTCGAGTCCCTGGATGTCGGTGAGAATCGCGTACTTGCTGCCTTTGAGGATCAATCCCATCGCAACGCCGGCGACGTGTTCGCGAATCGGAACGCCGGCGTCCATCAGCGCGAGCGTCGAACCGCAGACGGAGGCCATCGAGGACGATCCGTTCGATTCGAGCACTTCGCTGATCAGCCGCAGCGTATATGGAAACTCGTCCTTGGGTGGAAGAACGGGCGTGAGCGCCCGCTCGGCGAGGTGGCCGTGGCCGATCTCGCGCCGTCCCGGACCGCGCATCGGGCGCGTCTCGCCGACCGAGTACGGCGGGAAGTTGTAGAAGTGCATGTAGCGCTTGTCTTCGAGCTCCATGATGCCGTCGAGCCGTTGCGCGTCGCTCGTCGAGCCGAGGGTGGCCGCGGTGAAGACCTGCGTCTGGCCGCGGGTAAAGACTCCCGAGCCGTGAACGCGCGGAACGTAATGCACTTTGCACCAGATCGGGCGGACTTCATCGGGCTTGCGGCCGTCGGGCCGAACTTTCTCATCGACGACCATGGTGCGCAGCTCGTCCTCTTCCATGGCCTTGACGATTTTGTTGAACGCTTTGGCGGAAGCCGGTTCCTCGAGCAGCGCCTTGACGTTCTCGTCCTTCTTGCCGCATCGCGCGAGCGCTTCGTCGACGTTGATTTCGCCGAATGCTAGTTCGCGCTTCTGCTTATCGACGGTTCGCATCGCCTTTGCGACGTCTTTGGCGAACGACTTGCGCACCCAGCGCTCCAGGCTCTCGTCGACGTGCGAGACGGGATATTCGCGCTTTGCCTTTCCGGCTTTTTTCGCGAGCTGCTCGATCGCTTTGACGATCTTGCGAATCTCGGCGTGTGCGAACTCGACCGCGCCGAGGAATTCCTCCTCGGCAATCTCGTCGCCGCCGCCCTCGACCATCATGACCGCATCGGCCGTTCCGGCGATCACGATGTCCATACCGCCGGTTGCGTACTGCGGCAGCGTCGGGTTGCAGACGTACTTGCCGTTTTCGTCGCGACCGACGCGAACCGCGGCGACCGTCTTGTCGAACGGAATGTCGCTCAGTGCGAGCGCGGCGCCGGCGGCGCAGACGCCGAGGACGTCGGCATCGAGCTGCGGATCGATCGAGAGCACGGTGGCGACGATCTGAACGTCGTTGCGAAATCCATCGGGAAAGAGCGGGCGAATCGGACGATCGATTTGGCGCGAGCTGAGAATTCCGTGCTCGGGCGGACGTCCTTCGCGTTTGATGTAGCCTCCGGGAATTTTTCCGGCGGCGTACATCTTCTCTTCGAAGTCACAGGTGAGGGGAAAGAAGTCGATGCCTTCGCGAGGTTTCTCGGAGGCAGTGACGGCGCAGAGCACGACGTTTTGATCGCCATAACGAACCAACGCGGAGCCGTTTGCTTGCTTCGCCAGTTCGCCGGTTTCGATGGTCATCGTGCGCCCGCCGACCGTTAAGCTTACGGATTCGGGCACAATTTCTCCTAAATTCGAAATATTCTATTCTTTTTTTGCCTCGTCAGCATTCGGCAGGGCCGAGCCGCGACCTGCCCTAAACGGCCCATCCATGCCAGTTACCCCTGCAGGCTTGACCGAGCTCAAGCTCAAGGCCAATGACGTGCGTCAAGGCATTATTCGCTCGTTGCTCGCCGCCGGTTCCGGACACTCTGCCGGTCCGCTCGACATGTCCGACATCTTTGCGGCGCTCTACGGCCACTTGATGCGCCACGATCCCGGCAATCCCGAGTGGCCCGATCGCGACCGGCTGCTGCTCTCCTGCGGGCACATCGCGCCGGTTCGATACTCGGCGATGGCGAACTTCGGATACTTTCCGCTCGAAGAGTTGCTGACGTTGCGCAAGTTCGGAACGCGGCTCCAAGGCCACCCCGAGCGCGTGCGTCTGCCGGGAACCGAGACGACGTCGGGTCCGCTCGGCGAGGGACTCGCGCAGGGCGTCGGCATGGCCTTCGGTGCGAAGATGGACGGCAAGGCGTTTCGCGTTTGGGTCGTCACCTCCGACGCCGAGCATCAGTGCGGGTTGCATTGGGAGGCGGTGCTGACCGGCGCGAAGTTCGCGCTCGACAATCTCACCGCGATCGTCGATCGCAACTTCATTCAGATCGACGGCAGCACCGAAGACGTGATGCCGCTCGAGCCGCTCGCCGATAAGTACCGCGCCTTCAATTGGGAGGTGCTCGAGTGCGACGGTAACGATCTCGCGGCGTTCATCGAGACCGCAGAGCGCGCGGTGCACTGCACCGGCAAGCCGCAGGTAATCATCGCCAACACCGTGCCCGGCAAGGGCGTATCGTTCATGGAAGGCGATTATACGTGGCACGGCAAGCCGCCCAACGCGCAACAAGCGGAGCAGGCGTTGCGCGAGCTGGCGGCGCAGCGCGAAGGAATCGCTGCCGATGCATAGCGGTACGAACGTTGCCGACGGCGCGGCCGGCGCGATGCATCTGGTCGATTATCGCAGCGGCGAGCTCAAACAGGTTCCGACGCGCAACGGCTTCGGCGAAGGACTGATCGAGGCGGGCACGCGCGACCGCAACGTCTTGGGGATTTGTGCGGATCTATCGGAATCGACGCGCTTCGAGGGCTTCAAGAAGGCGCATCCCGAGCAGTACATCGAGATCGGCGTCTCCGAGCAGATGCTCGTCGCGATGGCCGGCGGCCTCGCCGCCGTCGGAAAGATTCCCTGGATCGCCAGCTACGCGATGTTCAATCCGGGACGTTCCTGGGAGCAAGTGCGCACGATCATGGCGCTCAACGAGACGAACGTGAAGATCGCGGGCGCGCACGCCGGCGTCTCGGTCGGTCCCGACGGCGCGACGCACCAGGCAATCGAGGATATCGCGATCATGCGCGTCATTCCGCACATGATGGTCGTGGTACCGTGCGACTCGGTGCAGACGAAGAAGGCGACGCTTGCGCTTTCGGCGACTTGGGGCCCGGCCTACCTGCGCTTCGGACGGGAGAAGTCGGCGGTGATCACCACCGACGAGACGCCCTTCGAGATCGGCAAGGCGCAGACGTTCCGCGAGGGCGGCGACGTTGCCATCATTGCCTGCGGCATCTTGGTCTATAATGCGCTGCTCGCGGCCGATCGTCTCGCCCGCGACGGCATCGAGTGCCGCGTCGTGAACAATCATACCGTCAAGCCGATGGACGAAGCGGCGATCGTCGACGCTGCGCGGAGCTGCGGCACGATCGTGACCGTCGAAGAACATCAAAAACATGCCGGCATGGGTTCGCGCGTTGCCGAGATCCTCGCGCAACGGCGACCGGTCCCGATCGAGTTCGTCGGCGTCGAGGATAGGTTTGGACAATCGGGCGACCCCGTCGAACTGATCGAGTACTACGGCATGGGCGTTGACGCGATCGTCGCCGCCGCCCGTCGCGCCTACGAACGCAAGGGTTAGCGGCGTAATCCGAGCGAGGAGATGAGCGAGCGGTAACGCTCGAGGTCGTTCGCGTGCAGATAGTTCAACAAACGGCGCCGTTGGCCGACCTGCAGTAGAAGTCCGCGGCGGCTGTGATGGTCCTTCTTGTGGGTCTTCAGGTGCTCGGTGAGCTGATTGATCGATGCGGTGAGCATCGCGATCTGCACTTCGGCCGATCCGGTATCGGTCGATCCACGGCCGTACTTGCCGGCGATCTCGGCCTTTTGGTCTTTGGTGAGCGGCACGGTTGAAACTCCTTGGGCAGGATGGTCTCGCTCGGGTACAGAGTGCTCCACCGTCCCGGCGACCGGCATAGGATAGCAAAGGCGCCGCGCCCGCGCAAGGGCTGCGCCTACAAGTGCAAAATCGGGCGTTTGCAATGGATTTCGGAATACGCGGGCGGGTTGCGCTCATCACCGGAGGCAGCGCCGGTATCGGCGAGGCCGTTGCGCTGGCGCTGGCCGCCGAAGGCGTCAAGCTGGCGGTCGCCGCTCGTAATCTCGAGCGGTGCGAGGCGGTTGCCGATGAGGCGAAGCGCCGTTGCGCCGTCGAGGCCCGCGCCTTTGCCGTCGATTTGAGCGACCAGGAATCGATCGCCGCGATGCTCGAGCGGGTGCGCGAAGCCTTCGGCGAGGTCGAGATCGCGGTGCTCAACGGAGGCGGTCCCAAGGCCGGCCGGTTCACCGAAATGCCGGCCGCGGACTGGGACGCCGCCTATCGTCTCGTCTTGCGCAGCATGCTCGTCTTGACCGAAGCGCTCGTGCCCGCGATGCGCGCGCGGCGATGGGGGCGCATCGTCGCCTTGACCTCGACCTCGGTGAAACAGCCGATCGATAATCTCGTGCTCTCCAACGCATTTCGAACGGGACTCGTCGCGGCGTTGCGCACGCTTTCGGTCGAAGTGGCCCGCGACGGCGTAACCGTCAACTCTATCGCAACCGGTCGCATCGAGACCGATCGCTTGCGCAGCCTCTACGCCAACGATGAGAACCGGCTTCGCGATGCGGCGCGTGAAGTACCGATCGGGCGCATCGCGACGCCCGACGAATATGCGCCGATGGTGGCGTTTCTTTGCAGCGAGCCGGCGCGTTACGTCACCGGGCAAACGATCTCCGTCGACGGCGGACTCGTTCGCGGTCTGTTCGGTTAAGCGCGGATGGGTAGCGTTCGTGTTGCGAATTTCGGCGTCTCGATCGATGGATGTGGTGCGGGCTCGGGACAGGATCTCGAGCATCCGCTCGGCGCCGGCGGCGAAGCGCTCTTCGATTGGTTCTCTGCGACGCGCACGTGGTGCGCGATGCTCGGTCGCGACGGCGGCGAAATGGGGGTCGACGATACGTTCGCGCGACGTGGGTTCGAGAACGTCGGCGCGTGGATCCTCGGACGAAATATGTTTGGACCGGTGCGCGGGCCGTGGCTCGACGACGCGTGGCAGGGTTGGTGGGGTGACGAGCCGCCGTACCACACGCCCGTATTCGTGCTGACGCATCATCCGCGCGCGGAGATCGTCATGCGCGGCGGCACGACGTTTCACTTCGTCACGGAGGGCATCGAAGCGGCTCTTGCATTGGCAAGTAAAGCAGCAGGCCCGCAGGACGTGCGCGTCGGCGGCGGCGTCGCAACGATTCGTGCCTACTTGCAAGCCGGCTTGATCGACGAGATGCACCTGGCACTCGCGCCGGCGCTCCTCGGGCGGGGCGAACGCCTCTTCGCCGATCTCGACCTGCCGGCGCTCGGCTACGCCGTCACGCAGACGGTGACCGGCGAGCGCGCGACGCACGTGATCGTCGCGCCGGGCAAGGTGCGCTAGGGGACGGCGCGAATGACCGGGCCGATATGCAGGGAGTAGAAGGAAAGCGCGTCGCCGCTCTTATCGGCGACGGATTTGAGGAAATCGAGCTGGTGGAACCCCGGCGGGCCCTCGAAGAGGCCGGCGCGATCGTCACGATCGTCGGCATCGACGAACGCTCGCGTCAGCGCATCCGCGGGAAGCGCGGCCTCGACGACGGTCAGAGCCTCCGAGCCGAAGAGCTCGTTGCAGATTGTACGGCCGAAGATTTCGACGCGCTTCTGATTCCCGGCGGATCTTCCCCGGACCGGATTCGGACCGATCGGGAAGTGCATCGCTTCGTGCGCGAGTTCGATGCCGTCAAGAAGCCGATGTTCGCGATGGGACACGGCGCGCAAGTATTGATCTCCTCGCAGATCGTGCGCGGCCGTCAGGTGACCGGCGTACATTCGATTGCCGACGACATTCGAAATGCCGGCGGCCTCTATCGCGATCAGCCGACGGTAACCGACTCCAACTGGGTCTCTTCGCGCGGCAGCGACGATCTGCTCCAGTTCAACCGTGCGATGCTCGAGAAGCTCGCGACGGCGACGCCCGCTCAAATCGGATCGTAGCGCGCCAGCGCCTCGCCGTATTGACGCAGGGCGAGAAACGCGATCACCGCGCAGAAGAGCAGCTCTCCCGGAACCGAGCGCGCCGCGGCGACGAGCGCGTAGGCGGCGCCGCTCGTTCCGGCTGCAAGCGCCACGTAGAGCGCGCGCGCGCCGCCGCGCCGAATCGTCGCCGAGAGTGCGGTCAACGTTACCGCGGCGACGGCCGCGATTGCAATCAATAGCGTGAGGGGAACCGCGGGTGCGTCGCGCAGCGCTTGCGCTGCGGCGTACGCAAGCGCCGCGAGCGCCGCAGCGGCGCACGGCACCAGCGCCTTCGCGCGCGCCAGCTCGCGTCCGAAGAGCGGCGCGCTCTGCTCGCAACGGTCGAGATGCGGATAGCGCCCCGGGCTCTGCGCGAGCGCCATTGCGATGCCGAGCAGCGAGAGCAGAAAGAGCGGAGCGGCGATTCCCGCCGGCTGAAAGAGTCCGGCGATAAAGGCCGCCGCGCACGAATAGAAGACGATGCGCCGCTGCGCGTAGAGGCGGGCGCGAAGAACGCCCAGCAGCGTGCGCATCCTCATGCTTGCTGGATTCCGAGCCCCAGCGTGGCCGGTGTAAAGACCCGGGCAGCGCTCGCGTCGGAATGAACGGTGAGCAACGCTCGGCGGCCGATCGCCGCGAAAATTTGCGGCGCGTAGGCTGGTTCGGGGCGATCGAGCACGACGAGCTGCGGCATGCCGACGAGCGCACCGATCAGCGGGTAGGCGAGGGCTTCGTGCATGCCCGCGAGCCGCTTGCGCAAGAGGGCGGCGTGTACGTGCGCCCGCTGCGTTTCCAGGTTCCAAAGGGCGGCGCGATAGGCGATATACCGGTCGAACTCATCTTCGTCGAGCGCGAACGGCTCGTGCGGAACGAGCGCGGCGATTCGCTTGCACGCGACCGATTGAACGTGCGGGTCGTAGTCGCCGATGAGGACGCACCCGCTCGAAGCCTTGACGATGCCCGTTGCGAGCAGCGCGACGATGGCAGCCTCCTGCGGCGAGGCGACGTTGAGAGCGGCGCGCTCCCCCCGCGCGAGATCGAGCGTCACCGGTCCGGCGCAGAGGTCGCCGCGCGAAAACGTGGCGTCTCTCATGCGAAGCAAGGGCATTGCAGGAGGTACATTCGGCGGTCCAGAGCCAACTCCACCATTCGCGCCTCATGTTGAGCAATAGCGAAGTCGCGCAGAAGCTGCTGGAAATCCGCACGCTCATGGAGATGGCGGGCGACTCCTTCTATAAATACATGGCCTTCGAAAAGGCCGCCGCCTCGGTCGAAAACGCACCGCCGCTCGGCGACTTGGTCGCGGCCGGCGAGCATCTCCAACTTCCGGGCATCGGAAAGTCGATCGGCGCGGTCGTCGAGCAACTGGTGCGCACCGGTCGCGCCGACCAGCTCGATCAACTCCACGAACGCTTTCCGCCCTCGCTGCTCGAGGTATTGGGCGTCAGCGGCATCGGCACCAAGACCGCGGCGATGCTCTTCATCGATTACGGAATCGCGTCGCTGGCCGACCTCGAGGCTGCGATCGCGGCCGGCAGGCTCGCCGGCGTGCCTCGTCTCGGAAATAAGACGATCGAAAACTGGCGCCGCGGAATCCTCGCCTATCGCGGCCGACAGCGCCGCACGCCGCTCCCGCAGGCGCTCGTCATCGCCCGCGAGGCGATGGATTACGTGCGCGAAGGACCGCCGCTCGACCGCCTCTGCTACGCCGGAAGCTTGCGCCGGGCCGAAGTCACCGTCGGCGACATAGACCTAGTCTGTACCTCGCCCAACGCCGCCGGCGTCATCGCCCACTTCACCGCTTGGAAGCGTGCGCAGGCCGTGCTCGCGGAGGGTCCGACGAAGGCGAGCATCTGGCTTCCCGGCGGCCTGCAGATCGACTTGCGGGTGCTTCCCGATCATCTCTACGGAAATCTACTGCAGCACTTCACCGGATCGCGCGAGCACAACATCAAGCTCCGCGAGCAGGCCGTGCGCGCGAGCCTGCGCGTCAGCGAGAACGGAATCCTCAACCTCGAAAACGGCGAGGTCATCACCTGCTCCGACGAAGCCGGCGTCTACGAAGCGCTCGGGATGCAGTACATTCCTCCCGAACTGCGCAGCGGACTCGACGAAATCGATCTCGCCCGCGCCCGCGCGATTCCGGATCTCGTGAAGTTGACCGACCTCTGCGGCGATTTCCACATGCACACGACCTGGAGCGACGGCGACGACTCGCTCGAGGAGATGATCGCGGCGGCGGCCGCGCGCGGCTATGCGTACCACGCGATCAGCGACCATTCGCAGGGACGCGGCTTCGGCCTCGCGCCGGAACGGCTGCTCGAACAGCGTGCGGCGATCGAGAAGCTGAGCGCACGCTACGGAATCGGCACCCTCTGTGCCAGCGAGGTCGACATTCTCCCCGACGGATCGATGGACTACGACGACGCAGTGCTCGCACGGCTCGACGTCGTGATCGGGTCGGTTCATTCGGCGGTGAGGCAATCGCGCGAGGAGATGACCGCGCGATTGATTCGCGCCTGCGAGAATCCCTACGTCACGGTCATCGGCCATCCGACCGGACGCCGCTTCGATGGTTTTGCCGGCTACGAATTCGATTACGACGCAGTCTTCGCCGCCGCGGCGCGAACCGGTACGGCGCTCGAAATCGACGGACAAGCGGCGCGGCTCGATCTGCCCGCACCGCTCGCTCGCAAGGCCAAGAGCTTCGGGGTCACCTTTACGCTCGACAGCGATGCGCATCGAACGGGCGATTTGGCGGCGATCGAGTTTGCCGTCGGACAAGCGCGGCGCGCCGGGTTGACGAAGGCCGACGTGCTCAACGCGCAGCCGCTCGAGGCGGTGCGCGCTTTCGTCGCGCGCAAACGAGAAGCGGCGTGATTGCCGGAGGGAGGCTCGCCGGCCCGCAATCGTCGGCTTTGCGCAACGAGAAGCCGCCGTTGATCTTCGTGCACGGCGTCGGCTCGACGGCCGCGATTTGGGATTATCAGCTGCGCGAATTCGGCGGCGAGCGGATCTGCGCGGCGATCGAGTTGCGCGGCAACGGCGCGAGCAAACCCGATCCGGACCCGGCGACGATCACGCGCGCTGGTTTTGCAGAAGACGTGCTGGCGGTCGCCGATGCGCTCGGGGCCGAACGCTTTACGATCGTGGGCTGCAGTCTCGGAGGCGTGGTCGCGTTCGAGCTTTGGCAGCGAGCCTCGCACCGCATTGAAGCGATGGCGATCCTCGGAAGTTTTGTGCGCTACCCTGATGGCGCGCAGGTCGCGGAGCGCATCTCCGGTGAAGCGCGCGCCGCCGGATCGATGCGAACCTACGGCGAGCAGCGCGCGACGAAGCTGGGTTTGCCGCCGGGCCGGTTCTCCGAAACGGTCGAGCAGTTCGCGTGTAAGTCGGTCGATTGTTTCGTGGCTTCGACGCAAGCGACGTGGACCGGCGACTACCGCGACGTTCTGCCGAGCATAAACGTACCCACACTCGTCGCATACGGCGAGCACGACGTAGTTGCGCCACGTCCTCTGGCGGAGGAGATTGCAGCCGGAATCTCCAGCGCGGCGCTTGCGACGATTCCCGCCGCCGGCCACGTCGCAAATGCCGACAATCCGATGGCATTTAACGCGCTCTTGCGAACGTTTGTCGAAAGGTGAGACGCGCCTCGTTTGTCGCAGCCGCCGCCGGCGCCGCTGCGGTCGCAGCGCTTCCGAAGATCGCAATCGGTATGGAATCCGAGTATCGGCTTGAGACGACGACCGGAACGATCGATGGATCGCTGGAGAGCGTCGCCGCGTCGCCCGCACCCGTCGTCCTGATCGTTGCCGGTTCGGGCCCGACCGATCGGAACGGTAACTCACCGCGTTACGGACTCATGACCGACGCATACAAACTACTCGCGGCGGACCTTGCACGCGAGAACGTCGCTTCGCTGCGATACGATAAGCGCGGAATCGGTGCGAGTTCCGCCGCGATGGCGTCGGAGGAGAGCCTAACGTTCGATACGTACGTGAACGACGCGGCCGATTGGCTGCGCCGGCTTCGCGCCGACGGCCGATTCTCGAAGATCGTCATCGCGGGCCATAGCGAAGGCTCGCTCGTCGCGATGATTGCCGCGCAGCGGGCGCCGGCCGATGCCTTCGTGAGTCTGGAAGGCGCGGGACGTCCGATTCCGGTGGTGTTGCGCGAGCAGCTCAAGCCAAAGCTCTCCGCCGAACTCTACGCCCAGGCCGACGCCATCATCTCATCGCTGCAGAAGGGAAAGCGCGTCGCCGACATTCCATCGGATCTCATGGTGCTCTTTCGTCCGTCCGTGCAGCCGTATCTCATATCGTGGTTCAAGTACGATCCGGCGGTGGAGATCGCGAAGCTTCGCATACCGCTCACGATCGTGCAAGGCACTGCCGACGTGCAGGTGACGATGAACGACGCGCAGGCATTGCATGCGGCGGCCCCGTCGTCGCGGCTTCTCGTTGTGGAGGGGATGAACCACGTGCTCAAATACTCGCCCGACGTTTCGTCGCCGGCTGCGATTGCCAAAGCGTACGCAGACCCTTCGCTTCCGATCGATCCGCAAGTAACGGATACGATCGTAGCTGCGGCAGGACATGCGTAAGCGAGTTGCATCCCTGTTGGAGATTTTACTCTCGAGGTAATGCGTCATCCGCTTTTAAGCGGGGTAAAGGTCCGTTACCGCACCTACAGATGCATTACCGCGCCCCGGTTCGCGTCGCTGGTCCGAGATGGCGCTTTGCGGCCCCGGATCGCTTTGCACGAGGCGGCTTGAGCTCGCGCGTCGCGAGAATTCGGTGGTTCAAAGTTCTGCTGCCAGTAGGTTTCGCCATGCAGCATATGCGTCGGCGTTTTGCGATGTGGCCTTGGTCTGAGCCAGCATCGCACTACCGAATGAGCGAAAGTCGCTGCCAAATTGACTCTCCAAAAGCTTCCATGCGGCGCGCATTCCGGGCGTCGAGAAATAGAATTTGACACCCGCAACATAGCTATCGAACGCCGCGTCCGAAAGCATCCCAGCCTCGTGCTGAAGAAATGAGTCCTCGCCACTGAGAAACAGCGCGCGACAGAGCCACATCCATTGAGTGAATTCCTCTCGCGTTAGCTCCGTGTCTCCCGCCATACCTTTTTGGAGAACGCGCACGAGCTCAGAGCTCGCAACTGCCAAAGCGGCTTGGGAGGTCCGATCTGCTCGTCCCTGCTGCATCGTCGCGCGCTGAACACGCTCGGCTTGACGCACCTGCTGCGCCAGATACAGGAGAGAAGCGATCACCGCCACCGCGGCGATCGACTGGCTGACATAAAAGATGTGCTCAAGGGACATGATTGCGCCCAGGCATGCTGTGGGCGATATCTCGCCTCCTCCCAAGCTTGAAGATGGCCGCCGCCGCTCCCGGGCGGCGAGGCCGCGAGGCGCAGGAACCCTTTAGGTCAGTCTTTCAGCTCAACGAAGACGACGTGTGTATCGGTGGTCCCTATGTTCTCGCCCGTATGGATTTCAGCAGGCCGCCAGAGTGCCCGTCCTGTTTCCAGAGCGACTTCCTTAACGTCATCGCCAACAGTCAGCCGGCGCCGGAAGTCAGACAGAGTTAACAGCACACTGTTAGGGTGCCGATGTGGTTTCGTCTTCGCTCCGGGGGTGTCTCGGTAGTCCAGAACTCGGACCCGGCCGTTCTCGAAAATCGTCTTGTACTTGTCCGGATCGGTGTACGTCGGATCTAGATCGTCCATGTGGCAGCCCCCTTTCTCTCAACGGCGCTACGCTCGAAAGGGGACGTTCCTCTTCCCCGGCGAGTGACATTACCGAAGCCTCAGGCTGGGCTCTAGGGGTTCGCGCAGGCACTCCAAAACCACCCTATCTTGCCTCGAAAAGTGGCATAACTTTGGGATACCCGCCATCTCCCCACGCTGCGCTGACGCAGCGGTCATACGATCCGGGCTGGTACGGTATAGACGTTCGCGCGGTCGCCGCGCACGAAACCCGCGAGCGTCACGTTAAACTCGCGGGCTACGTCGACGGCGAGACTGCTCGGCGCGGAAACCGATGCAACGATCGGAACGCCGGCCATGACGGCTTTCTGGAGTATCTCGTAGCTCGCTCGGCCGCTGACCATCAACACGCACCCGCGCAGCGGTAAGCGCGCATCGAGCAGCGCCCAGCCGACGAGTTTGTCGACCGCGTTATGGCGTCCGACGTCTTCGCGAACGATCACGGCCTCGCCATTCGCAGTGAAAAGCGCGGCCGCGTGTAGGCCGCCGGTCGTCGAAAAGACGCGCTGGGCCGCGCGCATGCGCTCGGGCAAAGAGTAGAGCACGCCATGCGCTAGTCGCAGGTCGTCGTCGATCGGCGCGGCACCGAGCTCGCGCAGCGATTCGAGCTGCGCGCGTCCGCAGACGCCGCACGCGCTGCTCATCGCGAAGTGTCGTTCGAAGCGCTGCAGGTCGCGCACTCGCACAGACGAGCGAAGTTCGATGCTGACGACGTTGTAGCGCTGATCGGGGTCGAGCGCGGGGTCGAGGCAATAGGTAACTTCGGCGATCTCGTTGCGGTCGCGCACGATGCCTTCGTTGTGGACGAAGCCCGCGGCGAGCTCGAAATCGTTACCGGGGGTGCGCATCGTCACGGCGAGAGTTTGCGATCGGCCATTCGTCGAGAGGCGAAGCTCGAGCGGCTCTTCGCCGACGATTTGGTCGTAGCGGCGAGCGCGGTGCTCGCCGTCGAGTGCGACGACCTCGGTTTCGACCGTGCGGCCGGCTCTAGTCGTTTCCATCGTGCTCCAACGGGCGGTTCTGCACGTATTGATAGCCGAACCGGCCCTTGACGCATAAGTGCCCGCTCGTCGTGCCGTTCTCGATCGGCGAGCTGACCTTCACGATCTCGTTATCCTGCACGTGCAGCGTGAGCGTACAGCCGACGCCGCAGTACGAACAGATCGTATCGGTGACGGTCTGCTCCGCTTCCTTCCATTCTCCGCGCTCGCGCAGCTCGTATTCGGAGGAGAACATGAGCGCACCGGTCGGGCAGACCCCGATGCAGTTTCCGCAATAGACGCAGGCCGAGTCGGGCAGCGGAACGTCGAATTCGGTCGAGATGTGCGCCTCGAAGCCGCGTCCTGCGGCGGCGATAGCAAAGGTATTCTGCGCGTCGGTTCCGCAGGCTTCGACACACTTATAACAGAGAATGCATTTTCCGTAATCGCGTACGTAGAGCGTGTTGTCAATCTTCACCGGCTGCGCGACGTGCTCCGCACTCGCGCCGTACCGAGCGGGATCGGCGCCGTATTGCTCGCAGAATCGCAGGGCATCCGGCGCGGTCGAGAGGTCGACCGACGAGGCGAGAAACTCGAGGACCATCTTGCGGCTGTGGCGCACGCGTTCCGTATCGGTTCGCACGGCCATGCCGGACTCGGCGCGGCGGGCGCACGCGGGCACCAGTACGCGTGCACCTTCGAGCTCGACGACGCAGACTCGACACGCATTGACCGGGGTTAGCGATTCGAGAAAACAGAGCGTCGGCGTCTCGACACCCGCGCTCGTGCAGGCATCGAGAATCGTTGAACCTTCCGCCACGCGCACGGCGATGCCGTCGATTGTCAGATCTACCATAGCTGCAGCTTTCGCGCCGATTCAACCGCGTTCGCGGCGGTCTGGCCGAGGCCGCAGATCGACGCGTCGCGCATTACTTGGCCGATCTCGCCGAGCAACGCGAAGTCGCGACGTTCCAAGGCTTCGACTTGCCGCACCGTTCCGACGCGGCAGGGCACGCACTGCCCGCACGACTCGTCGCGGAAGAACTGCGCGATGCGGCGCACGATTTCGACCATATCGACGCCCTCGGCAAAGACCATCACGACGCCGGAGCCGAGCGTTGCATTGGCGGCGCGCGCATCCTCGAACGTTAACGGCATTGCGAGCGCCTCGGGTCCGACGAACGTCCCCGCCGCGCCCCCGAGCAGAATCGCACGCAAGTGCCGCTCCTCGGCAACGCCGCCGGCTAACTCGATGAGCTCGCCGAGCGTCGTTCCGTGCGGCACTTCGTAGAGGCCCGGGTGCTCGATTGCACCCGAGAGGCAGAAAAGCCGCGTGCCGGTCGATTGCGGCGTTCCGATGCGCGCGTACGCGGCGCCCCCTTCGAGCACGATCCAGGGCAGATTCGCGAGCGTTTCGACGTTGTTGACGAGTGTCGGCTTGCCGAAAAGGCCCGCTTCGACCGGAAACGGCGGCTTGGCGCGGGGTTCACCGCGCTTTCCTTCGATCGAGTTGAAGAGCGCCGTCTCTTCACCGCAAATATACGCGCCGGCGCCACGTCGAATCTCGACGTCGAAGTGCACGCCGCGCCCCATCACGTCGCCGCCGAGCAATCCATGCTTGCGTGCCTGCGCGATCGCGTTGGCGAAGCGTTGCGCGGCAAGTGGATACTCGCCGCGAATATAAATGTGCCCGTACTCGCAGCCGGCGGCATACGCTGCGATCGTCATCCCCTCGAGGATCGCAAAGGGGTCGTGTTCCATCAAAATGCGATCTTTGAACGTGCCCGGTTCGGATTCGTCGGCGTTGCAAATGAGATAGTGCGGCCGCACCGGCGCCTGCGCGACGGCCTGCATTTTGCGGCCGGTCGGAAAGGCCGCGCCGCCACGCCCCAGCAGATTCGATGCCTGCACCTCGGCAATGACGCGTTCGGGTCCCAGCTCGAGTGCTTTGCGCAGTGCGTGGTAGCCATCGTGTGCGCGATACTCGTCGAGGCTTTCGGGATCGATCTTGTCGATTCGGCGAAGGAGCCGAAGCTCGGTGCCGTCGATGTGCGGTGTGGGCGGATCGCCCGCGTGCGCCTCGCTCGTCATCAGATTCGTCAAGCGATGCGCGTTGACGGGTGCGAGCGCGCGGGCCGACGGAGCTTCACCGGCTTCAGTAATAAACGCAGCCGGTGCGCGATCGCAGAGACCGAGGCACGGCGAACGCAGCCACGTCGTCTGCGTATCCGCGTTGCTCGTCCCCGCCGCACCGAACGCCGACTCCAGCGTCGCGCAGAGCGACTCGGCGCCGGCGCACCGGCACGCAATGTCGTCGCAGACGTGGACGACGCGCGGCGCTCTCGGAGTTGTCGACAAGAGCGCGTAGAACGACCCGACGCCGTATGCCTCCGCCGGCGCGACCTCGAGTCGCCGGCCGGCATAGTTGAGCGCTCCCGGACTGATCCAGCCGATGCGGTCTTGCAGCGCGTGCAATACCGGCAGTAAGAGATGACGGCGCGAGCGCGCCGCCGCACCCGTCTCGCCGCCGGCAGCGCCTCCGATGGCGGCGTCAACGGCCGCCCGCTCGGCGTCCGTCGGCGCATCGGTTGTAAAATGTAAGTCCATCGTTACTACGGTGTCATCCTGAGCGCAGGCGCGCAGCGCCGGAGTCGAAGGGCAAGGGGTCGATGCGTACGGCGCAGGCCTTGAACTCCGCGGTACCGGACTTTGGATCGGTTGCATCGATCGTCAGCAGATTCGTCGCGACGATGTCGTTGAAGTGAAACGTAGTGAAGACCAAACCTTGACGCAATCCCGGGTCGATGCGGACGGGAACGACGATCGAGCCGCGACGTGAGGTGACGCGCACGCTATCGCCATCCGCAACGCCGTAACGACCGGCATCCTCAGGCGAGATGTCGAGCGTTTCGCCGCGTCGCATTGGCGACGTGTACCCGCCGCTTTGCACGCCGGTATTGAACGAGTCCAAACGGCGGCCCGTCGTCAAGCGAACCGGATACTCACTATCGAGCGCTTCCACCGGCGGGTCGTGTTCTACCGCCGCGAATGGTGCGCGGGGGCCTTCGACGGGATCCTGCCAGAGACGTGCGTGGAGGAAGGGCTCACCCGGATGATTCTCGTCGTAGCACGGCCACGGAATTCCGGCATTTTCCTCGAGCCGGCGATAGCTCATGCCGGCATGCCACGGCGAGAGCACGCGGCACTCGTCCCAAGCTTGCTCGGGCGTATAGTCGGGCCAGTCGCGACCGAGGCGCCGCGCGAGCTCGCAAATGATCGCGATGTCGTCGCGCGCCTCGCCCGGCGGATCGAGTGCCTTGCGGCAGCGCTGCACCCGGCGTTCGCTGCTCGTCACGGTCCCTTCCGATTCGCACCAGCTTGCGGTCGCGGGGAAAACGACCTCGGCGAGCTCGCCTGTTTTGGTGAGGAAAATATCTTGCACGATCAGGTGTTTGAGCGAACGAAGGAGCTCGATCGCGTGCTCCTGGTCGGCTTCGGATTGCGCCGGGTTCTCGCCGACGACGTAGAGCGTGTCGAGCTCCTTGCGTTCGATAGCGTGAAACATATCGGTGAGATTCCAGCCGCGCCCGCGCGGCAGCGTCGCATTCCAAGCCTGCTCGAACTTGGCGGCGCTCGCCGGATCTTCGACGTCTTGGCCGCCGGGAAACTTGTTGGGGATGGCGCCCATGTCGCCGCCGCCCTGCACGTTATTCTGCCCGCGCAACGGATTGAGGCCGGAACCGTACCGTCCCACGTGCCCGCAAAGCAGCGCGAGATTGATGAGCGCGCGCACGTTGTCGACGGCGTTATGATGCTCGGTGATGCCCAGCGTCCAGCAGAGCTCGGCGCGCTCGGCGAGCGCGTAGCCATGCGCGAACTCGCGGATCAGTGCCGCCGGCACGCCGGTCGTTTTTTCCGCATACTCGAGCGTGTACTCTTCGACCGTCTCTTGGTACTCCTGGAAGCCGCTCGTCGCACGCGCGATGAACTCCCGATTCTCCAAACCCGACGCCAGGATTTCGCGCCCGACCGCGTTTGCCAGCGCGATATCCGATCCGACGTCGAGGCCAAGCCAACCGTCGGCCCACTGCGCGCTCGACGTGCGCCGCGGATCGACGACGTACAGCTTGGCACCGCGCCGAAGTCCGCGCAGCACATGGTGAAAGAAGATCGGATGCGTCTCGCGCGCATTCGACCCCCAGAGCACGATCAGGTCGGTATGCTCGATCTCCTCGTAAGAGCTCGTGCCGCCGCCTGCCCCGAAGACCGCCGTCAGACCGACGACGCTCGGGGCGTGTCAAGTACGGTTGCAGCTATCGATGTTGTTGCTCTGCAGCACCGATCGAGCGAACTTTTGCGCGACGTAGTTCATCTCGTTGGTTGCCTTCGAGCAGCTGAACATCCCAAACGTCCGCGTGCCGTCGCGCTCGCGCGCGTCGCGCAAGCCCGAGGCGGCACGTTCGAGTGCTTCGTCCCAGGATGCGCGTCGCAGGCCTTCGCCGTCGCGTACGAGTGGATGCGTCAACCGAAGATAGGGTTTGCTCACGGTTGGCTAATTCGAGCGCTTCCCGGAGCCTCCCCACCCGTCCGGGGTAAATGGACGTATCGGATGGCCCGCGGGCGCTCGACGGGTGGCCAAAGGAGCTTTTCGGCGGTGAAGGCAAGACCCGGGGCCTAACGATTCCGGCCCGATAAGGAGAGAAGCGTGGATCTTTCGTCGATCACGGTCTATACCGGGAATGGCTTCCAGCGCTACGACGATACCAAGGTGGGTCTCCTCACGCACGGGCTTCAATACGGGACCGGCTGTTTTGAAGGAATTCGCGGTTACTGGGTGCCGGAAGAGCGCGAGCTCTTTCTAGTGCTGGTGCGCGACCATTACGAACGGCTGACCACGTCGGCGAAGATCCTCACGATGAAGCTTCCCAAGACTCCCGACGAGCTGGTCGAGATCACGATCGAGCTTTGTTTGCGCAATCGGTTCGAGGGTGACGTCTATATCAGGCCTTTCGCATACAAGGCCGCCGAAGACGTCGGCGTGCGGCTGCATAACGTCCCCGATGCTTTCGCAATCGTTCCGATCCCCTTCGTTTCGTATATCGATGGGGATCGTCCGCTCGATGTCTGCGTCAGCTCGTGGCGTCGCGCCGACGACACGATGGCGCCGCCGCGCGCAAAGATCACCGGGCTCTACGTCAATTTCGGCGCTGGCCAAGAGCGAAGCGATTCAGAACGGTTACGACGAGGCGGTTTTGCTATCGCACGACGGACACGTCGCCGAAGGCTCGGCCGAAAACATCTTTCTGGTCCGCCGCGGCGTGCTCTACACGCCCGATCCGTCGCAGAACGTGCTCGAGGGCGTTACGCGCCGGGCGATCATGGAGATCGCTCGCGACGACCTCGGCTTAACGACGGTCGAACGCTCGATCGATCGCGGCGAGCTCTACTGCGCCGACGAAATCTTCTTTACGGGAACCGCCGTCGGCATCTGTCCGGTCGCGTCGGTCGATCGCCGGCAAGTCGGTGACGGCGGGATCGGGCCGATCACGCGTCGGCTTCGCGCGCTCTACGAACGGATCGTCACCGGGCGCGAGAGCCGTTACGAAAGCTGGCTGACGCGGGCCTACGCGTCGGCGAAGATCAACGCGTAGGGGCTATTAGGGCGGCGGCGCCGGGGCGGCGTCGGTAGCGCCGCTCTCCCAGTAACTGGCATCGGGCGAGAGACCGCTGCTCGGCGTTTCGCCGGAGGCTTGCCGCCAGCGGGCGAGGCGTAGCTCCTGCGCATAAGCAATGCGCGAAACGGAGTGAATGAAGGAGCGCCCGAGCTCCTTGGAATGCAGGCCGGTCGTCATGACGGCAATCGCATACGGCGCGTCGCTGGCAAAGACGATGCCGGCGTCGTTGAGCGTATCGTTGAGCGAACCGGTCTTGTGCGCGATTTCGACGTCGGGAGGGAGCGGCTCGGGGAGAAGCGTGTTGAACTCGTCGGCCTTGAGAATCCCGATCATCTCGTTGGACGACCATTGATCGATCAGCTCGCCGCGCGCCATCAGCGCGAGCAGGTGCACGAGATCGGCGGGCGAGGTGCGTAGCGTCTGACGGATCGCCCAGCCGTCGGTTCGAACGTCCGCGGCGAGGTGCGTGCGGTCGAGGCCGAGGTCGCGCATCTGCCGGTTGATGTTGCGGCGGCCGACGAGGCGGATCAGCATATTCGTCGCGGTGTTGTCGCTGATGTCGATCATCTTGGCGAGCAGTTCCGAGACGGGATAGGTCATGCCGACCGGTGCGTCGCAGAGCTCGCCCGATCCGTAATCTTTATCGGAGGCTTCGAGCATAACGCGTCGCTGCAAGTCGAAACGGCCCGCTTCGAGTTGCGCAAAGACTTCGACCATGACGGGGAGCTTGATGGTCGAGGCCGCCGGCATGCTCGCCGCGGCGTTGAAGCCGGCGTTATATCCGGTGCTGATGTCGAAGACGTCGAGGGCACTGGCCGCCGGCAGGTGGCGCGCGAGGCTACGCACTTCGCGATTGAGCCCCGCGAGCGGCGGGGGAAGATACGCCAGTACCGGTGCCGGCGAAATGATGCCAATCCAGAGAGCGAGCGCCGCGAGTGCCGCTGCAGGTCGCATCATGGCCCGCCGATTTGATTGTCAAGCTCGACGCCTCCTGCCGAGAGCTCGCACGAGGCATGCCCGCCTGCACGGTGAAGGGCGAGGCATGAGAGGCACTCGGCGCAATCCGTGGCGATGGCTGACCGAGGCGCGCGTCACGTACGCGCTGAAGATCCTCATGCTCCTCGTCCTGACCTTCTATGCGGGCCAATTCATCGTCGAGATACTCGCGCGGCTTCATGCCGTCGTCTACATCCTGATCGCATCGGTCTTTCTCGCCTACCTCATCTATCCGGCCGTCGTCCGCCTGCGCCGGCGCATGCCGCTGGTGCTTGCGATCGTCTTGGTCTACGCCGGCATCGTCCTGGGCCTCGTCGTCGTCGCGCTCTTTGTCGTTCCGCACATCATGGACGACGTGCAGATGCTCGTTGCGCGCTACCCCGATCTCGTCGCGCGGTTCAACTCGCTCCTCTACAATCCCAATGACCGGTTCGTCGCGAGCCTTCCGCCGTGGCTACGCGCCGAGATCGCCCGCGTGCCGGCACAGATCGGGCAGTGGATTCAGCTTCGCGGATTGCAGACCGTCGGTCATCTCGTCGTCGTCCTGGCCGGGACCGTCGCGATCGTCGCCGTCTTCATCGTCGTGCCGGTCGTCACGGCCTATCTCTTGCTCGACTTGGAGAACCTCAAAGCGGCGCTCGCCGCCATCGTCCCCGCGGACCGCTGGCGCGCTACGATGAGCCTGCTCTCGGAGATCGACGGTGTGATCGGCGGCTTCATTCGCGGTCAACTGCTCGTGGCGCTCTTCGTCGGCATCGCGATCACGATCGCGTTGATGTTGTTGCGCGTGCCCTATCCCTATCTCTTCGGATTGCTCGCCTTTTTCGGCGACCTGATTCCGTACGTCGGCGCGGTGCTCGCGTTCTTGCCCGCCTTCTCCTCGGCGCTCTTGACGAACGGCTGGGTCAACGCACTGCTCGTTACCGTCGCCTTCGTCGCGATATTCGAAGCGGAGGGCCATCTCATCGCGCCGACGGTCGTCGGGCGTCAAGTGAAGCTGAGCGCATTCGTCGTCATCATCGCGCTGCTGATCGGGGGTGAGGTCGCCGGACTCTTCGGCTTGTTGATCGCCGTGCCGGTCGCCGGGGTCGTGCGCGTTCTGGCAACGCGGGTGGTCGAGGCGGCAAAATCGAAGTCCCCGCCGCTGTGAGCACCACCATTTCACCGCCGCGGCGCGTCGATATCGTCGGCGTACCGATGGACCTGGGCGCGAGCCGCCGGGGAGTCGACATGGGCCCCTCGGCGGTGCGATACGCGAAGCTGCACGACGCGCTCGGAAGGCTCGGGATTGCGACGATCGTCGATCGCGGCAATTTGCAGGTGCCGATTCGAGAATCGGCCGACGCACAGGATGCCTCGGCAAAGTACCTCGACGTGATCAGCGAGGTCTGCGGCGAGCTCGCCGGAGTCGTCGAAGAAGCGGTACGCGCCGGCGGTCTGCCGATCGTGCTCGGCGGCGATCATTCGATCGCCGTCGGAACGCTCGATGGTTTGACCCGAGCGCGCGGCGCGGCGCCGGGACTCGTGTGGATCGACGCGCACGCCGACATCAATAGCCCGGGGAGCTCGCGAACGGGAAACGTCCACGGCATGCCGCTCTACTTCGCATTGAAGAAGGGCTTTGCAATGGC
Organism: Vulcanimicrobiota bacterium; assembly: GCA_963820825.1. Classification (GTDB taxonomy): domain Bacteria; phylum Vulcanimicrobiota; class Vulcanimicrobiia; order Vulcanimicrobiales; family Vulcanimicrobiaceae; genus Cybelea. Next base: position 354,422 of record CAWGBN010000006.1, read on the forward strand.
CGAACATACGGTGCAGATCGGCCTGCGCGACGTCGACCCGGTCGAGAAGCAGCTGCTGCGCGAGTTCGGCGTGAAGACCTTTACCATGAGCGACGTCGACAAGCTGGGAATGGTTCACGTGCTGGAGCAGGCGCGCGCGATCGCCGGTGCGGACGGGCGGCCGATGCACGTTTCCTTCGACATGGACGCGATCGATCCGAGCGAGGCGCCCGGAACGGGAACGCCGGTAAAGGGGGGCTTGAGTTATCGCGAAGCGCACCTCGTGATGGAGATGCTCTACGACAGCGGCCAGCTCGGCTCGATCGAGATGGTCGAGATCAATCCGATCCTCGACCACCGCAATCAAACCGCGGCGCTCGCCGTCGGGTTGATCTGCTCGGCGTTAGGAAAATCTATTCTGTAGCTTCGGGACGGAAACCGGCGTAGATCAAGTATCCGCCGAGCACGAGCCCGAAGACGAAATAGGCGTAGAAGAAGCGCGGAAATTGCAGCGCTTGGTAGAAGTCGAGCTGCGTTTGCGCCGGCAGCCAGACGAACGTTAGACCCTTGACGGTGGCGATCCATCCGTAGAGCGTGACGATAACCGCGGCCGGACTTCCCGACCAGCGGTTGTGCGCGACGACGATCGCGAGTCCGACGAGCATCGTGAAGACGCCGGTGATCCACATGAGCGCCGGATCGGCAAAGAACGCGTTCAACATGTCGATGGTCGGCTGCCGGTTGAAAACCATCCCGAGCTCCGCCAGAACGATCCAGAGTCCGAGGACCCTGGAAAAGTATCGCGTCAGCATCGGGACGGTTTTAGCGATCTTATAACTTGATCGTCGCGCGCGCTTCGCACGAAACGCCGCCGCCGCAGACCGCCGGATCCCAGCTCGCATCGGCGAGCAGAGAACGTATCCGGCTTTCGAGTTGCGGATCGAGCGGCGGCTGGAAGAGAATGCTCTCGGTGCGCCCGTCCTCACCGACGGTGACGACGAGCGTGACGTGCGTGCCGAGTGCGTCGAGCTGTTTGCGCACGTCCGGATCGAGCACGGGGTCCGGCTGCTGGGCGCCAAAGGGCAGATAACCACCGGTCTGCCGGGTTCCCACACTCGTAACGGCGCGAACCGCCGGTGAGGGCGTCACAACAGGGGACGGATCGTCGGAGGTTCCGGTTCCATCGCGCGGAGCCGCGCCGACGGCGGGGGCGGCCGGCGCATTCGTCGCGACGCGCGGCGCCGGCGACGCGTCGCGGTGCGCGACTTCGGGGACGAGGCGAAGGTGATCGGTAAAGCTCACCGCCGTTCTGCGATTCTGGTGTGGCGCGACCGCGCGCGGCGGCGCATGCGGCGCGTGCGGCGGCGGGACGACCTCGACGTGCAGGATATGCGAAAAGCTCACCGTTTCAACCGGCGTTCCGGTAGAGGCAGTCCAAGCGAGCGCTGGGATCGCGATTGCGACCAGGAGGTGCAGCGAAACCGAGGCGAGGGATGCTCGCCCCATTCGTGTCCGTGCGTTCGCCATTGCACCCATCGTCCTGCCCCTCTTCGATTTCAGCGCGCGGCCGACCCCGCCCGTGACGCTTCCGCGCCCCATGCGTCCCATCCGCGGGCGGCCTCGCGCGCGAAGAGTTCGATCCGCGGGCGGCGCCCGCAGAGCTCCTCGATGCACTGCCGGACGATCGGCGGCTTTCGGCTATGCGCTGCGCGCGGCGCGAAGAGCACCTGCGCTTGGCGCAAATCGCGAATCGGGAAGGGCCGCCCGGTCGGCATCGTCGTGGCCGCGAGCACGAACTCCGTCGTCGGCTTGGTGAACGTCGGCGGGACGCCCTGCCCGCGAATCGGCTCGCCCTTGCTGTTGATCTTGACCCAAACGTAGGCGACGCCACGATAGTGGAGACCCCAGCTCTCGATCAGTTCGATCGCAAAGTTGAGGCGCGGACCGGTGCACCACAAGAAGAGTGCGGCGCGTTTGTTCATGATCGCTCGAACCGGAAGTTGCGCGAGCTCGCTCTGGCTCATCAAGGGATAATGCTTCGCGGCGGCCGCGTCCTTGATTTGGCTTCCGTAATAGAACCAGGGCGGATCGGCGTAGACGATGTCGTACGTTTTGGTGGGAAACGGCGGAAGATGCTCGTGATGGCCGGCGGCGCTGCGGCGGGCCAACCGTGCGAGATGCTCGCGATTCTTCGGCGAGTATCCCTCTAGACGAGTGCGTTTTGCGGCCATGCTGCGATGAGCATATGGGACGCGGCGACTACAGCCCTGCGGCGAACGATGACACGACCGCGCCGCAGAGCGTCGCCGCAAAGTTGACGCCGTCGTTCTCCAGCCAGCCCGCGCCGCGCCGCAGCGTCGTCTTCGCGCCGCAATCGTGGGCGAGCGTCTCGCACTCGCACGCGCAGACCGGACACCACCGCACCGCCTGAAGGCTCGCGCCGAGGATCGAGTCGGCGATCGCTCCCGCGAAGCCGCCCAAGGCGACGCTCCAAAACGGCGCGATGCCGATGCCTGCGGCCACCGCCGCGACGCAGAGCGATCCCGCTGCGGTCGCCGCGATTCCGAGGAGCGTCACGCCGCCCGAGCGTCCGGGTGCGAGCGGACGCAGCGTGAGGATCGAGACCGGCGACGTGTGCGAGAGCATGCCGAGCTCGGTGCCCCACGTATCGGCCGATGCGGCGGCAAAGGCTCCGGCGAATGCTGCGGCGAGCGGCGCACCGGAATAGACGCCGCCGAGCGCGCAGATCGCCGCGACGCCGCCGTTGGCGAGCACCTGCCAGGCGCTGCGCGCACCGGCGCGTTCGCGGGAGATCGCGCGTTTGCGCGCCGCGCCGACTCGCGAGAGCAGCGTCGAGGGCAGAAAGAAGGCAAAGAGTACGGCGGCGGCAGGCCATCCACCGCGGCCGAAGACGACGGCGCCGACGGCGAACGCGGCAAGCGCGCCGCCGAACGAGAGCGCGCGCGTGCGATACGCGAGCACGGCGACGATCGCCGCGAATGCGACGGCGATCGCTGCTTGGATCATCGCCGTCCAGCGAAGTAACGGTCGAGCGCGTCGAGAAGGCCGCCGGTGGTAAAGCGCTGCGCGACGACGTCGACGCTCAACCCCGCATCGGCCGCCGCGCGCGCCGTGATCGGTCCGATGCAGGCGACGCATTTCCCGCACGCGAGCTCGGCCGCGGCCGTCTCGCCGCCGAGCAGCTCGCAGAAGCCACGCACCGTGCTTGCGCTGGTAAAGGTGAGCACGTCGGCAGAAGCGATCTTTCGCGCGAAATCGGGATCGCTCGGAACGACCGTCTTGTACGCCGGTGCGATCGTGACGCTCAAGCCCGCCTCTTCGAGCGTGCGCGGCAAGACGTCGCGCGCTTCTTGCGCGCGATAGATGAGGACGCGTGCTCCGGGACGCGAGCCGTCGATCACCGCGCGCGCAACCGCTTCGGCAACGAAGGTTTCGGGAACGGCGTCGGCTACGATTCCGTGCGCGCGCAACCGCTCCGCGGTGCGCTCGCCGATCGCCGCAACTTTGGCATCGCGCAGCGCGCGTGCGTCGGCGCTGCGTGCGGCAAGCCGGCCGAAGAAGGCGTCGACGCCGTTCTGCGAGGTAAAGACGACCCAATCGAACGAGCCCAAGGCGTCGATTGCATCCTCGCCCGGCTTCGAGTCGTCGGGGCGCGCGATGGCGATTGCCGGCGCGCGCACCGGTTCGGCACCGCGCTCGAGGAGGGCGCGGGCAAAGCTCTCGGATTGTTCGCCGGCGCGCGTGATCGCGACGTGCTTGCCGAAGAGCGGCCGTGCGTCGAACCAGCGGAGCCGTTCGCGCAGGCGCGCGACCTCGCCGACGACGATGACTGCCGGCGCCCCGACGTTCGCGTGCTTGACGTCTTGCGCGATCGAAGCGAGCGTTCCGACCACGGTGCGCTGCGTCGGACGCGTGCCGTCGGAGACGACGGCGACGGGCGTCGTCCCGGCGAGTCCGTTGGCGACGAGCTGCTCGGCAATCTCGCAGAGGTTTGCGGTTCCCATCAAGATCAGCAGCGTGCGCTTCGGATCGGCGAGCTTTGCCCAGTCGAGCGTCGAGGCGGCCTTGCTTGGATCTTCGTGACCGGTGAGCACCGTGAACGATGCAGCGTGCTCGCGGTGCGTCACCGGGATCCCGGCGTACGCGGGCGCTGCCAGCGCCGAGCTGATCCCGGGCACGATCTCGAACGCGACTCCCGCGGCCTGCAGCGCTTCGGCCTCTTCGCCGCCGCGTCCGAAGACGAACGGGTCGCCACCTTTGAGGCGCACGACGAAGCGTCCCGCGCGCGCCTTCGCAATCGCCAGCGCTTCGATATCCGCTTGCGGCATCGCATGCTCGCCGGCGCGTTTGCCGACGTAGATGCGCTCGCATTGCGGCGGCGCGAGCGCAACGATCGCGTCGCTTGCCAGCGCGTCGTAGAGCAATACCTCGGCCTCGCGCAGTGTTTGTGCGGCCCGTAACGTCAGCAGGCCCGGATCGCCCGGGCCTGCACCGACGAGAGCGACTCGGCCTAGGCGGTTATTTTCCGGCATCCGAGAGATTGAGCTCGAAGAGATCGTCGAGCACGCGCGCGCTCGAGAGCGCCTCGGCGTGATCGAGCGTCGCCTTCTCGCGAATCCGCAGGATCGCCGAGTGCAGCAGCTTGGAGACGATCGTCATCGTCATGCCGGTCACGAGCATGCGCTCGCGTTCGTCGAGATCGGCGCAGCGCGCGAAGAGGCGCTCGAGCTCGGCAACGCGGATCGCCTCGGCCTTTTGCGTCAATCGCGCGATGACCGGAACCGCGACGCGCGCACGATACCAGTTCTCGAAGCGCTCGACGTATTCGGCGATGATCTCTTCGGCCGCAGGAATCGCTTCGCGCCGGAGATCGAGGCGCTCGTCGACGACCGATTTGAGCCCATCGATGTCGACCAGCGAGACGTTCGGAACCTCCGCGACCGTCGGATCGACGTCGCGCGGCACCGCAATGTCGACGATGAAGAGCGCACGCTCCGGGCGTTGCGCCATCGCACGCCGTACCGTTGCTTCATCGAGCACGAAATCGGAGGAACCGGTCGATGCAACCACGACGTCGGCCTCGGCTATTGCGCTGGTAAGCTCCGGCAGCTCGACGGCCTCGCCGAAGCCGGCTTCGCTCACGAGGTCGCGCGAACGCGAGAGCGTGCGGTTGACGACGATGACGCGCTGCGCGCCTTCCTGCCGCAGCCGCTTTACCGCGGCACGTCCCATCTTTCCGGCGCCGACGACGAGAATCGAGGTGCCTTCGAGCGTCGTGAGCCGGGCGCGCGCCGCCTCGACCGCAGCGGTCGCAAATGAGACCGACTCGCCGCCGATGCGCGTCTGCGCGCGCGCCGTCTTGCCGGCCGCGATCGCCTCGCGGAAGAGCCGGTGAAGCGTGCGCCCCAGCGACTTGGCGCGCGTCGCCGCGACGTAGGCATCCTTGACCTGTCCGAGGATCTCGGCTTCGCCGATCAGCATCGAATCGAGGCCGGTGCAGACGCGGAAGAGATGCTCTACCGCCTGGCGCCCGAGCAGCGTGTAGAGATACGACTCGATGTCGTAGCCGGTCGTTCCGTGGCGGAAGTTTGAAAGAAACGATTTGATCTGGACGACGCCGTCCTCGTAATCGTCGAGCGCGGCGTAAATCTCCAAACGTCCGCAGGTCTGCAGCATGACCGCTTCGCGCACCGCCTCGTAGTCGCGCAGGGCCACGAGCGCCTCGGCCATGCGCGAGGGCGGGAACGCGTGGCGTTCGCGCACTTCGACCGGCGCGGTACGGTGCGAGAGCCCGATGCAGACGAGCGGCATCGGCGTTACTCTAAACTCAGCCGGTGGGTGAGAATCGCCATCTCACCGGCGAGGTCGATGTTTCGCACGATGACCGGTCCGCGTAAGTGGAGCGGCATCGGCGCGAAGTTGAGAATCGCGCGAATGCCGAGATCGGCGACGCGCTGCGCGCTCTGTTGAGCGGCTTCGGCGGGAACGGAGATCACGGCGATGTTGCAGCCCGTCTCGGGAAGTGTCTGCTCCATTTCGTCGGCGCTGCGGACGACGATGCCGTTCCAACGCTGACCGATGACGTCGGGGGCGCGGTCGTAGATCGCGGCGACGTTGAAGCGCCGTTCGCGCGCGCTGATGAACGAGGCGAACGCACGCCCGAGATACCCAAAACCAACGATCGCGATCCGCCAGTCATGCTCCAATCCTAAGACCCAGGCGAGCTGTTCGACAAGCGGATCGATCGCATAGCCCTGGCCGCGGCGGCCGAAGGGACCCAGCGCCGAGAGATCCTTGCGTATCTGCGTGCTGGCGATCGTATGCCCGAGCAGCGCGGCGAGTCCGTGCGAGGTGATCGTCCGCTTCCCGCTCGCGTGCGCCTGTCGAAGCGCCCGATGATACGCGTAGAGCCGGGGGATCGAGACCTCGACCAGGGGCTCGGCCGACTCCAGGCGGCTCGCTTGGAGCTTGGGATCGATCATGCGGTCGCCACGAGGGCGCCGAGCGAGGCGTCGGCGGCCGCAACCGTCCACTCGACGTCGCGCGGCGTATGGGCAGCCGAAAGAAAGTTCGCTTCGAAGGGCGAGGGAGCGAGGTAGACACCGCGATCGAGCATGGCGCCAAAGTACTTCGCGAAGAGTGCCCGATCGGACTTTTGGGCGCTCTCTAGATCGCGTACCGGCTCGGGAACGAAGAAGAGCGAGAACATCGCCCCGGCGCGAGCGACCTGATGCGAGATGCCGTGACGCTGCATCACGGCTGAGAGCCCGTCGCAGAGCGCGGCGGCCGTCGCGTCGAGACGCTCGTAGAGGGTCGCGTCGCCCGCGACGGCGGTCAGCACGGCGAGCCCGGCCGCCATTGCGATCGGGTTGCCCGAGAGCGTTCCGGCCTGGTAGACGGGTCCATCGGGAGAGAGGTAGGCCATGATGTCGGCGCGGCCGCCGAATGCGGCAACCGGCAAGCCGCCGCCGATGATCTTCCCCAGCGTCGTCAAGTCGGGAACGATGCCTTCGAGTGCCTGCGCGCCGCCGCGCGCGACGCGAAAACCGCTCATCACCTCGTCGAAGATCAGCAGCGCACCCGATGCCGTGCAGAGCTCGCGCAGCTTCTGCAGATATCCGGGTTCCGGCAGCACGAGCCCCATGTTGCCGGGATACGGCTCGACTATCACCGCGGCGATCGAGTCGCCGGCGGCGGCGAAGGTCTTCTGGGCGGCCTCGGTGTCGTTGAATGCTAGAAGGATCGTGTCGCGCGCGACGCCCTCGGTGACGCCGGGCGAGTTCGGCACTCCGTGCGTCAACGCGCCGGAACCGGCGGCGATCAAGAACGAATCGCCGTGACCGTGGTAACAGCCGGCGAACTTGACGATCTTGTCGCGGCGCGTGAAACCGCGAGCGAGACGAATCGCCGAAATCGTCGCTTCGGTGCCGCTCGAGACGAAGCGCAGCCGTTCGATCGAAGGCATCATCGAAACGATCGTCTCCGCAAGCTCGCTCTCGAGCTCGGTCGGCGTTCCGAATGAGGTTCCGCGCGCCGCGGCGTTGGTAATCGCGCGCGTTACCGCGGGATGCGCGTGACCGAGCAGCACGGCTCCCCACGACATCACGTAGTCGATGTACTCGTGACCGTCGAGATCGTAGAGCATCGCGCCCGAACCGCTCTTCATGAAGACCGGCGAGAGTCCGACCGCGCCGAGCGCGCGGACGGGCGAGTTGACGCCGCCGGCGATGACGCGCCGGGCCCGCGCAAAGGCGGTGATCGAGCGTTCCAGCTTCACGATGAACCGGCTTTCATGGCAGATCCCCGATTTCGTTGACGTTGTGAAAACTCTGGGCGTCGCACGAAACGAAGCGCGCGGCCAGACGTTCGATGAGGTCTCGCATGGCGCCCTTGCCCCGCAACTCGAATCCCTCGCGCAGCGCCGCGGTGCGATCGTAGAGCGCCGCGAGCGGTTCGATCCCTCCGGCGTGCTCCGGCACGACCGCTTCGTCGCCGGGCTGCCACGCAGCCGCGATGCGATCGAGCACGGCGGCCTCGAGATTCGGCTGATCGGCCGCGACGGCGAAGACACGCTCGGCCTCGATCGTGCAGCAGGCATCGAGAAATGCGGCGAGCGGGCCGCACCCGGGCCGCCGATCGACGATCATCGGCCCCTCGATCGCGGCATCGATGTCGCGCGGAAAGGAGCCCTTCGCCGCGACGTAGACCGGCCGCCCCGTTTCGCGAAGGCGGCGGAAGCAGCGCACGAGCATCGGCTCGCCGTCGATCGCGTGGGCGAGCTTGCCGGGGAAGCGCCGCGCTTCGCCGCCGGCGAGCAGGAGGATCGCGACGCTATCCATGGCGCCGCGCGTACTCGCGCGCAAAGTAGGTGATGACGATATCGGCGCCGGCCCGCACGAACGACGTCAAGAGCTCGTCGACGGCCCGCGCTTCGTCGAGCCACCCGTGTCGCCGCCGCTGCTTTGAGCATCGCATATTCACCGCTTACGTTGAAGACCGCGAGCGGAACGTCGAATCGCTCGCGCGCGGCGCGCAACACGTCGAGGTATGGAAGCCCAGGCTTGACCATGACGATATCGGCGCCTTCGGCAATGTCGAGCGCGATCTCGCGCAGCGCCTCGCGCGCGTTGGGCGGATCCATCTGATAGCTGTGCCGGTCGCCGAATTGCGGCGTCGATCCCGCCGCTTCGCGGAACGGGCCGTAGAATGCCGAGGCGTACTTTGCGCTGTACGCCATGATCGCGACGTCCTTCGCGCCGTCGCGGTCCAGTGCGCCGCGAATCGCCGCGACGCGTCCGTCCATCATATCGGAGGGCGCGATGACGTCGGCCCCTGCCGCCGCGTAGGTGCGGGCGATCCGGCAGAGGAGCTCGACGGTCGCATCGTTTTCGACCGCGCCGTCTCCGTTCAGGATGCCGCAGTGACCGTGATCGGTGTACTCGCAGCAGCAGAGATCGGCGATGACGACCATCTCCGGCACCGCCTCCTTGATCGCGCGAATCGTGCGTTGAACGATTCCTTCGGGATCGTAGCTGCTCGATGCCGCAGCGTCCTTGGCGGAGGGAATGCCGAAGAGCAGCACGCTCTTGATGCCGAGCGAAAAGAGCTCGCGTGCCGCGGCGACGGCGCCGTCGAGCTCGAGGCGTGCGATGCCGGGCATCGACTCGATCGGTCCCGCATCCGCGGCGCGTTCGGCGACGAAGAGCGGCTGGACGAGCTGCTCGACGTGGATGCGGTGCTCGCGAACGAGCGCGCGCACGACCTCGGTGCGGCGCAGACGCCGCGGACGTATTACGATCAGTTTCCCACCCCCGAACTTACGGTAGCGGACTGCAAGCGCTCCGCGATTTCGGCGCCGAGCTCGCGTGCTTGCGCAAGCGTTGCGATCGCGCGTTCGAGCTTCGTGCGAACGAGCGCGCCGCGCTCCGGCGCGTAGGCCCCGTGCACGACCATCGTTTCGGTCTGGAACGACGCGTGGATGCCGAGCGGCGCGCTGCACCCGGCGCGCATCGCAGCGAGCGCCGCGCGCTCGCAGGTGACGCAGAGCTCGCTCACCGGATCGCCGGCCGCATCGCGAAGCAGCGTCGCAAGGTGCTCGTCGTCGGCGCGCGTCTCTATCGCGAGCGCGCCTTGCCCGACGGCCGGAACCATGACTTCGATCGGGAACGGAACGACGTGCGTCGCGGTTGCGCCGAGGCGCTCAAGCCCGGCCATCGCCAGAACGATCGCGTCGTACTCGCCTGCGGCGAGCTTACGTAGACGCGTATCGACGTTGCCGCGCAGCGATTCGTAACGCAAGTCGGGACGCAGCGCTTCGAGCTGAACGCGGCGGCGAGGGCTCGACGTGCCGACGACCGCGCCGGCCGGAAGCGCCGCCAAGTCGGGATAGCGTTCGCTGCAGTAGACGTCACGCGGGTCGGCTCGCTGCGAAATCGCGGCAAGATGCATATCGGCGGGTAACGAGCCCGGAAGGTCCTTGCACGAGTGAACCGCATAATCGGCGCGCCGGTCGCGCAGTGCACTCTCGAGCTCTTTGACGAAGACGTTGACGGCTCCGATCTGCTCGATCGGAGTCACCCGGTCGCGATCGCCCGTCGTCGTTACGCCGAGCAGCCGCGTCGCGATGCAGCGTTCGGCCAGACGTGCGGCAATGCTGCGGCTCTGCGTCAGCGCCAGCGCGCTCTCGCGCGTCGCACAGATCAGCGTTGCCGGCGCTCGCGCGAGTTCCTCGATCGGGCGTTCGGCTAGCGCGCGCAGAATCGTCGCGCGCTCCGCCGGCGCAAAGGTCTCCAGGACGTACGTTCGCATGCGCGCGAGCGTTTCGAGCGCCTCGCCGTAGCGCTTACCGAGCGCATCGGCGAGGTCGCGCGCGACGCGTCGCGAAAAGGCCGGCGCATTCCCGCCGGACTCGACGCCGATGGTCAGCGCTCCGACGCGTTGCGTCGCGGGCATCGTAAAATCGCCGCGAGCGGGATTTCCGGCGTCGCAGACGAGCGCTTGCGCGGTGCGGGCGTCGGCGACGATGCGTGCATTGAGTTCGGAATCGTCGGTGGCTGCGACGACTAGCGTCGCGCCGGCCACGTCGCTCGATTCGTACGCGCGCTGCGCGTACGAGCTGCCGTTCGTGCTTAAGAATGCGCGAAGCCGGTCGCCGATTCGTTCGGCAACGACGAAGATTGGGAATCCGGCGTCCGCGATCGATTCGGCTTTACGTGCCGCGACGTCGCCTCCGCCGACGATAACGGCTCGACGACCGTTCGGCCGGAGTGATATGGGGAGCATACGAACGCACAAAGAGTTCCGCGGCCGGCAGCTAAAAACCGCCTAGGTGACGGGCCGCGATTGATGACGAGCACCGGGAGAGGAGCAGCCCGAGCGGCCTGGATTGGTGCATTCGTCGCGGCGCTCATTACGGTGCCCGGCCTCTGGGTCGGCACGCTCTGGGATAATAGCGAAACGGCGTATGGTGAGGTCGCGCGCGAGATACTGCTGACGCACGACTGGGTGGTCATGCATCTCAACGGCGTACCGTACTTCGTTCAGCCTCCGCTCTATTTCTGGCTCGCCGCGGCCTTTGCATCGCTCTTTGGACCGAGTGCGTTCGCCTTACGCCTGCCCTCGGCGCTGGCGACGATCGCTCTGGGAGCCTTCACCGGCTACACGGTGGCGCGGCGCGCGGGAGTGCGCGCGGGCATCTACGCGGCGGTCGTACTCTCCACGTCGTTGATGCAGGCGGTGATCGGGCGCCTGGCAATCATGGATCCCTTGCTCGACCTGGCCGTTGCGATGACGATTCTCTGGTGGTTCGAGTCGCTCGAGACCGGCCGCTCCCGCTATGCGATCTACGGCTGGATCGCCGCCGCAGCCGGCTTCTTAGCCAAGGGCTTCGTCGCGCCCGTGATCGCGCTCTTAACCATCGTGCCGTTCTATCTCTGGAACTGCCGCTGCGAGCAGATGGCCAAACTGCCGGCGCGCGGATGGATCGGCGGAGCGGCGATCTTCATTGCATTGATCGTTCCGTGGCCGCTCGCGCTCGTTCTGCATTTTCATCTCTTTCCGCTCGAGAAACTGATCGGCGAGTACACCATCGGCCGCTACACCGGCGTCATCGAGAATCAGGCGGGTCCGCTCTGGTATTACTTGCCCGTCATCATTTTGGGATTCTTTCCCTGGATCGCGTTTCTGCCGATGGCGATCGTCTACGCCGTTCGCCAACTGCGCGGCGACTCGCCGATGCCCGAGCCGGCGCCGCTCGTCCGCCTCGCCATCGTTTGGATCGTGATGCCGTTGCTCTTTTTCAGCTTCGCGCGGACGAAACTGCCGAACTACGTCGCGCTCGAGTTTCCGGCGCTCGCGGTGATCACCGCGCTCTACTTCGACGCGGTCGCTCGCAAGGGCGGAACGCGCTCGGCGATCATCTCGGCGGCGACCGTTCCGTTCACCATCGGCGCGCTCGCACTGGCGATCGCGCTCTTCACCCGCAATAACCGGCTAACGGCCGAAGTCGCCGGGGCCGTGCCGCCGCTGCTCGCGATGGCTGCAGCGATCTTTGCCGGTTCGCTCTTGACCGCGCTGCTCGTCGCGCGGAAGCAGACGGCGCGCCTCGCGCCCTACGCGCTCGCGCTCGCGGCGATCGTTGCCACCGACGTGTTGGCGGTCGGCGTTCTTCCGCGCACCGAGGTCTTCAAGCCCATTCCGCGATTGGCCGCGCGCATCGAGCGCGGGCGCAAGAGCGGCGACGTGGTCGGAATACAAAACGTCTCGGGTGCAAACGCGCTGCTCTTCTACACGCGGCCAGTCGTTCGCGTTCTGGCATCCGCCGGCAATGGCGATCCGCAGAGTGACGGCGTCGATCCGCGTTCGTTCATATGCGACGCGCCGCGTGCGTGGGTGATCGTTCCGGCCGAGCGATCCGCGTTCGGCGAATCGTTCGGGCGCCGGCGGCGCGTCGTCGCGATCGACAAAAAGGCGGCCCTCGTCTTATACGACGGACCGCCCTGTCGCTGAGCTAAATCAGCGCTTCCTGCAGATCACGGTTTGTAGCCGGCGACTTGCGCTTCGGTAACGGCCGGGGCTTTGTTATTGCCCAGCGATCCGCGAATGTACGTGATGACGTCGGCGATCTGCTTGTTGGTCAGCGTGCCCTTCCAGGCCGGCATCTGACCGTTATACGTCGAGCCGCCGACCGAGATCGAGCCGTGCAAGCCGCTGAGCAGGATGCCGATGACCTTGTTCGGATCGCCCGTTACGACCGGATTGTTCGCAAGCGGCGGGAACGTGCCGGGAACGCCCTGTCCCTGCGCGCCGTGACAGCTCGAACAGTTCTGCGAAAAGACGGGTGCACCCGGACTGCTCGCTGCGGAAGTAGTAGTGCTCGAGACGGTCGCCGCCTCGGCCGGCGCGGCGGCGAGCACGACCGACTCCGGCGGCGAGGCGGGTGCGGCGGCTTGTTTGGCCATCGTCGTGAGCTGTCCGAACGTTGTCAGCGCCACGATGCCGGCGATGACCAACGCCGCGATCCACAGGAGCCCGGCGCGGCCGGAGAAGCTACGGCTCTTGCTGCGATCGAGCCACGGCAGCAAGAGAATCACCACCAAGAAGACCGTCGGCCCGATGATCGTCGCGATCAACTCCGTTCCGATCACCAACGGCCCGAGATGGATCTCCGGCGGCACCAGCGCGAGCAGACCGAAGAGCGATAAGAAATACCAGGCCGGATACGGCACGAAAAACTTCGTCGGATTGGCCTTCTCGTCGAGATACGGCGGCGCGACGAACGAGAGGAAGCAGATGATGATGAAGACGATGAGCGAGAACGCACCGTCCATGAAGAACTGATCCGGCCAAAAGCGTCCGGGTTTGAGCGTGCGCGGATCTTCCACGACCGGACCGGCCGAGCCGTTGTGGCGGAAGATCGCCAAATGCGCGCCGACGAGTGCGACCAGGACCGCGGGCATCAACCAGACGTGCAGGCCGAAGAAGCGGTTGATCGTAGCCGTGCCCATGCTGCCGCCGCCCTGGGCGATGTGCTGCATCACCGGTCCGGCGATCGGCGCCAAACCGACGATGTTCAGCGAGACTTGGGATGCAAAGTACGCATCCATATCCCACGGCAAGAGATACCCGGTGAGTCCGAGGACGAGCGTGACGAGCAGCAAGAGCACGCCGACGACCCACTGCAGCTCGCGCGGCGCCTTATACGCGCCGAAGATCAGCACTTGCAACAGATGCAGGAAGACGAGGGCGATCATCGCCGAGGAGCCCCAGTAATGCACCGAGATGAGGAAGTGCGTGTAGGGGTTGAGATAGATCGCGCGGGTCGATTCCCACGCCGTCGCTGCCGAGGGCGCGTAGAAGAACGTCAGGAAGATGCCGGTGACGATCTGCACGATCATCGCGAAGAGGGTCGCGCTGCCGAAGACGTACCAGTAGCTCGCTCCCCCCGGCACGTCTTCCGTGAGGAACTCCTGCGTCATCGAGATGAAGCCGGTTCGTTTTTCGATCCAATTCAACATCAGCTCTTACCTATGCCTGATACGAGACGACGATGCGCGAGGGCGTGTTCGATTGGTAGACGATCCACATAACGTCCGCTTTGCCGCTCTGTCCGCGCAGCGGCAGCGGATCGAGTCCGCGTGGAGCCGGCCCCGCGACGTGCGTTCCGTCGAAGGTATACTGCGAGCCGTGACAGGGGCACATGAATCGGTTCTGCGCATCGCTCCAGCTGTAGTAGCAGCCTAGATGCGGGCAGATCGGGCTAAAGATGACGAAGTTCATGTTCACGACGTCGTATGGAACGTCGGGCTTGCCGCCCGGCAGCGTGAAGAGGTCGGGTCGCGCGGCTACGAACTTCGCATTGTTGTCGACGCGAATGCCCCAGCAGTACTCCTCCGCCGATTGCTCGGGGAGGTATCCGTCGACGAACTTGAGGGTGAACGTCATCTTGACCGGCTTCGCGGTCGCCTTCTGCAGCGCGTCGAGTTCTTGCGCGTCGAGCGGCGACCAGCTTCCCGTCGAGGAGCTCTTGGGCGGGAGGAGTGAGCCGACGATCGGGATGGCAAGGCTGAGGCCGACGATGCCGCCGATTGCCAGCGTGGCATTCGCCATGAAGGTGCGGCGCGTGATTTCGTCCTCGGTCTGCGGAAGGTCGTGCGCGCTCACTATTTTACGAGCGGCGCCTTGCGAAGCGTCGCCATGCGATTCGGACAAGATCGTTCTCCCAGGAAGCGTAGGCTACGGGTCGCAGCCTCATTTGCGGTTATTGTAAGCCCGCCCCTTCCCGTCGGCCAGGACGAAACTCGGATGCGACCCCGCCGGCGCGGCCCGGCTTCGCAGGCCGTCGGGCGAGCGGCGGCGCGCACCGGTATCACATCTTGTAGCTGTGCAGGCCCGAGATCCAGATATTGACGCCCAAGTAGCAGAAGATAATCGAGAGAAAGCCGATCACGCTTACCCAACTCGTGCGCAGCCCGCGCCACGAATGACGCGTGTGCAGGTGCATGTAGGCAAGGTAGATGATCCACGAAAAGAGCGCCGCCGTCTCCTTTGGATCCCACTGCCAGTAGGCGCCCCAGGCCTCTTTCGCCCACATCGCGCCGGTAATGATGCCCACCGAGATCAGCGGGAGCCCAATCGCCACGGCCCGGTAGGTGATGACGTCGAGCTGTGCGAGGGTGGGCAGTGAGAGGAGCCAGCGAGCGACGGGATTCCCCGTCGCGGCGGCTGCAGCCATTGCGGGCGTATCGCGTGCGATGCCTCGTCCAAAATCGATGCCGGCGGCATCGGCGGCCGCGCTCATCGCGTCGAAGATGCGCTCTCCGGCCAGAATCGTCGAGCCGGCCTCAGCCGAGGCCGCTGCCAGCACGCGCTTTCCGCTAAAGCTCTGCTCCGCGTAGTACTTCAGCAAATAGAGGCACGAAAAGACGAACGAGACGAGAAAAGCCGCGTACGAAGAGACGACGATCGGCACGTGGATCTTCGCCCAATAGGATTGCAGCGAGGGTACCGGCGGCATCGTTCCTTCGTACCAAGTGACGCCGTATGCCAAGAATATCGCGGCGAGCGCGAGCACGAATCCGCCGGCAAACCAGATGCGGTAGCGGAAGGCGAAGCCGACATAGATCGCAACCGACATCGCGGCAAAGAGCGAGAGCGAGCCGTAGAGGTTGAGCAGCGGCCAAACGTGCGTGATCTCCCACCGCGCGATGAGTTGTGCGAACTGCGCGGCACATCCGAGGATGGCTAGCGCCGCGCCGAGATTACGCGCCCAGACATCGCGCGAGAAAAAGTAGAGCAAGAGCGCCAGGGCACCCACGACATAGGCTCCCAGAGCTACGGCAATCAGCAGTTCGTCGAGCGGCATTTCTTCGCTACCTCGTTAGGCCAGGCTTGGGCCGGGCTCGGTCCTTCGGCCTAACGCTAGCACAAGCCGCTCGAACTCGTTGGCGAAAACGTCATATCCCTTTACCGTCGTTGCCGCCGCACCGACCCGCGAGCGGCCGGGCGCGACCTCGTCTACCCGCACGTACAGACGAGCCGGCAGAAAGTAAAACGAGATCATCAGTCCCGCCAGCAGAACGAAGGCGCCGATTCCCACCAGCGGAACGCCGGGATCGTAGCGGTATTGGAAGCCGCTGTAGAGCACGTACCGCTTCGGAGTGACCCGCCAGCCGCCGCCCGGATCGATCGACGAGCCGAGCGGAACGAGCGCCTCGCCGAGTGAGTTCCCGCTATCCGACGCGCCGAGCAAGACGGCGGGATCGTTAACGCGCGGATCGGCCGTCGGCATTCCGCTTTGCTTATCGACGGTGGGAGCGAATCGTTCGTAAACGAGGGTACGCTGCGTTCCCGGAAGATCGAACGATTCGCCTTCGAGCAGGGTGCGGCTCGAAAGCTCGGCGTTGCGCTCGCCCTGCCGCGTGACGAGGAACTGCATTCCGAATCCGTAGCTGGCTTGGTAGTAGAGCGTGCCGTCGATGTCGATCGGGTGATTCACGCGAACGGTCAAATGCTTGGGAATGCCGTCTCTTCCGATCACCGTGACGTGCGAGACGTAATCGACGGGTTGATAGACCATCCCGCTCTTGGTCATGATCGGCGCGATCGTATAGGCGAAATCGTCGAGGTGAATCAACGCGTGGGTCTGCGGAATCTGCGCCGTGTGTCCGGTCAACAGCGCGGTCCCACCCGAGAAGCCACGCGCCCAGTACAGCGTCGTGCCGGCGGCGATGATGACGAAACCGGCGTGCGCGACGAGAACGCCGCGCCGCGCCCAGTTGTGTTTGTCGGCGAAGCTCCACTCCACGCCGCCGAAGATGCGCTCGCGCATCTGCCAGCCGCGCGCCGCAAGCGACTCCGATAAGCGCCGCCGCACGTCGGCGGCGTCGCCGTCGGTTTCGAAGACCGCGTGCAGCGGGATCTTCTCGACGCTGACCGGGCGCAACGGCGGTAGTCGGGCGGGAATGACGCGCTTGAACGTGCAGACCGCAAGCGATAGTAAGATCAACCCGACGATCCCAACGTACCACGGCGAGTGATAGATGTTATCGAAGTTGAGCCGAAGGATCGCTCGGGCGATCGGTGCCGCGTAGCTCTGGAAGTAAAGACTCGGATCCGCCCCCTGTTCGACGACGACGCCGACGAGCGTCAGCAGGCCCCAAACGACGAAGAGCGAGACGGCAAAGAGCACGTTACCGAACGTGCGCACGAACTCTGCGTATAGCGCGCGAACGGCGAGCGTCACGCGGTCGTCCGAGCCAAGGACCAGCGGCGCTCCAGCGGCGCAATGATCCAGATCGAGATCTCGTAAAGCGCGTACATCGGCAGCGCGAGCAGCGCCATCGTCAGCGGATTGCCGTCGGGCGCGGCTAGGCCGCCCGCGATGAAGAAGCCGAAGAGCGCGTGGCGGCGGTAGCGCTTCAAGGAGCTCGCGTTGACGATTCCGAGCCGGGCCAAACCGATCAGCACGATCGGCGTTTGGAAGATGATCGCGAAGAGCGCGAGCAGAATCATCACGAAGTTGAGCGTCGACGCGACCCCGAAGGTTGGGGTGGCAACCGCATCGGTGATGTGCAGCAGGGCGGTGACGACGCGCGGGATCACGACGAAGTGCGCGAAGGCCAGTCCAACCGCAGCGAGCAGCAGCGACGGAACGATAAACGAGTAGACCATTCTTCGCGTGCGCGGGTGAATCGCAGGCACGACGAAGAGCCAGAGCTGCTGCATGAGCACCGGCAATCCGATGACAATTCCGCCGATGACCGAGAACTTGAACTCGGTGAAGATGACGTCGGCGGGACCGAACGCGTGCAGCTCGATGCCGTGGAAGTACTCGTTCATCATCCAGCGGATGACGAACTGCGACGGCCAGAAGAGAACGACGGCGATAACCCCGACGGTCGCCATCGAGATCAGGAGACGGTTGCGGAGCTCCCGCAGGTGCTCCGTAAAGGGCATCTCCTTTTGATCCCATTGCGCGTCCCCTTCGACTCGCGCTGCGCGCTCGCTCAGGATGACACGACTCCTAGTGCTACGAGCTTTGGGTTCCGTGGCCGGGCGTCGGCGGCGGGACGGATTCGCCCGAGATCGATCCGGCCTCTACGTTATTCATGATGTCGGCGCGCTGCGAGGCGGCGCGTTGACGCGCTTCCTCGCGCGCTCTCTCGGCCGCTTCGTCCGCCTCGGCTTGCCCGACGAGGAACTCTTTTTTTGCCTGCCCGGCGCTGCGCGCCAGTTTGGGCAGTTTGTCCGCTCCGAAGAGCAGCGCGCCGACGACGAGGATTCCGATGATGATCGGGGCGTCGATGAGTGCGAGAAGCGGATGAATGTTCATGATTCGAGGGCCTCCGTGAGTTTCAGTAGTGCGCTCTTCGCCGTGCCCGGCGCAATCGGCTTCAAAGCGCTCTTGGCCCGCTCGACGAAACGGGCGATCTGCTCGCGCGTCGCGGCCAAGCCGCCCGCGCGCTCGATCCCGTCGACGATGGCGGGGATCGCCTCGTTCGATCCGCCGTCGTAGAAGCGGCGAACCTCCGCGCGAAAGGTGCCGTTGCCCGAGGCGAGCGCCGCGATCAATGGAATCGTAATCTTGCGCTCGGTGAGATCGTTACCGGCCGGTTTGCCGAGCGAGCGTTCGTCGGCGGTCATGTCGAGCAGATCGTCCTTCATTTGAAACGCGATCCCGAACGATTCGCCGAACTCGTGCAAGGCCGCGACTTCCTCCGGCGAGCCCCCGCCCATGATCGCGCCGCATTGCGCCGAGGCCGCAAAGAGCGAGGCCGTCTTCTTCCGCGCGATCTCGACGTAGGCTTCGAACGGCAGGTCGAGGTTGCCGAGCGCTTGGAGCTGGAGCACTTCGCCGTCGCAGATATCGGCGAGCGTTGCCGAGAGCACGTTCGGAATGGGGTGCGGATAGTTCGACGTGACGTTCTTGAAGATCCACGCGAAGAGGTAGTCGCCGGCGAGGACGCTGACCCGATTGCCGTAATCGACCGCGGTCGCGTTCACGCCGCGCCGCGTGCTCGCGTTGTCGACGACGTCGTCGTGAACGAGCGTCGCCACGTGAATGAGCTCCATGTACGCGGCGAGATGGAGATGCTCGACCGCATTCCCGCCGCAGGATTCGGCGGCGAGCAGCGTGATGCGCGGGCGCAGCCGTTTTCCGCCGGCGGCCAGCATCCGTTTGATAGCCTCGGTGATGATCGGATTATCGGTCGAGAAAGTGGCCCGGAAGAACTCCTCGACGAGCGCGTGGAGATCGGTGCCCGTCGCGCGCGGAGAATCGGTGGTGCTCACGCCTTCGTTCCGAAGTGAATGGCGATCGCTCCGCCCATCAGCGGCACGTAACCGGCGCGCTCGAAGCCGGCTCGCGTGAAGGCGTCGCGCAGCTCGGGTGCCTTCGGATGGTGCGTCAGCGAGTTTGGCAAGTAACTATACGCGCTGCGCGATCCGCCGACGATTCCACCGACGAACGGAACGATGCCATAGAAGTAGAGATCGAAGAGGCGTTTGAAGGTGCGATTCGGCGCCTTCGTTACGTCGAGGCTTACGAATCGAGCGCCCGGCTCGAGCACGCGCAGAATCTCACGCAGCGTCGCATCGATGTCGACGACGTTGCGCAATGAGAAGCCCATCGTCGCTCCGTCGAAGCTATTATCTTCGAACGGCATCGCCATGACGTCGCCCTCGACGAAACGAGCGCCGTGCCGGCCGGCGCGCTCGGAGCGCTCGCGGGCGCGCTCGAGCATCGGACGGCAAAAGTCGATGCCGGTCACCTCGAGCTTCGAGTCGCTGCGAAGCAGGCCGAAGACGAGGTCGCCCGTCCCGCAGCAGCAGTCGAGTACTCGGCCTCCGCGCGGCGGAGCGAGCAGACGGATCGCTCGCCGCCGCCAGCGCTCGTCGAGCCCCATCGTCAGCAGGCGATTGGCCAGATCGTAGCGCGGAGCGATGCGCGCGAACATCTCGCGCACGAAGGCGCCTTTCTCGCCGCCGGCGCGGCTGGGCATGGGAGCCGAAGTCATGGTGCTCGCCTGGCTTCCAAATCGCCCGCCGCATTCCCCTGGGAAACGCTCGCGCTCTAGTCGTCGCCTGCCTCGTCGTGATGGCAAGCGCGATGCTCGCGCTTACCACGACCGATGCGATGATCGCTCGGCTAACCGGCGCCGAAAACGTTGCGGTCGAGGCGTACACGCTTCGCGGCTCGATCGTGCGAGCGCTCGAGGATGCCGCACGTCAAGGGACGCATGTTGCGGTCGAGCTCGAAGGATGCCCCTACCACGACCGCAGCGGCGCGCTGCGCGACCACAACGCGAAGGTCGTTGCCGAACTGCGCGAAGCGGGTGCCGTCGCGTCGCTTCACAACGGGCTTCACGCCAAAGCGATCGCCGTCGACGGTGCCCTCTACTTAGACGAAAGGAACTGGAATCGCGACGACGTCGTCCTGCGCGACGACGAGCGCGCCGAATGGGCGTCGATACCCTCGACCAAGGCGACGGCGCTCGCACAGGAAGCGCGCCTTCTCGCCCACGCCCGCGCAGACGACGGCGTCATCGTGGAGAGCGAGTCGTTCGGAACCGGTAATGCGGTCTATGCCGCGTTGAAGTCGCTCGGCTGTGCCGGGGCGGCTCCGCGGCTGCTCGTCGCCGAGCGCGACTTGCGCGGCGCACCGCGCGAGCGCGCAGCGCTCGAAACGCTCGCTCGCAGCGGCGTTCAAGTTCGCCTCTGTGCCGATTCGACGAAGGCCGCGGTTTCCGGCGGCAACGTCTGGCTCGGATCGGCGAACGCCACCTACTGCGAGGGGCGCTGGAACATGACCGATTGGGGCGTTTGCACCGGCGATCGTGCGATCGCGGGCGCGGTCCGCGCGCGGATCGAAGCGCAGTGGCTCGGCGCGAAAGCGTTCAGATGCGCAAAAGCGTAGCCGCGTTCGCATCGGTCGTTGCGACCAGCTCGTCGAGCGGCATCCCCAGCACCTCACTCAGTCTTGCAGCCGTATGCGTGACGAATGCCGGCTCGTTGCGTTTACCGCGCATCGGTACCGGCGCGAGATAGGGGCAGTCGGTCTCGAGCACGAGATGCTCTGCGCCCACCGCGGCGACCGCTTCGCGGAGCGCGTGCGCGTTGGGAAAGGTGAGTACGCCGCCGATTCCGAGAACGAGGCCGAACTCGTCGACGAAGGCGCGCGCCTCCTTTGACGTTCCGGTAAAGCAATGCACGACGCCGCGCATCCCCGCCGCCCATTCGTCGCGTAGGATTGCGCAGAAGTCGTCGACCGCGTCGCGCTGGTGGAAGACGACCGGCAAGCCGGTCTCGCGCGCCAGGCGAATCTGCGCGCGCAACACCTCGGCCTGGCGGTCGCGCGGGCTATGGTCGTAGTAGTAGTCGAGCCCGGTCTCGCCGATCGCGACGACGCCCGGAAGCTCGAGCAATTCGCGTAGGCCGCCGGCGATGTCGAGTGGCGCGTTCTTCGCTTCGTGCGGGTGGATGCCGACCGCGGCGGCGAGTCCGTAGCGTTGGGCAACCGCGATCGCCTCGCGGCTATCTTCGATATTTTCGCCGATCGTGACCATCGCCGAAATGCCGGCCTCGCGCGCGCGGGCGATCACCTCGTCGCGATCGGCGTCGAACTTTCGATCGTGAACGTGAGAGTGCGTGTCGATCACGGCGCGGAGAGGTCGAGTTCGATCTTGGGAAAGAGTGGCGCGGCGAGTTCCGTTTGGGTGATCGGCGGAAGTCCTCCCCAGACGCGCAGCGACGACGACCAATCCTCATCGATGCGGCCTGGCGCGCCGAGCTGCTGCCACATCTCGCTCATCCGTTCCGGCATCACCGGATGGAGCAGAATCGCCAGCCAGCGCAGACCCTCGCAGAGATCGTAGAGCACCGCGTCGAGTTCGTCGCTCCGCCCGGCTTTGTGGAGTTCCCACGGCCTGCGTTCGTCGATCGTCTGATTGAGCGCGGTGACGAGTTCCCAAATTGCTTCGAGCGCATCGCGAAAGCGCAGATCGAGGATGCGCTCGCGCGCGACGACGGGAAGGGGCGCGAAGCGGCGCGCAAGCTCGCTTTCGGCGTTGCGTCCGTCGGGGACGATGCCGTCGCGGTACCGCTTGAGCATCGAAAGGGTGCGCTGCAAGAGATTGCCGAGATCGTTGGCGAGATCGCTGTTGCGGCGCTGCGCGATCTTCTCTTCCGAGTACGAGAAGTCGCTCCCGAACGGCGCCTCACGCAAGAGGAAGTAGCGAACGGCGTCGGGGCCGTAGCTCTGCGCGAGTGCGAATGCGTCGGTCGCGTTGCCGAGGCTCTTGCCCATCTTCTGCCCATCGACCGTGATCCAGCCGTGTGCGAAGACCAGCTCCGGCGGTTCCTCGCCGAGTGCCCAGAGAATTGCAGGCCAGATGATCGTGTGAAAGCGCGCGATCTCCTTGCCGACGAGCTGCGTCTGCGCCGGCCAGTACTTGCGGAATCGCGCTTCGTCCTCGCTCCACCCGATCGCGGTGATGTAGTTGAGCAGGGCGTCGAGCCAAACGTAGATGACGCCGCCGCCCGGAATCGGTATACCCCAATCGAAGCTCGTGCGCGAGACGGAGAGATCCTCGAGGCCCTCGCGCAGGATCGACATCATCTCATTGTAGACGCTCCGCGGCTGCACCCATTGCGGCCGGCGTTCGAAGTGTTCGATCAGCCGGTCGCGGTAGGCCGAGAGGCGGAAGAACCAATCCTCTTCGGATATCCATTGCACTTCGCGCCCGCAGGTGGGGCAGCGGCCGTCGACAAGCTTCGATTCGAGCCAAAACGTCTCGTCGCTGACGCAGTACCAGCCTTCGTACTTGCCGAGATAGACGTCGCCGCGCTCGCGCAGCCGCTCGAAGACCCGCTGCACCTTCTCCACGTGGCGCGGTTCCGTCGTACGAATGAAATCGTCGTACGCCACGTGATACGCGGCAAAGAGCGACTTCCAGCGGGGGACCAGCTCGTCGCACCACTCTTGCGGCGTCTTGCCGGCAGCGGCGGCGGCGTTGGCGACTTTTTGACCGTGCTCGTCGGTTCCGGTTAGAAAGAAGGTTGGACGAAACGTGCGCGCGGTGCGCGCGAGCACGTCGGCGACGATCGTCGTATAGGCGTGGCCGATATGCGGATTGCCGCTAATATAGTAGATCGGCGTCGTGACGTAATAGGCGCGCTCCATTTGATCTACCGTTCTTTAATCGAGGTTTTCCGGCGCGCCTTCCGTGCCGTCGCGCGGGCGTAGAGCTCGTTGCGTTCGCCCAGCCCACGCGCGGCGAGCAGTTTTGCAATCTCACCGACCCGGCGCCCCTCCTCCAGCATCGTATCGATCGCATCGGTCGTCGCCGCGGCCGGGGTCGCCGGCTCGGCTACGACCGCATAGGGTGCGACCGCAAATGAGACCTCGCCGCGCACGGGCTCGGCGAGCCGGTCGATCACCTGCTGCGGCGTTCCCGACAACTGCTGCTCGTGGCGCTTCGTGTACTCGCGGACGAGGAAGAGCTGCGAATCGGGCGCGACGGCGGCGAGATCGGCGAGCGTCGCGCGGATGCGCTGCGGCGATTCGTACCAGATCGTGGTCGTCTCGGCGCGCAGCGCGCGAGCGAAGCATTCGCGCCGCGCCGGCCGCGTTCGCGGTGGAAAGCCTTCGAACGTAAATCGCCGCAGCGGAAACCCGGAAAGCAGCGCGACCCCAGTTGCCGCGCTCGGTCCGGGGAGAACCTCGACGGCGACGCCCTCGGCGCGGGCGGCGGCGATCAGCTCGCTTCCGGGATCGGAGATGCCGGGCATGCCGGCATCGCACGTTACCGCCACCAGCCCATCGCGGGCTCGCGCCAGGATCGCCGGCGTCGCCCGGCGGGCGTTCGATTCGCGATAGCTCCAGATCTCGCGCCCGGCGATGCCGAGCCCGCCGAGCAACTTTCGCGCGACCCGCGTATCTTCGGCGACGATCAGCTCGGCGTCGCGAAGCGCATCCAAGGCGCGCAGCGTTACGTCGCGCAGGTTGCCCAGCGGCGTCGCTACGAAGACCAGCGGCATGGCACGCAGCTTCGACGTCGAGCACATACCTCCGGGGGCAAAGCTCGAGCTTTTCATCTCACCGAGCTGTCCGTACTGCCGGCGCGCGATGGCGTACTACGACGCCAAAGGCACCGCATATACGCAATACGACGCGCAGAACGATCGCGGCGCGCGCGAGCGAATGTTCGCCTTTAGCGGCGGCGACCCGACGGTCCCGGCAATAATCGTCGACGGCGTCTACGTTCAATCGGGATGGGGTTCGCCGCCGCAGGGTTGAACGGTTCACTAACGTGCCGGTCGGCGCGACGGAGTGAATACCACCGCAAGCAGCGAAGAGGCTCCTCGTTGCTTTTCAAGCGGAGGTTCGAGAATGGATCGTAGTTCGGCTGCCGCGGCGAGCGCTATCGCCGCGTTCGCCTTCGTTTACATCATCGTGATTTGCGCGCTCGTTGCGTTCACGATTTGGGTCTATTGGCGAATCTTCGCCAAAGCGGGTTACAACGGTGCGCTCTCGCTGCTCAACTTCATACCGGGAGTCGGTCCGCTGATCTGCGTGATCATCTTGGCGTTCGGGCGCTGGCCGATCGAAGACCAGCTCGCCGCGCTGCAAGGCGGGGCGGTGCCGCCGCCCGCGCCGCCGGCGGCTCCCCCGGGCACCTCCGTTATGACCACGTAGGAGTCAGCGCTTCCAGACTTCGGCGATCCACGCTTCGACGTCGCCGGTCTGCGACGGCAGGCTCGCGGAGAGATTCTCCGGGCCCGCTTTCGTAACGGCGATGTCGTCTTCGATGCGCACGCCGATGCCGCGGAATGCCTCGGGTACGGTCCCGTCGTCGGGCTGGAAGTAGCAACCCGGCTCGACGGTTAGCACCATCCCTTCGCGCAGCTTTGCCGTAACGGTACTCTTGCGTGCGCGCCCGCGCGCAATCGTGCACGTCGAGCCCGAGCATGTGGCTGACGCCGTGAAGCGTGTAGCGGCGATGGAGCAGCCGGTCCGGGTCGATCGCTTCCTCGAGCGACGTCTTGAGAATACCCAACCCGATCAGCCCTTCGGCGAGCACGCGCGTCGCGCGCCGGTGCGGTTCGAGGAAGTCGTTGCCGACGACGGCCGCTTCGATCCCGGCCTGCTGCGCCTCCCAGACCAGCTCGTAGATCGTGCGCTGTTCGGGAGAGAAGCGACCCGAGACCGGCAGTGTTCGCGTGATGTCCGCGGTGTAGAGCGAGTCGCACTCGACGCCTGCATCGAGCAGCAGGAGCTCGCCTTGGCGTAACGCGCCGTCGTTATGCGTCCAGTGCAGCGTGCAGGCGTGTTCGCCCGCGGCCGCGATGGTGAGATAGCCGACGTCGTTGGCTTCGATGCGAGCGCGTCCCCAGAAGGCCGCCTCGATTTCGCGTTCGCTCTTGCCGGTGCGCATCGCGCGGATCGCGTCTTCGAAGGCGCGCTTCGAGATCGCGCACGCTTTGCGAAGCTCGTCGAGCTCGTAGTCGTCTTTGATCAGCCGCATCTCCGAGAGATGCTCGGCGAGCTCGGCGTCGCCGTCGCCCTCCTCAAAACGGCGATCGACGTCGTCGTCGTGACTGCGCAACACGCGGACCGGATACTTCGCGTCGCGCAGCTCCTGCAGATACTCCGGAATCGCTTGGATTGCGCGGCAATCGTCGATACCGTAATAATCGCGGCTCTCCTCGACGCCGCGGTGCCGGCCAACCCATAACTCGCCGTAGACGCGGTCGGTAAAGAACTCGGACGTTCCGCGATTATGCGCCGCAACGAAGAGCACGGGGCGATGACCCGCACCCTGCGGCTCGAGCACCAGCACCGAGGCCGGCTCGCCGTTGCCGGCGAGATACGCAAAATCGCTCGACGCACGAAAACGGAAGGACGTGTCGTTGGCGCGCACCCGCTCGCGGCCGGCCGGGATGACCAGATACGTTCCGGGATAGGCCCTGCTCAGCGCATCTCGCCGCTGCGCGAACCGCTCGGCTTCCGGATGCGCCCTTCGGGCAGCGGGGCGATCGATCCAGTCGCGCGCCATGAACTCGACGAGCGGCCGCGGCGGCACGAAGTCGTAGCTGGTCCTCGACGGGTCCTGCGGTATGGGGGCGTTTCGTTCGGCAGACATGGTTTGCGCAAGATTCGCTGAAGCGACGACGGGTCATGCCGGAGAACCCGCTTCGCGCCACCGACACGCTTGCCAACGAACGCACCTACCTGGCGTATATCCGGACGGCCCTTGCTTTTATCGCCTTCGGTTTCGTCATCGCGCGTTTCTCGCTCTTTGCCCGCGAGTTTTCGATTTTGATCCACAGCGCCAATCCCGAGCCGGGGCTTTCGGTGACGTTCGGAACGGCGATGGCCCTATTCGGCATCATCGTGGCGCTGCTCGGGGCATGGCGCTACGCGCGCACCGACCGCGGACTGCGCGAAGGTCGAATCGTGACGCTGCCGGGGCTAACCGGCTACATCATCTCGCTCTTCGTCGTTGCGATCGGCGCCGTCGTCGCATTCGCACTCATCTCGTATCGCTGACGCCGTGACGCCCGCGTGACCTAAAGCCTCAGAGACGCTCGTCGCTCCGCCTCCGGCTCCGCTCCTGCTGCACTGCCTCCTCGCTTCGCCCTCCATGGCTTCGCTCGTCGGTCAGAGCCTCTTCGTCGTTAGGTCATGCGGCCGTCAGTCTGCAAGCATCTCTAGACTGAAATCGAGCGCCGGAGCGCTGTGCGTGAGCCAGCCGACGCTGATGACGTCGACGCCGGTGCGCGCGATCTCCACGACGTTGGCTTGCGTCACGCCGCCGCTCGCTTCGATGACCACGCGTTTGTCGACGATACGGACCGCTTCGGCGAGTTGTGCCGGCGTCATGTTGTCGAGCAGGACGGCGTCGATCGGCGCGGCGAGCGCTTCGCGCAGCTGATCGAGGTTATCGACTTCGATTTCGATCTTGATCGTGTGGCCGACTCGCGCTCGCGTGCCGTCGATCGCGGCGCGGGCGGAGCCCGCGATGACGAGGTGGTTGTCTTTGATGAGCACCGCATCGTCGAGGCCGAAGCGGTGATTGCTTCCGCCGCCGCAGGCGACCGCATAGCGCTCGAGCGCGCGCAACCCGGGCGTCGTCTTGCGTGTGTCGGCGATCTTGGCGTGCGTTCCGGCGACGAGGTCGACCAGCGTGCGCGTTGCCGTTGCGATGCCCGAGAGACGGCAGAGCAGATTGAGCGCGGTCCGTTCGCCGGTGAGAATCGCGCGAGCGCGCGCTTCGATTTCGGCGACCACGCTGCCGGGCTCGACACGTTCGCCTTCGCCGACGCGCGTTTCGACCGATGTTTCGGGGTCGAGCATTCGAAAGGCGATCAGCGCGAATGGTAATCCCGCGACGATTCCGCTTTGGCGTGCGACGATGCGGGCCGTCGCTTGTCGTTGCGGGTCGACGATCGCGTCGGTCGTGAGATCGCCGCCGTGGCCGATGTCTTCGAGCAGTGCCGCTCGAACGACCGACTCGGCGACGAGCTCAGGCGACGCTGCGTAACCGCGTGAAGGAACGCTTCGCGAAGGCTTCATCGCTCTGCGGATAATCGGTACGGAAGTGGCTGCCGCGGCTCTCGCGGCGCGCGAGCGCGGCGTCGGTAATCAAGCGGCCGACGACGAGCAGGTTGCGCAGGCCGGGATGCTCGCCGAACTCGGCGATGAGGCCTTCGATTCGCGCAAGCGCTTCGAGCAACGACGCTTCGTTGCGAACCAGACCGACGTTGGAGTACATGACATTGCGCACGTCGCTGAGCGCTTGGGCCGCGGTGGTGCTTGTGCGGTGCGCGCGGGGAAGCGCCGGCACGTTCATCGAGCCCTCGACGTCGCTCACGGGCGGCGCGTTGGCAATGTCGCTGGCGACGCGCGAACCGTAGACGAGCGCTTCGAGTAGGGAGTTGCTGGCGAGCCGGTTCGCACCGTGTACGCCGGTTGCGCTCGTCTCGCCGCAGGCCCAGAGCCGTTCGAGCGTCGTCCGTCCCCACTCGTCGACGGCGATTCCGCCCATGAGGTAATGCGCGGCGGGAGCGACGGGAATGTTCTGCACGCGCGGATCGATGCCGGCCGCCATGCAGAATCCAAAGACGGTCGGAAAGGCTGCGGGAAACGTCGCGCCGATCGCCGTTCGCGCATCGAGGCCGACGCTGCGGCCGCGCTGGAGTTGCTCGAAGATCGCGCGCGCGACGACGTCGCGCGGCGCAAGCTCGGCGTCGGGATGAAGCGCGAGCATGAAGCGCTCGCCGAGATCGTTGACCAGCGTCGCGCCCTCACCGCGCACGGCCTCGGTGACCAACGGCATCGGGTCGCGTCCGATCGCCAGCGCCGTCGGATGAAACTGCACGAACTCCATGTCGGCGAGCAGCGCGCCGGCGCGCGCGGCCATCGCGATGCCGTCGCCGGTCGCCTCCATCGGATTGGTCGTGTAACGGTAGAGCCGCCCGATGCCGCCGGTCGCGAGCACGACGGCGCCGGCGCGGAATGCGACGATCGCATTGCTCGCGTTGCCGCGAGCGTAGACGCCGCCGACGCGCTCGCCGTCGACGATCAGATCGGTCGCGGTCACCTCTTCGACGATCTCGATCGACGGGTGCACGCGCACCGCTTCGATCAGCGTTTTGAGAATTTCGTGCCCGGTCGCGTCGCCGCCGGCTTTGACGATGCGGCGGCGCTGGTGCGCCGCCTCGCGTCCCAGCGCGAGTTCGCCGGCCTCGGTGCGGTCGAACGCGCGCACCGAGCTCGAGCAGCTCTTCGACGCGCGCCGGAGCGTCGCGGGTGAGAATTTCGCACGATCTTGCGATCGCTGATGCCCGCGCCCGCGCGCTGGGTATCGATTGCGTGCAATCGCGGCGAATCGTCCTTGCCGATTGCCGCGGCGATGCCGCCCTGGGCCCAATCGGTTGCCGCGCCCTTGCCCAGCCGCGTCTTGCAGAGCACCGTCACCTTCGCGGGTGCGAGTTTGAGCGCCGCGATCAATCCGGCGATGCCGGCGCCGACGACGATCGCGTCGCTGCGGTGGGTCTCCATCGATTGCGTCAGTCTCGTGCCGAGCGGCTGTATTCGAGCATGCGATCGACGGCGCGACGCGCGCGAGCGGCAATCTCCGGCGCGACGGTTACCTCGTACTCCATCGCTTCGAGGCAGTGGAGCACCTTGGGC
The DNA here is from genome assembly GCA_963820825.1 of Vulcanimicrobiota bacterium. Taxonomy (GTDB): domain Bacteria; phylum Vulcanimicrobiota; class Vulcanimicrobiia; order Vulcanimicrobiales; family Vulcanimicrobiaceae; genus Cybelea. The sequence goes on from CAWGBN010000006.1 coordinate 383,616, forward strand.
AGCGTGTTGCGCTTCATGTGCGGACAGAGATTGCAGGGCCGGACGAACTCGACGTTCGGATATCGCCCCGAGACGTTGTCGGCCATCGAACATTCGGTCATCAGCAGAACGCGCGCCCGCGGCTTTCCGGAGACGGTACCGACGTACTCGGTCATGCCTTGCGTCGAGCCGACGTAATCGGCTTCGGCAAGCACGTCGGGCGGACACTCCGGATGCGCGAGCACCACCAGCGACGGATCGCCTTCGCGGAAGCGGCGCACGTCGTTGCCGGTAAAGCGCTCGTGCACTTCGCAGTGACCCTTCCAGGCGATGATCTCGACGTTCGTCTTCGAGGCGACGTATTTCGCCAGGTATTCGTCGGGCAAGAAGATGACCCGCGGCGCGCCGAGCGCCTCCACGATCTGCAGGGCGTTGCCGCTGGTGACGCAGACGTCGGACTCGGCCTTGACCTCCGCCGACGTGTTCACGTAGGTGACGATCGGCGTCCCGGGATACCGCTGCCGAAGCAGGCGGACGTCATCGGCGGCGATCGACTCGGCAAGCGAACACCCGGCCCGCAGGTCGGGGACCAGGACGGTCTTGGATGGGTTGACGAGCTTCGCGGTTTCGGCCATGAAGTGCACGCCGCAGAGCACGATAACGTCGGCGTCGGTCTGTGCCGCCTGCATCGCCAAAGCGAGCGAGTCCCCGACGATATCGGCGACCGTGTAGAAGATCTCGGGTACCTGGTAGTTATGCGCCAGGATGACGGCGTTTCGCTCGCGTTTGAGGCGGTTGATCGCCGCCACGTAGGGAGCGTGCAGCGGCCACTCGACCCGGGGAATCACGTGGCCGACGCGGTTGAAGATCGGTTCGGTCTCAGCCGCGACGCTCTCGGTGTAGGGTAATTCGATGACGCCCATGTGCCTGAAGGGGATTGCGGGCCTCGGCGCCGCTTCTCCCCTTTATTAATACCCGTTGCGCCGGCACGCGTTTGCGCCAAAGACCCCGGAGCCCGGGCGGGGCCGAGCGTTTAGGGGCGGCGACCGCGCGGGTACGAGGCGCTTAGGAGCAGAGTCCCAACGAAGGAGGAACCCATTTCAATGAATCGATGGTTTATTGGCGTCGTTCTCGCCGGAGCGTGCATCGCGGGCGCGGCGACGACCCTCGCTGCGAATGCGCAACCGGTCATGACGCCCTCGCCGATGATGTCGCCGATGTCGTCGCCGTCCCCGACGCCTGCCTCGACGATGCGGCCATAAGGTTGCGCGCGGCTTGCGGCACGTCGTGTCGATAAGCCTGTGAGTAACCAAAATTTCTTGTGGAGGCGTTGTGGACTCGAGGTTAAGCGTATTGAAAACCGATTATCGGTTTTGTTAGCATGCTAACACTTCGCCCAATGACGGAGTGCGGAACGTATCGAACCGCGGACGGCAGCACGTAGACGATCTGTCGCCACAAGCGACAAAATCCGAGTGAGGTCGTTCTAACACCGGATCGAAACGTCGGTGGGAGGCTGCAACGGCTTCAAACAGGCGAGAATGAACCGGCGGTACACCAAAGCCCGCAGCGTAGGTGCTGCGGGCTTTGTATGTAAGAAACCGCTCTATGGAAAGCCGAGCGGAGCTTACCCTTCGCGGGTTCGTTCTCGGTGCCGCGATCACGCTCGTCTTTACCGCGGCGAACGTCTACCTCGGGCTCAAGGTTGGGCTGACCTTCGCGTCGTCTATTCCGGCGGCGGTCATCTCCATGGCCGTCCTGCGGGCGTTCCGCAACGCGACGATCTACGAGAACAACATCGTGCAGACCATCGCCTCGGCGGCCGGGACTCTTTCGGCAATCATCTTCGTTCTGCCGGGGCTGGTGATGATCGGCTGGTGGAGCGGATTTCCGTTCCTGCAGTCCTTCGCGATCTGTGCGATCGGCGGAACGCTCGGCGTGATGTATAGCGTGCCGCTGCGGCGCGCGCTCGTGACGGGCTCCGACCTTCCCTATCCCGAGGGCGTCGCGGCCGCCGAAGTGCTGAAGGTCGGCACCGGCGCGGGTTCGTCGACGGAGCGCAATCGAGCCGGGCTCCTGGCGTTGCTGGCCGGCACGATCGCCTCGGCCGCGTTTGCCGCAATCGTCGCAACGCGCCTCTTCATCGGCGAGCTCGCCGGCTATTTTCGAGCCGGCGCGGCGACGACCGGCGCCGGCTTCTCGCTATCGCTCGCGCTCGTCGGCGCGGGACAACTCATCGGCATCACGGTCGGCACGGCGATCTTCGTCGGTCTCGTCATCGCATGGGGCATCGCAACGCCGCTTCTAACCGCGCTCCATCCGATGGCGGGCGACGCCGCCGGCGTTGCAACCGCGGTCTGGTCGCATCAGGTGCGCTTCATCGGCGCCGGCGCGATCGGCGTCGCGGCGCTCTGGTCGCTCGGACGGCTCGTGCGTCCGGTCGTGATGGGTGTCGCCTCGGCGCTCGCCGCGTCGCGCCGCCGTCGTGAATCTGCGGTAGAGCTGCCGCGAACGGAGCGCGATCTGCCGATCGGCATCGTCGCGCTCATCAGCATCGCCTGCCTCGTTCCGCTCGCGGTGCTCTTCTGGCTGTTCCTCGCAGGCGGACGGCTCGCGCCGATCGCGGGAGCGTTGACCGTGGCGGGCGTTGCGTACGTCGTAGTCGCCGGTTTCTTCGTCGCGGCCGCGTGCGGATATATGGCGGGACTCATCGGTTCGTCGAACAGCCCCGTCTCGGGCTTGGCGATTCTCTCGGTGATCGGCGCCGCGCTTCTCGTGCTGGCGATCGGAAGCGGACTCACGCACGTCGCCGCGCTGCCGATGATCGCCTATGCGCTCGTCGTTACCGCGGTGCTGCTCTGCGTCGCGACGATCTCGAACGACAACCTGCAAGATCTCAAGACCGGACAGCTCGTCGATGCGACGCCGTGGCGGCAGCAAGTCGCGCTCGTCGCGGGCGTGGCGGTCGGTGCCGTCGTTATTCCGCCGATACTCGATCTCCTCAACCGCGCCTACGGCTTCGCCGGCGCGGTCGTCGCCCATAGCGCCGTTGCGCAGCCGCTGCCCGCGCCGCAAGCGACCTTGATTTCCGCACTCGCCAAAGGCGTGATCGGCGGCGAGCTCGACTGGCGGCTGATCGGGGCCGGTGCGATCGTCGGCGCAATCATCGTCGCGATCGACGAGTTGCTTCGCACGCGCAAGCTGGCGCTGCCGCCGCTCGCCGTCGGCCTCGGCATCTATCTGCCGATCTCGACGACCGCGCCGGTCGTGCTCGGCGCGGTCCTCGGTTGGTGGTACAACCGCTGGGCGGCTCGCCAGCGGGATGCCGACCGCGCGAAACAGCTCGGCGTACTCATCGCCTCGGGCTTGATCGTCGGCGAGAGCCTCTTCGGCGTGCTGCTCGCGGCCTTGATCGTCTTTAGCGGAAAGGCCGAACCGCTCGGTATCGTCGGCGATGCGTTCACGCCGACGGCGACGGTGCTCGGCGCGCTCGCGTTCGTCATCGCGATCGGCGTGCTCTTTCAAACGGCGCGCTCGCTGATCCGCAAGACGCCGCAGTCCGCCTAGACCGCGGCCCGATCGGCGTCAATCATCGTCGAGCGGCTCGTCGGATGGCTTCTGATGCATGAAATACGACTTGCCGTGCTCGGATTGAATCGGTGAAAACGGAATCGGCTGCTGCGAGTAGTTGAAGCAGTCGATGAGGCTGTTGGCGTGGCGGTCCCCGTTCCCTAAGTAGCCGAGGTTCCAGTTCCGTTCGATATATTTGAGAATGCTGCGGAACTCGTATTGAGTCGACGAGATATGTCCGGCTTTCGCGTAGGGCGAGACGATGATTGCCGGCACGCGGAAACCCAAGCTGCCGAATCCGTGCTGGGGTGGGTTGAGATTATCGTAGATGCCTCCCCAGTCGTCCCACGTGACGACGATCGCCGTTGAGTTCCAGTACGAGCTCTCGCCAATCGCGTTGACGATGCTCGCAACCCAGGACGGCCCGTCGTCCTTGTCGGCGCCCGGATGGTCCGAATTGTCGGCATCGGGTATGACCCACGAGACCGCGGGCAGCGAGCCGCTCGCAACGTCGTTGAAGATGTTCGTCTCCGGCGAGGAGATATTCGTCTTCCACTCCGGTCCGTAGCGCACCGGATAGATCATGTCGAAGGCATTAAAGAGCCGGCCGTTGACGCTGCAGCACGACGGCGGAACGTAGTACTTCCACGAGAGGCCTTTGGCGTCGAGCAGATCGCGAATCGTCGGATAGTTCAGGGTAAAGTCGTTGGAGCACGGGAACGGTCCCTTGCCGAGCCGGAGCACGTCGTTCCGAGTAATCACGGCCGTGCGCGTGTTCGGCGGAGCGTCGCATCCCCAGTGGCACTTGTGCCCCGCACATCCCGGGAAGTTCACGAGCGCTTCGTTTGGCGCGATCGTCGTCCCGCCGGTGATGAGGTCCTGATGGCCGGAGAAGCCGCCGCTGCCCTGCGTGGCAAACATATGCTCGGCTAGTGCATACTCCTTGGCCATATCCCAGTACGGCTTGATCTGCACCGGGTCGACGTACTGATACGGATACATGCACGCATGCGTATGGTCCTCGTGTACGATCCTATCGAATCCGTCCATCTTTCCGCCGTCGCGCGCGGTTCGGAACGCCGAATAGTAGTGGTTGAAGCGCGTCGGGTCGATCAGTCCGGTCTCTCGCAGCCGTACCGTCTCCGTCTTGGCGATGTGACACTTTGCATCTTTGGCCGCCCTGCCCGTCGTTACGCCGTCCGCGCCGGGAAACGTCGCGAAGAGGTTGTTGAACGTGCGGTTCTCTTGAACGATCAGCACGACGTGAGCAATAGGGGAGCTCGATGCAGTGGAGTCGAGAGCCGGCGTCGCGGGTAGCGAGCCGCGCAGTATGCCGTTGCCTCCGCAGCCGGTCAGCAATGCAACGGCGATACTCGCAATTGCGCCATGGGTACTGCCGAGGCTCCTCACATCCGTATCCTTTCCGAGAGGTTACAGGGTCACCACGGTACTCGGCTGCCGTAGCCGGGCTAAGGATTCTGCGGCTCAAGGTTTCGGCGCCAACCGCCCTACTCTTCGCAGTCACAGGCCCCGGCGAGTAAGCGTTGGGTCTGCATGAAGACGGCGTTGTACGGGCGTTTCGTCTTTGGCGCATCGGCGGTGCTCTTCGGCGTCATCGCGCTCATGTGGCACGACCCCGACACGTGGCAAAGCGTCAGCAGGCTCTGGCGACTGCCCTTCGGTTCGATCCTCGGCGAATGCCTGATGGTCGCCCTGATCGTGGGCGGAATCGGCGTGCTCTATCCGCGTACCGCGCGTACGGCGTCGATCGTGCTCGGCGTGGTCTATGCGATCTTCTCGCTTTCCTGCATTCCCGGGGTCGTCGCCGCGCCGACGACCTACGTGCAGTATGGGAGCTTCTTCGAGCAGTTCTCCTTATTGTGCGGAGCGATTGCGGTGTACGCCGCGACGGAGCCGAATGCGGCACGAGCGGCAGCGACCGGGCGGCTGGCGCGCATCGGGCTTGGGCTCTGCGCGGTTTCATTCACGCTCGCGCAGATATTCTATCTGCATTTCACCGCGACGCTGGTTCCGGTATGGATCCCGCCGAATCAAACCTTTTGGGCGATCCTGACGACCGTTGCATTTGGGCTGGCCGCGATCGCCATTCTCATCAACCGTCAGGCGCGGCTCGCGATTCGTCTGATGACCCTGATGCTCGCGCTCTTCGGCATCATCGTTTGGGTGCCGCTGGTGATCGCGCATCCCGAATCGCACTCGAATTGGTCCGAGTTCGCGCTAAACTTCCTGATCGCGGGGGCCGCCTGGATGGTGGCCGAGTTGCGGTCCCTCTGAATCAATAAACGAGGCGCAACGATTGCGGCGCCTCGTGCTCGCTGATCTCCAGCAGCGTTACCGGCGTGCCTTTGTATTGCGTGTGCACGAGGCGCGCGACGAACGCGACGTCGGTTCCGGCAATGCGAAAGCGGGCCCAACGAAGTCCATCGCACGGACGCGTGACCTCGTCTTCCTTGACGATGGTCGGCGAATACTTCGCGGCGTGGCCGATCTGAAAGAGACACGTACCGGGCCGAGTGCCGGGACGATCGTACATCAAGACGCTTCGCAAATCGGATTGCGTATTGCCGTCGGGGAACTTGAGGGCCGACGTCATTCGCACGATCGCCGTCTGGGGTCCGACGATCGTGGTGAGGCTGCCATCGGGATCGCCGAGCGCGACGGCCTTCTGAAAGTCCTGCGCCGAATGCGGCGCTTCCGTGCTGCACGCCGCCAGCACGAGCGCGACGAAGATGGTATGAATGCGACGCATGTCGTCGGACGTACGGTTGCAATCTGGCAATAACCTTGTACGCGAGCTATTGCCCGGGCGCGAAAGCTGGAGAAGAGTCGCTATTGCTGGTACATACTCGATACGGTCTCGCTGCGTCCATCGGAGATAATAGTAACGGCCGCGTTTTCGTCGGTGCGGTAGATCGTTGCGCCGGCGCGTTCGAGCGTAACGACGGTGGAGGGCGCCGGATGGCCGAACATATTGTGGCGCCCGACCGAGATGACCGCGTATCGCGGCTGCACGGCAGCGATAAACGCCGGCGTCGACGAGTAAGAAGAACCGTGATGGCCGACTTTGAGCACCGTGCAATGCAGATCGATCCCCTCCGCTAAGAAGCGCTCTTCTGCTGCGGCTCCGGCATCGCCGGTAAAGAACATGCAGAACGCGCCGTAGCGCAGCGTAAAGGCGAGGGAGTTTTCGTTGATGTCGTTGCGCGAGTTGCTGATGAAGGGCAGCGACGGCCCGAGGAAGCGCAGTGCAATGCCGTCGTCCGTCTGCCAACTCGTGCCGGCGCGCGGATAGACGACCGGAACGGTCTCGCTCCGCGCCGTCGCAAGCGCATCCTGATAGGCATGTCCGGCATACCGTTGGCCGCCGTCGGCGAACGCGGCAACGCGCAGCCGTCGCAGCACCGGCGCGACGCCGCCCGCATGATCGCCGTGCGGATGGGAGAGAATGACGGCATCGAGCGAATGGATGCCGTGACGCAGCAGAAACGGCACGACGGTGCGCTCGCCGACCGCCTCGGCGACCGAACCGCCGGACTGAACGTTTCGTTCGAGACGGCCGCCCGCGTCGACGAGCACCGCGTGACCCCGCGGCGTCTGCACGACGATCGCATCGGCTTGCCCGACGTCGAGCACCGTAATTCGAAGGCGAGCGTCGAACGGTCGCGGCGGCCACAGCACGTACGACGTCGCAAGCGCGATAGCGGTGATCGCGAGCGTCGAAGCCCCGCGCCGCCAGAGCAGCGGAGCCGCGAGTAGCGCGGCGTCGTAGGCCGCCACGCACCACGGTGGCGGCGGGGTCATCGGAATCGCCGCGCCGGGCAGCGCGCTTATTGCGCGAACGACGGCGAGCATCCAGGCCAGCAGCCATGAGTTGAGATTGGCAAGGCCGGCGGCGAGCGGAGCGCACCATGCGAGCGCGAGCTGTGCGGCGCCGAGCGCCATCGTAGCCGCGACGCAGGGCACGACGGCGAAGTTCGCCGCAATCGCATACGGCGTGAACTGCAGAAAGACCGCGGCTCCCAACGGCCAGACGCCGATCTGCGTCGCGAGCGACAACACCAGCGCCTCGCGAATGCGATCGGGCAGGGCGAGACGCGCTTCGATCCAGCGTTCGATCGGCGCGGCGCAGGCAAAGATCGCGCCGACGCACGAGAACGAGAGCGCGAACGAGGCGGTAGCAACGCTCATCGGCCGAGCGAAGCAGAGAACGAGCGCCGCGATCGCGAGCGCGTTCCACGAAAACGTTGCGCGACCGCACGCGCGCGCGGCAAGTGCCGCGGTCGCCATCGTTGCGGCGCGCATCGCCGGCAACTGCGCGCCGCTCCACCAAACGAAGAGCCACATCAACGCGACGGCTGCGAGGCAAGTCGCCCAACGCGGCAGCGCAAGCGCGGTGAGCAGCAACGCGCAGAGCGCGGCAACGGCGCCGAGATGCAGCCCCGCCGTTACCAAGACGTGCACCGTTCCGGTCTCTTGAAACTCCGCACGTAAGTCGGGCGGAAGGGCGGAGCGTTCGCCCCAAAGCTCACCGGCGAGCACCGACGCGGCCGGTTCGCCAAGTCCGTCGCGAAGCTGCGCCTGCGCCCAGGCGTGTGCGCGTGCGAGCGCGACGCGCGCGTCCCACGCACTCGTATCGCTCGCGCGTAGGATGCTCGCGGCGTCGAGCCGTCCGTCGAGGCCGCGCTCGCGCTCGATCTCCCGTTCGCTCGGCTCGTCGGGATTGCGCGCGTCGTCGAAGGGCTCGAGCCGCCCACGTACGACGACGCGCGTTCCGGCGGCTGGCGGCGCCGCGCGCACGCGCGCGAGCACGTGCAGCCCGTTATCGAGGGCGAGGGTAAGCGTCGCCGATCCGTCGTCCGCGCTCGAAGCGTCGAGCATCGTTGCGTCATACCGCGCGGTGCGCTCTTCGACGACGTTGCGGTTGAAGCGTTCGTGCAGCGCGGCATTCGCGGCCGCCGCGATCAGGACGACCGTCAAGGTCGGGACGAGCGGTGCGGGTAAGCGGCGCGAGAGGACCCCGGCGCAGATCGCGCCGGCGACGAGGGCGGTGACGAGGCGCAGGTCGGGTCCGAGCGGCATTGTGGCCAGCGTTCCGAGTACTGCCGCGACCGCGCAGAGAAGAAGCGTGAACGAGGGCATTGCCGTTCTCCTGCGACGAGCCGGCACGCCGTCCAGAGTCGACGTTGCCGGAAAGGATCGCAGTGCGCATTATCATTACCGGAGGTGCCGGGTTCATCGGATCGCACGTGGCCGACGCATACGCCGCCGCAGGCCACGAGCTGCTCGTAATCGACTCCTTATGGGAGCATGGCGGCGGGCGGCGCGCGAACGTGCGCAACGGCGTCTCGCTGGTTCATATGGATATCCGCGACGAGGCGATCGGCCGAATCTTCGCCGACTTCAAACCCGAGATTGTCAGCCATCACGCCGCGCAGCACTCGGTCGCAATCTCCTCGCGCGATCCGATCTACGACGCGCAAGTCAACGTCGTCGGATTGCTCAACGTGCTCGAGCACGCGAGCCGCAACGGCGCGCGAAAGATCGTCTTCGCGTCGAGCGGTGCGACGTACGGCACGCCGGAGCGATTTCCGATTACCGAGGCGACGTCGCAGCGCCCGACCTCGCCATACGGCATCACCAAGATGGTCGCCGAGCACTACCTGCGCTTCTACCGCGAGAATCGGGAGCTCGACTTCACCGCGCTGCGCTACGGTAACGTCTATGGGCCGCGCCAGGATCCCAACGGCGAGGCCGGCGTCATCTCGATTTTCATCGGAAAGTTTCTCTCGCGCGAGCCCGTTCGCATCGATTGGGACGGCGAGCAAACGCGCGATTACGTCTTCGTCTCGGACGTTGCGAACGCCAACCTCGCCGCGCTCGAACGGGGTTCGGGTGGGGCCTACGTGATCGGCACCGGCCGCAAGACCAGCGTGAACGAGATCTATCGCGCGCTGGTCGGCATCGCCGGATACGAGGTGCCGGTCGTCCGCGCGCCACAACGCCCCGGCGATGCCCGCGAGGCGCAATTCGATTCGTCGCTGGCAAAGGCCGAGTTGGGCTGGTCGCCGGCGACGTCGCTGACCGACGGGATCGCCGCAACCTACGAATACTTCGAGCGGCTTCCGCCCGGGTTCTAATCATCCCCGATGGAGCGCTTTGCGGCGACCGCCCAAGCGATCGCGTCGCACTCCGCCAAGCTCGAAAAGATTGCGCGTGCTCGCCGAGTATCTCCACGGGCTCGACGACGCAGATCTCCTTGCGGCTACGCGCTTCTTCACCGGCACGCCCTTTGCGGCGCGCGATCACCGCACGCTCTGCGTCGGTGGCAGGACGATCGTCGAGGTCGCGCGCCGCGTCTGGGGATTCGACGACGAGCGGCTCGGCGCGAGCTATCGCGCGACCGGCGACCTCGGCGCCGCGCTCGGGCACGCTCGCGCGTCTGCCGCGCGACGCGATGCTCTTCGCCGATCGTCTAACGCCGGCGTCGCTGACGCGCTCTTCGGCGAGATCGCCGCGGCCTCGGGCAAACGCGCGAGCAAACGTCGCGAAGCGGTGCTGCGAACGGATCTTGCGCGCGTGCGACGATCCGCTCGTCGCGACGTACGTGGTGAAGATCGTCACCGGCGATCTGCGGGTCGGATTGCGCGAAGGCCTCGTGCTCGATGCGATCGCCAAGGCGTTCGATGCCGGTGCCGGCGCCGTGCGCCGCGGCGTCGATGGTCGGCCGGCGACGTCGGAGCGGTCGCACTCGCCGCCGCACGGCTCGCTCGACGAGCTTCGCGTCGCCTACGACACGCCGATCGGATTCATGCTCGCGACGCCGATCGCATACGGCGATGCGTACAAGGAGCTTGCCGGTGCGCGTGGCACTTCGAGGACAAGTACGACGGCATTCGCGCGCAGGCGCACGTGCGCCGGCGGTACGGTGCGGCTCTTTTCGCGCCGGCTCAACGACGTGACGGACTCGTATCCGGAGATCGTCGCGACGCGCTCGCCGCCGCGCGGGGCGACGCGATCTTCGACGGCGAGATCGTCGCCATGCGCGACGGCCGGGCCTTGCCGTTTCGTTCCTTCAAGCGCGGCTCCAACGGAAGGATGCTCGACGAATCGCTGCTGCAGCGACGTCCCGATCGCATACGTCGTCTTCGACGTGCTCGCCGCCGGCGACGAGCTCTTGCTCGACGAGCCGCTGGCCGTGCGTCGCGAGCGTCTCGCCGATCTCGTCGTGCCGAGCGCGCACCTCGTGCTCGCGCCGTTTGAAACGCAAGATCGAAAGCGCCGCCGCCGACGTGAACGCGCGCTTCGAGTCGGCGCGTGCGCGCGGCAACGAAGGCCTCGTGCTCAAGCGCGCCGACGCGCCGTACGCACCGGGGCGGCGCGGCAAGTGGTGGCTCAAGCTCAAACGCGAGCTCTCGACGCTCGACGTGGTCGTCGTCGCCGTCGAATGGGGGCACGGCAAGCGTGCCAACGTGCTCTCCGACTATACGTTCGCGGTGCGCGGTGACGACGACCGTTTGGAGACGATCGGAAAAGCCTACTCGGGCTTAACCGATGCGGAGATCGCGCAGCTGACGCAATGGTTCTTAGCGCACCGATTGCCGGTGAGCGAGCAACGCGAAAAGGCGCGTGCGTGGGAGCTGCCCGTCGAGCCGAGGATGGTGCTCGAGGTCGCATTCGACGTTATCCAAGAGAGCGATCTGCACGAGAGCGGCTTCTCACTGCGCTTTCCGCGGATCGTGCGCGTTCGCGACGATAAGCCGCCCGAAGAGATCGATACGACCGATCGCGTCCGGGAGATTTATCGCGAGATGCTCGAACGCGAAAAGGGATGAGCGGCTACGGCGACCCGTGTACGTTTAGCTCGGTTTGATAACGCTGCAGACGAGGACTCGTGCTGCCGTGCTGCGGACGATCAAGACGTAGGTGCCGCCGGTCAGCGGGGCGATCGGAACGGAGACGTGCGCGCGCGCACCCTTCTTTCCGTCGAAGCTCGCGATCGCGTTCGGATCGCGCGGTCGAAAGCACGTCCCGTGCGCCAAGAAGAGATCGTAGATCCCCTGGGAAAACGGCCGCTCAATCGAAAGGATGATCTCACTGCCTCCGGTCGGTCGACAGCGGCCATCGCAGTGGGTCGATTCGAAGACGTCGGCGCGTGCGACGACCGTCGTGCCGGCTTTAAGGACAACCTCGGTCCGCTGCGCCCAGGGTCCCGCGCATCCGGAGACCAGCGCGACGACGACGAGCGCAATACGGATTCGCGCTACTTCCAACTAATGACGATCAGACCGTCGCCGGTAGCGTTCTTCCACCCGCTCCAAGTACGCGACTTGGTCGCGCTCGGCTCGACGTACGAGGATCCGCCGCCGCCGCCGGCGGCACTGAGCCCCTGCGAGGGCCAGCCGCCGGAACCGCCGCCGCCGCCCCCGCCGAAGAATCCGCCGCCACCGCCGCCGCCGCCGCCGTTGCAGCCGCTATAACCGGCGGCCTCGCCTCCGACGCCGCCGTGATGCAGGGCCCCACGCTTTCCTGGATCGCCGTTGTCGCTTGGGTAAATGCCGGCGCCGCCTTTACCGCCCGCACCTCCAGCGGTCTGCGTGCCGCCGGAACCGCCGCCGCCCGAAGCGCTGCCGCCGGTGCCGCCGGCGTCTCCGCCGCCTTTGCCTCCGGCACCGGGCGAGAAACCGCTGCCGCTATCGGAGCCGATGCCTCCCGACCCCCCGCCGCCGGCCGCGACGAGGATGCGATCGTTGAGCCGGTCTCCGCCGACCCGCAGATCGGACGATCCGCCGCCGCCGCGTCCGTCGCTTCTGCGGCAATACCCCGAGTCTGGAGCTACTCCGCCGCCGCCGTTCGCACCGCCGTTGAAGCCGCCCATCGAACCCGAGCCGGCGCCTCCGACGAAGACCAAGACTTTTTCGCCCGCAGCTACCGGCAGAATCGCGTAGACGCGGCCGCCGTTGCCGCCGTCGGCACCGCGGACGTAGAGCCGTTTCGAACTCGCCCCCGCGCCGCCGCGCGCCACGACCGTGATGCTCGTCACGCCGGCCGGCACTTTGAACGTCTGCTCTTTGCCGGTGTAAGAGAACGTGTGGGCTCCGGAGGTCGAGCTAGGCGCGCCGACTGTCGGTATGTCGCCCTGAGCCTGTCGAAGGGCGCCGCATCCCGCGAGCATCGCGACGGCGGTGAAAAAACCGAGGTGATAGCGTCCAAGAGTTGCAACGTTCATTTTTGCTCCAATCTCGTTGCGAACGCGATTGCTCTACTTAGTATACACGTCCGGGGTGTGGACGTGCTCGGGGCGGACGCCCATGCCGATGAGTCGCGCGGGAAGTCGGCGCAGCCTTGGAAACTCGTCAAGCAGGCGCAGCAGTAGCGGCGGAGCGTTAACTTGGGCGCCGTGCAGCACCGGATCGATCGCTTTGTCCTGGATAAAGACCTGGAACGCCTGCGTGACCTTCGTCGGAAACATCCGGCGATCTTGAACGCGCTGCAAGTCCGACTCCTTGGGGATCTTACCATCGCGTAGCGGTTGCGCTAAAATGTTTGCAGTCGCGACCGCATCTTGAATCGCCAGATTGATGCCGATGCCGCCGATCGGCGACATCGCGTGGGCGGAGTCGCCGATGCAGAGCAGACCTGGCCGATGCCAGCGTTCGAGCCGGTCGACGCGCACTTCGAGCATCGAGATCTTCGACCAATCGTCGAGCAGTGCGACGCGGTCGGCGAGCACCGGCACCATTTCGACGAGTGCGCGTTGCAGTACGCCGATTCCGGCGGCCTTCAGATCCTCGAAGCCGCCCTTGCGGATAATGTAGGCGCATTGCCAGTAATCGCCGCGATCGAGCATGACGAGTAAGTGACCGGTGGCGACGGTCCCCAACTGCCGAACGGGATCGTCGGCATGTTTGGGGAGGCGCATCCAGAGCACGTCCATCGGTGCACCGAGGTCGTCGATGGCCAACCCCGCCAAGTCTCGAATCGTCGAATGACGGCCGTCGGCGCCGACAACGAGCTTCGCAGCGATTGCGATTTCGCCGTTCGGTGTCTTTGCGCGCACGCCGGTGACGCGCCCATCGCTTTCGATCAAGCCGTCGCCGTCCGTTTCCATCATGAGATGAAAGGACGGATAACGACGGCCGCGTTCGACAAGGAAGTTCAAGAAGTCCCACTGCGGCATGAGCGCGACGAACTTGCAATGCGTCGGGAGATGGCTCAGATCGGCGACCTGCACCGTCTCGCCGGCGATGTTCGCGCTGACGGTGCGAATCTCGTTATGCGCAAGGGCGAGGAAATCGTCGAGCCAACCCAGCTCGTAGAGCAATTGCAGCGTCGAGGGATGGACCGTATCGCCGCGGAAGTCGCGGAAGAAATCTCGATGCTTCTCCAGCACGGTGACGTCGACACCGGCGCGCGCGAGCAGGACGCCGAGCATCACGCCGCAGGGTCCGCCGCCGACGATGCAGACGCCGGTGGTAACGTTTGGTGCGGCGTTCATGCCGCCACCACGTTGAGCAGCTTATCGGCCACGAAGATTCGCTTCCGAATCTCCTTGCCGTCGAGATGCGCGCGCACGTTCGGGTCGGCCATCGCCAGTTCCATCGCCGCTTCCTCGCCGATTCCGGCCGGAGCCGCGATCCGCGCTCGCACCTTGCCGTTGACTTGCACCACTAAGGTAATCTCCTCGACCGCAAGCGCACGTTCGTCCGGCTCCGGATATCGTTCGAGATGAACCGACGTCGCGTGGCCGTATCTTTCCCAAAGTTCCTCTGCGATATGCGGAGCGAACGGAGCGATGAGGACCGGCAGCACGCTTGCGGCATAGATGAGTGCCGGCGACGGGGGCGCTGCGGCCGCCGCAGTCATCAGATTCACCAACTCGTCGAGCTTTGCGATCGTGGTGTTGTAGTGGAAGCGGCGTGAGAGCGTTTCGTCCGTTGCCGATTTGGCAACCACATGCACGGCGCGCAGCAGCGCTTTCTCTTCCGCGGTGCCGGCGTCGGGCAGCGTCCTTTCGCCCTTCGACTCCGCGCCCTTCGACGAGCTCAGGGCGCTTCGCTCAGGACGACACAAAGCTAACGGTTCGCAGGCGCGCCAGATGCGGTTGAGCAGTCGCACGCGTCCGCTGATCCCGTCGTCGGTCCAGTTACTCGTCTCTTCGGGCGGCGTTACGTAGAGCAGGAAGAGGCGCATCGCGTCGACGCCGTTGCGCTCGGCCGTCTCGTCGATGCCGACGACGTTGCCGCGCGATTTCGACATCTTCTCGCCGTCGCGCAGCAGCAGACCCTGATGGAAGAGCCGTTGGAACGGCTCGTCGGGTCCGCTCACCCAGCCCTGGTCGTGAAAGAACTTGTAGAAGAAGCGCGAGTAGAGCAGATGGAGCACGGCGTGCTCGGCGCCGCCGATATACTGATCGACATTCATCCAATGCGCCGCGCGCTGCGGATCCCACGGGGCCGCGTCGTTGTGCGGATCGAGATAGCGCAAGAAGTACCACGAAGATTCGAAGAAGGTGTCCATCGTATCGGTCTCGCGTCGCGCGGGGCCGCCGCATTTGGGACAAGTGGTCTCGACGAACTCCGCAATCGCGGCGAGCGAGGAGCTCTGACCCGCGACGTGCTCGCGCGGCGGGAGCATAATCGGCAGCTCTTGCTCGGGCACGGCGACTTCGCCGCAGGCGGAGCAGTGCACGATCGGAATCGGCGTGCCCCAATAACGCTGACGCGAGATCAGCCAATCGCGCAGCTTGTAGTTCACGCTCTTCGCGCCGATTCCGAGCGCGACGAGACGATCGGCGATCGCATCGCGCGCCCGCGCGCTCGACATTTCGCTGTACTCTTCGCTCGCAATCAATCGGCCGTCCTCGACGTATGGCGATCCGAGCGGCACGACGACGGCTTCGTTCGGCGGGACGATGACCTGCGCGACCGCAAGCCCGTGGCGCTTCGCGAAATCGAAATCGCGCTCGTCGTGTGCCGGAACCCCCATGACCGCACCGCCGCCGTACTCGGCGAGCACGTAGTTCGTCAGCCAGATCGGGACGCGCTCGCGCGTCAGCGGATGGATCGCGTGCGCGCCGGTAAAGATTCCCGTCTTCTCCATCAAGCTCGTTCGCTCGAGCTCCGATTTCGACTTCAAACTCGCCGCGAACGCGTCGATCGCTGCGGAATGCTCGGCCGAAACGGTGCCCTTGATGGCGTCGACGATTCGGTGCTCGGGCGCAACGGCGAGAAAGGTGACGCCGTAGAGCGTATCGAGGCGCGTCGTAAAGACCTCGATCGACGCCTCGAGTCCTTCGACCGCGAAAGCGACGGTTGCGCCATCGCTGCGCCCGATCCAATTGCGCTGCATCGTTCGCGTGCGCTCCGGCCAGCCGCCGAGCTTTTCGAGGTCGGCCAACAAGCGATCGGCGTAATCGGTGATGCGTAAGAACCACTGCGAGAGGTTGCGCCGCTCCACGAAGTGCGCGCAGCGCCAGCAGCGCCCGTCGACGACTTGCTCGTTTGCAAGCACGGTTCGATCGTGCGGGCACCAGTTGACCGGCGCCTCGCGTTTGTACGCGAGTCCGTGACGGAAGAGCGTAAGAAAGAGCCATTGATTCCAGCGGTAGTACTCCGGCTCGCACGTAGCGATCTCGCGCGACCAGTCGTAACTGGTGCCCATCAGACGAATCTGCCGGCGCATGTTGAGGATGTTCTCGGCGGTCCACGCGGCCGGATCGATACCCCGATCGATTGCCGCGTTCTCAGCCGGCAGGCCGAACGCGTCCCAGCCCATCGGATGGAGGACGTTGTAGCCGAGCATTCGCATCATCCGCGCGACCGCGTCGCCGAGGGTGTAGTTCTTCGCATGGCCGACGTGCAGATCGCCCGACGGATACGGAAGCATCTCCATGGCATAGTACTTGGGCTCGTCGCTCTCGTCGGGCGCGCGATAGAGGCGCTCGCTCTCCCAGCGGCGTTGCCATTTCTGCTCGATCGGCGCGAACTCGTACATGACGAGCATCGTACACGCTCGGCGCATCTCGCCGCTACCCTTTCGGCCGGCACCCCCGCGCGTGATAGAACCGCATGCTCCAGAGATATGTGCTCGTTGCGGCCGCCGCGGGGCTCGCCGCCTTTCTCCTCTGGCATCCCGCGCGCCGGCCGATCGTCGAGCAGGCCGCCGCGAGCGCATCCCCGCTGCCCGCTCTCTCCGATCTCTCCGCGCCGGGCTCGCACCGCCGGCACGGGTGGCGCGATGCGGGCGGCGACGACGTGGTCGTCTACGTCGCCGGGGCGGTGAAGCGGCCCGGGCTCTACCACCTCCGTTCGGGCGACCGCAACGATCGGGCGGTCGCGCTCGCCGGCGGCTTCGGCACCGCGGCCGACGCGACCGCGGTCAATCTCGCGCAGCGCGCAAACGACGGCGATGAGGTCTACGTCCCCGCAATCGGCGAAGCGCCGCGATCGCATTCGAGCGCCCGGCGTACGCGCCGCCACTCGGCACGTCCGCCGCCGGCCGAGGCCGTTGACGTCAATCGTTCCGATGCGCAGATGCTTGCAGCGGTCCCCGGAATCGGTCGCGCCATCGCGCAGCGAATCGTCGAGTTGCGCGAACGGGAAGGGAGCTTTGCGTCGCTCGACGAGCTGCTCGACGTCGCCGGAATGACGCAGACGCGGCTCGAACGCGCTCGCCCCTACCTCCGCCAACCGTAAGCGACGACAGGTGAGCCCAGCGCTCAAAGCGCATTGGGCTAAGCCTGTGTATTCAACGGCGCTTCCGGCGAAGGAGACGCTGCCGAGCTTAATTCGGCGGGCGCTCGCAGAGCCGTGCGATGAAGTGCTCCTCGAGCGCGTCAACCGGACGTGGACGCCGATTTCGAACGGCCGATTGCTGGAGCGCGTCGAGAACGTTGCCTGTGCGATTCGCGATGCGGGTTTGAGCGCGGGCGACCGCGTTGCGCTGATCGCGCATAACTGCGTCGATTGGATCGTCTGCGATTTTGCGACGTTCTTTGCCGGTTGCGTCGTCGTTCCGATCTATCCGACGCAAGCGCTCGATCACACCAGATACATCCTCGAACACTCCGGTGCCCGACTGCTCTTCGTCGATACCGCTGCCACTGCGGCGCGCGTTGCCGAATCGGGTGCGACGCTGCCGCGTATCGTCGTCTTCGAATCGGCAGCCTCCGACGGATTCGCGGCATTCGAAACGCGCGGTGCAGAGATCCGCGCGGCGCATCCGGAGCTCCCCGGCGCCTACGAAGCGACGCTTCTGCCCGACGACTTGGCGGTGCTGATCTACACGTCGGGAACGACGGGATCGCCCAAGGGTGTGATGCTCTCGCACGACAACCTCGGCTTCGACGCCCAGGTATCGCTCACGTGCGGATTCGAGGGAATCGAATCCGGTCGCGACGTCCTCTCGGTGCTGCCGTACTCGCACATCTACGAGCACACGATCATCTACATCTACCTCGTCGCTCGCGTGCGATATTTTATCTGCCACGATCCCGCGGAGCTGCTCGACGATTTACGCGACGTACGGCCGACCGAGATGACCTCGGTGCCGCGCATCTTCGATCGCGTTCTGAGCGGCATTCGCGGTCAAGCGCAGGCGGCCGGCGGCCTCAAGGCACGGCTCGTTCCTTGGGCGCTCGGAGTAGCGCGAGACTACGCCGCGGCGAAGACCTTCGGCGGCAAGGTTCCGCTCGGGCTGCGCGTGCGCTACCGAATCGCCGGCGCGCTCGTCCTCTCGAAGATCCGCCACATGCTCGGTCTCGACCGCGTGCGATTCCTCACCAGCGGTAGCGCACCGCTCCATATCGACACCGCGATGACCTTCCTTGGACTCGGGGTCCCGATCATGCAGGGGTACGGTCTCACCGAGACCTCGCCGGTGGTTTCGGTCAGCCGTCTCTCCGACAATGAGTACGGCGCGGTCGGGCGCCCGATCGACGGCGTCGACGTGCACATCGCCCAGGATGGCGAGGTCTTGGTTCGCGGACGCAACGTGATGCAGGGATACTACCGCGACCCGCAAGCGACGGCCGCGGCGATCGTCGACGGCTGGCTCCATACCGGCGACGTCGGCGAGATCGATGCATCGGGCTTCCTGCGCATTACCGATCGAAAGAACGAGATTTTCAAGACCGGGACGGGTAAATGGGTCTCGCCGGCGCGGATCGAGGCGAACGTCAAGCGCTCGATGTTCGTCACCAATGCGATGGTGCTGGGCAGCGGCCGCCCGTTTCCGATTGCGCTGATTTCGCCGAACTGGCCGCTCGTGCGCCTCGAGCTGCCGGCGCTGCCCAAGGAGGCGACGGCCGATCAACTCGCCGGCCGGGAGGACGTTCATGCATTTCTCTCGCGCGAGGTTCACCGCCAGACGCACGGGCTGGCAACCTACGAGCAGATCCGGCGGGTGATCGTCGTTCCTGCGGATTTCACCGTCGATGGTGGGGAGCTCTCGCCGTCCATGAAGGTTAAGCGCCGCGTCGTAGAAGCGCGGTACGCTCCTCAAATAGAAGAAGCGTACGGGGGCGAAGCGCCGGTGCACGCCGCGCTCTAGACTCCGAGATGCGTCGTATCGATGAGTTCGTCCGCGGCCCGGTCAAGAGTAAGACGCTCTTCCCGGCATTGATCCTCCACTTCATCGAGCGCCACCCCGACCACGGCTACGGCTTGATGCAGCGCATTGCGGACGTTTGCGGCGACCTGGTGGCCGTGAACACCAACAAGATCTATCCGCTGCTGCGACGCCTCGAGGAGCGCGGCTTCCTCACCGCGACCTGGGAACATCCGAGCAAGCGTTCGCGGCGCGTCTACGCAATCACCGACCAGGGGCGCGAGCGTCTCGAACGGATCAAAGGGCTGATGCTGCCGTATCTCGATTCGATCTCCGGCGCGATCGAACGGCTGAAGTCGGAGCTCTACGGGCAGCTTTGACGAAACTTTGATGACGCCGGTTCGCGCCGAGAGCAGGAGCGGCGCGCCGGGCCGCAATAATCGCGTCGCGTCGGAGGTTTATCTATTGCCGTTGAAAGCGTTGCGCCTTCTGCTGGCCGCCGTGCTCGTACTGGGGATCCCCAACCGAGTCGCTGCGAAGCCTCCGGCAATTCCGGCGCTCACGCCCGATGCCGTTACTCACCACACGATCGTTCTCGGCGGCCGAACGCTGGCGTACACGGCGCGGGCCGGAACGATCACCCTGCGTAACGGTCAAGACCAACCGACCGCGCGGGTCTTCTATACGGCCTATACGCTCGACCGCGCGGATCCGTCGAAGCGCGCGGTGACCTTCCTGTATAACGGCGGTCCGGGAAGCTCGACGATGTGGCTGCGCATGGGTTCGTTCGGCCCGGTGCGCGTCGCCACGCGCGACGGCGGAATCAGCGGTCCTCCGCCGTATCGGATCGTCTCGAATCAGTACTCGCTGCTCGACCGCACCGATCTCGTCTTCATCGATATGCCGGGAAGCGGCTACGGGCGACTCATCGGCGCCGGAACGCGCAAGGATTTTTGGGGCGTCGACGAGGACGTCGCCGCCTTCGCACAGTTCATCCAGCGCTACATCACCAACTTCAACCGCTGGAACTCGCCCCGTTTTCTCTTCGGCGAGTCGTACGGAACGACGCGCTCGTCGGTGCTGACGAAGTATCTCCAAGACGAAGGCATCTCGCTCAACGGCGTCGTGCTGCTCTCGTCGTTCTTGAACTCGAATATCGACTACAACGACGGTGCGCCGATCGGCGGCGGCGATTGGGCCTACGTGCTCTACCTGCCGACCGAAACGGCGACCGCGTGGTATCACGGCGCGCTGCGCGGAGGTCCGCCGCTCTCCTCGCTCTTACCCGAAGTCGAGAACTTCGCGCTCAACGAGTACGTCGATGCCCTGGCGCAGGGGGCGCGGCTCGCGCCCGACCGCTACAACGACGTCGTTGCGAAGCTGCACCGCTACACGGGGCTATCCGAGCAGTATATCCGCAACTCGAACCTGCGCATCCAGTACGACCGGTTCGAGAACGAGTTGCTGCGCCAGCGCGGGATCACCGTCGGCCGAATCGATGCACGTTTTTCGACCTACGTGCTCGACCGGCCCGAGGTCTCGCCCGATTGGGACGCGACCGACGCCGCGATCGATTCGGCCTTCGTCTCGACCTCCAACTACTATCTGCGGCAGATGCTCAAATACAATACGCCGCTGCTCTATCGCGGCGAGATTTACGATCTCATCTACGCCGACGGCGAGACCTGGGATTTCAAGCATGGGAACAACGTCCAGATCCTCAACGTAACGCCCGACCTCGCGCAGGCAATGACCTATAATCCGCGGCTCAAGATCTTCTCGGCGGGCGGATACTTCGATTTTGCGACGCCGTTCTTCGCGACGGTCTACGCGCTCGACCACCTCTACCTCGCGCCCGCAGTACAGCGCAACATCACGTGGGGGCTCTATCAATCCGGACACATGGTCTATCTCCATCCGGCGGCGCTGGCCCAGTTCCACGCCGACCTCGAGCGTTGGTACGTACGGGTGCTTTCAAATGCGTGAGCTGATCTGTGCGTTTGCCGCCGCCATGCTCCTCGCCGCGGCGCCGGCGCCCGCGCCGAAAGCGACGCCGGGACCGATGGCCGCCGACGCGGTCACCGAGCACTCGATCACCTTGGGCGGCAAACCCTATCCGTACGCCGCGCGAGCCGGAACGATTGCGCTCGAAAACAATAAGGGTGACGCGACGTGCCGGATGTTCTACACGGCCTTCACCGTCGAGGGTGCCGATCCGCGTACGCGCCCGGTGACGTTTCTCTACAACGGCGGTCCGGGAAGCTCGACGATTTGGCTGCGCATGGGCTCGTTCGGTCCGATGCGCGTTGAGGTCGGCGACGGCGTGCCGACGGCGAATGCGCCCTTCAATCTCGTTCCGAACCAGTACTCGCTGCTCGATCGCACCGATCTCGTCTTCGTCGATGCGCCCGACACCGGTTTCAGCCGGATTACCCCCGACGGCAAGCCCGACGAATTCTTCGGCGCCGACGCCGACGTCAAAGCGTTCGCGCAGTTCGTCTCGCGCTATATCACGACGTTCGGCCGGTGGAACTCACCGAAGTTCCTCTTCGGCGAATCGTACGGGACGCCGCGCTCGGCGATGCTCGTCAATACGCTGGAGCACCAGGGCATCGGCATCAACGGCGTCGTCTTACTCTCGTCGGTCCTCGATTTCTCACTCGATTGGGACGTGAACTTCACGCCGACCGCGATCGGCGGCGGCGACTGGGCCTTCCCGCTCTACCTGCCCACCGAAGCGGCGTCGGCGTGGTACCATCACGCACTTCCCGGGCCGCAGACGACGCTTTCGGCGTTGCTGCCGCAAGTGGAAGACTTCGCGATGCACGAGTATCTCAACGCACTTGCGCAAGGTGCGAAGCTCCCCCCGAGTACCTACGACGACGTCGTCTCCAAGCTGCACCAGTACACCGGACTCTCGACGAACTACATCAGGCTCTCGAACCTGCGGATTCCCTACGGGCGCTATACCACCGAGCTATTCCGCGACAGCGGCGTCATGCTCGGCCGCTACGACGCGCGCTTTACGTCGTACAATCTCGACCGGATCAACGATCAATCGGACTTCGACCCGGTCGACTCGGCGATCGACGCGGCCTTCGTCGGCAGCGGCAACTTCTATCTGCGACAGATGTTGGGATATCAGACGACGCTGATCTACCGCCCGACCGTCAACGTCTTTCGCCAGTGGGATTGGAAACACAATGGCAACTTGCCGACCAATACCGCGCAGGATCTCGCGGGCGCGATGGCCTTCAATCCTCACCTGCAAGTCTTTTCAGGGAACGGATACTACGATTTCGCGACGCCGTTTTGGGCGACGGTCTACACGCTCAACCACCTGAATCTCCCGCCCGAGCTGCAGAAGAACATCTCCTACGGCTTCTACGAATCCGGGCACATGGTCTATCTGCACCCGCCGGCGCTCGCGCAGTTCCACGACGATCTCGAGAACTGGTACGCGCGGACGCTCGGCGAGCGCTAGGCCTTACTTCGCCGGTATCTCCGACTTCGCGGCCGTCTGCCGGTAGATCGCCTCGAGCTTGGTGTACGCCGTGCGCATGTCCGGAGTCGGGGCGGCGTCCGCGCTCTCTACGGCACTCTCGAGGTAATCGAGCGACGTCTCCAGATAGAGAAAGCTGGTGAAGTCGCGCGAGTACGCGCCGACGGAATCGTCGGGATTATCGGGCGGCTCTTCGCCGATTACGTCGCGGCGATAGGCTTGTGCGCGGCCGGCCGGGAGGCGTTTGACGAACTGCTGGGCCTTCGTACGCGCGGCCGCGACCTCGTCGCGGAGCGCCTGGACGAGTCGCGCGAGCTGGTACTGAGCGAGTAAATCGGCGTTCGAAGCGGCGATGCGCGGGTCTTTCATCACGCGCGCCGTGCGCGTCAGGCTCTTGCCGTTGACGCTCAGGCGTACGGTGTAGACTCCGGGCGGCACGAGCACGCCGGCGGCGTTCTTTTCGTGGAAATCCCAGATGAAACGATGCGCGCCGGCCTCCGCGACCGGCACGGGGTGCTGCTCGATCCAGTGCGTCGTGAACGGAACGTTCTTCGGATCGGCCGTCTTCAACGGGTGTGCGCTCGACCATCTGCGCACCACGAGGCCGTCACCGGCAAGAATGTCAATGGCGACGGGCGTGTTCGGCGCGTCGGGCAGATAGTAGTCGATATATAAGCCCTCCGGCGCGTTATCGACTTGCGGCTCGTCGAGCGGAAGCGGCGTCCCTTCTTGATTGCCGGGGCGCACGCGATAGGCGGTCGCCGGGGCGAAGAGATACGCGCCCCCCGAAGCCGCGGCTTCGGGCATCTGTCGCAGCGGCGTCACGTCGTCCAGCACCCAAAACGCGCGGCCGTGCGTCGCGACGACGAGGTCGTTACCGTGCACCGCGATATCGCGTATCGACGTAACCGGTAAATTTAGCTGCAGCGGCTGCCAGTCGGCCCCGTCGTCGAAGGAGACGTAAACCCCGCGCTCGGTTCCTGCGTAGAGCAGGCCGCGCCGTTTAGGATCTTCACGCACGACGTTGACGAACGATCCGTTGGGAATGCCGCTCGCGATCGCCGTCCAACTCGCGCCGCCGTCGGTAGTGCGGTAGATATAGGGTGCGTAATCGTCGAGCCGGTGGCGATCGATCGCCGCGTACGCCGTTGCCGTATCGAAGTGCGAGGCTTCAATCGTCCCGACTTTGCTCCACGACGTCAACGTCGCCGGCGTAACGTTATGCCAGGTACGGCAATCGTCACGGGTCACCCAGACGTAGCCATCGTCGGTTCCGGCCCAAATAAGATTCGCTCGCAGCGGCGACGGAGCGATCGTATAGACGACGCCGTGCCGAGCGATCCCGTTGTTGTCGCGCAGCGTCGGCGAATCGAGGTTCGAGGGCGTACCTTCGTGTGCGCGCGAGAGATCGGGACTGACGATCTTCCACGTCTCGCCCCCGTCACGCGAGCGAAAGACGCTTTGGTGACCGAAGTAGAGCGAGGTGCGATCGACCGGCGAGAATGCCAACGGCAACGTCCACGTGTTGCGCCAGATGGTGCCGGGGTGGGTGATGATCGGGTCGACGTTCTGTTCCCATCCGGTTACGGGGATTTCGCGGGTTACGGTCGGTCCGCCCTGACCGCTGGAGTCCCCGTAGACCAAACCCGGATGTCGCGGGTCGGGCGCGAGGTTCCCATTCTCGCCGCCGACGTCTACGGGGCGAAAATCCTGTTGTGAAATCGTTCCGTACTTACTTTGGGTGGTTGCGATCGCGGCGCCCGAGTCTTGCTGCGCGCCGTATGCGGAGAACGGGAATGCGTCGTCGGTCGCGACGTGATAGAACTGCGCCGTCGGCTGGTTGTACCAGGAACTCCACGTCCTCGCCGCGTCGACGGTGACGATCACCCCTTGGTCGCTGCCGAGAATCATGCGATTCGAATCGCCGGGGTCGATCCAGAGCGTGTGGAAATCGTCGCCCGTCGGATCGCCGAGAGCTGCATCGAAGCTCTTACCGGCGTTCGCCGACCGGTACGTCGCCGTGTTCATCACGTAGACGACGTCGGGATTATGCGGATCGGCGGTGATGCCGCTGAAGTACCAACCGCGCTGCCAGATCCGCTCTTCGGAATCGGTGTGGGTCCAGGTCGCTCCCGCATCGTCGGAACGATAGACGCCGCCGAGTCCCACGGTGCTGTCGACCTGCGCGTAGATCCGATGCGGCGCCGCGGCTGAGATCGAGAGGCCGATTCGTCCGACGTGCGCCGGCAAGCCGTTCGTGAGCTGCGTCCATGTTGCGCCGCCGTCGGTCGATTTGTAGAGACCGCTACCCGGCCCGTTTGACGGCGGATAGACGTTCCACGGCGGGCGGCGCGTCTGCCAGAGCGCGGCATAGATGACGTTGGGATCGTCGGGTGCCATCGCGAGCGAGATCGCCCCGGTGTTCGCGTCTTTGTAGAGCACTTTTTTCCAGGTTACGCCGCCGTCGATCGACTTGAAGACGCCGCGTTCGGCGTTCGGTCCGTATGGATGTCCGAGCGCGGCAACGTAGACGATGCCGGCGTTATGCGGATCGACGACGATCGCGCCGATTTGCTTACTGTCGTTCAATCCGAGATGCGTCCAGCTTCTGCCGCCGTTGGTCGATTTATACACTCCGTTGCCGTAGGCGATGTCGGAACGCATGTCCGCCTCGCCGGTTCCGAGGTAAATCGTCTGCGGGCTGCTCGGAGCGATCGCGATCGCGCCGATCGATCCGATATCTTGATCGTCGAAGATCGGGTTCCAGGTGCGTCCGGCATTGAGCGTCTCCCAGACGCCGCCGTCTACCGCGCCGAAATAAAAGTGGTTCGGTTCACCCGGTACGCCGGTGACCGCGAGCGCACGGCCGCCGCGAAAGGGCCCGATTAGCCGCCAGTGGAGCGAGGTGAAGTATGCTGAGGGAATTCGCCCAGCGGTACTCGCGCTCGCGGTGAGCGCCGGGCTTGTAAGAATGACCGCGATGCAGAAGGCAGAGAGGCGTCGCATAGACGCCTACCATCCGCCGCCGCTGTCGCCGCCTCCCCCGCCGAGGTCTCCGCCGCCGGCGTCACCGCCGAAGCCGCCGCCACTCCAGCCGCCGCCGCTCGCGCCCCCGAGGTCGGCTTGACCGGCGTCGCTCTGCCAGCCGCCGGAATCGGTGGGCGCACCCCAGCCGCCGCCGGTGTCGCCCGGAATCTGTCCCGCTTGCGTGGGCGCGATCCCGCCGCCACCGCCGCGAAAGAGTTCGTTGCCTAGCCACGCGCCGCCGAGTCCGCCGAGCAATCCGCTCCAAAAACTTCCTCCGCCGCCGTAGCCGTAACCGTAGCCGGGGCCGCCGTACCCCGGTCCGTATCCGCCGCCGGGTGGGGCTCCGGGCGGCGGCGCGCCGGGCGCACCGCCGTAGTAGCGCGGCGCCGCAAGCGCGCGTAGGATCGAGCGGATGATTAAGAACGCGACGACCGCAATGATAACCCACCAAAACATCGAGATGTGAACTCCTCCGGAGGATGGTCGCGCCGGCGCAAGCGCCGCGCCGGCCGGCGCGCGCTGCGGTGACGCGCCGAGGTGCGCGCGGTAAATGTTCAGTATGGCGTCGACCGCGCCGGTAATGCCGGCATCGTAATTTTCGCTGCGGAACTGGCTCTCCATCGCCGTGCGAATCGAGCGAAGCACGTCGGGCGTGAACCAGCCGGCCTGCGCCCCCGCGCGATCGGGGACGATGATGTCGCGCCGGTCGTCGCGAGCGATGAAGACTAGGACCCCGTTCACACTCTGCTGCGAGAAGGCCGAGCCCGCGGCGCTCTGCAACGTGGCGCCGCCCAGCGATGGCGTCGTGAGCACCACGATCTCCTTGCCGGTCTGCGCGTTGAAGTTGGAGATGCGTGTGTTGAGCTGCGCGACCGTCGTCGCCGAAAACATCCCGGCTTGGTCCTGCACGAAGTCGCGCGCCTCGGCCGGTAGGGCCGCTGCGCCGAGCAACGCGGCCAGGACTCCCCCGGCGGCTGCGGTCCGCGCCGAAATAGCCTTCATGCCGGGTCTTACCATAGCACGAAGGCGAAGTTTCGGCTTATGAAAGCGGGATCGTTGAGCTTTATCGAGGTCCTGGCGACCTCGATTGCGTTGATCGGGCCGAGCATGACGCCGATTTTGATCGCACCGTACATGTATGCGCTCGCCGGAAACGGCACGTGGCTGGCCTATGTCTTCGGCAGCATCATGCTGATTTTCGTCGCCGTCTGCATCAACCAGTTCGCGCGCCGCTCGAGCGCGGCCGGTTCGATGTACGGCTACGTGGCCGACCATCTCGGGCCCGTGGCCGGAGCGGTCGGCGGCTGGACGCTGCTCTGGGCGTACGGATTCGTCGCCACGGCGGTGCTCGGCGCGATGGCACTCTTCGTGCAAGGGCTGCTCTCGGATGCGGGAATGCACGCGCCGGCGCTCCTCATCGTGGTGGTGCTTGCGGCAATCGCGTGGCAGGCGGCGTATCGCGGCGTGCAAGTCTCGGCGATCCTCATGCTGGTGCTCGAGCTGGTATCGGTCAGCGTTATCTGCGTTCTCGTTGCAATCGTTCTGCATACGCACGGTCCGTCGCTCGACCTCAATCAACTTCACGTTAGAGGCGGTTTTCCGGGCGGCATCGGCTTCGCCGTCGCGTTTGCGGTCTTCAGCTTCGTCGGCTTCGAAAGCGCAACGGCCTTCGGCGCCGAGGCCAAGCGCCCGCTGGTGACGATCCCGCGGGCCGTGATCGGGAGCGTCATCTTCGCCGCGGCGTTTTTCGTGATTGCGACCTATGCGGAGATCGTCGGCCTTTCGCATCTCGGCAAGCCGCTCGACAAAGAACAGTTTCCGCTACAGACGCTGGTGCAAGGGTACGGGCTCGGCTATCTCGCGATCCCGATCACCATCGGTGCGATCTGCAGTGCATTCTCGGTCTGCCTCGCGTGCATTACGACGGCCGGCCGCATCGTCTACGCCATGGCCGGTGCGGGGCTCTTTCCCGCAACCTTCGCGCGGATCGAACCGAAGCACGACACGCCCAACGTCGCAGTGACCGTCGTCACCGCGACGTCGCTCGCGATTGCATCCGTCGCGCTCGCCTGCGGCGTCGCACCGATCGACGTCTTCAACGACTGCGGCACGCTCAGCACCTTCGGGTTCTTGGTCATCTACATGCTGATCGCGATCGGGGTCGTTGCGTTCTGCAGAGAGCTGGGCGAGCTGCGTCCGATCGATATCGCGGTCTCGAGCGTCGCGGCGCTCCTGCTCCTGCTCGCGGCCGTCACGCTCTACTACCCGGTTCCGGCACCGCCGCAACGCTGGTTCGGCTACGTCTTCGTGCTCTTTCTCTGCGCCGGCTGGGGCTGGTTCCGTTTCAGGAGGGCCAGCGGCTGATCGCGACGCGCTGCTGCGTATAGAACGCGACGGCATCTTTGCCGTGGCAGCGCAGATCGCCGAAGATCGAGTCCTTCACCCCGCCGAACGGAAAGAACGCCATCGGCGCCGCGATGCCGACGTTGATGCCGACCATTCCGACCTCGATCCGCGATGCAAAGGTGCGCGCACTGCCGCCGTCGCGAGTGAAGATCGACGACGCATTGCCGTAACGCGAGCGATTGGCGACGCCGATCGCCTCGTCGAGCGACGTAACGCGAACGATCGCCAAGACCGGACCGAAGATCTCCTCGCGCGCGAGCTCGCTCTCCGGATCGACGCGATCGAAGATAATCGGCGCCGCGAACGAGCCGCTCTCGGGAACCGGGCGCGAATCGAGCAAGACCTCGACGCCCGACTCTCGCGCGCGCTTCACGTAACCGTCGATGCGCGCGAGCGCTTCGTCGCTCACCACCGGACCCATCTCGACCCCCTCCTCGGCACCGCGTCCGAGGCGTAGCTTCGTAGCGGCATCGACGAGCATCGGTGCGAACTTGTCGCCCGCCTCACCGACGGCGACGACCACCGAGCCGGCTAAACAGCGCTGTCCCGCGCCGCCGAACGCGGCACCGATCACCGCGTCGCACGTGAAGGCGTCGACTGCATCCGGCATCACGACGATATAATTCTTGGCGCCGCCGAGGGCTTGAACGCGTTTGTGATGCGCGACCGCGCGCGCCTGGACGAGTCGCGCGGCTTGCGAAGATCCGACGAACGAGACCGCAGCGACGTCGGGGTGCTCGATCAGCGCCTCTGCGGTTTCATTCGCGCCGTGCACGACGGCGAAGATCCCGTCGGGAAACTTGCACTCCTGCGCAACCGTGAAGAGCAGTTCGGAAGTAAGAGGCGTCTGCGGCGAGGGTTTGAGGACGAACGTATTGCCCGCGGCGATTGCAATCGGAAACATCCAGAGCGGGATCATCGCCGGAAAGTTAAAGGGCGTGATTCCCACGCAAACGCCCAGCGGATACCGCACCGAGACCGAGTCGATCCCCCGCGCGATGCCGGGGAGCGAATCGCCCATCATCAGCGAGGGCATCCCGCAGGCGAACTCGACCGCCTCGATCCCGCGCCGAACCTCGGCCCGCGCGTCGGAGAGAATCTTACCGTTCTCGCGCGAGACGGAGAGTGCGAGATCGTCGCGCCGCCGTTCGAGCGCGTCGGCGTAGCGGAAGAGGAGCCGCGCGCGTTCGACGACCGGAATCTCACGCCACGCGGTAAAGGCCTCGCGGGCACGGCTGACGGCGCGGTTCGCTTCGCCGCGGCTCGCGACGGGAAGCTCGCCGAGGAGCTCGCGCGTCGCCTTATCGTGGACTTGCAGCCGCATCAGCGCTCGCTTTCGAGACGCCGCAGCGCTTGGTCGAGGATTTCGAAGGCTTCGTCGAGTTCGCCGGGCGTTACCACGAGCGGCGGCGCGACGATCGCGACGTTGTAGCGTCCGAGAACGTAGAGTCCGTGCTCGAGCAGATCGTTGAAGAAGCGCTGCAGCGAGGCCGAGCCCTGCCACGGAACCAAGGGCGCACGCGTCTGCCGGTCGCTCACGAGCTCGAGGCCGAAGAATGCGCCGACGCCGCGCACCTCGCCGACGATCTGATGACGCCGCTGCAGATCGTCGAAGCGCGTGCGCAGCTCGTCCTCGAGTTCGGCGGCGCGTTCGAAGAGATGCTCGTCGCGATAGGCGCGCAGCGCCGCGACGCCGGCGGCCATCGCGAGCGGGTGACCGCTGAAGGTGTGGCCGCTTGGGAGCGCGTGGTCGTCGAAGTGCGCCGCGAGCGATTCGCGCACCGCGACGCCGCCGAGCGGAACGTACGCCGACGTGACGCCTTTGGCAAAGGTGATGATGTCGGGCGTAACGCCGAAGCGTTGCGCCGCGAAGGCCGCGCCGGTGCGGCCGAATCCGGTCATCACCTCGTCGAAGATCAGCAGAATGCCGTGGCGGTCGCAGAGCTCGGCAACGCGCTCGAGGTATCCCTGCGGATAGAGAATGACGCCGTTTGAGCCGACGACCGGTTCGATCAGCAGCGCCGCGACGTTTGCGCCGCCCTCGTAGTTGACGATCGTCTCGAGATGATCGATCGCGCGCTCGACCTCTTCGTGCGGATCGCGCGTATGAAAGGGACTGCGGTACGGAAACGGCGCGAAGAAGCGGACGATGCCGGGAATGCCCGGTTCGTTCGGCCAGCGGCGGTTCTCGCCGGTGAGCGTTCCGGCACCGGGTGCGGAGCCGTGGAAGGAACGATACGCGGTGAGTACTTTATGCCGTCCGCGCAGCGCGCGCGCAAACTTGATCGCATCCTCGTTCGCCTCGCCGCCGCCGGTGGTGAAGAAGACGCGCCCGCCTTCCGCCCACGGAGCGATCGCAATAATCGCCGCGGCCAGCTCGGCGCGCCGGTCGTTCGCGAAGGTCGGAGCTACGTAGGCAATCCGGTGAGCCTGCTCGGCAATCGCCGAAGCGACCGCCGGATGGCCGTGGCCGAGATTCACTGCGACGAGGCCGGCCGAGAAGTCGAGGTAGCGCTTGCCGTTATCGTCGTAGAGCGAGGAACCCTCGCCGCGGACGATCACGGGCGGATTCCGTCCGCCCTGGCTCACCCACGGCGTCAGGACGTAGCGCGAATGCGCCGCGCTCGTCGGGCCCTCAATCGTCTTCATCACGCTCATCGAAACTCAGAGTTTGCCAAAGACCACGATTAAACCGCCTGCTACGCTTAATGCGAAGAAGACGATGAAGATCCAGACCGCGAGGCGCTTCCAAAAGTCGCGCCGCGCGCGCGAAGCTCGCGTTTGATGCGATGGCCGCCGCTTCATGCGCCTTGCTCCTTCGACTCGGCGCGAAGCGCCTCGCTCACGACGACGGACGACCAGAGCCGCTCGAGATTGTAGAACGTGCGCTGTTCGGGCGTGAAGACGTGGACGATCACGTTTCCGAGGTCGATCAGAATCCACGAACCGTCGGCATACCCCTCGACGCGCGAGGGGGTGTAGCCGTTGGCTCGCACCGCCTCGACGATCGCATCGGCGATCGCGCGCGTCTGAATCTTCGAGCGTCCGGTGACGATTGCGAAAAAATCGGCAAGAATCGTCTTCTCGCCGACGTCGAGCGCAGTGAATGCTTCGCCTTTTTTATCGAGCGCGCTCTCGCGCACGATGTCGATCAACTCGCCGATGCTCGTGCCTCCGCTGCGACGCGCTTGCGCGCGTGATGTTCCGCCGCTAGGCGCATCGTCTCTCGGGTCGCGCCGGCGAGATCGTGCAACGCAAGCTCCCACAGCTCGCTCCGTTCGGCAAAGCGGCGATTCGGTTCGAGCGAATCGGCAAGATAGACGACGCAGTCGAGCGGCGACATCACCGGTGCGCCCGTCGTATGCTTCTCGATCGCGGAGAGCACTTCACCGTCGTCTACCCCAAAGTGCTCGCTCGCAAGCGCCGCCCCCAGCCGGGCATGCAGCATCATCGGGTGTTCGAGTTCGGCCTCGCCGATCGCAAAACCGCGCGCCGAGCTCTCGGCGAGAAGCCGTTCCGGTGAGTAGAGCCGGGCGAGATCGTGGAGCATCCCCGCGAGGCGTGCTTTGCGCGTGTCGAGGCCGTGACGGCGGGCGAGGGTCTCGGCGCATCGCGCAACGCGAACGCTGTGGGCGTACCGATGCTGCTGTCCGATGCGTTCGCGAACGCGGCGCTTGAGTTCCGTAAAGGTCACTCGCGAGCCGCGCCGTCTTCTATGCGGGCGCGCAGCACCCGAAGCCGGTTGCGGTAGAGCTCGCTGCGCAGGCTTCCGGCCCACATGATGAGCGCGCTCTCGTTGTCGTCGCTATAGTATCCGGTTCGCATCGTTACCGTGGTAAAACCATACTTGCGATAGAGCCGTTGCGCGACCGTGTTGCTCTCCCGCACCTCGAGGGTCATCCATGCCGCCCCGCGTTCGATCGCCTCGTCGATCAGCGCGAGCAGCAGCACTTCGCCGAAGCGGCGGGTGCGAAACTCCGGGTCGATCGCGAGCGTCGTCACGTGCGAGTCCTCGAGAATTACCCAAATGCCGCCGTACCCGACGATCTTGTCGTCGAGGCTTCCGACGAAATAATGGGCGAGCTTGTTCGTGTTGAGCTCGTTGTAGAACGCGTCCGAAGGCCAGACGGTCGAGAACGAGGCGCGTTCGATCCGCGTTACCGCTGGTATATCCGGCGTCGCCATCGGGCGAATCGAGAACCGGCTGGGGTGTCGCGCCGGCCGGTCGAGTTCCATCTTCATGCGCGAACGTTACAATTTCGGCGGTTTGGCGGCGGGAAGCTCGCCGTAATCGGCGCGCACCGCGTGCGGACTCGCCGGCGGCGTGCGCGAGATCGCCGCCAGCGCGGCGACCGCGGCGGCGGGTGTGACGAGCGGGTCGACGGAGCGCACGACTATCCCGCGTTCGGCGAGTGCGTGGAGCACGTCCTTCGGCGCCCCAACGACGTCGAGCGTAGGCGTTTCCAGGGCGCCCAGCACCCGATCGAGGACGTCGCCGATTCGTCCGGAGGCGCGCCGAATCTGCGATTTGCTGCGATAACGCGCCGAGATGACGCCGGGCCGGCCGACGACGACGCCGAGCACGCGCTCGAAGTCCGCGCCGAACTCGAGAATATCGAAGGAATCGACCGGTACGAGCGGACGCTCCCAGGCTGCCGCGAGCGCCTTCGCGTAGGCGACGGCGATGCGCAAACCGGTGAATCCCCCGGGGCCCGTTCCCACCGCCAAGCGGTCGATTTGCTGCGGCGCCACGCGCGCATCTGCGAGCACCTCGGAGACCAAAAGGAGGCCGCGTTCGAGCGCAATGGCGCCGGCTTCGTCGCGCGACGCCGCGATCTGCCCGTCGCGTGCGACGGCGGTCGAAAACGTGCCGAGCGCCCCGTCCAGGGCAAGAACGATCACCGCTTTTGCCGAAGATACAGCACACGTGGTTCGTCTCCGGCGCCTTCAATTTCGATTTCGTATCGCCGAGGCGGAATAGCCTCCGGCGCGTTGCGCCACCACTCGATCAGCGCGATCGACCGTCCGTCGAGGGCCTCCTCGAGGCCCAACTCGGTCAATTCGCGCGGATCGTCGATGCGATAGAAGTCGATGTGCTCGATCGGCGGATCGCCGTCGTACCGGTGCCGAAACGTGAAGCTGGGGCTGCAGCTTTGGTCGCTGCCGTGCAGCGCGCGCACGACCGCGCGAACGAAGGCGGTCTTGCCCGCGCCGAGCGGACCGCCGAGCGCGACGACGTCGCCGGGGCGGAGACGGCGCGCGAACTCGGCCGCGAATTTACCGAGGTCTTCTTCGGTGGGACAGTAGAGTCGAAGAGTGTCCTCCATGAGTGCAGGTGATTATTGAACAACGATATCGTAGCGCAGGTCAACGTCGAAGATGAAATGCGGGAGAGCTATCTCTCCTACGCAATGTCGGTCATTGCGTCGCGGGCGCTCCCCGATGTCCGCGACGGACTCAAGCCGGTACAGCGGCGGATCCTGTATGCGATGCGCGAGATGGGCATGGACCCGAGCAAGCAGCATCGCAAGTGCGCCGGTATCATCGGCGAGGTGCTCAAGAGCTACCATCCTCACGGCGATACCTCCGTCTACGATGCGCTGGTGCGCATGGCCCAAGATTTCACCCTGCGCTATCCGCTGGTCGACGGCCACGGCAACTTCGGATCGATCGACCCCGATCCGCCGGCGGCCTACCGTTACACCGAGGCGCGGCTGGCGCGTACCGCGCTCGACGTCTTGGCCGATATCGATAAAGAGACGGTTCCGTTCGTTGCGAACTTCGACAATCAGGGCGTCGAGCCAAGCGTGCTGCCGGGGCGTCTTCCGCAACTGCTGGTCAACGGATCGAGCGGCATCGCGGTGGGAATGGCTACGAACATTCCGCCGCACAACCTCAACGAGATCTCCGACGCGATCGTTGCGCTGATCGACGAACCGAATACCGACGACGACGCGCTCTGCGCGATCGTGCAAGGCCCCGATTTTCCGACCGGCGGAACGATCTTGGGTCACGAGGCGATTCGCGAAGCCTATAAGACCGGGCGCGGTTCGATCACGATTCGCGGTAAGGCGGAGATCGTCGAAGAACGCGGCAAGCACAAGATCATCATCACCGAGATCCCCTACCAGGTGTACAAGGGACGAATCATCGAGGCGATCTCGGAAGCGTACGCCGAGAAGCGAATCGTCGGCATAGCGCGCATGGACGACGAGTCGAATCGCAAGGGAATGCGCGTCGTCATCGAGCTGCAACGCAGCGCGACGCCGAAGATCGTGCTCAATCAGCTCTTCAAGCACACGCCGCTGCAGGCAACCTTCGGCTTCAACATGCTCGCGCTCGTCCCGGTAGGTCCGCCGCGTTCCAACGGAACCGTCGCGATCGAACCGCAGGTCCTTACGCTCAAGCAGCTCCTCGAGCATTTCATCGCGCATCGCAAGGACGTCGTTACGCGGCGTACCGCGTACGATCTGCGCAAGGCCGAGGAGCGCGCACATCTGCTCGAAGGCTATCGGATCGCGCTCGACAACATCGACGAGGTCATCGAGATCGTTCGCGGCAGTCAAACGACCGACGAAGCGAAAGAACGCCTCTCGAAACGGTTCGGCTTGAGCGAGGTTCAGGCGCAGGCGATCGTCGACATGCGGCTGCGAACGCTCGTCGGCCTCGAACGCAAGAAGATCGAAGACGAGTACGCCGAGCTGATCAGGACGATCGCGGAGCTGCAAGACATCCTGCGCAGCCCGCGGCGCATCGCCGGGATCGTCAAGACCGAGACGCTCGAGGTCAAGAAGCGTTTCGGCGACGAGCGCCGCACCAGCGTCGAGCCGGCCGAAGACGAGATTTCGATCGAATCGATCACGCCGAATATCGACGTCGTGGTCACCTATACCGTCGGCGGCTACATCAAGCGCGTCACGGTCGACACCTTCCGCACCCAGAGCCGGGGCGGGCGTGGAGTGACTGGAATTTCGAACCTCAAGCGCGAGGACGTCGTGCGTAACTTTTTCATGACCAAGACGCACGACCACGTGCTCTTCTTTACGAACAAGGGCCGGGTCTACCGTCTGCGCGGCTACGAGATTCCCGATACGACGCGTCAAGCGCGCGGAACCGCGCTCGTCAATCTGCTCACCCTGCCGCCGGGCGAAGAGGTCACGGCCGTCTTCCCGATCGATCGCTTCGAGGGGGAACGCTATCTGGTGATGGTCACCAAACGCGGAATCATCAAGAAATCGAAGCTCGAAGATTTCGCCAACGTTCGCCGCAACGGGCTGATCGCGATCAATCTCGACGAGGGCGACGAGTTGCTCGCCGTCGATCTCTCCGATGGCTCGCGCGACATCATTCTCGGATCGACGCAAGGCATGGCCGTGCATTTCAACGAGAAGGACGTGCGACCGATGGGGCGCGCCGCGCGCGGCGTCAAAGCGATGACGCTCGAAAAAGGCGATACGATCATCGCCATGGACGTGGTCGAGGATGAGCGGCGCGAGGTGCTGCTCGTCACGTCGCTTGCCTTCGGCAAACGCACCCCGATCGAGGATTACCGTCACACCGCGCGCGGCGGCAAGGGCGTCAAGGCCTTCGCGCGCCAGCGCGACGATATCGGCCAGGTCGTCGATCAGATCCTCGTCGCACCCGACGATCAGGTCCTAATGATCACCTCGGGCAACCAAGTCATCCGCCTCCAAGTCCGCGAGATTCGCAAGACGGGACGCGACGCCAAGGGCGTCCGGCTCCAGCGCTTAGGAGAAGGAGACGAGGTTATCGCCATAACGAATCTGGGCAAGCAGGCCAAGCAGATCACCGAGATCACTGGCGAGCCGCAACAAACCGAGCTCTAGGAGTGTTAGAAAAACCATGAGTGCATTACCCGACGTTACGCAGACGAACTTCGAAACCGAGGTGCTTCAGAACGCCCAGCCGGTGCTCGTCGATTTTTGGGCACCGTGGTGCGGCCCGTGCCGCATGCTTTCGCCGATCGTCGAAAAGGTCGCCGCGGCGCATGCCGGCAAAGCCAAGTTCGTCAAGCTGAACACCGACGAGAATCCAACTCTTGCCGGCCAATATCAGGTCTCGGGTATTCCGTGCTTGATTCTCTTTAAGGGCGGGCAGCCGGTCGACCGAATCGTCGGATACGTTCCCGAAAACACCGTGACGTCGATGCTCTCCAAACACGTGGCGTGAAATCGATCCCGGCCATGCATACGGTGCTGGCCGATGACCGAATCGTGCCATATGAGGCCCTACTGGGAAGGAACGTAGTACGGCGCGCGGCCGACGAAGTATTCGGCCGCGTGCGTGCTTCCGATGCGGGCGAAACGTACGACGGAATCGTCGGCAAGCTCGAGTGCCGCTTGGAGGCGCTCCGCCGCGAGACGCTGCTCCCGGTCATCAACGCAACCGGCATCATACTCCATACGAATCTCGGGCGCGCGCCGTTGGCAACCGAAGCGCTCGCGGCGGTCGTGGAATTGGCCCGCGGTTATTCGAATCTCGAATACGATCTGCAGCGCGGCGAGCGCGGCTCGCGATACGCCCGCGCTTCGACGGCGATTGCAGAGATCGCCGGCGCGCAAGACGCACTCGTCGTCAACAACTGCGCCGCCGCCGTGCTGCTCGTTCTCGATACCTTCGCCAAGGGACGCGAAGTCGTCGTCGCGCGCAACCAGCTCGTCGAGATCGGCGGCGGCTTTCGCATTCCCGAAGTGCTCGAGCGAAGCGGCGCGACGCTCGTCGAAGTCGGGACGACTAATCGCGTTTACGTCGAAGATTTTGAACGAGCCCTCTCGCCGCGCACGGCGTTGCTGCTGCGAACGCATCCGTCAAACTATCGCATGGAAGGCTTCATCCACGACGCTTCGGCGCGCGAGCTCGTCGAGCTCGGACGCCGAGCCGGCGTGCCGGTCGTCGAGGATCTCGGCAGCGGCGCGCTCGTCGATCTCGGGCGCTACGGCATCGCGCACGAGCGCACCGCGCAAGAGGTGCTCGCCGACGGAATCGGGCTCGTTACGTTCTCCGGCGATAAGCTGCTCGGTGGGCCGCAGGCGGGCATCATCGCCGGTACGTCGCAGCTCGTGGCACCCGTCAAGAACAACCCGCTGCTGCGCGCACTGCGCGTCGGAAAGATGACGCTCGCCGCTCTCGCGGCGACGCTGGAACTCTACCGCAACGGCACGGAGGCGGAACGCCTGCCCATCTATCGCATGCTCGCCGCCACAACCCAGGAGTTGCGCGATCGCGCACGCGCCTATCTCGATGCGATCCCGACCGCATCGATCGTCGAGAGCGTCGCGTACGTCGGCGGTGGGGCGCTGGCGCAAGAGCGCTTGGACTCGATTGCCGTCGCGGTCGAAGCGGAGTATCCGGACGAGCTCGCCGCGCGCCTGCGCGAACAGGTTCTGCCGGTCATCGCCCGCATCGAGGAGTCGCGCTTACTGCTCGATCTGCGCACGATCGCGCCCGAAGAGGACCCCGTCGCGATCGCCGCGCTCGAAAGAGTCGTGTCGTCCGCGTAACGCGATGCCCGAGCTCCCCGACATCGCGGCGTATATCGCCGCGCTCGAACCGCGCATCGTTGGCAAGCCGTTGCAGCGCGCCCGCTTTAACGGAATCGCGCTGCTGCGCACGGCGACCCCGCCGGCCTCAGCGGCCGAAGGACGCACGGTGCGCGAGATTCGGCGGATCGGAAAGCGGATCGCAATCGGCCTCGAGGGCGACATCTGGCTCGTGCTGCATCTGATGATCGCCGGACGTCTGCATTGGCGTCCGCCCGGCGCGAAGCTCGGCGGCCGCAATATGCTCGCCGCGTTCGATTTCCCCGACGGGTCGCTCGTGCTCACCGAGGCCGGCAGCAAACGGCGGGCTTCGCTGCACCTCGTCGCGGCAGAAGCCGCTCTCGACGAGATCGATCGCGGCGGCATCGACGTCTTCGAGTGCGATCTCGATGCGTTCGTGCGCGCGATGAGCGCGGAGAATCATACGCTGAAACGCGCGTTGACCGATCCGCGCATCGTCGACGGCATCGGCAACGCTTACTCCGACGAGATCCTTCACGCCGCCCGGCTCTCGCCGATCGCAATGACGTCGAAGCTGACTCCCGACGAATGGGAGCGGCTCTTCGACGCAACTCGCGCGACGCTGCGCGAGTGGATCGACCGGCTCGTCGCACAGACGGCCAAGGATTTTCCCGAAGGCGTTACCGCCTTCCGCGACGGCATGGCCGTCCACGGTCGTTACGGGAAGTTGTGTCCGGTCTGCGGCGATACGGTGCGGCGCATCCGGTATGCCGATAACGAGACGAACTACTGCCCGCGCTGCCAGACCGGCGGCAGAGTGCTCGCCGACCGTGCTCTATCCCGTCTGGGCATCAATCCGCTGCGAAGCAAACCGGCCGCCCCGCAATGAGTGTCGCCGGCGAGGGACGCCGCATCGTTGCTTCGACGATCGGCGACTCGAGGAGTAATCACAACCATCTCCGCCTGACGCGTATCATGCGTTCGCTCGAACGTTCCACTTTTGGAAGGATGCCGTAGAATCGTAGCGATCCCCGTTGCGACGATCCCGGACTAGCCCTTACGGCAGAGCGGCTCCATCGGTGACGGCGATGCCATCGGCAGGGTAACTTCCCACGTCTTGCCCTTAGACTCGACCTCGAACTTGTGCGGGATCGGGAGTTGGAAGGTTGGGCTTACGACGGCGCACTTGTAGGCCGTTTTCCCGGTGCAGGGCGAAGACGGCGGAAGCTGCTCGACGATAAAAGACCGGTGTAACTGCGAGTTCATCGCCAGCGTCCGGATACGGGCCGCGTCGCATTGTTGCGGAAGCGTTACGTAGGCCTGGATGACGAAGGTCGACTTGCTGGTAATGCCGGCGTTGACGCTCGTCGCAGTCGCGGGTTGCCACGACGGCGTGGCGGCGGCGGCGAGCGCGGGCGGAAGAACGAATAGCGCGAGCGCTGCTAGACGAAGATAACGCATAGTTCAGGTACCTCCTATTGCCGGGATGGATTCGCCATGGGCCCGCTCGGTTACTCGCGGAACCACCCCGAGGGTTCGACGTCGAGATTGACGTTGATCTGCTTGACTTCGGTGTAGGCGTCGTAACCGTACGTTCCGAGCTCGCGGCCGATGCCCGATTGCTTGTACCCGCCCCACGGCGCTTCGTTGTAGGTTGGATGGTAGGTGTTGATCCACGTGATTCCGGCGCGCATCTTGCGAATGACGCGATGCGCTTTGGCGATGTTGGTGGTAAAGACTGCGCCGGCCAGACCGTAGATCGTGTCGTTTGCCAACGCGACCGCCTCGGCTTCGTCTTCGAACGTTTGCACGACCAGGACCGGCCCAAAAATCTCTTCCTGAACGATGCGCATGTCGCGTGAAGTCTGGTCGAAAATCGTAGGAGCGATGAAGTTTCCCTCGGCGAGCGCGCCGCCGAGCCGATTGCCGCCGCAGAGCAGCTTTGCGCCTTCCTCGCGTCCGGTTTCGATATAGGCCTCGACGCGCTCGCGGTGGACCGGCGAGATGATCGGTCCCATCTCGCTTGCCGGATCGAACCCGTCACCGACGCGAATCTTCTTCGCGCGCTCGACGAGCCGTTCGACGAACCGATCGTGCAGCGGGCGCTCGAGAATGAGCCGCGACCCGGCCGAGCAGACCTGTCCCGCGTTGGCGAAGATCCCGAAGAGCGCGTAGTCGACGGCCGTCTCGAAGTCGGCGTCGGCAAAGACGACGTTCGGCGACTTACCGCCGAGCTCGAGCGAGATTTTCTTCAGGTTGGTCGTCGCATCGCGCATGATGCTGCGTCCGGTCTTGGTACCGCCGGTGAAGGCGATCTTGTCGACGAGCTCGCTCGCCGCGATCGCGTGACCGACGACCGCGCCCGCGCCGAGCACGATGTTGACGACGCCGGGCGGAAACTCCAGCTCTTGGAAGATCGTCGCTAAGCGAATCACCGAGAGCGGCGTGAGCTCCGCGGGCTTGAGAATGCAGACGTTGCCGGCGGCCAGCGCCGGAGCGAGCTTCCACGTCGCCATCAGCAGCGGATAGTTCCACGGAACGATCTGTCCGCAGACGCCGATCGGCTCGCGCACGGTGAAGGTCTGCGAGGGCGCCGGCACGTCGAAGGTCTGTCCGTGCGGCTTGGTCGCGAGGCCGGCGTAATAGCGAAAGCAATTGGCCGCGTCGACCGCGTCGTACTCGGTTTCGCGCAGCGGTTTGCCGTTGTTGAGCGTGTCGATCCGCATGAACTCGTCGCGGTGCGCGTCGATTGCGTCGGCGACTTTAAAGAGCAGCGCCGCGCGGTCGGCGGCCGAGAGCGAGGTCCACGGTCCGCCGTCAAAGGCTCGACGCGCCGCGGCAATCGCCGCTTCGGCGTCGGCCGCCGTTCCCTCAGCGACGGTCGCGACCGGCCGGCCGTTGGCCGGATTGAGCAGCTCGCGCGTTCCATGGTCGCCGGCAAGGCGCCAATCGCCGCCGACGTACATCGGGATCACGCCGTTGATGCGCGGCAGATTGCGAAGGACTTCTTCGGCGTTCACGTCGGGATGCGTCGTCGTTTGCATTCTACACTCCTGATCCGGTAACGGTGGCACGATGCGACATGATTGAAAGGCTCTCTTTGAGGACGCGGCAGACGTAATCGGCCTCTTCCTCGGTGATCGTCAGCGGCGGCTCGATGCGAATCGTTCGCGCGTTGACCAGCGTTCCGGAGACGAGCACGCCGCGATCGAGCATGCGTTTGCCGAACTCGAATCCCGTCTCGTGGTCGCGGAACTCGATCGCCATCAAGAGTCCCTTGCCGCGCGCGTCGACGACGAGATCCTCGTGGCCTGCGATCCCTTCGCGTATCCCGGCGAGCATGCGTTCTCCCATGACGGCGGCGCGTTCGGGAAGGCGGTCTTCGATCAATACGTTGATGGTGGCGAGCGCCGCGGCGCAGGCGAGCGGATTCCCGCCGAACGTCGACGTGTGCAGGAACGGATTGTCGAAGAGCCGCGAGAAGATCTCGCGCCGTCCGACCACCGCACCGGCCGGAACGACGCCGCCGCCGAAGGCCTTGGCCAGACACATCAGATCCGGCGCAACGCCGTAGTGCTCGCAGCAGAACATCTTGCCGGTCCGGCCCATTCCGGTCTGCACTTCGTCGAGAATGAAGAGCGCCCCGAATTCGTCGCAGAGCGCGCGAACGTTCGGCAGATAATCGTCGTCGGGAATATTGACGCCGCCCTCGCCTTGGATCGGTTCGAGCAGCACCGCGCCGACGTCTTCGCCGACGGCGCGACAGGAGGTCATCATGTCACGAAGTGCCGGGATATCGTTGAATGGAACGTGCTCGATGTTCGGCAGCATCGGTCCGAACGGGCGCCGGAACTCGGCCTTCGCACTGGCCGAGAGCGAGCCGTAGCTCTTGCCGTGAAATCCTTTGGTTGCGGCGACGATCGTCTGCTTTGTCGGATCGTACGCCCGTGCGAGCTTGAGCGCACCCTCCACCGCCTCGGTTCCGCTGTTGCAGAAGAAGCTGAACTCGAGACCTTCGGGCGTCAGCAGCGCGAGCGCCTTGGCGAGCATCGCGCGAAGCGGGTCGAGCAGGTCTTGGCTGTGGAGCGGCTGGCGCCGAAGCTGATCGCTGACGGCTTTGACCACCTTCGGATTGCGATGGCCCACGTTGAAGATGCCGAAACCGCCGAGGCAATCGATGTAGATTCGTCCGTTCAGGTCGCGGTACGAGTTCGGTCCGGCATCCGCCCACTCGACGACCGCGCTCGCGTTACGCCCGTCGCTTGCCTTGCGGTACTCCAAGAATCCGGGATTGACGTGCTCGCGGAACGACTCTACCGTCTCGCGCGCGATCCACGCCGCGTCCTCCGGCGTGATCTCGCTCTTTGCGATGAGTTCTAGGACGATCTTCGTATACTCGTATACCTTTTGTTCTTTCTCACCGGTAATTTTCGGTCACCTCGTAAAAACGTCGTGCAGACTCTTTTGAAGAATGGCGAGCCCCTCTGAGAGCTCCTCGTCGGTGGCGACGAGCGGGACGAGAATGCGAATCACGTTGCGCTTGCCGGCCATCAGCAGCAGCAATCCGCGCTCGCGGGCGGCCTCGACGATCTCCGGCGCACCCGAGGATAGCTCGATCGCAAGCATCGCGCCGAGTCCGCGCACGTCCTCGATCTGCGGAAACTCGCGCTGCATGGCGCGTAGTGCCGAGCCGATGCGCTCTCCCATCGCGCGGGCGCGCGCCAAGAACGCATCGTCGATCGTCTCGAAGACCTTCAGCGCCGCGGCGCAGGCGACCGGATTTCCGGCGAACGTTCCGCCCAGGCCGCCGGGCTCCGGCGCGTCCATAATCTCGGATTTTCCGACCACGCCCGCGAGCGGCAGGCCGCCGCCGATCGATTTCGCGACCGCGACGAGATCGGGTTCGATGCCGTACTGCTCCGACGCGAAGAACGTGCCGGTGCGGCCGAATCCCGTCTGAATCTCGTCGGCGATCAACAGGATGCCGCGTTCCTCGGTGATGCGCCGCAGCTCGGGCAAGAAATCGCGCGGCGCCGGTACGAAGCCGCCTTCACCGAGAACCGGCTCGACGATTACGGCGGCGACGCGATCGGGAGCGACCACCGCCGAAAAGAGCTCGTCCAGGGCCTCGAGCGCGCGAGCCGTCGTCATGCCGTGATGCTCGTACGGAAACGGCGTATGGTAAATCTCGCTGCAGAAGGGTCCGAAGTGCTGCTTGTACGGCTCGTTCTTCCCCGTCATCGAGAGCGCGAGCAGCGTGCGGCCGTGGTAGCCGTGGGTAAAGGCGACGATTGCGGGACGGCGCGTGTATTCGCGTGCGATCTTGACCGCGTTCTCGGTCGCTTCGGCTCCGGTCGAGAGCAGCAGCGTCTTTTTCGGCGACGGCCCCGGGGCCCGGCGGTTCAGCTCTTCGGCGACCCGGACGTACGGTTCGTACATGGCCACTTGAAAGCAGAGGTGCGTGAACCGCGCCGCCTGTTCGGCGATCGCCGCGACAATCTCGGGGTGCGCGTGTCCGGTATTGAGCGTGCCGATGCCCCCGATAAAGTCCAAGTAGCGGCGGCCGTCCTCGTCCCAAAGGGTCGCGCCGCTCGCGCGCTCGACCCAGATCGGATGCGCGGTCGCGACGCCACGCGCGACGCTCTCGCGGCGGCGTTGCGCCAGGGAGCTGTCGGCGACGGGAATTGAGGGTTTTTCGCGTACGGTCATGGTGGGGCGAGGAAAGCCTATTCGGCGAGTTTAACGCCCCTCTTCTTTATGACTACACGCTTCGCCGCCGCCAAGCCGATTGCCGCGCTCGTCGCGATTGCGCTCCTTGCCGCGCCCTGGGGGGCGAGAGCCGGCACCACCGGCACGCTGCGCGGCCGCGTGGTCGACGCCGCGACCCGCGCGCCGATCGCCGGCGCGCAAGTCGTCGCGGTCTCTCCCTCGCAGACCGCGCAGAGCACCTCCGACGCCTCAGGCACCTTCACGTTCATCTCGTTGGCACCGGACACGTATACGGTGAGCGCGAGCAAGGCGGGCTACGATCCGCAATCGCAGCCCGGCATCTCGATCGTTGCCGATCAATCGGCGAACGTTACGATCGAGTTGCAGAAAACGATCAAGACGATCGCGCACACGACGTCTCGCTCGACGCAATCGCTGGTGCACTCCGGGGTGACGAGCGACGTCTACTCGGTCAACGCTGCCGGACAGAAGGCGGCGTCGACGCTCGGCGGTTCCGGATCGATGACGCAAGCGTACGGCGCAATTGCGAGCGCGCCGGGCGTCAACATTCCCTCGAACCAACAGGGCTGGTATCAGAGCGTCTACATCCGCGGCGGCGACGTCGATCAAGTTGCGTACGAGTTCGACGGCATTCAAATGACGCGGCAGTCCGACCTCGCGCCGATCGGAACGCTCACCTCACTTGGGAATCAAGAGGTGCAGGTCTACACCGGCGGGACGCCCGCGACCTCGAACTCGTCCGGCCTCGCCGGCTACATCAATCAAGTCATCAAGTCGGGAACCTTCCCCGGTTACGCCTCCGCCGATTTGGGCATCGGCGGACCGGCCTTCTACCATCAAGCGACGCTGGAGACCGGCGGCGCCACGCCCGACCGGCTCTTCTCGTACTACGTCGGCCTCTCGGGAACGAATCAAACGTATCGTTTCGGCGACCAGTACGGCGGCGTCAGCGATCCGCTCTACTTCTATCCGCTCAACGTTCCGTCGAACAACAACGTCTACAATATTCTCGACGGCTCTGCGGCAAGACAACCGAACTACGGCTTTCTCTACTCTCCCGGCTTCGCCTACGCGCAAGGCACCAACTTCGATCGCGAAAACGTCGTCAATCTCCATATCGGCATTCCGCACCACGACTCGGCGCTGCGCGACGACGTTCAGCTGCTCTACGTGACCGGCGGCATTGCCGACCAGTTCTACAGCTCCGCCAACGACGTTTGGTACACGCCGTACGCCGGCAAGAAGACCGGCATCGGTTATCCGATGCCGTATCTCGATTCGCTCTACTACGGCGGCCCGCTCATGCAGTCGCCGCGACCGCAAGACCTCCTCGTCGGATTCTTCCCCAGCAGCCCCTCCGGCCGCGCACCCGGCTCTCCGGTCGGCGTTACCGACCGCGACGGAAACTGGAACGGCTACTCGATCGAAAAACTGCAGTATCAAAAGAATCTCGACCCGCATTCGTATTTGCGCGCGCTCGTCTGGGGCGCGTACTCGAATTGGTTCATCAACGGACCACAGAGCGCGCAGCTCGTCTTCGGATCGGATCCTGCCGATTACGAAGTCCTCGAGCACGGCTACGGCGGCACGCTCATCTACGCCAATCAGCTTGCTACCCAGAACCTCCTCACAGTCGAGGCGTCGTACATGACGCAGCG
This sequence comes from Vulcanimicrobiota bacterium, assembly GCA_963820825.1. GTDB lineage: Bacteria > Vulcanimicrobiota > Vulcanimicrobiia > Vulcanimicrobiales > Vulcanimicrobiaceae > Cybelea. The sequence continues at coordinate 428,576 of CAWGBN010000006.1, forward strand.
CCTGCAGACGTATAACGCCGCCTTCAGCTCGACCGATCCTTCGACGTCGAGTCTCGCACCGACGGGTCTGGGCACGATTCTCTCCAACTACGGAACGCCGAACGGCAAGTGTTACAACTACCAGACGGGTCAACCGTGGAGCTGTTTCGACACGGGAAGCCAGGGAGGGTGTCTCACCTCGTTCGGATGCTATCCCGGCGAGGGCAAGTACAATTTCAATTTGACGCCAGGTAATGCCCCCAAGGGTTCTCCGGCGGCAAGAGCCGGTGCGCGCTGGATGATGACCGAGAACGGAGAAAGCGCTCAGGTCGACGACGTAATGCCGCATTTCGGATCGGCGGCGATCACCGATTTGTATCAGCCCAACGATCGGCTCGTCATCAATCTCGGCGCTCGCATCGATCGCTTCGAGTATACGACCAACAACCTCGAGGCAGGGTATCCGGCACGGCAGTTTTGGTTCAACGCCTACAACAACGAGTTTTGCGGCGCGCCGGGTAAGGCGACGCAGTGGAGCTGGGATTCGAACAGCAATTCCTTCGGCTCGTGTGCGCCGGGTCTGCAGCCGCTGAGCAATCCCGGCAATGGGTTGTACAACACGACGGGCTCGGACTTCGCCTCCTACGTTTTTCAACCACGCGTCTCGTTCACGTATACGATCAATCCCGATACGGTGATCCGAGGCTCGGCGGGCAAATACGCCCGGGCCGAAGGCTCGTCGTACTACCAATACAACACGTTCCAGCAGAATCTCGCCTCGTTCATCGCGCAGTTCTATCCCCTCGGCTACCATACGCCCGACCACGACATCTCACCCGATACCTCCGACAACTTCGATCTCTCGCTCGAGAAGCACGTGAAAGGCACGCAGCTCTCCTACAAGATCACGCCGTTCTATCGGTACACGACCAATCAGCTCCAGTTCCAGGCGATCAACCCGGTTCAAGGAACGCTCGCCGGGCTCAACGTCGGAACGCAGGAGTCGTACGGCGTCGAGCTCTCGCTGCAGTACGGCGATTTCAGCCGCAACGGCCTCTCGGGACTCTTCTCGTATACGCATACCGGGAATCGGGTCCGTTTCAGTCCGATCAACGGCGTCAGCGTGATCGACTCGCTCAACACGCAGATCGAGCTCTATAACTCCTATTCTGCGGCGTGCGCCGGCGTCACGAAGAGCTCGGCAAACTGGCGGGCCTGCGGCAGCGGCGCCTATGCGAACAATGCGATGCCCGTGCTGCCGAACGATCAATCGGGAACCCGGAATCAGGGCAAACTCAAGATCCCCAATCCGTATTATCACGACGGGCTCCAGCCGCTCTTCGATACGTCGGCGTGGTACGCACCATACGACGTGATCCCCAGTCCGTTCAATGCGGCCAACGGTTATTCGGTTCCCGACGTTGCGTCGCTCATTCTGAATTACCGGCACAACCGCTTTACGGTGACCCCGTCGGTGCATTACGCGAACGGGTCGAATTACGGATCGCCGCTGGTCTGGCCGGGATACGTTCCGCAGTCGTGCTCGAAGCAACCGGCTTCGACGCCCTTGACCCCGGGTGCGAGTTGCCCGGGCGGATCGATCGGCGCGGTCTTCCTGCCCGATCCCTACAGCGGCAAGTTCGACAATCTCGGCGCCTTCATGGAGCCGGCCGAACTCTCCGCGAACCTGCAGGCGAGCTACGATCTCACGCCGCGCATGACGGTAACGGTGCAGGCCGTCAACCTCTACAATCAGTGCTTCCAGCGCGGGTATGCCTGGGATAACTCGGTGACCTGCGTATACTCGACGCTTCCCTCGAACATTCTCGCGCCGTCGGGTAACTTCGTAAAGAATCCGCCGCCTCAACTGCGCTATCCGTACGGAACGTTCTTCAACGTAACCGAAGTCGGGGTCTCGTCGGTACGTCAACCCTTCAGCTTCTTCGCCGACATCAGCATCAAGCTCTGATGAATCGCCGCGACTTCGTGCGTGCGGCCGGCTCGGCCGCGCTCGGCCTTGCGGCCGTGCCGGGGTTCGTGGCGGCCGCAAGCTCGGCGGCGCGCGGACGCGAGCGGATCGCGATCGTCGGCGCGGGAATCGCCGGACTGGTGACGGCGATGCGCCTGCGCGATGCCGGCATCGGGTCGGTGATCTACGAATCGTCGTCGCGCGTCGGTGGACGCATGCACTCCGAGCGTAACTACTGGGATGCCGGGCAGCACACCGAGTGGTGCGGCGCGATGGTCGATTCGACCCACGTCAACATCCATCAACTCGCCCACCGCTTCCACCAAGGACTCCTCGATACGTACGCTGCCCGGCCGCCGCAAGCGCGCGACACCTGCTATCTCGACGGCCGTTACTACACGATGATCCAAGCCGATCGCGACTTCGCGCACGTCTATCAGATCATGCAAGAGCAGCTCGCGCACGTCGACCCGGCGACGACCTACGCGACCGCGACGCCGGAGGCGCGCCGGCTCGACGCGATGAGCATGGCGGATTGGATCGTGCGTTACGTTCCCGGCGGGCTCGAATCGCAGCTGGGCAGGCTCATCGCGCAATCCTACCGGAACGAATACGGACGCGAGATCGAGCAGCTTAGCGCGCTCAATCTCGTCATGCAGCTCGGCGTGCAGAAGCACTACGCGCAGAACCACGAGATGAACGTACTGGGATACTCCGATCAGCGCTACATCTTGGCAAACGGAAGCCAATCGCTTCCCGAAGCGATTGCGGCCTGGCTTCCCGCGGGCACCGTGCGCTTCGACCGGCGTCTGCTCTCGATTCGCCGTCTCGCCGGCGGTGCGTACGAGTTGCGCTTCGATCACGCGGGGAGGCTCGAAACGGTTCTCGCCGACCGCGTCGTGCTCGCTCTCCCTTTCATTGCGCTGCGGGCGCTGGATTATTCGGGCGCGGGATTCGATGCGGCGAAGATCAACGCGATCGAGAACCTCGGCTACGGATACCACACCAAGCTGCACCTGCAGTTCGACCGCCGCGCCTGGATGCGTGCCGATCATCCGTGGCCCGAACCGACGACCGGACAGATTTGGACGACGCTCACCGTGCAGAGCTCGCTCGACTTCTCGCTCGGACAGCGCGGCGAACAGGGGCTCCTCGAAGTCTTTACCGCGGCCGGGCCGGCGATGCTCGATACGCCGCCGATGCCGTACGCGCGTGTCGGCGAGGCCGGCGCCGTCGATTGGCACGTGCGCGACTTCTTCGAAGAGCTCGATCGTATTTGGCCCGGCGTTGCGTCGACGTGGAACGGCAAGGCGACGTTCGGCAACGCGCAGGCCGACCCGAACATCCTCGCGAGTTACTCCTGCTGGCTGGTCGGACAGTACACGACGATCGCCGGACACGAGGCGGAAGCGCAGGGACGCGTGCATTTTGCCGGCGAGCATACGTCGGTTGAGTATCAGGGCTTTATGGAAGGCGGAGCCGAATCGGGATTCCGGGCGGCGGATGAGATCCTTGCGGATTACCGGATTCGTCTAAAACCAACCGGCTAGCAGACGCCGTGCACATCGTCGGAACCGCCGGTCACGTCGACCACGGAAAGTCGGCGCTCATCGCCGCGCTCACCGGGACGAATCCCGACCGCTGGATCGAGGAGCAGATGCGGGGCATGACGCTCGACCTTGGGTTCGCGCACCTTCGCTTCGACGACGGCATCGAAGGCGGCATCGTCGACGTGCCGGGACACGAGCGCTTCCTGCACAACATGCTTGCCGGCGCCGCCGGTATGGAACTGCTGCTGCTCGTAATCGACGCGAACGAAGGCGTGATGCCGCAGACGCTCGAGCACCTGCAGATCTTGCAGTTTCTCAACGTGCGGCGCGTGCTCGTCGCCGCGACGAAGATCGACCTGATCGCGCCGGCCGAGCGCGACGCGGCCTACGAGCGAATTCGCGAGCAGCTGCGCGAGACGATCGCAGCCGAAGCGCCGATCGTCGCCGTCTCCGCAGTGACCGGCGAGAATCTCGAGGCTCTTAAAGTCGCGCTGCATGACGAGCTGGCAGCCTTACCGCCGCGCAACGTCAACGCGCCGGCCTACCTGCCGATCGATCGCGCGTTCGCGTTGCCCGGGCTCGGAACGATCGTCACCGGAACGCTGATGCAGGGCAGCGTCGCCGCCGGCGAGACGCTCGTCCTCGAACCGGGAGGCGCGCCGGCGCACGTTCGCAGCATCGGCGTCTTTGAATCGACTCGCAAACGAGTCGAGGCTGGGGCGCGGGTCGCGCTCAACCTGCCCGGAATCGATCGTGCCCAGCTCGTGCGCGGCCGAGCGATCGTCGGACGCGAGCTAAGTGCGATGCAGCATTTCGGCGTCCGTTTTACGCCGCTGGAGAGCGCGCTTGGGTTCTTGCGGCGGCGCACGCCAGTGCGCGCCTACATCGGGTCGGCCGAGATTCTCGGCACGCTCGTCTTGCGCGAAGCGCTCGCCGGTGCGCGCGAGGTGCGCGCCGAGCTCTTGCTGCGCGAACCGGTCGTAGCCTTTCCGAATCTGCGCTTCGTGCTGCGTCGTCCGTCGCCGATGACGCTGCTCGGCGGCGGCTACGTCGAGGGCGTCGAGCTCGCCGCAACGGCGGCCGGCCGTGATGCCGACGAAGAAGCGGTGCTGGCGGTTCTTCGCGAAAGAGGCCTCGAAGCGATCGAGCTTAGCACGATCGCGTTTGCTGCCAACCTCCGCGAACAAGCAGCGCGCGATGCCGCCGGCCGGCTCGTCGAGCAAGGAGAAGTGATTCGCGTGGCGCGGCCGACGGCATACGTCGACGCCGCCGCGGGAGCGGCGATGTTTTCACGCATGCTCGCACAACTCGAGGAGGCGCATCGCAGCGAACCGTGGGCGCTTGGAATGACCTCGATCGCGCTCGCGCGCGCGCTCGACGTGCCCGAGCCGACGCTCGTTCGCGTCGCCGAGCACTTCGTCGAGAGCGGCCGCCTCTCCAACCGGGGCGGATACTACGCGGCGATCGATCACCAACCGTCCTTCACGCCGGAGCAGGGGGTCTTCTTCGAGTATCTCGTTGCGGTCGACGAGGCGCGCCCGTTTGCGCCGATTCCCTTTGCCGGCGCCGCTTCGGCGGTCAAGCTCTCGCAGGTGACCGGACTCGCGAAGGCTTTCGATACGATGCTCGCCCACGGCGCGTTCGTAAAGGTCGGCGACGATCTCTACCGTGGCACGCAGATCGCCCGGATTCGCGCCCGCGTCGAAGCGCATTTTCGGCTGCGCGATCGCATGACGGCCTCGGAGTTTCGCGATATGCTCAAGACGTCGCGAAAGTACGCCGTGCCGCTGCTCGAGTGGCTCGACTCGCGCGGCGTGACGATCCGCGACGGCGACTACCGGACGCTCAGACGGAAGGAGAACAACCGATGAAGTCTCTGCAATCGGCATTAGGGGCGCTCGCGGCCTGTACGCTCGCGGCGTGCGGTGCGCCGAGCCTCGCTCCCGCGAATCCGCCCGCGACGATTTCGGCGCCCGGTTTTGCGCCGCTCTTCGTCACCGCGGGCGATGAGGCGAGCGCGCGAAACGCGCGCATCCTCTCCTACCACGTCATGCATCTGCGCACGCGCGGACGAGCGACGCTTCACTCCGGCGTACGGAAGAAGTACCCGGCCGACTTGGTTCGCAAGAGGGGCCCGATCATGCGCAGCGCCGCTTCGTTCAACATCTACGTGAACTGCAGGCAGAGCGGCGAAGCCTGTTGGGGCGACCCCGAAGGCTTCCAGAAGGCCCTGGCCGGCAGCACCTTTGCGGCACTGCTGACGCAATATACCAAGTCGCCGCCGAGCGCGTACACGTTCGGAGGCGCCTTCTCCGTGAAGTACCACACGTACACGAAGCTCTTCTACCAGAACGATCTGCTCTCGGTCGTCCATGCGGCGCTTACGAAGAATGGAATGCAGGCGGGATACGCGACGATCTACCACGTCTTTCTGCCCAAGGGCACGGACACGTGCTTCGACCGTTCGCGCTCCTGCTACTCACCCGATCATCGGCGCACCTTCGATTTCTGCGCCTATCACGAGAGCGTCGCATTCAAGGACGTTTCCAAAGCGGTAATCGTCTCGATCGAGCCGTATCAAAAGGTCCCGGGCTGCGAATCGCGCGCCTCCGCGGGAGCGAGCGCGCTCACCAATTCGACCGCATCGACGCTCGGGCACGAGACCTTCGAATCGATCACCGATCCGGGCCCGGCGTTCGCGTGGTTCAACTTCACCTTCTTCGAGGAAGTCGCCGACCTCTGCGAGACGTTCGAATGGAAGATCTCGGTCAACGGAACGGCCTATAGCCTGCAGCCGATGTACTCGAACGAATACCACGCGTGCGCCGACGGGCCCTAACGGCATTCGCGCTGCTTGCCGGTTGCGGGCCTGCCCCTGCCCTGGTCGCGCCCGTGCCGCCACCTGCCGTGACCGCTCGCGGGCCGATGGTTATTCGAAACGAACATCACCGTTCGTACGCCGGATTGAAACTCTCGACGCAGACGGGTGATTGTCTGCAGATCGTGGATTCGAGCGAGATCACGATCGCGAACTCGCAGATCGGGCCCTGCGGCGGCAACGGCATCGCCGTCAGCGGCGGAGGTTCGATCGGAATCTACGACAGCTACGTCCACCCGGAGAGGCGCGCCGCGCGATGCTGCGATACCAACGACGGGATTCTCGTCGAGCGGACGCACGATGTGACGATTCAGGGAGACGTCGTCGCCTACGGCGAGTCGAACGTCGAAGCGCCGCAGCGCGTCGACGGCTTGGCCGTCGTCGGGAACTTTCTGCTCAATCCGCGCGGTCCGTACCCCCGCGGCCAGAACGTGCAGGCGTGGAACGCAACCGGCGTCGTCGTCCGCGACAACTATACGCTGAGCAGCCGCGACGCGCGCCGTTTCCGCTTTCCCGGCGAGCAGCAAGACTCGATCAACTTCGGCCGCGGCTCGAAGTTCGCCGCGGAGCGAAACTACGTCTCCGGCGGCGATTCCAAGTCGGGCTGCGGCCTCATCGCGGACGATGCCGCGAACGGAGTTCGCATCGTTTCGAACAGCTTGCTCGACTCGGGCCAGTGCGGGATCGGCATTGCGAGTGGGAGCGCGCAGCTGGTCGACGGGAATCGCGTTCTCAACCGTACGCCGGTGCCTGGCGCAGGCAACACGGCGATCTACGTCTGGAACCAATACCACGGCGTGCCTTGCGGGCCGGTCACCATAACGCACAATGTGGCGACGGAGATCCGCAAGGACGGTTCGCAGTCGGGATTCTGGAACGGCGGCGGTTGCAATCCGGTCCACATGCATCACAACGTTTGGAATGAAGCCGCGGAAAAGCGACTCACGCCACCCGGTAAGAGAATGCCGCCGCCGCAGATTCCGCCGCAACCGAAATCCTGCGTCGCGCGCTCGCCGTACTCCACGCAGCAGCATTGGCCGGCGTGCGGTCCAAACGCTTGAACTAGCCTCCCGGCAGGCGTATACTTGACCACCCCATCCGAAAGGAGGTTCTCTATGCGACTTGCCGGTTTGGCGACGTTCGCTCTCGTTGTCGTCGGCGCGTTCGCGCTCGGCCGAACGACGGTCTCTGCGCCCGCGGCGGCCGCGATGCAGCCGGCGGTGGTCTTCTCGCACTTCGAGTGTTATCAGGCGGCGTTCAAAGGCAAATATAGCGGCGCGAACGTCGAACTGACCGATCAGTTTCAGCAGTACCAGACGGGGATCGGTCAACCGGAGCTCTTCTGCACGCCGGTAACAAAGAAGGTCATTTCGGGGCCGAACCTGCACGTACCGCGCCCCGCGGATCACCTGACCTGTTACTCGATGCAGGGGCCGAATCCCAATCAGAGCCGTCCGTTCGTAAATCAGTTCGAACGCGGAACGGTGACGGTCGGTCAACCGATCATGCTCTGCCTGCCGACGAACAAAACGGGATAGCCTATAGATGGAATAGCGTCAGGATGCCGATCACCACTTCGAAGGCGACGAGCACGACGATCAGCACTTCGAGAAACTCATCGCGGCGGCTTCGTGCCTCGTCGCTGAAGAATCGGTACATCTCGCCGACGCTGGCGAGTTTCGTATCGATCTGACGCTGCCAATCGGCAAGGCCGAGACGCGCCGCCGCGGCGCGGTAGATGCGAGCGTAGTAGGCGTCGCCCACGATCTTTAGCGCGTTGGTCGAGCGGTCCGTCAGCTCGAGCACGTCGACGATCAAGTAGCGAACGGTCGCCGCCTGCTCCGCCTCGCGGCGCCCGCGCAGCGACCGAAGCGGCGCTCGCGGCTGCATCTTGTAGATCGTATCGAGCTCGCGATCGAGCAGCGCGTCGTAGGTGCGAAGCTCGAGCAGCTGCGAGTTGGCAAACTCCAGAATCTCTTCGATCGCTCGAGCGCTCTCGCCGCGGTCGTAGACGATCGCGGTATCCCACTGCACGATCGTCAAGTCGTCCTGATGATACGAGAACCGCGTTCGCAGCGCTTCGGCGGTCTCGGTCGCCGAAAGCGTCCGGCGCTCGCCGAGCAAGAGGCTCGCGATCTCGGCGGAGCGATCGCGCAGAAGCCGTTCGGCCTCGATGGGTTCGGAGAATCTCTCGAGCTCGACGATCAGGTAATCCTCGACGAGCGGGGTATGGCGCTCGTCGAGCGCGTCGGCGCAGGTCTCGCAAATGCGCGCTACTTCCGACTCGGCGAAGCGGAGAATCCGTTCGTCGCTGCGAGCGCGCTCCGCCAGCGCGTCGAGCGCGTTCCACGTTCCGGTGAATGGAAAGGTAAAACAGACCGAGATGACGCCGTAATCGTAGAACTTCGCCCGAACGCTCGACCGAATGCCGTCAAAATCGGCATCGGGAAGGTTGGCGACGACCGGTGGAACCGGAAACTGCAAGTACGGCGGCGCTTGGCGCCGTAACGGGAGCGCCGCCGGCGCGCGCGTCTCGCCGCCGAGTGCGTCGACTTTGATCAGATCGATCGTGTCGGCGACGTCGAAGAGATAGTAGGCGCGTATGGCACCGCCGGCAACATCGAGCATTGAACGCGCCCTTCCGACCGCGCAAGACGGGCTCCTTCGACAGGCTGCGCCACGGAATGAGGCAAAGAAGTCGCGATGCTCGCATCAGTGCTTCTCCTTACGAGTCTCTTTGCCGGCTTGGAGTATCGAGAGATCGGCCCGGCGATCAGCGGCGGACGCAGCCCCGCAGTAGCCGGCAGCAATCGCGATCCGTTCCTCTACTTTGCCGGCGGTGCGGGCGGCGGCGTCTTCAAAACGACCGACGGCGGTGCATCGTGGGTTCCGGTCTTCGACACGCAGCCCGCCGCGCCGATCGGCGCGATTACGATCGCGCCGCAAGACGATCTCGACGTCTGGGTGGGAACGGGTGAGTCGAATCCGCGCAATACCGTAGAATCGGGCGACGGAATCTATCACACGACCGATGGCGGACGCCACTGGCAGCGCGCCGGACTCGAGCGCTCCGCGCAGTATCTCGCGCATCAGCATCGATCCGCGCGATCGGCAAGTCGTTGCCGTCGGCGTGCTCGGCCGCGTCTCGTCCGACGATTCCGATCGCGGCGTCTGTCTCACGCGCGACGGCGGAGCGCATTGGACGCGCACGCTCTACGTCGGACCGTCGAGCGGCGTCTCGTCGCTGGTGCGCGTTCCCGATCGCCCGGCGACGCTCTTCGCCGGCATCTGGCAGGTTCGCCGCGCGCCGTGGCGCCTCGATAGCGGCGGACCCCGTGGCGGAATCTACCGGTCCGACGACGACGGCCGCACCTGGCACAAGCTCGAAGGGCGAGGCTTGCCGGCCGCGCCGACCGGTCGCATCGGCCTAGCCGCCGGAACGCGCGGCCGCATCTACGCGATCGTCGAATCGCGCGAAGGCGAGCTGTGGCGTTCCGATGACGGCGGCGCGACCTGGAAGAAGATGCCGCACAGCCCGCTTTTGGGCGCGCGCTCGTTCTATTTCAGCAGCATCTTCGTCGATCCGGCGAATCGCGATCGTCTCATCAACGTGTCATTGATCCTCTCGATGAGCACCGACGGCGGCTGTTCGTTCCACGCGATCGCAAACGGTTCCGGGTGGGATTATCACGACGTCTGGTGGTCGGCCGACGGCCGGCGAATCATCAACGGAAACGACGAGGGCGTCATTCTCTCCGCCGACGGCGGTGAAGACTTCTGGCAGCCCTACGACCTGCCGTTCGCGCAGCCGTATCACGCCGGCTTCGATCGCGCCGTTCCATACTATCGCGTCTGCATCGGATTGCAGGACGACAATACTTGGTGCGGACCGTCGACGAGCGGCAACAACGTAGGCGTGCTCAATCGAGACTGGTATCAGGCCGGTCCCGGCGATGGGATGTGGGCGCTCTTCGATCCGAAGGATCCGAATCTCGTCTGGTCGACCTCGACGAACTCCGATACCGGCCAAGTCTTTCTCTTCGACGAACGCACGAAGCAGGTCGATGAGGTCTCGCCCGATGCCGAATCGAACGGCGAGCTCGCCGCGGGCGCGCTGCGCTACCGTTTCAACTGGGAGACGCCGATCGCGTTTACCAACGACGGCAAGGCGCTCGTCGGCGGCAACGTCGTCTTCGAAAGTGCCGATCGCGGACAGACCTGGAGCGTCATCAGCCCCGATCTAACCCGTCACGACGCGAGCAAGGAACGTGAGAGCGGCGGTCCGATCGCCAACGACGAGTCGGGTGCGGAGATCTACGACACGATCCTCTATCTGGCGACGACGAAGCTCGACGATGCGATGATTTGGGCCACCACCGACGACGGGGTCGTTCAGTTGACGCGCGATGGCGGAAAAGACTGGCGCGACGTCTCGCCGCCGGCATCGCTCGTGCCGGCGTGGGGACGCATCGCGTGCATCGATCCCGGACGTTTCTCCTCGGGCACCGCATTCATCGCCGTCGAGCGCCATCTGCTCGGCGACGAGCGCCCCTATATCTTGCGTACCGACGATTTCGGCGCGACGTGGCGATCGATTTCCGGGAATCTGCCGGCGAATCAATTCGTTCGCGCGGTTCGGCAGGATCCGGTCGACGGAAATCTGCTCTATGCCGGAACGAATCGCGGCGTCTGGGCGAGCTTCGACGGCGGTGCGCGCTGGGAGCCGCTGCGGCTCAATATGCCGGCATCCGCAATCTACGACCTCGAGATTCAGCCCGATGCCGACGATCTCGTCGTCGCGTCGCACGGTCGCGGCGTTTGGATTCTCGACGACCTGACCGCACTCCAAGCGTGGCCGCAGGCGGCATCCTCGACGACGACGCTCTTCGCTCCGCGTACGACCTATCGCATGTGGCAGTGGTCGCCGCTCAACACCTTTACCGACCCCAAAATTCCCCCGAACGAATACGTCGGGGAGAATCCCGATGACGGCGCGCTGCTCACCTACTATCTTGCGAACGAGCCGAAGCGCGCGACGATCGAAATTCTCGACCCGCAAGGGACCGTCGTCCGCCGGTTGAGCGGCGACGACGTTCCAAAACGAGCCGGCATCAATCGCACGTCGTGGGATCTCGATGAAGAGGGTCCGGTTAAGTGGACCGGCACCTACAAGGAGAATCAGGGTCCCGAGACGGGTGCCGAGGTGGTGCCGGGCTCGTACGAGGTGCGTCTCGACGCCGACGGGGTCAGCAAGACGCAGCCGCTCGTCGTCAAGCCCGATCCCCGCGATCCGGACCTCGCGAAGGCGCGCAGCCGGCACGATTTTCTGATCGCGCTCTTCGCACAGCTCGGAACGATCGATACGATGCTCAACGCGATCGACGCGCGACTCAAGCGCGCGTCGGGCGCGCAGGCCGCGTCGTTGCGCGCATTCAAGCACCGGCTGACCTACGATCCGCGCAACATCGAGGATCTCAGCGGTCCGGCCGAGATTCGCGAGCAGGTACTCGACTTGATCTCACGTGCGAGCTCGTCGTTCCAAGCGCCGACTGCCGCGCAGCAGGCGCAAGCCGCCGCCGACAAGTCTGCGCTCGACGCGCTCTCCTCCGTCTATGCCAAGTTATAAAGGGCGTTCCTGCAACCAATCGCGCAGCTGCACTGTATTATGAGTGAGCGATGAATGTAGAGAAGATGACGGAGCGCGTCGGCGACGGGCTCAACGCCGCCTATGCCCGCGCGCTTCACGAACACAATACGCAGACGGCGCCCGAGCATATGCTGGCCGCGCTGCTCGAACAAGAACGCGGGATCGCGCCGGATATTATCGCGAAGGCCGGGGCCGATCCCAAGGCGCTGGCACGAGCGGCTGACGAGGCGATCGGGAATCTGCCGCGGCTCACCGGCGCGAACGCCGAGAGCGCGCAGGTAACGCTCTCGCCCGAGCTCGCGCGCATTATGACCGCCGCCGAGAACGATGCGAAGGCGCTGCAAGACGACTACACCTCGGTCGAGCACGTGCTGCTTGCGATGGCGCAGTCGTCGGGCGCGATCGGCCGCATCTTTCGCGACGCCGGATTAACGAAGGACAAGCTGCTGCAAGCGCTGCGCGAGGTTCGCGGCAATCAGCGCGTTACCACCAAGGATCCGGAGGGCACGTACAAAGCCCTCGAGCGCTACGGTCGCGATCTCACGCTCGAAGCCGAGCGCGGAAAACTCGACCCGGTGATCGGACGCGACGAAGAGATTCGCCGGATCGTCCAAGTGCTCTCGCGGCGCACCAAGAACAATCCCGTGCTCATCGGCGATCCGGGCGTCGGCAAGACCGCGATCGTCGAAGGTTTAGCGCAGCGGATCGTGCGCGGCGACGTTCCCGAGGGCTTGAAGAACAAGCGCATCGTCTCGCTCGACATGGGTGCGCTGATCGCCGGCGCAAAGTATCGCGGTGAGTTCGAAGAGCGTCTCAAGGCCGTGCTCAAGGACGTCGCCTCCTCCGAAGGCCAGATCGTCCTCTTCGTCGACGAACTGCACACCGTCGTCGGTGCCGGGAAGGCCGAAGGCGCGATGGATGCCGGCAACCTGCTCAAACCGATGCTCGCGCGCGGCGAGCTGCACATGATCGGTGCGACGACGCTCGACGAGTACCGCAAGTACATCGAGAAGGATGCCGCGTTGGAACGGCGGTTCGCCCCGGTCATGGTCGATCAGCCCAGCGTTGAGGATACGATCTCGATTCTGCGCGGCCTCAAAGAGAAGTACGAAGCCCATCACGGCGTGCGCATCAAGGACGCGGCGCTCGTGGCCGCGGCGACGATGAGCAGCCGCTACATCACCGATCGTTTCTTGCCCGACAAGGCGATCGATCTGGTCGACGAAGCCGCGGCGAAGCTGCGCACCGAGATCGACTCGATGCCGCAGGAGCTCGACGAAGTATCGCGGCGCGTCCTGCAGCTCGAGATCGAGCGCGAGGCGTTGCGCAAGGAGTCGGACAGTGCGAGCCGCCAGCGCCTCGAGCAGCTGGAAAAAGAGCTCGCGAAGCTGCGCGAAGATCAGGCGAGGCTGCGGGTGCAGTGGGACGCAGAGAAGAGCGCGGTGGTCAAGCTGCGGTCGATTCGCGATCAAATCGAACAAGTGAAAGTTCAAATCGAGCAGGCCGAGCGTCAATACGATCTCAACAAGGTCGCCGAGCTGCGCTACGGCACCATCCCGAAACTGCAGAAGGAGCTCGAAAGCGAAGAGCAGCGCCTCGCGCAAAAAGACGGCGCGCGGCTTTCAAAAGAAGAGGTTGACGAAGACGACATCGCCGAGGTGATCTCGCACTGGACCGGGATTCCGGTAACGAAGCTGATGGAAGGCGAGAAGCAGAAGCTGCTGCACCTCGAGGACGAGCTTCACCGGCGCGTCATCGGTCAGAACGAGGCCGTCGATGCCGTCGCGGAGGCAGTGTTGCGGTCGCGCTCGGGTCTGGCCGATCCGAATCGTCCGATCGGCTCGTTCATCTTCCTCGGGCCGACCGGCGTCGGCAAGACCGAGCTCGCGCGGGCGCTCGCCGAGTATCTCTTCGACGACGAGCGCGCGCTCATCCGGATCGACATGTCCGAGTATCAAGAACGGCACACCGTCGCGCGACTGCTCGGCGCGCCGCCCGGATATATTGGATTCGAAGAGGGCGGCCAGCTCACCGAAGCGGTGCGCCGCCGGCCCTACTCGGTGATTCTCTTCGACGAAATCGAAAAGGCGCACCCCGACGTCTTCAACGTCTTTCTCCAGATTCTCGACGACGGACGCCTGACCGACGGTCAGGGGCACACGGTCGATTTCAAAAACACGATCGTGATCATGACGTCGAACATCGGGAGTCATCGAATCCTCGACTACAAGGGTTCCGTCGACGGCACCGATTACGCGATCATGCGTGCCACCGTGCTCGACGAGCTGCGCCAGCATTTTCGCCCCGAGTTCCTCAATCGCGTCGACGAGATTATCGTCTTCCACGCGCTCGACGAGGCGGAGCTGCTCGAGATCGTCGATCTGCTGATGCAGCGCCTGCGTAAACGGCTCGCCGAGCGGCGAATCGCGCTCGAGCTCTCCGATGCGGCGAAACGCCACATCGTCAAAGTCGGGTACGATCCGCACTACGGGGCGCGCCCGCTCAAGCGAACGATTCAAAAGGAGCTGGAGACGGCGATCGGGCGCAAGATTCTGGCGGGCGAGATCAACGACGGCGACGCGGTCGACGTGGGGTTCGACGAGGACCGAGGCGAGCTGACCTTCTCGGTCGGGGAACGGGCGACCGCGACGGCGTAACCGGCGTAGATGCTTGCTGCATTTACGCTCGCTCAGATTCTCAACTACCCGTTTCCGGAGGCGCTCGTCGGCGACCAGCGGGGAACCGCGATCGCCTATACCCTCGTCCAGCAGGGAGTCCGAACGCTCTGGTTCGCGCGCTCGCCGCAGTGGGCACCGGTGCAGCTCTTTTCGTCGGGCGGCGACGACGGCCAAGAGATCAGCAACCTGGTCATCTCCAACGACGACGCCCACGTCGTCTACGTGCGCGGCGGCGACCACGACGCGAATTGGCCGCAGCCGTTGCAGCCCGGCCCGGCGGCGATGCCGCAGCAGCCCGAGATGCAGGTCTGGTCGATCGCGACGAACGGCGGCGCGCCCAAGCTGATCGGCGACGGCGACGCGCCCGCGATCTCGCCCGATGCAACGCGCGTCGCGTTTACCGCCGACGGCGCCGTGATGATCGCGCCGATCGATGGAAGCGTTGCCGCGAAGCGGCTCTTCTTCGATCGAGGGCAGGATTCGGATCTGCACTGGTCGCCGGACGGATCGGCCCTGGCGTTCGTATCGGCGCGCACCGACCATAGCTTCATCGCGATCTATCGCAACGATCCAACCCCGCTCGACTTCATCGCGCCCACGACCTCGCAGGATTTCATGCCGCGCTGGTCGCCCGACGGCACGCGCGTTGCCTTCATTCGAATCCACGGCGACGGCGGAGCGCCGCAGAACCCGCTCGACTGGAATCCGACCCCGTGGGAGATTTGGGTCGGCGACGCGCGGGGCGCAGCGCAACGCGTTTGGTCGAGCGGCGATACGCCGCGTGCGTCTTTGCCGCAGAGCGCCGGCGGTCCGTTCTTGGAGTGGGCCGCGGGTGACCGGCTCGTCTTCAAGAGCGAACGAGACAACTGGCTGCATCTGTACGCCGTCGCAGCGAGCGGCGGAAGCGCGCGATTACTGACGCCCGGCGATTTCATGGTCGAAGACGTCTCGGTCGCGCCGGATCGAAACTCGATCGTCTACTCGGCGAATACCGGATCGACGGTTGGCGACGACGATCGGCGCCACGTCTTCCGCGTCGACGTCGAGAGCGCAACGAACACGCCGCTGGCGATCGGTGCGAGCAGCGAGACGAATCCCGTCGCTTTAGCCGGCGGTGACGTCGCATTCAATCGTGCGACGGCGCAGCAGCCGCTGCTCGTGACGTTGCTTTCGGGCGGCTCGCAGCGTGCGCTCGACGCAAATCTGCTTGCAAGCGACTTTCCCTCGTCGCAGCTCGTGACGCCGCAAGAGGTCTCGTTTCGCGCCGCGGACGGAACGTTGGTACACGGTCAGATCTTCGCGCCAAGCGGCGGCGGCAAACATCCGGGCATCGTCTTCGTGCACGGTGGTCCGGTGCGTCAGATGCTGCTGACCTGGCATTACATGGATTACTACTCGAACGCATACGCCGTGAATCAGTACCTGGCGAGCCGCGGATTCGTCGTGCTCGCGGTCAACTACCGGCTCGGAATCGGCTACGGCCACGACTTCAACTATCCGCCGCAGTGGGGGCCGACGGGTGCCTCGGAGTATCAAGACGTCGTCGCCGGCGCGCGCTTTCTCCAACGCGATTCCCGCGTCGATCCGAAACGCATCGGCATCTGGGGCGGTTCCTATGGCGGATACCTCACCGCGCTCGCC
The DNA here is from genome assembly GCA_963820825.1 of Vulcanimicrobiota bacterium. GTDB lineage: Bacteria > Vulcanimicrobiota > Vulcanimicrobiia > Vulcanimicrobiales > Vulcanimicrobiaceae > Cybelea. The sequence continues at coordinate 444,918 of CAWGBN010000006.1, forward strand.
CTCGCGCGAAACTCCGACATCTTCAAGACCGGAGTAGACTACCACGGCGTTCACGACTGGTCGCTCGATATCGACAATCCGGTTTGGGGCTTCCAGCAGCTCAAGCGGTACCAGCAATACGACGCCAAAGCGATGATGAGGCTCGCTTGGGAATCGTCGCCCGATTCGGCGATCGCCACGTGGAAATCGCCGGTTTTGCTGATTCAAGGCGACGACGACCGCAACGTCGAGTTCCATCAAATGGTCGATCTCGTCGAGCGGCTGCGCGCCGCACATGTTCCCTTCGAGCAGATCGTGATCCCCAACGAAATTCACGGTTTTCTGCGGTACGAAGCGTGGCTGGAGGCCGATACGGCGACCGCCGAGTATCTCGCTCGCGAGTTCTCGGCCCGGTAACTCACCGAGGGAATGCCGGGCGGGGGTCGCCTTCCACCCCGCGTTGAATCCAAATGCATGGCTGCGTATGGCATGCGACGCATCGCCGTTGTCGCCGCCGCAACGGTCTGGTGCGTCTTGCGCACGGCGAACGCCGGCTCGGCACAACCGCTGACGCTGCAACAGACCGTCTCTTACGCAATGGGACACAATGCGACGATCGCGGCGAAGCACGCGGCGCTCGCGCAAGCGGAATCGAACTACACCCGCCAGCGCGCGACCGAATACCCGCCGGTCGTAGCGAGTCTGCAGAACCTTCTCGCCAAGCAGAATAACTACGCCGGTCCGTTAGCGCAATACGGAGTCGTCCCGGTTACGAACTTCTCGCAGAACACCGCGCAGGTCGGGACGCAGTGGACGCTCTACAACGGATCGCTCAACCAGATCCTCACGCAACAGAACTACCGGCAAGTCGAAGCCGCGCGCGCCGACCTGCGGCAGACCCAGATGGAGACGACCTCCAAGCTCGTAGCGATGTTCTTTGCGATTGCGAACTGGCAGCATCTGTACGATCTCGCGCAAGCAAATCTCGTCTATCAGCAGGCGTTGCTCGCCGTCGCGCAAGCGAAGGAGAAGGCCGGTCTGGTCGCCGGCGTCGACGTGCTGCGCGCCGAGGTCGGCGTCGACCAGACCCAGGTAGCCCTGCTCAACACGCAATCGGATCGCGAGACCGCGACCGAATCGCTCGCGCAGACAATCGGCGCCGGTCTCGAGACGACCTTCGCCGTCCCGTCGGTGCTGCCGCAGCCGCCGCTGCCGCCCGGAACGAATTCGGCGCTAGTCGAGATTGCCGAACGAAACCGCCCCGAGGTTGCCGCCGCGACCGCGAGCTTGGCGATCGCACAGCTTTCGCGCGCGAGCATCGATACCGATCTGCTGCCGCAGGTCAACGTCTACGCTTCCTTCGGCAACCAAACGTCGCCGACGAGCTACGTCGACGAGCAGACGCAGATCAATGCGCTCAACCAGGCCTGTGCGCCATATCCGAATCAGATCCAATGCATCGGCTTCCCGTTCGCGAACGTAACGCGCGGCACGCCGGGCTTCTGGAACATCGGTGCGACCTCGACCCTCTCGCTGCCGATCGTCGACTACGGCACGCGTGCCGCCGCGCACCGTTCGGCGAATCAATCGATTGAATCGGCGCAGCTCGCACTGGACTCGGCAAAGACGGCGACCCAAGAGGACGTCCTGCAATCGCTTCGGCAAGCGCAGACCGCGCGCGAGTCGCTCTCGTATCAGCAAGCGGCGGCGAAGCTGGGTGCCGAAGCGGCGCGGATTGCCCAGCTTCAGTACGACAGCGGGCTCATCTCGCTCACCGATACCAAGGCGGCGCAGGCGACCTCGCTCCAGGCGCAGGCCGATTCGTTCGGCGCGCAGATCGAATACATCAACGCCGTGGTCAAACTTCGCGCTGCGCTCGGAGCCTTCGATCCCATGGCGGCGGTTGCGGATCTCTGATGGATAATCGGCGCAAGGCAGCGATTGCAATCGGCGCGGTGCTTGCGCTCGCACTCGTCGTCGCGTTCTTCAATTTGCGCCGAGCGGCGCGCAGCGTGCCCGTTCTGACGGTCGGCTACGCGCCCTTCACCATCGGCTTGCCGGAGAGCGGCGTCATTCAATACCCTCAGATCCAGACGATATCGAGCCAGATCGCGGGCAACGTCGGGCGGATCTACGTTCGCATGGGCGACCGCGTCGTCGCCGGCCAGCTGCTCGCGACGCTTGAGAATCCGCAAGCGCTCGCCAACGCGCAGAGCACTGCGGCGGCGTACCGCTCCGCCGTCGCCAAAGCGGAGAGCGCTACCGTGACCGGTGGCTCGAACGTAGTGCAGGCGCAAGCGAATCTCGCGACGGCGCGAGCGCGGCTCGTCCAGGCGCAGCAAGACCTCGCCAACGGCGTGCAGTCCGGACTCGGCTACGGCGAGACGACCGCCGCGAATGAGATCGCCGCGGCCGACGCGAACCTGCTCACCGCCTCGACGAATCTCCGCGAAGCGCGCCGCATCTATTTCGCCTACCGCGGTCTCTACGCCAACAAAGCCGTCTCGCACGATCAGCTCGATCAAACCGAGGCGAAGTACGAAGAGGCGCAGGCGCAGTACGATCAAGCGCGTTCCGCGCGCGCGGCGCTCGGCTCGCAGTTGACGGGTTCGAAGGCGGTGCTTGAGGGAAACCTCCGCTCCGCACGCGAGGGCTACGCGCAGGCGCAGGCGCAACTGGCGGCCGCGCAGGTGGAGTCGGGCAGCGGCGACGTCGCGGCAGCGCGCGCTGAGGCGGAGCGCGCCGGCTCGGAGTATGCGCTCGCGCGCGAGCAGGCCGATGCGATGCACATTCACGCACCGTACGATGCGACCGTCTTGAGCGTTGCATCGGAGAAGAACGATCCGCTTCGGCCGCTGCAGTCCGGCGACGCGGTCGAAGCGGGGCAGCCGCTCTTGACGCTCGCTGGCCAGCGCGGATTCGTGGTGCGCACGCGCGTCGACGAGCAGGATATCGTCGGCGTTGCACTCGGGCAGCGCGTGCAGATTAGCGGCGACGACTTTCCGGGACGCTCGCTGACCGGCCGCGTCGTCGAGATCTCCCCGATCGCTCAGCGCTCGGGCGATGCGGCGGCCTCGGCGCGTACCGTCGCGACGACGATCGCGATCGACCGGCCGCCGCCGTTCCTGCGCGATGGAATGAGCGCCGAGATCACGATTCTCACCACCGATCTTCCCCGCGCGATCGCCGTTCCCGACCGGGCGATCGGACGCGACGGTGCGGGAGCGTACGTCTACGTCGTGACGGGTGGAAGCGCGCACCGCCGGCCGGTGCGCGCTGGCGCGGCAACCGAAACGGCGACGGTGATCGAATCGGGGCTGCGCCCGGGCGACGTGATCGTCGCGCGCGACGTCAGCGGATTGCACGACGGCGATCGTGTCGTGGGCGCCACGCCCGATACGGGACGTCCGTGAACACGCCCGAACGGCCCGGCGGAAGCGGGCTTTTTCGCGAGCGCGCGATCGAATCGATCGATTCGGTCGAACGATTCGATGAAGCGATCGACGTCGTCTCGTCGCATAGCGTCTTCGCGCTCGCCGCGATCGGCGCGCTGCTCTTCTGCGCACTGGTCTGGGCGATCTTCGGACGCGTTCCCGTCGGTCTGCAGGGGCGCGGCGTCATCGTCGCCGGAAGCGGCGTCCAACCCGTCGTCGCTCCGGCCGAGGGCACGTTGATCGCGCTGCCGGGTCAGGTCGGCGCTCCGGTCGCGCAAGGCGCCGCGATCGCGCGCATGCGCACGACCGCCGGCGAGATCGTCGCGCTGCGCGCGCCCGCCGCCGGACGGCTCGCGCAGCGTTCGCCGCAACTCGGAAGCTTCGTTCGCGCCGGCGACGCGGTCGCGACGATCGAGCCCGTCGCGGCGAGTCCGACCGCCGTGCTCTTCGTTCCGGTCGAGACCGACCGTCGCGTCGCCGCAGGGATGCCGGTGCGCTTATCTCCCGCCGACGCGCGCCCCGATGTCTTCGGCTTTCTGCGGGGACACGTGACGTACGCCGCGCCGTTTCCGGCGAGTCCGGATCGCGTGCGAGCGGCCCTGCAGAACGACGCCGTCGCATCGGGGTTCTCGCCGGATACGCCGGTTCGTGAAGTACACGTCGCGCTCGACGTGGACGCGCAAGGAGATCTGATCTGGTCGGGCCTGCGAAACTCCGGACGCGCGCTCTCGCCCGGCACCCCGTGCTACGCGACGATCGTCGTCGAGCAACGGGCACCCATCTCGTTCGTGCTGCCGCAAACGCAAGAATGAGCGCCGCCATCCCATTGGTGCGCACGCCGACGGTGCTGCAGATGGAGGCCGTCGAGTGCGGCGCCGCATCGCTGGGAATGATTCTGGGTTATTACGGCCGTCACGTTCCGCTCGAGGTGCTGCGCGATGCCTGCGGCGTTACGCGCGACGGAAGTTCGGCGGGCAACCTCTTGCGCGCGGCGCGAGCCTACGGCCTCGAGGCGCACGGCTATAAGTACGATATCGCCGAGCTCCGCGCGCTCGCCCCGCCGTTCATCGTCTTTTGGCAGTTCTATCATTTCGTCGTCGTCGAGGGCTTTACCAAAGACGGCGCGATGCTCAACGATCCGGCCGGCGGCCGGCGCCTCTGCGACTGGGAGGAGTTCGACCGATCGTATACCGGTGTATGCTTGGCCTTTGCGCCCGGTCCGAGCTTCACGCCGAGCAACGACGTTCCGGCAACGGCGAGCATTCTACGCGCGCAGCTGACCGGTTCGTGGGGAGCGGTGCTCTTCGTCGTCATCGCGGGGCTGGCGTTGGTCGTGCCGAGCATCGCCTTGCCGACCTTCACCAAGACGTTCATCGACGAAGTGATGGTCGGAAAGAGTTACGGCTGGGTCTTTTGGATCGGCGTGGGGATCATCGTCAGCATCGCACTGCAAGCCGGATTGCTCGAACTCCAGCAGCAAGCGATTCTGAGACTTCAAGCGAAGCTCGCGCTTGCAAACGCGAGCCGCATGCTCTGGCACTGCCTGCGCCTGCCGATGACGTTCTTCGCGCAGCGCTCCCCCGCCGAGGTCGCCAACCGCGTCGCGATCTGCGATCGCGTTGCGGAACTGCTCTCGAGCCGGTTCGCCGCAAGCGCGATCGGCGTGGTCGCGGCGCTCTTCTATCTCGCTTTGATGGCGTGGTACGATCGCGTGCTCGCCCTCATCTCGCTCGCCATCGCCGCGCTCAACATACTCGCGCTGCGATTCGTGGCGCGCCAGCGCTCCGACGCAAATGCGACCCTGCTCCAAGAGGAAGCGATGCTGCTGGGTGCATCGGTCTCGGGGTTGGAGCGGATCGAGCTGCTCAAGGCCGGCGGCGCCGAGAGCACGTTTCTGATGAAATGGCTCGGACGCCAAGCGCGAGTGATCAACGCGCGGCAGCGTTTCGCGGTTCCGTCGCAAGTGCTCTACGCGGTGCCGAGGCTCCTCATCACGATCAATATCACCGCGATCCTCGTGATCGGCGGTCTGCGGGTGATCGAGGGCGCCATTTCGATCGGCACGCTCTTTGCCTACGCGCTCTTGATGCAACTCTTCGTCGCGCCTTTTACCACCTTCGTCGAGCTCGGTGCCGATTTACAGGAGATGGACGGGGACGTACGCCGCATCGAGGACGTACTGCGCTATCCGCTGCCGCCGGCGCCGGCGATCGAGCGGATGAAACGAATCCGTCTCAGCGGAAAGCTCGAGCTGCGCGACGTCTCGTTCGGCTACAACCGGCAGATGCCGCCGGTCGTTGCCGACATTTCGTTCGTGATCGCACCCGGGCGGCGGATCGCTCTGGTCGGTCCGTCGGGCAGCGGAAAATCGACGATTGCCAAAATCGTCTCCGGGCTCTTCACGCCGTGGTCGGGAGGCGTCTTCTTCGACGGCGTCGAGCGCGAGGCCATCGATCCGTCGCTGCTGGCGACCGACGTCGCCTTCGTCGATCAAGAGATCTCGCTCTATCCGGGAACGGTGCGCAGCAATCTAACACTCTGGGATCCGGAGATCTCCGATGCAGCCGTCGAGCGCGCCGCTCGCGATGCCTTCATTCACGCCGACGTCGCGGCGCGGCCGGGCGGATACGAAGCGCCGATGGCCGAGGGCGGAATCAACTTTAGCGCGGGCCAACGCCAGCGACTCGAGATAGCTCGGGCATTGGTGCGCGATCCCGCTCTCGTCGTTCTCGACGAGGCGACGAGCGCGCTCGACCCGCTCACCGAGTATCTCATCGACGAGAGTCTGCGGCGGCGCGGATGCGCCTGCCTGATCATCGCGCACCGGTTGAGCACGATACGCGATGCCGACGAAATTCTAGTGCTCGACGCCGGGCGAATCGTCGAGCGCGGCACGCACGACGAGCTCCTCGCTCGCGGGGGCCGCTATCTCGCGCTGGTGAGATCGCAGTGATGCGCGCGAACGAGATCCGAATTGCCGGCGACGATCTGCTCGTGCTGGCAAACGGGAGAGATGCGTATTGCGTGCGCTCCGGCGAGGCCGCGATCTTCGCCGTCGCCCTCGGCACCGACGGGAAACCGGTCGGGCGCCGCTCGTTTATCGGCGGTGCGGGTCCGGGCGAGGTCGTGCTCGGCGCCTCGTTCGAATCGAAAGGCGCGACGTTCGCGCTCATCGCGGTCGGAGTGGAACCGACGATCTTGGAGCCGTGGGATCCGGCGCACGCCGAGCCGGAACAACGCGATGAGGCGCTTCGGCGGTATCTCACCATGTTAGTCGGGCGCGATCGAATCGAGATCGACCAGCACAAGGCGCGTCCCGTGCAACCACATCAGGAACTCGAGCTCGCCGCCGGCGAGTACGCGCGCTCGTCGCATCGTCTGGCGTACGTGCGCGTGGCCGGCGGCACAGCCTATCTGCTCGGCGTGCACCAGTGCGATTCCGGCTCGGGCATCGTTCCGGTTGGGGGCGCGCTGACGCTGCACGCTCGAAACGGCGCGCGCGTCGAAGCGCTCGCCAACTCGGACGTGAGCGAGAAGGATCTCGAGCAGGCGCTCGATACGGCGCGTGCCGCGTTTTGGAAACACTGGGCGATGCATGCGGAGCAAGAGGACCACGACCGCGAAGCGATGCGCGCAGCGACGCAGGCTTTCGACGCGCGCGCCCTTGCGAGCGGGCTCGAGGAGGCAACGCACCTCTTCGAGCGCCACCGGCCGCTGACCAATGCCGGGGACGATCCCATCGTCGCTGCGGCGCGCATCGCCGCGCAAGCCGATCGGATCGCGATCGCCGCGCCGCGCGAATCGCATAGCGACCTGCAGGGCGCGGTGCAGGCAATCGCCGTGGAATCGCACGTCTCGGTTCGCCGCGTGCGCCTTCGCGGGAACTGGCACGAGCGCGAGTACGGCCCACTCCTTGCATTTCGCGGACCGCGTCGCACGCCGGTTGCGCTGCTCCCGCATCGTGGCCGAACGCGATACGTTCTGGTCGATCCGGCGCGAGTCACCGAGCAGATTCCCGTCGACGAAGTGGTAGCGGATCAGATCGACTCGTTCGCCTACGTCTTTATGCGGGCGCTTCCGGAACGCGCCGTCGGCGTTTGGGATCTCCTGCGATTCGGATTGCGTCACAGCGGCGTCGATGCAATTCAGATTCTGACGCTCGGACTCGCCGGAGGCATTCTTGCCGGCGCCGTTCCCTTGGCGACCGCGATTCTGTACGGTACGATCATTCCCGGAGCGATGCGCCCGCAGTTGCTGACGATGATGCTGGCGCTGCTCGCGATCGCATTGACCGCCGCGGTAACCGAGGCGGTGCGCGGCCTGGCGATCGTGCGCCTGCAAACGCACGTCGGTATGACCCTGCAATCGGCGGTGATGGAGCGGCTGCTCTCGCTACCGGCCGCGTTCTTCCGGCGATACGAAATCGGCGATCTCGCCGACCGGCTGATGGGCGTCGATCGAATCGAAGAGTACGTCAGCGATATCACGATCTCGGCGGCGCTGAGCGGGGTCTTCTCGCTGGTGAGCTTCGCGCTGCTCTTCATCTACGACGTCGGCCTCGCGTGGCTCTGCGCGTTCCTGGCGCTCATCGCAATCGGGGCCGCCGTTACCGAGGCGCTCGCAACGCTCCCGCTGCGGCGTAAGATCTTCGATCGCTACGGCGGCATCGCCGGCTTCGTCTTGCAGATCTTCAACGGGATCGCCAAGCTGCGTATCGCGCAAGCCGAGACGCGCGCCTTCGTAGGCTGGCTACATCGCTTCGTTGCGATGCGCCGTTTGACGACGCGGGTCGGCACGATCGTCTACCGCTTCGGAATCTTCAACGCCATTTGGCCTGCCGCGACGACCCTCGCGATCATTTGGTACATCTTCGTCGTCCGCCACGGTGCTTTCGCGGCGAGTACGTTCATTGCCGCAAGCGCCGCGTTCGGACAGCTTTTGGCGTCGTTGCTCGGCCTCGGCGACGCGCTGGTCGCCGTGATTCGCGTGATCCCCGTCTACGAGCGTGCCGAGCCGCTGTTGCGCGAGCTTCCCGAGCGCCTTCAGGCACACGGCGATCCGGGAACGCTGACCGGCGCGATCGAGCTGCGCAACATGAGCTTTCAGTACGAAGAGGCTCCGGTCGTGACGCTCGACCGGGTGGATCTACGGATCGAGCCCGGCTCTTTCGTCGCGATCGTCGGGCCGTCGGGGGCGGGGAAATCGACGCTCTTCCGGCTGCTGCTCGGCTTCGAACGGCCCAATCACGGCGCCATCTATTACGACGGGCACGATCTGGACTCGGTCGATCTCGCCGCAGTGCGCCGGCAGATCGGTTCGGTCTTGCAGACGGCCGGGGCGCTGCAAGGGACGATCTTCGAGAATATCGCCGGCGCGCGCTACATAACGCACGACCAGGCGTGGGATGCCGCACGGCGCGTTGGAATCGCCCACGACATCGAAGCGTTGCCGATGCAGCTCGAAACCTATTTGGGTTCCGACGGCGGAGGGCTCTCGATGGGTCAACGGCAACGCATTGCAATTGCTCGCGCAATCGTCACGTCGCCACGGATCTTACTCTTCGACGAGGCGACGAGCGCGCTCGATAATGAGACCCAGGCGATGGTGATGAAGACGCTCGAAGCGCTTCACGCCACTCGCCTGGTGATCGCGCACCGTCTTTCGACGATTCAAAACGCGGACCGGATCATCGTGATCGATGGGGGCCGGATCGTGCAGGACGGGATCTACTCGAATCTCGTTGCAACGGCCGGCCCATTTGCCGATCTTGCCCGGAGGCAATCAATCTAGAGGGATCTACATCGGCTCCGGGTGCTTGAGCGGGTTCTGCGGGGGCCGCGGTCCGCCCGGAGGGTTCGGGCCATCGATCGGGCTCTTGACTTTCACGTAGCCGCCGCTGACCTGGTCGAGCTTCTCGTCTTCGATTGGCTTCTGCTCTTTACGAGTGTCGTCGCTCATTATGAGTTCCTTCTTCAGAGGCCGCGGCACAACCGCCGTGGCACCCTCAGAGTACCAATGAAGTGTGAATCGCAGGCGAAGCATTTGCGAAGTAAACGAGCGAGTTAGCGGAAAACCTTCTCAGGATCTGCACAATTCTACCCTCGTTCGCCGGCCGCCGCGGCTTCGCGCTTGCGCAGACGGAGGCGATCCCTCTCGTCGAGCAGGCGCTTGCGCAGCCGGATCGACGCGGGCGTCACCTCGACCAGCTCGTCGTCCTCGATGAACTCGATCGCCCGCTCCAGCGAGAGCTCCTCGGGCGGCGGCAACTTGACGTTCTCATCCGTACCGGCGGCGCGCATGTTGGTGAGTTTCTTTTCGCGCACGACGTTGATCGCGACGTCGTAGTTGTCGTTGGCCCGGCCGACGATCATGCCTTCGTAAACGTCGGTGCCGGGCCCGACGAAAAACCGGCCGCGCTGCTCGAGTCCCATGAGCGCGTACCCCGTCGTTCGCCCGGTATCGCTTGCGACGAGCGCGCCGACCGTCCGTCCGGGAAGTTCGCCCTGCCATGGCTGATGATCGTAGTAGGTGTGCGAGAGCACCGCGGTTCCGCGCGTCAAGGTCAACAGCTCGCCGCGCAATCCGAAGATCGCGCGCGTCGGCATCGTGTACTCGAGCCGCTGCGAGTCGCCGACGGCGAGCATGTTCGACATCGCGGCCTTGCGGCGGCCGAGTGCCTCGATAACGGCCCCGGCGTACGCGTCCGGAACGTCCACGACGACGTACTCGACCGGCTCGTACCGATTGCCGTCGCGCTCGGTAACGATGACGCGGGGCTTAGAGACGGCCAGCTCGTAGCCTTCGCGGCGCATCGTCTCGATGAGAATCGCGAGATGCAGCTCGCCGCGCCCGCGCACCTCGAAGGTATCGGGCGAAGCGGTTTCGGCTACGCGCAGCGCGACGTTCGATTCCAGCTCGCGCAGGAGACGCTCGCGAATCTGCCGCGAGGTGAGAAACTTCCCCTCGCGTCCGGCGAACGGCGAGTTGTTGACGCTGAAGAACATCGAGACCGTTGGCTCGTCCACCGAGACGGCGTGAATCGGCTCGGGGTCGTTCGCATCGGCGATCGTATCGCCGATGTTGAGATCGTCGATTCCGGAGATGCAGACGATGTCGCCCGCCGAGGCTTCCTCCACGTCGATCCGCTCGAGGCCCGCGAAGGTTAAGAGGCTGGTGAGGCGCAGGCCCCCGGTCACGCTGCCGTCGCGCGCGATCTGGACGATCGGATCGTTGCGCCGCGAGCCGCCGCGGAAGATTCGGCCGATGCCGACGCGCCCGACGTAGCGGTTGTGATCGATCGCCGAGATGAGAAGCTGAAAGGCCCCCTCTTCCGACGGCGCCTCGGGAACGCGGGCGACGATCGTTTCGAAGAGCGGCTCGAGCGAGTCGCTGGAGTCGTCGAGCGAGCGTTTCGCGATACCGGCTTTCGCATTGGTAAAGAGGACGGGGAAGTCGGCCTGTTCGTCGCTGGAACCCAGTTCGACGAAGAGATCGAAGGTTTGATTGACGACCTCCTGGGGGCGCGCGTCCTTGCGGTCGATCTTATTGACGACCACGATCGCGCGAAGATCGAGCTCGAGCGCTTTGCGCAGGACGAACCGCGTCTGCGGCATTACCCCTTCCGCCGCGTCGACCAGCAACAAGACGCCCTGGACCATCTGCAGCACGCGCTCGACCTCGCCGCCGAAGTCGGAGTGTCCCGGCGTATCGACGATATTGAACTTGACCTCGCCGTGGCGGATGGCGGTGTTCTTCGCCAGGATCGTAATGCCGCGTTCGCGCTCGAGCGGATTGGAGTCGAGCACGCGCGTCGCAACCTGTTGCCCCTCGCGAAAGATGCCGCTCTGCTTGAGCATCGCGTCGACGAGCGTCGTCTTCCCATGGTCGACGTGGGCGATGATTGCGACGTTACGGATGTCGGAGCGGGTCTTCACTTTTGGTTAGTTCGCCCTTCGGTGCGTCTTGGCATTGTTGGTTAGAGGGACAAGGCGACCGCCGCCCCAGGGGCAAAATCCGAGACCGGCGAATTTTGCGTTCGGTATTTTTTGAGCCGGTTTGGAGCGTGGAGTTTGAAGGATCGTACCTACGCATTCGTTGCTGCAGCGCTGCTTGTCGCGTGCGGCAACGCCAACGGCTCGCCTGCACTTCCAAAGGATGCATCGGCAGTCGCGCGCGCAGGCTTACCGAGCTCCCCGATCGCGCACGTGGTCGTCATCATCCAAGAGAACCGCACGGTCGACAATCTCTTTCAGTTCTTGCCCGGAGCGAATACCGCGAAGTACGGGCTCGATCTCCAGGGTCAAAAGGTGCCGCTCAAGCCGGAGCCGTTGACCGCGCGCTACAATCCGGGGCACCGGCATTCCGACTGGCTCGCGGACTACAACAGTGGGGCGATGAACGGATGGAACAACGAGCGTTGCTCGGGACACTGCCCGGTTAATCCGGCGTATGGTTACGTCCCGCAAATCGAAGTCGAGCCCTATTATGAAATGGCCGAGACGTACACGTTCGGCGACGAGATGTTCCAAAGCACCCAAGGCCCGAGCTTTCCGGCACACCAGTATCTCGTGAGCGGAACCTCGACGAACTTCGACGACTCGCGCTGGCGCGTGGCCGAGGATACCGGCGAGAATCAAGGCGGCTGCGATTCCTTCTCCAATTCAAAGGCCAAGATGATCAACGCCGCAGGGCGCGAGGGCAATGCCGTCTTTCCGTGTTTCGACCGCGCTTCGATCTTCACGCTGCTCGACACCGCGCAGGTCTCGTGGCACTTCTATCAGGTGCGCAAGACCGCCGGGCCGTGGAATGCCGTCGATGCGCTCAAACCGATCTGGGAGAACAAATCGGAGTACTCGTCGCGCGTTACCTCACCGTCGTCGCAGGTTTTGACCGATATCGCCCAAGGCACGCTCGCCAACGTCGTTTTCGTGATCCCTACCGCCGCCGAGTCGGATCACGGCGGCGACAACGATGGGACGGGACCCTCGTGGGTCGCCTCGATCGTCAACGCGATCGGCTCCAGCTCGTATTGGAACGGCACCGCGATTCTCGTCGTCTGGGACGATTGGGGCGGCTGGTACGATCACGTCACCCCGACGATCTACAACTCGTACGAGCTCGGGATGCGGGTGCCGCTGCTCGTCGTATCGCCGTATGCCAAAACGCACTACGTCTCGCACGTGCAATACGAGTTTGGGAGCATCCTAAGGTTCGTCGAGGAGACCTTCAATCTCGGCTCACTCGGCACGACCGACGCTCGCGCCAACGATCTCGCCGATTGCTTCAACTTCGGATCGGCCCCGCGCAAGTTCAGTCGCATACGAGCGGCGCACTCGGCGAGCTACTTCCTGCATCAACCGGAGTCGGACCGGGGACCCGACGACGAATAGCGGCCGGAGCTTGCGAAGGAACCGGCCGTGCGGTATTATCGGGTGACCGGGCGAGCTCCACGACGGAGCTTGCTTGATATGGAGAGAGGTAACCATGGAAGGTCATATGTGGCGGCCGTGCCGTTTATTGGCCGGTCCAGCGCTCGTTATTGCGAGCGCTTTGCTGGCGTCCGGATGCGCCGCGCGCGGCACCGGAACGAGTCCGATCCCGCCCTCCGCCGCGCAAAGCTCGGCGATCGAACGGTCGATGCCGGCCGAAAAGGTTCGCAACGCGCTCGTCGCTCCGGTCAGCAACGTGAACGATGCCGGCGCCGGCTCGTTGCGCGCTGCAATTGAGGCCGTCAACGCCGCACATGCCGTACACGCGGTCATCACCTTTTCCACGCACGGCGTCATCAGGCTCGCGTCGGATCTGCCGGCGGTCGCGCGGCCCGTTACGATCGACGGAACCTCGGCGCCGGACTACTCGGGACGGCCCTCCGTGGCGATCGACGCAAACGGTCACGCCGGTCTGGTCTTTGCCGCCGGATCGGCGAAGTCGGAACTGCTCGGACTAGCAATCGGAGGCGCTGCCGGCAACGGCGTGACGCTCGACGCGGGATCGATCACGCTCAACCTCGACTACATCGGCTTGAACCTCCAAGGTAACGTGCACGGCAACGCCGGCGACGGCGTCTACGTTTCGGCGCAGTCGTCGAACGACCGGATCGGCATCAACAAGTCGGGCGCCTCGGGCGAGATCGGCAACGTGATCTCTGGTAACGCCGGAAACGGTTTAAGCCTGCACGGGTCCTCCGGCGACACGATCGCGGCCAACCGCATCGGAACCAACCTCAGCGGCAAAGTTGCCATCGGGAACGGTCAAAACGGTATTTGGATTACCGCCGGATCGAACGGCAACGAGATCGGCGGGACGCGGTTCGTCGATACGGCCACCGGTCAGGCGAACGATCCCACCGGCGACAAAGGAACGCAGCCGCCGGTCTTCGTCGTTCCGCCCGACGGCAATCTCGTCTCGGGCAATGGGCGCAACGGCATTCTGATCGACGCCGGCTCGGAGAAGAACACGCTCAACGGGAACTTCATCGGTACCATCGCAGATGGCGACGGCGCGATCGCCAACTCGGGTGACGGCGTGCGAATTTCCGGAGCAAACGCAAACGTGCTCGCCGGTTGCAAGTTCGTCAACAACCCATTCGTCTACTACAACGTAATGAGCGGAAATCGCGGAAGCGGGTTACGCATCACCAGCTCCGACGACGTGGTCGTGCAAGGGAACTTCTTCGGAATCGGCGCGAATAACACGACGGTCGTCGCAAACAACGGCGACGGCATTCTCATCGACGGCAGCTCGCGCAACACGCAGGTGGGCGGCGTAATTCCGCTCGGCAACGTCTCGGCCGGCAACGTCGGCAACGGCATCGAGGTCGCCGGTAAGGCCTCGGGCTTCATCACCTTCAACACCTTCGGCGGGCTGCTCGCATTCAAAGGCGCCGCGCCGAACGGCAATGATGGAGTCCTTATCACCTCGACCGGCGGCAATCAAACGGTACGCACCAACGTCCTCTCGGGGAACATGAACAACGGGCTCGAGATCGGCGGGGGCGCCTGGGGCGTCACCGTCGGCCCGGACATCATCGGGCTCAGCACGAAAGGCAATAGCCTGCTGCCCAATGGGGGCGACGGCGTGCTGATCGACGGCAACGCGCACGACAACACCATCGGCGATTACTATCACTCGGTTATCCCGCAGAATACGTTCTCCGGTAATCTCGGCTACGGTCTGGCAATCATCGACGGCGCGCACGACAACGCGGCCTTCAATAGCTTCGTCGGCGTCGACGTTCCGGGAACCCACGCGCTGGCGAACTATCAAGGCGGCGTCTACGTCGGCGCGTACGCCGCGCACAATCGCATCGGCGGCACCGCGACCGACCCAAAGGAGCCGAAAAAGAACCTAATCAGCGGTAACGTCGGCAACGGCGTCACCCTAGCGACCGGCAGCAGCTATACCGCCGTGATCGACAACTGGATCGGGTTGAACCGGGCCGGAAAGAAGACGCTCCCCAATACGCGACACCCGATCGTCGTGCAGCGCGGGAGCAGCCACAACAAGATCTCGGGCAACGAGATGTAGCGCTCGTCGCGTACCTTACCGTCGATCGAACCAGAGATACTGAAGGGCGACGGCGATCGTGGTGAAGTTCTGACCGTAGCGACCGCTCAGCCAATGCGACCACGAGGCCTTGGCCGAGAAGCCGGTTCCGACCGGCTGCGAAAACGTCAGGCCGTAGCGCGAGTTCGAAAGTGTGTTGATCGGCGTGGCGCCGTTGACGTCGGTCGCGCCGCCCGTATAGTAGTTCGCGTCGAGCGCCAACCACTGGTTTTGGCGAAAGATATAACCGGCGTGAACCTGAAAAATCGCCAGCGGCGCCTGCCGCAGCAGTTGACCGTTTAAGTAATCGGTGTTTGCGGCGAAGATCCACATCCCGGCGGAAAAGTCGCTAAACCACTTCCCCATCGGCTGCTCGAAGCCGATCTCCGGCTTGAACGTCCAGCGATTCGAACCGATATTAATGAACTGGGTCCGGTCGTAGGTGCCGGTCGGTGCGATGACGGTCAAGCTTACGCCGAGCGTCGTGGTCGGCTTGCGCCGCGCGAATTCGGCCGGCGTGAGCGCCCGGCCGAGCAGATTCACGCCGAAGCGCGCTCGGAAATCGGGAAATCCAAAGCGCGCGAGCGCTTCGGGATGGCCGAAGACGGTTGCGGTGACGTGCGCGCCGAGGTACGGAGCGGCGACCGCCCAGTTCGCGGTGCGGCTTCCTAAGCGAAACGTATGCGTAAAGCTCAGGCTGCCGACCGTGATAGCGGGACGCACGTCGCTGAGCGGTAGCGATGGATCGAGCGGCACCGTTCCGCGCGAGCTGGAGACGACGCCCACCGCGAAGTTCGCGTCGATCGGTGAGGCGGAGTAGGATCGGGGCTCGAGCTCCTGGCTCATCGCCGGCCTCGCGCTCGCGAGCGGCGCGAACGTTGCGAACGCGCAGAGCCACAGGGCAACGGCGAGTCTCATTGCGCGTATCTCCGATTCCTTACGGAGTTAGGGCAAAGACGGTTCCTGCGTCGTTCGTCCCGCCGATATCGGTCGTCCCGTAGAGCGTGCCGTGCAATACGGTCAAGCTGCCTAAGACGAGTTGACCGTCGTTTGGCGGACCTTGGAACGCGTGGAGCACGCGCTCCTTTCCGGCGGGCGTTATGCTGAAGACGGTGCCGTAGCCATAACCGTAGCCGCCCCCGTTATCGGTCGTGCCGTAGAGCACGCCGTTCAAAACGACCATATCCGCGGTCGGGTACAGACCATCGTTGCGGCTTCTGAAGCTGTACAATACGTGCTCGCTGCCGGCGGTGGTCACGCTAAAGACCGTTCCGTGCCCGTGCGTGCCGCCAACGTAAGTCGTGCCGTAGAGCGTACCGTTGAGCACGGTGAGGCCGGCCTGCGGATGGCTTCCATCGCTTCCGCCTTGAAAACTGTAGAGCACCCGCTCTCCTCCGGCCGGCGTAATGCTGAAGACCGTTCCGTCACCGGTCGTACCCCCGTAATAGGTCGTTCCGTACATCTTACCGTTGAGCACCGTGAGGTCTCCTTCAGGATTGGTGCCGTCGCGGCCACCATATTTGAAGCTGTAGACGACGCGCTCTCTGCCGCCCGCGGTGATCCTGAAGATCGCGCCGACGTGGTCAGTGCCTCCGTAGAACGTGGTGCCGTAGAGTGCGCCGTTGAGAACGACCATGTTTACTTCGGGGCTTCCAGCATCGCTCGAACCTTCGAAGACGTGGAGCGTATGTTCCGTTCCCGACGGTGTGATGCTGAAGACCGTTCCGCTGCCGGAAACGTAAAAGCTATCCGCGGTTGTTCCGTATAGCAGGCCCCGCATGACGGTCAAGCCCGCCCACGGATTCGCGCCGTCGCCGCTTCCCCGGAAATTGTAGAGCGTGTGTTCCACACCGGCCGTCGTTAGGCTGAAGACGGTGCCGCATCCGCCGTAGCTGAGGCAATTGGAACCGCCCGCGTCGGCGGTGCCGTAGAGCAGCCCCTTCACGACCGTCAAGCCGCCGATCGGATTTGCGCCGGCACTCCCGTCGAAGTTGTAGACAACCCGATAGCTTGCGGTGGGGCGGTGCGCAGGGAGCGGGTTTCGGGCAGACCGCATCCCCAACGATGGGCTAAACGAGTGCTGGGAGGCAGCGCCGCAACCTGCGAGCGCCGCGAGAGCCGCGCAAACGATCGATGCCCGTGCGGCTGGAGTTAAAGCGTTCATCGGGCCCCTCCAAAGCCACGGTGCGCCTTTCTGCTCGCTTTGTCAATCGGCGCCTCGAACGTGTCGTTGGTCAGAGGCGCCGGACCGGCGTAACGAGAAAATCGGCGGCCTTATGGCCACTCCCGTTGTTCAGGGTCTTACCCCCGCAAACGGCATTGCGGGAACGAGCGTAACGATCGGCGGCACCGGTTTTACCGGCGTCACCGCGGTGAACTTCGGTACGGTCGCCGCCGACGGATTCACCGTTAACAGCGACACGGAGATCGTCGCACAAATCCCCGCACCGAATTCCAGCGGACCGGTAGACGTGACCGTTACGAATCCCGACGGCACCTCGGCAACGAGCGCAAACGATCAGTTCAACTACAGCCACTGTTGCGTGTCGGCATTTAACGTCCCGACTGCGCGCTCGGGATGCACGACCGTTGCGTCCGGTAGTCAAAAGAAGATGGGCGAGACGTTCAAGATGGAGATCGACTTCGATTCGTCCGGAGCCGGTTGCGTCTGTTCGTGCGGTGAGTACCGCCAGTTTGTCCGCGGTACGTTCACGGCGAACGGCACGGCGATCGTTCTTCTGCTGCCAAACCCGGCGGGCGGCGCACCCTTGAAGTTACTTCCTCGGCCCGCGGCCGGCGCCGCGTCGGACAACTTCCTCGAGGACGGGCTCGCATCACCCTCCAGTGGGATGAACGTGCATTACGGACATCGCTCGGAAGGATCGACCGACACGACGGACACCTACCTGCCCGATCGCGGGACGGGCTGCCAGTACCGAGGGTACGACTTTCCGGGGCTCACTGCCGCGGTCGGTACGGCGATTACGGTCGATCTCGACTTCCGCGGACAGGCCGTCGATACGTGTAATGCGGCTGCCTGCGTGCAGCAGAATGAGTGGACCGTGACCTGCTCGGGGACACTGTAATGGATACATCAACCGATCTGACGGCGCAGCAAATCGGCTCGTATTGGGCCGTTCCCACGATCGACAGCACCGATAATTCGCAGGTGGAAATTCAGGTGAGCGTAGCGGTCACGCCCGATGACGACGCGCTTCAAGGCTCCGACGTCACCGCGTCGGCGATGTCGAACGGAACGGCGCTCGCACAACTCTCGGGCCCCGATCAATCCTCGCCACTGCCCACCGTGCAAACGCGGGCGATGACCGCCTTCGCAATATTCACGTTCGACAATCCGCAGAACTTAGAGATTACTTCGATCGTCGTCGGCGTTCGCGACCAGACCGCAACCTTCGGATCCTCGCCCGATTCCTCGTTGCCGGTCGCGTAAGGCGCGCCCGGCGCTTCGGCACTTCAATCTCTAAGAGAAAGCAGAACGATGCAGCTCGAACCGTATCTTCTTTTTAGCGGCAATTGCGAAGAGGCTCTCAACTTCTATAAGGCCGCTTTTGGCGGCGAGATTGAGGGGCTTTCACGCTGGAGCGAAATGCCGAAGGATTCCGGTGGCCCAGCGGTCACCCCGGAGACCGCGAACCGGGTCATGCACGCGAGCTTCAAGTCCCCCGGCGTCTCGTTCATGGCGTCGGACGCCACCCCGGGCAAGAACTACGGCGAAGGGCCGATCTCGCTCTCCGTTGCCACGTCGGATCTCGCGGAGGCAGAGCGCGTCTTCAACCACCTCGCTGCCGGCGGAACGGTCGAGATGCCGATGACCGATATGTTCTGGGGCGCGAAGTTCGGAATGCTCACCGACAAATTTGGAATCGACTGGATGGTGAGCTGCCGCACCTCACAGTAAGGCTTTTATGCTTTGGCGCCTCGTCTCGTTGGCGGTCGCGAGCGGCATCCTGGCTTCGATGTCCGTGGCGGCACGCGCCGCAGACTGGCCGGTCTTCGGGTTCGATCCGGCGCGCAGCAGCTTCAATTCCGCCGAACGGTCGCTCACGGTCCGAAACGTGCACAGACTGCGGGAGCGATGGCAGATCCCGCTCGGGGACAAAGCCGATACCGAGCCGATTCTGCTGCAACGCGTTCGCGTCGGACGGCGCTATCGCTCGATGCTCTACGAGACGCTACGCAACGGAACGACGCTCGGCATCGAAGCGAGGAGCGGCCACATCGTCTGGCGGTTCGTAACGAAGGGGCCGCAGTACACGCACTCGGCGCCGGTGGCCGATCTTTCCGGAAAGGCTATCTACGTACCGGGCATCGATGGAAAGGTTCACAGACTCAACCCTTCCAACGGTCACGAGATTCACGGACTCGGTTTTCCGGCAGAGATTACGCTCATGCCCGATACCGAGGCGACCGAATCGCCGCTCAACCTCGCCAACGGTTACCTGTACGCGACGATCTCGGGCTACGACGGCGATCGCGCGCCGTATGACGGGCACATCGTTGCGATCGACTTGAGCACTGGAAAGACGTCTGTCTTCAACTCGCTCTGCAGCAACAAGCACGTCCTTCTCGGGGGAAGCGGCTGCGTCGAGCAACGCTCGGGAATTTGGGGGCGCGGCGGCGCCGTCGTCGATCCGTCTTCGTATTTGAACGGACGCGTCTACGCCGCGACCGGCAATGGCGATTTCGATGCCAACCAAGGCGGCACCGATTACGGCGATTCCGTGGTCTCGGTGAGCGCCGATCTCTTGCAGTTCTACGGGAACTACACGCCGACGAATTACGGCCAGCTGGAGAGAGGCGACGTCGATCTCGGAAGCACCTCACCGGCGATGTTGCCCGACCAGACGTCGAGCCAGACGCCGTGGATGCTCGTGCAAGGCGGGAAAGATGCGGTTTTAAAGCTCGTGAATCGCGCCGCGCTGCCCGGCGTCGGTAACGAGCTGCAGCTCATCGACTTGCCGGGAGCGCTCTTCGCCAACCCCGCCGTTTGGACCGATCGCTCCGGCGCGGCGTGGGTCTTTCTCGTCTTCCCCAACGTGGTGCAAGCCTATCGCCTCGAAACGCAGTCCGGACAGAGCCGCCTCGTCGGCATCTGGAACGCCAGCCCCGGCGAGACCGGCAAGGAAGGCGCGACGGCGGCCGTTGCCAACGGCATCGTCTTCGTCGCCTACGACGGCGCGATCTTTGCGCTCAACGCCATGAACGGTAACGTGCTCTGGGATAGCGCGATGTACGGCAAGACGATCGGAAGCGTCCACTGGGCGAGCCCCATCGTCGTTAACGGCTCGGTCTACTGTTCCGATGCCGATGGGAATTTGACCGCGTTTTCGCTGCCCTGACTCCCGTCTACGTCAACGGCGTGCCCGCCGCGATCAAAGAGTATTCGTACCCGGATGGCAAAACGCGCCGCCGGCTTTGGCGCTTCCGATCTACTGCGCGCGCGTTCATCCAAAGGTCGTCGTGGGGCGGTTGCGCTCCTACTGCGCGATGAGCCGCACGCGTCCGATTCGGTTGCCGGCCCCTTCGGTGAACCACAGCGTGCCGCGCGGACCAGCCGATATGCCGAGCGGACCGCCGTTCGCACTTAAACCCTTTGAGAACTCAGTGACACTGCCGTCGGTCGTGATTCGCGCGATCTTGTTGGTTGACGTTTCCGTGAACCACAAGTTTCCGTCCGGACCGGCCGAAATTCCATAGAGATTATAGTTGCAGCCGCAGTTGCTTATACCCGAGGAGAACTCGGTGATCGTGCCGGCCTTGGTGATCCTGCCGATCCGAGCGGTTTGACCGCTTTCGGTAAACCATACATTCCCATCCGGACCAGTCGCAATGCCTTGCGGATACGCGCCGTAGCTTAAGCCCGATTTGAATATGGTGAAGGCGCCGTCGTTGGCGGCCATCTTGCCGATCGAATTGCCGGCGTTGGCTTCAGCGAACCACAAGTTGTGCTCCCAACCAAACACGATGTTTTGCGGGTTGCTGTTGTAGGCGGTCGGGATCGAATACTGCTTGATGATCTTACCGGCGGTGGTGATTTCGCCGATCTTGATGCCGTTGGGGGATTCGCCGACCTCCGTAAACCAGAGTCTATTCCTTCCCGCCGTGATACCGTTTGGCGAACTGTTCGGACTCAGGCCGTTCGAGAATTCGGTGATCGTGCCGCCGGTCGTGATCCGGCCGATCCGATTGCCCGACCCTTCCGTGAACCACAGATTGCCATCCGGACCAGCCGTGACGTTCACCGGGAAACTGTTGGCGTGAGGTAAGGCGAACTCGGTGATCTTACCGCTGTACGTAATCCGACCGATTCGATTGCCGTTACCTTCCGTGAACCACATGTTGCCGTCCGGGCCAGCGGTGATCCCGTACGACAGACTGTTTCCTTTCGGCAACGCGAACTCGCGGATGAGCACGCGGTCGATGCTGGCAGGCCGCACCGCGAGTGGTCCCGTTTGTCGCACCGCGTCGGTCGAAGTCAAATTCGTCGGAGTCAGATTCGAGTGGAAGGTGCCGGAACAGCCGGCTAACGTGGCCACAGCAAAAGCGGCAGTTGCCGCACATATTGGTGAGTTCATGATACCTCAATCTAGCGGGATTGCTGGGAGTCGCTTCAGTCGCTCCCGGACAGATATGCGCCCGGGACGCATCGTCCGAAGTACCGGTCGCGCCCGAAGCCTAACACCACCCCAAGTGGAGCCATGTATCAATGATGGCGCTGCGGCGCCATCGGCGGAACGGACACTTGGACAACCGACTTGGACAAGTAGAAGGCTTTTGGACGAGGAGAGTGCCGAGGCGTGGAGTCGAGGGCTAAGGCTCTAGAGCGCTCGGACTCGACCGGCCTCATTACGCCGGCACCCCCTCCGAAGAAGGCCGAGCCTCGCCCCATGGCTCCGCGGCCACTCCAGTTCGAGCGCCTGAATGACTCAACGCGCGACGTTGGCGCCGTGAAGGTCGCTCATTGCGTGGATTTTGCTCTACTTATCGAGATGACGCGGCCGTCGTTTCTAAGGACCAACGGGGTCGGCCCCACCGAGAGAAAGCCCCGTATTCGCACGTCTTAGAGGGGATGCACGAGGACGCCGCAATCAACGTCGATGAGGCGATCCAGGCTGCCCTGGCAAAGCTGACTTAAACCGAGAATCGGAAAAAATCGGCAATCCGTCCGCGGTGGACGCAGTCGAACGGTAGCACTTTAACAAAAACCTATAATGTAAGCATCTTTGAAAACTATGGGAGTGTACGGGTCTGGTGGCTCGCACGGTCTTCAAAATCGCTGAGGTCGCCGCAAGGCGACTGGTAGGTTCGATTCCTACACGCTCCCGCCAAGAAGCCTTGATTTTCTTAGGGGTTTTCGCTCGTCGAGGATGCCTCGGTTGCAGAACGGTTGCAGAAGTATTTAAGGCGAGCTTCGAAGGGACGCTTTGGACGCGCTCGACCGCCTCCGCTTGCGCGCCTTCTAGTTCGTGGGTGTAGACCGCTAGCGTCGTGCTCGGCGTCGAGTGCCGCAGGATCGCGGCGACGGTCGTAACGTCGACGCCAGCGCGCACCAGCCAAGAACCGGTTGAATGGCGGATGCCGTGAAGATTGCGCAGGGAAAGGCCCGCGCGCCTTGCGATCTTATGTACCGCGTCGTAAACGGCACCGGGCGAATACATGCCGCCTCCCGCAGGAGCGAAAACAAAGCCCTCGTCGTCATAGAACGGCCCCGCAGCGCGCTTGTCGCTCGCCTGCAGCGCGTGTTGCGCTCGGAGAGCAGCGATCGCATTTTCGGAAAGCGCGATGCGTGCGACGAGATGTGTCTTCGTATCTTTGAGCCACTTACGGCCGGGGACATAGGCCACCGAGTTTTGAATGGTGGCGTAGCGTTCTTCGAAGGCTACGTCGTCCCAACGAAGCCCAGCGAGCTCTCCGCGACGCAGGCCCGTTTCGAAAGCGAATACGACCATCGGCCCGTAGCGCGTCTTCGACGCTTCGCTGATAAGCCGCCCTGCCTCGGCCCGCTCATAGTGGCGTGTGGGCTTCTTGCCGACTTGCGGCGCGGAGGCGCGTCGACGGCGAGAGCGTGCGACGGCAGCCACATTGCGCGCGATGAGTTCATGCTCGACGCCCCACGCTAAGAGCGCAGAAACGAGTGCAAGCGTGTTGCGAACGGATCGCGGCGACAATGGGCCGGCCCCGCCGCTCCAACCTTTGCTGACCAGGTCCGTGCGCAGTTGCGCTAGGTGAAGCGGCTTCAGCTTCGCGAGCTTGATTGTGGCGATTGTCTCGCAACGGCGAAACGTTTCGCGGTATCCGCGCAGAGTCGTCTCGGATAGTCCATCCGCTGTGGCCTCGGCCATGTACGCGGCAAAAACCTCGGCGAGCGTAAGCGTCTTAGCCACAAGGTCCGTTCCGCGATCGCGCGCCGTTAGTGCTTCACGTTCGGCCTTCTCGGCCTCTTTCCGCGTGGAGAAGGTGCCCAGGCTACGCCTCTCTACTGAGCCTTCGGCCCTGGCGAGGACGACGGTATAGCGCCCACTCTTGCGCTTGTAGATGCTCATTCAGGGGCCCCGCTGGACAGTAACTGAACAGAAAAAAGAACACCTGCGCTCATTCAGGGCCCTCCGCTTTGAGGATACGAGAAACGGTCATGCTGCTGGCACCGACCTCTGCGGCGATCGCACGAAGGGTTAGTCCACGCTCGCGCGCGTTGAGGATTGACTCTCGGATTGCATCGCGGTTCTCCTTGCCGCGTTCCCTCATCGTCGCGGCGCCGTTGCGTGATCCGCGCGCGCGGCCGTCGTCGGTCAGGTTCTGCGGGTTGCCGAGCTTCTTGCCGCGCGCCTTTGCCTGTGCCAGAGCGGCCTTCGTCCGCTCGCTGATCTTAAGCGCCTCGTTCTCCGCGAAGGTCGCCCGGACGTGTAACATCATCGCGTCATCGTCCGGCGCGTCGACGCAGGCGAACGCGACGCGCTGTTTGATTAGGCCCGAGACGAAGTGAACGTCGCGCGAGAGACGGTCTAGCTTGGCGATGACGACGACACCGCGGATGCGGCGAGCCTTGGCGAATGCTTTCGCAAGCTCGGTGCGATCGGTGCGCTTACCCGATTCGACCTCGGTAAACGACGAGTCGAGCGTCAGACCGCGCATCGCACAGAACGCCTCGACGGCTGCCTGCTGCGCGTCGAGCCCGAGCCCGCTGTGCCCTTGCTTTTGGGTGCTAACTCGGTAGTAGGCGACTGCGATCGGGCGGTCAAAGTTCATCATGCACATATTGTACCATAACCTTAGACGTTCGTTCAAGGTATTGGGACAAGCCACTAGAAACCGGTATCATCGCCCCCCACCCTTGTTCCGTCCGGGTTTCGTCCGGGTTGTTACTCGTCGCTCCGTCGCCGTGATGGATCGCTCGACCGCCTCCTGCTCGACCGAGGCAGTCGTAACGCCCCGGTCGCTGCCGTCGGAGGCGTCGTAGTAGTGCAGCAGCTTCATGCAGGCGTCGAGTCTCGTGCGATAGTCGGGCCAGGAATCGCCATATGGTCCGCCCGGCTTCTCAGCGCCCAACGCGATCGTCACGAGCTGTTCAAGCACGGCGCTCAGGAGGGGCTTCTGCTTCACATACATGAGACGGAGTTCGGCGGCAATCCGCGCGCGGACGGTCGGCGCCGCGAGCGATTCTGCGATCGTAGAAGGAGCACGCCCCTCGGCCTGCGCTATCTCACGGATGCTCTTGCCCTGAACGCGCGCGATGGCACGCCGCTCCTGCGTAGGGCTGAGGCTTTCACGCCGAGCTAGTTCCGCTTTGAGGATGGATCGCACGGCGCCGTAAACCTCGGGCGAGTCGAGGACCTCGGAAACTCTAATCCGGGCCTTCAGGTCATCCACTGCAGGCTTCTCGCTCATGCCGCATCCTCGGAACAGGTGCGGCACACGAAGGTCCCGTCGGCACAATCGAAGCCTAACGCG
Organism: Vulcanimicrobiota bacterium; assembly: GCA_963820825.1. GTDB lineage: Bacteria > Vulcanimicrobiota > Vulcanimicrobiia > Vulcanimicrobiales > Vulcanimicrobiaceae > Cybelea. Next base: position 469,844 of record CAWGBN010000006.1, read on the forward strand.
ATGGTCTTACATTTGCGGCAGACCTTTCCGCGATACGAGAGCGGCCCCGTTCGCGCCGCATTCGTGCCATTCGTGCCAGGTGTTTCATCGCGGCGCGAATGGCGCGAATGGTCCTCACCTGCCGCGATTGTCATCTCTTGAGAAGGCGGATGCCATACTGAGCCACTGCCGAAGCCGCGCCGTTCGATCCTGACGCCGAGCCGCCGCGCAGCGCGCTGGAGCGTTCGCTTCGAGATGCGCTGTTTGTCTGCTACGCCAAAGAGCTCACTCGCCGGCATCGGTTCGCGTAGCATCGAGTAGAGAAACTCCTCGGCGACGGTCCGGTCGTCCCCATCGTCGCGCTGTGCTACGGCCTCGTCGGCGCTAATCTCGACGCGCTGGCCCCATACCGCGCGACCTACCGGGTGTGCGAAGCACGGAATCGCGGCCTCCGCGATCGTGAAGGCGTAACTGTCGCCTATAGGTCCCACGTTGTTGCCAGCGTGGGCGAAGATACGCCGCGTCGCGTCGTCTGGGTCGAGCGCGACGCTTAACGTAGAGCGTCCGAGAGCCCCGAATCCGACCGAGCCGATGCCCTTGTCCAGTGCCGAACCGGTCGCCTTTCGAACGTGCCGCACGATGAGTGCTCCCACGTTGAGCTTGCGAGCCATCGCGATGAACGGGACCATCTTCTCGTATGCCTCGGTGTAGCTCGTTGCATCCTTCACGCCGAGAATGCCAAACGTTCCATCCACGAACACGAGCGAGACGCCTTGCCCGGTTAGGCTCGATTCGATAGCCGGAAGGTCCGCAAGGAAAGAAACCTGACGCCCCTCGCCGTTCTCCGTTGCGTGGATGAAAGAAACTCGCTTGAGGTCCGCACCGGCTGCGATGAGACGCGGGACAAGCGTTCGCGCCGGATCGTCCTCGCAGGTGATGATGGCGACGCTCGCGCACTCGATTGGCTCGCCGTTGACAAACGGCGCCCCCGTCGTGATCCGAGCGATAATGTCGAGCGCCAGCATCGTTTTTCCCGTTTTCGTGACGCCCTCAAGCCATGTCGCTTCGCCGCGCGGGATGTACGGCCGAACGATGTAGTCCGTCTCTACCGGCGCGATCGTATCGGCGGCGACGAGCCGCACGACACGGCCGCGTTTCTCTCTGTCGAATCTCGGCGCGCTTTCGATTGCCTTCGCGAGTACCTCGGCACCGTCGCGCTTGAGAAGGTCGCTCGCGTCGAATCCGTCATCGCGATTCGGATCGAGGTCGAGGGCCCGAACGTCGTCGCAGATTGTCGAGAGAAGCGCCGCGCGCTGGTTTGCGGCCTTGCGCCCTGGTGCGTCGCAATCGGCGATAACGACGATTTTTCGGGCGCCAGTGAAGTGTGCGCACCATTCTTGGGGCCACTTGAAACTCGAGCCGCCGGAGTTCGTCGTCGCTGCGTAGCCCTGGTTGACGAGATTCCAAACGTCTTTCTCGCCCTCTACTACGACGATCGTCTTACCGTCAGCGATAGCCGTGCGAAGTTCCGGCAACCGATACGGTACGTGCGGAACGCCGTGGAGGTTTGGAGCACCGTCGGCGCGACGTTGTTTAAACACCTTACCGGCGGCCCGCTCGACGATGTAGAGTAGCTTACCGCTCTCGTCGCGGTATTGGTATGTTTCCGTCTCGGCCGAGTCGGTAGGTACTGTGCGTAGAGGCTGTCGTGAACCTCGCTCTGGTCGCTTGTCAATGAGCCAGGTTAGAGCCTCGGCCTCGTTCCGGGCGCTGCTAGAGTGAATGACGAGCGCGATGCTGCGCCCGCCGACACCGCAGGGATCGCAATGCCAAACGTCTTTGTCAACGTTCACGCGTAATGACGGATGCCGGTCTGCGTGCGCTGGATTCACGCAAGGCAGAACTGTGTCTCGCCCCAGGCGCTTACCTTCGGCACCGGGGCGTAGGAGCCGATACGTTTCGAGGACGCTAGGAAGGGCGTCGCCCATTAGAGGCCCTCGCGCGTCGCCAGGAAGTCCGCGATCGCCTGTAGCGTGATTAGCCGACGCCGACCGATGCGAAGCGAGCGAATTTCGCCGCTTCGGCAGAGCGTCTTCATAGTGCTAAGCGAAACGCTGCAGCGTCTCGCCCCTTCGGAGAGTGAAACCGCGCCTATGGTCGCCGCGTTACCCTGCGGCTTAGGGTGAATGGCGCTCTGTGCACCGTGGCAAATTTCCATGACCTGAGGATGCGCCAAGGAAACGCGCGAAAGAGGGGGGCATGTCCACGCTGTTTTCAGAGGACGATACCCCCCGGAAACGGGCTACGTTCCGGGTTCAAAGCCTCAACGCGCTTGGTGAGTTTTCGGCACCACAAGAGTACCGGGTATTCGAGCTTACCGACGCCGAGTTCAACTCCGCCCGTCAGGCCGTGGAATATTCCCGGGAGCGGATCAAGGCGAACGGCGGAAGGTGCGGCTATCGCAGCATCGATAAGCGCGCCGGTCGCGAAGGGTCAGGGTGGGCGAAAGAGCTTCTGAGCGGGGAGCCGCGCAAGTGGAGCTTTAACGCGGCCATGAAGCTCATGGGCGCCATTGAGGAGTGCGAACGCGGGCGAGTGCTTAGGGCGCTTTGCGTGAAGAACGGCACCAGCGAACAAGAGCTTCAGCGACGCCACGAGGATTGGCGGGCGGCTGCGATCGCAAGCGCTGCGAAGAAGACCGGCGAGGTTGTCGGTGGAATTGAAGTCACGTGGGGCGGAGCGATTCCGCTGGAGTTTGACGATTTCGTCACTAGCCAATGCGACAGAGAAACGATGCAGACGATTGACGGCGCTCGACATGCGCTGCTCTTTCGTCAAGTCGTCTCGAGCGGTACGAGTTCGGGCGAGCCGTATCAGTGCGCCATGCTCTACGAGCCGGATGCAGCATTCGCGATCGCCGCGACAATATCGCGTTACCTCTCCGATAAGGGGATGATCTACGGGGCCGCGGGCGAGCAGTACAAAAAAGTCTTCCCCGTGCTGTTGGAGCTTCTTAGAACAACCGATGATGACCTTCAATCGTTTCGCAATCGATGCCGGTGGACATTCTGGTCACATTTCCGACGATGGGACCCGGAGGCCGTTATGGAAATAGAGCGTCGGATGAACGCGCTGAACGTGGGGATGGGCTAATAAGCATGATTGCATACTTGACATGGAATCGCGGGCCACAAGCTATCGGCGCCATGCCGCTTCCGCCTGCGCCATGAAAAACCGCCTTTATTACGGCGACAACCTGGACATCATGCGCCGGTATCTTCATCACAGCCATCTTATCGAGATCCGCGGCAAGAGCTATCGCCTTCACGAATCGAGCGTTGCGGCACGCCAACGCAAGGTTCGGGAACCCGCCTAGCCAAGAAGGAATGCCATATAACTCCTTCTGAGCTAGACGACGGCTTTTGGCCGCATTTCAAGTGGCCACCGAGGCGGTACGCCGCCCGGGATCAAAGGCTTCTGATGCGTCGTCGAGCCAAGGGAGGCCCACCACTGACGAGCTGCCTTGCGATTTGCAAAACAGCTATGGCAGTGGTCCGCGCAGAGAGGGTATCCCTTTTGAGCGCCGGGCGCCTCTTATAATAGGCACCTGCTAATAGGCACCTGCCCCATGCGGTGGTCGCTGACGAGCTGGTATTATCGCTTCGGATGCTGCTAGGCCATTGCCTATCCGGCATTTCTGCGGGATGGCTAGAATCGCCGCGGAGTTCGCGAATTGGCGGCTCAGCCCTTTCCGAGATTGACTAACGTACCTTGCCTTAAAGGCAGAACGTCCGGAGGAGTTTACTTAACCATGATTTGCTTAGATTCGATTAAGCGCGGCGCCACAATAGCAACGGTCTTAATGGCCGTCGTAGGGTGCAGCAACGGTCCCGGTATCTCTCCGTCGGCGATGGTAAGCGCGCCCACCATCAAAGACCTTGCGACGGGCGACCTACGGCCTCTTGGCCAGCACAAACTTCGGGGCAACGTGGCTCCTGCCGCCGCAACGCGCGGCATTTACGTCGCTCCGGTCAGTGCAGGCTATGTCCTTGGATACAAATACAATAACTCCAAGAATAAAGGTACCATCTGTACCATCAAGGGTGCCCCGGGAAATAATCTCAGCGCGGATCAGCATGGAAACTTGATTGACCCAGATGCGGACCCCTACTTGCCTCATATGATAGAGGTCTATCAAGGACGGGAGATGTGTGGGACACTTGCTGGGGAAATCCAGGACCCATACGGGCAGCCCTCCGACGCGGCGAGCGGGAACGCACTAACACGTGAAATCGCAGTCGCAAATATATTCGATGACTATAACCAGCCAGGCAGCATTTCGGTCTGCTCGCTCGCAAGCGGTTGCACACGTAATCTCACGAATCCGGCCATGTACGTCGTCCTTGGCGTTGCTATGGACCGCCGCGGGAACTGCTGGGCAGACGCAAATGACTATTCGAATAAGTCTCACTTAGTCTACTTTGCGCACTGCAATGGCGTCGGAGCACTTGCAACAGGTTTCGAAAATACCTCGTACGGTGGCCTGGATGTTGACTCAGACGGCAATCTGGTAACCATTAGTGCACACCAATACGCGGTTTACGTGTACTCTGGCTGTAAGCCAGCTTGTACACTCGTTGGCGGGCCAATGTCGTTGATTGGCGGTTCCATTTTTGGACACTTGAACCACGCGGGGACGAAGTTCGCGGTTGCTGATATTACAAATCACCAAATCGATATCTATAACTACACGCCGACAAGTCTAGTCTATCAATATAGCTTCAACAAGGGGCTCTCGCCGAGTCAGGAAATCCTCGGGGTTACCTACAGTCCCGGCTCAAAACGATAGCGCACTTCAGCTCAGAGGAAACGCCTGGCTGAGATACGCCGGAAGAGCACCTACGGGTGATCGGCGAGGGAAAACAAAACCTGCGGTGCTCTTTCCTAAAAATGACGTTTTCCAGTGTGTACACGGAAATAGGCAACATTTAGAAATTAACTCGTAAGGAAGGAAGTGAAGTGCGGCCCATAAAGGTCGGCATAATCGGTTTTGGGACAATCGGCCGGGCGATCGGCGCAAGAATTCGCGAGCACGCTTCCGTCAGCGATGTTTATGCCACTAACCGAAGTGGAAAGTTTCCGTCGGAACTCCATGGTTTTGTTACTGGATATGGGAATCACGCTACGGCAGAGCGTACAGATGTCGTAATGCTCTGCGTAAAACCACTTCAGCTTAGAGGAGTACTTCGAGAAATAGCTGCTGCCTTAAATGGCGATAAGATCCTCGTAACTTGCGCAGGATCGTTATCCACTGTAACAATTTGCGATTGGCTCGGTAAGGCCGTTCCCGTGATTCGTGCGATGCCGAATATGCCGTGCAGGATAGGCCAAGGTATGACGGCTCTTGCCCGTGGGCACGGCGTGACATCCGAGCAGTTAGCGATCGTTGAATCTCTCTTTGCGGCGATAGGGCGTATTGCACTAATTGATGAGCATCTAATGAATGCTGCAACCGCGATCAGCGGCTGTGGCCCCGCATATGCGTACTTGGTAATGGAAGCGCTGTACGAGGCGGGCGTAAGACTGGGTTTACCAAGAGAAGTCGCGAGGCTGCTAGTGGCCCAAACCACGATGGGTTCTGCAAAGGTGCTTCTGGAAACGGATCTGAATCCGGCACTCTTGAAAGACGAGGTTGCAACCCCCGCCGGCTGCACGGTTGAGGGATTAGCAGAACTGGAAGAGGGGAGAATCCGACATGCCTTCCTGCGAGCCGCTGAGGCTGCAGCTAAGCGCAGCATAAGTCTCACAGCAGAGGCCGCTTCTGAGATGTGACGGGTGAACCCCTTCCGACGAAGGGAAGACCCCGACGAAAGGTAACGGTGATCATGAGTTTATGAAGGAGCGCTGATTCCGCTTATTTAAGGTTTGCTCCGCCTTGGATGCCGCGTAGCATTGCGAAAAAGTGGACTTAGCTGGCGCTTGTATTGGTGAGTGCAATAGTGGAACACGGTTCAGATATGCGCGCTCCTGCGACGGTCAAAGTGTCATCGTCTAGCGACGCGACGAGCCTTGGAGTAGGTAGTCGGCCCAAAGTTCCTTTGCTGAATTCGCGGGCCGCGCTGACCGCTGTTCAGGATATTCTGCTTCAGGAAGCAGCAAGTGGAGCGACTATTTTGGTCGGCGCTGAACGTGGCCTGGGGAAAACTCATTTTCTCGACCAGGTCAAGCGTTTTGCAAGTGCTCAGGATGCAGTTGTCGATTATCAAAGCGGATCAGACCTACTGGCAGACCGAGGTAACTGGTCTGGGCCAGTCGGTATTGGCACGCGGCGCTGGGGCGTCTCCATAATCGACGACCTACATGCAGTGAAGGCAAGCGTGCTGCGGGGCTTTGTACAACTGTGTGAAGTGTCGACGAAGCGTCCAGTTCTTTTGTTAGCCTCGTATATTGACGATTACTCCGTGCTCAGCGAAAACGTCAGTGATGCCATTTCCCGTGCGATCCACTTGGGTGCGTCTTGCCTATACCTGGCACCTCTCGACGATCGCGATATGCTGTTACTTTTTGAATCGCTCGAGAATAGCTATCACCTGAGTGTCGACAACGAAGTCAAACAAGACATCATTGAGATGGCTAACGGGAACCCAGGCTTACTCAAAGAACTCTTGCGAGACCTCCGCTCGGGAGTGTTAGATAAGCACTTGGTCCCGACTAGCGTTTACGTTCGCAACGCGCGAGTGCAAGCGCAGATGTCCCCCGACCTCTATGCAATCCTTCAAACTGCCGCTGTAATCGGAAGTCGTTTTTACTTTGCTCAGCTTTTGGAATTGATCGATGCTTCAGCGACAAAGATAGCCCTGGCGCTACAACTTGCACGTAATTTGAACGTTATTGCCGAGGACAGAGAAGACTCTAACTGCTTCTTATTCGTGCAACCAGCGATGCGCAAGGCTATCTATCATACGATGATAGCTGTACGCCGACGGTACCTTCATGCTCTAGTCGCGGACCAGCTACGGAATGACGATGGCGCGTCGGCGAGCTGGAGTGAGAAAGAGCGCGAGCTAGGACTGCACCTGATCTCCGCGGGCAGGTCGGAGGCAGCTCTCCCTCATCTGCTGAGGGCGGCCGACTCCGCGTTCGGCGATGGAGACCGTGAGTCTGCTCTCCGTCTTTACAAGTATATTCTCCTATCAGTCGGCGAGACTTCTGAGATTTGGCGACATGTTCACGACCGCATCGCCTCGTGTTATCATTTGATGAACGATTCAAGAAAGGCAATTGCGCATCTACTAGCACTGGGAGACTTCTTCCGTCGAAACGAGGATCTTCGGGGACGCCTCTCGATTCTAGCGAGGCTTATTCGCATATACGACAACCATAGCGAGGCGGCGCTTGCCAAGCAGACATTCGAGGAGTTCAAGAGTGTCGCTGCATTAGGGGGCTGTGCTGAGCATGTCGCCGATGGATACTTATTATGGACATGGCATCTTTGGTATTCCGGGAAACGAACGGAAGCAACAGCAAATATTAAAGAACTTGTGGCGCGGTGTAAAGACTCATTGAAATCATATGTCCCTTTAATGCTTGCACAAGGAATCATCTTTGCTAAGGATCGATCGCCGGAAATGACCTTTGGGCTAGTTGAAGAAGCCGCTCACGTAGCTGCCAAGACCAACGTTGCCATGTACGGGTACTATCTTCATGCTAGTGAGATGGCATGGGAACTGGGCTACCTGCAACAGGCAATCAATTATAACGAGCGCGCGCGGCTCGACATGTCTCCGTTGAGCCAGCATAACCAAATGCGGAACCAGATGGCGGCGATCATTAGCATGAAGATCGCGCTAGATTTGGGCCGTTTACAATCATTCCGTGAACACGCGGAATGGCTTCAGCAACATGGGGTATTCAAGGTGCCCACGGCAGCGCTGTCGACGCTTATAGGCGTTCGAATCGGGGACCCGTTGCTGGTGGATGATTGGTTTCGCGGCGATTTGTTAGCAGACGAGGTTAGTTCGGGAAATTTCCAGTGGACGAGCTTGCTTATTGCCGGGTTCGCCGAAACGATGGTCTTGCGTGGATATACAAAGCAACTACGACTTTCTCTTCATCGCATCGTTAGAAGCACGGCACCTGACCCTCGATATTGGATACCGCTCGCGATTGCCCAGCATGGTTTTCGTGGCGATGTTGCAGCAGCAAGGGAGCGCATCGTGCGCGAAACCCGTGGTCAGAACGCGGCGATTGCAAAGGCGTCTCTAGCTCTGTTTGAAGGTATTCTTGCCTCGCGGTTTGGCGACAAGCACCAGGCCAAGGTCGACGGGAAGCGGGCTGCTGCCCTCTTCGGGGAACTCGGGTGGCCATTAATGGTTGCGAAGTCACTAGAAATAGCAGGATGCCTTGAGGCGGCACGCGAGGGATATCGCACCTGTCAAGCTTGGGGTGATGTTTCACGGCTTTCCCTACGGAGTGTCAAGCGCCGTAGTTCAGACTTAACGCCACGCGAAGCCGAAGTCAAGTTGCTCCTTGAACGAGGCATGAGCAATCTAGAGATCGCCAGTTCCTTGTCCATCAGCGGGCGGACCGCTGCGCATCACGTCGAGGCGGTCTTGGGTAAACTGGGGTTACGTTCTCGCTGGCAGCTCGTTCAACAGCGTAACTGTTAGGTGGGGCATGACAGCCAGGCAAGAGCGTGCGGATCATTCTATTCTAGCCAAGGCTTATCCGACTTTTCCGACGTCTTGCGGGCGCAACATCGGTCACCGTTTAGGTGCTCGATGGAGTCTCTCCTTAGGGTACGCCGATGCACTACGTGCGCGACAGCGCACGCTTCGTGCGGGCGCCGCGCGGTCTCCGCGAACTCGATCGCCGGTGGACGGCGGCCGAGCGCGACCTGTGGTCGGAGCTCGGGCGTGCCCAAACGGAGCGCGAAAGTTCCTTCGAGTGCGCGATTCGCAGCATCCCAATACCGTTTGGCGTGAGCGTCAAAATCTGCCATCGCCTGCTGGGCCATTCATACCGATAGTGTTTGGCAGCGCTCCCGGTGCTGACAAGTACGACGAGGAAACAGTATCCATTTATAATCGCGAGTTTGCCGCTGGAGCCAAAGAGTTCCGGGAAAACTTTACGGACGGATACTTCGACCCAAAGCTCGATGAAATCATCGGCAATGGTAGCGCCGGGAATGTGTTGGGATAGGTCCCAAATCGGGAGCCAGGGATAACTGTGGATTTCCGCCCAAACGGGCAAGAGAGGAGATCCACGCATGCGCAAGAGCCGGTTCACCGAGGCTCAGATCGTCGCGATCGTCCGAGAGTACGATGCCGGCACGCCGGTCGCGGAGTTGGCGCGCAAACCCTCGAGGGGCTGACGTGAGGTGGCGTTTGGCACAACTCATAACTGTGAGGGTGGAATGATTGAAAAGGTTCGGGCGAACTCCTTCGGGGTTCGATAGCCGAGCGAAGAATGCGGGCGGATCGCGGGGACAGTGGGCCGATGCCTCCGCTCCACCCTTCGCTAAGCAACTTTGTGCGTAGTGACGTGCAGCCCATGTGGCCTGTGGCCACCTCAGACCGTTGCACTCAACGCGGCGGCCGGATAGGGGCCTCGTTTTGAACGGCCTTAGCTCCGCGCAGCCAGGGGGCCGCCGGGCCTCTTCTACGGATCATAGCCCCTGCAGCTGGGGGTGCAGGATCGGCGTAGCGGTCTGAGGTTCTATTGATTTTGCTCTGGCAAACGTGCTATATGCGGAGCATTGTGAATCGAGATGTTATCGACGATGCGAAAGCGCGCGAAATGAAGCTGCTTAAGGGCTCATGGCTTTCATTGCTTATACTTCTGCTTGGCTTAGCCGGAGCGGTGTTGCTGCAGATCCCCATCGGCTGGCGTGTAGCGATCGGCGTCGTCGCGGTGGTGGCCGCATACATCGCTCGAAACCAGATTGGGGCGCGCGTTTCTGCGATCGAGGCTGGTAGATATGCGCCTTTGCGCCCTGGCGCTGCGGATCGAATAGCCGCCGGCATCAGCGCTGAGACCCCTCAGACGCTCACAATAAACGCGGAATCGGGCAGCGACATCGACGACGTGGTCGCGGTGCTGAAAACGGCCCTTGAATCGAAAAAATGGGTCATTACAAAGATTGACCACGGCGCGTTGTGGGATGGGGGGAAAGGCATCCAAGTCTATTACGCAGAGAGAGCTGCCGCCGCCGGCAAGGCCTTGATCGCAGCAATCAAGGCCGAAAATCTGCCGGTTAGCGGGGCTGGCGATACCACCGACGGACTGCCTATGCGAATCGCCGTTCGGCACCCGTGATCGACTCGTCTAAGGACCGTAGTTAATTGCGTAGGTGCCTCAGCACGGATCAGAAACTCTAGAGTCGAGTCCCCAGTGCGCGCCCCTATAGCGACTTCTGTGATACGAAAGCGCCCAGACCGGACCGACACTCGGGACCTCGCAGCTCGGCACCGGCGGAGGGGTTCAGCTTTGCGCAGGTGCCCGTGCTTAAACCTTCGAGGGCAAGCGCGGCGGTTGCAAAATGGTTGCAATCGGAGGCGCCTTCCCGTGCCTCTCCATACCCGAAGGTCGAGCAATTGTCTCGTAGTTCCCGCCTTCCGTGACTTACGCTGCCTCTCTAAAACCGTCGCTAGGCTTCTTCGATTCCTACACGCTCCCGCCACCTCCAAATTCTCGCGTATTTGCAAGGATTGTTGCGATGATGGGTGCGCTTCGCTACACCGTTTGCTTCGGTTTTCTTCGAAAAATCCGATTGGCATTTGCACACTCCCTCCAACTCCGGGTCGCGGTTGGGCTGCTTTCTCATCGGACACCTTCCTTTTGCGTATTAGGGTGTCCAGCTCCCGACGGGGTCACTTCGCGGTCCGCGGCGCGGCAGGACCGAGGAAAAAGGGGGCCGTGCACAACGCACGGCCCCTTAATTGAATGGTCTGCAGATGCGTGAGTTTAGCGTTTGCGCCCTACGGAACGAGCACTGGGGTAACGGCCACGCTGCTGTATGAGTTGCTGGGTACCCCTATGATGCTCTTTTTCGGTGCACCACCTGCCGGATAGGCATACTCACTTGCTGTCTCGCTGCCCGACGTGGCCTGGTAGAGCAACCAAAGGCCGCGGCCTGAGGCCTGGAAGGTAAAGGCTCCGCCATAATGCGAGACGAGCGAAGTAGTCGAGATTGGACTGCCGAGTGAGCCTCCCTTCGGCGGATTGTAGGTATCGATCACCGCGGTAGGATTTGACCCATCTAGAATAGCGATCCGACCAGCCCCGTCAACTTCAATGCCACCGGCGTATTGGATCGTATTGTTGATTGTGAGCGTCCTGACTCTCTTCGCATTGCAGCCGCCGTCAATTTTGCCGAATGTCGTTTTGCCCGAGAGGGAACTGTAGACGTAAAGATTTCCCTTGCCGTCGAATCCGCCAACAGCCACGCCATTTGGAAAAGCCTTCGTGCCTTGGGCAACTACTGTAGCGCATGGCGTTGTCGAACCGGCGGCGTAGAACATGACACCCTCGCCGCACTGGCTGCCGGACAGAATAGTACAGGTATCTACGGCAACGGTGCCTTGCCGCGAAACGGCGATGTTGCCGGGGTATCGGCCTGGCTGAAACGTCAACTTTGGCCCGTTTGTGTAAGGGGGCGCGTAGACCGTCACGTTATCGGCGAAATAATCTACAACATAGAGGTCGCCCGCCGTATCAGTCGCGAGCTCACCTGCAGATTGAAAACCACTCACTTGACCGACCATCTTGTTCTTGCCGCCTTGCAGAAAGATGTCGACGTTTGCTCCATCGTCTGCCAGGAAGACGAGCGGCTTGCCGACGGCTCCGGGCTCCATGAAGCTCGGCGTTGTCACGCCGTGACGGGGAACGATGCCTCCGTGCATCGCCAGGAAACTGTTGAGCCGGCCATTTTGAAAGGCTGGTCTTTGGGTGGACGGGCTCCAGGCGGCTGATTGCGCAAGAGGCGTTGGGGCCATTTGGGAACTGCCTCCGCAACCGGCCAGCGCTGTCAGTGCAATGGACGTGAGGAACGCGTAATCCGCTACTTTATAAATTCGCATGATGAGGTCTCCTCTGAAGTCGAGCAAGGGCGTAGACTCTTGATCCCATCCTGCTCCCGCGGAGGGAAGAGGTCCAGGGACACTCGTACAGATTATTCGGACAGTTCGACCGCCGATTGGAGGGTGGATGGAGGCTGCCGGTCGACCTCGCTTCGGAGCGCTGCTGCGGCAGTTTCGTCTCGATGCGGGGATGACGCAGCAAGAACTCGCCGAGCGGGCGAATTTGAGCGCAGATGCGGTCAGCACGCTTGAGCGAGGGGCTCGAACGCGGCCCTATCGCGAGACGATCGTTCTGCTGGGGCGGGCCCTGGATTTGTCGCCGGAGCGTGAGGCGCTCCTGGCGAGCGCCGTTGGCATCGCCCATCCACCGCGCCGGCGCAGGGAGGCGCTCGAACCCATCGCTATTGCGGATCGTTCGCCCCGAGCCGCAAGCGACGCCGGAGCCACAATCTCCCACAGCAGCTGACTTCCTTCGTTGGGCGGGACCACGAGGTCGCCGAGATTGCAGCGCTCCTGCGCGAGCACCGACTCGTCACCGTAGTCGGAGCCGGTGGAGTCGGTAAGACGCGCGTCGCCGTGCAAACTGGCAGCGACCTAGTCGACGGCAGTCCGGACGGCGTGTGGATTGTCGACCTTGCCCCGCTTGCGGATCAAACACTTTTGGCGAGCGCGGTTTTAGCGGTCCTGCAGCATTCCGCAACAACTGGATCTGCCCTAGACGTTGTCGTCGCGTACCTCAAGACGCGCCGCCTCCTACTTATTTTAGACAACTGCGAGCACCTGGTCGTTGCGGCTCGCGAGATGGCGACTACTATCATCGGGTTGTGCCCAAACGTGCGCATCCTAGCGACGAGCCGCGAGGCGTTGGACGCGCCCGGTGAGCGCGTCTATCGGTTGCCGTCCCTGGCGGTTCCACCCGATTCGCGTGCGAGTGCACAAGACGCACTGCGCTATGCAGCGGTGGCCCTCTTCGTTGACCGGGCGCATGCCGTCAACTCCAGCTTTGCGCTCGTCGACGACAACGCGCCGGATGTCAGCGAGATCTGCCGGCACCTAGACGGCATTCCGCTGGCCATCGAGTTGGCCGCCGCTCGCGTGAAGGTGCTCGCACCGCGTCAGATCGAGCGGCGGCTCGACCAACGCTTCCGATTGCTTACCGGCGGAGACTCGCGTGCCTTGCCGAGGCATCAGACGATGACGGCTCTTATCGACTGGAGCTACGACCTCCTGACGGCGCGCGAGCAGAGGTTCTTTGAGTGGCTCTCGGTTTTCGCGGGTGACAGTACGCTGGAGGCGGTCGACGGCCGTCTGTGCGGCCGATGACGAAGACGATGTCGCGGTGATAGACCTCATCGCGTCGCTCGTGACGAAGTCGTTGCTGGTTGCCGAGTTGGCCGGCAATGAGCAGCGCTATTGGCTCTTAGAATCATCGCGGCAGTACGCGCGAGACAAGCTGATCGCGCGCGGCGAGCAGGATGATTTCGCACGACGTCATGCGATCTTCTATGTGGAACTGGCAGAGCGACGGGAACGCGAGTGGGACACGATTCCCGATCATGCGTGGCTTCCGCAGGCGACAGTCGAATTGGAGAACTGGCGGGCAGCGCTGGAGTGGGCACTCGCAAGGAGAGGCGACGTAACTTTGGGACAGCGTATGGCTGCCGTACGCGCCGTTATGTGGCGCAGCTTTACGCTGGCCGAAGGGCGGCGCTGGGTGCGAGCCGCGATGGAACTGGTCCTAGAAGACACGCCGTTCCTTCTTACCGCGCAACTGGAACATAGTGAAGCTGAAGGCGCCCGTCGATTCGGCGACTTTCAGATGGCATTCACCAAGGCTGAGAGCGCATTGTCGCGATTTTGCAAGCTTGGTGACGCGAGGGGAATCGCTGAGACTCAAAGTCTAGCCGGCGCGATGCTCTCCGTTCTGGGAAGGCCAGGGGAGGCAGAGCCTCTGCTCCGTGAAGCTTTAGAGGCCGCGGATACAATCGGTGACTGCCGCTTGAGGGCTAGCACCCTGTTCCGATTGGGACTCGTACGAAACGAAGTTGCTGACTACGCCGGCGCAGAAGTCTATTTCACCGAAGCACTTGAACTTGCAAAAGCGCTCGGCGCCACGATCATAAGCATCTCGGTGCGCATCGCGCTGGCTCAAAACGAGCACTTTACGGGAAACGCCGAAAAGGCGCTGCAGCTCATTGAGGATGTGCTGGCAGACTATCGCTCGCTGAACGCCTCAGGAGCGGCGATCAGTGCAGCCTATGCTCTGACGGACAGGGCTACATATCTCATCGCGCTGGGTCGATACGACGAGGCACGAGTACAAGCCAATAACGCACTGACGGTTGGCCGCGAGGGTCAGCTCGTTTTCGTAATCGCCAGATCGCTGCAGCAGCTTGCAGTGCTGGCGTTGCTCGGAGCTCAGGTCGAACATGTACCCGCGGCAGCGAGACACGCGGGAGCCGCTCGGCTCTTCGGCTTCGTCCAAGGTCGCCTTACTACATTGGGATCACTGGAGGATCTGGAGCGAGACTACTACATAAGCGCCCTCGCGCTGCTACGCGACACCGTTGGTGCCGAAAAACTTACTAAGATGATGGCCACGGGCGCGACGATGACCGAAGATGAGGCGGTCGCGCAAGCGCACGCGCTCGAAGCAACTTCAGCTTAGTTCATTGGTCTTCGCTGCTTCTATCGTCGGTACGCGGGAGCAGCCGGAAGCAAGAACGGCGAAAAGCTCTTTACTTTGCTTGCGTTTTCACCGATTCGACCAGTCTTAGTCTAACAACGGTGTAGCAGTGTATCGGAAGACCACGAGCTCGTAGCTAGTGCAAACGACTTGTTCCTAAAGGCGGAGCGTCTCACTACACCGTTTACTACACAGAATCGGCCAAAAGCGGCCTGCATTCTATTGGCTTTACCAGCCCTATGCTCGAAATTGCCGGTACAATCAAGGACTTTCGAGGCTCAGAGGGTAGTGGCGGGGACGTTAGGAGAACGTCCTACACGCTCCCGCCAGGTCAAAACACTCCCTCCACTTAGCGATTTTCGCCTTATTCTACGCGGGTTTGCGGCGGGCGATGCTTTTCACTACACCGTTTGCTACACAGATATGGGATCGGTAGGCGCTCGCGCTAGAAGGCATTGCGGAAGACCCCAGCGTCCGATTGTAGCGGCTCAGTGACGGCGAACCCGATTGGCGTTAAGAAATACGACTTACGGGGGAGCGGCGCGCCGCGCGTTGACAATCGATTGATTTAACGTTCTGCGATTGATCGCATAGCTCCGCACCGGCGCAAACAGCGATGTCGCGCCGATCCTGCGTACCGGCGGCTCCAATACGGAACTAGAGCCTTACCGCGGCATCGCCGTTTTTTAGCTGCGGCGCAGCGCGATGTGATTGCGAAATTCGTATAGTGTGCTGTCATTCAAGCGCGCGCGCTTGGTCGATCGCCTCATCTTCGGACATCGTCGCGCCAGCCGCCATTAAACGCGCGAGCTCATCATCACTGATCGCTTCTCGAAGCGTGGCCAGCGCGCGATCGCGCTCCTGTGGTATGAAGAACACCTCCGGGATTTCCAATTCAGTAAAGCGAGCGGCGACGAAACCTAAGAGCCGCGCGGCGCCGGAAAAGCGCTCAGAGGAGACCTGCCCCTCGGTCGGTGGCGAAAACACCGTGACCAAGGCAAGATGCAGTAACGAGCCGGCGACCAGCACGCCGATCCGGAGGTCACGTGCAAGTTCGAGCGCTTCGTGTGCACGCGCCCGCGCCTCATCATATCGGCCCAGCACAATAAGGTACTGCGAAATGCTGGCGATCATATTCGGGATCTTGGGTGCCGCTGACCAGTGCAGCGACCGAAGAGCTGTGACCGCGTCAGTCATGAGCCGTAGCGCTGCTTCATAGCTGCCGGCGTCGGCCTCGTTGTCCGCAAGAGATGCCGCAATCGAAGCTGCAAGAATCTCGGCACCCACCATCTTGGCTAGGCCGAGCGCTTCGGTATAGTATGCTCGCGCCCCGGTGATATCACGACGGCGGAGTGTTGCCAAAAGCCCCATTCTCCGCAAAACGAGAGCGGCCAGCCGCCGATCGCCCAAGGTGCGGGCTGTCGCGAGAGCTTCGTGCAGCAGCGGCTCGGCTTCCGCAAACCTTTCCAGAATAACAAGCGACGAAGATGCCAAGCCCTGCACCTGAGCGATACCTCGGACGTCATCGACTTCGCGATACCGCACAAGAGCTCGCTCGGCCGCCGCCAACGCGGCGCGGGCATTAGAAGACTCCGAGGCAACTTCAGCATAAGCATGGTATAGGCGCGCCATGAGACGAAGCGGAGTCCCTTCATCGGCCGATGCGAGTGCCACTTCCACCCAACGTCTCGCCTCGGGTAGCGAGAGGCTGTACAATAGTACCATCCGCAAAGTTGCGAGGCGTTGTCCAAGGACGACGTCGCCCCGTTTACTGAGCGCCCAGGCAAGCACAGCACGCCAGTTATCTGATTCTGCTTGGACCATCGGGAGCCACTCCCGGTCGGGTGTCGCGTTCCACGCGAGTTCGAGCCGTTCGGCTAGTTCGAGGTACGTGAGCGCATGACGCGATGTTATTCGCTCCTGCTCGCCGCACGCAATCAGCTTGTCCCGGGCGTACTGCCGCGATGATTCTAGGAGTCTGTAGCGCTGTTCGTCACTAGCCAACTCGGCAACTAGCAATGACTTCGTCACGAGCGATGTAATGAGGTCTATCACCGCAATATCGTCTTCGTCATCGGCCGCGCAGACTGCCGTTATCGCCTCCAGCGAACAGTCGCCCGCGAAGACCGAGAGCGTTTCAAAGAACTTCTGCTCGCGCGCCGTCAAGAGGTCGTAGCTCCAGTCAATAAGGGCGGTCATCGTCTGGTGGCGCGGCAAGGCACGCGAATCTCCGCCGGTGAGTAAGTGGAAGCGCTGGTCGAGCCGCCGCGCGATCTGACGCGGTGCGAGCACCTTTACGCGAGCGGCGGCCAACTCAATGGCGAGCGGAATGCCGTCTAGGCGGCGGCAGATCTCGTTAACGTCCGGCGCGTTGTCGTCGACGAGCGCAAAGCTGCGATTGACGGCATGCGCACGTTCAACGAACAGAGTCACCGCTCCGTAGCGCAGTGCGTCTTGTGCAGTCCCAGGCGAATCGGGTGGAACCGCCATGGACGGCAACCGATAGACGCGCTCACCTGGCTCGTCCAACGCCTCCCGGCTCGTCGTTAGGATGCGCACGTGTGGGCAAAACTCGATGATAGTAGTCGCCACCTCGCGAGCGGCACTGATCACATGCTCGCAGTTATCTAAAATGAGTAAGAGGCGTCGCGTCTTGAGGTACGCGACGACAACGTCTAAGGCAGACCCAGTCGTTGCGGGATGCTGCAGGGCTGCTAAGACTGCGCTCGCCACAAGTGTTTGATCCGCCATTGGAGCCAGGTCGACTAGCCAGACACCGTCCAAAAAACCGTCCAGTAGGGCGCTCCCTATCTGCAGCGCAACACGACTTTTGCCGATTCCGCCGGCGCCGAAAATCGTTACGAGTCGGTGATCGCGCAAAAGCGCTGCGATCGCCGCGACCTCGCGCTCTCGCCCAACGAACGAGCTCAAGTGAGCAGAGAGATTGTGCTTTGCCGTCGCTTGCGCGTCGGCACGCACGATCCGTACCAGCGATGCCTTCAACGCCTCGCTGCTCCCCCGACGGCGCGGCGGATGTGGGATGCCGGCGGCGCTTTCCAGCAGCGCCGTGCGCTCGGGCGGCAACTTAAGCGCGCGGCTGAGCAAAATCACGGTCTCCCGATGAGGCCGCGTTCGAGCGCCACGCTCGAGCGTGCTGATTGCCTCCATGCTCAGCCTTGCTCGCTCGGCGAGTTCTTGCTGTGTGATGCCGGCCTCGAGGCGAAACTGCCTCAGCAGTGCCCCGAAGTCAGCTGGGCTGGAAGCCTCCATCCCCCTCCATCGGGTAGCGCCGAATTGTACGAATAACTTGTACGAACGTACCTGGACCTCTTCGCCCCAAGGGGAGAAAATGATTGCGCGGGTCTGCCGCCCCACGATGTCGCCGGTCCCGCCGCCCGAGAAGCGCGCGATTCTCAAGCCTAGCGCGAACCTTGAGCGCGTTACGACTTCACTAAGGAGAGCTCAACATGAGTATTTCTAACGCGGTGCGCCATGCGTTGAACACATAATCCCTTCGACGCTGAGCTTAGCCCGCTCGCCGAGCTGCTCTTGCGTCATCCCTGCGTCGGCAAAACTGTCTGAGCAGAGCGCCGAAGTGGAGTCGACTGACCGTTTCCGTCCCGCTCCCGGTTGTCGTCCAAACTGTGCAGGTAAAATGTACGGGTGTGCCTGGACCGATTCCCTCTACCGGCGCAGGATGGATCTGACAAGAACCCTCTTCCTCTACTCTTACGGGAGAGTCAACATGTGTACTTCTAAAGCGGCGAGTCACGCGCTCATCGCATCAATTGCACTAGCAGCACCGGCCGGTTGCAGCGGAGGTTCCGCAATGGCCCCCACGCCTCTTGCGCAATCGAGCGCCGGGAGCCCGTCCCTCCAAGGGCCACCTTTTACAAATGGAAGGCTCAACAGTTTCAGGACGATGCGCGGAGGCATCGTTCCCGGTCATGGCACGACAAGGCCGAGCTTCTTTAGTCCCGACGCTAAAGGGAAGCCGCTCATCTTCATCGCGGATTTGCAGAACAACGTCGTGAACATCTATCTGCAGGCCCGCAAGAATAAGATGGTCGGCCAAATTACGGGTCTCAAGGCGCCAGTGGCCCTCACGACCGACGCCTCAAGGAATCTATACGTTGGGGAGGAGACCGGAGATGTACTCGTGTACGCGCCTCCGTACACGGCGTCACCAAAGCTGGTACTCGACGACAGCAACGATGATCCTTACGCCATTTCCGTTTCACGTCAGGGAATCGTGGCCGTAGCCAACGTCTGCTCATTAACGCCGAGCGGGCAGTGTAATATCAATAGCGGAAGTGTCATCTTCTACGCCAAGAATGCCACCAAGGCTTGCGCCACTGTTGCCGATCCGACGACCTTAGGATACTACAACGGTGACGCCTTTGCCGACAATGGAAGGCTTTACATCACGGGATACCTCCCGGCGGGCTCGGATAGCTATTATGCCATAGGCGAAATTAAGGGCGGTTGCCAAGCGAAGCGGATCACGCTGCTCGCGAAGAGCGGGAGGGTTGCTTACGGCACCATCAAGATAAACAAGGCGGGCCAAATCGCCGTGATTTATGAAGGCACTAGCCCGGAGGTTTTGTACACCTATGATCCTCCCAAACACGGCTCCCTCGGAAACCCCGTCTCGAGCACCCCTTTGGTCGGTACGACGGCGGCGAGCTTCACATTTCTTGCGTCAGGATCCGACGTTTATACGGCCGACTATTCCAACAGCGGCATCGGATCGAGTAGCGAGTATGACTATCCAATCGGTGGGATGGCGGAAAAGACTATCGCCGTTGGCGGACTCCCAGTTGATGTGGCGGTCACGCCGGCGCTCGTTCCGTAGGGCGCAAACGCTAAAACGCACGCATCTTCGGACTGCTTCGATTGAGGGGCGTGCGTTGTGCACGGCCCTCTTTTTCCGATCGCCACGCTCCGCCCGGGCGTTTGAAGCGCGAATCTATCCAAGGTAGTTTCTGGCAGTCTCTGTCGGATTAGGCCAGCGGCTTGGCCTCCTTGCTCACGGCAATTGCGAAACTGTTTTTAGCAGCACTTTCGCAGATTCGACCGATTTTGGCCTAACGACCGTATAGTGGATCAAAATGCCCGCGAGCTCTACGCTAGGGGAAACGATTTGCTCCTAACGGGAGGCGGCTTACTACACCGTTTACTACACAGAATTGGCCAAAACCGGGCTGCGATTTCTAAGGCTTTCGTAGCCCCATGCGCAAAATTGCCAGTACCAGCAAGGATATTCGAAGCTTATAAGGTAGTGGCGGGGACGTTAGGAGAACGTCCTACACGCTCCCGCCAGCTTCTCTTTCGCTATTTACACGGTCGATGGCGTCGTCGTACTAAAGCAAGGTGGTCACGATCTTTCCGTAGTTCATGAGGCCTCCCGATGCGGTCCGACGATGCCGCGGGCAATCAAGTACATGCGAGTATTGACAACGATAAAGCGCCAGATTTGGTACGGCCAAAAGCGCTCCATAAAGTGGGACTGCATGAGTCTCTCCTATTCCGGGATCAGCTGCCAGCCCGGCCGGGCTTGCAGCTTCCACATAAACGCATCGTGCAGCAATCGCTTAGTCCAGGCGCCCGCCAACCCGACGTCGAGTTCGCTCAAGCCAAGGTCGCGCCCGTACTCGGGATAGCGCTCGTAGTCGCGCGCAACCGGCACCATGATGATCGAGGCCGCCGAACCAGTGAGCAGCGACTGTCCCATCGACGCAATGCAGGCGGCCGGCATCGCGGACAGCGGCTCGCGATGGCTCGGCTCGCCGCCGCGCGCCTGGTCGAGCACGTTGAGCGCGACCGTGCGCCCGATGATGCCGGAGGCCATGCCGGTGCGCGGTGCCGTCGCGGTGATCGGCGAGCCGCTCGAGCCCTTGACCGATCTCGAAAGAGGATGCGGCGGTGCGAACGCGATGCCGGCGGCGTAGATGCGATCGTCATATGGGGATCGATAGATTGCAGGCCAATCGCGCCCGCGGTACTCGGGATACGTCTTCGCGGTATAGTCGGCATCCACGGTCATCAGGCCGTTGCCCTGCGTCATCTTGGGCGTCACGTCTTCACCCCCGACGCCGACGTACCTCAGCGGGATGCCGCGGAACTGCGGAATAAGCATTGCGAAATCGAACTCCAGCCACGCTGGTTCTTCGGTAGGCGTTTCGTAGAGTAGGCGGCCGGATTCGACATGCTTGACGCTCGCGGGAAGTATGGTGCGGATCTTCTCTTCGAAAAAGAGACCGCCGATGACGTCCGCGCCGCGAATGACGCGGTCGCCTTTGCGCGCTTCGATTCCGTCGACGCCGAAATCGCCCGGCTGGGATTCGTTCGAGAGCCAGATCAAGTCGGCACGTTCGCGCAAGCCGCGCCGGCGCAAGTCGTGATTCACGTTCATGATGTATTCGAATGCGGCTCCCTCGCAGGTTGCGAGGGGGTGGCCCGTGCCAACGACGATCCGGGCACGCTCGCCCTTTTCGAGCTTTTTTACGATGTCGCGATATGCTTCGCCCGTGCGGGTCGCGTGCTCGACCGAACAGACGCTTTCCGAGTTCCCGGCCGAAGGTCCGAGTCCCGGGGTTCCCTCGAAGTTCAAGTACGGGCCGGTCGCGTTGATCAAAAAATCGTAGTCGAGGGTAGAGTGCTCTCCCGAGTCGAGTGCTACGGCGACGCGCCGCTGCGCGAGGTCGACCTCTTGTGCACGGCCCGCGACGTACTTGATCCCCAGTTTTGCGTATACCTCATCGAGCGCGAAGTAACATCGATCCGGCGACATCGTCCCGACGCCGACCCAGATCAGGCTCGGGAACCAGGTGAACCGGTTTCGCGGCGAGACGACGGTGACGTCGACCTCGTCGAGGTGTTTGGAGAGATGCAACGCCGCGGTGTGCCCGGCAAAGCCGGCGCCTAATACGAGCACGCGTGATTTCATAATCATACCCCCTTGTCGCCAATGCCGGCGACGAAGCGCAGGTGCGCATCAGCGATGCGCAGATCCGCCTGCGCGCGGATGAATTGTTGGCGGGCCGACGCGTTACGAGCTTGCGCATCGCGCAGCTCGAGCTGTGTGCCGACCTGTCCCCGGTAGCGAACCTCCGCGAGACGCTCGTCCTCGGCGGCGGACGTGGCAAGATCGCGGGCGGCGGCGACGCGCTCGGCGGCGGTCTGCAACTCCACGTAGCCTTCCCGCACGTCCAGCTCGGCTCGAGCGCGTAGCTCGTCGTACTCTGCCTGTGCCTGTGCGAGCGCGTCGCGCGCCGCGGCAACGCGCGCGGCCGTCGCGCCACCGTCGTAGAGGCGCCAGACCCCTTGCAGCGCGATGACGAATTGATTCGGTATAACCCGGCTGCACCGCCGGTTGGACGTTACCGTCGCTGACGGAGATGCCGACCGACGGCCCATTTTCCGCCTGCGCTTCGCGGATGCTGGCCGCGGCAGCGTCGAGCGCGGCGCGAGCGGCTTGCAATTCGCCACGCTGCGCGATCGCCGCTGCCACCAGACCCTCCACGCCGGGCATCGGAAGCCTCGTTTCCAGAGTGTCCGATGTTACGATGCGCGCCGTCGCGGGAAGGCCGAGCAGCGTGGCAAGACGTTCGTGCGCGATGGTGACCGCGCCGTGCGCATCGATAGCCCGGACGCGAAGGTCGGCGAGCTCGGTACGCGCCTCGAGCGCATCGAAGCGCGGCACCGTTCCGGCCGAGAAGCGCGCCCGCGTATCGTCGTACGAGCGCTGTCCGTCGGCGACCGCGGCGTCGGCCGCCTGGGATGCGGCCATGGCCGCGAGGTCGTCGACGTACGCCTGCGTAACGCTCGCGACCAGTCCGCCGCGGGCTTCGCGTTCGGCGGCCGCCGCTTCCGCGTACCGTGCGTCGGCCTGGCCGGCGCGCGCGGCCCCTTCGCCGTCGTCGAAAAAAGTGTAGCGCGCGGTTACGAGCGGCAAGTTGGTCGCGTTGGGACCGAAAGGCAGTGGGCCGAACGGCGTTGAGAGTTGCGCAACCGGATCCGAGGAGACGTACGAATCGCTGACGCTCAGAGTCGGCCCGCGGTCGCCGCGAGCGGCGCGCACGTCATCGCCGCGCACGCGGACCGCCGCAATCGCCGCACGATATCCCGGATTGTGGGCTAGCGCCGTATCGATCGCTTCATCGAGCGAGAGCGTTAACGACTGCTCGGCGCGGACCGGCGCAGACATGAGGAGCAGCGCGAAGACCGCCGCGGCAAGGGAGAAGAGTCTATGCATGCCCAGCCTCCTCGACAAGCGGCGACGCAAAGCGGGCGTAGAGCAAGGGGATCGCCAGCACGGACAAGACCGCAGACGAACTCATCCCGAAGACGAGAGCCCACGCGAGCCCGCTCCAGACGGGGTCGGAAGCAATTACGACCGACGAGAGTACCCCCGCCGCGGCGGTCATGAAGATCGGCCGCGTGCGGGTGGTTGCAGCGGCGACCAGCGCATCTCGACGGCTCAGGCCCAGCCTGAGCTGATCCTCAATGAACTCTATGAGGATGATCGAGTTGCGTACGACGATGCCGACCAGCGCGATCAGGCCGATCATCGCCGTCGCCGAAAAATAGATGCCGAACGGCGCCAGCAGCGCGAAGCCGGGCATGATGCCGATCATCGCGAGCGGCACCGCCGCCAAGACGATCAGTGGCGTGCGGAACGACCGAAAGCGCGCGACTAGCAGCAGGTAGATGAGCAGAAATGCGAGCGCCATCGCGCGCCCGAGGTCGGCGAAGACGGTGAGCGTCATATCCCATTCGCCGTCCCAGGCTATGCTGTAGCCGGGCGGCAGAGTCAGCCGCGAGAGCGCGATCATCGCCTCGATAACGGCGTAAGTAGAGCTGCGTCCGGCGAGTTCCGCGCCGACGTAAGTTGCGTCACGATAGTCGTCCCGCTGCAGCGTCGGGGATTGTTGGGTGACCGCGACCCGCGCGATCTCTCCCAGGGGCGTGCTCCCTCCATTCCCCGCCGGTATGCGAATCTGCGACAGCGACGCTGGATCGCGGCGGAACTCGGATGCGAAACGAACGACGACGTCGACCGGGCGTACGTCGACCGGCGCGTGAATCTCCGATACCGTCGATCCGGCAAGCGCTATACCGAGGGTCTGTACGACTTCGGCGACGGAGACGCCTGAAAGCGCAGCTTTCACCGGATCGACCTCGACGTGGACCGAAGCCGGCAACGGCTTGTCGCTTGGATCGACGTCGACGACGCCGTGCTCGCCCTCGAGAATCGATTGGATGCGGGACGCAATTGCTCGGCGGATATCCGGATCGGGGCCGAAGACCTTGGCGAAGATCGTGTTGCGCACGGGCGGTCCGGGCGGGGTTTGCAGGACGCGCAGCGCCGCACCGAAGCGAGCTGCAACGGTCTGCAGTCGCGGACGCAGCGTTCGAACGAGGATTGCCGACTGCACGTGTCGCCGGTCCTTCGGCACGAGGTTCACGCGAATATCGGCGAGGTTCGGCGCGTTTCGGAAGAGGGTCCCCTGAAAGAGGCTGGAGAGATCGGGAACCGAGTTCGTGCCCACGAAAATCTCGTAGTTGCTCACCTCCGGCGTCGCTGCCAATTGCGCTCCGACGGCTTCCGCGATTGCGGTCGTCGCGGCGACGGTGCTCCAGGGCGGCGCATCGATGGTAACAAGGATTGTCGTTTCGTTGGCGCGCGGTAGCATGCGGAACTGCACGAGCTGCAGCGCCGGCAACGCAAGTGCGATCGCGAAGGCTAGCGCAAGAGCAACGAGAAAGAGCGAGCCGGCCTGCGGATTGTCCAAAAGACCTGCCAGCCGGTCACGGACATACGCGACCCACCAAGTCGTCGCGTGGGACGTTTTCAGCGTGCGCTTCCGCAGCAGATGGTAGGTTGCCCACGGCGTTACGGCGACGGCGATGAAGAGCGAGGCGAGCATCGCTACCGGAACGTTAATCGGAATCGGCCGCATATACGGACCCATCATGCCGGTCACGAAGAGCATCGGCAGGAACGAAAGCACTACCGTGATCGTCGCAAGCGCAGTCGGACTAGCGATCTCGCCCACCGCAGCCACGGTCACCGCATCGCGCGGCGCGTTGGGCTTGTTCGCGTAGTGCCGGTGAATGTTCTCGACCATGACGATGGCGTCGTCGACCAGCAGGCCGAGCGCGAGAATCAGAGCAAAAAGCGTAATTCGGTTGATCGTTTGATGGGCGAGCATCCCCACGCCGAGGGTCACGAAGAGCGTGAGAGGAATCGCCGATGCAACCACGATCGCCTGGCGCCATCCAAGAACGAGTAAGAGCAATGCGACGATGCCAATCGCCTCGACCAACCGTTCGATCAGCTCGTTCACCGCAAGGTTGGCCTTCTCGCCGTAGTCGCGCGTTACGCTCACCGTCACTCCGGGTGGAAGCTGCGCGGCGCGTACCGTCCCGATGATCCTTTCGGCGATATCAACGGCGTTCGTTCCGGGCTTCTTTGCGATCGCGATGCTGACTGCCGGCTCGTTTCCAAAAAGCGACTCCGTTTCTGGTGGCGCAATGGTCGCGCGGACGCTCGCGACGTCGCGCAGCGCGACGGGCATGCCGCCGTGAACGCCCACGATCGTCGCGGCGACATCTTCCGCGTTCAGAAAAGGAGCGCCGCTCCTGACGCTGAGCTCGCGTTCCGTCGAGCGCAGCGGCCCCGCCGGCGAGACGACGTCTGCCGTCCCAATTGCGCGGGCAACCTGCAGCGGGGAAAGCGCGTAGGCATCCAATCGCACCGGATCGAGATCGACCGCGACTTCGTGCGGCCGATCACCGTAGACCGCGACGCTCGAAACGCCGGGCAAAGGTTGGATCGAGGTGATGAGCCGCTGCGCCGCATCCCCCAACTGACCGCGGTCGTAACGGGGGCCGTGCAGTGTCAGGACGACGATCGGAATGTCGTCGGTGCTCATCGGCACGATCACGGGCTGCGACGCTCCCGGCGGCAAATCCGTAAGGTGCGCGAAGACCTGATCGTACAGATCGACAAAAGCCTTCGTGGGATCGTCGCCAACGTGGAAAAGCACGGTCAAGTACGAAGTGTCCTGCGTTGACGTTGCGTAGACGTGCTCGACTGCCGGGAACCGCGCGTAGGACGCGCTCGCCTCGTTCGGTGACGGACCGCTGCACTTCGCGCGCGTCGGCACCTGGATAGTGCGTTACGATGATCGCTGCAGGGCGCACGATTTGCGGATTTTCTTCACGTGGCGTCGCGAGGATCGCGAGCAGTCCCAGCGCGACGATTGCTATGACGAGCGTTGGTGTCAGTTTCGAGGTGAGAAAATAACGGGCGATTCGCGCCGCCCAGTTTAGGTGTTCCATTTCACCGGTCGATCGCGATCGTCGCGCCGTCGGTCAAACGTTCGAGATTGGTCGTCGCTACGTCGCGGTCTGCCGGACGAAGGCCCGTGACTTCGACGTCGTGCATGTCGGCTTTGCCGGTTCGGACCGGCGCGAAGACCGCTTTGCCGCCGGTAATCACGAAGACCCCGGTTTGACCGTCGCGCGTAACGAGCGCCTCGAGCGGAACCGTCGTGCCGCGCTCGGGCACTCCGCGGAGACGCACGCGCACGAACATGCCAGGTCGTAGTCCGCGTGTCGCGGGCAGCGCAATGCGCGCCAGCATGGAACGTAGCGCTGGGTCGGCAGGAGAGAGTCCTCGTACCGTACCGATCAGGATTCGATCCAGATCGGCGGACTGGACCTCGACGCGACTGCCTTGATGGAGCGCGCCGGCATTTTCCTGCGGTACGGCGACGTCGGCTTCGAGTGTGTCGTCGCTCTGCACGGCAACGACCGGCGTCCCTGGGCCTACCGCCGTGCCCACATCGGCGAATCGCTCGGTGACGACGCCGTCGAACGGAGCTCGAATTATTCCGTTAGAGACCGCAATCGAAGCGGCCTTGGCGGCGGCTCCTGCCTCTGCTGCGGCGTCTGCCGCCGCCGCGCGTTGCGCTTCAGTTTGCGTGGTCACCGCAGAGGCCTCTCGGAAATCCGCTTCCGACTGGTCGAGCTGTTGACGCGAAATGGCACCCTGCGCGTAAAGCCGCGCCATCCGACGTTGAGTGGCGCGCGCCAATTCCAGCCGCGCCTCCGTCTGAGCTACGCCAGCCGAGGCCGCAAGGCTCGTTTCGTGCGCGCCGGCGGCGCCGGCAGAGGCTGCGGTAAGTTGAGCGCGATAGGATGCGTCGTCGATCGTCGCGATGGGCTGCCCTGCCGTCACGGGGTCTCCCACGCGCACGCGCATCTCGTTAACTCTGCCTGCGACGACCGCTCCCACCTGCGCGCTCTGCGCAGAGGCGACGCTGCCGGACAGTTCGAGCGTGCTGCCGATGGATCGAATGACGACCGGTGCGGTGTGCACCGGAATAGGTGGCGGCTCGACCACTTTTCGCGCGCAACCTCCCGGTGCAAAAGCGGCGGAGAGTCCGAGAATTACCAAGAGGCGACGCAGACGACCCCTCACGACGCCTTGCGCAAGCCCGCCAGTGCGATGAGGTTCGACATCAAGCACCGGCCTGTCAGTGACTGAAGGAGGTTCGCGCATACCATAGATTTCGCGACGGATGCATTGGCCGCGAACCGGCACACCCGTGATTCCGGCGGCTATTCGCAGCAACCGCCCTGCGGCCCCGGACATAAATCTTGCGAGTCCCATCCGAGGATAGTATATACCATACCCCGTAGGGTATTGCAATAAGCGAAGATAACCCTTACTATGGGCGCATGGCTAAGACCCGCGCGTCGGCGAAACGGCCTTCCACCGAACGCCACCTCGATATCGAGGACGAGACTGCTACCGACATCATCTTGCGGCTGCGGCGAATCGAAGGGCAGGTGCGCGCAATCGAGCAGATGATTGAGCAGCGCCGTGACTGCCATACGATTGCCCAACTGATGGGCGCCGCAAAGGCGGCCCTCGAGCGAGCGACGATCCAGCTCATGACGGCCAGCATGGCTGGTTGCCTATCGGCGGGCCGTAACGGAGCCTACGATCAGCGCGAACTCGCCAAGCTCACCGATACCTTCGTAAAAATTCTCGGTTAGCTGAGAGGTTAGAGAACAAGAGTCCCAATGTCAGCGCGACCGTCGGAAGAAGACCGGCGATCTAACGGATTTCGCGAGACTCACTGGGATTAGAAGTGACCGGACGGGACGCAAGAATGCGGAGACCCGTACAGGAGACCGCGCGACCTTGAGGTTAGTGCAACGATTTGCTCAAAGATGGAGCGGTTCGCTACACCATTTACTACACAGAATCGGCAAAATTGGATTTCGGCGTTTATTGGCAGCCGAAGGCTCTATGCGAAAACGGCCGGTATTATCAGGGACTTTCGAAGCCTAGAGGGTAGTGGCGGGGATGCTAGGAGAACGTCCTACACGCTCCCGCCAGAATCGCTGCTCAACTCGGAACAACTCGGAACAATCGGCCTCGCGGTCACGCTCCGCTCACTTTTCTCCCCGACTCGACCACGCGATCGAGCAGGTTCGCGGCGTCCCGCTGGGAACCGAGACCATAAAGACCCATCTCAAGAATATTAAGGCGAAGACCGGCCTGTCGAAGGTTCAACTCGGATTCAAGGTCCAGGCGCGGCGCTTGGCGTCGGCTGCCGATTTGACGCTTCCGCCTCCGTCAATCGTGGCCGGCGGCTAGACCCCTACTGCGCCGCCCGGTTTCGCCGCAACAGCACGTCGCGCCGGATCCCCCTTTTGGGTGGTCCTTTCACCCGTTTTAGGGAGCACCAGCAAACTCCCTAACATTGGGAATTATCGTTCGACCCTAGCTTCGAGACAATCGACGTGGCCGACGGAGAAGTCGGCACCGCCTCGGCCGGCGGCACCGGCCGTTATGGCGAGCCGCTCGCGCGGTTCGCCGCTCGGAGTAGAACGATGAAAAACGATATCTCGGTTACGCGCATTCTCGCGCCATCGGCTTTTGGCTTTCTGTGGGCTGAGTGCAAGCGGTGCTATTACCTCCAAGTGGTGCAGGACTTGCGGCGCCCGGGTGCGCCGTTCCCATCGATCTTCTCGCGGATCGACTCTGCGATGAAGCGCCGCTTCGCAGGCGATGAATGGCATTCGTTCGGACCTGCCCAGCCCCGCTTTAAGGTCGCACACGTTGAACAGATGGTCCGTTCAGTACCCATCATCTTACCCGGCCGAAACGTCGAGATTGTCCTCCGGGGAAAGTTTGATAGTGTCCTGATGCTAAGTGACTCGCGCAAAGTAATATGCGATTTCAAAACGGCGCCGGTGAGGGCTGACCATCTTGATAAGTACTGGGTCCAACTTCACGCGTACGCCTACACTTTGGAACATCCGTCTATAGGAAGCCTATCCATTCCGAAAGTAGATGGCCTGGGTCTGGCGGTCTTCGAACGAAACGATTTTGCATACAACACTGAAGACGGAGCTTCACTCAGTGGTGCAATGCAGTGGATTGACATGCCGCGGGATGATGATCGCTTTAAGTCTTTCCTTGACGGCGTGGCCTCGGTGCTGGAGCAGCCTCAGCCGCCCCCAGCAAGTGACAACTGCCAGTTCTGTCGGTTCCGTCGGGCGGCGTAACGATGATCGCAGGAAGGTCGGGGTCATTGCTGATTCGGTGGTTTCTCTGGACAAGAGCGCCGTGACGCCGAGGCGCTCTTGCGCGTTTTAGACACCTTCATTGAAGAGGCCGCCGGTCGTCACCGTGGCCGCGGCGCGGGGGCGAGGCGCCCAGCACCGAACGTTATTAGCCGCCAATCCGTTTATCAGAGCAAGGGAGCCTGGGTACGTGAAGAGCTTTAATTTGAGTCGCTGCGCGCTAAGCAGTTGCGCCGCTGCGGTATTGCTCGCAGCCTGCGGCGGATCGCAGCCGCCGATCGGCGCGCCGGGCGGGATGTCAAACGGCTCGTACCCAGCGCCGCACCACAAACACTCGCGAACGTTTAGTTTTACCGGAGCTAAACAAACATTCATGGTGCCGACCGGCGTGACGCACGTTACCGTTGTTGCGAGTGGCAGAGGTGGCCTCGGTTAGCTGAACACCCCGTTGTGTGATGACTTCGCTCTCTGCGGGTCGAAGGGACCAGCGAAAAGGAGCAGTCATCGTGAGTCGTTCTCGTCGTAACCACACGCCGGCCTTCAAAGCCAAGGTGGCGTTAGCGGCAATCAAGGGAGATCAAACCGTCGCGGAGCTCGCCAAGCGCTTCGACGTCCACCCGAACTCGATCGTTCAATGGAAAACGCAACTGCTCGAGAGAGCAGCTGAAGCCTTTGGCGGCGAGAGTCCCAAGCAAAGCGGTCCTGATGTTCGGGATTTACATGCCAAGATCGGCCAGCTGGCGCTGGAGAATGATTTTTTAGAACGCGCGCTCGGGCGTATCGACGGGTCGAGCGCAAGGCGATGATCGATCGCGGCCATGCTTTGCCACTATCACGTCAAGCCGACGTGCTCAACCTTTCGCGCGGCAGCTTATATTACAAAGCCGTCCCGGTCTCCGATGCGGATCTTGACCTGATGCGTGAAATCGACGTGTTGCACACCGATCGGCCGTTTTGCGGGGCTCGGATGTTGCGCGACATTCTCCGGCGTAAAGGCTATGAGATTGGCCGCCGGCACGTTGGCCGGCTGATGCGCCTAATGGGCATCGAAGCGCTGTACCGCAAGAAGAAAGGCACAAAGACGAATCCCGCGCACCCGATCTATCCCTATCTTCTGAGAAATCTCGTCATCGACCGCCCGGATCAAGTCTGGTGCGCCGATATTTCGTACATCCCAATGCGGCGCGGCTTTCTCTACCTCTTCGCAATCTTGGACTGGCGAACACGGCGAGTGCTGACGTGGCGGCTTTCGAACAGCCTCACGGCTGACTTCTGCATGGATGCGGTCGAAGCGGCGGTCGCGACGTATGGTTGCCCGGAGATCTTCAATACCGATCAAGGCTGCCAGTTTACGGCGCTGGCGTTCGTCGAGATGCTCAAAAACTATGGAATCGCCATCAGCATGGACGGCCGCGGCGCCTGGCGGGACAACGTTTTTGTCGAGCGGTTTTGGCGTTCGCTGAAGTACGAGGAAGTCTATTTGCGCGCCTATGAGACCGCCAGCGAAGCCAAGCACTTCATCGGGCGCTACGTTTCATTCTACAACGCGGACCGGCCGCACTCGGCCCTCGACGGGCAAACCCCGGACGAGGTATACTTCAATAGGTCGACCGAAAGGGCGGCGTAACTAGCGTGGTCATCACACAGCGAAGGCCGGTACACTGTTCAAAAAACCGGCGCCACCTCTCTCATGAAAAAACTAGGCTACATAGCCGGAGTATGCCTCACGGCGACCTTCTTGGCCGCGTGCAGCGGCGCAAACCAGTCGGTTTCGCCATCGACACCGATGCAATACAATGTTGAGCGATCGGAAGTTCAGGCTGGCGCCAGCTCGGTGCGTCCGTTATCGTCGCTGAAAGGGGAGACTCTTGCCGCAAGTGACGTCGCGGTCAAAGGGGCCTGCCCCCAGGCCGTGGCGCAATTCAGCGCGAGCGGCGAAGCGGCTGGACCTTATCCGGGCACCTTTAAAACGACCGGAAGTTGGTACGACACATTCTCTAATAGGTTCGGGTTTCGATGGCACTTCAAGGAGTCGTTTACGATCACATCTGGGCATAACGCAATCTCCGGCACGATTAGCAAACATCATGGCGGAGAGGGTGTCGGTCCCATGGATTGCCATCACTTCGGACCGGCCTTTAAAGAGCGTGGGTTAAGGTTCGTGTCCAGGTCACTCGGCATCCGTGGGCTCGCAACGGTGGGCGACATCAAGAAAGGTTATCTCAAAGAGACCCTTCACTAGATCTGAGGCGCCGCTGGTCTGGCCCGAGACCGCGCCCTCGGCGCTCTCCTCGTCGGCAAGGCTTCCATTTGTCCAAGTCGGTTGTCCAAGTGTCCGTTCCGCTGATAAGTGCCGCAGCGCCGGGATGCGTGCGGCAAATCGAAAGTCTACGTGGCAGATTACCTGGAAAGCGACGTCGAGATCTACTCGCAAGCCGGCAGCAGTCCCACGGCATGCGGAAAGATCACCATGGGCGTCAGCAGCCCGGAGGGCATCTACGTTGATGCCAAGAGTACCTTGTACGTCGCGAATTATATCGGTAGTACCGTAACGGAATATCCGCGCGCCGGCAAAGTGCCTGCGATCACGATCTCGACCACCGCCCCGCCGTATGACGTTTTCGTTGGTGTCGATCGCACGTTGTACGTTGCGGAGCCCACCCTCGATCAGGTCGCGGAATACGCAGTCGGCACGACGTCGCCGAGCCTCACGCTGGCGATAAACGGAGGAGCTTATGGAATGGCCACGGATAGGCGTAACAACCTCTACGTGAGCTACCTAAGTAATTCTGACGGCGTAAGCCACGTTGAAAAGTTCGCACCGGGGGCGACCACCGGAACCGATCTCGGGTTCACGGTATCCTTCGCCGGCGAGCTCAAGCTCGACAAACAAAACGACATCATCATCGGCGATCGCAATAACAACGTCATCGACATCTTTCCGCCGGGCGCAACGACGCCGAGCAGAACCCTCGCAATCGCGGGGAAGCCCGTCTATTTCTGCTTGAACCAAGCCGAGACGCTGCTCTACGTGAGCGCTCTGAACCAAGTGCAGATTTTCAACTACCAAAGCGGCGCCCCAGTCGGGAGCATCACGAGCCGCTTACGAGTGCCGTCGGGCATAGCGGCGCGCCGCCCCGCGCCATACTAAGAATACCGCCGACGAAGAGCAGCTTCAAACGGCTGCGGATTCCGGTAGAAGGCTCATCTGCCGAACGTCGGTAAAGAGAGGGGCATGAACTCGCGTATAGTCGTAGCGGTTGCTGCATTCTCCGCCATTCTTGCTGGGTGCTCCGGCCCGTCGCAATCAAATCTCACTCCGGGGGGCGCACAGAGCGATGCTGGCTTCCGAGCGAAGACCTACACGTACGTCGATCTCGGCCCCGGACCAAATGGGAAGGATGCGTACGGTTACGGTGAGAGTCCCAGCGCGCAGGCCGGCGCGTACTTCGATCACACGATCTCGTGCGGCAAGGCTTGCTCTGCCAAGGTCTACTACCCGCTCGCGTGGTCGGGATCCGGCTCGAGTCCGGTCGTGCTCTTGCCCCAACTCTATGTCGAAGGTTGGGCCTACGGCGCCGGCGGCTCGTCGATCGTCGGGACCCTCATCACCAATGACGGCGGCTACTTCGGATTTAACCACGCCGCGTTGTGGCAGGGTGCCTCGCATACTTTCACCGACCTCAACCCCGCCGGCAGTTGCGGAAGCTGTTCGCCGGGATCGAACGCGTACGGCACCAATGGAACGTATATCGTCGGGTCCGGCGGATCGCCGGAACACGCGCTCCTATGGAAGCTCACGCAGTTGAAAACGCCGATCGATCTGAATCCGGCCGGCTTTGCATACTCCGAAGCGTACGTGGTGCGCGGCACCGCGCAGGCGGGCTACGCCTACTCGAGCACGACCTATTCCAACCACGCCGTTCTTTGGCACGGCACCGCCGCGAGTGCGGTCGATCTTACGCCGTCGACTTTGTCGAGCGCCTACGCAACCGGCTTGGGGCACTTGAGCGAGGTCGGTTGCGGCACGCCCGCCGGAATGTCGGTGAACCACGCGCTTTTGTGGCACGGCACTGCCGCGAGCATGGTCGACCTCCATCCCGCAGGCTTTGTCGATTCCTGCGCTCGCGCCGCCCAGGGGAACGTGGAGGTGGGGTACGGACACATCAGCGGCACGGTGCTGCATGCGTTACTCTGGAGAGGCAGCGCGAAGAGCGCGGTCGACCTCCAGCAGTATTTGCCCGCGAGCACGTTCACGAGTTCGCAGGCATATGCGATCGACACGGGCGGCGACATCCTCGGCTCCGCATACTCGACGAGCACGCACTCGTGGCACGCGGTGATATGGGTCCCCTGAGCTAGGATCGAGCGCACCGGACGAAACTCGTTAGTTGCTTGGAGCGCTTAGGTCGTCACCGCGACCGCCGGATCGGCCCAGAGGTTCGTGGTTTCCCGAACCACGCGAGCCTCGTCGTGATTCAGATAGCGTGCGGCGCCACCTTCCACATATCGCTCGATGCGTGCGACGACCTCGGCCGGGGCAATCATGTCCATGCAGTGCGGCAAGTGGTTCACGACGTCGACGCAGCGCGATCCCGGTTCGTCCTTGGCGTCACCGTCGCCTAAGCGCTCGGTACGTGCCTTCCAGCACCCGCCGT
Source organism: Vulcanimicrobiota bacterium (assembly GCA_963820825.1). Taxonomy (GTDB): domain Bacteria; phylum Vulcanimicrobiota; class Vulcanimicrobiia; order Vulcanimicrobiales; family Vulcanimicrobiaceae; genus Cybelea. Next base: position 503,860 of record CAWGBN010000006.1, read on the forward strand.
TATCGCAGCACAGCAGCGAGCCCACCGTGTGGATGAATTGGTGGTGCGGATAGGCTTCCCAATGCGGCGGTTCGCGCCCACCCGCTACGACGACGCAGGCGCGATTCTTCGGTACTCCGCCCTTGACCTCAACGGCAGCGGCGAGATGCATGTGCAGCGTTACCGGAGAGAGTACGCCCTGGGCATGATAGGTAAGGCGAAGGAGCTGGCGCAGATCGGTGCGTCCGACGAGATCGATAACGCCGCGCAGGTTGGGATGGTAGTGCCGTTCTAGGCCGACCTGGACGAAGAGCACGCGCCCGCGAAGTGCGTCGACGACCGCTTGAAAGCGTTCGTGCGACCACCACTTTATGGTGAAGTCGCGCTTGCCGCCGGCGACGACGATCCAAAAGGGCAAGTCGATCCCGACGATCTCCCTGACCTGTGATATCCACGCCTTCTCGCGCGCTGCGAGGTGAATGTCGCCTTTGAACGCCGTCGTCGCGATGGATACTTCCAGCCGATCGGCGAGAAACGCCGTAAAGCCTTGCACGAAATGGTGGGGCCGCTGATTGCTGGCGTGGATCAGCGGATAGTGGCACTCGATCTGCTCGGCATCGGGATCGTCGTCGGCAATCGGCGTGACGTACGGGTTGTTCTCCCAGAGTGGGGCGCACGGGGTGCGTACGTCGGTCAGGAACGCTCCCGGATGGGCCAGATGCAGGTCGCGCACCGCCGCCGTGAGCATGACGATGTCGCCCGGCGACTGATGGTTTCGAAGGATAAGTTTGCGTGGCGTCACTGAAGCATTGCGAGTGCCTGTGCGAGATTCCCCTGACCGAGAATGCCGTCGTGTGCCACGTATGGTGATGGCGTAACGACCTGGTAGTTTGCCGCGAGCGCGTTGTACGGGTCGGCGCCCGAACCGCCGAGCGCGGCCGCGTTTCGGGAGAAAAACGATCGAATCGTTTGATTGATCGCCGCGTAGTTCGAAGCGTAAAAATCGTCCTGCGTGTTGTAAATGCCGCGGAAGCGGAAACTCGTTTTCAAATAGTTCGACTGATCGTCCGCGCTCAGGCCCTGCAGGCTCTGCAGATCGGCGTTCAGCTTCGCGGTAACGTAGGCGGTATTGGCGGCGAGCTCGTTGGAACCGTTGATGGCCTCGAAGAGAAAGAGTGCCGCCATCGGACTGGGCAGTCGCTGCTGACCGGATTCCGACTCCATCACCGCAATCGATCCTCCGCCGCCGCTGTGCGCGGAGAGGATTACGCGTGAGATGCTCGGTGCGCTCGACCACACCCCTGCCGAAACGGCCGCGTCGAGGACCTCCGCGATAAAGGCATTGCTGTTAAACGGCGCGCTTCCGCTAAAGCCCGATAGCAGCGTTCCCTGCGGCAGGATGGCGATCATCGGCCGCCCGGAGCTCACCACTTGGTCTTCGATCTGATCCACCAGAACGTCGCGCACGGTACCCGCATCCGGAAGTGTCGAGGCGACGCGCTGGCGGTACCCGATATTGTGCCCGTGCAGGTGCAGGAGCACTTCCACACCGTTACTCGCGTCCAGCGTACTAGGAACGCACAAGATGGCGCGGCCGGTCGCCGATTCGGTCGTCGCCGGATCGGGCGCCGCCGATTGATTGACGTTAGTAAGCCCTTGCAGGGGAATTCGGCGGACATTGCTCACGGCACGTTCGCCGCTATTCCATCCATCGGCGACCGCGTCACTCCATCCGCCGATTACGGTCTGACTCGATGCTCCATCGCTCGAATCGCCGTCGCTCGATCCGCCGTCGCTCGAAGCGCTGTCAGTCGATGCCGCATCGCTCGACGAATCGTCGGCCGCAGAGCTGTCGCTGCTCGTGGTATCTGATGAGTCACCGTTCGTTGAGCTGTCGTCGTCGAATGTCATGGTATCGTCCCATTTGCCTTCCATTGCGAGATGAGCTCGTTTGAGGCTTCGAAGTGCATGCCGTCGGGCGTCGGGTTGAAGCCCGCTCCCCAGAAGAAACTCTCGGCGGCCATGAACGGCGCGAGATCGACGAGTCCCTGCGTGACGGTCGTCGAGCCGCGCTGCGTGAGCACTCCGCCGATCGTCATATCGATAGCCGTTCCCCAAGAGTGATTCGAGAAGTTGGTCGTGGAGCCGCGCACGTACCGAACGCAGAGCATGCCGGCGGTTCCGAGCGCGGCGTAAAGATCGGGCCGCGCGCTTTGCACCGCTGCAAACACGCGCGTCAGCGCATCCACCGCCGGCGATAAGCCCGTCACGCGGAACGGACCGACGCTGGCCGTCTTCATTAAACTTTGCAATGCCGGCGCCACCGGGCCGCACCCGGGGTCGGGGGTGCCGGGGTTTCCAAGCGCCGTCAGCATCGTCGCTTGCGAAGCCGAACTCAGGTTGGCGTTGATTCCGCTGGGAATCGGCACGGTTGCGGTGAGGTCGACGCTTGACGAGGTGCTGGAGGTGCCGGCGTCTGACGAGCCACCGTCCGAGGTGCCGGCGTCCGACGTGCCGGCGTCTGACGAGCCACCGTCCGACGTGCCGGCGTCCGACGTGCCGGCGTCCGACGTGCCGGCGTCCGAGGTGCCACCATCCGACGCGCTCACCGTTGACGCGTCGTCGCTGGTCGCGCCGTCGCTGGATGCGCCGGCGTCACTGGAGTCACTGGAATCACTGGAGTCATTACCGTTGCTACCGTTGCCGCCGTCGAACGTGCTGTCCGTTGAGGCGTCGTCGCTGGAGTCGTCTTGGTATGTCATTGCTTGATACTCCGTCGGTTACGTGCGATGTCGCGCTAGGCTCGGGGGCACTCCCTTTTCGGCAGCGACCTCGGCCTGCACTGCTCTTTGGGGATTCTCGGAAGGCTCGGGCTATGCGCGAATGCCTATGGAGCGTGCGAGCGCTGTACGTCGGTATGATAGAGAGCGAGCGTGCCGGCGCCGTAGTGATTCGTGCTATGCGGGTCGGGGTCGTTCCCCGCCGCTACGCTCTTGTGCACCGTGCCGAATCCGGCATTGTAGGCGATGAACGCAAAGTATAAAATCTCGCTGTTGATGCCGTTCATGGTCGAGCCGTAACGTTCGCGCAGGAGTAAGCACTCCTTGATTGCCGGAGCGAGAAAGTATTTTGCCCCGACCTCGAGGTTGCTCGCAGGGTCGAGCATGTTCTGTCCGGTTGCCGTGTAGATGCCGTTGGCGTCGACGCCGTAGGTAATTTGCGCGAGACCCCATCCGCCATCACCACTGCGAGCATCTTTATTCCCGCCGCTCTCGCGCTCGACGATTGCGGCCAGGGCGCACGGCGGTACGCTCGAGGCGTTGGCGTACTGGTTGACGAGCGCCGCCCACTGGTTGATCGCGGCGTTTGAGGGATCGCGGTAAGCAACGAAATCCATAACCTCTTCCCTATGGCGATGAGTGCATGTCGTGAGTGGCCGCAAGCGCGGCGGTGACCGTTGCGGTCGTGAAGATTCGGCGGTCGTCGGCAACGACCGGACTGGTCCGGCAACGGCGATCGTTCCAGCGTTTCGAAGACGGATCGACGACGCGCAGGATCGGCGACGACGGCCAGCTGCCGTCGCGAAGCTGAAGCTTGCCCAAGGCGCGAGGCGCCCTCTCGTCGCGGCGGCGCTGCGTCCCATCACGCAAGCGCGCGATGTCGAGTGCGAGCGCCCGCTCCACGCAGCTTGCGTCCGCTGCCGGGTTCAGCCGCGGAATAGTAAATGCCGGCGCGCCGGGAACGTCGCGCGAGAGCACGAGCAACTCTCGAGCGAGATAGAGCGCAGACGGCCACCAATACGACGCGGTCTGTTCGCGACGTGCGAGGAAACCCGCGAGCCGAGCGTAACCGCGGCGCATGATGACGTGGCCCGACGACAGGAGGCCCGCCATCGCACGCAGCGCGACCGCGGTGACGTCGGGATGGCCGCGGCACCAGCCGCCGCGCGCGTCGCCGGGTGCATAGGTCGCAAAGGCGCCGTCGCGCAACTGAAAGCGCGCCAACACCGCATAGTCCCGCAATGCCGGTCTGGCTCCAGCCTGTCGTAAGAACAGAATTGCGTGCGCCGTCGAGTCGGCATCGGGCGGGCAGTTGCCGTTGTAACCCCAGCCCCCGCGCTCGTGGCGCGACGATTGAATGAAGCGTACGGCCGCCGCCCGGGCTCGCACGACCCTCGGACCTGGCCAAGCCCCTGCGGCTTGCAGCAAGCGCAGACCGACGTACGCCGTTACCCACGAATCGGAGCGGCCCGGCTTTAAGAGGAAGTCGCGCCAGGCACCGTCCTCGCTCTGCTGCGCGAGCAGGAACTCGATCGCGGTCACGGTTGCAGCAACGCAAGCGCGCTGATTCCGACGCGCAATTCGGGTTCGTCTTCGGAACGCTCGACGATGCTCACGATCTCGTGATCGGGTAGACGCTCGTCGGGCACGCCGTCGAGCAGATCGCGGTATGCACCGTGCGAACGCCCCGCTCGCGACTGCGCGGCGAGAAAACTCTTTCGAATATGTGCGACGCTACGCAGCGAGCGCGAGCGTACGAACATGGCGAACGCCGCATCGGCTCCGGGCGTAAGGCTATATCCGAAGTTGACCCAGTTCGTGGCGCTGCGTGCGGGTAAGCCGGAGAGCGCTGCGAAGGCGTCGAGCACCGCCCGCCGGCCGGGAGCCGCGGCGAGGTAGGCGTAAAACGTTGCGTTTGCGCGTTCGTCCATCGCCGGTTGCCGGAAGTAATACTCCTCCGAGCCACGCAGGCAATCGTATCCGATCATCATCGCGCGGCTGCTCGGCACGATTTGCCATACGTTCGGCTCGCCGCGCTCGCGTAATACACGCGGAACCTCGATGTACAGCTTCACGCGGACCGAACTGCCGGCGTGACGGACGCCGATCCATGCGCCCCACCGCAGCGCTCCCGCGGATTGCATGCGCTCCCACGCGCTTCGCCTTTCAGCGGGTACGGCTGCTCCCAACCGCTCGGCCAACTCGCACGCGGCGCGCAGCCGAAGCCGCTCTTCGACCTCAGGACCGGCGACTTCGGCGGCATAGCGCAGCGCGTCGTCGCGCGTCGAGAAATCGAATTGCAGAGGACTTCCATCGGTGCTCAACCTGCTGAAGCGCCAGGCGACGCCCGACCACGGCGAACCGGCGAACGCGTCGATGCAAATGCGAAGCGTCTCGAGGGCGCCTTCGCGCTCGCCGCTGCGCAGCCGATTGCCGATGCGGGCTGCGACGGCGAGCACGTGTGCCGTTCGTTCGTCGCTCTCGCAGGCGAGCATCGGCGAGGCTAAGAGCCCGCGCCGACCAACACGAGCGGATCGCTGGCCGTCACGTAACTTCCGGCCGTCTGCTGGTTGTTCGTTCCCAGGAGCGTAACGCGATACTGGTATTGATTCTGGGTGCGATCCATTACCGGAACGTGCAACGGTACCGGTGTGCCCGGCGCGGCGATCTCGAGGGTCTTCTGAAAGCTGTAGTTGTTGGCGGAGTCCTGATATACGGAATTCGACGACGGCGAGCTTGACCTGCGAGGCATCGAAGACCGGTTGGAACGTCAGGTCGAGGGCACCGGCGAACGGATCGCTCACCACGATCGCGCTGGCCGTCGACGAGACGCTCGGACCGGCGATCGTGGTTCCATCTTTCAGGTAACAATTGGTCGAGTACGAGTACGCGTTGTCGGTCTTATCGGCCAGACGAAGCTTCCAACTCTGCGGTGGTGATCCGGGGCGGACGACGATGGTCTGCGCGGCTTTCCATCCGCTCTTCGCGGTGTATTGCAGCGGAACTTCGATGCGATCGACGACGTTGGGATCGATTCGGCCCGGCGCGATCGTGAGCGAGAGAAATCCGAGGAAATCGTACGGATCGAGAGTCAGCAGCCGGTTCTCGGTGGTGACCGCGGGGAGTGCGTACTCCAACTGCTCGCCCAGCCAACCCGATTCCGGATCGAACGCGTAATCGGCGGTATACGTGAACGACGTCGAATTAATCAACCCTTGATAGACGTCCCAGACCTGCTGCAGCTGGTGCGTTGCGTCGAAAACGAATTCGCCGTGCTTGGCCGGAACCGTCGTCGACGATGGGTCGCCGTAATCGAGCGCGACGTGTGCGGAGGCGAGGCCGATGCCGGCAAAGTCGCGCGGCGGATTGATCGTGACCGAGAACTGATTGAAGAACGGATCGTTGCCGCTGACCTTGAGGAAGTGCTTGCTCTGATCGATGCCTTGCAGCAGAAGTCCGAAATACCCCTGGGGTGAGAACGTGCGCTGCACGGCGCTCATCTGTTTGTATTCGATTTCGACCGTTTTCAGCTCGTCTTGCGAGACGTATTTGAGCCGCAGCGAGAGACCGAACGGCGATGCCGCCGACGAGGCGCCGGCCGCCGTGCCTGCCGCTTTGGCGATTTGGTTGGCAACCGCACCCGCACCGCCGCTTGGGGCAGCCGATGGCTTGGCGCCGCCGGCCGCCGCGCTCGAAGCGCTCGGAGGTCTGGCCGCCGATGACGCGGTCGACGATGAGGCGCTCGACGATCCGGCATGCGGCGCCGATGCGCCACTCGAGGACATCGAGCTCGACGACGAAGGACCGCCCATCGTCGGGTGCGAGGCGCTGGGGCTCTGCATCGAACTCGACGAATGCGCCGCACTCGAGCTTGCGGATCCGCCGGGCTGCGTCATGCCACCCGCGGGCGCCGTGCCGCCTGGACGCGCGGGAATGTTGACCGTCGACGCGTCGGCTGCCGCCGCAGTCGTCGGGCTGAGGCTCGGCGAGAACCACTGCGACATGATTTGGTCTTTGAAGAGATTGAGCGCCCACTGCTCTTGTTGCTCGGTCGAGGCGTCGGCGCTTAGGCTAATGACCTCGATGTTGATCACGCCGTCTTGACGCAACTTTTCGAAGGTAGCGTCGATACCGGCCGACGCCCAGTACGCCGACGCCGTCAAATCGACGCTGAATGAACTGTACGCCCGCTTCAGATCGGCGGTGATTTTGACGTCCAGCGCCGGTAAGACGCCGGTAAACTTCAGGTTGTAGATACCGCCGACGGGCGTCATTCCGTCTTGAAAGGCCTGTTCGAGAATCGTGGCGCCTTCCTCGCTGAGCGTGAGCGCGAAGACCGCGTCGTTGTTTCCGAACAACTCGGGATTGCTCGCGCCGAGAATGTTCTCGACCGCGCTGCCCGTACCGGGAGCCGCGGAGGTCCCGCCGCTTCCCTGCAAGTTGAGCGCGACGACCTGCACCGTCCCATCGTCGAACGGTACCGGGGCGAGCCTCGGCTCCGAAACGTTCGGAAACTGCGTTCGGATTTGACCGACGATCTTCGATTGCGTGTCGTCGCTGACTTTGAGCGCCAACGTCACGTTCAAAAACCCCGTTCCTTTGATGCCGGCCGATGCGACGTCGGGCTCGTACATGATCAGCAGGAACTGCGGCTCGCTGCTGTCCGCCTCCGACTCTAGCCCGACGGGGCTCGGAAGATACCAAAACTGGTTCGGATCGGCATGGTCGGGGAAGACCGTGACGCCGTCGACCGTGAAGGTGCCGCTTGAAAACAGGAGCATGCGCAGAAACCTCGCCTTAGGTGAGTTGACTCAGCGGAATCGTAACGTTGTTGCCGGCGATTGGGGTCCAATCGATCGACTTGGTCTGACCGTTGTTGAGATGAATGTCGGCCCGGTACTGCGGGGCGATCTGATCGTTGAGATAATCGTACGCAAAGCTGCGAACGTCGGTCGCGCTCGTCAGCGTAACCGACTCGGTCGCATCGATCGCGTTGGCCGGATCGACGTAGCGAAGCTGGACGCCGATCTCCGCGATTTGACTCGCGCCAAAGTCGACCTGTTGCGGGGCGATCGAAAGGATTTGATGGCCTTTCATCCCGTCTTGCAAGATCAAGTATTGACTGGAGATGACGGATCCCGGAATCGTCCAGATCTGTCCGTTGGTTCGCACCAGCCGTGCCTCGTAGTAGATCAAGTTCTGGGTCGGATCTTGGCGGTCGACTTCGAACGGCGGAGCCGTGGCGTTGGCTTGATTGAGCGTGAAGCTCTGCTGCACTACCGGCGCAGTCTTGTTCGGATAGGCGACGAAGACGAGCGCTTCGACGAACTGCGTCCAGTCGAGCGCGGCCAAGATCGTGAGCGTGATCTTGGTTGGATACGGATCGAGAATGTCGATCTTGCCGGAATTGGTGTTCGTCCACGGCGTGACGGTCGTTCCGCCGCCGGCCAGGCTGTAGGTGAGCCGGTAGTCGAAACTGCGATGGGCCGGATCGGCCATAAACAGCGGCCAGTCGACTTCCGGATTCTGCGACGTGAGGACGGCGCTCGGCTGCAGGTTGATGCCGTTGGCCGCGTCCACGTAGCGGCACTCAACCTCGACGCTCGTATAGCGGTCCCACGGAAAGCCGAAGGCCCGGATTGGGATCACGGTCACGCCGTAGAGGTCGTTGCGCGGCTCGACGTCGAGCACGTCGCCGACGACCGTAAGATCTTTGCTGACCAGCTTCCCGGGCCGCTGGGTGGTATCAACGTTCTTGAAGTTGACCGTGTAGTTGTAGGTGACGGGACGAACCATTTGACCGTTGGCGAGAACGCTGCTCCAGTCGACCGATGCCGGTGTCCCGCTGCTGGTCAGTGAAACGGACTGCACGCTGCCGTTATACGTCAGGTTGACGTCGATCGAAGCGATCGAGTCGTCCTGAAAGTCGGCATACGATAGTACGGCCACCTTGCGCCGCGCGAAGAACGGATTGTCGAGGTCGACTCTGGTGATGAACTGCGAAAGCGGGATGCCCTCCCGCTGCAGCTCTGCCAACAGACCGGAAAGGTGCGCCTGCGGATAGATCGTGCGAAGTACCGCGGTGCGCTCGGTGACGTCAAAGTTCAACGCCTTCTGGTCGGTCCGCGACAAGTCGACCGACTTGTATGAAAAGCAGGCCGTCGCGGCCGCGCCGCCGGTGAGCGCGATGTCGCTGATGTTGTCGACGGCTTGATTTACCTTGCTCCAGTCGTCCGGCTGATTCGGGTTCGGTGGCGGAAGGCTCGACTCGAAGAAATTCGTCTTGACCAGCTCGTAGCATTCCGCAACCGCACGATCGCGATCGGAGGTTCCGGTGCTGCCCAAGTCGGATTCGGTGACGAACGTGTCGACCTGTATGTTGATGACCTTCTCTTCGATAAGCTTGTCGACCGTGTGCTCGATCTGGCTCGAGAAGAACAGAAACCCTCCGCTGTACTGCTGATCGAGATAGGTTTGAACGCGGTTCCAGTCGGCCGTCATATGCACGTGAAACGCGGGACGCAGCCCGAGAAACTGCAGCGAGTAGATGACGGCGATCGGCGCGAGTTGTCCTTGCAACGCCTGCTCGAGGATGGTCGCGCCGTATTGGTCGAGCTGCACGGAAAACGTCGCTTGATTGTCGCCGTACAGCGCGGGTTTGGCCGCGTTCTCGATCTTCACCACGAACTGCGGTCCGGCGGCGGCCGGCGGCGTCGTGGTCGTCACCGCCGCTGCAGTGGGCGTCGCGGATGCGCTCGCGCCGGTCGAGCCGGTGCTCCCCGCCGGTGCGGCGGCATCGCCGCTCTCCGCGCCGAGCATCAGGAGCTTTACCGCACCGTCGACGAACGTTACCGGCGAAAGGCGCGGCGTGCTGTTGAGGTTGAGCTGGCGTTCGATCTGGTTGGCGACCTCCGATAGCGCCGCCGGATCGATGCTGAGGTTGACGTCGAAATCGATGAATCCGCCCGTCCCCGCGCTGCCTTCATACTCGATCAGCTGGATTTGCGGCGACGAAGCTTTGGTAACCGGGTCCTGTACCATCGTCAGATGCGGCATCATCGGAAGGTAATAGAACTGCAACGGATCGGATTCGTCCGGAAATACCGAGACGCCGTTGATCACGAAGTACGGTGGATTGAGGTACAGCATTGCGTTCGCAGTCGCTTTCGTTTACGACGGCGTGCTTACGGGCGGCGTGCTCGCCGGCGGATTGAGCACGAGGTCCGTGTCGGTGCTGCTCGCGGGAGCCTGTTTGATGACCGCCGGTGGATTCGTGGCCATGTAGTAGGTGGCGGTATAGGTGTAGGCCACCTTGGTGGGATCCTTGGTGTAGAACGTCCACGACGGGGGCGTCGCGCCGGTCGATTTTAGTACGATCTCCTGCTGCAGCGCGATGTTGTTGGCCGGATCCGAATACTGGAACTCGATCTGTACCAGTTTGATCTGCGTAAAATCGAGCAGTGCGGTGTCGGGAGTGACCGTAACGATCGTCTGGTCCGGCGGACCGAAGGTGACGAGCGTGCCGGTCGCGGGCGTGTCGGGAATATTCTCCTGCGTCTGATTCTTGTACGAGACCACGCCGCTGTAACTCACTTGTCCGTTTGCGGCGGGGATCATCAAGAACGTCCAGTCGTGCGTGCGGTTGGCTGCGCTGAACTGGTACTCGCTGCTTTGCGTGTACTTGTTCGTCGCGTCCGTATACGTCATCCGCAGGAAGATGTTGTCGATCGAGTTTGCAAAGTCGCCTTCGCTGATGAACGTGACCGTCTTCGGAATGAAGATGTTGTTGATAAACAACTGCTGTGTGTTGTCTTGTTTCGGCGCGGTCACTACTTGCGTGCCGTCGGTCAAGACGTAGGTCACCGTGTACGTATACTGCTTGTCCACCGGCTTGAGTATAACGACCACGAGCGTTGCGGTGCGCGTGTTCTGATCGAATGCGAATTCTCTGCTGATCGCGGCTCCCGACGGATCGGTGTCGGGGTATTGCAGCGCGACTTGTACCTGCTTCACCGTCGTCCAATCCACGTTGCTGACGGTCAGGTTGACGTACAGCACGCCCATCGTGCCGACGTCGAGCGTGGTGACCTGATTCTGAGTGGTGTAGACCGGTGAAGCGTAGGCCTTGCTTTGATCCGCGTAGTTGACGTTGAACTGATACTGGTAATGCATATCGCCGCTGACGGTATCGGAATCGAATTTAAGCACGTCGTCGGGCTTCTTGAAGGTGAACCCGGCAACGGTCGGCGGATTGCTCTTGGTGTACTGGCAGTTCACGTCCACGCTGACGATGTTGAACGTTTGGAAATCCGCATTGCACTGCATCGTCGCGTGAATTTGCGCAAAGAATGGATCGTTGGCGTTGATCGTCTCGGCGTACTGCTCGAAGTTGGCGACGTTGGGCAGCGTGCCTTGCTGCACCGTCTCGTAGGCGATGCTGTCGCGTTCGTTGTAATGCTCGTAGAAGCTAAACGAGGCGAAGCTCGTTTCGTCGCGCGACACGTGCTCCATTCCGTCGTCGCCGCGGTTTTGGCCGAGGTCGCTGCCGACGCTGCTGCCCGTCACGCCGGCGCCGCTGCTCGACGAGCTCGAGCCGTCGCCGCTGGTCCCGCCTGAGCTGCTGGTCGCGTTCGAGGCGGCCATCACGCTTTGTACCGCGGTGTTGAGCTGCTGCCAACCCCAGTTCACGAGATCGTCGTGCAGTTTTTGAACGGTCGAGTCTCCGGTCGGCAAGCCGGTGAAATCGAAGCTCACGCCGCCGCAGTCGGCGCTGACGAAGGCTTCGCGCATCTTCTCCTGCTCGGTGTTGTCGCCGCTGTCCCAACTGCCGCCGCTCTTGTCGATCGTTTGATGGAACGAGGCGAACTTCACCGCGTCGAACCAAACCGTTCCCGTAACCGGCGGCAGTGCGGCGGTATAGGTCAGATCGTAGGCGATCTGAACGACCCCGCCCTTGCCTTGCATGGCTCCCTCGACCACGGCGGCACCCTCGGGCGAGAGCTCGGCGGTGAACGAGCAGATCATCGAACCGAGCAGCGACGGCTTTCCGGCGCTCTCGATCTTCGTCACGAGCGCGCCGCCGCTGTCCAGCAGCGTTAGCGCTGCCGTCCCCTTGGTGAAGCTCGGCATCGAGATTTCCGCGCTGACGGGGTTGCCTTGAGCGTCTTTGATTCCGCGCGACTGGACGAGCTTGTCGAGCTCTTGCTGCGCGGCTTTCATTTGATCCGGCGGTATGACGAAGACCGAGTCGAAGATCAAGAAACCCCCGCCTTTGCTCCCGTCGGGCCGGTCGACCGGCATCAAATACTTGATGAAGTTCAAGACCGGTTTATTCGTCTTGGGATCGATGCGGAAACCCGGCTCACTCGGCATTGCATAGAAGACCGCCGGGCGCGAGTCGTCTTCGTAGATGGTGAGGCCGGCGATCAGATGGGCGGGATATAGGCTCAGCATGGCTCTCTCCTTATGTCCGTATCATGGTGTTGTCGCGGGAACGGGCGTAAGCGCCGGCTGGGCGCTCGCGGCACTGGCCGATACCGGCGTACCGTCGGCAGCTAGCATCAGCGGTGTGAAAGGTGACTGCAGCGCCGACCACGCTCCGGCCGGCGCACTCCCCGTCGCCGACTTTCTATAACGGTAGCCGGCTTTGAATGGTGACGAGGCGACGTAGCCCCAGTCGGCGGATGGTTGGTCCGCGGTTAGCAGCAGTTGCGCGGGAGGCGCGCCGGCGTCTTCATCGTCCTGCGCGATCGCATCGAGCATCAACGCACGATCGCCGCTGCGCAGTGCCGCGCGAATCGTTACCCGGTGCGGTCCGAACTCGGCAAATGCAGGAAGATCGAGGTCGATGCGCCCTGGTGCGAGCGGCCCGAGCCCCAGCGGTGCACTTCCGTCGAGCGGCGCGGCGCTCACCGTCAGCGACGGGTCGCTTGCACTGCGCGGCACGGCCATCGAAGCGCCGGTGATCTTTGCGTTGAGAACGGCCGCAACCCGATGCTGCGCGCCATCGAGTGCATACGTCAGCGTCAGCGTCAGAACGGCAAGCGAGAGCAAGCGGTTCGCGGCGGTCACGTGCGCGAACGCGACCGGGAAGTCGTCGGCCCCGAGCTGCACCCACGACGAGCTGCGTAGTTGGGGCGGCATCGCGAACTCGCGCACCATTCCCGCGGCGGCAAGCACCGCAAATCCCGATAGCGTATACGACAGCGTCTCCGCGGGACTGATTTGAAACGTAAGGGAACCGTCGTCATCGGGTTCCGTAAACGCGATCGTCTGCGCGATGCTGCTCGGTCGAAGCGGTGGATTCGCCGCGACGTTTGCGGTGACGCCGATCGCCGGTACGCCGATGCGGTTCGGCGGCAGATTCGCGTCGACGTCGACCTTACAGAGTCCCACCTGTAATGCGGGAACGCTGACGTTGCGCACGAGCGCCGCCGTGCCGTTGCGTGCGGCGAATGCGCGCAGCACCGTCAAAATGTCGAGCATCAGCACCCATTGCCGCCGGCCGATCGCCGGTTGGCTCAAATCCCACTGCACGGCTCCCAACGGCAGCGCTGAGGGGTCGGCGAATGCGACGAAGGATGGGTCGGAGCTCGCCGGAGCCGGCGCGCGCGACGCGTACGATGCCAAGATCCGATCGGCGACCGCCGCCGCGAAATCGCCCGTCGTCGCGTCGCCTGCAAGAATTTTCAGCGGAAACTTTTCCGGCGTGCCCGTAAATGCGGCCAGTACGTCCGGGGCCGAGAGCAGACGTCCCGTCGTGCCCGCGAGCAACGAAGCGACGAGCTTCTCCGGCTCGAACGCAACCGTCGTCTCTACCCGGGCGGCAACGCCGAGGGCGTCGAATTCCACCCGTGCACCGAGAAGCAGCGAGCCGCCGGCGATCGCGCCTTTGATGAGCTCGCCGGCGTCGGCCGAGAGGCGCGTCGTCCAGCGCGCAAAATCGGCCCCGCTAAAGCCGAGAGGAATCGGCGCGAGCGCGTCGCTCGATGGTGCGACCTCGCCGGCGGTCGGATAGAGACGTGCAAAACCTCCCGCGGCTGCGATCGGCGTCACCGTCGCGGCGGCGTCGAGCGGCCGAACCACGGCGAGCGCGGTATCGAGCTCGAAGTCGCCCGCGAGCGAAAAATCGAGCACCGCATACTGACCGGCCGCGCTGAAATCGCCGGCGCGTTCGACCAGATCGAGGGTAAACTTTGGGCTCGCGTCGGCATCGAGCGCGAGCGAGAGCTGTTGCGGCACGACCGCGTAACTTCCGTTTTGGAATGGCGCAAACGCAGTGACGCCGGCGGTCGAAATCGGCGCCGAGAAGTCCGGCAAGCCCGAAAACGCGCTCATCAGCCGCTCGTCTGCACGTAAAAGGAGTCCGCGTTCGACGAGGTCCACTGACCCTGCGTTGTGCCGGTCGCGCTTACGAGATCGACGTGATAGCGATAGTAGGACGTATCCCCGGTCCCGACGACGTACGCCTTGATTGGGACGGCGAGCGCGACCGTCTGCGTCATCAGCCCGGAAGCGTCGGCTTGCGTGGAGGAATCAAAATCGACGGTCTGGCCGCTGTCGAAGACGACTTGAACGGCTTTCGGCGGTGGCGTTGCGCCGGCCGGATCGGCCGCAAACATCGAGGCGAACGCCATGACTTTCACGGTGCGTTGTACCGGCCCAACGACCTGATTCGACATGATGGCGTCCCAGAGTGCGCTAGGATCGGCCTTGACGCTGGTATGCCCGAAGTCGATCACGACGGTACAATCGCCGGCCGCGCTTTGACCCGCGTCGCCGCCGTGCGTCGCGAGTCCGACCGCTTCACCGAGCAGGTTCCCCAGATCGCCGGGATTCTGGGGAAGCATACGTATCTTGAGGGTTACGCCGTTGGTGCCGGTCGTGGCGCTCGCCGGTACGAGATCGACCGGCGGCGTCGGGGTCAGCGTCTGCCCGAGGTCCTGTACTTTGACCGTCGGTTTTCCGGAGACCGGATCGACCGGCCCTTTCATGATTGCTGCAGGCAGGCTGTCGACGTGCACGGGACTCTCGACCACGTTGGAAATCACGACGTCGAACTCGCTCTGCTCCGCGTCGAAGGTCGAATTGGCGGCGAGCACGCTGCCGGCGAAATCTCCCGCACGCAAGCTGAAATGAATCGACTCGGTGTCGGACCCGATCGTTACCGTCACGACGCCCGAAAAGAGTTGGCTGACCTCGTCGAAGAGCGCCGCGTATACTTGTTGCAACTGCGCGAGGGAGAGCGCGATCGAGCAGCTGATGCCGCCGGCGATGTCCACAATGGCCGAGCTTTGCGCGACGAGCGCCGGTCCCGATCCATCGCTGGCGGGCAGAGTCAACTGCAACGCGGTGTTGCTCGCTTCGAAGAGATGCATTCCGGGCAGGACGCTCGCGCGTAGCTCGTTTTGCCACCACGCCGCCGCATTGGCGATTCGATCGGGATTCCAAATGGGGATGGCCAGAAACGAGAGCGTGAAGCGCATCGTGCCCGCGTCGCCGCCGGTTGCAGCGATCGTGATGTTGGGAGCGTGCGGAGCATCCTGCTGCCGGCTGATCTGGAACGTGTCCGGGAGATAATAGACTTGGCTCGGCTGGCGCGCGTCTTGATAGTACGGATACGAGCGGTTGTCGTGCGCGTAGGGCACTTGCGTAACGTTCCACGTCGACTCCCCGCTGCCGACGCTGCCGAGCAGCGAGAAGATGTTCTTGTCGAGCACGGGATCGAACGTGAATGGAATCGGGGCATCGATGGCCGTAACGCTCTCGCGGTAGAGCGTCTGCGCCGTACCCTCCGCCGCGGCAGTCGGAGCTGCGACCGGAAACGAACGCCGGACGATCAGCTGCGCCTGTGCCGATGGATCGGTCATCGCCCGGTAAATCGAGTCGCGGGCAGCCGGATCGGTGACGGTCAGCGAGAGCGTAAGGTTCGAGCCATCCGACGGTGTCGCGGTGAAATCCCAGTTGGCGGCGAGCCCCTGCAGATTCGCCGTCAGCAGATAGCGCGTCGTCGTCGGGTCGATCCGCAGAGCGCTGCTCACCAGCGATGGATCCGTAACGTCGGCCAATCCGACGGTGAGGACGAACCCGTCGGTATTGGCCACGAACGAGACGTTGTAGCTCTGCGCGCCGCCGCTGCCGATCGTCGCGATCGCGTACTTGGCGAGAAAGTGCTTCTTCGTAGCATCGGCCGGATCTTCGAAGAGCGTGTCGGCTTTGGGCGTCGCATCCGGCGCGATCAGCGTCGGCAACGAAAAGTTCGAACGCGGAAGCGGGCGACCGAGCTGCCATCCGACGAAGGCAGGATTGCGCATGTAGAGCAGCGCCGGATTCGCCATGCTGCGCGTTGGAGAGTGAGCGACGGCAGTCGATACCACGACCGGTCGCGCGACGGTCGCTTGGGGGGCGGTCGAGGGCAACGTTCGGGATGCGCTGCCGTGGAGAGTCATGAATGCCATGGACGGCCGCTAAACCTCGAAAACAGACCGGGGGCTACCAGATTACACTAACGGGCCATGCTTGCCAAGGCTGCGGTCGTTCGCCTTACCGAACGCGCTCGCTCGCTCGCTAAGGGTCCCGGCGGACTTTAGTTCCGGCCGCTACCCGTGAATGCTGTAGAGTTGCTGCAGTTGGTACGGATTCGCCGTTTGGGTCGTATAGTTGACGTTGATCGTATCGTCGTAAACCACGGTGATTTTGTTTCCACGCGCTCCGTACTTCACGGTCTCAACCCAGGTTGCCGGATCGCCGCTGATCTGAACGGCGCTCTGCGAGATACTCTGCACGGTTTGGGATACCTGAGTCTGGGTACCGCTCTGGCTCTGCCACGCCGGCACGAGATGCGGGAAGCCGCAGTAAAGGGTCCCCGAAGCGCCCTGGAACGAGAAGACGATCATCACGCCGTCGTCCCACTCAATGGTTACGCCGATCTGCGAGGCGGTCTGCTGGCTCATATCTCGACCTCCACAACATGCTGGTTTTCGAGCAGCATAGCCCACTCGATATCCCGCGAGCAAGCAGTTTTCGACAAAGGCGTACTTCCTTATTCTAGGGGTGCCGCTTGCTCAGAACTCGGAGTTTTCCGAAACCGCTCCCAAAGACCGACCAAACCGGTCGTGATGCTGACCACGATCCCAATAAGTCCAATGTTTGAGGAGATCGGTTCGGGCGGCGTGGGCACGAAAACGGGGATATCGACCTCGCGTGAGTCCACGACGTGTTGCTGACGGTCTAGGGCTTGCAGGACCATGGTGATCACATGGTTGCCGGGTTCGGTCGCCATCAAATTCCAGCGCCAAGGCGGAGCCGGAGGAGGTGCTTTTGCGCCGAGGCTGCACTCGGGCGCGAGCAGCGTTTGCCGCGTGCGCGCCGCGTCGCCAATTCTGTCAACGGTGAAGCCGGGTGCGTCGACGAGTACTTGATAGGCCACGATCGTGCTGCCGGAGCATCCGGTTCCCGTCGTCAGCGGTCGCAACGCCAGCGTAATCGTTTCGTACAGGGCAATCGACTCAGGGTCTTTGACGATATCCTGGGGCCCGTTGGGGAGCCACTTACTGCCGTCGATTTGGGTCGTAATATCGTTGAATGGCGGCTGCGTCAACGCGATCTCCACCGAGTTGAAGCGGTACGCCTTAGCCGCGAGCTGTATGTCCCGGTCGTAGAGCCACCAGCGCACCCCCACAATGCCTGCCACGATCGCGGCGATCGCGGCGATCGCGAACCAGATGCGCGACGACGACCGCCGTGGAGAGACCATCGAACGATCCCTTACGCCGCGTCGACGTAGCAGCTAACGGATTGGACTGCGCTTCCCGTCGAAGCGAACGGCGAGACGAACTTCAGCGTGCTTCCCGAGGAGCGCAAGACCCCGTATTGGGAAACGGCCGAACTGCCGTTGCGCAGGGCACAGCGAAAGCGTACCGCGGTTGCGCCGGCGGGAGCGGTATACTTCAGCGTAACGTTGACGAAGTAGTTCACATTGCCGGCCGGAGACGGCTCGAGCACGAAGGAACAGCTCGTGATTGCGACGCCGTGGCCGCTTCCGGAGTCGGAACATGGCATCGGCGGTGCCGGCGATCCGGCGGCACGAGCGGGGAGGGAGGCAATCGCACCCGTTCCGAGCGCCACCGCCGCCACGACCGCCGGCAGCCGGCGTGCTAGGTAAAGTAATATCGCGATCATCATCTTTACCATGTATTCTAGCGTCAGGAGATTATGAACTTCAAGCAAACGGAGAGTCCCACACCTCTCCAAAAAGTCGTCGACCCGAAGTCGGGCTTGGCGCTCATTCGGCGCTAGCGTGTTTGCAAACAGCGATCCGGCAAAGCGCGCGGTGGGCTACGCCGCGGTCGACCGCTTCGTTCGCGACGGCGCGTGCATCGGGCTTGGAACCGGCACGACCGCATACTGGGCGATCGAACGCGTCGGGCAACGTGTCGCTGCGGGGGAGAAGATCTCCGCGGTTCCTACCTCGAGCGAGACCGAACGACTCTGCCGTCAACTGGGAATCCCGATTGCGGCGCTGCTGGATCGACCGATGGCAATCGCGATCGACGGGGCGGACGAAGTCGCGCCCGATTGGTCGCTGACGAAGGGCGGCGGCGGCGCGCTCTTTCGCGAGAAGGTCGTGGCATTCTCGGCCGAGCGATACGTCGTGATCGTTACCGAAGCGAAGCTCGTTCCCGCCTTGGGCCGCTTTCCGCTGCCGGTCGAGATCGTCCAGTATGCCGCGCCGTACGTTCGGCGCGAGATCGAGCGGTGTTTGGCCGGCGTCGAGGTGAAGCGGCGCGAAACCGGCGGAGAGCCCTTCGTAACCGACAATGGGAACTGGATCTTCGATTGCCACTTCGGGCGAATCGAGGATCCGCCAACCCTCGACGCGGCCTTGCGCGCCGTTTCCGGCGTCGTTGCGACGGGGATCTTCGCCGGTATAGCAGACGAAGTGCTGGTCGGCGACGACAACGGCCAAGTCCGCTCGCTCCCTCGCGTGAAGACTTTGAGAAACTAGCTTCACGAGCTATTCTCAGGCTCGGCATAGCATGGCGCCCAGAGTCTACCTAAAACGGGAGCGAGTACCATGCTGATTCCGAACGACAGATATACCGGCCGCATTTGCGCGGCGTTGCTCGCGGCGAGCGCCGCATCACTCTCCGGGTGCTACAGCGCAGCCGTATCGGGCATGCCGCCTTCGGCACCGATCAACGCGCTGCGCAAAACGGCGAGCCCGATCAAGCACGTGGTCTTCATCATTCAGGAGAACCGGTCGTTCAACAATCTCTTCATGGGCTATCCCGGCACGGCCACGCAGAGCTACGGCTACGATACCTCCGGCAATAAGATCGACTTGCAACCCGAAGATCTCTCGACCATCTGGGATATCGACCACTCCGCGAACGCCTTCTTCGCCGCGTGCGACGGAACGGGGAGCCTGCCGGGAACCGATTGCAAGATGGACGGCTGGAACAACGAGATTTCGACGCTGCATCACCCCCCGAACCCCGCCTACTCCTACGTGCCGCGAAACCAGATCACGCCGTATTGGACGATGGCGCAGCGATACGTCCTCTCCGACGAAAACTTTACTTCGAGCCTCGATGCGAGCTTTTCGTCGCATCAGTACGCCGTCGCGGCATACGCGCACCGTGCGGTGAATGGCCCGAGCGGCGACTGGGGTTGCGAGGGCGACAAGAGCGACACGATTGCAACGCTCACCGATGCGCGTACGTACGGTCCACGCGTCGCGCCGTGTTTCGACTCTCCGACGCTCGGGCGCGAGGCAGACAAGGCGGGACTGACGTGGCGCTTTTACGCCGAGGCGGTCGGCGACCTCGGCGGTATGTGGTCTGCATATCAAGCCGACCGCGAAGTCTATAAAGGCGCCGATTGGACGAGGAACGTCATCAGCCCGTCGTCACGCTTCCTGACCGACGTCGCAAACGGCCAACTGGCGAACATCACCTGGATCACGCCGACCTTTGCCGCGTCGGATCATGCCGGTTTTCTCGCCGGCGAGGGACCGGCATGGGTCGCCTCGCTCGTCGACGCGATTGGGAAGAGCAAGTATTGGAAGAGCACGGCAATCTTCATTACCTGGGACGACTGGGGCGGATTCTTCGATCCGGTTCAACCGGTCTTCATGGATTACGACGGACTCGGTTTTCGCGTACCGCTCATCGTCGTGTCACCCTATGCGAAAAAAGGATCGGTCACGCACGTCCAATACGAAACGGCCAGCGTGCTGCGCTTCATCGAAGGTAACTTCGGCTTGCGGCAGCTCGGCGCCAGCGATACGCGCGCGAACGATCCGGGAAAGGATCCCGCGATCTTCGATTTCCAGCAGCCGCCGCGGAAGTTCAAGAAGATTCCGGGGGCGCAGCCGTCGCAGTTTTGGGAGCGGTTGGAGCGCTCGTCACGAACGCGTTACAAATCGGTAGAGATCCTCGGCAGCGATTAGACGATGTCGTCCGGCTCGCCGTGGTGCTCGTCCCGTTGGTCGCCGCGATTCTCGTCGGCGGTACTCTCGCCGTACTTATCTTCCTCGGCGCGCACCGCTCGCGCGGGATCGACGGGTTGCTCCTCGCGCGGCACGACGTCGGGCGCAATAACGTCGTCGTCCGTATCCCGATAGGGTAATCCGCTGCTCATGCTCTTCACTCTACCCGATTCGACCGTCCGGCTCCGGCGTCTCCTGCAGGGATGATTATCGGGAGGAAGGAAAGCCGCCACCTGCTTACTTCGCATTCGCTAGGGAGAGAGAACCGCATGAAATCTTTCGGTCGCCTGTTCGCGGTGGCGCTCGTGGGCATCGCTGCCGCAACGGCATCGATGGCGCCGGCGCAAGCCGCCGCGCCGATCCTCATTAAGAGCTGCACCGTCAACAAACCGAAGCCGCTCAGCCATCAGGCGAGCGGCACGCACATTGTCTACGTCAACCTCGGCAAAAAGACGGCGGCGAGCGTGACGTTCTTGGTCGGCTATCGTAACGCGCAGAGCCACTATCTGCGCCGCGTGGAGGACGTCGGTTCCTTCGCGCCCGGTGCGACGATCGATCACACTCTCAGCCTCTACAACGACGTCACCTATTCCGGCGCACAGACGAGTCAGTGCGCGGCGATCGAGGTGAAGTGGGCCGGCGGCACCATTTGGATGGCGCCATCCTCGCACTAACGTTCTAGCAGGGAACAGCAAGAGGCCGGTCGCTCGGATCGGCCCCTTCTTTTTTGGCGGGATGGCTTTCTCGGCTGTCGAAGCGCGAAGCGTGCGCGTCGGATTGCGGACGATCGTCTCCCTCGCATTGTGCGCCGCAGCCGCCGGGGCGGCGATCGCCCATCTTGCGATCGACGTCGTCGGCGACTACGTTCTCGCCAGCGACAGCTACGACCATCTTCGCCACGGCTCGCGCGAGCTGCTTACCGGCATCGCGCTCATCGTCGCCGCCGTTCTGGCGGCGCAAGGGCTGCGGATCTGCTGCGAGATTGCGTCCAAAAACCGGACCCGTTTGCTTCGCCCGTCGCTCCCACTGCCGGAGACCATCGGTATGCTTGCCGGCGCGGCAACGGCGAGCCTCGCGATCGTGCCCGGCATGGAGTATCTCGACGGGCGGCTCGACGGTATGCCGGTGCGCGGCATCGCCGACGCATTCGGCGGTTCGATTCCGCTCGGTTTGGCCACAACACTGGCCTGCGCCACGCTCGTCGCCATCTCGGTTTACGCCTTCGCTCGCTGGTTGATCTCGCATCGCGATTCCGTCGCGACGATCATCGAGACGCTCTTGCGCCGCAGCGTCGAGAACGATCGGCCGCAAGAGTACGACCTCACTGCGCAGCGGGTAATGGTCCGCCGGCGCACTCCCAACGCGCTTCGCCTCGCTAAGCGCGGACCTCCTCAGACTCGCTTCGCGTAGCCAACCCCAAACAACCGAAGCACTCGTCTACAGGAGCACTCCATGGGAATTCCAGTCGCATGCGTTCGCGCGTGCGTTTCCTTAGCACTCGCGGCCGCCATTTCAACGGCCGGCATCGGCATCGCGCAAGCGCAGAGCGCTGCGCTCGACGTTACCGGCTCGGTAACGGCAAACGACGGAACGCCGATCGCCGGAGCATCGGTCGTCCTCTCATCGTCGGGAGCGTCGCAGGGCGCTCGAAGCGACGCGAGCGGTCACTTCGTCATTCACAACCTGCGCCCGGGCACGTACGCGCTCCACGCCGCCGCGCCCGGATACGAAACGATTTCGCAACGCACCGTTACGGTCGATTTCGTCAGCGCGACGCTCACCGTCACGCTCTCGCCGGCGACGACGAACTCACTCACCGTCATCGGCGAGGTGCGAGCCTCCGCCGGTGAAACGGTTTCCACCGCGTCGGCTCCAAGCGTCACGCTCAGCGCGCAAGACGCCGCCGCCGCCGGGGTGACGAGTGCGGGAGCGATGATCTGGCCGCAACTCTCGGTAACGCCGGTCATTCCGTTGGGCGGCGGCAGCAACGCAACGCAGACGTTTGCCGTGCGGGGTCCGGACCCGACCGAAACGTTAGTGGACATCGACGGGCATCAAATGAACAACGGCAACACCGGCGACTTTGATCTTTCACTGCTCGATCCGGCGGCGTTGCAAGAAGTGCAGGTCATATACGGCATCGCTCCGTCGTCGCTGATCGGTCCGAATACGATCGGCGGCGGAGTCAACATCCTCACGCTGCAGCCGAGCATCGCTCCGCATTCGCTGCTCCGCTTCTTCGGTGGATCGTACGGCACGTTCGGTGGAACGGTGCAGACTACGGGAACGGACGATCGCTTCGGCTACGCCGTCTCGCTTCACGCCACCAGTTCGCTCGGCTCGGTGAATCAAACCGTGGTGGCGCCGCCGCCGGGTGGAACGCCGCCGGGCCCAGGCGGCGACGCGCGTCCGCTCGACGATCAGGAGGAGACGCCGCAACAAGTCGGCAGCAGTTCGTATGGCAACTCCATTCTGACCAAGCTGCGCTATCAACTCGGCGGCCCGACCGGCTACGGCTACATCCAATTCAATTTCCGCAACGAGAACGTCAGCAAAGACGAGTCGGCTCTGCTCACCAACTACACGCCTCCGGGCTTTAGCGGCGGCGGTGGCGACGCGCTCCATTTCGGGGCGGCCCGGCCGCTCGACGACGACGAAACGACCAGCGGCTATCAGAGCTTCGCCGGGACGTGGCTCCAGGCGCATCAGTCCAACTATGGATTCGACGCGCAAGTGCCGTTGGGAGGCGCGCAGGTGAACGGCGCGCCGGCAACGCTCCTGCAGTTCAGCCACCTGACGTCGGTCGCCTCACAGTCGGTCGCCGGTCCGGGTGCCGAGACGATGCAGTATCTCTACAATCAGCGCGATCTGCTCGGCGACGATTGGCTCGAGGTCGATCAGCACTTCAACACCGGGATGCTTTCGTTCAAGTACGATCTCGGTACGGAGAGCCTGACGACCAACTACGTGCAAGGGCAGGTCGTCGCCGAGGCTCGTCCGATCGGCGGCGGTTTTGGGCCGACCGGCCCGGCGGTGGCGCCTGCACTGATACTGCCGGCAGTTCAGCCGCCGATTCAAACACTCGGACTCTCGCAGACCGAGCGCTCCGCCGTGTTACGATACAACGGCGACCCGACCAGCCACATTCACTATTCCATTGCGGCATATCAAAGCAACTTCAGCACGTTCGGAACGAGCTTCGATCCGCGCGCCGGTTTCGTCTGGACGCCGACGGGGAACACCGCGGTGCGCGCTTCGGTCGGTACGACCTTCCAGACGCCGCAGCTCTCCGAACTCGTGGTGCCGCCGCCGCAGGATCGGGTTCCCGTTGGGGGCGTGATCTACACCGGCAACCCGAATCTGCAGCCCGATCATGCAACCGATTACGACCTGGGCATGGAGCAGATCTTTGGAAAAGCGCATCATCCGCTGCACCTCTCGATGGATCTCTACCAGACGAATCTGCGCTCGCCGTCGAGCCAGCTCAACGTCATTCCGGTCCCGCATTGCGAACATAAGCACGTGCCGTGTCCGATCAGCATGCCGGTCAACGCCGGCAACGGCGTCTATCGCGGGATCGACGTTCACGCCGATCAACAACTCGGCGGCGACTTCCACATTCGCGCGGGATGGGACGTCGACAGCTCGTTTTTGACCGTGATTCCGGTCTCCGTCCAAGACGGAACGCTCGCCGCCGGAGAGCAGTCGCTTGGGCAACCCCTGCACAAGGCCTATCTGGCGGTCGAAGAGCAGCCGCCGCAGGGCTTGAACTACGGCGCCGAGCTCAACTACGAGGGCTGGTACAACGAGCTGAACCGCTCGCCGTATGCAACCCTCAACGCGCACGTCGCCTACACGCACGACGGTTTCGAGTACGGTCTGTACGGAACGAACCTCACGAACGTTTACGCCGACCCGTTCACGGTCGTCGGCGGCGGATTCGTCTATGGCGGAATCCCGGGCGCTCCGGTCATTCCGACCAATTCGTTCGTCTTGCAGGGCGCTCAAGTCATCTTCGTCGTGACGAAGTCAATCTAGCACGGAGCGCACGGCAGATGTCCGACGAGACGATTAAAGTGACGTTCCAGATCAGGCCGACCGCGAAGGGCCGGCTTCTCGCGCCGAACTTCATCGACGCACTCGAAACCGACGTGAAGGAGGCGCCTAGGGCGATCGCGCGCTCTTAGAAGAGCATCGTCTGAAAATCGCCGACGCGCTCGAAGCCGACGCGCCGGTAGAGTGCGATCGCGCGTTCGTTGAAGTCGTTGACGTAGAGCGAAAGCGTCGGCGAAACGTCGAGCATCCGATCGCAGAGCGCGGCGAGCGAACGGGTCGCAAGGCCGCGCCCTCGCAACTCCTCCGGCGTCCAGATTCCCTGTAGCTGAATCGTCTTGGTGCACCAGGGGCCGATGTTGCAGAAGAAGCAGATGCGGCCGTCGGCTACGCCCACCCACCATAAGTTTCGTTCGATCATTTCGCGAATGCCCGCGCCGAACTCCGGAGCGCCGCGCCGGGGATCGTAGGCGAGTTCCTGCCGGACCATCTCGGCCGAGCTTTCGGCGACGGCACGCCATTCGTCGAGGCCCGCGTGCCGCACGGTTATTCCGCGGCGCTCGTGGCGGCGCAGGTTGGCGCGATCGACCATCATTACGTATTGGCGATCGCGTACCAGGCGCGGCGGAGCGTGCCACGCGCGAACGGCCTGCCAGTATTGCGCAACGGTCTCGCGCGGTCCGACGATCATGCGTTCGCCGCGATGGCGTCTGGCGTATTCACCGAAATCGCCGACGACCGCCGGTTCGGCGGCGAGCACGAGTTGACGTCCCCAGTAGGCGACGCCCAGCACCTTCCCGCGCTCGAGCGCAACCGCAACGTGCTTTCGTTCGGAGAGCGACGGATTGTGCAAGAGCACGTGAGAGAGGAAGACGTTGAGATATGGCGAGCGCGCGAGATACTTCAATGCCGGCGCTCGCGTCGCCTCAGAAATTGATTCGATCACGGAGCGGAGAGATTTGCGTCCATCAGCGGTTTGCTCGTCGGTTCTTTGCTGCCCCCATCGGGCTCGAGGGTGACGGAAACCTCGGCGGTCGAACGCGCGTCGGCAGGGAGAACGATCAGCGCGACGCCGCGCGCATCGGGCAAGAAGGTGGGCGATGCCAGCGGTTTGGTCGATCCTTTTGGCGTCGTCCACGCTTGATAGACCTTGCCGTGCGGCGGTTCCGGCACCGCCCGCAGCGCGAGGTAGATCCGGCTCCCGTGCGTGACGACTTCGCCTGCACCGAACTGATAGTGGCGAGCGTGCGTATCGAGCACGTCGAAGAGCGCGGTGCGTTCGCCGGCCAGGTTGCGAGCGAGCGCAATCGATCGCTCGGAGAGATGGGCGAGCTCCCGCTGCTGCTGTTTGATCTGTCCGAGCAGCGAGATGTTCGCAATCGACGAAATCAATGCGATCGCGAAGCAGGCTGCGGCGACGAGATATACCGGCCATGCCGTTGCGGACTTCACCTAAAGTATCTTCCCATGGCATCTTCGAGGCCCTCCGCCGGGCCACGTCGTAAGTCTGCCGCCATGGAAGCGCTCGACGAGCTGCGGGCAAAGATCGCCGATTTTCCGGGCTATGGCGACGACCTCAAGTTGCGCCGCTCCGACGAATACGTTCGCGCGTATCTCGGGGAGGCACTGGCCGGGATCGGTACGCGCTGCGAGCTGGCGCCCGACGTGCGCCAGCGCCTCGACGACCTGCTGCTGCGCGTCGAGTTCGCCGATGCGCGTGCGTTTGCGACGCACCGCGTCGCGGGAGCGAGCGAACCGCGCGACGGCGTCCACGCCGTAGCGGAGGCGGACGTCGCGACCGTCGCACTCGCCGATCGCGCGGCATCGATCGATGGAGTATCGGCGCCGCTTTTCTTCGACGACGTCGTCGCCGTTCTCGGCGAGCGCGACGCGGCGATCCGCGCCGCCATGAAGATGGCGTAGTGCTCGTCGCGGCTGCGGCGACGTTGCTGCATCTGATCCCTCGTCCGGTTCGGGTCGAAGACGTCGGCTGCGCCCGCGCGGCGAGCGTTCCGCGAAGCATCGCGGCCGGGTTCGATCCCGGAGCGCGCGACGAGCTCGACGAGCGCTGGCGCGCGCTCGGCATCGGCGCGCTGCGCGTCGTCGCTTCCGCCGACGCGACGATCTCGGTGCGTCGCGACGCGTCGCTTGCGCCGCAAGCCTATCGCCTGATCGTCGAAGGAGGACGCGCGACGATCGAGAGCGCCGACGCCGCCGGGGCCTTCTACGGAGCGATGACGCTCGCACAGCTTCCCGCGCGCGCGAACGGCCGTTGGTCGATACCGTGCGCGCGCATCGTAGACCGTCCGGCGTTGCCGTGGCGAGTTCTCTCCGACGACGTCTCGCGCGGTCCGCTGCCGACGATGCGGTACTTCGAGGAGCGAATCCGCACGATCGCCGCGTTCAAGATGAACGGATACTCGCCGTACATGGAGCACGTCTTCCTCAGCCCGACCGATCCGCTTCCGGCGCCGCTCGACGGCATCACGCCGGAGCAGCTCAAAACGCTGACGGCATACGCCGCGCGCTTCCACGTCGCGCTGATTCCCGAGCAGCAGAGCTTCGCGCACATGCACAACACCTTGCGCGTCGAGCAGTATGCCGGTGCCGCAGAGCTGCCGCACGGTTTCCTCTTGGCGCCGAACGTCGCGCTCTCGATGGAATACCTCGAGCGGATCGTTCGCCAAGAGCTCGCCGCGGTCGGCCGCCCGCCGTTCTTCCACATCGGCTCCGACGAGACCGCGACGCTCGGCCTCGGCACGACGCAGGCATACGTCGCGCAACGAGGGCGCTCGCAAGCCTACGCCGAGCATATCGTCGCGATGAACGACCTGATCGCGCCGTCGGGGGCGCGAATTATGTTGTGGGATGACGGAATCGAAAACGATCCCGGAATCATGAAGCTGATTCCGCGTAGGGCCGTCATCGTCAACTGGCACTACGGGAACGAGCCGAGTTTCGAGCGGTACATTCAAACGATCGCGCGCGGCGGCTTCGAGCAGATGGTCGCGCCCGGCGCGAGCAATTGGAACGAGATCTTTCCGGCAGTCGACACGGCGCTCGCGAACGAGCGCCGCTTCATCGACGAGGGAAAGGCGGCGCGCGTCCTAGGCCTCTTTCAAACCGTTTGGCACGACGACGGCGAGACGCTTTACGAAGCGACCTGGTATCCGGTCATCTATGCAGCAGCGGCGGCCTGGCAGAACGGCGACGTCGCGCCCGAAACCTTCGCGCAGGACTTTCCAAGTGCGTTCTTCGGCGTCGACGACGCGAGCTACAGTTCCGACGCCGCCGACCTCGCGACCGTGCTGCGCGACTTAGAGCCGGCCGATGGTGCCTACGGTCAGACCGACGCGCTCTTTTGGGCCGATCCCTTTGATCCGCTCGCGCAAAGCCAAATCGCCAACGTCGATCTGCGCCAAGTGCGCCTTGCGGCAGAGCGCGTCGAGCAGGATCGCTATTTCAGCGTTCCGCCGCTCCACGCGAACGCCGCATTCGTGATGTTTCTCGCGGCGCGGCGCTACGACGCGCTTGGGCGGAAGTTTCAAATGGCGACGGAGATGCGGTCGATGTACGCCGATGCCGTCGCTCACGCGGCATCGGATCCCGATCGCGCCGAGCGCGACCTATTCTGGTGCAAGTACTGGATGTGGGAGCTGCGCGACGCCTACGAAGGGCTCGCGCCGCTCTACGACCGCGCGTGGCAGTACGAGAGCCGCGGAGGCCATCTGGCGAGCAATCTCGAGCGCTATCATCTCGCCGCGCAGCGGGCGATCGCGTACGCCGACGCCTTCTATCGGGTAACGCGGAAGTACGTGCAGAGCAAGACGCTACCACCGTTCGAGAGCGTGGTCACGCCCTGAGCGCGGCACTCATACTCGTCGTCTTTGCGATCTTCGCGGTGCTGATGTATCGGCGTTGGATGCCCGCGCTCGTCGCCGTTCCGGCCATGGCGATTATCATGTCCCTCGTCGCCGGGGTTCCGGCCGTACGGCTCGGCAGCATCGTTACCGCCGGCGCGGTGCAGCTCGCGCCGGTCTACGTTGCGGTGATCTTTGGCGCGCTGCTCGGCCGCGTGACGATCGAGACCGGGATCGCGCGCACGATCGTCGATCTCGCCGCCGAGTACGGCGGGGAGCGCCCACTCGTGCTTTCGCTCGGCTTCTGCGCGATCGTCGCGGTGCTCTTCACCTCGCTCTCGGGCCTCGGCGGCATCATCATGGTCGGATCGATCGTGCTCCCGATCATGATGACCGCGGGCGTGCCGCGCACCATCGCCGCAACGCTCTTCTTAATGGGATTTGCGCTCGGCTTCATCTTCAACATTGCGAACTGGACCTTCTATACGAAGTACTTTGGCGTGAGCGCGCCGGAGCTTATCCGGTATGCGATCGTGCTTGCCGTCATCGACGCCGTCGCGCTGGTCCTCTACGCGGCGATCTCGTTTCGCCGCGAGCGCGGTTACGCGACGTGGGCCGTTCGCGCCGAGCCGGAAGAGCGTCCGCGCGTCTCCGCAATTGCGCTGCTGACGCCGGTCCTCCCGCTCGTCCTGTACTACGCGTTGCGGATCGAGGCGGCGCCGGCCTTTCTCGTCGCCGCGCTCTTCGGCGTCGTCGTCACCCGCCCGAGCGAGGCGGTGCCGCGCCTCGTCGCCGCGGCGATCCGCGGCATCGAGGACGTCGCTCCGGCAGTGCTGCTCTTCATGGGCATCGGAATGCTGCTCGTCGCAACGCACGAGCCGCAGTTCGCCGCAGCGTTGCAGCCGCTGGTCTCCGGAGGCTGGCTTCGCAACCCGTATGCGTACGTGTTGCTCTTCGGCGTAGCGAGCCCGCTGGTGCTCTATCGCGGACCGCTCAATCCCTTCGGCGTCGGGATCGCGATCTTCACCGCGCTCTTGGCGGCGCACGTCTTGCCGCCGGTCGCGATCGTCGCCGCGATCATGGCCGTCGTCCAAGTCCAGAACGTCTGCGATCCGACGAATACCGCGAACGTCTGGATTGCCAACTTCACCGGCGTGCCGATCGACGTCATCACCAAACGCACGCTCGGCTATCAAACCGCGGTCGCCGTCGCGGCGACCATCGTCGTGGTCGTCGCCTCGCCCGCGCTTTTCGGGCAACGTCCATTTACGGCCCTGATCTCCGCTGCGTCGGCGCAGGAGATGCTGCCTGGATTCTACGCGCCGGCTGCGGCGAAAGATCGCATCGCGGTCGACGATGACGGAACGCCGCTCGCGCGCGCCGCGGCCGATGCCGTCGGAGCGGCGCTCGCGAGCGGTCCGTGGCAGACGATCCGCGTGCACGAAGATCCAAATGCGAGCGACTGCGTCACGAGACGCTACGCCGCCTACGTCTACGTAACGGCGACGACGTTCTCGCTCGTCGAAGGCGACGACGTCGACGTCGGCGTGCGCCTGCAGGATTGCGGCGGATGGATCGTCTCGGAATGGCACGATCACGAAGTCGTTGCGCCGCCGCCCGGAGCCTCAACGGCGCGGCGGCTCGCGCTCCAAGGCGTCGACCGCCTTCATGCGTGGGCAACCGGCGACCCCGTTCGCAGCGCGAATCTCTTCGGTACCGGCGTCGCCGCGCGGGCGGGCGATAAGCCGACCTATTTCTACGCCTTTTTCAGAAGCGGTGACGGCAATCTGCGCGCGTACGTCCGTGCCGGCGGTCCCGCGTACGTTGCGGGCTTGCGCTCGGGCGACGTCATCGAAGATATCGACGGTCTGCCGTGGTGGCAGTACGGTACGTTTCAATCCGAGCGTCTCGCCTACGACGGCAAGCCGCACCGCTTTGAAATCGCACGGGGGAAGCGGCAGATCGAGATCACGCTCGGTGCGCCGTTTACCGCATGAAGCCGACCGAGCGTTTCGGCACGCGCGCGAAAGCCTATGCCGCGTTTCGTCCGTCGTATCCATCGGCTGCGATCGACGCGGCGCTCGACGGTCTGGGCGACCCGAAGACGCTGACGATCGCCGATCTTGGCGCCGGCACGGGAATCTCGGCACGGCTCTTTGCCGATCGCGGCGTCTCGGTGATCGCGATCGAGCCGAACGCAAAGATGCGCGGCGCGGCCGAGCCGCACGGGTCGGTCACGTGGCGCGAGGGGACGGGCGAGCAGACCGGTCTTGCCGATGCAAGCGTCGACGCGATCGTCGCCTGTCAGGCCTTTCACTGGTTCGCAACGCCGCAAGCGCTGCGCGAGTTCCGGCGGGTTGCGCGCCGGCGCGCCGTCGTGCTGCAATACGAGCGCGACGAGCGGGACGAATTCACGCGAGCCTACGGCGACATCATGCGAGCGTACGCAACCGACGATACCGAAGATCTCCGCCGCCGCGCGCTGGAGTTTTTCGCCGCGTTCCCCGGCGCAGGGATCACGCGCAGCGAGCATCGCTCGCGCCAGCGGCTCGATCGCGCGGCGCTGCTCGGGCGCGCGGCCTCGTCGTCGTACCTTCCGCAGACCGGTCCCGATGCGGAACGCTTGCGACGCGACCTGCACGAGCTCTTCGACCGGTACGCGCGCGACGGATACGCCGAACTCGCGATGGTGACGTACGCGCTCGTCGCCGGCTGGTAACGTGGAGCGCTCGGGGCAGCGGCGGATCCGCGTCGGCATCGACGTCGGCGGGACGTTCACCGACGTCGTGGCCGTCGATGCCGCGACGCGCGCGCTGCTCGCGGTGGTCAAGGTGCCGACGACGCACGACGCGCCCGAGGGCGTCGCCGCCGGGATCGTCGCGGGCATCGCGCGACTGCTCGCCGGCGCGTCGATCGACGCGCGCGACGTCGCCTTCATCGCGCACTCGACGACCCAGGCGACCAATGCATTGCTGGAGGGCGATCTCGCCCGCGTCGGCGTGATCGGTCTGCTCGATGGTTTGTCGTGGCTTGCGAAGCGGCAGATGCACTTTGGGAGCGTTCCGCTCGCGGGGACCGCGCCGTTCGCGCCCGACTTTGCCTTCGCTCGGGCGAACGACGAACGATCGGTGCGCGCCGGAATCGACGGGCTCCTCGCGCGCGGCGCGCAGGCGATCGCGGCGAGCGAAAGCTTCGGCGTCGACCGGCCCGCGAACGAATCGCTCGCCGTCGAATACGCACGCGCCCATGGCCTCGATGCGACGAGCGGACATGACGTGAGCACCGCCTACGGTTTGCGCGCGCGCACGCGAACCGCCGCGCTCAACGCCGCGATTCTCCCCAAGATGGTGCGTACCGCGCGCGTGACCGCGGGCGCGGTCGAGCGCGCGGCGATTCCCGCGCCGCTAATGGTGATGCGGAGCGACGGCGGCGTGATGGACGTGCGCGAGATCGAGCGGCGGCCGATCTTGACGCTGCTCTCGGGTCCGGCCGCGGGCGTCGCGGGCGCGCTGCTCTACGAGCGGTTGAGCGAAGGAATCTTCATCGAGGTCGGCGGCACGAGCTCGGACTGCTCGGCGATTCGCGCCGGCCGCCCGCAGATGCAGCCGGCCCGCATCGGCGGCCATCGCACGATGCTGCGCACGCTCGACGTGCGGACGCTCGGGATCGGCGGCGGCAGCATGGTACGGCTCGAGGGTAAGGCAATACGCGATGTCGGACCGCGCAGCGCGCACATCGCCGGCTGTCTGTACGCCTCATTCGTCTCGCCGGATGCACTCGACGGTGCGCGGGTAGAACGCATCGCGCCCACCCCACGCGACGCGGCCGAATACGCGGCGCTCGTCGCGAGCGACGGAAGGCGCATCGCGCCGACCGTAACCTGTGCGGCAAATCTGCTCGGAGCGATTCCGTCCGGCGCCTTTGCCGCCGGCAACGCGGAGGCGGCACGCCGCGCCTTCGAGTTGCTCGCGCACCATCTCGGGGGCGATCCGCTCGCGCTCGCTCGCGACGTCCTCGCAATTGCCGCCGAAAAGGTGCAAGCGACGGTCGAACGGCTCGTCGCCGAATACGAGCTCGAGGTTGGGTCGGTCTCGATCGTCGGCGGCGGCGGCGGCGCGGGTGCGCTCGTTCCGGCGATCGCGCAGCGGATGCGGACTCCCTATCGGATCGCGCGCGACGCGGAGGTGATCGCGCCGATCGGCGTCGCGCTCGCCCTGGTGCGCGACAGCGTCGAGCGAACGATCGCCGCGCCGTCGCCTCGCGAGATCGCACGGATTCGCCGCGAGGCGGCCGATCGCGTGATCGCCGCCGGCGCCTCGCCCGACCGCGTCGAGGTCGAGATCGAAATCGATACGCAGCGCAATCGCGTTCGGGCGACGGCGTCGGGTGCGACGGCGCTCGTCGAATCGGCCGCAACTCTCGCGACGACCGAGGACGAACGCCGCGTCGCCGCCGCCGACTCGATGCGCTGCACGTCCGGCGAGCTCGAGCGGGTCGAGCTGACGCCCTCGCTATCGGGATATTGCCGGCGACGCGTCGAGAGCGCGGCGCTGCGGCGTCGGCGCGAGATCGGCGATCTGCGCGTCGTCGACGAGCGCGGCGTCGTCCGCCTCGCACTTCGCGATCCGGTTTTGACGTTGACGAACGCCGGCGAGCTCGCTGCGCGCGTGCGCGATGCGATCGAACGCGAGACGCGTTTCGGCGACGTCGGGCGTGCGCTTCCCGCGCTCTACCTCTTACGCGGCGCGCGAATTGCGGCGTTCGAGGGCTTGACGAGCGCCGAGCAAGGCGCGCAGCTCGCCGCGGAAGAGACGCACGGCTGCGCGCCGGAGGAACGTGTCGCGCTGCTCCTCGTCGCGCGCGAGGCTTAGTTCACGCGCGGCTGTTTGACCGCTAGGCGTTCTGCCTCTTCAAGCGCTACGGTACTCTTGCGTATGCCATAGGTGAAGTAGAAGACGAGTCCGACAACGAGCCAGATCAGGAACCAGAGCCAAACAATTGGGAAGCCGTAGAACTCCGGGTTGCCGACCCGCAGGTAGTAGATCAAGCCGAACGCGGTAATCGCCGAGAGCACCGGAATGATGTATGGTCCCAAAGGCAGCTGGAAAGATCCCTTCATTTCGGGATGACGCAGACGTAGTATCGGAACGGCGATAGAGACCAGGATAAACGCTGCGAGCGTACCCATATTGGTCAGCGAGCCCACGATATTGATCGGTGTTATCGCTGCTATAACCGCGATGCAGATGCCGAAGAAGAGCGTTGAAAAAATCGGAGTTCGCCACGTCGGGTGGATTCGCGTGAACGACGGAGGGATCAGGCGGTCGCGAGACATTGCGAAGAAGATGCGGCTCTGCCCGAACATCATCACGAGTAGCACGGTCGTTAAGCCGGCGATCGCACCGACCGATATGATGACGCCAGCCCAGCCCAAACCGATGTAGTTCATTGCAAAAGCCACCGGATAGGCGACGTTGAGCTTGTAGAATGGCACCATCCCGTTGAGAATCGCGACCACGATGATGTAGAGAACGGTACAGACTATCAAGCTCATGATAATGCCGAAGGGTAGGTCTCGCCCGGGATTGCGAGCCTCTTCTGCGGTGGTGGATACGGCATCGAAGCCGATGTACGCAAAAAAGATGAACGCTGCGCCGCCGAGCATTCCCGCAACCCCAAACGGGAAGTACCCGCCCAAGCCCGCCGGACCGCCCGGCGGTATGTGGTAGTTGGCGCCGTTGATATGACCGACTCCGATTGCGATGAAGAAGAGAACGATCAACAGCTTGATGGCGACTATTACGGCGTTCACCGAGCCGGACTCACGCGTTCCTCGTGCAAGCAACGCGGTAATCACCAGAATAATGCCGGCTGCGGGTAGGTTGGCATAGCCGGAAACCCCAGCCTGACCTGGGAGACCCCAGTGCGGCCCGTTCGTCCATTCGGGCGGGATGTTCAAGAAACTCAGCCCCGTTTGATGCAATATGTTAACGAAATAACCAGACCAACCGATGCTAACGGTTGCGGCGCCAAGCGCGTACTCCAGGACGAGATCCCAACCAATGATCCACGCCAATAGCTCTCCGAGTGTCGCATATGTATACGTGTATGCGCTTCCCGAAATCGGAATCTTGCTCGAGACTTCGGCGTAGCAGAGCGCGGCGAGCCCGCTGACGATGCCGGCGACCACGAACGAGATCGTGATCGACGGGCCCGCGCGCGTGGCCGATGCGACGCCGGTCAAAACGAAGATGCCGGTACCGATGATCGCACCGATGCCCATCGCGGTGAGCGCCCACGGCC
Organism: Vulcanimicrobiota bacterium; assembly: GCA_963820825.1. Classification (GTDB taxonomy): domain Bacteria; phylum Vulcanimicrobiota; class Vulcanimicrobiia; order Vulcanimicrobiales; family Vulcanimicrobiaceae; genus Cybelea. The sequence continues at coordinate 538,326 of CAWGBN010000006.1, forward strand.
CGAGCGAGCGTTTGAGGCCGTGCGTTTCATCGCTCCCCTCGGCAAGAATGCGCGCGAGCGGTTTTACCCGTTGCATCAACATGTCGAACCCTCTCTAGCGGAGGAAGCGGATGGCGAAGGGGTAGGTGTAACTGCGGCCTTCGCTTGCGGCCAGCGTTCCCAGAATGACGAAGAGAATCGAGGCCAGCACGATGACCAACGAGCCGACGGCGAAGGCGACCCAGAGCGCCGCGAGATTGAACCCGGCGGTCGTCGATCCGGCGGTGGAGAGCGGCACGATGAAACCAAAGGTCGCCGCGAGCGCGACGATCACCGCGAGGATCGCCAGTATCGAAATCGTGATTTGGTAGTTCAGCGACGCCCGCGCGTGCTCGCCGACGAACTCCGACTCGGGCCCTTTGATCAAGTAGACGACGAGCGGTCCAAGGACGTGGCCGAACGGCAGGCCCGCAACCGCGACGAGCGCGCTCAAGTGCGCGGCCATCGCCCAGTTCCGTTCCTGCGCAACGACTTGAACTTGCATGGCGGGTTATTTTGGAAGGCGCGGAAATGGCCTGCATGCCCGATTGCGACGTCTTGGTCGTCGGCGGGGGCAACGCCGGTTGCGCGGCGGCAATCGCCGCCGCACGCCACGGCGCGCGCACGCTGCTGATCGAGCGCTACGGTTTCCTCGGTGGAACGGCGACCGCGGCGATGGTCGGCCCGTGGATGACCTTTCACTCCGCGACGGAGCGCATCGTCGGCGGCATTGCCGAGGAGATCGTCGAGCGCTTGATGCGCAAGGGTGCCTCGCCCGGACATCTCAACGACTCCTCCGACTACGTTGCGTCGATTACGCCCTTCGACCCCGAGGTCCACAAGGCGCTGCTCTTGGAGATGATGCGCGAAGCCGGCGTCGCGATGCTGCTGCACGCGTACTTTCTCGCCGCCGAGGTCGACGACACGACGGTGACCGGCGCGACCGTTGCGACGATCGGCGGCACGCGCACCTACGGCGGAGGCATCGTGATCGATGCGACTGCCGACGCGCTGGTCGCGGCATCGGCCGGGGTGCCGACGCAGCAGGGCGACGAACGGGGACGCGTCCAGCCGGCGACGTTGATCTTTCGCTTGAGCCACGTCGATCTCGACGAGCTCGCGCAGTACGTGCGCGAACATCCCGAGGAGATGCGCAGCTCGATTCCGCCCGCGGAGCGCACCGCGCAACGCCTTACCGCCGTCGCGGGGCTCTACTCGCTCTGGGAGCGGGCGCGCGAGGACGGCATCGTCGACGTCCAGCGCGAACTGGTCTCGTTCTTCATCTCGCCCTACCCCGACGAAGTCACGGTCAACATGACGCGCGTCGTCGACGTCGATCCGCTCGATCCTGACGACTTGACGCGGGCCGAGGTCGAGTCGCGGTTGCAGGCGATGCAGTTGTTCGAGTTCTTTCGCACCCGCGTTCCCGGGTTTGCCAACGCGCGCATCGCCGGTAGCGGCACGCAGGTGGGTATTCGCGAGTCGCGGCGGATCGTCGGACGTTACACGCTCACGCGCGACGACGTCCTGGGCGCGCGCAAGTTCGAGGACGCCGTAGCGCGCAGCGCCTATCCCATCGACGTGCACAATCCGCGTGGAAGCGGGACGACGACGCAGCGGCTCGCACCGGGTGAAAGCTACGAGATTCCGTATCGCACGCTCGTGCCGGTCAACCGCGAGCAGCTGCTGGTCGCCGGGCGATGCATCTCAACCACGCACGAAGCGCTTGCGTCGACGCGGCTCACGCCGACGGTGATGACGCTGGGCCAGGCCGCCGGCACCGCGGCGGCAATTGCCTGCGCCCGTGGAATACGTGTGGGCGACGTCGATACGCGCGAGCTGCGCGAACGGCTCGTCGCCGACGGAGTGATGATTTGAGCCGCGCCCTTGCGCGGGCGCGCGCCTACGGCGTTGCGATTCGCTTCGCCGACCTCGGCGATTGGGGACGGGACGAGCTGCGCTCGGAGTACGACCCTGTGCTTGCGGAGATTCGGCTGAACATTCGCGTCGCCGCATCGCTTCCGGTCGAGCGGCTCGGCGAGTTCGTCGCGCTCGCGGTCGGTCACGAGCTCTACCACCATCGCGAGCGAATCGGCGAGGTGACGGTGATCGTCGATCGGCACGCGCGCGAATCCGCGGCGGCCGATTTCGCACGCGCGCTCGTGGGCGACGATGCATGACGCTGGTTGCCGGCATCGACGGCGGGCAGAGCTCGACGGTCGCCGTGATCGGCGACGAGTCGGGACGAATTCTCGGACGCGGCGTCGCCGGACCGGCCGATGAAGTCGGCACCGGCAGAGACTCGACGCGCCTGCGCGATGCGTTGCAGGGGGCGCTGGCGGGCGCGTTGCGCGCCGCAAAGCTTCCCAGCGAGAGCCGGTTCGATGCAATCGTCGCCGGCATCAGCGGCTACGACGGTCGCGTCTACGGACGTCCCGCCGATCTCCCGTCGGCACACGGCTCACTCGTGCACGATACGCTCATCGCGCATGCTGCAGCGCTCGGCGGCGCCGCGGGCGTGATCGTCATCGCGGGAACCGGCTCGGTCGTCTACGGTACGGCCGAGAGCGGCTGGTCGTGCACGCTGGGCGGTTGGGGGTATCTCTTCGGCGACGAGGGGAGCGCCTTTGCCATCGTGCGCGATGCGCTCGCGCGAATGATGCGCGCGCAAGACGAGGGCGATGCGTCGCTCGACGAAGAGAGTCGCGCCGTCTGCGAGTACTTCGGCCTTCCGTCTCTACGGCGCCTCGTGCACGCGCTCTATAAAGGAGAGCTCAGCCGCGACCGGGTCGCGTCCTTCGCTGCGCCGGCGATGCGCTATCCGAGTCTGCGGCCGATCGCCGATCGCGGTGCCGACCGGCTCGCGCTGCTCGTTCGCACGGCGATCGCCATGGGAGCCGCGCCGCGCGTTGCCTTCACCGGCGGCGTCTTCGCCGACAACCGTTTTGCGCAACGGGTACGCGCCGCGATACTCGACGCGCTTCCGGCAGCAACGATCGTCGAATCGCATTACGAGCCGGCCGAAGGGGCCTTATTGCTTGCCTATCACGCGATCGGATTGGACATCTCGGAGCTTAACGGATGACGCTGCTCGAGCAGATGCGCGGCGGGTTGATCGTCTCGGTTCAAGCATGGCGCGGCTCGGCGCTCGACGATCCGTACGTGATTGCCGCGATGGCGCGCGCCTGCGAAGCGAACGGTGCCGCCGGCGTCCGCGTGGCCGGCGGCGATCACCTGCGAGCGGTGCGCGCTTGCGTCGCGCTGCCGATCGTGGGCCTGATCAAACGCGAGTATCGCGGCTTCGAGCCGTACATCACGCCGACGCTCGAGGAAGTCCGCGAGGTCGTCGCCGCCGGCGCCGAGGTTGTAGCCTTCGATGCGACGCCCCGCCGCCGCCCGGGAGAGATCGTGCTCGAGGATCTGATCGCGGCGATACACGCGCAGGGGCGGCTCGCGCTCGCCGACTGCGCCACCATCGCGGACGCGCGAGCGGCGGCCGGCTTGGGCGCTGACGCGGTCGCAACCACGCTCTGCGGCTATACGGCGGAGACGGCCGGTCGACGGCTGCCCGCGCTCGACCTCGTCGCAGCGCTCGGAGAGGTGCCGGCTTTTCGCATCTGTGAAGGCGGCGTCGGGTCCCCGGCGGAGGTGCGCGCCGCACTCGATGCGGGTGCCGACGCCGTCGTCGTCGGCACCGCGATCACCAACGTCGACGCACTCGTGCGCGATTTTGCAGGGGCGACGGATAGAGTTTTTAAAGAGCAGTAAGCGTGAGGAGCGAGTTGTATTTTGGTTGAGAACAGAGCGCAGCCCGCGGCGCTCGGCCGCGGATTCTGGACCGCGACGGCGATTATGGCGCTACTCTCGGTCGCCGCGATCGTTTTCTGGACGACCTTTCCGCTGGAAAAGTATCTTCCGGAGGCAATCGTCACCGCAAGACAGGTCGACATCCTCTTTCGGTTCATGGCCGCAACGGGCAGCGCCCTTTGGATTTTTGTCGCAGGCTACCTCCTCTATTTCGCCATCGCCTTCCGGGCGCGGCCGAGCGACCCGCCCGACGCGATCGGGCTGCAGGTCCACGACAACCCTAAGCTCGAGTTCTGGTGGACGGTCATTCCCTCGCTCTTCGTCATCCTGCTCTCGGTTGTAAGCGTCCGAATTTGGTACGAGGTGATGCTCGAGCCGCAGAACGGGCTCGTCGTCGAAGCGATCGGCCATCAATTCTATTTCTCGTTCCGCTACCCGCAGATCAACGGCGAGGTCACCGACGAGATGCACCTTCCGGTCAACGTGCCGGTGACGATGAACCTCACCTCGGCCGACGTGATCCACGGTTTCTGGGTTCCGGCGATGCGCCTCAAGAACGATACCGTTCCCGGTCTCGTCACGACGATCAAGTTCACACCGAAACTCCCCGGCCGCTATCACATCATCTGCACGCAGTTCTGCGGCGTGCTGCATAGCGAGATGGACAAGCAGTACCTCGTCATCGAGGATAAGCCGGCATTCGACAAGTGGTACAAGTATTGGCAGCAGAAGAACGCGCACGTCAGCAACGCGCTGCCAGCGGTCGGCGGCGGCGCGATTTCGCTCCAAGGCGGCAACGCACCGGCCGGTAAGACGCTCTTCGCCCAAAAGTGCATCGCCTGCCACAAGCTGGCGCCGTTCAGCCAAACCCTCGTCGGCCCCGGACTCCAGGGCGTGCTGCACGATCCCGCGCATCCGAATCTGGTCAACGGGCAGCCCGCGACGCCGCCCAACGTAGCCGCGATCCTTCAGAACGGCTACACCGGGAGCATGGGTACGATGCCGAACGCGACGGCAAACGGGCTTTCGGCGCAGGATATTGCGAACTTGGTAGCATTTCTGGACTCGCTGAAGTGAGAGAATCAAGAGAAGTATGGCAGTAGCAGCGGTACCTTCCGGCGGGATCGCCGACCACATCCACCCCGAACCTCAGGGGTTCGTCCGGCGATACGTCTTTTCGCTCGACCATAAGATCATCGGCATCCAGTACATCATCACCGCCTTCGTCTTCTTCATGCTCTCGGGCTTGCTGGCGGAGGCGATCCGAACGCAGCTCTACAACGCCAACGGCGGCTTCATCGCCGCCGATACCTACAACGAAGTCTATAGCGTCCACGGCAGCGCGATGGTCTGGCTGGTGATCATCCCGTTGCTGACCGGAGGATTCGGCAATCTCGTCTTCCCGATTCAGATCGGCGCGCGCGACGTCGCCTTCCCCTGGCTCAACATGCTGAGCTTCTGGATCTTCCCGGTCTCGGGCCTCATGCTCTTCTCGTCGTTCCTGATGGGGGCGCCGACCGCCGGCTGGATGGAGTATCCGCCCGTTTCGCTACAGGGAGCGGCCGGTACGTCGATGTGGGCCGCGGCGATCTTCTTAGTCGGCGTCGAGCTCGACCATGACGGGTATCAACTTCGTGGTGACGATCTTGAAGATGCGCGCGCCTGGGATGACCTTTACGCGCATGCCGCTCTTCGTCTGGGGTCAGTTTGCGACCGCGCCGCTCTTGATGATTGCGACGACGGCGCTCGCCGCCGCGCTCGCCGCGCTCTTTATCGAGCGCCAGTTCGGCGTGCCATTCTACGATCCGACCAAAGGCGGCAGCCCGGTGATGTGGCAGCACATGTTCTGGTTCTACTCGCACCCCGCCGTCTACATCATGATTCTGCCGGCCTTCGGCATCATCTCCGAAGTGCTCCCGACCTTCGCTCGCAAGCCGGTCTTCGGCTACAAGCTCATCGCCTTCTCCTCGATGGCGATCGCGCTTGCCGGGTTCATGGTCTCGGCCCATCACATGTTCACCTCGGGCCTCGCGCCGTTCTTGCAGCTGCCGTTCATGATCATCACCTTCGTCATCGGCGTGCCGACCGGCATCAAGATCTTCTCGTGGACGGCGACGCTCTTCGGCGGAAAGATCCACTACTCGACGGCGATGCTCTTCGCGATCGGTTTCGTCGCGCTGTTTACGCTCGGCGGCATCACCGGCATCTTCCTTGCCGCGATCCCGTTCGATCTGCACGTGCACGGGACGTACTTCATCGTCGCGCACCTCCACTACGTACTCGTCGGAGGAAGCCTTATGGGAATCTTCGCGGGCATGTACTACTGGTTCCCGAAGATGTCGGGGCGCCTGATGAACGAGAGGCTCGGTAAGTGGCATTTCTGGCTCTTTTTCATCGGGTTCAACGGGACGTTCATCCCGATGCACTGGCTCGGCATTCTCGGAATGCCGCGCGAAGTCGCGACCTACGACCCGCAGTTCCAGTTCTGGAATCGGTTCGAGACCGTCGCTTCCTATCTCATGGCGATCTCGATCCTGATCTTCTTCGTCAACGCGATCTGGAGCATCCGCAACGGAAAGCGCTCGGGACCGAACCCATGGGGAGCGCGCACGCTCGAGTGGCAGGTTCCTTCGCCGCCGCACTACTACAACTTCAAACACGTCCCGACCGTCTACGGACTACCGTACGACTTCTCGCAGCCGTTACCGTATAAGGGACTCGAGGACGAGCTTTCCGATACTCCGCCCGTCACCGCAGGAGCGCACTGATGTCGGTCGCCACGCTCGCGCACGACGCGCGCGGAGAGGTCGATCAGCTCTATATCGAGACGCGCGAGCTGCGCCTGCAGGGCTTTCTGCTCTTCCTGATCAGCGACTGCGTCCTCTTCTCGTCGTTCATCTTCGCCTATCTCTACATGCGCAACAGCGGTCAGGGATGGCCGCCGCCGGGCATTCAGCGGCTCGACGTTCCCTTCGCCGCCTGGAACTCGGTCGTGCTCTTCGGCTCGGGCGCGACGATGCATTACGCGCTCGAGAACTTCAAGCACGGGCACTGGATGCGCTACATCTGGTTCCTGCTCGCGACGATCGTGCTCGGCGCGGGCTTTCTCGGCGGTCAGGCCTACGAGTACACGCACCTGATCTTCAGCGAGCACGTCACCTGGGCGGGGAGCGGGATCTTCGGCGCGTCCTTCTTTACGCTTACCGGCATGCACGGCTTCCACGTCTTCGTCGGCGTCTGCTATCTCGTCACGCTCTTGCTGCAGTCGGCGGCCGGCGTCTACACGCGCGGGAAGTTCTTCGGGATCACGGCCGGTACGCTCTACTGGCACTTCGTCGACGTGATCTGGGTTGTTCTCTTTTCGATCTTCTACCTGATCTGAGGAGCTAACGAATGAATCCGGCCATCATCGAGCGGCTCGGGGCGGTTACCGCCGGCATCGTCGTAGCGGTCGTTTCGTTCTACTCGCTCTACAAGGATTGGAAGGCGACCGGCGTCGAGAACAACGTCTTCAAGATCATGCTCTTTCTGCTCGGGCTCGGCGCGATTCTCGCAATACTGGCGGGCCTCAACGTGCTTGGATTCACGGCCCCGGCGAAGGGAGCGTAGCGATGATCGTTCGAGACGACGAGTACCTCGATTTTAGCAAGGTTCCCGAGAGCCGCGGCATTCCGGAGGCGCTCTACCGCGTCGTCGTCGTCGGGCTTTTGATCATCTTCGCGATCGGTGCCTCCGTCTGCCTCATGTCGGGCTACGGCCACCACTGGCCCTCCGACAAGACGCTGCGCGTCCCACTCGTCAACTCCTCGCAACCGTAAGCGCAGCCTCTTACGGGCCGTTCGCTCCGAGATGGACGTGATCGGGCCCGGAGTCTTGGAACGCGGTCTTGCCCGCCGCCGCCATGTTGGTTGACGTATCCGCGGTTCCGGCGAGTCCGATCTGATACGTCCAGGACGATGCGGCGGCATCGCGTAGGAACTTCTGAAAGCGAGGGTCTCCCGCGTCCAAGTAATCTTGCGGTGTCGCCGATTTCAACGGCCAGCAGTCGGCCGCATAGCCGTTGGCGTGGCAGTGCAATCCCAGGCCCGAGTCGTCGTGATGATCGCTGCGGACCGCGGTTATTTCGATGTGCCAGCCGTGTGTCTTCGCGAGATCCAACAGCAGTGCGATGAGTTGCGTTTGGGTGCGATTGGGATCGAGCAGGTCGCCTCGTTCGGTGCCGCGTTGAAAGACTAAGAGATTGACGAGCTCGTGACGAGCCTCTTGACTCATAGTGGGCCTCCTTCAGCCGAGGTTGGATCCGGTAAGTTCTAAGCGAGAGCAGTCTTATAGGCGTGGACTCGCTGCCGCAACGCATCGCCACACTGCGAAACCATCTCGCGCGTCAAGGAGACGCCGTCGGGGAGTGCGACCAACGAGCCAAGATCCCATCGGCAATCGGGGTCGTTCGTGAAGCCGCACAGGTACCCGTCGGCGTTCGCGCACTCGGCGTGGGTGAGAATCGTGTGTTCGCCGAGGGTGTTTACCGTGCCGTTATCGCCCTGGTGCGTAGCACCGGCGGTAACCGTACCGAGCGCGTCGATTCCGTAGCGCGTCGCAAAAGCCGCCGCGCACGCGCAGAGGTGCTCGAGTCCGGTGAGCGTGACGGCGTCGGGTCCAAAATCGTGCTGGCTGGCACCGCTCATACCCGCGATTGAGACGCCGACCGCTCCGGTATTGCGATGCCACGTGTGCGATGCGGGTTCGTTGTTGTTGACCCCGACGGCGTTATCGCGCGGATCGTGCGTGACGATCATCTTCCAATTACCGCTTTCGTAATCGGCCTCGCCGTTATAATCGCCGAACGTGCAGCCGAACGGTGCGACCGTCCAGTGCAGATAGAGGCGCGAGATCGCCCCGCCGGGTACGGCGGGCAACGCTCCCAAGAGTGCCCGAGCCTTCTGCAAAACGTCTCGATTGACCGGTGCCGACGAATTGAAGTTTCCCAATGGATTGAAAGGCATGTCGATTACCTCAAATACGCTACGAGTACAGAAAGCCCGATACCATGTTGTAGATCGCGGGGAAGAATATGTCGCTGTGCTGACCCGAGAGACCGCCGCCCGTCCATGCTCCCGAAGCGGCGCGCGCCGCGTGAACGGCGGTTAGGTCGACTACGACCAGCCGCTTCTTCAATGCGAACATCTCCGACGGTTTCGATGCCTCGGCTAGACTAAACGAGTCGGCTCCTTCGAACAGATCGATCGTCGCTTGAGAAGGTCCGGCGAGTCCGAGAGCCTGGCGCGGATTGAAAAGATTGGCGAGCCGGCCGGCGTCCGCGTACCAGACTTTCAGCGCGAGATCTTGCTGGGACTTGGTAACGAGCATGCGCAGATTCGGGACCCGATGGACCGACCCGTAAATATCCTTCGACTCGAGGTTGTCTTCATCCGTGGCGGGCTCGATCAGCACGATGCGAAACTCCGTGTTCGGCGGAATTGCGATCGCCGAACCGTCGACATCGGTCTGCATATCCTGCAGCGCGGCGCAGACGACTTTGCATCCAAAGCTGTGGCCGAGCATGAAGACCCGGAGCGGAGTTCCGGCGTTCGGGCGGGCGCGAAACAACAGGCGAAGCATCGCATAGACGGCGTTCCTGCCGACGACGTCGGCTCGATGTTCCATCGTATAGAAAGTTAGGAGCTGGAGCGCCGTGAGCGGGCTCTTCGGATCTTCGGTGATCTCCGATGGCCAATGGATGCCGATTCCCAAGTTCTGACGCGGCGCGCGCGGAAAGCCGGGCGCGGCGCCTTGAAACGTTAGGATGGCCGACGCCAGCTCTACCGAGAACTGGTTATAGGTGTCCATCATGCCGACGGCCGTAGTCGACCACCCGTGCGAGTAGATGAAGACGTCGTCGAAGCCGAACGGCGTGACCGCCATGGCTTCGTTTATGACGTCGCTCATTCGCGGATCGAAGAGAATGCCGTTTTCGTTAACCGGGACGTTGATATAGTGAGACATCGCCCTTCCCTAGCTGTCGGATTTTTGGGGAACCGTTCCTGCGCTGCGAACGTTCACGAACCGTTTCAAGGTATCGAACCAAAAGGGCGCGCCGAGCAAGATTGCGATCGCCGATATGAGCAGGCCTGCGACCTTGAAGAAGAGGTAGTGCGACCAATCGCCGCTCGTTTTTAGCGTGACGCACGGAACGGGGGGCGTGGCGGACGGCGGCGCCGCGCTCGCCGGACAGAGCGTTCCGTCGGGCCACCCGAGGCGAATGCTCTGGAGGACGAGCGTCGTTACGTAGAGTTCCTGATTCTGCGGCGTGAGCTGGCTGGAATCTAGGACGATCGGCTTCGTCTGGAGTTGCGAGAAGAGCGCGACGGAGTCGATGTTGAAGATCGTCACGAGCGCAAGACCGATGATGGCGAGGATCACTTGCACTCGCTTGCGATACCATCCACCGATCCGGTCCATCTCGTCGTCGTACCATTTTTCGACGCCGGCGATGAAGGCTTTATAGTCGCCGGCAGCTTGATTGGCGATGCGGCTCAGTGCGTCTTTTAGCCGACTGTCGTCGAGCGCGCCGATTCCGTTGACGGCTTGGCCGAATGCCTGGTCCAGCGACGCCGTAATTGCCGGACCGGTACTGAGCATCCCGGTTATCGCTAGACTAAACTGTTTGCTGCTCAGATATGAGGGCAGCCGATCGCCGTTAAAGGTCGCGGCGATCGAAGGTTGGGCGAAGAGTTTGTTCTTTAACTCGCCGGCGAGCGCGGCGTTTTTAGGATCGGCGACCATCGCTTTGATGCCGTCGACCAGGTTGGCGGCCCGTAGCTGCAGAGCGCCCGCGACCGTCTCCTGAACCCACGATGCAACGACGCTAAAGGTGGCGTAGACCGCGGCGAAGCCAATAATCAGCGCAATCACGGAGACCTCCGAAGGCGACGGCAGTAGCCCGGTGATCGTCGGGTCAGACTAGCTTACCAGGGAGGCCCTCGCCGGAGCAAGGTAAGTCTGCGCAGCTCGGCAGTACGCTCGCCTAGCCTGCTGCCGAGCGCGGAGAACGGAGAATCTATAGATCGGCGCGCCGTCCGTGGCGCGTCGCAATGCCGATCGCAAGCAGCGGCAGCTCGCCTTCGGGCAACAATCCCGTCGACTTGCCGTCGATCTTGTGGATGCCGGCGTAGAGCGAGAACTCGACGAGCGCGGGCAGGGTCGCGTTCGGTAACGGCTTCTTGCCGAGCCATTCCCATTCGTACGCGACGCTTCGATCGTCGAAGAGGGCGGCTGCGTAGCCGCAGCCGTCGACGCGCGAGCGGTCGTCGGGACCGCGGTAGCGCACGTAGCCGTCGAGAATGTAGATTGGCTTGAACGTCTGCACGTACGCGGCGAACGGCGCGACGAGCACCGCAACGAAGTAACCGCCGAAGGCCACCGCGCCCACGGCGAAGATCCACGCGATCTTGACGAGCGTCGCATCGGCGGCAACGTGTTGAGACCGCCAAACGATGCCCCACGTGAGCAGACTCATGAAGACCACGCCGAGCAGCGGCTCGATGGCGAGCGCGAATCGCCCGGTGAGTCCTCGCCAGACAATCTTCCGTTCGGCGCGCGTCCAGCGGCGGCGCACGGCCGTCTGCCAATGCGGATCCCTGCGATCGACCTTCACGCGAGCACGCTCTCGGCAGCCGTTGACGCACGCTCGACGATCGTGCGTAGCTCGCTTCCGCGTGCAAGCGTCCCGAGCGCGCGAGCGCCGTTGCCCTCGATCCGGCTCGTCAGGAAAGCGTCGGCGACTGCGGCGGGCGCGTATTGTACGAGGAGTGCGGCCTGCCATAGCAGCGCCATGCGCTCGCTCAAGTTGCGGGCCTGTGCCTCATCGGGTTCGCAGGCAAGGTCGGTCTGCAGGCGTTGCAGCGCGCGCGTCACACGGGGCTCGCTCGCCGCAAGGGCGATCTCGCCGAGGCACGCACGCAGCGAGTCGGGCTGTTTGTGAAGGATCCGCAAGACGTCCAATGCATTGATGTTACCCGATCCTTCCCAAATCGAGTTCAAGGGTGCCTCGCGGTAGAGGCGCGGCAGGATCGACTCCTCGACGTACCCGTTTCCGCCGAGGCATTCGAGCGCCTCGGCGACGACCGCCGGCGCGCGCTTGCAGACGTAATACTTGGCCAGCGCCGTTCCGATGCGTTTGAGGGCGTTCGCGTCGCGGTCGATTGCCGATTCGTCGATCGCGCGCGCGACGCGCATGCAGAGAACGACTGCGGCTTCCGACTCCAATGCGAGATCGGCGAGCACGTTGCGCATGAGCGGGTGATCGGCGAGCGTTCTACCGAACGTCCGGCGATAGATCGCGTGGTGGACCGCCTGGACGAGTCCGGCGCGCACGAGCGCGGCCGAGCCGAGCGCGCAGTCCATGCGCGTATAGTTGACCATCTCGACGATCCGCGCGATGCCCTCGCCTTCGTCGCCGATGAGCCAACCGTGCGTTTCGTCGAACTCTACCTCGGCCGACGCGTTGCTGCGATTACCGAGCTTGTTCTTCAGCCGAGCGATGGCGAACGGATTGCGCGTACCGTCGGCGAGCACGCGCGGCACCAAGAAGCACGAGAGACCACCGGCGCTCTGCGCGAGCACCAGAAACGCGTCGTTCATCGGTGCGCTGCAGAACCACTTGTGTCCGGTCAGCAGATACTCGTTTCCGGGACCGGGCTGCCCGGCTGCGACGGCGTGCGTGCGATTGGCGCGAAGGTCCGAGCCGCCTTGCTTCTCGGTCATGCCCATTCCGCAGAGCGCGGCGGACTTTTCGTCGATCGGAATCGGCCGCGCGTCGTACTCGCGCGCGGTAAGCGCGCGACCCCAGCGCGCGGCGATCTCCGGCTGCGCGCGCACGACCGGCACGCAGGCATAGGTCATCGAGATCGGGCACCCGTGTCCCGATTCGACCTGTCCCCAAACGTAAAACTTTGCGGCGCGCCGGACGTGCGGCGACGGCAAGCGATCCTCCCATGGCGCGCCGGCGAGGCCCGCGCGAGCGGCGTACTCCATCAGACGGTGCCACGAGGGATGAAAGCGCACTTCATCGATGCGACTTCCGAAGCGGTCGTGCGTGTGCAGCTCCGGCGGATGTTCGTTTGCGTCGAATCCCAGCGCAATCGTTTCGGCGCTCCCGGCAAGCGCTCCGAGCGCTATCAGTTCCTCGCATGGCGCGGCGGTTGCTTCGCGCGCTACCGCCTCGCCGAGCGCGCGGTCGGAGGTGAAGAGGTTGTAATTCTCGAGCGCCGGCGGCTGATTCTCCACCGTATGGGTGGCCATCTCCGGGCCTTCGCGCTAGAGCGCTCCGGCTGCTGCCTTTGCAAGTGACTGGCTGCGCTCGTCGCGCTGCGATTTCAGCGTGGCCGCGAGGATCAGCGCGATGAAGGCGAAGCCGCAGAACGCAAGGTAGGCGTTGCGGTACCCGACGATTTCGCTCGATGCGGCGCCAAAGAGCCCGCCGGCGAGCGAACTGCCGATGATTTGACCGACGATCAAGGCCTGGCTCAACAGGCCAACCGCGGTCGCGCGCCCGCTCTCGGGGCGTCTCATTCGTAACGATGTAGCGCGTGGGGGCACCGAGCAGCGCACCGAATCCAGCGCCGGCAACGACCATCGCCAGCAAGACGGAGCGGCAGCGACGCGAACGCGAGCGCAAAGATCGCTAAGCCCAGCTCGGTGAGGACCGCGCCGACGAGCAGTACGTCGCGGCTGCCGACGCGGTCGAGCGCGCGCCCCGACACGGGAATCACCGCAACGAACGTGAAGGCGCCGAGCGCCGCGATGAAGCCGGCGGCAGCAGTATGAAAGACCCTGCGCGCCGACGAGCACGGTAGGAATGAAGAAGAGCGAGCCTTCCAAGACGCCGATCACGATCTCGAGCGCGTACGTCTTTATCAGCTGCGGCGTGTGCAGCAGCTCGAGTGGAACGATCGGATGGGCCGCCATGCTCTCCCAAATCGCGAACGTCGCGAGAATAACGACGCCCATCACGCCGATCAGCGGACGCGATGCAATCAATCCGTCCATCAGCCCGAGCAGACCCATGCAGAGCAGCGCGAGGCCGAGAAGGTCGAGCGGGCCGCGGCGTCTCGGCGCCTCGGCCGGAACGTCGGAGATTGCGAGTGCAAAGACGACGGCCGCGAGCGGTACGTTTGCGGCGAAGATCCAGCGCCACGAGATGAAGTGCGTGACCAGACCGCCGATGCTCGGGCCGATGACCGCGGCGAGCCCCCACGTTGCCGCGACGATGCCCAACGCCGCGCCGCGGCGGCCGGCCGGCACCACGTCGCCGATCGTCGCGGTCGCGACCGGAAATATTCCGCCCGCGCCGAGCGCTTGAATCGCGCGAGCACCAAGAAAGACGGCGTAGCTCGGAGCGGTTATGGCAACGATGCTTCCCGCCGCGAAGAGCGCGAGGCAGGCCAAGTAGACGGGCCTGCGGCCATACCGGTCGGCAAGCGTGCTCGCCAGCGCGATCGAAAGCACCGTGACCAGCAGGTAGAGCGTGAATACCCAAGCCAAGTCGGCCGTCTGCACGCCGAACTCGTGGCCGAGCGCGGGGAGCGCCGGGGAGAGAACGCTAAGGTCGAGGGCCCCGGCGAAGACGCCGAGCGAGAGCGTCCAGAGCAGACGGCTCATCACGATACGATGCGATCGATCACCATCACCGCGCACATGAGCGCGAGATAGAGCAGCGAGTAGCGAAAGAGCTTGCGCGCCTGCAGGGTGCTTGCCTGTTCGCGCCACGTGCGAATCGCATCGAGCAGAAAGACTCCGCCGAGTACTGCCGCGGCTGCAAAGTAGAACGCACCCATGACGTGCAGGGGGTAGAGCGCCAGCGAGGCGGCAACGAGCAGGATGCTGTAGTAAACGATCTCGCGCTTCGTGCGCTCGCGGCCGCAGACGTTTGGCAACATCGGAATCTTGGCCTTCGCGTACTCCGTCTCGGTCATCAGCGAGAGCGACCAGAAGTGCGGCGGCGTCCAGAGAAAGATCAATGCGAAGAGCCCGAGCGCCGGCGTGCCGACGGTATGCGTCACCGCGGCCCAGCCGACGAGCGGCGGCACCGAACCGGCGGCGCCGCCGACGACGATGTTGAGCGGCGTGATCCGCTTGAGCCACATCGTGTAGATCACGACGTAGTAGAGATTGCCGGCGAGCGATAGCCATGCCGCGAGCGGATTGACCAGCGTGAAGAAGAGTGCGAACGAGAGCGCGCCGGTAATGAGCCCATAGACCGCACCGCTCGTTGCCGAGATGCGGCCCTGCGGAATCGGCCGCGCCTGCGTGCGCTGCATGATGCGATCGATGTCGGCGTCCCATACGCAGTTGAAGGCACCGGCCGAGGCGGCCGCGAGCGCACCTGCAAGCAGCGTCCAACCGAGCAGCGGCAGCGAGGGAAGGCCGCGAGCGGCCATCACCATCGAGGCGGCGGTCGTGATCAAAAGCAGCACGATGATTCGCGGCTTCGAGAGCTCGTAATAGTCGCGTAATCCGGCGAGCGCCGTCATCGCGTGCCCCCTTCGGAGAGTGCGCCGGTGCGGCGCGGGGCAGCGTCGAGAACGGCGAAGACCGCGGCGACGAAAAAGGCCAAGAAGACCAGCGCGGCATTGACCGCATGCGCCTCGCGCAGGTCGGTCGGCAGTCGCAGCGCGACGTTGAGCAGCCCGAGCAGTACCTGCATCGCGACCAGCACGCTTCCGAGCGCAACGGCGACGCGCACGCGAACCGGAGCCGCGTAAGCCCAGGCGAGCGCCAGCGTCGCCGCAGCGCAGAGCAGCGTCGCTCCCGCCGCGAAACGGTGCAGCATCTGCACGAACTGACCGTGCGTGTAGACGACGACGTTACCGGCGCATCCCGGAATCGAAAGACAGGCGAGCCCCGCACCGCTCGAGCTGACGTATGCACCGATGCACATCGTGACGAACGCCACGCCGGCCGTGATGGCGAGCAACGACGTCATGAGCGGCGAGATCTCTGCCGTGCGCCTTGACGCATTCGCACTCGCGCCGGAGGCCGCAGCGAAGACGGCCATCGCGGAGAGCATCGCGATGAGCGCCATCGCGGTTGCCCAATGCGCCACGACCGAGAACGGGGTATTGGCGAGCCGCACGGTTTCGGCGCCGAGAAAGACCTGCAACAAAAAGACGATCGCGATCGCGGCCATCGTCGGAGCGATGAACGGCGAACGGCGTCGCTGTCGCCACGCGACGGCGATCAGCGCAAGCACCAACGGCGCGACCGAAAACGCAAGCAGCCGGTGCGACCATTCCCAGAGCGTCCCATCCCCGAGCGGCGGGAGAAGGCGACCGTGGCAGAGCGGCCAGTCCGGGCAGGTGAGCCCTGCCCCGTTGATGCGCGTCCAGCTTCCGAGCATCAGCGTCAAGAGGGCGGCGACGTCGGCGGCGAGCGCGAGGCGCAGCAAATGCTTCATGCCGTCCTCAGCGTACGTCGCTCGCGCCCCATGGGCAACTACATTTGGGAGGTAAGAATTTTGACGCCCTGGGGAGGCCGCCGGTTGGTGCGGGCGAAGCGGACCGCCGTGAAGCGCTGGTCGGCCCTGGCAGGTTTAACCCTGGGGCTCGTCTTGCTAGTCGGATGTCGCGAAGTTCGCGTGAATACGCTCGCAGCTGGTACAACCACCGTTCTCGGAGGGGACCAAATCCTTATAGTACGCGATGCCGCCACCCTGAGCAAGCTGGGGATTCGTGCGCCGGTGCACTACAAAAGCGAGTTCGGCGTCGTATTGCTCATGGGACCGCACGAGCGCACGGGCTACAAGCAGATCGTGGAGTCGATTCGCGCCAGCGCAGAGCGCGTACGCGTCGTCGCCTTCGAACAAGCTCCCGCCGACGGCGGCGAGCCGTCGCCGCAGTATCGAAGCTACACGCTTTGGATCGTGCCAAACAACGTTTACCGGCGCGGCGTTCGCGTCGAAGTCGTTACGCCGAGCGACGAACCGATCGCCTCGACGACTCTGCCGTAGCGATGATCTCCGAACGTAAGCAGCCTTTCGCCGCCGAGCCGATCGAGGCGCTCGACGTCGCCGTCGAGCGCTTGAATTTTCTGCTCGAGCCGAACGGGGATCCGGCGGAGGCCGGCGGCATCTTGAATCCCGCCGCGACGCGCGATTCGAAACAACGACTGGTACTCTATCCGCGCTGCGTTGCGGAAGGAAACATCTCGCGAATCGGAACGATTCGCTCGCGCGAGACGAAGGGCGGCGTCGCGCTGGAACGGCTCGGCTTCGCATTGGTGCCGGAAGCACCGTACGAGCTGCGTTCGCATCCCGGATACGGCTGCGAAGATCCGCGCGTGACCTACGTTCCGGCGCTCAAAGCGTACGTCATGGCCTACACGGCTTTCGGCCCCGACGGCCCGCGCATCGCACTGGCGATCTCCGAGGACGCCTATCGCTGGGAGCGGCTCGGTCTAGTTCGATTCGCCGGCAGCGCGAACGTCACCGGCGACGACAAAGACGCGGCATTCTTTCCCGAACCGGTGATCTCACCGAAAGGGAGGCGCTCTCTCGCCTTCTACCATCGCCCGATGTTGCATCTCTCGAGCGTCGACGGACGCGCCGCGATTCCGATGATCGAGCGCATGCCCTTCGAGGATCGCGAATCGATCCGCATCGCCTACGTTCCACTCAATCCGGCGTTGAAAGATCGCGCCAATCTCTGCAACGTCTCCGAGAGCGTCCAAGTGCTCTGCCCCGACGCGCAGTGGGGCTCGATCAAAATCGGCGCGGGAACGCCGCCGGTCCGCGTCGCGCTCGACGGCGTCGAGGGATGGCTATCGGTCTTTCACGGCGTCGATGCGATCAAAGGGAAACGCGGCCGCCCCGCGCTGCGCTACAGCGCCGGCATCGTCATTCACGATCTCGAGCGACCCGACCGGATTCTCTATCGTTCGCCCGAGCCGGTCATGACGCCGCAGTCGCGCCACGAACTCCGCGGCGTCGTCGATAACGTCGTCTTCCCTAGCGGGATCGATCCGCGCCCCGATCTGGGAGAACGAACCTACGACGTCTATTACGGCATGGGCGATTATGCGATCGGCGCGGCCCGAATGCGGATTGATGCGTAGCCGCCATGGCTCGGTATCTCGCGCTCTCGGCAGCGATCGTCTTGGGAGTCGCGATCGTCGTCGCCGGTTGGGTGAATCGCGATCTGATCCGGATCAAGATCGCATCGGTCTACGCGCGCGTTCCCGCGAAGCCGGGCGCGGCGAATCCGAGGGCGCCGCAAACCGCGCACGCCCTCCAGGGTGACGCTCCGTGGGCGCTCTCGGCGCTCCCGGAATGCCTGAGCCAGACCTCCGAATCGACCGGCTCGCAAGCCTACGTCCGCACGCATCTCCCGGCCGGCGCGGCGCGCGTCCGGCCGCCTGCGACGCTGGTTTACGGCGATTGCAGCATTCGTATCGCCGGCGACGAAGCATACGTGCAGCGGGGCGCCGACCGGCTGCGAATCCCGCCTCACGCGGTCTTTTATCGTGCGAACGGCGTCCTTGCGTTGATACGCGAGACGCCCGGTGGCGCCGAACTGCGCGTCTACGAGCCGGCGCAACGATGATGGAGTGGTTTCGACGTGACGATTGGTGAAGAGGTGGCGCGACGGCGCACCTTTGCGATCATCTCGCATCCCGATGCCGGGAAGACGACGCTGACCGAAAAGCTTCTGCTGTACGGCGGAGCGATTCACGTCGCCGGGCAGGTCTCCGCGCGCAAACGCCAGCGGCAAGCGACCAGCGACTGGATGGCGCTCGAACGCGAGCGCGGCATCTCCATTACCTCGACCGTACTGCAGTTTCCCTATCGCGATCACATACTCAATCTGCTCGATACGCCGGGCCACCAAGATTTCGGCGAGGACACCTATCGCACGCTGCTCGCGGCGGACAGTGCGGTGATGCTCATCGACGCGGCCAAAGGCGTGGAGCCGCAGACGAAAAAGCTCTTCGCGATCTGCCGGGAGCGGGGCATTCCGCTCTTTACGTTCATGAATAAGCTCGATCGGCCAAGCCGCGACCCGCTCGAGCTGCTCGACGAGCTCGAGAAGGTGCTCGGCATCGGCGCATTTCCGATGAATTGGCCGCTCGGCAGCGGCGACGACTTCAAGGGCGTCTACGACCGGCACACGCACACAGTGCACCTTTTCGAACGCGCCGCCCACGGCGCGACGCGCGCGGCGGTCTCGGTGACCGACGTCGGCGATCCCCAACTGCGCGCGATGGTGAGCGAGCACGTCTACCGGCAGTTTCGCGAGGGGATCGAGCTCCTCGACGGAGCCGGGGAGCAGTTCGATCGCGCCGCGATGTTGCGCGGAAGCACGACGCCGGTCTTCTTCGGGAGCGCGGTAACGAACTTCGGCGTACAGCTCTTTCTCGACGAGTTTCTCACGATGGCGCCCCCGCCCGCGGCGCGCGCCGGCCTCGACCCCGCCGGCAGCGAGTTTGCGGGATTCGTCTTCAAGATTCAGGCGAACATGGATCCGCGCCATCGCGACCGCATCGCGTTCGTACGCGTCTGCTCGGGCGAGTTTGCGCGAGATATGACGGTTCGCAACGCGCGCACCGGCGCATCGGTGCGGCTTTCGCGTGCGATGAAACTCTTCGCCGACGATCGCGAGTCGCTCGAGACCGCGTACGCCGGCGACGTCGTCGGCCTGGCCAATCCCGGAGCCTTTGCGATCGGCGATTCGCTCTACGAAGGAACGCCCGTTGCCTTTCCGGCGATTCCGTCGTTTGCCCCGGAACATTTCGCATCGGTACGGAGTATCGACGTATCGGGTTACAAATCGTTTGGTAAAGGTATCGCGCAGTTGCGCGAGGAGGGCGCCGTGCAAGTCTTCTTTCCCTGGGGAACGCCCAGAACCGAGCCGATTCTCGGCGCAGTCGGCGAGTTGCAGTTCGAGGTAGCGAAGTACCGCCTCGAAGCGGAGTACAACGTCGAGACTCGTCTCGACGGGTTGCCCTACTCGCTGGCGATGCACGTCGACGGCGAGCGCGACCGGATCGCCGCCGTCCAGCTCCCCTCGAACGCGAAGCTCGTCGAGGATTGGGATGGGCGGCCGGTCATCCTCTTCGAGAGCGAGTGGAGCGTTCGTCTCGCCCGCGAGTGGAATCCGCAACTGCAACTGCGGCCCTTCTCGGCGCAACTGGGCGAGGAGGCGGTGGCGTCGTGAGCGCCCGCAAAGCCGTCGGTCTGCTGATCGTTCTGCTGGCGGCGGGCTGTTCGTTCCAGAATCGCAACGAGCGCGAAGCCGACCGGATTACCCGCGCGGTCGTCGCCAACGACTTCAAGCCGGTCCAAAACGACGTGGCCAAGGGCATCGCGATTACCCGCGTGCAACTTGCCGAGTGGTCCGACGAGCTCGACGCGCAGGGCAAGCTCCTTTCGGTGAAGGAGACGACGGCGAACTGCTCGCCGGGCTGGCACTGCTTCGACGTGAAGTTTCAAAAGCACGAGTACGTTGAACGGATGCGCTTCGACGAGAACGGAAAGGTCGTCAACTGGGAATTTCACATGGCACCGAAGCCGTAACGCCTGCAGATATTCGCGCGGCGGCGGAGCGGCTCGCCGGCGTCGCACATCGGACACCGGTCATTACTTCGCGGACGCTCGACGCGCGCTGCAAGGCGCAGGTCTTCGTCAAGTGCGAGAACCTTCAGCGCATGGGCGCCTTTAAATTTCGCGGCGCCTACAACTTCCTCTCCTCGCTGACTCCGGAGCAGCGCCGGTGCGGAGTCGTCGCCTTCTCGAGCGGCAATCACGCGCAGGGCGTCGCGCTGGCGGCGAGCCTGCTCGGCGTTCCTGCGACGATCGTGATGCCGTACGATGCACCGGAGGTCAAGCTCGCCGCGACGCGCGAGTACGGCGCGCAGATCGTCTTTTACGAACGCGAGCGTGCGGACCGCGAAGAGATCGCACGAGCCATCGCCGCGCAGAGCGGCGCCGCGCTCGTTCCGCCGTTCGACGATGCGCGCATCGTCGCCGGCGCCGCAACGGCGGGGTTGGAACTGCTCGAAGATGCGAATCCGCTCGATGCGGTCGTCGTTCCGGTCGGCGGCGGCGGACTGATGGCCGGAACGGCGATTGCCGCCCATGCCGTCGATCCGGCGATTGCGATTTACGGTGTCGAGCCGCAGCGCGGCGACGACTTCGCGCAGTCGCTCGCGCGGGGCGAGCGGGTAACGATCCCCGTCCCGGTCACGATCGCCGACGGTCTGCGGACCACCTCGCCGGGCGAGCTGACCTTCGCGATCGCGCGCGAGCACACGCGCGCCGTCGTGACGGTCTCCGACGACGAGCTGCGCGATGCGATGCGCTTCGCGTTCGAACGAATGAAGCTGGTCGTCGAGCCGAGCGGTGCGGCGGGACTCGCCGCGCTCGTGCATCGGCGCATCCCCGATGTCGAAGGCAAGCGCGTCGGCGTCGTGATTAGTGGCGGGAACGTCGACGCCGAACGCTACGCGCGGCTACTTCGCGATGTCGCCACAGGAGACGTACTTGCCTAGGTTCTCCGCGCTTTCGTGGACGTTGATTGCGTACGGACCGGCGAGCAGCTGATCGATCGTAAGGTTCTTGACGGTCGTGGTCGACTTGCCGTCGACGACGTTGGTGAGCGCATAGGCGACGCCTTTGATGTCCGCGCACGAGCCGTCGTGAATGTGCGCCGGCTGCGGCGTGGTCGCCGGTGCGCCGGTGAGTGCGATCACCACCTCGACGTCGCTTCCCATCGGGGTCAGCGTCGCGGTGCCGATCTCGCCCGAGCCGTTCTGCGCGTTCATAGTGACGGTGACGCCAGAGGTTGCGGCCGACGCCGTCGAGAGTGCGCCGGCAAGCACCAGTGCGAGGGATCCGAAGAACAACGTGAATCTCTTCATGCAAGCTCCTTTTACGAAGATGGATTATGGGCTGGGTGCTTTCGCGCCCTCGAGCGCTCGGACCGCTTCGAGCGCCTGTGCCGTCGGCTGCGCATCGGCGCCGTCGACGATATCGAGTAAGGTTGCGGCCTCTCCGTTCGTCCGCGAGAATGCCGCGGCGCGTTTCTCGTCGCGGGCAGCCTTCGCCGCGGCTGCACCCGCGAAGCTGCTATCCATGAGTGCGGCCAGCTCGGCCGCAACCCGGTGCTGTTCGCGCAATGCCGCCGGTGAGATCGTCACCCGAGGATCCATCGCGACGGTAAACGTCTGCGCGAAGGTCTTGCCGTCGACGTCGAGACGCGCGGTGTAACGCCCCGGAACGACGAGCGGGCCCTGCGGCGTTCGCGGCGTATCGTGCGGCACCGCCGAGATCGGCAGATCCTGTTGGAGCGCGTGCGGCGATGGCTCGCGCAAGTCCCAGACGAAGCGATGCATTCCGATACTCGCCGGCGGCCGCACGGACGGGCGCTCCCAGTAGGCCGGCTTGTCAAGGTTCGGAATCGGCGCCGGCACCGGATCGTCGCTGGCATACTTGCGCACCTCGCGACCCGCGCTGTCGTAGATCGTGATGATGACCCGCGCAGCGGTTGAGGCGAGCGAGTAATCGACGATCGCTCCGTCGGGCGGATTCTGGCCGGTCGGCTCTTCGGGCGGCAGCGGCGTGTCGGGGTTCGTGCTTCGCCGCACGCGATAGGTAAGCGCCGGCGCAAAGAGATGCGTTGCCATCACCGTGTCACCCTGAGCCTGCCGAAGGGCGAGCTCGCGCAACGGTTCGACGTCGTCGAGAATCCAGAAACCTCGCCCGTGCGTCGCGACGATGAGGTCGTTGCCGTGGACGATGACGTCGCGCGCCGACGTGTGCGGCAAGTTGAGCTGAAGCGACTGCCAGTGCGCGCCAGCGTCGAACGAAACCTCGACGCCGTTCTCGGTCGCAGCGTAGAGCAGACGCGCTTCGACCGGATCCTGCCGCACGGCGTTCACCGGCTGGTTCGGCAGCCCGTCGACGATGAGTCTCCAGCTCGCGCCGCCGTCGCGCGTCACGTAGACGTACGGTCGCAGATCGTCGAGCCGGAACCGGTTGACGGCGACGAACGCGGTATCGCCGTCGAAGTGCGAGGCGTCGATTTGCGCGACCTTACTCCACGGCGTCAGCTCCGGCGGCGTAACGTTCTTCCAATGAGCCTGTCGCGAGCCTGACGATGGATGCGTCGCGCGTGATCCACACGAGTCCGTCGTCGGTTCCGGCCCAAATCGTCCCGCGGCGCACCGGTGAGGGCGCGAGCGCGTAGACGACGCCGCGATGCGCGCCGTGCTGCGGATCGTCGCTTTCGAACGTGCCGAGCACGGAGGGTACGCCCGGAGTCTTGCGCGTCAGATCGAGACTGACCGCGCGCCAGCTCTGACCGCCGTCGGTCGTCGCGAAGACGACGTTCGATCCAAAGTAGAGACGGCGCTGATCGAACGGGTCGAAGGCCAGGGGTTCGGTGCGGACGACGCGGCGGTCTTTCGAGCGAAATACGATCGGCGAAACTTCTTGCGCTTGGCCCGTGTGCTCGCTGAACTTCTCGACCTTTCCGCCGAAGAAGACGCCGGGGTGCAGCGGATCGGGGACGACGTAGCCGTACTCTTCGGCACCGACCGGATGCCAGTCGCGTTCGGTCGTCTCTCCCCAATCGCCGCGGCTGCGCACGCATGCCGAGCCGCTCTCCTGTTGTCCGCCGCAGACCCAATACGGAAAACGATGGTCGGCATTGACGTGATACATCTGCGCGGTCGGCTGGTTGTACCACGAACTCCACGTCGCGCCGCCGTCGACCGAGATCGCCGCACCTTGATCGGCCGCAAGGGCGACGATCCTCGGATCGCGCGGATTGATCCAGACGTTATGATAGTCGTCGCCGCCGGGAGCGCCTTTGATCGGAACCAGCGTCTTCCCGCCGTCGGTCGAGCGGTAGGTCGAGGTGTTCGTCAGATAGACCGTCTGCGGATTGGCCGGATCGACGGCGAGCGAAACGAGATCGTTCCCGCGCTGCGCAATCTCGTCGGCATCGTTGACGCGGGTGAAGTGCGTGCCGGCGTCGTCGCTCCGGTAGAGGGCGCCGGAGTCGTCGCCGTTCGCCTCCACATCGGCATAGACGTAGACGACGTTCGAATCGCTTGGTGCTACGGTAACTTCGGTGCGTCCGATTCTCGCCGGCAATCCGGAAGTCAACTGCGTCCACGTCGCGCCGCCGTCGCTCGACTTGAAGAGGCCGCTGCCGGCAATTTCAAACGATCCGCCGATCTCCCACGGCGCCTGTCGCGCCGCCCAGAGCGTTGCGTAAACGGTCTTCGGGATCGCGCGGATCGAGCACTACGTCGAAGCCGCCGGTATCCTCGTTTTTATAGAGCACCCGTTGGAACGTCGCGCCGCCGTCGAGCGTGCGATAGATGCCGCGCTCGGCATTCGGGCCGTACGGGTGACCGAGTACCGCGACGAAGAGCCGCTTTGGGTCGGTGGGATCGATGGCCATCGAGGCGATCTGCTGCCCGTCGCGCAGACCCAGATGCGTCCAGGTCGTGCCGCCGTCGGTCGACTTGTAGATGCCGTCGCCGACCGCGAGATCGGGGCGCTGCAAGCCTTCGCCGCTTCCCGCGTAGACGATTTGCGGGTTGCTTGGTGCGACGGCCAGCGCGCCGATCGACCCGGTCGGCTCGCGATCGAAGATCGGAACCCAGGTGCGCCCGGCGTTGTCGCTCTTCCAGATTCCGCCGTTGACCGCGGCAATGTAGAAGAGGTTCGGCTGATTCGCGACGCCGTCGAGCGCGACGGTGCGTCCTCCGCGCATCGGCCCGACGAATCGCCAGCGCAACCCTTGATAGAGCGACGGCGAGAGCGTTTGCGCCGGCGCCGGGATTGGAGCCGCGGTAAAGCTGAGGACGGTGCACCCCAGAGTACATGCAAGAAGATGACGCATGCCGGGCTGCTTACGACGCGATTTTTCGGTAATCCGCTTGTCGCGCCAACGCCTGCTGATTATCGCCGGCGTTTGCCGTTGCGAGCCATTCCACGCCGCTTCGGTTGGAAGGGCGCACCGATCTTCCAATTCGTCTTACGCGGCAGCGACGTGTCGACGTCGTCGCAGCCGATTGGGGTGAACTCGCGGCAATCGCCGGGGCGTGCCTCATAGATGCCGCAGTAGTAACGCCCGCTGCGAGATCCCATCAAGAAGACGCATTGGTCGGAGATGTCGTCTCCGACTTTGCGCAGCCAGCCGACGTGATATCCGTCGGCCGAGCGGCGCTCGACGACGTACCGGCTCATCGTCTCTGCGTAACTCATTCCCAGATGATCGGCGATCCGCTGCACGTCGGCCTTGCTGACGAACGGCTCGTACCCGCTGCAGCACTCCGCGCAGCCGGGCGGGCAGGCGACGTTGTCCGGCATATCCTTTAGATTGGCGCGCGCGAGATCGATGACGCGCCCGATCGCAGCGACGAAGGTCGGGTCGTCGTTATACTTGTAGACCCATTCCCGTTTGGTGATTTCGTTGGTGTTGTAATAGCGCGACGTCTTTTCGTCGAACTCGATCGTAATGTGCTCTTCGTCGATTTCGATGCGGTTGACGTGTTCGAGCGGCCGGGCATCGAGCAGCTCGGGGTGCGTCGGCTCTCCGGTCCGTCGCGAATAGTTGCGTAAATTGATGAGGTCAATCGTCTCCATAACGAGTCTTCGATTCCCGTGTCTTGCGGGTGCCGCCTTCGCGAAGCGCCAAAGATAATGCCCATGCAAACGGCTATCGGCGTCGACCTCGGCGGTTCTCACGTGACCGCAGCGGTGGTCACGGAGGACGGGGCAATCCACCGCCAGCATGAAGAAGATCTCGAAGACCTTCAATTCGAGGCGGTGGTCGCAGCGCTCGAGACCACGATCGGCATGGCGCTCAAGGATGCCGGCAACGTCGTCGGCATCGGCATCGGCTCGCCGGGAAACATTGACGCGGCCACCGGTTCGGTGCTCTACAGCCCAAACTTCGGCTGGAAGGACGTGCCGCTCGGCGAGACGCTGCGCAAAAAGTTTGGAATTCCCGTCTATGTGGCAAACGATGCACGTTGTGCCACGCTGGGCGAGTACATGCACGGGACGGGCAAGCTCACGAAGGACTTCGTCCTCTTGACGCTCGGAACGGGGATCGGCGGCGGGATCGTCGCCGGCGGTGAACTCCTGCTCGGTCACAAGTGGGGTGCCGGCGAGGTCGGTCACCATCAAATCCGACCGACCGACGGGTTCGTTTGCAGTTGCGGAAAGATCGGCTGCTTCGAGGCACAGGCCTCGGGCACCGGGCTCATCCGGCACGCCTTTGCCGTCGCGCCCTCCTTTCCGCGCAGCGGTCTGCTCGACGTGGCGCGCGATAAGCTCAGCTCGAAGAAGATTCGCCGCGCCGCCCAGGCCGGCGACGGTCACGCGCTGGCGGCGTGGAAGAACTTTATCGCGGATCTGTCGATCGGCCTAGCCAATACCATCGCCTTCGTCAACCCGGAGCGGATCGCGCTGGGTGGCGGCGTGTCGAGTGCCGGCGACTTTATGCTCGACGCGGTTCGTCCGCAGGTCGACGCTTTAACGACGATGGTGCCGAAGGGGACGACCGACATCGTCGTCGCCTCGCTCGGCAACGATGCCGGTCAAGTCGGAGCGGCGGCGGTCGCGTTTCGCGGCGGCTTGGCCGCGGGCGTTACGGTTGCGGTATAACGCCCTCGCGGTTGTCGTCCTTCTCGCGGCGATCGCAGGATCGCCCGCCCGATCGCAGAGCGGCGATCCGATTCACAAGATTCACCACGTCGTCATCATCATGCAAGAGAACCGTTCCTTCGATTCGTACTTTGGAACGTTTCCGGGCGCCGACGGCATTCCGATGCGCGACGGCGTGCCGTCCGTCTGCGCGCCCGATCCGCAGCAGAACAACTGCGTGCGCCCGTTTCACGATACGAACGATCGAAACGGCGGAGGGCCGCACAACGCCAACTCCGCCGTCGACGACATCGACGGCGGACGAATGGATGGATTCATCACCACCGCGCAACGGCGGACGAATCGCCGCTGCGGCGGAGTGAATCCCAACTGCGGCGGCGGCAGCGACGTCATGGGATACCACGACGGACACGAGCTCGCCAACTATTGGAAGTACGCACGCGATTTCGTGCTGCAAGACCATCTCTTCGAGCCGAACGCCTCATGGAGTCTGCCGCAGCATCTCTTTATGGTCTCGGAATGGTCGGCGTGGTGCAAGAAGATCGGCGAACCGATGAGCTGCGTCAACGAGCTCGAGGCACCCGACTTTCCGCCGGACTTCCGGTCGCGCGGCGCGCGATTCAAACCGCCCGCGCCCGGCCGCCCCGATTATGCGTGGACCGACCTGACGTATCTTCTGCACGCGCATCACGTGAGCTGGGGCTACTACGTGATGGCCGGCGACCAGCCCGACTGTGCGAATAACTTAGACGACTGCGGTCCGGTCCAGCAGAAAGCGCATACGCCGGGCATTTGGAACCCGCTGCCCTATTTCGATACGGTCAAGCGCGACGGCGAGCTCGGCAATATTCGCGATCTGCGCGATTTCTACGCCGCGGCTCGCAACGGAACGTTGCCCAGCGTCGTCTGGCTGACGCCGGCCGGGCCGTATAGCGAACATCCGCCCGCGCTGGTCAGCCGCGGTCAGGCGTACGTCACCGGCGTGATCAACGCGATCATGCGCGGCCCCGATTGGAAGAGCACGGCGATCTTTCTCACCTGGGACGATTGGGGCGGGTTCTACGATCACGTCGCGCCGCCGAGCGTCGACGAGAACGGCTACGGCTTGCGGGTGCCCGCGATGGTGATCAGCCCGTACGCACGCCGCGGTTTCATCGATCACCAAACGCTCAGCCACGACGCCTACAACAAGTTCATCGAAGACGACTTTCTCGGCGGCGCCCGGATCGATCCGAAGACCGACGGCCGGCCGGATCAACGGCCGACGGTCCGCGAGAGCGTCCCGATCCTAGGCGACCTGCGCCGCGACTTCGATTTCAATCAGCCGCCGCGACCGCCGGAAATTCTGCCGGGCGGAATCGTTTGGAACGGAGAGCCGCCGCCTCGATAGCTACCTAAACGCGCTGCGCCGGGGACGCTCGGTGTGGCGGCACGAAGGTAACGAGCGCCATGGAGGTCGAGGAGCGAGCAAGCGGCGCGGAGTTCAGAACTCTGCTGCGGCGCCATCGGCTTGCCGCTGGGCTCTCGCAAGAAGCGCTGGCCGAGCGCGCGCGGATGAGCACCGAAGGAATCAGCGCGCTCGAGCGCGGGTATCGGCGGAACCCGCACCGGGAGACGCTCGTGCTCTTGATCCGTGCGCTCGCGCTGAGCGAAGAGCAGCGTCGAGAGTTTGAAGCGGCGGCATCGCGACCAGCGGCGCCGCGAGGCGCGCCCCCGGGTACCGCCGGCCGGCCGAGAGAGACGGTCGCACCGCTGCCGCTCGCGCTTACCAGCTTCGTCGGTCGCGAGACGGAAATTCGTGAGATCGCTGCGTTGGTTCGCGACCGCCGGCTCGTCACCATTACCGGTGCAGGCGGCGTCGGGAAGACGCAGACTGCGCTGCAAGTCGGCAACGTGGTCAGCAATTCAGCCGGCGTTGCCGTTTCGTTTGTCGGGTTTGCTTCACTCGGCGATCCGTCGTCGGTGGTCCTAACGATCGCCTCCGCGCTCGGCGTGCGGCAAACGGCTGACGAATCGCTACTCGATACGATCGCCGGGTACCTCAGGAACAAGCCCTTGTTGCTCGTTTTCGACAACTGCGAACATCTTGTCGTGGAGGTTGCCCGCGTCGCGGAGAGACTGCTGGCGGAGTGCCATACTCTGCGCATCGTCTCAACTAGTCGCGAGCCGCTTCGCGCTGCGGGCGAATTTGCGTATCGGCTGCCGTCTTTGAGCCTGCCGACGCCCGAAATTGGCGCTACGCATGCGTGCGGAGGATATCGCCGGATTTGCCGCGCTCGCGCTCTTTCGCGATCGAGCGCGCGCCGTCGACCATCGGTTCGAGATTTCGGACGAGAACGTCTCGGTGGTTGCGGAGATCTGCCGGCGCCTCGACGGGATTCCATTGGCGATCGAGCTCGCGGCCGCGCGAGTAAATGCGCTCTCGCTTCAAACGCTCGTCAAGAAGCTCAACGACCGATTTGCCCTCCTGGCTGGTCAAACGCGCACCGCACTCCCCCGGCAGCAAACGATGCGCGCGACGATCGACTGGAGCTACAATTTGCTTACGCCGCCGGAGCGGCGAGTCTTCGAGCGGCTCTCCGTATTCGCCGGCGGGTGCACGCTCGCTATGGCCGCGTCGGTCTGCGGCGATGACGGCCAAATCGAGGGCGAGATTTTCGACCTGCTCTCGTCACTCGTCGACAAATCGCTGATCGCGGCCGACATCAGCGGCGACGAGACGCGTTACGTCGTACTAGAGACGACCCGCCAGTACGCTCGCGAACGGCTCGCCGAGCATGGCGAGTTCGAGGCAATCGCGGAGCGCCTCGCGCGCACTTTCCTCGAGCTGAGCTGCACGATCGCCGGGTCGGAGGCCACGTATAACGCGCGTCTCGACCGATCGCCCGAGACCTTGCGCACGATGCGCGCCGAGAGTGCAAACTTCGACGAAGTCATGGAGTGGACGCTTCTGCACCGCACGAACGCGCCTCTAGGGCAGGAGCTCGCCTGGCGCGTTCCATTCCTCAGAGCGACCGAGGCGCTTCGTTGGCTTCTTTTGGCCACCGAAGCGGTCGACGAGAAGACGCCACGCTCGCTAGCCCTTTCTCTCACCATCCAGCTCGCATGGTGCTACGTCGATCTGCGCGATCACGAGCGGGCGATTGCCGCGGCTCGTGACGCGGTAGCGCAGAGCCGGCTCTTAAATGACGCCCGAGCAACGGCTACGGCGCGGCGTCTGCTCGGGCGTGCGCTCACGCATGCGTGGCAGCTCGACGAAGCGCAGCTCGAGCTGGAACGATCCCTCGCATTCTGGCGCGAATCGGGAGCTCGGCGAGCGGTCGCGACGACCTTGAGCTATCTCGCCTTCGTAGCGGTTCGTCGCGGAACTCATTCGACGGCGCGGAGTCTCAATCTCGAAGCGCTCGAAGTGCTGCCCGAAGATGACGAGCGCACCGCCCGGCTGATCAAAGTCGAGCTCGCGCGAGCCGAATACGGACTCGGCCGTCACGAAATGGCGCTCGCCTATTCGCGTGAGGTTCTTCCGGCGCTCGAAGCGGAGGCCACCGAAGGCGGGTTGACGTGCGTGATCTTGATGCTGAACCAATGCACCTTTTTGCTCGCGCTGGACCGCTTCGACGAGGCGGAGGCGGTCGCACAGCGAGCGCTCGCAGTCACCCTCGATCCGCAAAATCCACGCCCGGATCTGGCACCGTACGTTGCCGGAACCCTTGCCAAGGTCGTGGTCCTCGATCACGGCCGGCCTTGCGGAACCGATCGCAGCGATCGTTTGGACATCTGCGCCAAGCTCCTGGGGTGGAACGAAGCGGTCTGCGCCGCACGCAAGGAGTCGGATCCGGATGAGACGGTCGAGGAGCTCGCGATCTTGCGGCGCGAGCTCGGCGAAGCGTGTTGCCGGGCGCTACTTAGCGAGGGCGCGCTGCTCGATCACGCCGGAGCCGTCGAGCTTATGCAGTCGCTCTAGCCTGCTACATCTGAGAGAGGCGGGCGAATCCGTGCGATGCCGCGCGCGTGACTTCGCCGATCAGCCGCCGTTCCGACGGATCGAGCTCGAGCCCGTGCGGATGCCCGGAAAAGAGCACGAACCGGCTAAGCGTTCCCCGCACAAAAATCGGAAATCCAACTGCCGGTGCCGCATCACCGGTAGGCACACGCCCGCCGATCAGCTGCAGGTCGGCGAAACGGAGCGCACCCTTCGCCTGCTCGAACGAGTCCGCCAGGCGCTCCATGTCGAGGCGTTCGAGGACGTCGTCGTCGCCCCAACCTTCAGCCGCCTCGCGCCGGAACGTCCCGTCGTCACCGCGCACGAAGACCGCTACCGATCCGATTTCTAAGCTTCCCGAAACGCTGCGCACCAGCGCCTCGTCGATCATCTGCGCCGACTCGGTATGAACGAGACCTCTGGCAAGCTCGATCATCGTCCGGCGCGTACGATACTGCTGCGGAAAGAGATGCCGGTCGACGAAATCTCTGAGCGGCGCATAGAGCCAAGACATCAGCAGGCCGAGCACGAGTGCGGCTGCGACGTTGACGCCGATTCTCGCGACGCCTCCGATCGGAAAGAGCCGCTCCAAGCGGCCGGCGACGGACCAGTCGAGCAGGACTAACGCGCCGATCGCCAAGCTCGCGAGCACGGCGAAGATCACCGCCTTGTTCACGAAGAAGCGCACCGAAATAACGCGCTGCTTGACGATCGCATATGCCACCGCGATCGGCCCGGCAACGTTGAGCGTTAACAGGAAATTCCATAGTTCCGAAGGCACGGCGAGGCCGACGCTGTCAAAGATTCGCGTCGCGACGCTGCCCGCGTAACCGACTAGAAAGCTGGCGATTACCCAGGCCATGCGCGGCCGCTCGTCTTGCCCTTCCGTCGTGTAGCGAATGCCGAACGTGACGACCGCTAGGGCGTAGAGTGCCGTCGATGCAATCGTAAGGAGACTCTCGAAGCCGGTCGTATTCGTGCCCCGGTAGACCAGGCCGACGTTTGCATACACGATGAATGGCGCGACGATAACCGCGAGCCACGGTAACCAGCGGTCGGCAACCGCGCCCACACCGCGCACCTGATCGGCGGGGAAGCGCAGCGCAAAGACGACGAGAGCGATGGAAGCGGCAAACCATACTATGCCGCAGTAGGCGGAGTAAGCCACAATCCAGGGCGGTGAAATGAGTGCGGTAAGAATCGGCGACCCGGTCTGCGAACCGGCTGCAAAGAAAAGAAATGCCCACGTCATTCGCGAGGGATGCGCGAGGACGAGCGCAGCCGCAACGAGGACCGTCGCGATGATGGATAAGACCAAAAGGTAGAAGAACGCAAAGTAGCTCAGCTTTACGCCAAAGCTTGAATGCCCCGAGCGCGCCACGAGCGTTACCGCGCGCGCCGGTCCTTTAACGAAGCGAAACGTGGTTCTCGTGCCTGCAAGCGTCAATGGCCAATGAAGATATACGCGCTGCTGCGGCGTGAGTGTCGCGACGTCGAGGCGATCGCCGGGCTTCACGCCCGCGTCGGAGGCTGCAGAGTCGGGCAGCACTGCGGCGACGACGCCGTTACTCGAAGCGACGAATCCGAATCGTGCGTAGTGGACGAACGGCGTCGCGAGGTTGACGAGGGAGGCGATTACGGGAACGCCGGCAATCACCAAGACCGCCGCGATACGCCACAGCCGACGCGACCGTTCGCTCACCGTTCGCTACGCCTTCGTGCCCGCTCGCTCGGGCCCTGGGCGACCGCTAAACCGCGGCGGCCGTTTGCAGCATGCGCACCGCGGCGTCGTCGGAGGCCGGGATTCGCCCCGTCTCGGTGATCGAGCTGATGAGCGCCGCGATGCGGCGCGAACTGCGACGCGGCGCGACGATCTCTTGATTGTGGCGGATCTCGGCGAGGCGCGCGGGATTCGCAATGAGCGAACGCACCGCGGTCACGACCGTCGACGCGCCCTGCAGCGCGATGAGTCCGAGGCCGTTGTGGCGCACGAAATCGACGTTGCCGCGTTCTTGACCGGGAACGTAATCGTAAACGACGACCGGAAGCTGTGCGGCATTCGCTTCGGCGAGCGTTCCGGGACCGGCTTTGGTGACGAGGATATCCACCGCGCGAAAATACTCGGGGATCTTATCGGTGAAGCCGAGCACCTGCATCGGCGTCGGGAGGGTCGCGGAGAGTTCGCCGAGTTTCTGGGCAAGCGGTTCGTTTCGGCCGCAGACGACGACGAGTTCGATCGGCAGGCGCGCGCGTGCCAGCGCGAGCGCCGTCGAGAGCAATTTGCCGCCCCCCTCGCCGCCGGCCATCAGCATGACGACCGGCGTATCGGCCGGCAGCCCGAGCTGCGCGCGGAGATCGGCCTTGCTTCCCGTGACGTCGTCGAACTTCGGATGAATCGGATGGCCGAGCAGTCGCAGCCGCGAGGGCAGCACGCCCCGGGCGAGCGCGCGGGCGTAGACCTCGCGCGCCGGGACGACGATCGCATCGGCCTCGGGTACGAGCCACGATTCGTGAACCTTGCCGAGATCGGTGATGACCGTCACGACGGGAACGTGCTGCATGCGCGCGTCGTCGCGCGCGCGCAGGGCCGCGTGATTGAGCAGCGGATGTATCGAAACGATCACGTCGGGCTGATAGCTGATAAAGAGATCGCGCAAGCGCTCGCGGTAGAGCGGCTCGCAGAATCGGACGAGCGCACGGTAGCGGCGCCGGCCGTTGGTTGCGTGATAGAGGGCGCCGTAGATCGGCGGCGCGTATCGCAAGGCCATGCTGTAGCCCAGGCCGAGTTGGGTGAGCGGGAAGGCGCAATGGGCGGCGACGTCTTCGATCCGGAACTCGTAATCGTGCGGGGACTTCGTCTCTTCCAGAGCTGCGGCAATGGCGTTGGCCGCGCTGCGGTGACCGCCGCCGGTATCTGAAATCAACAGAAGGGCCCGTTTGGTCATTCGATCTCCCGATTAGGCTCTGGCAGGTACCCTCCTGGTCGCACGCCTGCCGGCATTGCGCGCTCGGCGGCCGGTGCGAGCAAGCCTGGCCAAGAGCGCTCGAGCAGGCGCGTCGTAGAATCGAAAAATGTCGCCAAACTCGACTTCGGGGTTTCGGTGGTGGCCATCGTGGTCCTCGGGGAGCACGATGGCGAGCGGTCGCAGGAGGGCACGCAGCCACTCCGGCGTGCGCCAGCCGAGCTGGCCGGTGTGGCGCCACCAGACGTGAAGCTGACCCAGGGCGAGGCCCGCGAGGGCGCCCGGCCACGAGAGCCGCGCGAGCAGCGCCGCGACGGCGAGATAGGGGATCGATCCGAGCAAGCCGTCGAGCAGGACTGCCGGGTCGGTCGAGATGACCGCATGGTCGAAATAGGAGCGCCGGCGGTCGTGATGCGTTCGTAGATGCAGCGTGAACCAGAGATGCTGCGGGACGTGATAGAAGAACGTCGAGCCGAAGTCTCCGGCAACGAGCGTAACGATGAGAGCGGTTATAAACGTCATACTCGCGGCGATGTTGTGTGGCTGCACGGTTCATACCATATACCACACGAAGGCAGCGATTAGCGCATCGGCGCATCTGAGCCGTGCCCTTAACGTCGCGTTAAGCTGGCCCTGGCCCGCGAACGTCGACGCGCTCAAAGGCGCGATGCTCGTTCGCGACGGACCGCCGCTCGCGCATCCCGAGCTCGCGATCGCGCGAGCGATTCTTCGCACGAATCCGCGTCTCGCACCGGCTGCCGCGCTGCTCTTCGCCGGTGCGACCGCGAATGCGGCGCGCGCGAACGCGCTTGCGCCGGAGTTTCTCGGCGCCACGCTACTCCAAGAGTCTGCCTACGATCCGCGCGCGCTCTCCGCTGCGGGTGCGATCGGCATCGCTCAGTTCATGCCCGACACGGCCGCCGGCGTCGGCGTCGATCCGTACGATCCGTTCGCTTCGATCGACGCCGCCGCGGCGTTGCTCGGCGGCTACGCCGCGGCCTATCGCAATCGCTACGCCGATCCGTACGCGACGGCGCTTGCGGCCTACAACGCCGGCCCGCTCGCCGTCGCCGCCTATCGCGGCGTGCCCCCGTACGCCGAGACGCGCGAGTATGTCGCGCTGATCTACGACCGCTGGGCGCGCATCGTCTCGTACGAATCGCCGGTCGGCCACCCGCTACCGAGCGAGGCGCAGGCGGCTCACGAGGTGAAGAACAGGCCGAGATGACGATCTCGCGTGCCGGAGCGGCGATACTGGTCGCCTTCACCGCGGCCGGATGTGCCTTTAATGCAAGTCCCGCCGACGGATTGCGCTTTCAAGCGCCGCCGGGCTGGCAATCCTCGCCCGGCATCATGGGCTTCATGCAGTTCTGGAAGCCGCCGGTGGGTCGTCATGAGGCGCTCATCCTCTTCAAGTCGCCCAAGCCGATCAATCCGAGCGACGTCACGGCGCAGCCGGGCGTCGACGACTCCTTGAAGAACACGACGATCCAGCGGCGCGAGAGCATCGTTATCTGCGGGCGGCAACCGGCGATCTATATGCAGGCGCGCGGGACGTCGTCCCGCGGCGGTGACGAGTCGCGGGTGGAGATGGTGATGACCACCATCGGCGGCGCGACGTACTTCGCGCTCTACGCGCGGCCGATGGGTGTCCCGGCGAACCCGATCGCCGAAGCCGCGTTACGGGAACTCTGCCCGAAGCCCTAGCCGTTTGCCGCGCCCAAGCATCGTAAAGCAGCTACTCTCGCGCCAGCCGTTGGGCTGGACCGCGGGCGAGGGCCAGGGACCGAAGCTGCGGCGCGTCTTGGGGTGGCCGGCGCTCACCGCGATCGGCTTGGGGACCATGCTCGGCGGCATCTTCCCGACGATCGGTGCCGGCGCGCATGCGGCCGGTCCGGGCGTCATCCTCGCCTACGTGCTCTCCGGACTCGTAAGCCTCTGCGTCGCGCTCTGCTACGCCGAGTTTGCGTCGATGGTGCCGGTCGCCGGTAGCGCCTATACCTACGCGTATGCGACGCTCGGCGAGCTCGTCGCGTGGATCATCGGCTGGGACTTGATTCTCGAATACGGGCTCTCGCTCGCCCCGACCGCATCGTCGCTCTCCGATTACTTTCAGCACATGCTCGGCAACGTGGGGATCGTCTTTCCCGCCTGGGCGCAAACCGCGAACGTGCACGCGGCGCATCCACAGATCGATCTATCTGCCGCGATCGTCACGCTCGCGGTGACGCTGCTCGTCGCGGTCGGGATCCGCGAGTCGGCCGGCGTCAACGGCGCGCTCGTCGTGCTTCAAATTCTCGCGATGATCGTCTTCATCGTCGCGGTCGCGCACGCGGTGCATCCGTCGAATCTTCGGCCGTTCACGCCGTTCGGCTATCACGGCGTGCTTGCGAGCACGGCCCTCGTCTTCTTCGCCTACATCGGCTTCGATACGGTGACCGTCGCATCGGAAGAGGCGAAGAATCCCGAGCGCAACGTACCGATCGGCGTGATTCTGGCGCTGACGATCGGGGGAATTCTTTACGTCGGGCTCACGCTCTGTACGGTCGGCGTCCTGCGATTCGATCGCCTCTCCGACGGCGCGGCGATGCTCGATGCGCTCGGAGCGGTGAGCAAGAGTCACACGCTCTACTGGATCGTCGCGATCGGCGGCCTCGCCGGAAATGCAACGGTGATGCTCACCTCGCTGCTCGGACAGGTGCGCATCTTCTACGTGATGGCGCGCGATCGAATGCTGCCGCCGGGCGTCGCGCACATCCACCACGTCTTTCGAACGCCCGCGCGCATGACCCTGATCACGGGCGCGATCGTCGCCGTCTTCGCCGCCGTGCTGCCGTTGACCGAGTTGCTGACGCTGGTGAACATCGGAACGCTCGCAGCCTTCGCAATCGTCTGCGCCGGCGTCTTGGTTCTGCGGATCGTGAATCCGACGGCGGAGCGTCCTTTCCGAGCCCCGCTCTTACCGCTCTTTGCGATTGCCGGGGGCGCCTCGTGCCTCTATCTCGTCACCGGATTGCAAGTTGCAACGTGGGTTCGCTACGGGATCTGGTTCCTGGTCGGAATTTTCGTCTACGCGCTCTACGGCTTTCGTAACTCCCGCCTGCGGGTCGAGCTGATCGAACCGTAAGGCCGCCCAAAAAGGCCTGGGAAGAAGGGTTGCTCGGGCCCCTGCCGGGAAGCGGCGGTCCTTGGCTACTCACATCGCGGCCGGCGACCGATTCGAGCTCATAACCGTGCCGCAATCCCGCGGCGTGCCCTCGTTTGCGCAAGACGTCGCGCGCGGTCTGACCTCGGAACCAAAGCGCTTGCCGTGCAAGTATTTTTACGACGAGGTCGGATCGGCGCTCTTCGATACGATCACGCGCTTGTCCGAATACTACCTCACCGGCGCCGAAGCGGAGATTCTCTCCGAATGGGGATGGCAGATCGTTCGTCTGCTCGACGCACCCGTCGATTTCTTGGAGCTGGGGAGCGGCAGCGCGGTGAAGACGCGATTGCTGATCGGCGAAGCGCTGCGCGTGCAGACCGAGCTTTGCTATAGTCCGATCGACATTTCGACCGAGGCCCTGCGAGCGTCGTCGCTGGCGCTCGTGGAGAGCTTTCCGACGCTTCGCGTCCGGGCCTACGCGGGCGATTACTTCGACGTGCTCGAGTCGCACGCGGTTCGCCTCGGGGGCAAGACGCTCGCGATGCTGCTCGGCTCGAACATCGGAAACTACGAACCGCTCGAAGGAGCCGAGCTCTTGCGCCTGCTCGGTGCCGCGCTGCGCTCCGGCGATGGTTTGCTGCTCGGCGCCGACCTCAAGAAGGATCGCGCGACGCTCGAGCTCGCCTACGACGATCCCACCGGCGTTACCGCGGCCTTCAACCGGAATCTGCTCGCACGCATCAATCGCGAGCTCGGTGCGGATTTCGACGTGCGCAACTTCAATCACGTCGCGCGCTACGACGCCGTGCGCGGCTCGGTCGATTCGTTTTTGGAGGCGCGTGAGAGCACAACGGTCTCCGTGCCGGCGATCGATTTGCAAGTAAGCGTTCGCTCGGGGGAACGAATTCACACGGAATCGTCGTATAAATTTAGTGACGAGGACGTCGTTGGGCTCGGCTGCGCCGCCGGCTTTGCGCCGGCATCGGCCTGGCACGACCGCGCCAACCGCTTCAGTCTGCACCTGTTAGTCAAGAAGTAAGGAGCACCCGATGGTTGGCACGCGCGCGCTCTCGCGTTTTGCATCGGCATTCGTTCTCACTGCGACGCTCGCGGGCGCCGGCTGCGGCGGCAGCCTCGGACCAGCGAATCCGTCCGCGCAAACTGCCTCTTCGAGCGGATGGATCGACGCCGGGGGGACCGTCTACCACCGGCCGCATTACGCGCCGAATCGCGAAATGGCTCTGCGCCTTCCGCCCGGACGCGACTACGTGCCCTATCTGGGCGGCGCCGTCATTCTCAATCCGAAGATTTACTTCGACTTTTGGGGATTCAAGAAATACGGCGACCCCGACCATATCCGGCCGCTGCTCCTCGCTTACGCTAAGGCCATGGGCGGGAGCGGTCACAACAACATCGAGACGCAGTACTATCAGGAACTATCCGGCAGCACGAAAGAATACATTACCAACGGCGCAGATCAGTTCGGCGGCAGCTGGATCGACCCCGCGGCGGTTCCAAAGACGCCGAACGATCCGCAGATTGCGGCCGAGGCGATCAAGGCCGTCGACCACTTCGGCTACGATTCGAACGGCGTCTACTTCGTCGTGACACCGCACGGTCGGAGCGAGGCGAACTTCCCCGATCACTGGTGCTCCTATCACGGCACAACCGTCGAGAAGAAGAAAAACGTGGCCTACGTCTACTTTCCGTACGTGCCCGACGGCGGCACGAGCTGCGGGGCGAACAGCATCGATCCGCCGCCCGGCGAGAGCGCGGCGGATGAAGGCGTGACGATCATCGCCGGGCACGAGATCGGCGAAGCGATTACCGATCCGCAGCCCTCGACGGCGTGGGATGGCCCGGGCGGCGAGATCGCCGACGTCTGTGCGTTTTTCAATATCGCGAACGACACGTTCGGCAAGAGGAAATTCACGATGCAGGCGATGGTCAGCGACGCGACGGCAAGCTGCGTCCAAACCTATCCGTAGCGCGCGCGTCGCTCGGCGAGGCGTAAGAGCGCGTCGGCGGCGATCGCCAGCGTCGACACGGCGAGGCTGCCCGCGACGATCATCTGCGGCTGATGGAGCGTTAGGCCGTTGAAGATCAGCACGCCGAGTCCCACCCCGCCGACGTAACCGCCGAGCGTCCCGATAGCGATCATCGCGATCGCCGCGATCCGCACGCCGCCGATGAGCACCGGCAAGGCCTGCGGAAACTCGACGCGCCAGAGAATTTGCCGTGCCGACATGCCGAGGCCGCGCGCCGCGTCGACTTGCGCGCGGTCGACGGCGGCGATGCCCGCGGCGACGTTGCGTGCGAGCATGAACTGCGCGTATAGAACGAGCGCGACGAAGAT
Source organism: Vulcanimicrobiota bacterium (assembly GCA_963820825.1). Classification (GTDB taxonomy): domain Bacteria; phylum Vulcanimicrobiota; class Vulcanimicrobiia; order Vulcanimicrobiales; family Vulcanimicrobiaceae; genus Cybelea. Next base: position 577,278 of record CAWGBN010000006.1, read on the forward strand.
CGGCGTGAAGCCGAGCCCAAAGGCTTCGACGAAGACGGCGAGCATCGCTAAGCTCGGAATGGTGTAGATCGCCCCGAGCGTCCCGAGCAGCCACGGGGCGAGGCGCGGCCGGCGGACCGCGACGAGGCCGAGCGGAACGGCGAAGAGGAGCGCGACCGCGAGCGCGACTGCGACCAGCTCGACGTGCGTGGCGGTCAGCGATGCAACTCGCCACGGATGCGCGACGATATAGTTCATCGCGATCGCAAGAGCTCGCGCCCGCGCATGAAATACTCGCGATAGACGTTGTCGCCGGCGTGGACGAGCTCGCGAACGTATGGCGTGGCGGGCTGCTCGAAGAGCTCGAACGGTTCGCCGGCCTGTTCGACACCGCCATCGCGAACCACGACGATCCGGTCGGCCAAGCGGAAGGCCTCCTCGACGTCGTGCGTTACGAAGAGCGTCGTCGTCTGCAGCTCGGCGACGATGCGGATCAGCTCGCGCTGCAGGGCGGTGCGGACGACGACGTCGACGGCGCCGAAGGGCTCGTCCATCAACAGTGCTCGCGGTCGCGCCGCGATCGCTCGCGCGACGCCGACGCGCTGCGCCTCGCCGCCCGATAGTTCGCTGGGACGCCGGCTTCGATAGCGGGCCGGATCGAGACCGACGAGTTGGAGCAACGCGTCGACGCGCGCTCCGATCTCGGTTCGGCTCCAGCCGAGCAGCGACGGAACGATCGCGACGTTCTGCGCCACGGTCATGTTCGTGAAGAGACCGACCGCTTGAATTACGTATCCGATGTTGCGGCGCAGCTCGACGGGTTCGAGTTCGCCGATGTCGGTCCCGTCGACGAGGACGCGCCCGGCGTCGCACGGGACGAGCCGGTTGACGGTGCGCAAGAGCGTCGATTTGCCGCTTCCCGAGGGCCCGAGCAGAACGACGAGTTCGCCGCCGCGCACGTCGAGCGAGACGCGCTCGACCGCGTAGCGATCCGAACCCGGATATCGCACGGAGACGTCGTCGAAGCGTATTGCCGCGGGATTCATCGGCGCAGAAACTCTGCCGCGACGTCGGCGGGATCCGCTTGATCGTTCTCGACGGCGGCGTTCATCGCTTGCGCTGCCGCGTCGGTTATTCTCGGCGAGACGGCGTCGAGCACCACCGCGATCTTCGGACGTGCGGCCACCGTCGCTGCACGGACGACCGGCGCGACGTTGTATGCCGACCAAAAATGACGGTCGTCGCGCAGCACCAGCAGTCTGTCGGCGGCAATCGCACCATCGGTGGAGAAAGCGCTGGCGACGTCGGCCTTTCCTTCGAGCAGCGCGCGATACTTCAATGCAATGTCGTAGGTACGCACTTCGCGAAACGCAAATCCGCCGTAGAATCGCTGCAGGCCGGGCAGGCCGTCGGGGCGCGCGAGAAACTCTTGAATCGTGGCCAAGCGCAGCGAGGGTGCTTCGCGCGCGACGTCGGAGAGCGTCGCGATCCGGTAACGTGCGGCGATCGCTCGCGTCGTCGCGAGCGCCTGCGAATCGTTCATCGGCGAGGGGCTTAGCCAAACGATGCCGTAGCGCTTGGCGAAGGCGTCTGCGACCACCGCGTAGGCGGTGCGCGGGTTATTGATCGGCGGGAGATGGAGCACGTCGATCAACGCCGTTCCCGTATACTCCGGATAGAGGTCGATGTTGCCGCGCTGCATCGCGGCGATCGCGATCTGCGTCGAGCCGAGATTGAAGAGCCGCTCGACCCGCATGCCCGCCTTTTCGAGCGATTGCGCGTAGATCTCGGCAATGACGAACGACTCGGTGAAGTTCTTCGAGCCGACTCGGATCGCCGACGGATCGAACGCGCAGCCTGTCGCGAGCGGGGCCGCTGCGGCCAAGGCCAGCGCGCGCGCGCGCGAAATCACGCGCACCGTGCGGCGAGTCCCAGCAAGAGGTCGGCACCGAGCGCGAGCACCGCGACGGTGGCCGCACCTTCGAAGAGGAGCACGGGGTCGTCGGTCTGCAGACCGCGGACGATCTCGTCGCCGAGCCCGCCGGCGCCGATGAACGTTGCGAGCGTTGCGCTCGCTATCGTCTCGGTCGTTGCCGTGCGCAGACCCGCGAACGAGATCGGCAGGGCGAAGGGTACGACGACGCGCGCGAAGCGCTGCATTTGCGTCATTCCCATGCCGGTCGCCGCGTCGAGCATCGCGCTTGGCACGCCGCGGATGCCGAGATCGACCGCGATGACGATCGGCGGGATCGCGAGCAGTGCGAGCGCGATGATCGCCGGCGCCGCGCCGACGCCAAGCCACGGGAGCAGCAGCATGAGGACGGCGAGGCTCGGAAGGGTGCGTCCGATTCCTGCGAGCGCCAGCACCGCGCCGCGCAGCCGTGCCGACTCGGCGGCGAGGATGCCCAGCGGGAGCCCGGCCGAGAGCGCGAGCGCGAGGGCCGAGAGGGCGAGGACGAGGTGCTCGGTGACGTGCGCGGTGAAATCGGCCATTCACGCAAGTTTTTTGCCGCTCGGGAGGCGAAACCCGGCACGTACCGCTAAGCAAAGCTAAAGAGATTCATGATTACCCAGCCGCATCCGAAGCAGGCAACGGTTCCCGTTGCGTCGCTCGACGATCCTTCGCTCTACATCAGTCGCGAATTATCGTGGGTCGAGTTCAACGACCGCGTCCTCGAGGAGGCCCTCGACGCGCGAAACCCGCTGCTCGAGCGGCTGAAGTTCGTGGCTATCTACGGAACGAATCTCGACGAGTTCTTCATGATTCGCGTCGCCGCGATCAAGCAGCAGATCGAGGCGCAAGTCGTGCGCCGCTCGGAAGACGGGCGAACGCCGACCGAGCACCTTGCGGCGATCTCGGACCGGCTGCGCGCCTCGTTGCCGCAACAGATGCACCTGCTCAACGACGACCTGCTGCCTGCGCTCGAGCGCGAAGGCGTCCGGCTGATGCGCGTCAGCGAGCTCGACGAGGAGACGCAGAGCGCGCTCGAACGCACTTTCGACGAGAGCGTCTTCCCCGTGTTGACGCCGCTCGCCGTCGATAGCGGGCATCCGTTTCCGTACATTTCGAATTTGTCGCTCTCGCTCGCGGTCGAACTCGAGGAGACGACGCGCGAGGGCGTCGAGCTGCACTTCGCGCGCGTCAAGATTCCGCCGACGCTCCCGCGTTTCGTGCCCGTCGAAGGAGCCGCGGCGAACGAGCGCCGTTTCGTGCTGCTCGACGATCTCATCGCGCATCATCTCGACGTGCTCTTTCCCGGCATGCACGTGCGCGACTCGTATCTCTTTCGGGTAACGCGCGACGCCGATCTCGACTTGCAGGAAGACGAAGCCGACGACCTCTTGCGCGCGATCGAGTCGGAGCTGCGGCGGCGCCGCTTCGGCGAGCCGGTGCGGCTCGAGATCGAGCGCGGCATGCCCGAGTACATGCGGGATTTTCTCTGCACCTCGCTCGAGCTCGAAGCGGTAGACTGCTACGAGATCGACGGGCTGATGGCGCTGAGCGATCTCTGGCAGATCGTAAATTTACCCGATTACGAGAACGTCCGCGACAAGCCGTTCATGCCCGCGATTCCGCGCCGGCTCGTCGGCGTTACCGACATCTTCGCGCAGATTCGCGAAGGCGACATCCTGCTCCATCATCCGTACGAGTCGTTCGATCCGGTCATCCAATTCCTCGGCCAGGCTGCCGAAGATCCGAAGGTTCTGGCGATCAAAGCGACGCTCTATCGCACCTCGGGGAAGAACTCGCCGATCGTGCGCGCTCTGCTCACGGCCGCCGAAAACGAGAAGCAAGTCGCGGTCGTCATCGAGCTCAAGGCGCGATTCGACGAAGAGAACAACATCGAATGGGCAAAACGCCTGGAGCGCGCCGGGGCGCACGTGGTCTACGGCTTCGCCAATCAAAAGGTTCACGCGAAGACGCTATTGGTCGTGCGCGAGGACGAGGACGGATTGCGGCGCTACATGCACTTCGGAACCGGCAACTATAACGAAAAGAGCGCGCTGCTCTATACCGACTTGAGTCTCTTCACCTGCCGCCCGGAGCTGGGAACCGACGACGCTCAGGTCTTCAACGCGCTGACCGGATTCTCGAAGGTCACCGACTACGAAGATCTCTGGGTCGCGCCGGTGACCTTCCATCGCGAGTTGATCGCGCGGATCGAGCGCGAGACCGAGCACGCTCGCGCGGGACGGGCCGCCGGCATCCGCGCGAAGATCAACGCGTTAACGGAAATTCAAGTCGTGCGCGCGCTCTATAAGGCCTCGCAAGCCGGCGTTCCGATCGATCTGCTCGTGCGCGGCATGTGCGTGCTCCGCCCGGGCGTTCCGGGCGTGAGCGAGAACATTCGCGTGCGCAGCATCGTCGGGCGTTTCCTCGAGCACTCCCGCATCTACGTATTCGAGAACGGCGGCGAGCGCGAAGCGTTTATCGCGAGCGCCGATTGGATGGGTCGCAATCTCGACCGCCGCGTCGAGCTCGCCGTTCCGGTGCTCGACCCGGTCATCGCCGAGACGATTGCCTCGCACCTGATGACGGTGCTGCTCGCCGACAACGTGAAGAGCCGCGAGCTCCAAGAGGACGGCAGTTACCGCCGGCTCTCACCGGGGCCCGGCGAGATGCCGATCGACGCTCAGCGGGTCTTTCTCACTCAAGCGCAGGCGCTCGGCTAGCGAGCTCGAGCACGATCTTCCATTCGTGCGGCATTACCGGCTGCACGGAGAGGCGTTGTCCGCGACGCAGCAGCGGCATTCCGACGAGCCGCGGTTCGGCGCGCATGCTCGCCAAGGTTACCGGGTGCTCGAGCGCTTCGTCGTACTCGACGTCGACCATGAACCAGATCGGCTTACCTTGCTTTGCGCGCAGGTCGAAGTATTCGCCGCTCCGGTCGAACTGGGTGAAGTCGGGATAGGCTTCGCGGACGACCTTGCAGATGCCGACGGCCGCCGGCTCGGCGATGCTCGAATGATAGAAGAGCGCGAGATCGCCCAGGCGCATCTCCATCATATTGTTGCGCGCCTGGAAGTTGCGTACGCCCGTCCATGGCGTCGTGCCGTCGCTGCGAAGTTGCTCGAAGGAATAGGCGCTCGGCTCGGTCTTGAGCAGCCAGTAGCGAGCCATTAGCGAGCGCCGTTAGGGTCCTGTCCGGACAAATCCTGGCGTTGGGCTATCGCCATATGTTATCTTGATGCGGAAATGTCGAGAGGCGTCGTCCGCGCTACGCGTGACGGTTGGGATGGTATCGAGCCGGCCGGCTATTCGCCGGATGCCCCAGGCACCGGCGTCATCCGGCACACGATCGTCGGCAGCCGGAAGAACGACCCGAGCGACCCGGGGCCGAAGATGGAGCTGCGCTACTTCGAGGTGCAGCCCGGGGCGGCGTCGCGGCTCGAAAAGCACGAGCACGAGCACTACGTCATCGTCCGTCACGGGTTCGGATACGCCGTCATCGGCGATACCGCAACCGAAATTGGGCCCGACGACGTCATTTACGTCGCGCCGCTCGAACTCCATCAGTTCGTCAATCGCGGACCGACGCCGTTTGGATTCTTCTGCTTCGTCGACACGTGCCGCGACTTTTCGCAAGCGCCGACTCCCGAAGAGCTCGACCGTCTCGAAGCCTCACCCGCCGGCGCGGTCGCAAAACCCAACGCCGTTCCGCCTCCAGCAAAACGCTAAGTCGTTCAAAATCGCTCGGGGTCTTGCTCGCGGAACCGCTCGTCGGCGACGTCCTGTCGCCTCCTGCTTTAGCGCTCGCGCGGGCGAGCAAGCTCTGAGCGAAGTGCACCTCCTGTGCCGGCCCGCGCTCGTCGCAAATTCCGCTGAGCAAGATCCCGAGCGGCTTTGTGCACGACACGAAGCACGCGGCGCGGTTGGCTCTCGTTTCGGGCCGGCCATGGATGGCCGCTTTAAAAGCTTCGGCGCGCTCTCCGTCAGGGCGGCCCGAAAAAGCGGCGGAGCAGGAGCGCGCAGGAAGCGCGCGACGAGCGTCTTCGCGCGAGCGCTCGGACAACCGCACTACGCTACTCGCCGGTTGCAATTGGGCGCGAGGGGTCGGAGACCCACTCGCTCCACGAGCCGTTGTAGAGACGCGACCCTTCGAGGCCGGCGTACTGCATCGCGAAGTGTCCGGCCGCCGCGGAGACGCCGGAGCCGCATTGATGCACGATGCGCGTGGGATCGAGGCCCCTGCGCTCGAACTCCGCGCGTAGCTCGGCGCGTGACTTCAGTCGTCCGTCGGGCGCGAAGTTCTCCTTGAACCAGCGGTTGAGCGCACCCGGAATGTGTCCCGCGACGGGATCGATCGGCTCCGTTTCGCCGCTGTAGCGCTCTTTTGCGCGCGCGTCGAGCAGTTGCATCGCCGGATCGTTGAGATGTTCGCGCACGTAGGCGGCGTCGACCAGATACTCGGGATGCAGGCGGAGCGCAAGATCGCCCGCGCGCACGGGCTGCGGCGGCGCGGTGCTGACGGGATGACCGGTGAGATTCCACGCGGTGAATCCGCCGTCGAGTACCGCAACCGCATCGTGACCGATCCAGCGCGTGAGAAACCAGAAGCGCGGCGCGAACATGTCGCCACCTCCATCGTAGGCGACGATCTGCGTTGCGTTACCGACGCCGCACGCGCGCAAGAAGTCCGCGAACACCTCCGGTTGCGGTAACGGATGGCGCCCGTTGCTCCCGGTCTTCGTTCCCGCTAAGTCGTGCTCGAGGTCGGCGAAGAATGCGCCGGGAACGTGCGACTCCTCGTAGAGCCGCCGGCCGAGTGCGAAATCGGCGAGCGAGTGGCGGCAATCGAAGACGACGAGATCCGGCGCGCCGAGCCGCTCGTAGAGGTCCTCGGCCGAGATGATCGTCGTAAAGCTCACCGGAGGTTGATGATGGTTTTCGCGCCGTCCTTCGACTCCGCGCCTTCGGCGCTACGCTCGGGATGACTCGAATCGCCGAACGCTTCTTGTAGCGTGGTTTGCAGTTCGCCGCTCTCGGCCATCGGGCCGAGAATGTCGGTATCGCCGTAGAAGGAGCCTTTGATGAAGACCTTCGGCAGCGTCGGCCAGTTCGTCATCGCGGCGAGCGCTTCGCGCTTGGGCATGTTCTCCAGCACGTCGACGACTTCGAACGGATAGCCGAAACGATTGAAAAACTCGATCGTCTCGAGCGTGAAGCCGCAGCGCGGCGCGGTCTTGGTGCCCTTTCCGTAGACGAGAATCGTGTTCTCGGCGATTTCGCGCTCGATCTCTTCTTGAAAATCCATTTCGTTAGCCCTCCGCAACGATTGTTTTGAGTTCGACGGCGTGAACGCGGCCGTCTTTGAGTGCCTCTTTGAGCGCGCCGTAGACCAGCTGGTGCTGCTCGATCAGACTCTTCCCCCGAAATTGCTTAGAACGTACCGTCACATTGAAATGGTCCATCGTTCCGGTGCGATCGACGATGCGGACCTCCGCATCCGGAAGACCGGCCCGGATCAAGTCGGTGAGCGCCGCATCTCCGATCACGAACGCAGCCGGGGCGAACCGGCCTTGAGCGCCTCGGCCAGACCGCGCGCTTCGCCGAGCGTCTCGGGAAGGCGAGTCGCGCCGCGAGAGAGCGCCGCCGTGACCCCGCTTGCGAGGACGACGCCGGTAACGCCGAGCAAGACCGCGGGAATTCCGCTGGCCTTTAACGGTCCGATCTCGATCGTGAAGGTGCGCTGTACGCGCGCGAGACCGCGAAAGAACGCGCGCAGGGAACGGCCGGGGGTATTCATCGTCCGCGTTCTTACGTCGCGGCCTTGGGGAAGGCCTGGCCCGAGCCGCACTGAAGCGAGCCGCCACCAACCCGCTGTTTTGGCGCGCTCTCGCGAGGCGCGGGAGCCGAAAGGCCCGAATGCGCGCATGAAGTGACCGGCGTTTCTCGTTCGCTCCTCGCATTGGTAATCGCGGCGGCCGCGGCCGCGGCCGTGGTCGCGCACGGGACGATCGACGTTATCGCCGATTTTTTGGTCGCGCACGCAAGCTACGACGACGTTTCCAGCCACGACTCGCGCGGGCTGGTCGTTACGATCGCCGCTCTGTTCGCCGGTGTCGTTGCCTTGCATGGCCTGCGGCTCTGCTGCGACGTGGCGGCCAATCGAACGCTTGCGTCGATGCGGGCGCCGAGCTGGCGGAGCGCACCCTTCTTCGTCGGTGCGACGATGCTGCTCGCATCGGTGATCGTCCCTTTGATGGAGGTATTCGACTCGCGATTGGCCGGTACGACGGTGACGGACCTCGACGACGCGTTCGGCGGATCCGTGCTCCTCGGCCTGGTCACGACGCTCGCATGCGCAGCCGTCACCGCGATCGCAGTGTTCGCATTGGCGCGCTGGATTCTCTCGCATCGAGAGCGTATCATAGCCGCGATCGCCGGGATTACTCGCTCCCGTTCGCAAGCGCTTACCGGCCTTCGGCGCTCGCGCACCCTCGCCGATGCTCCAATCTGCCCGCGCAGGCTTTCCGCACTGCGGCGCGGTAAGCGCGCCCCTCCCCGTCAAGCCCTTCGCCACCCACAAACACTCGATACACATTGCGAGGGCAGATATGCTTCCTATGCTTATTGCGGCGTGCTGCATGATCGGCGGCACGGTCCAGACGCCCGGCGGCGCGCCGATTGCTCACGCGCAGCTCTCGCTGCGCGGTCCGGCCACCACCCAGACGACGACCGACGACAAAGGCGAGTTCTCGGTTCAGATTCCTCCGGGGCGATACGATCTCGCCGTCGTCGCGCGCGGATACTTGACGGTGACCGTCAACACCGGCGAGGTCACCGACGGTTCGCGAATCCGGGTCGTGCTCGAGCCGAGCGATACGCCGAAGCTGCGTACCATCGGACAAGTCACGGTGAACGGCGGATTTACGCTCGATCGTAACGTGATCCCGGAGATGGACGTCTCACGCGCGCAGATGGATGCGCTCGGATACACGCAAGTGCTCGAGGCACTCCAGCAAGTGCCGTCGGTGGTCATTCAGCGGCCCGATGCGGGTGCGCCGACGACGCCCGCGGTCGTCTCGCTGCGTGGGCCCGATCCGTCGGAGGCAATGGTCACGCTCGACGGCCAGCAGCTCAACGACGGAAATACCGGCGATATCGATCTCTCGCAGTTTGCGGTGCCGGCATTCAATAGCGTCAACGTCACCGAGGGTCTCGGGCCAACCGACTTGGAGGGAAGCAATACGTTCGGCGGCGCGGTCAACTTCGTCTCGCTGCGTCCGACGCAAGAGGATCACTTCAGCTTATCCACCTCGGCGGGCTCCTACGGAGCGACCCAGACTTGGCTCAACGCGACCGGCGCGATCGGAAAGCTCGGCTACGCCATCGCCGGCGACAACTTCCAGCAGATCGGCCAAGTAAACGAGTACGATTGGATCGTTCCTTCGAACAATTTGCCGACCTACTGCGGCCCGCAGACCAAGACGAAGACGCCGAACTGTCCCTTCCAAGCGCACCTCGGTTCGACGATTTCGGCGCGACTGGGACTCGTCAACCTCGATTACAATTTCTCCCAGCGCTCGGACGTCGGTTTTCGCGTCTTCACGCTCGGGGACAATCGCGACGAATCGAGCGCATTGAACGGAATCGCCGGGAATCCGACCTGCGTCTTTAGCGGACCGGGGCCGGGCTGCGCCTTCGGACCGTCGGGATCGGGGTCGCAGAACGAGGTGGCAAATCCCGCCTACGGCGACCACATCGGCCAGGGCAGCGCGAACTTCGCGCAGAGCATCCGCGCCTACGACGGCTACTCGCGAACGCCGTTGGGCTCCGGCATTCTTCTAGCCGACTTTTTTGCGACCGACAACAACATCGATTTCCAAGGCGGTGCGATTTCGCCGTACGACGTCTCGCACGTCGACACGCGCTACAGCGAGGGACTTTCGTGGGGCAGGACGTTCGATGGAGGCGAGTTCGCATTCGGCGGATATCTGCGCCAAGAGTCGCTCGCCGGGCTGGGCATCACCGAGACGCTCGGGCAGGGCATTCAATCGTACTTCTTCCGCGGCGCTCAACAGTTCGGAAACGTCAGGCTCTCCGGCGGACTCTACGATTCGCAGTACTCGACCTTCGGCAACACGCTGAACTGGCGGTTGGGATTGAGCGACGATCTCGGCTCCTCGAGCGTGGTGCGCTTCTCGGCCGGGACCGGCTTTCGGGCGCCGTTGCTCGCCGAACGCTACTTCTTCCCGCCCGTTACCGTAAACGGAAAGACCCAGCCGAATCCCGCGCTCGGGCCGCCCGATCAGAACTGCGTCGTTCCCAACGGAAATCCCGACGAACTGCCGGAGCACGCGACCGAGTACGAGCTCAGCTTCTCGCATCTCTTCTCGAGCCGTTCGAGTCTCGACGTGTCGATCTATCGCTCGAACCTGCGCGATACGATCGAGAACTATTACCCGGGCGGCGGCGCGCAGAGCTTCTGCGGAACCGCGCTCGGCTTTGCTTACGAGATTCCGATCAACATCGGCAACGCCGTCTACGAAGGCGCCGAAGCGCGATACAAGCAGACGTTTCCGAGCTTGAACCTCACGACGACGCTCTCGTACGGGCTCAACGTCGCCTATCCGTACGCGCTCGGCCCGTGGGTGTCCAACCCCACGTCGGGCGGCACGCTCGTCGACAACCAGCAGTTCCTCGGCGTACCGCAACAGCAAGGTTCGGCCGTCTTCACCTGGGCGGAGAACGGCTGGCACGCATCCACCGCGTTTACGTTTGCGGGTAGAAATAACACGCTCTCGCAGCCGCCCTATACGCTCATCGACGGCGCCATCGGCAGGAACTTCGGCCGGCTCGACTTCACGATCGCGGCGACGAACATCTTTAACGCCGCCTCGGGTCCGTTCACGCTCTACGATGCCGGAGTTCCCTATCGCGGGCTCTACTCCGGCCCGAACAACACGTCGTACCTGGCCAATACGCCGACCGACGCGCTCTTCATCGAGCCGGCTTCGGTCAAGTTCATCGTAACCTTCCACCAGTGACGGAGGTGATGCGGGCCCTTCGTCTCCACGAGATCGGCGGCCCCGCAAACCTTCGCGTCGATGCGGTCGGCATTCCCGAGATTCGCGCCGACGAAGCGCTGGTGCGGGTGCGGGCAGCCGCGCTCAATCGCCGCGATCTCTTCATCACGCAAGGGCTATATCCGAAGATCCGCCTGCCGGTCACCCTTGGATCCGACGGCGCGGGTGAAGTCGCCGCGCTCGGCTCGGTCGTCGCCGATCTCGAAGTCGGCGACGAGGTCGTGATCGATCCGATGCTGGGGTGGGGCGACGACCCGCGCGTCTGGGATGCGGGCAACGCGACGATTCTCGGCATGCCGCGCGAGGGAACCTTTGCTCAGTACGTCGCGGTGCCGCTCGACAACGTCTATCGTAAGCCGAAGCCGCTCTCGATGGAGGAGGCCGCGGCTATACCGCTCGCCGGCTTGACGGCGTACCGCGCGCTCTTCACCCGCGGCGCGGTGAAGCCGGGGGAGACGGTGCTCGTCACCGGTGTCGGCGGCGGCGTTCAGACCTTCGTGCTGCTCTTCGCCAAGCACGCAGGCGCACGCGCGATCGTTACCTCGAGCAGCGATGCAAAACTCGAGCGCGCGCGCGCACTCGGGGCCGACCTCGCGATCAACTATGCGACGAACCCTGAGTGGACGACGCTGCTGCGCTCGACCGGACCGGTCGACCTCGTCGTCGACTCGTCGGGCGGCGAGACGTTACGCAAGGCGCTCGACATCGTACGTCCCGGCGGACGGATCGTCGTCTACGGCGGCACGAACGGCGACGCCACGATCAAACCCTTTCCGCTCTTCTGGAAACACGTAACGATCCTCGGCACGTCGATGGGGAGTCCGCAAGACTTCGCCGCGATGCTCGAGCTATTCGAGGATGGGCTGCGGCCGGCCGTCGACCACGTCTTTGCGCTCGACGATTCCGTTGCCGCGTTCGAGCGTTTGGCCGCGGCGGATCAGTTCGGGAAGATCGTCGTTCGGACCGGCTAGCGCTCCGGTTTGCCGTCGCAGCTTCCGTCGGGCGGCGGCGCGTCGCGATAGATCGGCCCGGCGTGCGCGACCGGCATTCCGTCGCGCGGCCAAAGCACGACCGGCACTGCGCCCCCCGGCGTCAGCTTTCGTTCGCACGCGATTACCGCGTGCGATTTCGACTTCGCCGTCCCGCCGATCCAGAGATCGAACCAGAGCTTGTGACAACCTTGGCTGCCGCTGCCGCTCTTAGGCCCCGACGCGGCGCAGAGATCCTCGCGAATGAAGTACTGCTTGATGAACGGCACGTAGATCTTGGTGCCATAGGGAATCGTCTTACTGTTCGCGCGTTCCGTTGCAAAGGTCGTCGGATTGCAGTACGTGCCGTCCCCGCCTGCGCGCCGGTGAATCACCGGGTGGGCGATTTGATCTCCCGGCGGCGAGTTGTCGGGCCAGCCGTAAAAGGTAATCGTCGCGCGAACGCGCGCCGGATCTTGCTTCACGACGTAGCATGACTGCGGTCGTACCGCAGTGGAGTGCGAGGTAGGAGGCGCCGGGTTCGTTATCGCTTGCGGTCCGCACGCCGCAAGCGATACGATGCCGAGCAGAGCCGCGAGCCGGCCGTTCATAACGAGTATGAGTTCAGCGACTCCAGCCGCAGTTCCGTTCCGAGCTCGGCGACGATGAAGGCGGCCTCGTCGGGTCCGACCATCTCCTCGATGCGCGGGTTGAGGATCGTCGCTTCGTCGGCGGTCATCGCCCGGTCGAGCGGCCGCGAGACGACGCGACCCTCGTTCTCGAGTGCGATAAGGTGCGCGAGAATCTGACGCGCCATCGCGGGCCAGAGCACCTGGCGCTGCGGCGAGTAGATGCGCTTCACGAGATCGGGAATCGTCAAGGCTCCGTCACGCAGCGCGTCGAGAATCTGCTGCTCGCGCATCTGGCGGTGTTCGATGTACTCCTCGATCTTGGCCGCGGGATCGGTGACGGCCGGTCCGTGTCCGCCGTAAATAGTGCGCGCTTCGCCGAACTCGTCGGCGAGGCGCCGCAGGGTCTGTTGATAGGGGCGCATCGCACCACCGGGCGGAGCGATTACCGTCGTGCCTTCACCGAGAATCGTATCGCCGGTGAAGAGCGCGCCTTCGTCACGCAGATAGAAAATCGCGTGGTCGAACGTATGTCCTGGCGCGTCGATCGTGCGCAGCGCCAGGTCGCCGGCGCGCAGATCGCCTTCGAGCGGAAGATCCGCGTCGTGCGGAATCTTACTCTTTGGGTGCGCGTAGAGCACCGCTTGCGTTGCGGCGATCAGTTTCGGCGCGCCGAGCCAGTGATCGGGATGGCCGTGCGTGATCGCGATCGTGCGGATCGCCAAGCCGCGACCCGAGGCGGCTTGCACGATCGCATCGATGTGGGCGTCGATCGGGGGCCCGGGATCGATCACCAGCGCTTCGCCGTTTCCGCAATCGAGCACGTAGGCATTCGTGCCTTGCAGCGTCATCGCCGATGCATTGGGGGCGCGAACCGGCGTTACCATGCGTTCTCGAGTGCCGCCGGTATCGCGAAGTCGTCGCCCGCATCGGCCGGGACGATCGTCAGCACGGGTTTGCTGCGCGCGAACTCGAGCGCCGCATCGACCGAGTCGAAGGCGGCGAGGCGCGCGAGATGTTTGATCGTCGGATAGACGAGGTGCATCGTCCCGGCGCGCCCGCGATCGAGTGCCGCGGCCGGTGAGATCCAGATGCCGTCGTGCGTTTCGAATGCGTCCGCAAGCGGATCCTGGCCCGGCGGCGCGACGGCGAAGAAGAAGTGCGTGTTGTAGCGCCGCGGTTCGCTCGGCGGCGTGATCCAATGCGAGAAGAGCGAGAGCGCCTCGGCGTCGGCGTACCAATCGTGCGCCGTAAGAAAGTCGGCGAAGGCAAGCCTCTCGTCGCGCACCGCGACGCGCTCGCCGGCCGCGCGCTCCCACTCGTCGCCGGATGCGTCGATCGGCAACCCGCCGGTTGTACGTGCCAAGAGCACGCCGGTCTCTTCGAAGAGCTCGCGCAGCGCGGCGACGGTCAGGGCCCGCGCCGACTCGCGATCGACCGGCGGCTCGTCGCAGGCCAGCGCTTCGGGAAGTGCGGCGCGAAACTCGCGGTCGAGACGGTCAGCTTGCAGCCCGAGCGTGCGCGCGCGTACCGCCTCGGAGCGATCCTGGTCGGCGATGGTACCGCCGGGAAAGACGAATGCGTCCGGCGCGAAGGCGCTGCTCGCGCTGCGACGCGTCAGATAGACTTCAAATGGCGGCCGCGCCAAGATCACCGTCGCCGCCAACCGCACCCTGCTCACGAACGGCTAGTCTGCCCGCGCGGCCCGGCGAATACCTTTCCATGCGAATAGCGCTCGGCAGCGACATGGCGGGAGAGCTCCCGGAGGCAATCGACTTATGGTTGCGCGCGCACGGCCACGAGGTGGCGCGGTTCGGCGCGCTCGCGCCGGGCGAAGAAGAGGCATGGCCCTCGGTCGGCCGTGCGGTCGCGCAATCCGTCGCCCGCGGTGAGTCGGAGTACGGCGTGCTCTGCTGTTGGACCGGCACCGGCGTGAGCATCGCCGCAAACAAGGTTACCGGCGCTCGAGCCGCGCTCTGCGCCGACGCCGCGACCGCGGGCGGCGCGCGCGAATGGAACGACGCGAACCTGCTCTGTATGAGCCTGCGAGCGACCTCGATTCCCGTAGCCCAAGAGATGCTCGAAGCCTGGTTCGCCGGCACGCCGACGCGCGACCCGGCCTACCGCGCAATGATCGACGCCGTCCGCAACAGCTAGAGCGAAAGAAAAAGCAGAGGGGCGGGGCACTCGCCCCACCCCCAGAATCTGCCGTTCACCGGAGCGTAGAACTCACGCTACGAATCCGGCCCTCTCTCTCGGCGGTCGCGACGACGAGTCGCCGTCCAAACCCGAGAGGCCGATTCTAACAAAATCAGGTGCCCCGATTCAATACGTCTGGAAGAAATAACCAACCGCCGAGAAGGAGCAAGCACCAGTTTATTGCGTGCGAGGTCCAGCAGAACGGGCACGCCCGGCGGGTCACGAAGATCAGCGAGTAGCCCAGATAGAGCGATGACGCCGCCGCCAAGAGCATCGCTGCCAGGAAAACGAGCTCGGCGGCCGCTCCGCGTACGAGCCAGACTGCGACGGCGACGGCCGGATAGTAGATCGTTCCGACCATCGAGTTAGGAAGACCGAAAAGGTGCGCCCTGGGCGTTTTTACCACGCTGGGACCTTCAATCTCGCCTCGTGCAGCTCGCCGGCTCTTATTCAGCATGAAAAGCGAGGCGTAGAGCCCAACTCCGCACAATAACGTGATGATCCCCTTGACAACCACCGCTTGAATCGCCTCCTTCGCAAGGGTGCGGCCCTCGCGCTGCTCGCCGCTTCGTTTTTGCTGGCATATCTGGTCATCCGCGATCAACCGCGCGTTGCGCACGAGATTCGGACGATCGGCCCCTTCGCCTACCCGCTCGCCGTTGCAGTCTTTGTGGTGGTCGCCTCGGCGCCGTTTTCGGTGACCGACGCGCTCGCGATCATGAACGGCGCGATCTTCGGCCCGGTCAAGGGAACCCTCGTCGACATCTTCGGTCTCATCGGAGCGGCGCTGCTGGGATATTGGATCAATCGTCACGCGACGCGCCTTTGGCGTCTCGAAGAGTACTTGCACCGGCTCCCCGCCTGGGTCAAGCGCTTCCCGGTCGGCTCGCCCGCGTTCTTGCTCGCAGTGCGCGTCATTCCCGGTTTCGGCGGAACGGTCGCCACCGCGAGCGCGGCCGCGTTTCGCGTCCCCGTCTGGGTACACGTTTGGACGATGTGCGCGATCGCCATTCCCATCTGTGCCCTGCTGACGATCTTCGGCGACCGGGTTACGGTTGCGCTGCACGGATACGAGGCGCGCGCGCGGCACTACGCTCGCCATTACTGCGAAACGCACCGCTGCCCGCACTTTCACTTCCGCCGTTTCGAAACGGCCTCGCCGGCGCCGTGACGACGCCGCAGATCGTTACCGAGACGAGCGGCTTCGAGCGGCTCTGCAAGCGCGTAAGCGAGGCGGAACGCGTCGGGATCGATACGGAGTTTCACGCCGAGCGAACCTACTCGCCACGGCTCATGGTGGTGCAGCTTGCCTTCGACGACGGCGCCGCAATCGTCGACGCGCTCGCGCTCTCCAATCTGCGCCCGCTCGCGCTCGCGCTGACGCATACGACGGTGGTCGGCCACGCGCTCTCGGCCGACTTGAAAATTCTCGCGGATCGATTCGATCTCGTGGCGCCGCGCGTCTTCGACACGCAGATCGCCGCGGCGTTTCTCGGCTACGGCATGCAGGTTTCGCTCGCCGACTTGGTGCGCGGCGTATGCGGCGTGCGGCTCGCAAAATCGCAGACGGTCAGCGATTGGTCGGCGCGCCCGCTCTCCGACCGTCAGATCGAGTATCTCGTCGGCGACGTCGCCTACCTCTTGCCGCTCTACGATGCGTTGCGTGCGCGCCTGGAGGAGAACGGGCGCTACGAGTGGGTCTACGAGGAGTGCGCCGAGCTGGGCGATATCGAACGCTATCGCACCGACGAGCGGCGTGCCTATCTACGAATTCCGGGCGCGACGCGCATGAGCCGCCGCGAGCTCGGCATCCTCAACGAGTTGGTGAAGCTGCGCGATGGAATTGCGCGCGATCGCGATATTCCGGTTCGGTACGTGCTGCCCGACGACGTCGTTGCCGGTCTAACGACACTCAAGCCTACGTCGATCGAGGAGCTCGGCCAACTCCGGCGGCTCGATGCCGGGATGAAACGTCAGCTCGGCAACGCGATTCTGCAAGCCGTTGCGCGGGGGCAGGCGCTCGACGAAGCCGATCTCCCGCAACGTCCGTCGCGGCCGGCCGCGCCCGCGCGCGACGCGCTCGTTTCGCTGCTCGGCGCGGCGGTTGCGGAGATCGCGCGGGACGCCAGCCTGCCGCCGAGTCTGCTCGTACCGCGCGCGGCGATCGAGCGCCTCGCGCGCGAGGTGCCGCAAGACCGAACCGCTTTCGAGCGCGTACTCGCGCTGCAACCCTGGCGCCTATCGCTGGTCGCCGATCCGCTCTGGCGTCTGCTCACCGGCGGGGCATCGCTCAAGATCGAAGGCTACGCGCACGGCGACCCAAAAGTACGGCTATCCGATGAATCACCCCAATAGCTTCAAAGCGCTCGATACGCTGCGCGCCGGAGATCGCACGTATCGATATTTTCGTCTCGACGCGCTCGAGCGAGCCGGCATCACCACGCTTGCGCGGCTCCCCTTCTCGCTCAAAATCTTGCTCGAGAATCTCCTGCGTTTCGAAGACGGACGGGTCGTCAAACGCGACGACATCGAAGCGTTGGCGCGCGGCGGGCGAGCGCGCCACGAACGGGAGATTGCGTTCACCCCGGCGCGGGTGCTCTTGCAAGATTTCACCGGCGTCCCCTGCGTCGTCGATTTGGCGGCGATGCGCGACGCGATGTCCGCCATGGGCGGCGATCCGAAGGCGATCAACCCGCTTCAACCCGTCGAGCTGGTCATCGATCATTCGGTGCAGGCCGATTACTTCGGCACGGCCGACGCGCTGGCGAAGAATACCGATCTCGAGTTCGAGCGCAACCGCGAGCGCTACGCATTCCTCAAGTGGGGCCAATCGGTGCTCTCCGGCTTTCGCGTCGTACCGCCGGGAACGGGAATCGTCCACCAGGTCAACATCGAGTATCTCGCACGCGTCGTCTTCGCATCTCCCTTCGACAAGCTCAAGGCAAGCTCGGCTCGGGCTGAGACGGATGCGCCGCCTCTTGCCTATCCCGATACGGCGGTCGGCACCGATTCGCACACGACGATGGTCAACGGCCTCGGCGTTCTAGCCTGGGGCGTCGGCGGAATCGAAGCGGAAGCGGCGATGCTCGGGCAGCCGGTGACGATGCTCATTCCCGAGGTAGTCGGTTTTCGCTTGGATGGTGCGCTGCGCGAAGGCGTGACCGCGACCGATCTCGTGCTTACCGTTGCGGAGATGCTTCGGCGCAAAGGCGTCGTCGGAAAGTTCGTCGAGTTTTACGGCGCGGGCCTATCGGCATTACCGGTCGTCGATCGTACCACGATCAGCAACATGTCGCCGGAGTTCGGCTCGACGGTCGCGATCTTTCCCATCGACGATCGCACGCTGGAGTACCTGCGTTTGACCGGACGATCGGCCGAGCAGATCGCACTGGTCGAAGCCTACGCGAAGGCGCAAAGCCTCTTTAGAACCGATGCAACGCCCGATCCCGAGTTCGCCGATTCGCTGGCGCTCGATCTCGGCGACGTCGAGCCGTGCCTCGCCGGACCGCGCCGTCCGCAGGACCGCGTTCCGCTCGCCCGCGTGAAAGACTCCTTCGAAAGCGCGTTCAACGAATGGGTCGCCCAACGCGAACGCCCCAACGGCGCAGTCTCGCGCTTCGAAGATGAAGGCGGCGGTGGAACCGCGACGGTCGTGCAGACGCTCGACGAAGTCGACGACGGATCCGTCGTGATCGCCGCGATCACCAGCTGCACGAACACCTCGAACCCCTCGGTCTTGATCGGCGCGGGCCTGCTCGCGCGCAACGCCGTCGAGCGCGGTCTCGAAACGAAAACGTGGGTCAAGACCTCGCTCGCTCCCGGATCGAAAGTCGTCACCGATTACTTGGAGAAGGCCGGATTGCAAGAGTATCTCGATCGCCTCGGCTTCAACCTCGTCGGATACGGCTGCACCACGTGCATAGGAAACTCTGGACCGCTGCCGAGCGACGTAGCCGAAGCCGTCGCCGACGGCGACCTCGTCGTCGCCGCGGTGCTCTCGGGCAATCGCAACTTCGAAGGGCGCATCCATCCGCAGGTTCGTGCGAACTATCTCGCCTCGCCGCCGCTCGTCGTTGCCTTCGCGCTCGCCGGACGCATCGATATTGACTTAACGACCGAGCCGGTCGGGAGAGGAAGCGACGGCAAACCGGTCTTTCTCCACGAGATCTGGCCGAGCAACGACGCGATCGCGGCAACGATGGCGCAGTGCATCAGCGAGGAGATGTTCGAGCGCGAGTATGCCGACGTTTTTAAAGGCGACGCAAACTGGAACGGATTGAACGTGGCCGCGAGCGAGCGGTATGCGTGGGATCCGCACTCGGAGTACGTCAAGCAGCCGCCCTATTTCGAGGGCATGCCCGCGCAGCCCGCGCCCGTTCGCGACGTTCTCGGCGCGCGCGCGATCGCGGTGCTCGGCGATTCGGTGACGACCGATCACATCTCGCCGGCGGGGAGCATCGCCCGCCATAGTCCCGCGGGAGCCTATCTCACCGAACGGGGCATCGAGCCGCGCGATTTCAACTCGTACGGCGCGCGCCGCGGCAATCACGAGGTGATGGTGCGCGGAACCTTCGCCAACGTGCGGCTGCGTAACGCGCTCGTCCCCGGCGTCGAGGGCGGGTTCACGCGATATTTGCCGGCCAACGAGGAGCTCTCGATCTTCGACGCATCGCGCAAGTACGCCGACGACGGCACGCCGCTCATCGTGCTCGCCGGCAAGGAGTACGGTTCCGGATCGTCGCGCGACTGGGCGGCGAAGGGCCCGTATCTGCTCGGCATCAAGGCGGTGATCGCCGAGTCATTCGAGCGAATCCACCGCAGCAATCTCATCGGAATGGGCGTGCTGCCGCTGGAGTATCTCGACGGCGCCGACCGATCGACGTACGGACTCGAGGGCGAGGAGATCTACGACATCACCGGACCAGCGGCGGGAATTCAGCCGCGCATGAAACTTCACGTGAAGGCGACCGATCCGCGCACCAAACGGGCGATCGAGTTCGACGTTCGCCTGCGCATCGATACGCCGAACGAGACCGAATACTACCGCAACGGCGGTATTCTGCAGTACGTGCTGCGCCAACTGCTCGCCGCGTCGCGGTAAGCAACGCGCCTACGCTCCTAGGGCGCTTTGCGCTGATGGATCGCAAAGTTGTTCCCTTCGGAGTCTTCGCACCACGCGACGCGGCAGTTCGGCGTATCGAGCACTCCATCGGTGAAGAAGCGGACGCCCGCCTCGCGTAACCGCTGCGCCATTTCGTCGATCTCCGAAACGGCGAACATCACGCCGCCGCACGGGTACCAGCTGCCGTCGGGCATGGCGAAGATCCCGAACGTGCTGCCGTCCTCGAGCGCGTATTCGCTGCCGTGATCCCATCCTGCGGCGATCGGCCGTAGGCCGAGCAAATCCTGATAGAACTCCGTGGCGCGAGCTAAGTCTTTCGCGAGGTAGTGGTGCGCGTCGATCCCCGCGGCGCGCGTGGTCTCCGTTGCCTTCACGATTCCCCCTCATATTTTACGGTCGAAACTCCCTACGAGCATAAGCGCCATAGTTGACAGAATCTGTCATATTTGCGTAGTTTGATGGAACCGTGAAGGCCGACCGGCTCATCTCGCTGCTCCTGCTGCTGCAATCGCGCCGCCAGTCTTCGGCGCGCGTTCTCGCCGAGCGGCTCGAGGTTTCGGAGCGGACGATCTATCGCGACGTGGATGCGCTCTGCGCGGCGGGCGTGCCGGTCTACGCCGAGCGCGGCGTCGGCGGAGGCATCGTCTTGGCCGACGGCTACCGTCGCGCGCTGACGCACTTTAACGAGGAAGAGATACGCGCGCTCTTCATCTCGGGAGCGAGCGCGCTTGCCGATCTCGGGCTCGACGCGGGCTTCAAACGCGCGCTCGAAAAACTTCACGGCGGACTCGCCGACGTCGCGCAGCGTGCGGCGGAGAAGTCGCGCTCGCGCATCCACCTCGACGCGCGCCGCTGGAATCAGGCCGAGCCGCCGCGCGCCTTGCTCTCGGCCTTGCGCCACGCCGTTTGGGACGATCGCCGCGTTCGCATTCGCTACGAAGGTCGCAACCGCGCGCCGTCCACGCGCACGATCGATCCGCTCGGCTTGGTTTCGAAGGCCGGCGTCTGGTATTTGGTCGCGCGCTACGACGGCGAGCTGCGGAGTTTTCGCATCGAACGAATCCGTTCCGTCGACGAGCTCGTGGAGCGCTTCGCCCGTCCCGAGGACTTCGATCTCGAGCGATACTGGAGCGAATCGTCGGCGCGTTTCGCCGAGGCTTCACGCAGCAGCGATTGCGTCGTCACGCTTCGCGTACGCAATGACGCCCTCGAGCGCGTTACGGCGTATTGGCCGGCCGAGATCGTCACCCGGCGCGCGCGCGACGCGGTCGTGCGCGTGACGTTTCCGGGTCCCGAGATAGCGATATTTCAAGCGGTCGCATGGGCGGAGGGTGCGGAGCTGATCGAGCCCGCCGGACTGCGCAGCGAGATCGCTGCGCGCGTGCGGCGAGCCCTCCGGCGGTACGCTTAGCTCTTGCGCTGATGGATGATGATCCCGTTACCTTCGGGGTCCTGGCCGAAGGCCATGAAGCAGACGGGCGATTCCATCACGTCGCTCAACTGCAGTCCCTTCGCGCGATAGTGCTCGACCGCACCCTTCGCGTCGTCGACGGCGAACATGACCGCGCCGCCCGTCTCGCCGTCCTCGGGCTTCCAGACGCCGAAGGTCGAGCCGTCGGCAAGCGTAAACTCAGCGCCGCGTCCCTGATCGTCGATCTCGGTCGGCTGCATCCCCAGCACGTCGCGGTAGAAAGCGATCGCGGCTTGCGGATCCTTTACCAGATAGGCCGCGATGTCGATGCCTTTAATCATGAATCTGCCTCTCCTGTCGGTCGTTGCCTGTGTGCTATTGCCAAGAGGGTAGCAGGCTAAACATGACACTTACTGTCATATTTAAAGCCGCCGCGCGGCGTTAGAGCATCACGCGCCGGAAGTCGGCCAAGAGCTCGGCGATGTAGACGAGGAAGCGCGCGGCCCCGGCGCCATCGATCGCGCGGTGATCGTAGCTCACGCTGATCGGCAGCATCAGGCGCGGGACGAAGCTCTTGCCGTCCCAGACGGGTTTGGTCGACGTCCGGGTCGCGCCGAGGATTGCGACCTCCGGCGCGTTGACGATCTGTGTAAAGGCCGTGCCGCCAATTCCTCCGATCGATGAGATGGTAAAGCTGCCGCCCTGCATCTGCGCGAGCGTGAGCTTCCCCTCGCGCGCTTTGCCGGCGAGCTCCTGCGCCTCGCGCGCGATCTCGATCAATCCCTTGGAATCGGCCTCCTTGATCACCGGAACGATGAGTCCGCCGGGCGTGTCGGCGGCGAATCCAATGTTGTAGTACTGCTTGAGTATCAGCTCGTCGCCGTCGAGCGACGAGTTGAACTCGGGGAAGCGTTGGAGCGCCGCGACCGAGGCGCGAATCAAGAACGCGAGCATCGTCAACTTCGGGCCGCCGGATTTCACCTGCTCGGCGTTGACCTCGTGCCGAAGCTCCTCGATCGAGGTAACGTCGGCCTCGTCGTAGTTGGTAATGTGCGGCACCTGCACCCAATTGCGATGCAGGTTTGGACCGGAGAGCTTCTTGATGCGCGAGAGCGGACGGCGCTCGACCGCGCCGTACTGCGCGAAATCGAGTTTCGGCCACGCCGGCAGTCCCGGGAACGGCGATCCGGTCGCCGACGAGCGGCTCTGCAGCGCGCTCTTGACGAAGCCTTGCACGTCCTCGCGCGTGATGCGTCCGTTCGGGCCGCTGCCGCGCAGACCACGAAGATCGACGCCGAGCTCGCGCGCAAAACGGCGAACCGCCGGGCCGGCGTGCACCATTGCGTCGCTCGCGCTCGAAGGCGCAGCGACCGGTGCTTGCGGTTGCGGGGGCGATGATGCCGGCGGTTCTTTCGCCGCGCGAGCGGTGCTCTTGGGAGCGGCGGGCGTCGCAGGCTGCGACGCGGAGCTGAGAACCGCAATCGTCGAGCCTTGCGAGACTCTATCGCCGACCTTGACTTTGACGTCGGTAACGACGCCGTCGACTTCGGCCGGCACTTCCATCGAGGCTTTCTCGCTCTCGAGCGTGATCAGCGAGTCGTTCGTCTTGACGCGATCTCCGGGTTTGACCAAGACTTCGATCACCGGCACGTCTTTGAAGTCACCGATATCGGGGACGCGAACCTCGACCGCCGCTGCCGGAGCCGCGCTCGGCGCTGCGGCGGACTCCTTCGCGCTCGTCGCCGCGGCTTTGGGGACTTCCGCGCCGTCCGAGCTCAAGACGAGGATCGTCGAACCTTGCGAAACTCTATCGCCGACCTTGACTTTGACGTCGGCAACGACGCCGTCGGCTTCGGCCGGCACCTCCATCGAGGCCTTCTCGCTCTCGAGCGTGATCAGCGAGTCGTTCTTCTTGACGCGATCTCCGGGTTTGACCAAGACTTCGATCACCGGCACGTCTTTGAAGTCACCGATATCGGGGACGCGAACTTCGATCTGACTCATGTGCGAGATGCCTATACCGTAATCGGGTTGGGCTTGTTGGGATCGATATTATACTTCTCGAGCGCCTTGCGCACCGTCGCGCGTTCGATCGTGCCTTCGTCGGCGAGGGCGAC
Source organism: Vulcanimicrobiota bacterium (assembly GCA_963820825.1). Taxonomy (GTDB): domain Bacteria; phylum Vulcanimicrobiota; class Vulcanimicrobiia; order Vulcanimicrobiales; family Vulcanimicrobiaceae; genus Cybelea. The sequence goes on from CAWGBN010000006.1 coordinate 600,734, forward strand.
GAGCGCCGCGACGGTGACGAAATGCCGGCCGACTTCGAAGAACTCGCGCAGCTTGCGCCGGAAATCGCTGCGGCCGTAACCATCGGTGCCAAGCGCGACGTAGCGGCGTCCAATGAAGGGATGAATCTGCTCGGCGAAGGTGCGGATGTAATCGGTCGCTGCGATCCCCGGACCGGGGCGTCCATCCAGAGACTCCTCGACGTACGAACGGCGCGGCGGCTCTTCGGGATGGAGCATGTTCCACCGCCGCGCGGCGACGCCGTCGCGCTGGAGCTGGTTGAAGCTCGTCACGGCCCATACGTCGGCCTTTACGTTCCACTCGTCGGCAAGCAGATCGGCGGCGGCCTCGACTTCGCGCAGGATCGCGCCGGAGCCGAAGAGCTGCACCCGCGGCGCTTTGTTCTTGCTCGAACCCGCATCGCGAAGGAGATACATCCCGCGCAGAATGCCCTCGCGCGCGCCGGACGGCATCGCCGGGTGCTGGTAGTTCTCGTTCATCAGCGTGATGTAGTAGTAAACGTCTTCCTGCTCGGCGAGCATTCGCCGGACGCCGTCTTGGATGATCACGGCGACTTCGTAGGCGTAGGTGGGGTCGAAGCTCATGCAGTTCGGAACGAACGAGGCGGCGACCTGACTGCTCCCGTCTTCGTGCTGCAGCCCTTCGCCGTTGAGCGTCGTACGCCCCGAGGTTGCGCCGAGAAGAAAACCGCGCGTCCGGCTGTCGCCGGCCGCCCACGTGAGATCGCCGACGCGTTGAAAGCCGAACATCGAGTAAAAGATGTAAAACGGAATCATCGGCAGGTTGTGGTTCGTGTACGAGGTGCCGGCGGCGATCCACGACGAGAGCGCGCCCGCCTCGTTGATTCCCTCCTGCAGAATCTGTCCGAGCTTATCCTCGCGGTACCACATGAGCTGTTCGGCATCTTGCGGGTGATAGAGCTGGCCGACCGACGAGTAGATGCCGAGCTGGCGGAACATGCCTTCCATGCCGAATGTGCGCGATTCGTCGGCGACGATCGGCACGACGCGCGGACCGATCTCGCGGTCGCGCGCGATCGCGTTGAGGACGCGAACGAAGGCCATGGTGGTCGAGATGTGACGATCGCCCGTGCTCTGCAACTGCGCGTCGAAGGTGGAGAGCTCGGGCACCGTCAGCGCGACCGACTTGCGGCGGCGCTGCGGAACGCTGCCGAGCGCGGCGATTCGTTCGCGCAGGTAGCGCATCTCCGGTGCGTCCTCCGGTGGCCGGTAGAACGGGATCTTCTCACCGGCGATTGCCGCATCGGAGATCGGCAGCGTAAAGCGATCGCGAAAGACGCGCATCGCCTCGACTTCCATTTTCTTCGCTTGGTGGGCGATGTTCTGTGCCTCGCCGGCCTCGCCCATGCCGTATCCTTTGATCGTCTTGGCGAGCACGACCGTCGGCTGGCCGCGATGTTCGAAGGCGGCCTTATATGCGGCGTAGACCTTGATCGTGTCGTGGCCGCCTCGCCGCAGATCCCAAATTTCGTCGTCGGTCCAGTCCTCGACGAGCGACTTCGTCTCGGGATAGCGTCCGAAGAACTCGTCGCGCACGTACTTGCCGTTGCGTGACTTGAACGTCTGATAATCTCCGTCGACGCACTCGGTCATCAGTTGGACGAGGCGCCCCGTCTTGTCGGCGGCGAGCAGCGGGTCCCAGTTGCTTCCCCAGATGACCTTGATGACGTTCCATCCCGCGCCTTTGAAGACGCCCTCGAGCTCTTGGATGATCTTGCCGTTGCCGCGCACGGGTCCGTCGAGGCGCTGCAGGTTGCAATTGACGACCCAGATGAGATCGTCGAGCTTCTCGCGTCCGGCCAGCGAGATCGCGCCGAGCGATTCGGGTTCGTCCGTCTCGCCGTCACCGACGAATGCCCAGACTTTCCGGCCGGAGGTGTCGAGCAGCCCGCGGTCGTGGAGATAGCGCATGAAACGCGCCTGATAGATCGACATGATCGGTCCCAGGCCCATCGAGACCGTCGGGAACTGCCAGAAGTTCGGCATCAGCCAGGGATGCGGATACGAGGAGAGGCCCTTGCCGTCGACCTCCTGACGAAAATACTCGAGCTGCTCTTCGGTGATCCGCCCTTCGAGAAAGGCGCGCGCGTAGACGCCAGGCGACGAGTGCCCTTGGAAGAAGACGAGGTCTCCGCCGAACGACTCGCTCGGCGCGCGGAAGAAGTGATTGAAGCCGACGTCGTAGAGCGTCGCCGCCGATGCGAAGCTTGCGACGTGGCCGCCGAGTTCCGAGCTGACTTTGTTCGCGCGAACTACCATCGCGAGCGCGTTCCAACGCTCGTAGTGGCGCAAGCGCGCTTCGAGCTCGCGATCGCCGGGAACCGGCGGTTGGCGATCGGCGGGAATCGTGTTGACGTAGGGCGTCGTGAATCCGAGCGAAATATGCGCGCCACCGCTCTGCGCCTCGTCGACGAGGCTCGCGATGAGCTGACGCGCGCGTTCGTGGCCTTCGACGGCGAGCACGCCGCGCATCGCTTCGAGCCATTCGCGCGTCTCTTGCGGATCGGGATCGGGAGAGAGAGTCGACATTACCGCAAGGCTCATTTGAGCCGGAAGAGCTCATCTCTTCCCAATGGCCTCCTCCAATCGGTAGGCTGGCTGGTTCCGCTTGGACGGAGGGCGTGGCCTCGACGGAGGGTAAAATCGCTGGAGCGGGAGCCACGTGCTGAGAGGGCAGCGGCGCAAGCGCGCGCCTGCCGACCGCAAGACCTGATCCGGATAATGCCGGCGTAGGGAGGACGAAATGAAGGTTTACGTCGGGGGCTCGGACCCCTCGATTCGCGTGCCGCGCAGAGCGGTCACGCTGACGGACGGCACCGTCCACACGCTGTACGACACGAGCGGGCCATACGGAGACCCGGATTGCGCGACCGATATTCGCCGCGGTCTATCGCCGCTGCGCGAAGCCTGGATCGTGCAGCGCGGCGATACCGTCGAACTCGAACGGCCTTCGTCGATCTACCGGCGGGGACGCGATGCGATGAGCGAGCTCGATGGGTTGCGTTTCCCCGCGCCGCCCCGGCCGCGTCGCGCCAAGCCCGGCGCGAACGTGACCCAGATGCACTACGCACGACGGGGAGAGGTCACGCGCGAGATGGAGTTCGTCGCGCTGCGTGAGAACGTCGAGCCGGATTTCGTGCGCGGCGAGATCGCGCGCGGGCGCGCGATTCTTCCTGCGAACGTCAATCACCCCGAGAGCGAGCCGATGATCATCGGCCGCAACTTCCTCGTGAAGATCAACGCGAACATCGGTAACTCGGCCGTGAGCTCGTCGATCGACGAAGAGGTCGAGAAGATGACCTGGGCGACGCGCTGGGGCGCCGACACGGTGATGGATCTCTCTACCGGCAAGAACATCCACGAGACGCGCGAGTGGATCCTTCGCAATTCGCCGGTTCCGATCGGGACGGTGCCGATCTATCAAGCGCTCGAGAAGGTCGGCGGCAAAGCCGAGGAGCTCACCTGGGAACTCTTTCGCGACACGCTCGTCGAGCAGGCGGAGCAGGGCGTCGATTATTTCACGATTCACGCCGGCGTGCTGCTGCGATACGTTCCGCTGACGGCGCAGCGCATCACCGGCATCGTCTCGCGGGGCGGATCGATTCTGGCAAAGTGGTGCCTCGCGCACCATCGCGAGAACTTTCTCTACGAGCATTTCGAAGAGATCTGCGAGATCATGAAGGCATACGACGTCGCGTTCTCGCTCGGCGACGGCCTGCGTCCCGGCTGTACCGCCGATGCGAACGACGCGGCGCAGTTCGCCGAGCTCGAAACGCTCGGCGAGCTCACCGACGTCGCTTGGAAGCACGACGTCCAGGTGATGATCGAAGGGCCCGGCCACGTGCCGATGCACATGATCGAAGAGAACGTTCGCAGGCAGCTCGAGGTCTGCAAGGAGGCGCCGTTCTATACGCTCGGACCGCTGGTCACCGACGTCGCGCCGGGATACGACCATATCACGAGCGCGATCGGCGCGGCGATGATCGGCTGGTTCGGAACGGCGATGCTCTGCTACGTTACGCCGAAGGAGCACCTCGGGCTGCCGAACCGCAAAGACGTTAAGGACGGCGTCATCGCGTATAAGATCGCCGCGCACGCCGCGGATCTCGCGAAGGGTCATCGCGGTGCGGCGCATTGGGACGACGTCCTCTCCAAAGCGCGCTTTGAGTTCCGTTGGGAGGATCAGTTCGATCTCTCGCTCGATCCGGAGACCGCGCGCGAGTTCCACGACGAGACGCTTCCGGCGCCCGGTGCGAAGGTCGCGCATTTCTGCTCGATGTGCGGACCGCATTTCTGCTCGATGAAGATCACGCAGGAGGTCCGCGAGTACGCCGAGCGCGGCATGGCCGAAAAGTCCCGCGAGTTCGTCGAACAGGGCGCCGAAGTTTACGTCCCGGTCTCCTAAAGCGCTCGCGCTGCTGCTCGCATGCACCGGCGCGACCGCAGCGACGCATCCGTCCTGGCAAACGCCCGGTACGCCCGCAGTGCTCTCGCAGCCGGTGGTCTTCGAAAATGCAGGTGCGGTTCTGCACGGGACGCTCTATCGGCCCTCCGCGTTGCATCCCGTTGCCGCGGTCGTCGCCTTCCATAGCGCCGGGGTCGGCCGCGCGGGCGCGGCGCTCTTCGTCCATCTGCGTCAGGGCCTGCCGGCGGTTGGGATCGCGGTGCTCGTCTACGACCGCCGCGGCAGCGGCGCGTCGACCGGAACCGCAAACGTGAGTTACGAAACGTTGGCCGACGACGGAATCGCCGGCGCTCGCGCCATCGCTCGGCTCTCCGCGATCGATCCAAGGCGGATCGGCTACTGGGGATTGAGCCAAGGCGGGTGGCTTGCGGTCTTCGCGGCCGAACGCGATCCCCGTGCCGCGTTTGCGGTTTCGGTCTCGGCGCCGCTCGTAACGCCGGAGGCGCAGATGGAGTTTGCGATGGCCAACCGGCTGCGCGTCAACGGATACTCGCAGTCGGACGTCAACGCGATGCTCGCGGCCCGCACGGCGTGGACCGGCTACCTGCGCGGCGACGTGCCGCGCGCGAGGGCCGTCGCGGCGCTTTCGAAGATCGACACGAAGCCATGGTTCGATCTCATGTACATGCCGTCGGCCAAGGAGTTGACGACGAACCCCACCGCTTCGTCGTGGCGCGCGCAGATGGACGACGATCCGCTCGCGGCGCTCGAACGCGTGCGCGTTCCGGCGCTCTTCATCTACGGCGGCAGCGACCCGTGGATACCGGTTGCCACCACGATCGACCGGCTGCGCGCGCTGGCGAGAACCAGATCGAACGTCGAGTATGCGGTGATCGCGGAGGCCGATCACGCAATGCGGTTCGTGCCGCGCGAAACGATGGATGTGAGTCCGGCCGCGTTGGAGCTAGACGTGCCCCAAGCGCCGGCCTATTTCATGCTGCTTGCGTCGTGGTTGACGCGACGGCTCGCAGGAGAAGAACGCTGACCGTGCGGCGACCCTGCGCGGTGCTCTTCGATCGCGACGAGACGATCGTCGTCGACGTGCCGTTCAACGGCGATCCGGATAGAGTCGAGCCGGCGCACAACGCGCGCGCGCTGCTCGACCGCTTACGTGCGGCGGGACTCCCGCTTGCCGTCGTCAGCAATCAGAGCGGCGTCGGACGCGGATACATCACCGCCGCCCAGGTCGATGCGGTCAATCGCCGGATCGACGAGCTGCTCGGGCCGTTCGCGGGGTTCTTCGTCTGTCCGCACTCGCCGCAGGATGCCTGCGAGTGCCGGAAGCCCAAGCCGAAGCTCATCTTCGATGCGGCGCGAGCGCTCGGCGTCGATCCGGCCTGTTGTGTCGTCGTCGGCGATCGCGAGAGCGACGTTGAGGCGGCGCGCAACGCCGGCGCGATTCCGCTCAAAGTCGACGGATCCGACGGGCTGGAGGCGGCCGTCGACGCTATCCTGGGCGCGCTCGAATAGTTATTGCTGGGTGTTGGCGTCGAGCCAGTAGTCGACGTCGAGACCGTGCGCGGGCAGCACGATGAAGGCCGTCGCCGGCAGATGGACGCTTCGCGCCAGCCGCTCCCACGTCGAAAGAACGCGGACCACGTAGGCCTGCGTTTCGTCGTAGGGCGGAATGCCGCCGTACTCGCTGACGGCGTGCGGGCCGGCGTTGTAGGCCGCGAAGACTAAGTTGTAGTTCTTCCGTCCGAAGCGCTGGATGAGCCCGCGCAGATAGCGCGCGGCTCCCGAGAGGTTCTGCTTGGGATCGCGCGGGTTCACACCGAGCAGCGCCGCGGTTCCGGGCATGAGCTGGCCGAGTCCGATCGCCCCCGCCGACGAGACCGCGTGCGTATGCCAGCGCGACTCGACGGTGACGATCGCCACCAGCATGTTGGCGTCGATCCGCCAGCGTTCGGCGTTGACGAGCACCCGCCGGGCCAGATCGCGGCTCTCCCAACCGGGGAGTTGCGGATTGATGTGACGCAGCACTTTGGCATAGACGGCGATCGCCGCAGGGGTCGCCGCGACGGGAGGGTGGGACGCGAGCGCCGGCGTGGTGCTCAGCGCGAGCAAGCCACATACGAACGAGGCTCCCGCCAGGAAGCTGGCGATGGTCCTTCGCATATGGGGCCCGTGGGTTCGCGCCATCCCTCAGAGCCGCCTTCCGAGGCGGCGCCGCCTGGGGCACCTCGGTATCGCTGGCGAGCGCTGGCGATCGTCATCGGCCTCTTGGTCGTATTGTGCGCGATGATTGCGTGGTCGCAATGGTACGCAATTCACGTCAACGTTCCGCGATATCAAGCGCAGCACGTACACACGGCAACGCATTGAGGCGCTGCTTTGATAGTTCTTTGATTGAAGTTGCGAAGGAGTCCCGGCTGCCCCGCCGCTAGAGCAAATCGAGGAGGTTTTTGGAGTTGATCGCCCACGCACTTTTATTTACGCTCGTCGCCGCCGCGCCGACCGCGTCGCCGGCACCGCCCTCTCCCTTGCCGCCCAAGCCGGTCGTTACGGCGTCGCCCTCGCCGACGCCGAGTCCGGGTCCGGCGTTCGGCAACATGCGCTGGCGCGCAATCGGTCCGGCCGCGGCCGGCGGACGCGTCGCGGCGGTCGCCGGCTCGGCGACCGACCCAAAACTCTACTACCTCGGAGCCGCCGGCGGCGGCGTCTGGAAATCTTCGAACGGCGCGCAGACGTGGGATCCCGTCTTCGAAAAGGAAGGCGTGGCTGCGATCGGCGCCGTGACCATCGATCCGACCGATAATAAGACGGTTTGGGTCGGAACGGGTGAAACGAATCCGCGCAACGACGTGAGCTACGGAGACGGCGTCTACAAGAGCACCGACGGCGGCGACACTTGGGAGAACGTCGGCCTCAAAGGGAGCCGGTACATCTCTCGAATTCTCGTCGACCCGCGCAACCATAACCACGTCGTCGTCGGCGCGCTCGGCGACGTCTTCGCCGACAGCACGGAACGCGGCGTCTACGTTACCGACGATGGCGGCAAGACCTGGAAGCAGACGCTCTCGGTTGGGCCGGAGAGCGGCGCCTCGGACCTGGCGATGAACGCGCAGAACCCCAGCGTCATCTACGCCGGCATTTGGAAGTTCCAGCGCCGCCCGTGGACCTTCGTCAGCGGCGGCGATGAAGACGGTCTTTACCGCTCGACCGACGGCGGAGAGAGCTGGACGAAGCTGGAGGGTCACGGCCTGCCGGCGGCGCCGATGGGGCGTATCGGGCTTGCGGTCGCACCGAGTGACGGCAATCGCGTCTACGCGTTGATCGAATCGAAGGAAGGCTTGCTCTGGCGTTCGGACGACGGCGGCGCGAACTGGTCGATGGTCAGCAAGGATACGCGGATCAACGCGCGTCCGTTCTACTTCTCGCACGTCGAAGTCGATCCCAAAGACTCCAACAAGGTTTACGCGATCTCGTTCGAAGTGATGCTCAGTCACGACGGCGGTAAGACCTTCAAAGCGATCGCCGAGGACGTCCATTCGGATTTTCACTCGATCTGGATCGCATCGAACGACCCCGCTCGAATCATGCTTGGCGAGGACGGCGGTTACGTTCTGACGCTCGACGGCGGCGATAACTGGTTCTTCTCGGCAAACCTACCGATTGGGCAGATCTATCGCGTCGGACTTGGGAACGATAATCCGTACACCGTCTGCGTCGGGTTGCAGGACAATAACGGCTGGTGCGGTCCCTCGAATTCCCTCGATCCTTCCGGAATTCAAAACAAGTATTGGATCGTAACGGTCGGCGGCGACGGCCAATGGGGAATTCCCGAACCGGACGATCCGAATTGGATTTGGTCGGATTCGCAGGACGGGTCGCTCATCGTCTCCAACCGCGTCACCAAAGACGGCTGGTTTGCGGCACCCTACGTACAGACCTCAAAAGAATCGTGGCTGCCCGCCTCGAGCAAGTACCGCTTCAACTGGGAATCGCCGATCGCGTTCGCGCCGTGGCGCTCGACTGACGGCAAGGTCATCGGCTGGTATGGCGGCAACGTCGTCTTTCAGACGACCGACCGCGGCCGCTCCTGGACGCCGATCAGTCCCGATCTGACGCGCAACGTCAAGGAACATCAGCAGACGGCCGGCGGTCCGATCACCAACGACGTTTCGGGTGCGGAGTACCACGACACGATCCTCGACATCGAGGGTTCGGCGCTTCGCAAGGGTGAGATCTGGGTCGGTACCGACGACGGCCTCGTCCAGCTCACCCGCGACGGCGGAAAGCATTGGACGAACGTAACGCCGCAGGGCGCTCCACAGTTCGGACGGTTCGCGACGGTCGCACCCTCGACGCTCGTCGCCGGAACCGCATACGCCACGTCAGACGCACACTATATGGGCGACAACGCGCCGTACGTCTTCGTGACCCACGACTTCGGACGCACCTGGACGAAGATCGTCAACGCTCTTCCGGCAAACGAGTGGGCGCGCTCGATTCGTCCCGACATTCACAATCGCGAGCTCGTCTATCTCGGCACCGAAGAGGGTATCTGGATCTCCTTCGACGGCGGCACCACCTGGCAATCGTTCAAGAACGACCTGCCCTCGGTCTCGGTCCGCGACATTCGGATGCAGCCGCAGTACGACGATCTCGTCATCGCAACGCACGGCCGCTCGGCCTATATTATGGACGACATGTCTCCGGTCCAGCAGTTGGCGCAGGCCGTCGCGCGCGGGAGCTGGCTCTTTACGCCGCGCCAGGCGTACCAATGGTCGCTCCAAGAGAACGACGAGGGAACGTACACGAACTACGCCGCCGACAATCCGCCCAACGGCGTGACGATCACATTCTACCAAAACGCGAAGCAGAAGGACGCACCGGCGCTCGATATTCTCGACGCGCGCGGCCGCGTGATCCGCAGCGTTTCGGGAACGCATAAGGTCGGCGGTAAGGACCTTCCCTACATCTCCAACAAAGTCGGGCTGAACCGCTACACGTGGGACTTCAGCGTCAACGGTCCGGTGCGATGGAACGCCGGAAACGACTTCTCGAAGGGGCCCGAGAACGGCCCCGGCGTGGTGCCCGGCGATTACTCGGTGCGCATGACGCTTGGCGGACACACCTACGTGCAGCACTTCAAAGTGCTGCCCGACCCGCGCTCGCACTTCACGCAGGCCGATTACCAGCGCATCTACGATAACGCGATGCGCCAGATGGGTTACCTCTCGCAGGTCGATGCGATGCTCAACAGCCTCGACGATCTTCAAAAAGCGCTCGACACCGCGCTCGCATCGGCGAAACAGGCGAACAATGCGACGCTGACGAGCAAGCTCCAGGATGCTTCGACCGCGCGCCAGACGCTCTTCGATTCGCTTGCCGTGAACATTCGCGGCGAAGGAACCGAGGATGAAGGCCGGCTGCACGAGGATATGCTCGGCGCGTTCGGAACCGCGCAGGCGCCCGTCACGCCGGCGCTCACCGAATTCGTGACGCGCGTCCACGCCGAGTATCGCGACGGGATCGCTCGCTATAACGCGTTTGTGACCGGCGTGCTCCCGGGCGCGAACGCGGCCTTGCAGAAGGCTGGAATGAAGGCGCTTCCAAGCGTCAAAACCGTCAATGCGTTATGATCTTCGCTTCGACGGTTCTGCTGGCGGCCGCGGCTTATGCTAACCTCTCATGGCGCTCGATCGGGCCGGCGGTCGCCGGCGGCCGCGTAGCGGCAGTTTCGGGAACGCCGCAGGACGATCAACTCTACTACCTCGGCACGGCGGGCGGAGGCGTCTGGCGATCGATCAACGGCGGCGCCACGTGGGAGCCGGTCTTCGAGAAACAATCGGTCGGCGCAATCGGCGCGGTTGCAATCGATCCGCGCGACGAGCGCGTCGTCTGGGCGGGAACCGGGGAAGCGAATCCGCGCAACGACGTCAGCTATGGAAACGGTCTCTATAAGACCAGCGACGGCGGCAAAGACTGGACGCGGGTCGGACTCGCCGGCGTCTGGAGCATCTCGCGCATCGCGATCGATCCGAACGACTCGCGTCACGTCGTCGTCGGCGCGTTCGGCGATCCGTTCAAAGATTCGGCCGATCGCGGCGTCTACGTAACCTTCGACGGCGGCCGGACGTGGAGTAAGTCACTCTACCTCGGCCCATCGAGCGGCGCGAGCGACCTCGCGATGAATCCGGCCGATCCCAACGTCGTCTACGCGGGCATGTGGCACTTTCGCCGCGTGCCATGGACCTTTACCAGCGGCGGCGCCGACGACGGCCTCTACAAATCGACCGATGGCGGCCGAACCTGGAAGCGGCTGACCGGAAACGGATTGCCGAGCGGTTACACCGGACGAATCGGATTGGCGATCGCGCCGAGCCGCCCCAATCGGGTCTTTGCCCTGATCGAGGCAAAGGGCGGCATTCTTTGGCGCTCCGACGACGCCGGCGCGCATTGGACGATGACCAGCAACGATACGCTGGTCGACCAGCGTCCGTTTTACTTTACTCACATCGCCGTCGACCCGAAGAATCCCAATAGAGTCTACGCCGTCTCGGAGATGCTCTCCGAGAGTAAAGACGGCGGCAAGAAGTTTACCGAGATCGCGAAGGGCGTTCACGTCGATTACCACGCGATTTGGATCGATCCCGCCAATCCCAAGCGCATCATCGTCGGTGAGGATGGCGGCTACGCGTTAACCAGCGATCTCGAGCACTGGTCGTTCTCTCGCAACCTGGCTATCGGACAGGTCTATCACGTCGGACTCTCCGACGAGAATCCATACCTCGTCTGCGCGCCGTTTCAAGATAACGGCGGTTTCTGCGGACCCGAGAACTCGCTCGACGGCGAGGGGATTCTCGACCGTCACTGGACCGATGTGATCGGCGGCGACGGCATGTGGGCCGTCCCCGACCCGATCGATCCGCGCTACGTCTGGTCTGATCTCGAAGACGGTGCGGTTACGATCTTCGACCGCAAGACCGAGGTCAGCCGGTTCATTCGCCCGTACGATGCCTTCCCCGGAAGTTTTCTCGGCCCGTTCGATTTGAGCAGCGTGCCCTACCGCTTCAACTGGGATTCGCCGATCGCATTCGCTCCTTGGGAAGGACACGTCGGGTGGTTTGGCGGGAACGTGCTCTTTCAAACGACCGATCGCGGCGAGACCTGGACGACGATCAGTCCCGATCTCACCCGAAACATCAAAGCGCACCAAGTTCCCTCGGGCGGTCCGCTCGCCAAAGACGTATCCGGAGCCGAGTACTCCGATACGCTCCTCTATATCGAAGGATCGGCGATCGATCGCGGTGAGATCTGGGTCGGAACCGACGACGGTTACGTGCAGATGACGCGCGATGGCGGCGCACATTGGAGCAACGTGACGCCGCCCGGCACGCCCGAGTTCGCGCGCATCGAGACGACGGCGCCGTCGCCGCTCGTCGCCGGCACGGCCTACGCCATCGCCGACAACCACCGCATGGGCGATTACGCACCCTACGTTTTTGTGACGCACGACTACGGTGCGACCTGGACGAAGATCGTCGAGGGGCTGCCGTCCGATCAATACGTGCGCACCGTTCGCCCCGACACGCGTAACCCGTACCTGCTCTATGCGGGGACCGAGAACGGCATGTGGGTCTCGTTCGACGCGGGCCGCCACTGGCAAGATTTTCGCATCAACCTGCCTGCCGTCTCCGTTCGCGACATTCGCATCCAGCCGCAGTTCGACGACCTGGTCATCGCGACGCACGGACGCGATGCGTGGATCCTCGACGATCTCGGCTCGATTCAGCAGCTCGGAAGCGCCGCGAGCGCCGGCAGCACGCTCTTTCCGCCGCGCGTCGCTTACGAGTATCACTATCACTCCAACGATCTCGGAATCTACACGCGCTTTGCCGGCGAGAATCCGCCGAAGGGCGCGATTCTCGATTTCTATCAGAGCGCGCCGCAGAAGAGCGCGCCGAGCTTAGAGGTTCTCGACGCTTCGGGCCGGGTGATTCGGACCGTCAAGGGCACGCACAAAGTAAAGGGCAAAGAGGAACCGTACGTTCCGAATAAGGCGGGCATCAATCGCTACGTCTGGGATTTCACCGAGGATCCGCCGGCGAAATGGTTGGGTGCGGCCCGCGAGGAGTACCAAGGCCCGAAGACCGGACCGGCCGTCGTTCCCGGAACCTATACCGTACGGCTGGTGCTCGGCGGCCAATCGCTGCAACAATCGGTCGTCGTCAAACCCGATCCGCGCGACGATTGGACGCCCGCGCAGTATCAAGCCGGCTTCGAGTACGCGCAGAAGTACTCGGCGATCTACGGCAAGATTGACGTAGCGCTCAACAACCTCGACTCGATCAAGAAGGGTCTGGAGAGCGCGTCGGGTGTGGCAAAGAGCGACCCGGCGCTCGCGCAGCAGATCGCCGACGCGCGGCAGCGCCGCGAGCCGGTCTTCTCCGCCTTTACCGCCGATTACAAGAACGACGAAGACTCGATTCAACGTGGAGGCTCGCTGCGCGAGTCCGTGCCGCGGACCGGCTTTGGCGGGCCGCAGCTTCCGCCGACTGCCGCCCAACTCGACTACGCGAAACGCTTCGACGCCGCGTACGCTGCCGCGATCGGCGGCTACAACGCGTACGTCGCTTCGCTCGCCCCGTTGCAGGCCGCGCTCAAGAAGGCCGGCATGAAGCCGCTCGACGGAGTGACGCCGCTAACGCCGTAACCCGCAGGGCTACTCGTAATCCGGCGCGGTGTAGTCGTTGGGGAAAGGATGCATGAAAAACTTGGGCGGATGCGGCGCCGCGATCGGCACGAACGGACGCGGCTGCTGCGCGAAGTCGAAGCAGTCGACGGCCGGCGAGGCCGCGCGCTTGTCGGCTTTGGCGAGCTGCGGAAGGCCCCAAAGATCTTCGGCAAACCGGAGCACGCTCGCCGTTTCGTACTGAACGTGTGAGACGTAATCGGGCTTGGCATATGCCGAGAGCACGATCAGCGGAACTCGGAAACCGAGGCCGTCGCGGTCGAGGTACGGCGGCGGAACGTGATCGTAGAGACCACCCCAATCATCCCATTGAATGAAGATCGCCGTCGAGTCCCAGAACTTGCTCTTGCCCACGGTGTTCACGAGCGCTGCGACCCACGACGGTCCGTATCCGCCGGGGCAGTTGACGTGATCGGAGTCGTCGCAGACCGGCGTGATCCACGTGAAGTTCGCGAGCTTACCGGCACGTACGTCTTTGATGAACTTCCAGTTCGGCGAGATGACGTCTTTGGCCCAATCGGGGCCGTCGCGAATGTGCTTGACGGCTTGGTACCCCGACCATTCTGCACCCGCGTCGCTCGACGGACTGCCGTAGGTTGCCGCGTAGAAGCGCCACGAAAGTTTGGCATGGTCGAGGTCGTCGCCCAGCGTTTGATAATCGTAGCAGGGCTTGATCTCCGGTCCGTAAGGGCTGCGCGTCTCCGTGATCGTCGCGACCTTGTCGTAACTGCCGCCGCCGCAGCCCCAGGTGCCACCCGGCAGATCGACGCTCCAATCCGCCTGCGCGGCGATGACGTACTGGTGCGCGACGAAGCTCTCGTCGAGCTGCGACTGAAACATCCGGTCGGCTAAGACCCCTTCGTGCGCCATGTCGAAGTACGGCTTCGATTCGTTGTGGGGCACGTAGACGTACTCGGGATTTTGTGGACCGCCGCCCGATGCTTCCTGATCGAAGCCGTCCATGCGGCAATCGGTACCGGGCAGCTTTCCGGTTCCGCGGCAGGCGGCAAACATCGCCTCGGCCGAGTGGTCGATAACGTACCACGCGGAGAGACTCTCGGGTTTCAGTTTGATCGTCTCGCCTTTTGAGTTCTTGCCGCTCGAATGCGTGTCCGCATGCGGATAACCCTGAAAGAGATTGTCGAAGCTGCGGTTCTCCTGAACGATATAGACGATGTGCCTGATCTTTCCCGCACCCGTGCCGCTGAGCGCGTGCAACACCGATGCACTCTGCATGTATGGCACGACACCAGTCTCACCCTGATTCTGTCGAAGGGGCGAGCCGAGCGAGCACCCGGCGAGAGCGAGCGACAGAATTGCTATAAACGGCAGAGTCGAGAAGCGCTTCATGAAGCGCACTATGCCGCGCGCGCGGGGGCTTCCTTCCGCACGTTGACTAGCTGAAAAGCCGCTTCAGAAAGGCGTCGTGGCGATAAGACGAGCTCTTGCCGAAGTGCACGGCCGCCAAGCCGAGCGAGGGCACGAGATAGAGTGCTTGTCCTGCAGAGCCGCTCGCATAGACGAGATCGCGCGGGGCCCACGGGGCACCGAGCCACCACGCCAGTCCGTAGCGGGCGTTGACCGCCGAGCCTTCGAAGCAGGGCGCCAGTTCGCGCCGATGCGCCAGAACGAAGCGTCCGTATGCCAGCCAGTCGCTGGGGCAGAGCGACGCGCCCGTCGGCAGGGGATTCGTTCCGTCGCTCAAGGTGCGCCAGGCCGCGATCCGCACGCCGGCGCCATCGAGAACGCGGTCGCGCACGTACGCGTGCGGCGTCTCATTCCGATTCTCGAGTTTGCGCGCGAGAACCGCGCCGAAGACCTGCAAGGGAATGCCGCCGTAAACGAATCGCGTTCCGGGCTCGTCGCGCAACGGCATCGCCAGCGCGCGGTCGTACGTCGGGACGCTCGCGCCCAAGCCGCCGAAGGCGAAGCCCGCCGTCAACGAGAGCAGCATCCGAATTGTGACGCGCCGCTTCCACGGGTCGTCCTGCCACGATGCGATCGTCTCGGCGACGGTTTCGTCGAGCGCGAGCAGCCCGTCGGCGCTCGCGTAGAGCGCCGCCACGCCCCAAAAGCTCTTCGTCCCGCTGTAGAGCGGGTGCGGCGTCTCCGGCCCGAAGCCGGGTCCGAACTCTTGGCGCACGAGCTCGCCGCCGCGAGCGATCGCGAGCGCGTGCAGGCCGTGACGACGCGCGTACTCGAGCGCGGCCTCCACGTTGAGTGCATGCTCCATTGGAGGAGCGTTCGCTTGCGGCTCGCAAAAGCGCCTTCATGCGGGCGTACGTTTTGTTGGTGGCGTCGGTCGCCGCGCTCGGAGGCTTGCTCTTCGGCTACGATACGGGCGTCATCTCCGGCGCGATCCTGTTCATCACCAGGGATTTCGATCTCGCGACGCGCCTCCAGGCGTTCACCATCAGCGTCGTTCTCATCGGTTGCATGGCGGGCGCGGCCGTCGCGGGCGGCGTGGCCGATCGCATCGGTCGCCGGAGCACCCTGCTCGTTGCGGGGCTGATCTTCTTTGCCGGCGCAATCGTCTCGGCGCTGACCCCCAACGAGACGGTACTGCTCGCCGGCCGTTTCGTCGTCGGCATCGGCATCGGATTCAGCTCGGTCGTCGCGCCGCTCTACATTTCGGAAGTCGCGCCGGCGTCATCGCGCGGTGCGCTCGTCTCGCTCTACCAGTTCGCGATTACCGTCGGCATCTTGGCCGCCTACGTCATCGACTTTGCGCTCGCCTCCGGCGGTCAGTGGCGTTGGATGCTCGGCCTCGCGGTCGTGCCGTCGCTCGTGCTGATCGGCGGAATGCTGGTGATGCCGGAGAGTCCGCGCTATCTTTTCAAGATCGCGCTGGGCGATCGTGCGCGCGCCGAACTGCAGCGGATCTACGACAATCCGGGCGAGAGCGCCCGCGAAGAGCAATCGATCGTCGAGAGTCTGCGAACGAAGAGCGCGGGCCTCGAAGCATTTCGGCAGCCGGCGGTGCGGCTCGCACTCTTCATCGGCATCTCGCTCGCGGTTTTGCAGCAGATCACCGGCATCAATACGGTGATCTACTACGGCCCGCAGATCTTTCAAATGGCGGGAATCGCCTCGGCCTCGGCCTCGATTCTGGCCCAATCGCTCGTCGGCACGGTCAACTGCGTCATGACGCTCGTCGCGATCTTCTTCGTCGATCGCATCGGCCGCAAGCCGCTCCTCTATATCGGTCTTGCCGGCATGTTCGTCGCGCTCGCGACGCTGGCGATCTCCTTTGCGCGTCCAACGCTCGCCGGATCTCAAGGAACGATTGCGCTGGTGAGCATGATGGTTTACGTCGGCTGCTTTGCGTTTAGTCTCGGCCCGATCGTCTGGCTCCTGATCTCGGAGATCTTTCCGCTTCCGGTGCGCGGTCTAGGCATGTCGCTCTCGACGCTGGCAAACTGGGTTGGAAACTTTCTCGTCTCGCAGTTCTTTCTCACGATGATCGCTCGTTTGGGGCGGCCGGTCACCTTTTGGATCTACGCGCTGCTCTGCATCGTCACCATACTCTTCGTCCGCTCGATGGTTCCCGAGACGAAGCAGGAGCTGCTCGAAGACATACACGTCACTGCGTGACGCCGCAACTTAGCCTCGTCATTCCTGTCTTCAATAACTGGTGGCTGACGCAGCGGTGCCTGCGCGAGCTCGACGGCCTGCGCGGCGCGGGTTCCGTCGCATTCGAGACGATCGTCGTCGACAACGGATCGAGCGACGAAACGCCGCAAGCGATCGCGGATTTTCCCTGGGTGCGATACCTGCGGCACGAGACCAACCGCAACTTCGCCGGCGCCTGCAACGCCGGGGCGCGCCTCGCGGAGGCACCGCTGACGCTCTTGCTCAACAACGACGCCTATCCGCTCGGCGATGCCTTTACGCCGCTCGTCCGCGCCTTCGAACGTGACGAAGTCGCGATCGCGGGCGGCGCGCTCTTCTTTGAAGACGGCGTTACCCAAGCCGCAGGTCTCGTCGTTCTGAGCAACGCGCACTGGCATTATTATTGCCGCAATCTACCCGGCGAGCTCGAAACGGTCGGCGATTCGCGCGATGCGCTCGGTGTCTCCGGTGCCGCGATGGCCTTTCGCACCGCGTGGTTTCTCGAAAATGGTGCCTTCGACGAGTCGTTCGTCAACGGATTCGAGGACGTCGATCTCTGCCTGCGCGCGCGAGAGCGCGGAGGCGTCATCGCATACGTTGCCGGCGCGCGCTTTGCGCATTACGAAGCGGCTTCGGCGGGCCGTTTCGATCGCGAGGCCGAGAACGAACGGCGCTTCTTCGCGCGTTGGTCGGGTGCGATGGCGTCCTTGCCGCGCACCGCGCGCGGCAGCGTGGGTGCGATCGCCGTTAGCGCCGCTCGCGATGAATCGCCGCTCCTTGCCGCAGCGCGTGCCGAGCTCGAAGCGGCGCTGCGATCGTTCGGGCATCCGCTCGTGCATCGGGCCGTTGCGCCATGGCAACGCCTCGACCGCCGGTTTCGGGAGGCCGCGTCGCTCGCGTGGTTCGCCGACGAAGCCGAATCGCCGGGCATCGTGATCGAGCGCGGTGCGAGCGCAATGACGTCGATTCGAACGCGCGGCGCCGTCGAGCTTGCGGTGGCGTGGCTGCCCTGCGCGTCGCCGCAGCGTCTCGAGCAGCTCGTCGTCCGCGGCTCGGACGACGCTTCGTGCACGCTCGTCGGAGTCGCCGGCGACGAACGCGGTGAGGCGGCCGCGTTGATTGCATCGCTCGGATATCGTCCGATCGCTCTCACCGCTGAACGGCTGCTCGGTCGCGAGCACGCCGAGCTCGCGTGCGTCGTGCACGCCGGTCTCACCGACGACGCATCGTTTGGGAACGTCTTGCTCGCGCAAGCGGGCCTGCCCGCCGTGGTGCTTGCCACGGGTGAGCTGCGACGGCTCTTCGCTCCCGACGTCGCGATCGTTTGCGAACGAGATGCGCTCGGCGATTCGATTGCGCGGATGGTTAGCGATACCGCGCTACGCCGTCGCTACGGCAGCCTCGTCGCCGCCGACTCGCGTCGGCGGTTCTCGCCGCGCCGCAGCGCGATTCGCGTCGTCGATCTGCTGTGCGCCGCGCGCTTCGGGCTCGAGCGTCCCGGCGCCGTGCGCAGCAACACGCCGCTTTAGGAATCGCGCGCTTAGAAGGCAGGCTATTCAGTGATTAACTGACGTGAGGTGAGAAAACGGCTCAAGTTGAAACTGTGAGTTCCGGGCCTCTGGCCCTAGGAGACTCACGTGAAGAAAACCCGCTTCACCGAAGCCCAGATCGTCGCGATCCTCAAGGAGCTCGACGCGGGCACGACCGCGACGGAGCTTGGCCGCCGGCACGGAATTCATGCCAATACGATCCGCCTGTGGCGCGATAAGTACGGCGGCCTGGAAACCAGCGATCTGACCCGGCTCAAGCAGCTCGAAGCCGAGAGTGCGCGAAAAGACCGCGTGATTGCGCGGCTCACGATGGAAGTCGATGCGGTTCGCGAGCTGATCGCAAAAAACGGCTGGGGCCCTCGCACCGAAAAGAAGCTGTGAGGGCGCTTGAAGATCATGGTCTTTCCCGGGTACGAGCTTGTACGATCATCGGGCAGCCCCGCCGCACACTGTATTATCGGCGCAAGCCTAAACCGCACGACACGGCGCTCATCGAGCGCACCAAAGAGCTTGCGCAAGAACGACAGCGTTTCGGTTGGCGGCGGCTGATCATCATGGTGCGTCGCGACTTGGTTGGCGTCGGAGAATCGCGATTCCGCCGGATTTATCGCGACCTTGGGCTGCAAGTCCACCCGAGAAAAAAGCGTAAGGTTCGGTACGTGCGTGGGAACACGATTGCTGCGGTAGCTCGACCGGACGAGCGTTGGTCGATCGACTTCATGCACGATCGGCTCGCGACCGGCCGAACAATCCGAACGATGAACGTGGTTGACGACTACACGCGAGAGTGCTTAGCAATCGATGTCGCTTTCTCGTTTGGGAGCCACGACAGTCTGGGCGTTGGAGCTGATGTACAAAGAGAAGCTGCATCCGGCGATGTTCCACGAACTGCAGGACGGGATCGTGCGGCTCGATCCCGAATTTGACGGGACTCCTCGCTTCGGTGCTCATGCCGAAGTTCCGGAAGGCCGCGCTAGAGCTCGCGAATGACTACGCCAAGGAGCTCCGCCGGATTACCGTGCCGCGTCGGCTGGTTCGGGAAGGTCCGAAGCCGATCGCGGAGCGGCGGGGATCGTGGGAACGCTCGGCGTGCGGGTATTGCAAAAAGCCGCTGCCCCGCAAAGGGCTGAAATACTGCGGACGCGATTGCTATCTGCGCTATAGCATCGAGGTGGCGAAGCCGATCGCAAAGGCGCATGCGCGTCTCGCGGAAATGCGCGCAATCGGCCTCAGGCCGGGGCACGGGGGCGAAGCCGCGCGGAAGCGAGGCGCGATACTTGCGGAGAATAATCGCCGCGGGATCACCGGGCGAAAAGCCGCCCTTTTGCAGGGCTGACAACCGCACCCTGGGCGTCGTCGAGTCCGTCTGTAATTTTTATTAAAGCTCTGCCGCCAGCCGGATAATCGTAGAGCAAGGCATCGGACATGGCCTGCCTCTTGATGTAGATATTAGGCGCGATAATTACGTCATTTTGAATCCAGAACTGCTTAACGTATCTTGCACCACTCTTAAGCTGGGTGATACCGACGCCGTTCCCGTTGTATCCGCTGATTGCGAATTCGTAGACGCTATTCAATTGGTCGCCGATCGCGAGGTATTTGCCATCCCACTGGACTCCGCCGGGAAATCCAATATATTCATCCACCGTAATATTATTGAGTGACCTCTTGCCTTTGCCTAGCTCTGCCAGCCCGAAGTGTCCGCTTCCCGGTGCAGTTATGCCGTCGACAAAGAGGTCTCCAACGTTATCGTACCCGCAAAAGTAAAACTGATAGAACGCCGAATCTCCGTAGGTGGTCGGTCTTCCACGAGCAGATTGATAAATTTCAACTGTCGGCGACGAGCCAAAGCCCTCGCTTCCAACGGCCAAATTACCAGTTGTCGGGTCGACCGCACAGCCGACTGGATCCTTGGTTGGGCTAGCAAGTGTATTTAGGCGTATCTTGCCACCGTGTGCGTATTCAAAGATCTTTCCATAACCGATATCTACAATAAACACATTACCGCTCTTGTCGACGCACATACCAGTTGCAAGATAAAAATGCTTGAGAGTGCCCACAAGCTTACCGTGAGGGTACGAGTAGATCCGAACAGTTTTACCGTTTGATATATAGAGCAAATTTTGCGATTTCGCCCCGGGCAAAATCCACGATGCCCCATTTTTACGCGCTGCTGAAAGGTAGCTGCCCGCAGAACTCGTAGAAATATCTAAATCGTGCGCCGTCATGACGGGAGCTGCTGGCAAGCCGCAAGCAGCAAGTGCAGCGGCCGCGCCGAGAGCTAATACGCAGCGGCCGTTATACCGACTTATCATTTAGTCTCTCCCCTCGCTAGAACTGACGAGGAGTCCATTCTACTTCACGAAGCAGCCCTCATTTGCAGAATCTTCAAAACTAAAGATATTCCGGTAACCTTGTATACGAGGCGAGCAGCCCGCGCTGTAGCCGGTTCCTAATGACTCGTTTCGCGAGCCAGCGCTGCAGTTATTGACGGGTACCCACTTACGCCATCGAAGATAGGTGGAGAGTTTTCGTAGTTGGAGGTCTCCCCGTTTTTACTCCGCGGCCTCTCCAGAAATGACGGCGAGCTGAGTGATGTTCTTCGCGCGCCGGGCGTACTCTTCCGGTGAGAGATTTCCCAGCGAGCTGTGCGGGTGATTGGCGTTGTAATCGCGGCGCCACGCCGTGGCCTGCACGCGGGCATCCGCAAGCGATCGGAACCAATTCGGGTTGAGCAGTTCCTGTCGCACGCGGTTGTTGAACGATTCGCAAAAAGCGTTATCTGACGGGCGCCCGGGCCGCGAGAAGTCGAGCTTCACCCGATTCCAGTAGGCCCACTGATCCAGCTGCAAAGATACGAACTCTGGGCCGTGATACATACAAGACGGGGCGCTGCCCCCATGGCGAACGGAGGTGTATCTGACTCATCTCCGCTGGAGGCAACGACCCTATGGCAAAGTTCCGTGCTGCTCCAACGACGCCCGCCTGGCTCGCAATCGACGTCGCCAAAAACCGACACGTGGCGCTGCTGGAGGACGAGGCCGGCATTCGCCGGCGTTTGACAGTTCCAAACACGCAAGAAGGTTTCGACGAGTTGGCAGGGATTCTGGCGCCGCATCTTCCCTGCGAGGTCGCGCTGGAACCAACCGGAGACTATCACCGACCCCTGGCGAACTTCTTGCTCCGGCGAGGCCACCGCGTTCATTTCGTATCGTCGATCGCTACAAATCGGACGAGAGAAGCGCTGTTCAACTCGTGGGATAAAAACGATCCGAAGGATGCGCAGGTGATTCTGCATTTGCTCAAGAGCGGTACAACGCAGGTGTTCGCCGATCCACTGCAACGTGGCAACCAAGATCTTCAGGAACTGCTCGGTACCTATCGGCAGATCACCGACCGAAAGACGCGAGCCTACCATTCGCTGATGACGCACTATTTGCCGCTGTACTTCCCGGAAGCAGAGCCCTTCCTGAGCAATCCGCGCGGCGAGTGGTTCTTGGAGGTCATGCGCATAGCGCCATGCCCTTCCACGGTCCTTCAATATACCAAAAGGACATTCGTCAAAAGGTTTACTGCAGCGGGAGGGCATTTTACATCTCGGCAAAGTCTCGTCGCCAGCTACTACGAAATTGCCAAGGAAAGCGTGGGAATTCCAGTGGCGGCGGATTCGCAGGCCGCCCAGATGTTCCAACTCGCGATTGAGCAGTACATCGGCCTCATGAAGCTTCGACGGCAGCTTCAGGAGCTCATTGACGCACAACTCGAGAACAACATCGATTATCAGCGCCTGCGCTCTATCCCTGGAATCGGCCCTATTGTTGCTCTAACGGTTCTCGCTGAAGGCGGAGATTTACGCCGCTTCAGCCACCATCGCAAATTTCTTAACTACTGTGGCCTTTCTTTGTCGACGATGCAATCCGGAACGTCACGCGGCCGACCGCAGCTCTCCAAACGCGGCAATGCTCGACTGCGATGGGCCTTCTGGATGGCAGCCAATGCTGCCATCAATCAGCGCCGAAACTCGTTTCGGAAAAAGTACGACGACTACGTTCGTCGCGATCCACTGGATGCCGATCTCAAAAGAAGAGCGTATGTCGCCGTAGCAGCGAAGATTGCGCGCGTCGCTTACGGCTTGATCAAATCTGGAAAAGAGTACCGCCACTATTTCGAAGCGGCGGTGCACGACGGGAGAATCCCTTCGCTGGGCCGTTGAGGCGACTACGACCTCGTAGATAATGCTCGGATCTCCCGATCGGCAGCAAACTCCGTTTTGAGCTCGGTGAAGGCTCGTTTCCGAGACCTTGTGTCATCATGGTTGGAGCTATTGCGTCGTCGAGGGGCATCTCGGCAAGGGTGTGCAAGCTCGGCTTTGCTGTCGACGGGCATCGTTATGCCTACTAGTGGGGTTGACTTTCGTACTTAGCTCGTTATCGCAGTGGATCCGTTGCGGTGATCCACGCTCGGCAACGAGGCGGCGAAGTACCTCGACGACGTCGGTCGATTTGAACCCCGAGGCCACCTCGAGGGCAAGGCTCTCGCGAGTAAATGAATCGACTATGGTTAAAAGGCGAATCTTGGTGCCGTCAGCGAGCACGTCGTGCATGAAGTCCATGGCCCAGCTCTGATTTGGCGCGCTGGGTACGACCCGTTCTGTCCGCACGACTGCGGCGCGCCGGCGTTTGGGTGTTTTCGTACGGATTGCGAGGTTTTCTTCGCGATAGATCCGCCGCACGCGCTTGCGATTGACCTGCCAGCCTTCACGCCGCAACAGGATCGTGATCCGTTCGTAGCCGTAGCGAATGCGCGTGTGAGCGATCTCCTTGATCCGAGCGCGCAGAATGGGATCGTCGCGCTTGACGGGGCAGTAGTGCACCATCTTGCGATTGATGTCGAGTACGACACACGCCCGCCGTTCGCTCAAGCGCCAGGCCTCGCGCACCTTTGGCAGCATGACTGTGCGGCGCACCTGCCTCACCACTTTTTTTTAACGACGTCCTGCAAGACCTGACGATCCAGCGTCAGATCTGCAACGAGTCGCTTAAGGCGCGCGTTTTCGTCACGTAGCTGACGCAACTCGCGGATCTCCGGCGTTCCCAAACTGCCAAAACGCTTGCGCCAGGCATAAAACGTTGCCTCGGAGATTCCCAACTTGCGGGTGATATCGGCGATCGGCGTGCCGGCTTCGGCTTGGCGCAGGGCTGCGGCGATCTGCTCGTCGGAGTAGCGGGACTTGCGCACGGGCGAACCTCCTGTCGGTCGGTGTTCGCCGCCATTTTCTAGTTATCCGTGGCGTAAAATCTTGGGAGAAGACCCCGGTCCCTACGGCGTCCGTGTCATAGGTGCAGCTTGCAACAACTCCCTCTTTTTCAGTGGAGGCGCTGGCGGAGAATTTCTGACGCCGACGCAGCAGTACGGCATCTACGTCGAATCCGCCACGCAGGAAAACCTATTCATTCATAATTGCGATCTCACCGGCAATCTGAGCGCGGCGGTGTCGGCCGCAAGCCCTCCGACAAACCTGCAAATTACGGGGTGCGCTGGCTATAACGACCAAGGCGTCGTGGTCCGGAACGTTATCCCGCCGACGGCCACCACCTTTTTCAGCTACAGCTTTACCACACCGTATTACGGCCCCGTCGAGTTTTACGTCAGCGGGGTCTCGGGAGCAATCTCGCAAATCAGCATCGACGGGCACGCAACGCCGCTGAAATCAGGGAGCTTCTTTCTCGCCCCTGGCGAGAACGCCGAGATAACGTGGTCGGGAGTGTCCTTCCCGATTTTCCTGATGATCGGGAAGTGACTAGCGATCTCTAAACGGCAGAGCGTGCACTCTAAATGTGCTGAGGCGCCGGGCGAGTGGCAACTGCTGAGACCGACTGACGCGTAACCTCGGTCGCTGGTCAAAACCGGAACTGCGCGGGCTCTTCTGTAGTATCCCATGGGATTTGCCGCGGGAGGTCACCCTGAGCCTTTGGCAGCATCCACGATCCGCCGCGCTCGGCTACACCCTTCGCGATAGTTTTTAGGTCTTGGAGAAAATCGAATGGCATCTGCAGCGCTCCGCCATCAGTCGCTAAGTATAAGCGCTGCCGCGACATTGCTCGCGGGGTGCAGTGGATCACAGTCGCCGATCGGCGCGGACGGTGCATCGGCCGCAAGAACGGCCTTCTTACTCGCCGTGGGGAAGGTCCTGGAGACCATGCTCGACGAGTTGCGTACTATTACAACGATCTAACCAGAGGTGCCCCTTGAACGAGCTGGGAGCGAACGAAGACCTACGCGAAGCGCGGCAAAGTTACTTCGAGCAATACGCGTTTCCGCTTTTTAGCCACATCGACTTTCGCGTGAGCAATGCGCAGGCCGTCCGGCCTTTTTACGACGCACTCATGGCGCTGTTTGGCACCGACCCCACGACCGTACGCGTTGCGCGCTACGGATATACTCGGCGCTACGGATCAGTCCGTGCTGATTTCTTCAACGTTTTCGAAGATCCACAGGCACGCCCAACGCCAACGCGCATCGCTTTTGCGGCGCCGAGTAGAGCTTTCGTAGACGAGGTCGCGCGCGTCGTCCGCGAACACGATGCTAGGGATGTCGAAGGTCCCGCCTATTTCGAGCAGCACCACCCAACGTTCTACGCGGTCTTCTTCGAAGACCCGTTGGGCAACCGCTTCGAGGTTTGCCATCACCGGATGGATAGATAGGCAGCGACAGTATCGACGCCGACGAAGCTCGCAAAACCTCGCATATTGGCGGAAACGGCGTGATATCTCAACTCATTGGATTAGCATTCGGCGCCTTTGAACGTCGCAGATTCCATAACCCTTGCGCTGAGAGGATAGCGGAGAAGACCGAGGTCACGGCGAGCGCGAGGAGAGTCCAAACGAAGAAGAACGCTCCACTGGACTCAGCGAGCGTGCCGGCCGGCAGTCCTCCTGCTCTGCTCACGTGAACAGTGAAAACTACCATGCCCGCGACCGATCCGAGGAGCATGATCGCGTGCCCCGATCGCCGCTCAGCGAGCACCAGCGCCCCGTATAGCCAGATGACGAGGACAGCGATCGCCACGACGTTTGAGGCCGGTGACCTATCGGTCCCATAGACGATATCATCCGTCAAGTGAAGCGAGAGGAGGGTGATCGAGAGCAGAGACATGATGGTTAAGACATTGTTGCGCTTCATATGGGATAAGTTTACTACATAACGGCCTTCAAACTTCCGGTCGGGGCCCACCGCGGTCTTTCGGGGACATTTTCGCCCGCCGTTGTCATAGATAACTACATTGGTTAGAAGTGAATAGTTGGCCGACCTTAAGCACTCTCGTTTGTCTTCGAGCGAAACAAGAGCGTCGAGCTCAGTGGCGTTGGGATAGGTTTCTCGGAGCGGAAACTGGAGGCCAGAATGCCGTGCGCTTGGCGCTTCTCGGCCATCGCGCCATCAAAGATCCTGAGCCTGGACAAGATTACAGGAAAATGCAAGGGTTTTACTCTTGTTGTAGACCGCCAAGGCGACTAAGCCGACGGTATCAGCATACGCCGTCACAGACGTGGTCCCAGTCCTGTCGTTCGTGTCGGCATATATCTGAACTGCGTAACGACCCGACGGTACCGTGATTGTTGAACTGCCGCTCCACGTCCGGACGTTAGTCGATCCGTCGGGTTGCGTCAGCCGTAACTCAAATGATCGCGATGGCCGGAAAGGAACGGCAATTGGCGTCGTCGGGAAGGAACGTAGTGAGCCATCGGAGTTGAACACACCTACGAACAAGATGTCATGTGCGCCATCGTACGCCTGTAAAGTGGTATCGGATAAAGTCGACGGGAAACCGTTATACGTCTCGGTAACCGTAAAGTAGGGGCCATCATCGCCATAGCGGTGAATTTGCATTGTATAGTGGCGCCCCGATCTGAATCGGCTCTTTCGCATGTGAGTCTCCTAGCCGGGCTGTACGCCCGAGAACTCACAGTCTCCGTCTGTCCCGAATCCGCGCCTACCGGTCAGGACCCAGATCACTGGAAATCGCGGGGTTTGAGCCCCGGAATCTAGTCCAATGGGAATTGTGGGTTTCCGGCCAAGATGGCCTGCAAAGGAGACCCGCATGCGCAAGCGACGCTACACCGAAGCGCAAATCGTCGCGATCCTTCAAGAGCTCGACGCCGGCCGATCCGCAGCTGAGCTCGCTCGCAAACACGGCGTTCACGTCAACACGCTGCGACTGTGGCGAAGCAAATACGCCGGGCTCGACATCAGCGATCTCACCCGTCTGAAAGAGCTCGAATCCGAAAACTCGCAGATGGAGCGCATCATCGCGCGTCAAGCCCTCGAGATCCGCGCGATGTCCGAGGTGATTCGAAAAAACGGGTGGGGCCCTCAGCGCGCAAGGAAGCGGTGAGGGCGTTAGAGGCCGAGGGGATGAGCCAGCGGCAAGCGTGCCGCCTCGCGACCTGCCCCCGACCGACCGTACGATACAAACCACGCAAACGCCCCGGCGACGAGCACGTCCGCGATCGGTTGCGTTGCATTGCGCAAGAGCGGCCGAGATTCGGATGGCGCCGGCTTAAGATCCTGCTCAAGCGTGAAGGCCTCGTGATGAACCACAAACGCCTGCGCCGCCTGTATTGCGATGAGCGATTGCAGGTGCGACCGCGCAAGAAGCGACGCGTGCGATTGGTGCGCGGCAACGTTTCACCGGCTCCGACAAAGCTCAATGAAGAATGGGGACTGGATTTCATGCACGAAATCCTCATGACCAAGCGCAAAGTGCGGTTGCTGACGATCGAGGACCGCTTCAGCCGCGAAGGTCTCGCGGTCGACCCAGACTTTTCGATCACCAGCCGCCGCGTAATTCGAACGCTCGATGACATTGCCGAGATCCGCGGTTATCCCACGCGCCTTCGCGTTGATAACGAGCTAAGTACGAAAGTCAACCCCACTAGTAGGCATAACGATGCCCGTCGACAGCAAAGCCGAGCTTGCACACCCTTGCCGAGATGCCCCTCGACGACGCAATAGCTCCAACCATGATGACACAAGGTCTCGGAAACGAGCCTTCACCGAGCTCAAAACGGAGTTTGCTGCCGATCGGGAGATCCGAGCATTATCTACGAGGTCGTAGTCGCCTCAACGGCCCAGCGAAGGGATTCTCCCGTCGTGCACCGCCGCTTCGAAATAGTGGCGGTACTCTTTTCCAGATTTGATCAAGCCGTAAGCGACGCGCGCAATCTTCGCTGCTACGGCGACATACGCTCTTCTTTTGAGATCGGCATCCAGTGGATCGCGACGAACGTAGTCGTCGTACTTTTCCCGAAACGAGTTTCGGCGCTGATTGATGGCAGCATTGGCTGCATCCAGAAGGCCCATCGCAGTCGAGCATTGCCGCGTTTGGAGAGCTGCGGTCGGCCGCGTGACGTTCCGGATTGCATCGTCGACAAAGAAAGGCCACAGTAGTTAAGAAATTTGCGATGGTGGCTGAAGCGGCGTAAATCTCCGCCTTCAGCGAGAACCGTTAGAGCAACAATAGGGCCGATTCCAGGGATAGAGCGCAGGCGCTGATAATCGATGTTGTTCTCGAGTTGTGCGTCAATGAGCTCCTGAAGCTGCCGTCGAAGCTTCATGAGGCCGATGTACTGCTCAATCGCGAGTTGGAACATCTGGGCGGCCTGCGAATCCGCCGCCACTGGAATTCCCACGCTTTCCTTGGCAATTTCGTAGTAGCTGGCGACGAGACTTTGCCGAGATGTGAAGATGCCCTCCGCTGCAGTAAACCTTTTGACGAATGTCCTTTTGGTATATTGAAGGACCGTGGAAGGGCATGGCGCTATGCGCATGACCTCCAAGAACCACTCGCCGCGCGGATTGCTCAGGAAGGGCTCTGCTTCCGGGAAGTACAGCGGCGATTTCTGAGTCATCAGCGAATGGTAGGCTCGCGTCTTTCGGTCGGTGATCTGCCGATAGGTACCCGGCACTTTGCTGAAGATCTTGGTTGCCACGTTGCAGTGGATCGGCGAACGCCTGCGTTGTACCGCTCTTGAGCAAATGCAGAATCACCTGCGCATCCTTCGGATCGTTTTTATCCCACGAGTTGAACAGCGCTTCTCTCGTCCGATTTGTAGCGATCGACGATACGAAATGAACGCGGTGGCCTCGCCGGAGCAGAAGTTCGCCAGGGGTCGGTGATAGTCTCCGGTTGGTTCCAGCGCGACCTCGCAGGGAAGATGCGGCGCCAGAATCCCTGCCAACTCGTCGAAACCTTCTTGCGTGTTTGGAACTGTCAAACGCCGGCAACCCAGGCCTCGTCCTCCAGCAGCGCCACGTGTCGGTTTTTGGCGACGTCGATTGCGAGCCAGGCGGGCGTCGTTGGAGCAGCACGGAACTTTGCCATAGGGTCGTTGCCTCCAGCGGAGATGAGTCAGATACACCTCCGTTCGCCATGGGGGCAGCGCCCCGTCTTGTATGTATCACGGTCCGGAAAACGTCGCCGGCGCGATGCTGCAGTGGTCGATCGATCACAATGTTCTGCTGCACTTCATTGATCCGGGAAACCCGCACAGAACGCCTGGATCGAGTCCTTCAACGCTCGCGTGCGCGACGAGTTCCTCAACGTGCAAGTCTTCAGGACTCTCCTGCAGATCCGCGAAGAGGCCGATGCATGGCTCGTGGATTACAACGAGGTTCGGCCGCACTCGTCGCTAAACTATCTTACGCCCAAGGAGTTCATCAAAACTTTTCTACACCAATCCCACAATCGCCGGTGGACTAAGAAATGGGCTCAAACCCCCGCTAAATGTAGGTTTGCCGGAACGCAACTAGCGCGGATCGCCAACACCGCGGCATCGAGTTCGCCGAGCCGCACTATTCCTGCGTAGTGGACGTGCCCGGGATCAGACATCAGAAGGACGCGCGGATGCGGATCGTTTGCTACGACGTGTTTGTTGGTCAGTAGAAAGCCGTAACCACGCTGTGACTCGATGCAAAATGCGGTACCAAAGCCAAAGCGCTTTCCCACCCCTGCCGCAACTAGCGCCAGAGATGGTTTGATCTGCGCGTAGGTCGAAACGTCATCAGCGAGCGCCGCGTCGTGCATAACGAGTGCAGTCAGTATCGCGGAGAGCGCCGATAGCCGTCGAAAACTCATACCCTGCCGGAAAGGCGTTGGTGCGTTGCTATGGGGCATCGTATCACTCGTTTAGCGAACGTTCAATGGTCCGCGTCGGGCGGGCCGTAACCGCCGCCGCCCGGGGTCTGAATCGTTAGCACGTCCCCCGGTTCGAACTCGAAGGTCGTCTTTGCCGGCAGCGGCGTCTCGACTCCGTCGCGCGTCAGCGAGTGCCGGCCGCACGCGCCGGAGCCGCCGCCTTGCGCGCCGGGCGCGCCGCGCACGTGACGATCGGCGAGCAGCGTGGCACGAGCCGAAGCTTCGACGAGCTCGATCGAGCGAATCAAACCGTTGCCGCCACGGTAACGTCCCGCACCGCCCGTGCCATCGGCGATTTCGTAGCGCACGACGCGCAGCGGGTACTCCCGCTCGATCGCTTCGATCGGCGTGTTGAGCGTATTGGTCATGTGGCAGTGAATCGCGTCGATCCCGTCGCTGGTCGGTCGCGCTCCCATTCCGCAGCCGTTGGTCTCGTAAAAGGCCCAGGTCGCGCCATCGCCGCGCGTTCCGCCGAGCATGACGTTGCTCATCGTTCCGCCGCTGCTCGCCGGAACGCGATGCGGTACCGCACGGGCGAGCGCCTGCAGGACGACGTCGGCGTTGCGCATGCTCGTCTCGACGTTTCCGCCTGAGACCGGGGCGGGGCGTCGCGGATTGAGCAGCGATCCTTCGGGCGCGTAGACCTCGACCGGACGAAAGCAGCCGTCGTTCATCGGAATCGTCGGATCGGTGACCGCGCGCAGCGCGTAGTGCACGCCCGAGAGCGTAACGCCGAAGACCGCATTGAGCGGTGAGGCAAGCTGCGCGCTCGTACCGGTATAGTCGAGACGCGCGCGTCCATCGTGCAGCTCGAGCCGCACCGCAATGCGAATGCTCGGAACGCCGTCGTCGTCTTCGAGGTAATCTTCGGCGAGGAAGACGCCGTCGCCGATCGAGCGCAACGCGGCACGCATGCGCAGTTCGCTTTCGTCGAGTATTCGCGCCGTCGACGCTTCGAGCATCTCGGTTCCGTAACGCTCGCAGAGTTCGAGCAGACGCCGCTCGCCGGTATAGTTGCCGGCGACCTGCGCGCGCAGATCGCCGCTGCGCGCGTCGGGCGTTCGCGAGTTCGCGCGGAAAAGCCCGACGGTTTCGCCGAGAACGCGATTCTCTCGAACGAGGCGCAGCGGTGCGACGACGAATCCTTCCGCGAAGAGATCGGCAGCTTGCGCCGGCATCGAGCCGGGCACCGAGCCTCCGACGTCGGCATGATGCGCTTTATTTGCGGCATAACCGATGAGGCTGCCGCGGTGAAAGACGGGGCGCACGAGCGTGACGTCGTTGAGGTGCGTGCCGGCGATATAGGGATCGTTGGCAACCCACATCTCGCCCTCGCGCACTCCGCCGTACTCGCGCTCGACGATCTCCAACATTCGCTGCAGACCCCACGGCAGCGAGCCGAGGTGCACCGGAATGTGCTCCGCCTGCGCGATCAATCGTCCGAAGCGGTCGAAGAGCGCGCACGAATGATCGAGCCGCTCCTTGATATTCGGCGAATACGCGGCGTTGCGCACCGCAATGCCCATCTCTTCGGCCGCGTAGACGAGCGCGTTCTTGATCACCTCGCTCGTGATCGGATCGGTCACCGTGCTCCTCGTTGCAGCGCCAAGAGATCGCCGTCGACACTCAGCTCCCATCCCGGCGCGACGTAGGTGGTGCTGTCGTACGCTTCGACGATCGCCGGTCCGTCGATCCTGATCTGTGCCGCCAAGTCGGTACGCGCAAAGACCGGTGCCTCGACGAACGCGCCGGCGATCCATAGCTTTCGTCGCACCGGCTGCTCGCGTTCGGCGGGATCGCGTTCGCGGGAGACGCCGCGCAACGGCGCCTCGTCGTTTGATGCGACTTGCCCGTTCGCGGTCGACCGCGCACCGACGATCTCGACGCGCTCGCGGGGCGCGTCGTATCCGTAGCGGGCGCGATGCGCGGCATGAAAGCGGCGTTCGACCTCGGCCGGTTCCCGGTCGTAGGCGATCGTCAGCTCGAAGCTCTGCCCGCGATAGCGCGCGTCGTACTCGCGGCGAAAGGCGATCGTCGACGGCACCGCGCCCTGCTGCTCGAGCGAACGCTGCGCGCGCGTCTCGCAATCGCCAAAGGCTCGTTCCACCGCGGCGGCGTCGATTTCGTCCGCGGCGGCGAGCACCGAGCGGACCTCGCTGGTTCCGAGCTGCGCGTTCAACAACCCGCAGGCGGAAAAGATCCCCGGATGCGCCGGGACGATCGCGCGCTCGATTCCGAGCTCTTCGGCGAGCGCGCAGACGTGGAGCGGACCGCCGCCGCCAAAGGCCACCAGCGTGAAGTCGCGCGGATCTAAGCCGCGTTCGATCGTTACGATTCGCAGTACTCTCGCCATCGCGTCGTCGACGAGTCGCACGATGCCCGCAGCCGTCTCTTCGACGCTCATTGCCAGCGTCTGCGCCAACACTTCGATCGCGCGACGCGAGCGCGACCCGTCGATCGCGAATGCGCCGCCGAGGAGATGCTTCGGATTGAGCCGGCCGAGGACGAGATTCGCATCGGTAACCGTCGCGCGCTCGGACTCTCCATAGCAGGCCGGTCCCGGGTCGGCGCCCGCCGAGAGAGGACCGACGCGCAGCGCACCGCCCTCGTCAATCCACGCGATCGTGCCGCCGCCGGCGCTGACCTCCGCCAGATCGACGAACGGAAAGCGTACCGGATAGCCGCTGCCCTTGACCGCGCGCCCACTATGCGTTCTTCCGGCGGCTTCGAACTCGGCGGCGACTTGCGCGACACCGTCGACGATCGCGCCGGCCTTGGCCGTCGTGCCGCCCATGTCGAACGAGAGCAGCCGGTTCGCGCCGAGACGCGATCCCAGCGCGGCCGCCGCAATCGCACCGCTCGCCGGACCGCTCTCTACGATCGCGGCGGGCCGGTCGATAATTTGCGGCGCGGCGGCCATCGCACCGTCGCTGCGCATGACGTAGAGCGGCGCAACGATTCGGCGCTCGCGCAGTTCGAGCGTGAGTTGCTCGAGGTAACGTTCGACGATCGGCGCGAGCACCGCGTTGACGATCGTCGTCGACGTGCGTTCGTACTCGCGATACTCCGGGTCGACCTCCGACGAGCGGGTCACCCGCAGGCCGGGGATCGCAGCGAGCGCTTGCGCGAGGCGCCGTTCGTGCGTATCGTTGACGTACGCGTGCAGCAGGCAGATCGCGACCGCGGCAACGTCGCGACGGGCAACCTCTTGGCAGAGGCCGGCGATCGCGGCGTCGTCGAGTGGAACGAGGATCTCGCCGCGATAGTCGATTCGTTCGCGAACGGTCAGGCGGTCGGCGCGGGCGACCAGCGGGCGCGGGCGTTCGACAAAGAGGTTATAGACTTCGCTGCGGTTCTGGCGACCGATCTCGATGACGTCGCGGAAACCGTGCGTCGTGACGAGGGCGACGCGCGGGAGCTCGAGTCCGATCTGTCCGAGCAGCGCATTGGTGGCAATCGTCGTGGCATGACCGAGAAACTCGATCGCCGGCGGCGATTCGTAGCGAGCCGTCAGCGCGGCGAGGGCGTCGATGACGGCGCGGTGCGGCTCCCGCGGCGTGCTCGCCACCTTTTGCACGACGAGCCTTCCGCTCCACGATTCAAGCGCGGCGAGGTCGGTGAAGGTCCCACCGACGTCGATTCCCACGCGTAAAGCGCGCCGCTCCATGGCCGTCACTTCGACGGCGCGCGTACATCTGCTTGGTGGTTAGAACGTTACGCTATAGGTGCCGTTATTCGGGTTGCAGTTCGAGCCCCGCCGCATATCCATACGGAAATGGGCCGTCGTGCTGCCGTTTCCGGCCTGATTCGATCGCGTCCAATCGTAGCCGAAGGTATAGGATTGTCCCGGCGCAAGCGGCGGAATGCCGCGATCGTCATGCTTGACTTGATCGACGTAGACGTCGACGAACTGCAGAGTGTCCGACGGTTGCCGCTGACTTCCAAGATTGGTCACCGTGCCGGTTATGTGGTAGATGCTGACCGAACCATTGCTGGTAACGTTTTTGACGACGACCGAGGTGATCGCGGGATTCGCTCCCGTACAAGTTCCTGCCCGCGTTGCCGTCGGCAAAAGCGCGCATAGGACGAGAGCGATCGACGAGGAACGAACGATCACGAGGAGCTCCTTTCCGTTACACCGTAATGCCGGCGCTTGCTTTTCTCGCCGCGCAACCGCTCGACGCCGACGCCGTTACCGGTCGTACGCGAAAGTCGAGCGGCGACGTTAAGGTGCCCGCATCGGCCGAGCGTGGCCAGATGTAATCGATGGTGTAAGATGCTCCGGCGGCGAGCGGAGGTATACCGTGGTCGTCGAGACGCCCACCGTATTGCACGACGTCGATGAACTGCAACGCGTCTCCCGGCTGGGATGCGCTTCCAGGTTCGTTACGGTCGCCGTAACGTGATACAAATTCAGGTGTGCGGTGTGGTGAACCGTGCGAAGAGCCACGGACGTAACGGCCGGACTCGCTCCATCACACATCCCGGCGGGGGCGCTAACCGGCGCCGCCGCTAACGTGAGCGCCAGCGCAACCGCAATTCGATTCATCGGCGACCTCCCTCAAAGCCCGAGTTTTGGTTTCGCCCCTATACCCGGCGCGCGCGCCCTAAAACGTCAGGTTGTAGTCGGCATTGCCCGGATTGCAGTTCTCGCCTTGCTGGAGGACGATCCGGAAGAGCAACGTCGTCGAGCCGCTCGCCGAATCGACCGAGCGCGGCCAGTCGTACGTAAAGGTGTGGGTTCCTCCGGCCGGCAGCGGCGGCACGCCACGCGAATCGAGTTTCTGTCCGTCGTACATGATGTCGACGGATTGCAGAACGTTCGCGGGCTGGCCCGACCCGCCCAGATTCGTCACGGTCCCGACCAGGTGATAATGATTCAGCCGTCCGTCGCTCGTGTGGGATTTTACGACGACCGAGGTGACCGCGGGATTCGCTCCCGCGCAGGTTGCTGCAGCCGCGGCGGCGGGCGCCAGCGCGACGATAAGAAGAGCGGAGATGAGCGTTCGAAGCACCTTGGAGCTCCTTTTGGCCGCTAGACTGTAGTGCTAGCGCTGCCTTGCCCGATTATACCCCCGGCGGCGGCGAGGTGAAACCAACCGAGGCACCCGCGATGCGTTCGCGCAGCGTTGCGAGTTCGCGCGCCTGGCGCTCCGCGATCTTCCGCCAGCGTCCGGCGTCGCGTTCCACCCGCGCCGTCTCCAAGTGATCGAAAGCAACCCCGGCGGCGACGCCCATCGCCTCGAGCGAGGCCGCCTCATCGGGATCGATGTCCTCGCCGTTGGTATGCGCGCCGTAAACGACGATCGCGTCGAGCCGCGCGCGCACGAAGATCGGCACGGCGAGCGCGGGATCGCCATCGTGCAATCGCAGGCTATGGCGGCGGCCTTGAAGCTCCAGTTGGATGCCCCGCTCGAGCGGCGTTCCGTTGCGGAGAAAGTCTCCCGACGGCTCGCGCGTGAAGAGCTCGGCCGAAACGAGCGCAAAGGCCTGGATCGGCTCGGTGAGCAGCGCGGTCTCCACGGCGTCGCGGCTTTCGGCATAGGGAAGCCCCGCGGTAATCGCGGCGATTCGGCGTTCGGCCAGACGACGCCGGCGAAAGAGCGTGCGTTCGACGATGTCTTCGGCGCGGCGATAGAGCGCGTCGAGCGAAAACGCGACGCCGATTGCGGCGAGCGCAACCAACGCGATCGCAACGCCGCTCTGCTCGAGGACGTGTCCGGCAAACCATTCGATCAAGGCGAAAATACCGAAGACGATCGCGCTCACGCTCGTATAGACGAGCGTGCGGCTAACGACGAACGAGATATCGAAGACGCGCTGCCGGACGACGGCGTACGCGATCGCAAACGGCGCGCAGGCATAGAGCACGGCCATCGCCCACACCAAGGCATCGGCACTCGCCAGCCAGTACGCGTCCGGCCAATACCGCGCCCAACTCGACGCGTAGCTCAAGAGCGTCAGCAGCACGCCGCCCAAGGCCCACTGGAATCGTTGACGCTGCGAGGGCGCCGCGATGAAGTAGCCCGCGAAGAGGGCTGCGCTGCCGACGATGATCAGTGCGAGCGCTCCGAAGACCGAGCCGTAGGTCATCCACGCCGCCGGACTCTCGCCGGCGAAGAGCGAGCGAACATCCCACGCAAGGTTCGGTATGGCGAGCAGCGCGCCGACCGGGAGCGCCAGCCGGTCGATCCAGATGCGCCATCCCGTCGGGCGATCGTCGGGGAAACGTGCGGCGAAGATGAGCAGACCGATCGGTCCGGCGACGTCGAGCAGATCGGATCCGAGCTGAGCGAAGGGAAAGAGATAATCCGGAAAACGATAGAGTGAGACGTCCGTCGCGGAGATGAGATAGAAGAAGAGCCCCAGCGTCATGCGGTTCGGCCGCCGCAGTAGAATGATCACTGCGATCGCGATGTAGGCAAAGCCGGCCAGGCGTATGAACGGCGCGATCGGCGAGGAGATCGCGTGAAGCGAAGCCGGGCCGCCGAGCAGCGCCGCGCGCAGCGTCACGGCGCGCGAACTCGTTGCGGCGCGGGCGCGCTCCGCCGGCGCAACCGTGAGATGTACGGGTTCGCCGGGGAGTGCCGGTTGATAGAGCAATCCGACGATGCGGTCGTGCACCTTTGATTCCGTAAAATCGAGATAGTCGCCGGCGCTGATGCCGGCACGCGCCGCCGGCGTCTCGGGATCGACCGCCGCAACTTCGAAGCCCTTGGTGTAGATCAGCCGGTAGCCGAGCGTGGTCTGCGGCGTAAAGAGCGCAACGGCGGCCGCAACGTTGAGCGCGAGCGCAACGCTTGCCGCGAGGAGCGCCGCAAAGCGCTCCCACGAACGCAAAGGATGGCTGCGCTCAACGATCTCCGGCCGCATCCGAGGCGATTCTTCGAGGTCGCGGGTAG
The DNA here is from genome assembly GCA_963820825.1 of Vulcanimicrobiota bacterium. Classification (GTDB taxonomy): domain Bacteria; phylum Vulcanimicrobiota; class Vulcanimicrobiia; order Vulcanimicrobiales; family Vulcanimicrobiaceae; genus Cybelea. The sequence continues at coordinate 637,197 of CAWGBN010000006.1, forward strand.
GCCCCTTGAGTGCAACCCGCGTACCCACGGAGCCGCTCTAAGGCGTACACACACGGGTAAGGAGAGGGATATGAAGATCGGTATTATTGGTGCGGGCAACATCGGCGGAACGCTCACGCGGCGCTTTCGCGCGCTCGGTCACGAGGTATATGTGGCGAATTCGCGCGGCCCCGAGACGCTCGCCGATTTGGCGGCGGAGACGGGCGCGACGGCGGTAACGGCGCAGGAGGCGGCAGGGCGCGGTGAGGTGGTCGTGGTCACGATCCCGGAGGGCAAGATCCCGGAACTGCCGCGCGACCTCTTCGCAGATGCGGCGCCCGGCGTCGTCGTGGTCGATACGGGGAACTACTATCCGCAACGTGACGGCCGCATCGATGCAATTGAAGCCGGAATGCCGGAGAGCCGCTGGGTCGAGAGTCTACTCGGACGCCCCGTTATCAAGGCCTTCAACAACATTTACGCACGGCATCTCCTCGAGCGCGGAAAACCGAAAGGAACGCCCGGTCGAATCGCCTTGCCGGTCGCCGGTGACGACCCGCCGGCCAAAGCGACCGTGATGCAGCTCGTCGACGAGCTCGGATTCGATCCGGTCGACGCCGGCGGACTCGACGAATCGTGGCGCCAGCAGCCGGGTAAACCGGTCTACGCCGACGACTTCGATGCCGGCGGCGTACGCCGCGCGCTTGCGCAAGCGCGCAACGAGCGGACGCCCGAGTGGCGGGCCGCAGTATGACCACGCCGTACGAACGCTTTCGAGAGCTGCACGAGCGACGCGAAGCGTTCGTCATGCCGAACGCCTGGGACGCGGCGTCGGCAGTGCTGCTCAAGCGCGCGGGATTCGAAGCGCTGGGCAGCACGTCGCTCGGTCTCGCGTTCTCGCTCGGCCGGCAAGACGGACGCCACGCGGTCTCACGTGAGGAGGCGATCGCGCACGCCGCGCTGCTCGCGCGAACGAGCGATCTTCCGGTCAACGGCGATCTCGAAGATGGATTCGGTGCGTCGCCGGAGGAATGCGCCGCGACGGTGCGAGCGGCGATCGCGGGGGGACTCGCCGGACTCGGCATTGAGGATACGACGGCCGATCCGGCCCGGCCAATTCACGAGTTCGACGAGGCGGTCGCGCGCGTGCGCGCGGCCGCACAGACGGCGAACGGACGCATCGTACTTACCGGCCGCACCGACAACTATCTCAACGGCAGACCCGACCTCGACGATACGATTCGCCGGCTGGTGGCGTTTGCGGAAGCCGGCGCCGACGTGCTTTATGCGCCCTGCTTGCCGACGATGGAGGCGATCGTTGCGGTGGTGCGTGCCGTCGCTCCCAAGCCCGTTAACGTGCTCATCGGGCCCGACGATGGAGCGGTTCCGCTCGAGCGGCTTTCGGCCGCCGGCGTGCGCCGCGTCAGCGTTGGCGGCGCGCTCTATCGCGTCGCGATGAGCGCGGTGGTCGCAACCGCCGGCGCGTTGCGCCGGGGCGACCTGGCCGCGGTAACGGGCGCAATCGGGGGCGGCGAGATCGCCGCGCTCTTGCCGTAGCCGTAGCAATCGCGTTGCTCCAGCGCATTCGCCGGTTCTTTGCCAACCTCGGACCCGGCCTGATTACCGGTGCCGCAGACGACGATCCATCGGGCATTTCGACGTATTCGGTCGCGGGAGCGGCCACCGGATACTCGATGCTTTGGCTGGCGCTGATCTCGACGCCGATGATGGCGGTGATTCAAGGGATGTGCGCGCGCATCTCGATGGTCAGCGGCGAAGGGCTGGCGGCGATCATGCGCAAGCGGTTGCCAACGCCGCTTGCGTACGCGCTTGCCGGATTGGTGGTGATCGCAAACACGTTTAACGTCGGCGCCGACATCGGGGGCATGGCCGCCGCCGCCCGTCTGGTCGTTCCGATTCCGGTCGACGCGCTCGTCTTTTTCTTCGGCATCGGCCTCATCGCGTTGCAGATCTGGCTCGCTTACGCGACCATTGCCAAGGTCTTCAAATGGCTGACGCTCGCACTCTTCGCCTACGTCGTCACGGCATTCGTCGTCCGGCCTCCGTGGGCGCAGGTGCTGCTCTCGTTCGCGGTTCCCCACCTCAGATTCGATTCGCAGTCGCTCTCGACGATGGTCGGCGTGCTCGGAACGACGATCACGCCGTACCTCTTTTATTGGCAATCGTCGCTGATGGTCGAGGAGGAGAAGGAGACCGGCAAATCGTCGATCGCCGCGCGACGCGGCACCGATGCGAAGTCGGTGACGAAGATGCATGCCGACGTCAACACCGGGATGATCTATTCGAATCTCGTCGCCTTCTTCATCATCGTCACGACGGCGGCGACGCTCGGCGCGCATGGCCAGACGAATATCGCGACCGCGCAGGATGCGGCGCGCGCCCTGCGTCCGCTGGCCGGACAATTCGCCGAGCTACTCTTCGCGCTGGGCATGGTCGGCACGGGAATCCTGGCCGTGCCCGTGCTCGCAACATCCTCGGCGTACGTCGCCGCGCAGACCTTTCGCTTCCGCGAGGGGTTGGGCGAGCCGCTCCAGCGCGCTCCGCACTTTTACGCAACGATTGCGGCCGGCATCTTTATCGGGATCGCGATGAATCTTCTGCGGGTCGACGCCATCAAGGCGCTCTTCTGGTCGGCGGTGCTCAACGGCGTCGCCGCGGTGCCGCTCATCGCCGTCGTCGTCTTCCTGGCATCGAATCGCTCGCTGATGGGTGACTGGAGGAGCTCGCCGCTCGCTCGCGGATGGGGGTGGAGTACGGTCGCGCTGATGGGCGCTGCAACGGCCGGGATGTTCTACTTCATGGCGCGGCATTCGTAACTGAAGGAACCGCGGCTCGGACCGTAGAGAGCCTCTGCAATGGAGTCGCTCTTCGACGGGCCCGGTTCGCTACGCGAACCGTCCGAACGCCTGTACTTCTGGCTGACCGCGTTCTTCGCGCTCCCGGCGGCATTGGCGATCGGATACGTGCTGCACGAATCGATCGGCGCTTCACAAGTCGCGCTCTTTATCGTCATCGCGATGGTCTACGTGACGCTGGCACGGGGCCGGCTCTTGGGCTCGAGCGTCCGCGTGCACCAGCGCCAGTATCCGCGCGTCTTCACCATCGTGCGACAGACCTGCGCGGCGCTCGAGATCCCGATGCCGCTGATCTTCGTGCGCGAGGACAACTTCGTGCCGGTCGTGGCGCTGGGATTCGGCGAGCCATACGCCCTCGTGCTATCGAGCCACTGGATCGAGCTCTTTGCCGACGACGAGCTCGCCTTCATGGTCGGGCGCGAACTCGGGCATATCGCCGCAGGGCACACGCGATTTCACTCGCTGCTCAGCGTGAACGGCAACGAGAACCCGATCGTCTCGATGATCTTCGGCGCGTGGCTGCGGCGCTGCGCGCTCACCTGCGACAAAGTCGGACTTCTTTGCTGTGGCTCGCTCGATGCGGCGATCCGCGCGATGGGCATCGCCGCATTTCACGAGTTCGGGCGCAAAGTCGACTACGGTGCCTTCGCCGAACAGCAGGTCGAGGTTGAGAACGATTCGATTTTGCGTTGGGGCGAATGGCTGAGCGCCGAGCCGTACGCGACGCAACGGATTGCGTCGTTGCAGCGTTTCATGTCGACCCAGCAGTACGCGAACGCCGAGGCGTGGTTCTTGCGCGAGCGCAGCGAAGAACCGCCGGCGATCGCGGCACCGGGCGAGAAGCAGGTCGTGTTGCGCGATTGCGCCGGGTGGTGGCGCCGCTGCGCTGCCTGGGGCATCGACGCGATCGTCGTCACCGCAATCATCACGTCGTTCGGCGGCCAAGTCATCGGGCATAACGGCGAGCGCGAGAACGGCGTCTCGGTCACGCCGGGGCGCGTCCACGTCGCGGCACCGGGGTTAGGAAACATCTCAATCCAGGGTAAGAAGCAAGGGCCGCCGCCGAGCGCTCCGCCTTCGCCTCCACCGGCGCCGGCACCGGAGGTAACTTTTGGCCCACTCGCATTTACCAATCAGGGTCTCGCGCTGCGGGTCTACGACGAAGACGTTCCGCTCTCCGTCGATTCGATTGCCGCCGCGATCGGCGAGACCGTCAACAGACTCGGCTTCGCTTTTTGGTTTCCCGTCTATCTCGCCGCGCTCGTCATCATTGCCGGGCAGACGTTCGGAATGATGATCGCCGGCCTGCGCGTCGTCACCACGGATTTCAGCAAGCCGAGCATCGCGCGCACGATCTTCCGCTACGTCATCGTCTTCGCGCTCTGGTGGTTGATCGTTCCGTTGAGCCTGATCTGGCGCCGCATTCTTCTGCACGACCGCTGGACCAAGACGCGCCTGGTCAAGGTCGAGCGCGTCGTTGCCCGCATCACCGGAACCGCATAGGAGCTGCATAAATGAAGGTAACCGTAACCGCGCTGCTTCTCGCTGCGTTCGTCGCCGCACCGGCGCGCGCGAGCGATCCGCTCGCCTCGCTGCACTTCCTCGTCGGAACGTGGAACTGCACGTACAACGCGGGCAAGGTGCACGCCAACTACAAAGCGATCTTCTCCTACGACATGAGCGGCAATTGGCTTAAGGAGAGCGATTCGTGGGCGGGAGGCGGCGGCGACCTGGGAATGTTTACGTACGAGAAGGGAGGCTGGACCGCCGTCGTGCTCGAGCGCGAGCGCACTACGGCCGTCTTTCACGCCTCGGGGAGCGATTCGAATCACGTCGTCTATCGCAGTATCTACCCGCATGCCGGGATGACCGATATCTTCGATCGCGTCTCGGCGACGCGCTTTACCCTGCATTTCAAACAGACCGCGGGCGGAAAGACGACGTCGTCGAACGACACCTGCGTAAAGACCTAGGTGTGCGGTCGGTTTACGCTCACCCAGCCGGCGGCTCTCGCCGCAGCCTTTCCGCGATTTCGGTTTCCGGAGTTCAGCGAAACGCGGCTCCCGCGCTATAACATCGCGCCGGCACAAGCGGTCCTCGGCGTTCGCAACGACGGGCGCGATCTCATCGAAGAGCTGCGCTGGGGAATCCACGGCCGAATCAACGTTCGGGCCGAGTCGATCGCGGCGCGGCACGCGCCGATCCGGCGGCGCTGCATCGAGTTCGCCGACGGCTTTTACGAGTGGTCGAATCGCCGGCCGTTCTATTACACGCTCAGATCGGGCCGGCCGTTTGCCTTTGCCGGCCTATGGGAACCGCTCGATGGGAGCGCCGCATGCGACGTCGCGACCTGCGAGCCCAACGCAATCGTCGCACCGGTTCACGACCGTATGCCGGTAATTCTATCCGATTCCAATCTCGATTTGTGGCTCGATCCGCAGCCGCTACCGCCGGAAGTCGCGGCTTCGATCTTACGTCCGCTCGATGCGGCGTTGATGGACGTGCGCGAGGTCTCGATGCGGGTAAATAACGCGAACTACGATGCGGCCGACGCGCTCGCGCCGGCCGATCCGCGCTTGCTCTGAGCGATCAATACGACGCCCGTCGCCACGAGCCAAATCGCCGCCGGGATCGCTCCGAATAGTCCGGGGCCGGGTTGGCCGGGCGCCATGAAGAGATCGTTTGCAAAGATCGAGAGCGACGCAATCGCCGTTCCCAACGAGGCGAGGTAGCCGAGCCATGCGAGCCAGTTTGGCGCGCGGTTGTGCCGGCGCATGCTGTGAGCGGCCGCGAAGAGGAAGATCGAAACCGGTGCGTAGCCGAGGCCGCCTTGCGTAAAGATGAACGCGTCGTAGATGCTCATGAGCCCGCGCGCCTTGAAGATATCCGGCACCGCATAGAGTGCCGCCGTCAATAACGACGCCGCCCATAGCGACGTCGCAACCATGACGACGCCGGCAACGAGCGCGAACGTCGGCAGCCCCTCCTGGCGTCCGGGCGCATTGCTCAGATAGGTACGCAACCCGACGAGGAACCAAAGGAAGAACGCCGCCGCGGGAAACGTGAGCCAGGCTCCCAAGAGCAGCCCGAACCGGTGCGAATCGATCGCGAGCGCGGCATCGATCGGGCGCGCTCCGACCGACGGCATCCCGTTGTCGAGAAATGTTGCGATCGCGAGGACCGCGACGTAACAGAGGGCCGACCAGCCGGCCGAGCGTTCTGCCGAGACGTTTTCCATGGCGTTTACGTCATACTCGGCCGGAAGCGATTCCTTCCTTGGCCGCTAGAGTCCGTAGTATTTGAAGGCGGGCCACATCACGGCCAGCGGAACGCGCGGGCGCGTGCAGAGATAGATCGGTAGCGGTCCCTCGAGCATCCATCGGTAATCGTTGCGGTAGACCGCGATCTGGCGGACGCTGCCGAACCATTGGAGCAAGAGGTGATAATCGGTTGCGCCGACGGCTAAGACCGAGGCGCCGCTGTAGCCTCGCGTGCCCCACAAATAGTACGAGTTATTCGGGCTAATCACGGTCGGTAAGCCGTAGCGCGGTCCGTAGTAATCGAGCGCTCCGGCGTAGGCGTAGCGATCGGCGAAGACCGCGGTGACTCTGCGTTGCGCCGGCGGCAGCGACCAATACGCGCCCGCTACCATCGCGCTCATCGTCTTCCAACCGAGTTGATCGGCGAACATCGGATTGATGAGATGGTAGGCGCCGTCGGGTGGTGCGGGCCGGCTCAGGCCGATAGCGCGTTCGTAGGCCATGTATGCCGGAAGCGACAGCACCGGCAGCGAGAGCGGAAACATCGGCAGCCCGGCGATGGCGATTGCCGCCGTCAGCGCGATCTTCGGTGCGAGCCGCTTGGCCGACAAGGCGCGCTCGATTGCGACGGCGCCGGCCGCGAAGAGCGCGGGATAGCAGCCTTGGATGTAATACCCGCGACCGATCGTAAGAACGAGCACGCCGAGCAGTATGAGATAGGCGACGGTAATGAAGCGATACTCGCGCTCACGCCAGAACCACACCAAGCCCCAGATCCAGACCGGCGAGAAGACCGGATTCTGATAGGCGAACTGCAGGCCGAACATGTAGAGCGCGTTCTTCCAACGATTCGACGATTCGTCGGCCATGCCGTTGGCGAGCGCGTGCCGGTTGAGTTGATCGTTATGCAGCACTTCGAGCATCGGCAGACCGTGGGCGATCTGCCAGATGACGTTGGGAAGGACGAGCAAAACGGCGAGCGCAACGCCGTACGCGAGCCAAGAGGATCGCAAAAGCCTCGCGTGACCGGCTATCAGCAAGCCGATCGCCAGCGCGAGCGCACAGCCCGCGATCGAGTACTTTGCATAGAACGCGAGCGTTACGACCAAAGCGATCGAGATGTAGAGGCGCCGGTCTTGCGTCTTGACCAGGCGGATGGTCAAGTAGATCAATGCGGTCCAGGAGGCCGGAGAGAGGAACTCCGTCGAGAGGCCGTACGCGATTCCGATCAAACCCGGGTCGAGCACGATCAGCAAGCCGGTCAAGAACTGCGCGAAGGCGCGGCCGCCGAGCTCGCGTGCGATCGCGCAGCCGAAGAGCACGGTGACGCCGGCGAGCACCGCGGGGACGAAGCGCAGCCCCCAGACCGGATAGCCGAGTGGGCCAGTCAGCCAAGTGACGATCGGTGCGAGCGGCGGCTGATCGACGTATCCCCAAGCGAGATGCTTCGCGCAATCGATGAAGTAGAGCTCGTCGCGGTAGTATCCGAACCGGTGAGCAAAGGCGAGGTGAAGAGCTACCGTCGCAAGCGCGAAGAGGTACGCGCTTGGATGGAGCTTCATACTGCGCTAGACTGCGACCCCGCGAGCAAGAGCTGGCTGACGCAGAGACCGACGATGCCTGCCACGGCAATCGATCCAAAGACGAAGCTGGCGTCCCACCACGTTCCTCCTAACAACGGAACCGCGAAGGCAAAATAGGCCGCGAAGTAGACCGCCGGCACGGCGAAGCCCAGAAGCCGGTAGGCGTTGGCGTTGCGCGCCGACGGATGCAGCTTTGCGACGATGACGTCGCCGGCGAATCCAGCCGCGACCGAGGCGAGAACCACGAGCAGCAGCTCCACGAGATCGGTTGAGAGTTCGCCGCCGATCCAGAGCTTGACGGCGACGCTGATGACGATGAGTGCGCCGAAATGAAGGCGTTTGCGAAGGCAGAGATAGAGCGTGGCGGCGGCGAGCAGAAGGCTCTGCCAGACGACGATCGAGATCTCGAGGGCTTGCCGATAAAAGAGGAAGACGGAGAGCACGAACTGCTCGCGCGAGTAGGCCGTCTGGGAGAGCGGATGATCGCGCATCAGCGCTTCGGGATAGAAACCGTATTGGGTGACGAATTGAATGATCTCGAATGCGAGGCCGAGCGAGATCAGCATCGGAAGCTGTTCGACCAAACGCGAGGCGTTGGGCCGCTGCAGCGCGCTGCGTACCGGTCCGGTAATGAGGAAGAATAGGCCGGTCAACAAGAAGAGGTGCGGCGGACTCATCAGCAGATCGAGCTGATGCTCGAAACCGAAGACCGCGTGCCAGACCATATCGAGCGCGCCGCCGAGCAGCAATCCGGCGACGCCGAAGACGCTCTGTAGGTAACCGTCGGGAATCGCCTTCCGGAACGAGGAGGCACCGCTCTTATAGTTGCGCCAAATGGTGACTCCGAGGACCGCGGCCGCGAAGACGGCGCCGCTGTACATCGTCGCGTGCCACGGATTGAGAAAGGACTCGACCGCCAAGAAGAGATGCTGGTGGGCGTCGATAAATAGCCCCGTCATGATCCAGAGGCCCGATAGGGTTATTAACCAATCGAGGCGGCTCGGCGCGCCGGAGCGCCCCAATGCCAACTCGAGCCGGGGGAGCGGAGCCTGCGCTTCCGTCCGGGGCGACAGCAAATCCACGAGGTTCATGTATCGGCGCTCATCCTGCGACTCGCCTAGAAACCCTCTTCGCAGCTTCCTTTGGGCTCTGCCGGCGGGGGCGTGTGCCCTGTTGCTTGCTAGTTGTTCGCCCAAACCGGTAGCGGTTCCGCTGAATCTCACCGTATCGGAGAAGCAACCGCAAGTATGGCCATCGCCGCCGGTAGCGGCCCCAAACGCGCCGCCGCATATCGTGCGCATCTGGTTCTCGACGTTGAAGATCGAACCGGGCTCGTGGTTCGATGGAAAGATCCTCGTGAGCACCAACGTCGCGTCGGTTGAAGTGCGTACCGCCGCGTTCTCGATCAACAGCGAGCACATCGCTCCGGGCGTCTACCGCTTTCACACGCACGTGCTCGAGCTGCCGCCGCTCTCGCGTCGCCATTGGTACGAGCTGTACATCATTGCGCGCAACACTCCCGGCGCGCAAGAGATCGAAGAGGCGCCGCTTCGAGTCGAATGAAGGCACTTCTCGGCGTCTTGCTCGCCCTTCCGGCCGTCGTGATGTACCACCGGGTCGACGTCGCGGCGCCGGTCGACCGGGTCTCGCAGAAGCTGACGGTTTCGCCGGCGCAGTTTGCCGGCGAGCTGCGCGAGTTGCGGCGGATGGGTCTGCACACGATCGGCATCGCCGATCTCGCGCGCGACATGGCATTGCACCGAACGCCCGATCATGCCGTCTTGCTGACCTTCGACGACGGGTACAGCGATCAGTTTCGTTATGCGTTCCCGATCCTGCGAGAGTTCGGCGATCGCGCGACCTTCTTCGTTAACGTCGGATCGATCGATACGCCGCGCCACTTGAGCTGGCACGACGTCGACGCGATGGCTCGAGCCGGAATGTCGATCGAGTGCCACGGCGTCAGCCACGCCGATCTCGCTTCGCTCAGCTATACCGCGCAGGACTATCAGATCGATCGCTGCATCCGCACGCTGAGCAGCCGATTGGGGGCCGCGGTGCAGGCTTATGCCTATCCGAGCGGAGCCTTCGATGCGCGAACGATCGAGCTCGCGCGGCGCGCCGGTCTGCTCTTGGGTTTCACCACCGACCCGCGGCTTCAACGAGATCCGCTCTCGCCGTACGAGATTGCCCGTATCAGGGTCATCAATGGGATGACCGATGAGTTCTTCGACCTGCTGCTCGAACGAGCGCGGGCGTACGTCGACGTCGAACCCGGTAAACTTCCGTAGCGCAATGCGCATCTTGATTCTCGAGGACGACCCGCGTATCCATCAGCCGCTCGCTGAAGATCTCCGCCGGCAGCACCACGCGGTGGACGTCGTCGAAGACGGTTGGACCGGGCTCGACTTTGCGCTGACCGGCGTGCACGACGTCGTCTTGCTCGACATTCTGCTTCCGGGCCTCGACGGCTTGGAGATCTGCCGGCGCTTACGCTCGGCGAAGTCGACCGCCTTCGTTCTGATGATCACGTCGCGCGAAGACGTTCGCGACAAGGTCCGCGCGCTCGACTGGGGCGCCGACGACTATCTCGTCAAACCGTTCGACCTGGCCGAACTCTCCGCTCGGAATTCGTGCGGTCTCGCGCCGGCAGCGCGAGGCGCCGGAGGCGGTGTTGCAACGCGGACCGCTTCGTCTCGATCCCAGCCGCCGCGCCGTAACCTGCGACGGTAGGCCGGTGCCGCTCACCGCGACCGAATTCATGATTCTCGCTACGCTCATGTACAATCCGCTCCAGGTTTTCAGCCGCGCAATGCTGCGCGAGAAGATCTCGACGTTCGACGAGAGCGAGCGCGATTCGGTCAAGACGCACATCACCAACCTGCGGCGCAAGCTCCGCAGTGCCGGCGGGATCGACGATCCGATCGAAAACGTCTACGGGATTGGATATCGGCTCGCAGACCTCGGTCAGTGATGAATCCGGCACCGAGGATCGAACGCCGCCTGCTCGTCTCGTATTTGCTGGCATTCGCGGCGCTCTTCGTGGCCGCCGCGGTTGCCGCGCACTTTGCTTTCGTCGCGATCATCGAGCATCAGCGGGCCGCGCGTCTGCAAGACGTCGCACGGGCGGGGATCCGCAGCGTGATCTTCGTTGGGAACGGTCTCGCGATCGACCAACGCGAGATCTCGAATGCGCAGCTGCTGACGCCCGGCCAGGGCTTACAGTGGTTCGACCGGCACGGCCGCCTTCTGGCAGCGGAGGGCTTCACGCCGGCGCCAGGCGGCCGGCGCCGATTTCACAGCGTTACGTTGCCGATCTTTAACCCGATCACGCAAGAGTACGTCGGCAGCGTAACGGCAGGGGAACTGAACGCGCAGGAGCGCGCGGCGGTCTGGTATCTCGACTTGGGGCTGCTCCTCAGCGCGATTCTCGCGTCGCTCGCGAGCGCGGCCGGGGCGCGCGCACTCGCGCGCCGCGCGGTCCAACCGGTCGAACGAAGCCTGCGGATTCTGCGCGAGTTCACCGACAATGCCGCGCACGAGCTGCGCGGGCCGCTGACCGTTATCGCGACGAGTGCGGATGCCGCGCTGCGCGACAAGCGAGATCCCGCGCACGACCGGCAGCGCTTCGAGAGCATCGCCGACGGTGCGAGGCAGATGTCGCGATTGACCAGCGATCTGCTGATGCTCGCCGGTGCCGACCGATCGCTCGAACGCGAGCTCTTCCGGGTCGACCTCGAAGCGATCCTCAAAAAGCTCGCGGAAGATTTTCGCGGCGCGTTCGAAGAGGCCGGCGTTGCGTTGGAGGTCAACCTGGCCGCTCCCGGAGCGCTCTACGGCAATCCGCACCAAATCGAGCGCGTGATTGCCAATCTGCTCGAGAACGCGCTGCGCTACACTCCGCGCGGAGGCAGCGTATCGATCGAGTTGCGCCGGCACGGGGCCGATCTGCAGGTGGTGGTGCGCGATTCCGGCGTCGGAATCGCCCCGGAGCATCTGAAACGGATCTTCGAACGTTTCTGGCGGGCCGATCCCGTGCGTTCGCCGGAAGGCTCGGGGCTCGGGCTCCCCATCGCCCGTGCGCTGGCGCGCCGCCACGGCGGCGAGGTCACGGTCACGAGCCGGATGGGGCGCGGCAGCACCTTCGTCGCGTCGTTTCCGCTGCGTCCTCCGGCGACACGAATTCGCAGCCTGACTTGACGATTTCTTGACGATTTTCGATTACTATTGGGGCCTCGTGTCCTCGACATTTGGTTCGTACAAGTATTTTGATTGCCGCGAATTCGATCCTCATGGCGGATGCTCGTTTCGCACCGCCGGGACGGAGGCTGAGGTCCTCGAGGCGGCAGTCCGGCACGCCGTATCGGCGCACGGCTATCGGGGTTGGCAGGAGCTTCGCCTCGTCCTACGCGCTGCACTCCGAGACGATTCCGGTACACCGTCCTACGCCTCCGTGGCGAGCCGGTACGAGAGCCTGGTCTAACTAAGCCCAGCCCTCTCGCAGTCTTCCAACGCGCGGGTGTGCCGTCCGGATACGGCGCACCCGCTTCGTTTCTAAGCGAATGCGGCCGAGGTTGCCACGGCGCTCGAACAGTTTCCCCCAGACACTGCCACCTCGCCACGCTCGGCATCCCCGACCGCATATCCAACCTAGCGCCAACGCATGAAGAAATCATGAAAGGGCGGCCCCCCAGGGCGGCGGTCGCTTGCAGTTAAATTTGTGAGGTCCGGCGAACCGTGTAAGCTTCCTACGATCCAAATTTTCCAAGGGCAAGGGAAGTCATGAAATCTTCGTTTTCCGGTTTCGGTGCGGCCGCGTTCGTAGCTGCGCTGACGCTCGGTATTTTGAGTCTTTTCAGCCCATCGGCCGCGCGCGCCGGTGGAACGGTGCTGATCCAGCAGGCCGACGGCCGGCGGAACGTCTACGACGACGTCGCGATCAAGGTCATTCACAACGTGCTTTACGTAACGTCGGCGGACGGTCGCGGAACCATCGTGATCAATCGAGCGGCGTGCTCGTATCAGGGCGAGCTGATGGTCTGCTTACCGACGAGTGCGGCGCTCGTGCAGTCGGGTAAGACGAGCGCGCTCGATTTCAAGTCCGGCACGCTCTATGTGAACAGCACCGACGATCCGCTGCCGCTCACGATGTCGACGGCGAAGGTTCAGCCGCACGGCATTATCCTCTCCTTTACGACCAAGCGCGGCACGTACGTCAACTTGAGCGGCCGTATCGACAAGGTGGTGAAATAAGATGAAACCTCTCTGTTTGATCATGGCGGTTCTTTTTGCGCTCTCGCCGGCGATCGCGTCGGCGGGGAGGGGCGGTGGCGGCGGCGGACGCGGCGGCGGCGGCGGCGCTCGCGCGGGTGGCGGTGCACGACCTTCGGGCGGCGGCGCTCGGCCATCGGGCGGCTCGCGTCCGTCGGGCGGCTCGCGACCATCAAGTGGCGCCCGCCCATCGGGCGGCGGCGGTTTCAACCTGGGCGGAGACACGGGCCGGCCCTCGGGCGGGGGCAATCGCGGCAACGTAAGTTCCGGCGCGGGTAATCGCGGTAACGGCAACGCCGGCAACGGTAATCGCGGTAACGGCAACGCCGGCAACGGCAACCGCGGTAACGGCAACGCCGGCAACGGCAATCGCGGTAACGGCAACAAGAACAACGGCAACAAGAACAACGGCAACAAGAACAACGGCAATTTCAACAATAACAACGTCAATCGCAACACCAACATCAATAACAATCGGACCGTCATCAACAACCCGGTCAACTACGGGGGCGGAGCCTATGGTTGGAACCACGGTGCGGCCTGGTATCCCGCGAGCGGGTACTGGGGCGGCGGATTCTGGGGCGCGATGGCAGTCGGCGTTACCTCAGCTGCCGTCTACGGGTCGATCGTCGGTGCAAACAACACCACCTACAACTCCTACCAAGTACAGCCGAGCAGTCCCGGTTCCACCTTCCTGTCTAACTATCAACTCGTGCAGGTGCAGTGCGGACCGCCGAACCTGGTCGTCGTCTATGGTCCCGAGAACAGCGTGATCTGTGCGAATCCGAACAATCTCGTCTCGGCGGGCAACTACACGTTGAATACCGAGACGCTCGGGCTGACGCCGCAGTAACGGTCCGAACTCTTCAGCGGCGCTTCGCTCTCGGTCGTACACCGCAGGGCGCGGCGCCGCTCCTCTTCGGTGATGGCGCGTAGTCCGGCGAGTTCGTTCGCGCAGCGCGTGCAGCGCAGTGAGTTTTTGGGCGGCCTCGTCTCTTCGTTGACGCTGGCGGGCTGTGCGCGCTCCGCCGTTCCAACCATCGTGCCCGCGGCGACCGTTGCGGGCAATCGCGCCGGCAAACCTCGGGTTGTTATCGTCGGCGCCGGAGCGGCCGGCGTCACCTGCGCCTACCGACTGTATCAGGCGGGGATTGCCGCCCGCATCTTCGAGGCGAACACCCGGGCCGGCGGCCGTACCTGGACGCTGCGGGGATTCTTTCGCGACGGGCAGTACGGCGAGCACGGCGGTCAGCTCATCGCTACGTCGCAGCATCGCGTGCGGCGGCTCGCCGCCGAGCTCGAGCTGCGCCTCATCGACCTCAACGCGCTCTATCCACGCAACGCGGTCGACACGTACTTCATCCACGGTCAGCGCTACACGCACGACGAAGCGGCGCACGACTACGACCGCTACGTTTACGAGCCGCTCAACCGCGCCGCAAAGGCGGCCGGCTATCCGACGACGTTTTACCGTCACACTCGGGCCGGAGTCGCCCTCGACCGGATGAACGTCGACGAGTGGATAGAACAAAACGTGGAAGGCGGCGCCGGCTCGAAGATCGGCAAGCTCTTGCTCTTGGCCTGCGTGAGCGAGTATGGCGGCGAATCGCACGCTCAAAGCGCGCTCAATCTCATCTATTTGTTCTCCGGGATGCGCCATGGCCGGCTCGACCTCTCGGGTGCCGGCGAGGATGACAAGTATACGATCGATGGCGGCAACGACCGGCTCGTTGCGCGAATGGTTGCGAAACTTCCGCGCGGGTCGGTGACGCTCGGTGCCGCACTCGAAGCGCTCGCGCGTACCTCCGACGGCTCGTATCTCTGCACGTTCGCCTCCGGCACGACGACCAAGACCGTTCGCGCCGACGTCGTGGTCCTTGCGATTCCGTTCACCGTCTTGCGGCAGGTAGACTCACGCGCGGCCGGATTCTCGGATCGTAAGCGCCGCGCGATCGCCGCGCTCGATCTCGGTTCGAATGCAAAGGTTCACCTGCAATTCACCTCACCGTATTGGTTCAAAGAGCATTTCAGCGCAACGGCATACGCCGACGACCTCTACCAAGACTGTTGGGACGCGAGCATCGGGCAGCGCGGGCGGGCGGGAATGCTCGTCTGTTTTCCGGGCGGTGCGGAGGGCATGCGATATACCGGCGACGCGCACGGCGCCGCGCCCAGC
The DNA here is from genome assembly GCA_963820825.1 of Vulcanimicrobiota bacterium. Taxonomy (GTDB): domain Bacteria; phylum Vulcanimicrobiota; class Vulcanimicrobiia; order Vulcanimicrobiales; family Vulcanimicrobiaceae; genus Cybelea. The sequence continues at coordinate 652,342 of CAWGBN010000006.1, forward strand.
CACACTGCGCAGCGCTATCTGCGATCCCTCGAGCCGTCGCTGCCGGGGGCGTTACGAGCCTTCAACGGTATCGCCTACCAAGATTTTTGGATCGGCGATCCGTTTACGCGCGGCGCGTACGCTTACTACAAAACCGGTCAATACTCGACGCTCTGCGGCGTGGAGCGCCTCGCCGAAGGAGGCGTCCACTTTTGCGGCGAGCAGACCTCGCTCGAGTGGCAGGGTTACATCAACGGCGCCGTCGAGAGCGGCGAGCGCGCCGCGCACGAGATCTTGCGCGACATCGGCCTGCCGGCGCGCCTCGAGATTTAGGCGGGAAGCTCCGAGCGGGTCTGGATCGTATGGGCGTGTTGCTCGAACGAACAGAGCAGGTTCGCCAACGCCATCTCTTCTTTCGTGCGGCAGCGGATGTCGAGCAGGCGCGGGCTGCACACGAGCACGGTCGCGGCTCGTGCGCGCGAAATCGCAACGTTGAATCGATTGCGTTCGAAGAGGAATTCGACGTTACGAGGTACGTCCTCTCCGCTCGACGTCGCCATCGAGTAGAAGACGATCGCCGCCTCCTGCCCCTGGAATTTGTCGACCGTTCCGACCCGTACGCCCGTTTCCGAGTCGACCTCGATACCGGCGTCGACGAGCTTGGCCGCAATCAGTTTGCGCTGGGCGTTATACGGCGTGACGACCACGATATCGCGTGCGGTCAGCTTGCGGGAGATGCCGGCGAGGACCGGAGGCTGCGAATCGACGACACAGCCTTCGGCAATTAACGGCAGAATCAGCCGGACGACTTCATTCGCCTCCTCGAGCGAAGAGGCTCCGTTGCCGCTATGCTCGACTCCCACGAAATAGAGCCCGGCAAGCTCTCGTGCGCCGGCCGCTACGCAGTGGATTGCGGTGGCCGGTGCGGCGTGGAGCCGGTTCTCGTACGTCGCATCGGAGACAAACGCGCAGATCTCGGGCTGCATGCGGTAGGAGACGTCGAGAAAGATCCCACGGCTGGGCCGAACCGTGCGATCCTCGCCGAGCAGATGTTCGAGAATGGAACTCTCGGCGCGCGGCGGATGCGTGCCCTGACTGACCTGTGCGAGTTGCGAGGGGTCGCCGAGCAGCACGACGTTCTTCGCGCATAACGAGTTCGCCAACGCGTCGGCAAGCGCGACCTGTCCGGCTTCATCGATGAAGAGATAGTCGAAAGCCCCCTCGAGCTCTTCACGCGCGCAGAGCCATCCAGTTCCCCCCGCGAGTTGGTAATCGGGAGCGGCGAAGGGGTTATTTGAGTCGACCGACGTTATGAACGGTCTCTCGAGCGGCGACAGATACTTCGATCCTGGATTGCTCGACGTGTGCTTGTACAGACCGCGGAACGTTCCGCCGCGTTCGAGCATGCAGCGCTCCACGCACTGTAACAAATTGTGGATGGCTTTGTGACTGGTGCTCGTAACGGCGACACGCTTGCCGGCCAAGAGCAGGTCGCAAATTACTTGAGAGCCGATCGTCGTCTTGCCGGTCCCCGGCGGCCCTTGAATGAACGCGTAACTGTTATTTAGCGCGCCGACCACGGCCGAGACCGATGCGGCGCTCACGGTGGCAGGCTGACATCCCTCCGTCGCCGGCGGTGTCGAGGTAAGGCGAGGGTCGCGACCGGTGAGCAGATCGTCGGTCGCCGGATGATCCTGCGCGAGTCTGCCGGCAACGAACGAGGCGGCGATTCGCTCGAGGGCGTCGCGCTGCACGTGGGAGAGAAACGGCTTGTCCGGAATGAGTTCGTGAACGTCTTGCGCGGCGTCGAGCGCGAGCGACGTCTTGAGCCCCAACAGATTGGCATCCGTATCGAGCGAAACGATCGTTCCCGCTCTGGATTTCGTACGCGGGTTGACGACGGCATCGCCCACCCCGAGCGCATAGCGCTGTTCGGGAAACTCGAACGTGTAGACCGTGCTGCGGGGTCCAGGGTGCGGCGCGACGTCCTCGCGTAAGCGCAGCCCTCCGATGGCGCCGCGATCGAACTCGGCGAGCCGGTCGACGTTTTCGCAGCGGTCGAAAAAGGCCCACCACGCAGGTTTATCTTCGCGTCGATGGTAGCCCATGAGTCCGCCGAGCAGGTGATGGACGGGCTGGCTGGGATCGGCGAGCAGCCGCCGCTCGAGGTCGCTGCGCTTGGCTTCCTCGCGCTCGTCTTTGCGGCGCTTTTCGCAATCGGCGCAGCCTTCCATAAACTCGGGATGGCAGCGCGCTTCGGGAAGCTTGACGGGCCGCAGCGGAAGCGCTCGATCGAACTCGCGCTCGGCTTCAACCCGGCGCGCGAGCAGCCACTCGCGTAGCAGAAACGTCGAGCGGCAGTCGTCGGAGTTATAGCGCTCGATATCGTCGAGTATCCGCTGGTCGCGTTCGACGAGCCAGCGTTCGAACATAACGATCGATTGATCGCCCTTCTTGACCTCGGTTTCACGAGTGAGATCGTAGAAGCACTCGAGATTTTTAAGACCGTAGCGCTCCTCCGAAATCGCAAGCGTCTGCCGGACCACCGCGAAGAGATCGACGAGCACCTCGCCGCGAAGGAGATCGTCGACTTCGTTCTCGCGCGTGCAGTGCCGTTGTGCCAGGCGGCGCAGTGCCTCCTTTTCATAGGCGGCATAGTGGAAGACGTGAAGATCGGGATAGCGACGGCGCCGATCGACGATGAAGTCGATGAACGCTTCAAACGCACGCTTCTCTTCCTCGCGATCCAATGCCCAGAACGAACGAAAGGGCGGATCCTCGTCCGGCATCCAACAGCCGAAGAGGTACTCCAACGCCCGCCCCGGTTCGTACAGCGGATCGCCCTCCATGTCGAAGAAGATATCGCCCTTCGCAGGCTCCGGAAGCAGCGTAAAGCCGAGCGGTGGCACGTGCTCGAGTAATTGATAGACCGGCCGCCCGCTTTTGCGCCCTTGTACTTGAAGTGAGGCTTGCCGCCGAAGCGTCTCGTAGGTCTGCGGATTCATGCCGGCAGGTCGTTGCGTCTCCGAAGCCGAGGCGAGCTCCGCAACGCGGGCGATGCCGCTCGACTCCAGCTTGGCGATCTGATCGCGTCGTATCCGAGCGACGATGCTCAAGTGGTCGTCGCGGCGCCGTCGTCCCTCGCAGTCGGCGTCCCACGGGCAGATCGCGCAGTGCTTGACTTTGAAGGGATACTCGCGCGGTTCCGCGCCTTCGGCCGAGACGGCTTCGTCGGAAAACTCTACGAACCGGCGTTTGAGCCGAAGGTAATAGGCCATGTAATCGTGCAGCCGGAACGCCTCTTCCTCACCGTCGCCGAAGACGACGTGGCCGAATTTCGGCGGCGTTTGCTGTAGGCGTTCGAGGTGTTCGCTATAACTGCAGAGCTGAACGAGGTAGTATGGACGGGCCGAGAGCCCAAGCTTCGTGTCGATGACCTCATAGCTATAGTTGCCGAGGTTTGACGGCTCGTCGACCCGCCGCAGAAAATCGGCGTGGCCGAGGAAACTGCCGTCAAAAAGCGTCGCCTGATAAATGATCTGCGCCCCGCCGCGCATCGCTTCGAGCGTGGCGTTTTCAGCTCGCCGGTACGACTCGACGCCGGTTTTGGGACGGGTGAACTCGACGACCGCGCCGGGATAGAGCGATCGCATCCGCTCCAAGTAGGCGCGTTCGTGTTCCTCACCTTTTCGCCGTAAGAGATCGGCTTGCGGATCGTCGATGCTCGGGCGCTCGAGCCGCCCTTGCGCGACGAGCGTCTCGAGGTCGGTCAGGCGTTTGCACTCGAGATAGTCGTTGAGGTCGCTCGCGGAGTAAATGAGCTGCCCGTCAAGCCGCTGCATCGGTCACCATGGACCTATCATGCTCGTCCACAGTGCCATACGCCTGGCAGTCTGCCGGCGCTACTCCGGCCTTTTGGTCGAGGTTCTTACGTTCCGGCGGACCGGCGCACTCCGCTCGACGACGGCGTGGCCATGAAGCCGTGCGTGGTGCCGTAGGCGTCGATATAGTAGCCGACGAGAGCCTTGTGAATGTTCACGCTGGTGACGACCGTCGTGCCGGCAGCGTTGGGATCGTCGATCTCTTCCCACGTGGTGCCGCGCTTCCAGAGGGGCGACACCAGCAAGAACCCGTGCGTATTGTCGCTCTGATCCTTGAAGGAGCCGACGATGTAATCGTGGGCGGTTACGCCGAGGAACTGCGTGCTGACGCTGCCCGGGTACGAGAAGTTGGTATAGGTGCCGTTCTTGCGCAAGAAACCGACGGTCGTCCCCGAGACGTCCATATACCCGACGACGTCGCCCGTGCCGTTGATGCCGGTCGCGACGATCTTGTCGCCTTGCGGCGGGACGATCGGATCGTACTTATCGAGCGCGACGTTGAGCTCGAAGGAGCCGCTTCCCGACGGAGACTTGTAATAGCCGACGGCCGTTCCGTCGTCGTTGATGCCCAGGATTTGGGTGATCGTTCCCTTGCCGCGCGCGTGCGGCTCCTGGTAGGTCCACCAAATGCCGTTGACCAGCAAGAATCCATACGTCTTGCCGCCCGAGGAGACGTAGTAACCGGCGATCATCTTCGTATTATTCAGACACGTGGGAATCGTATCGTGCGCCTTGGGATAGACGACGGACTGATAGTTTACGCCGTTGTAGGGCGGGATCGCGTTGTAGCCTTCGCTCGGGTCGCTCGCCACGCCGCTGCCATAGTAGCCGACGATGTGGCCTTCGTTGTTAATTCCGAGCAAGCGGTTGACGGTTGAATAGGCGCTGGGATCGTCCAGCGTCGTAAAGTTATAAGAGACCGTCGAATCGGGGACGGCACCGGCTCCTCGCTCCGCTTGGGGAAGGACCGATCCTGTGGAAGAGGCCGTGCCGCTGCAGGCGGTCAGGGCGGCCAAAGCGCAAAGCGCAAGCGACTGACGATAGAAAGCCCTCATCGCGAACGATTATGCCATGAAAAGCGTGCGTTAACGCGTGAACGAAAGCGCCACGCTCGATTAAAAAAAAGCGCGTTAACGACGACGCAACGCTTGCAATCCTACCGCCTTTGTGGTACAAAGTCTTTGGCTTTGCACTGCAAAGTAAAAGGGAGGGAGATGGAGCTGCAGCGTGCGCTCTCCGATCTCGCGGAGGTCCGGGATCGGCTGGTCCGGGTTCAGCGATTTGAGGGTTATTCGGCGGCTGCCGCGATTGCCAGCGGCGCCGGCGCACTCATCGCCGGCTACGTTCAGCGCCAGATGGTTCCCTTGCCCGTGCTGCCCGAGGCGTTGCACCGCTACGTCGTCATCTGGATGACCTGTCTCGCGTTCGCGCTTGCGCTTAACTACGGCGCCGTCACGGTCTGGGTTTGGAGGCATCGCGGTCCGGGTGCGGCGAGCGGCTTTCGCTCGGCGGCGCGTTCGATTGCGCCGAGCGTCGTGCTCGGCGGCCTTTTGACCGTTGCGTTGATCGACCGCGGGGCGTATAGCCTTTTGCCCGGAACCTGGTTTGCGCTCTACTCGCTCGGGCTCTTCGCATCACGCGACGTCATCCCCGAGTCGACCTTTCCGATCACGCTCGGCTTTGCCGCGCTCGCCGCGCTCTTTCTCGTCTCGCCGCTGCAGAGCGTGGCGCTCGCGTGGTGGGTGATGCCGCTCGGATTCGGCACCGGTCAAATCGCGGTCGGCGGATTGATCTGGCGGGAGCGCGCGCCGTGAGCGATCCGCGCGAAGCACCCTTCTCGTACCCCGGGCTGGAACGGATCTTCCACGAGCGCGGCCGGCTGGCGATCTGCACCTGTCTGATCGCCCATTCCGATGGACTCAGCTTTACCGAACTGGCGGCGGCATGCGATCTCTCCGACGGCAACTTGAACCGGCACGTGCACGCGCTCGCCGATCTCGGAATCGTCGCAGTCGAGAAGCAGCGTGCGACGGGACGGCCGCAGACGATCTATCGCATCACCAAACGCGGGCGGCAGCGCTTTCTCGCCTACGTCGACGAACTCGAAGCGGTCGTGCGCGACGTTCACGAGCGATCGCAGCGCGCGCTCGTGAATCCGAAGCTGGCGACGACGTGACGCCGCAGCACGTCGCGATCGTCATGGACGGCAACCGGCGCTGGGCCGCCGAGCGCGGGCTGCCGATATCCTGCGGCTATCGTCGCGGAATCGCCGCCCTGCGGCGCACGCTGCGCGCGGCGAGTCTTGCCGGCGTGCGCGTCGTAACCGCGTATGCCTTCTCGGAGGAGAACTGGGAACGCCCGGCCGGCGAAGTCGGGTTGCTGATGCGCCTTTGCGCGCGCGCTGCGCGCGGCGAACTGCGTCGCCTCGCACGGGAGAACGTTCGCGTGCGCCTCTGCGGCCGCACCGAACGTTTGCCCGCGAGCACGCGCGTCGCGCTCGAGGGTCTGGTGGCGGAGACGGCGCAGAATCGCGGGATTCTGCTCAATCTCGCGATCGACTACGGCGGCCGGCGAGAGATCGGAGACGCGGTGCGTGCGTTGGTCGAAGAGGTGCGTACCGGCGTACGCGAAGCGTCGTCGATCGACGAGCGCGCGCTGGCGAGCCGCCTCTACACGGCGGGTCTTCCCGATCCCGACTTGATCGTCAGAACGGGGGGCGAGTTGCGCCTCTCGAACTTCTTGCTCTTCCAATCGGCATACGCGGAGTTTTGGGCGACGCCGACCTATTGGCCCGACTTCGGCGAAGCCGAGCTCAAAGCCGCGCTCGACGACTTCGCCGCGAGACAGCGCCGCTACGGAACCTAGACGGCTACACGCCGATCTGGGCCAAGATCGAAAAGTAGCGCTGGGTCTTGGGATTCTCCCACCAGTTTGCAACGATCGCTTCGAGCTCGGGTAGCGCGCGCAGCGCACCGACGTGCTCGTTGATCGCACGCGGATTCGGTAAGGGCGCTTCAACCGCTGCGTGCAGCTTCTCGATCATCGCGTGCGCAGCGTGATCCTGAGGAAGCGCGGCGTGAAGCTCGTCGCGGGGAACGGCCGCCTGCGCACGCAGCAGCGGAAGCAGCGTCTCAGCCTGCGTGATCAGTTCCTCACCGGCGACCATTCCGGTATCGTCGGCGTCTTCGATCTCCTTGCGCAGGTCGTCGGTCGAGCTCGATGTTGCGGCCGCAACGCTTTCGAGCACGCGGCCTAACCGAGCGTTGACGTCGTCGGCGACCGGCATGAGCGCGTCGTTTCCGACCACGCCGAGCAGCGCGCGCGCATCGATTGCCGAGACGACCGTCGCTCCATCGAGCCGCTGAATCACGACGTTGCAGGGAAGCAAGAGCCCAAGCTGCGGTTCGGCCTGCAGCGCGCGGTGGGCTAACTCGGGATTACACGCGCCGAGAATTCGGTACGGCCGGAGCTCCGCACCGATCTTTTCCTGCAGCGTTCTGCCGACGTCGATCTCGCAAAGCACGCCGAAGCCTTCGTTGCGCAGAGCGGAGCGCGCGGCTTCGATGGCACCGTCGTAATCCAGCGGCGTCGTCACCGATTTCCCGTACTTCATGGCTCCTATGCTGCGGCCTTGCCCCGGCAAATGCCTCCGTCGGAAGATTTTTGAGCGGCGGTTGATGGCTTCGCTCCGGTCCGAGCCGTACCATGAGGGCATGCTTGCGGCGGTCTTGAGCGCGGGACTCCACACCTGGGCGTGCACGGTCGGGAAGATCAAGGCGCCCTCCACCTGCGGCACCTACACCGTCTACGAGGACCGGGCAGCGGGAACCGGCCGCACGATCGATCTCAAGTTCATCGTGATCCACGCGATGCATCGCTCGAATCGCGCGATCGCTTGGAATCCCGGCGGTCCCGGCGCCTCGTCGACGGCGGCCGCCGAAACGATCGTCGACGGCAGCTTTGCACGCGAATTGATGATGCTGCGCGACCGGTACGACATCTTGCTCGTCGATAATCGCGGGGCGGGCGGCTCGGCGCTGCAGCAATGCGATTTTGCACCGGCCGATCGCCCGCAGCTCTACTTCGCCCAGCTCTGGCCCGACGAGCTCGTCAGCCGTTGTCGCGCGCGTCTTGCCGAGCGTGCTAACTTGAGTCTCTATACGACCTCGATCGCGGCAGACGACTTGAACCAGCTGCGAGCCGCGCTCGGCTATCCCAAGCTCGTGCTCGACGGAGCCTCGTATGGAACGCGCTTCTATCTCGTTTACGCGCGCAGGCACCCCGAGAGCGTCGAGAGCATCGTGCTCGACGGCGTCGCACCGCCACACTTCCTCATCATTCCGCTCGAAGACGCGCGCGGCGCGCAAGATGCGATGACGAAACTGATCGCCGAATGTAAGGCCGACGCCGGCTGCAACGGGCATTTTCCCCAGTTGGACCATCATTTCGATGCGCTCGTGCGCCGTTTCGATCGAGCCAGCGTCGTCGTGCCGCTCGAGAAGGCGAAGACGGGGCGCGTGGCGCGCGTCCGGCTTTCCAAGGAAGTCTTTGCCGATCGCCTTCGGCAGCTGCTCTACTATCCCGAATCGGCGAAGTATGCGCCGTTCGTGATCGACCGGGCCTATCGGGGCGATTACGGACCGCTGGCGATGATGGTGAACGTGCTCACGCTTGGCTTCGGCCAGATCCTCGCCGAGGGCCAGAATCTCTCGGTGACGTGCGCCGAGGACATACCGTTCATTACCGAGAGCGCGGTTGCGACCACGAGCGCAGACTCGTTCGAAGGCGACGAGCGCGTTCGCGCGCAGCAACGCGCCTGCCGCATGTGGAGCGTCGAGGCGGTGCCGGCGAGCTTCAACGAACCGGTGCGCAGCGATGCGCCGATCCTGATGATCTCCGGCAGCGACGACCCGACGAGTCCGCCGCAATACGCGCAGCGGGCGCTTCCCTATCTTCCAAATGCTCGAATCTTGTTGATGAAGAACGCCGGGCATGCGACGGAGACGACCTGTTCCGACGCGCTGATCGTCGCATTCGTCCACGCCCAAAGCGCGCAGGGGCTCGACCTCAGCCGCTGCGGCGGCGCGTATCGCCGGCCTGCGTTCGCGACCTCGATGGCCGGCTTCGGGGATTAGGATCGAAGGACCAACGGAGACGCCGATAAAATGGAGACGGGCATGTCGAACATTGCGTGGGAGTCCGATTACCAGGGCGCGCTCGAACGCGCGCGTGCCGAGCGAAAGTTCGTCTTTCTGGACGTCTTCAACCCTGGTTGAGGGGGATGCCAAGCGCTGGATACCGTGACGTATCCGCAGACCGAGGTCGCCGAAGCGATTCTCGCCCATAGCATTCCCGTTCAATTCGACAACTCAAAGAAAGAGAACAACGTTTTCCTGCACGGCATCCACCACATCTGGACGCCGGACGTTCGCATTCTCTACCACGACGGGTTCGAGCTCTACCGCTGGGATGGTTTCCTGCCGCCTGCGGAGTTCGCGGCGCGAACGCTCTGCGGGTTCGGTCTTGCCTATCTTCGACTGAAGCGCTTCGAGCAGGCCGAGGAAGTCTACGTCGACGTCCTCAAGCGCTTCTCGACGACCTACGCGGCGCCCGAGGCGCAGTATTATCTCGGCGTCACGCGTTACCGGCGAGATCCGGACAGCGACGAGCTATTGACCCAGTGGGCAAATCTCCGCTCGCGCTATCCCGAGAGCGAGTATCGCGTCAAGCAGTCGTTCAAAGATTTTCCGTAGGCCTGCGAAGCGACGACTCGATCGACGCGCGCAGCTCGGACGACGGGGCGTTCCAAAGATCGGTAAACGACTTGAGGATGCGGGCCGTCAGTCCCCAGATATGGTGCCCGCCGTAATCGAAGGCATAAAGCGTTCGTCCGAGCGTCTTGCTTCGCGTGGTATCCTCGCGCACGGCACCCGGTTCGACGATCGCTGCCAGCGGAACGGTAAAGACGCCAACGGTCTCGGTGTGATCGATCGTCAACGGCGCGCCGGGATCGAGAATGCCGACCATCGGGGTAACGAGAAAGCGGTTGGCGACCTGCCGTACGCCGGGGAGTTGCCCGACGATGCGAACCCGATCCGAAGCAACTCCGACCTCCTCGTGCAGCTCGCGCAGCGCCGTGACCGCCGGATTGCCGCCGTCGCCCGGATCGGCGATCCCGCCGGGAAGCGCGACCTGGTTTGCATGGCGGCGAAGATGCCCGGCGCGCTCGATAAAGACGACGCCGTGCGGAGCGTCGGCGAAGACCGCAAAGATAACCGCCGCGTCTCTCCACTCCATCGTGTGCCTTTGCGGCGGATTGCCGGCCCTTAGGGAGTGGCGGTCGAGGTGCTTGCGCGGATTCGCGCGACCTGAGCCGGGCTTACCGTAGAAGCTTGATTGCCCCACGCGGTGCGAATGTAGGTGACGACGGCGGCGACGTCGGCGTCCGAAAGCCAATTTCTCCAGCCGGGCATCCCGCCGGTGTAGCGATGACCTCGTACCGTGATGTCAACGAGCATCCCGTTGAGGGTCGCAGCGATTGCGGCGCTCGGATCTTTCGCCGTGACGTGCGGATTCTTGGCCAGTGGAGGAAACGTTCCGATAACGCCTTCGCCCGTTGCCTCGTGGCAGATGGCGCAACGGTCTTGGTAGATTGCGGCACCGTTCGGTGCGGCATCGGCCGGTCCGTCGCGGAGCAATGCGAACGCGCATGCGACAGCGATGGAAACGGCGGCGAGCATGCTCTTCGTACTCATCATGAGCGACTCTCTACGCCGCTAGAGAGCGACGGTCATGCCGCGTTCGGCCGCGCTCGCCGCGACGCCGCGCTCTTTGAGAAGGGCGGCGAGCGCCGCAGCGCTCCCCGGCTCGGCGTGGACGAGATAGACGTTCACGTTGGTCGAGCCGATGGTTCCGAGCCAGCGCAGCAGTTCGGATTGGTCTGCGTGAGCGCTGAAGCCCGCGAGATGAACGATCGTTGCCCGAACGATCAAGCGGTCTCCGAAGATGCGAACCGGGCTCGTTCCGTCGATGATGAGACGCCCCAGCGTTCCGTGGACTTGGTAACCGGGAAAGACGATCGTCGCGCGCGGGTTGCAGAGATGGCGATGCAGATGGTGCAGGATGCGCCCGCCCGTGGCCATGCCGCTCGAGGCGAGAACGATGACCGGACCGCTGACCGCGTCGATCGCCTTCGACTGCTCGGCGGTGACGTCGAGCGTAACGTTTCGGCAGCCGAACGGCGCGCCGTCGCGATGTGGTAACGGCTTACACGCCTGGGGGTAACGCGCAAAGACCGCATCGACTTCGATCGCCATCGGGCTGTCGAGGTGAACCGGAATCTTCGCAAGCGCCAGCTCGGTCTCTTGAAGCCGGCCGATTGCGACGAGCAAGTCTTGTGCCCGCTCGACTGCGAACGTCGGTATCACGATCGGGCCCCCGCGCTCGATTCCATCGAGCAAGGTCGCGCGCAGTATCTCGAGCGAGTCGGACGGGTGAATGCGGTTGCCGTAGGTCGCCTCGCAGACCACCGTATCGGCCGCTTCGAGCGGCGTCGGATCGTCGAGCAGCGCCGAATCGTAGCGTCCGACGTCGCCGGAGAAGATCGTTCGTCTTCCTGCGCATTGCATCGACACGTAGGCAGCGCCGATGATGTGTCCGACGCCGTGATACCTCAAGCGCGCGCCGCAGACGTCGAAATCCGTCTCCAATGGAACGGCCTCGAGCTGTCGAAGCGCCGTCCGCACGTCGGCATCGGTGAAGAACGGCGACAAGCCGTGCGAGCGCTCGTGAGAGAATCCACGCTCGTGCATATGCCGCTGCAGATGGGCCGCATCCTCGAGCACGATTGCGATAACGTCGGCGGTCGGTGGCGTGCAGTAGATCGGGCCGCGGTATCCGTCGCGCACGATCTTCGGCAGATAGCCGACGTGGTCGAGATGGCCGTGCGTGATCACGATCGCCTGGAGTTCCGCAGGAGCGATAGGAAGCGGCGCGTGATTGAGCGCTTCGATCTCGCGCGGCCCTTGGAAGAGGCCGCAATCGACGAAGAGACTCTTACCGGTGACGGTGACGAGGTGCTTGCTCCCCGTGACGGTGCCGGCCGCGCCGACGAACGTGAGCTCAGCCACGCGGCGCTTGAAAGGCGATCGATGTCGAACGGCCGCCGCCGGTAAACTGCTGCGTGCAGCGGTCGATCAAGCGTTCAGGGCTCTCTTCCTCGACGAGCACGGCGCCCGTCTCCTTATTGAAGAGCGCGGCGATCTCGGCGAAGTGATTCGATATGCCGCCCGACTTCAATAAGACGCCGACCAGCTTGCCCTCGTCGTACGCGATGCAAAACTCGCCGAGCGTCCCGCTACGGCCGCCGATGAAGATGACGAAATCGGAGCTGTGAATGTTAGCGATCTCGCGTCCCATGAGCCCCGATCCGGTGAAGACCATCGTCGTGTACGGATCGGTCGGCGATTCGTATACCTGGACGTGCTCTTCGGGTGAATGCGCGGGCGAAATTCCGAGGCTCTCGCCACCGGCGTCGTGCGCGCCGAGCACCGCAGCGTGAGGAAGTCCGGGGCACGCTCCGGTGACGATCACCGCTCCGCTGCGGGCGATGCTCGCGCCGACGCGTCGTGCCAACGCGACGTCGTGGTCGCTCAGCGCTCCGCCGGACGACCCCATCACGCCGATCTGCATTCTCACGGGCTCAAGCTACCTCGGCCCGCGTTCTCCCACCCGAGAACGCGAGCTACCAGTTCGGTGCGGTTCCGGCTCCGCGTCTTGTCGACCATGCTCCTGACATGATGCTGAACGGTTGAGTGGGCGATGTTCAGCTTGCGGCCGATCTCCTCGAGCTGCTCTCCATCGAGCAGCATCGCCAGTACCTGCAGCTCACGAGGCGAGATATGATAGCGTGCGGCCGGCCCTCTGAGCGATTTCGGCGGCCTAAGCCGGTCGATGCGTACGCCGATGAAGAGTCCTGCGGGGCCTGACATTGGCTGCGTTCGCACGACTAAAAACGGAACGGGACGAGCGATGCCGGCCGCCTGCGTGCCGGACTCCTTACGCCAGCCGGCGATCAGCCCTCGCACGGCTTCTTCGAGCACTCCGGGTAGACGATCGGCAATCCGCGTGCGTAGCCCGGTAAGTGCGACGCGGCGTTGCTGTTCGGACGTCCATGCCAGCACGATCTGAAAGTCGCGGTTTAGAACGTAGAACGATTCGCCCGAATCTTCCAGCGACTCGGCGTGTCGCGCTTCGTCGTCGAGTCGCTCGTCTACGTCGCGCGCAGTGGAGCGTTCGGTCTTGGGATCATCGAGACGCAGCGCCGAGAGGCGCTCCGACGTCGCATCGAGTGAGAGCGCCAAGACGCTGATTTCGCTCGAGGTGAAAGGTCCCAACTCGCCCGTGCGCAGGAGCGTGAGAATTCCAAAGCTGGCCTGGGAGTCGGCGAACAGCAGGGTGATTCCGCTTTCGAAATCGCCGAGCGGACCGAGCGTCGCAGCGATGCGCGGGCCTTTCTTCACCTTCCCGCGCTGGCGGGCGAACTCGTCCCTGAGCCCCACCAGGTCGCCGCCGTTTCCCCGGGAGTCGAGCAAGAGACCAGCTAGCTCTCCGTCGGCCATGAAGCGCGCAAAGGCCCAGCGCGAGGCCGGCACCACGCGCAGGATCGCTTTAATGATCGGATACGCCGGATCCGACTCCGGCACGAAGTCGGCCCGGGCCGTCAGGTCAGGCGATTTCGCAGGATCGGAGCTTTTCACGATGGTCAGTCTCTCGCGCCAATGGTATGCTAAACAGGCTTGTTCCTCTAAGCGGCGACGTACTGCCTCCCCGCGACGGCGACAAATTGCATCGTCCGCCTGAAAGCGTGATTAATATGGCTCGCGTATGTTTGGCCGTGGATCGGAAGGATATCCCGTTGCTCGCGGCCGCGCTCAAAGGTGCCGGCGAGCCGGGCCGCGCGGTTCTCACCCATCTCGACGTGGCCACATTGGGAAAGCTGGCGCCCGACATTCTCATCGCCGACATCGATCAACAGAAGGTCGATTCGCTCGAAATGTTGCGCCAACTGCGCTTCGTTTTACCGGAGTGCGTCATCGTAGTTTATACCGGAGCCGGAAGGCGGGCGTGGGCTCGCGCATGCCATCTCGCAGGCGCCAGTTGCGTACTCTCCAAAGAATCGCGCGAACCGCTACTGGTATCCGGCTTGCAGTACGCAATACAGTCTGGCTGCTTTACCGATCCGCGCCTTCTTCGTAGCGTGGCCTAACGATGAACCCGATGGAGCGTGTCTGGATGCGCATGAAGACGAGCGCGGCGAAATCTGCGGGTCAAAAGATCGTAGCTAGCATCCAAGACTCGAGAAATACGGTGCTCAAGCTCTGCCGCCAAGAAAAAGCCCAGACGCCGCCGCGAGAGGCGCTGCAGTTCCTTGTCAAGGAACTACAGCGCCTTACGCTGGAGGCACAGAATCTGGAGTAAAAAGGGGAAGCGCCGATCATTTGCCGATGCGCCTATACCTAATCCGTCATGGTGAGACCGAATGGACGCTCTCGGGGCGCCACACGGGGCTCACGGATATTCCGCTGACCGCTCGTGGAGAAGGCGAGGCGCGCGAACTCAAGCCACTGCTTGCGCATATCAATTTCTCCGCGGTGTTCACGAGCCCGAGGCAGCGCGCGCGGCGGACGTGTGAGTTGGCGGGGCTCGGCCCGATCGCCACCATTGAGCCCGAGCTAGGGGAATGGAACTACGGCGACTACGAGGGACGGCGATCCATAGATATCGACGAGGAACGACCCGGCTGGAACCTCTTTCGCGACGGTTGCCCCCACGGAGAGATGCCGGGAGACGTCTCGGCTCGCGCCGACCGGCTCATTGCGCACCTTTGCGAGTCCAACGGCAACATCGCGCTCTTTTCGCACGGTCACTTCGGATGCGTCTTAGCCGTTCGCTGGATCGGATTGCCGGTGGTCGACGGGCAGCATTTCTCGCTGGCTCCGGCGTCGCTCAGCGCTCTCGGTTACGACCCGGGCCATCCTGACGTGCGCGCGATCGCACTCTGGAACGCGACGCTTCGTTTACAGACTTAGAAGGGAAAGTCGCCTTGCGTCAAGCCGACGTTCGTTTTGAAATCGCTGATCGATTCGTCGAGCACGATCTGCGATCCCGAATACATGATCTGCCGGATCGGCCAGTGCGTCTCTTTTGAGAGATAGAGGATTTGGTCGCTGACGTCGTGATTCGATGCCGGATCGGCAACCTTGAGCTCCACGCGATCCGTTGCTATGCCGCCAAGTTCGCCGCCGTCGATCTGCGTGAGTCTCCCGGGAATGGTCGCATAGTCGTCGATGACGCTCGGCAATAGCCCCTCGGGAATCGTAACGCCGCGCAGCGAGACCGCTCGCGGATCGCGCACGCCAATCTTCAGATGGATTCCGGAAAGAATGCCGCCCAGATGGCCGCTTACCTGATCCCCGCCGACCCATACGCCGCCCGCGCCTTTGCCGTCACCATCGAGGATCAGCGTCTTGACGTAGTGCGGCTTCATGACGACGTACTGATAGACGCGGTCCTGCGTTTGCGTTCCCTTCACCTCGCGAACGTGCAGAATACACGTGTAGTCGCTGACGCCGGCAAACGCTCGGTCGAACGCCGCGATCGCCGGCACCTCGTTTGCCGCCCTCGCGGCGACGCAACTCGCCCCGGCGAGCGCAACGAAGAGCGGTAACGCATATCCATACCTGCGCATCGAGCTATTTCGGCTTAGGAGAGTGAGGCATTCTGTTTCCTCCGTTCCTTCAGGGACTGAAATAATCCCCGAAAAAAGTGAAGGAAGTCTAAACGTACGGTTTCAAAGCCTCACTGCCGCACGACGAGGTCGGTGGGGACGTCCAGCGCGGTCTTCTTTCCCGTAATCACGGATCGCGGCTTTACGTTGCCTTTCGCGCCCGCCGCAAAGACCAGCACGCTATCGATTCCCGAACCATGGCTGCAGTAGTGACAGACGGTCACGTAGAGATTGTCTTTGCTATCGAGCGCGAGACCGCTCGGCGCCCCGAGATGCGTCTGCGACCCGGAAATGGTGCGAATCGGCTTTGCCGGCCCCGACGCAGTCGGTGCAAAGACTTGAATGTCTTTCGCTAGGAGGTTCCCGGCGTACACGTTTAGGTGCGAATCGACCGCGATCGACCGTATGCTATCGCCGTGCTTATGCTCGGGTTCCTGAATCTCTCTGATGAGATTGTTTCCTTGCGACTCAGGAGAGAATTCGGAGATCAAATTGTCGCCCGACGTCACGTAAAGGTCGTCGTTGGAATCGACGGCCTCCGAAATCGTACAGCCGCTGGTCAGCCCGATTACGCGAACCGGGGCGACGTTGCCGTTGGCTTTCGGAGCGAAGACCTTCACGTTGCCGTAGCCGCAATCGGCGACGTAGAGATACCCTTTTGAGTCGACCGCCACGCCAATCGGAAACAAAAGGCCGGTATTACTCCCGGAAATCTTACGTATTCTGCGCGCGTTGCCGTGCGCGCTCGCCGCAAAGACGCCGATCGTCTTGCCGTCGATGGAGGTGTAGATGTTATCGGATGAATCGAGAGCGATGTTATCCGGGTTACCTAGGCCGGTATGCTTGCCGCTGATGACGAGAGACGGGGCTGGACTGCCGTGCGCGGTCAGCGGATAACCCGTGATGCGGTGCCCGCTGAAATTCGCTACGAGGATCGAGGACGGCAGCGCGTTTCCCCGGCTCTCCTGCGCAAGCCCGGCGAGCCCCGGAGAGATTACCGGCGGTGCAACCTTGCCTCCGCCACAACCAGAAAGCAGAACGATGCTTGAAAGGATTAGGCTTCCCGACAAGGCGCGTCTCTCGCAAATTTTCATATTTCGCCCCTCCAAAAAGAGCAACGCAGCGGTCTATTCCTTCGAGGCTCAGCTCACGGTCCCTTACTTGCAAGGCGAAACCGGCCGGCCTTCGGGCACATTTCATCGCACCAGGCAGTTATACGGTCGCGTATCTGATCGCGAATGATTCGCGCCTGCGCAAGTTGCTGGTCGCGCGAGCCTCGAAGGGCGGCTGGATCGGCGAAGCTCCAGTGGAGACGCTGGGTTACGCCGGGAAAGATCGGGCAACGCTCGGCGCTGGCTTCGTCACAGACCGTCACGACATACGCGAAGAGCTTGCCTTTCTTAAACAAGTCGAACACGCTCTTCGTTTGGTTGTGCGAGATATCGATGCCGACCTCACGCATTACCTCGACGGCGAGCGGGTTTAGTTCGCCGGGTTCGAGCCCCGCGCTTACGGCTTCAAAGTCGTCGGGGCAGATGCTGTTGAGAAACGCCTCCGCCATTTGGCTGCGCGCTGCATTGTGAACGCAGACGAACAGGACGTTAAGCTTACGCGACTGCATCCGACCCTCCGCCATGGCGAAGAAGAACTCCATCGGCGTCGCGCCGCTCGAGCGGCGCAATCCATTGGAATGACACCGTCGCGCAGACGGCTCCGAGCAGCTGGGCGAAGATAAATTGGGGCGTGTCCTGCGGGCGAATTCCCGCGAAGGTATCGGAGAGCGAACGCGCGATCGTTACTGCCGGGTTGGCAAACGACGTCGACGACGTGAACCAGTACGCGGCGACGATATAACTAGCGACTGCAAATGGAGTAAAGGCCGAGCGGAAGCGAACGCATCCCCAAATCACGAGGAGCAAGCCGAACGTCGCAACGAACTCGGCAAACCATTGAGTGGGACCGGCGCGAGCACGATGGGACGCAAAGAAGACCGGAAGCCCGAACATCGTATTCGCCGCCGCGACTCCGGCAACCGCGCCGCATATCTGCGCCCCGACGTACACCGGAACTTCGCTCCAAGGCAAGCCGCCGCGCAGGGCATCGGCAAGCGACACGGCCGGATTGAAATGCGCGCCGGAGATCGGTCCAAGTGCGGCGATCAGACACATGAGGACGCCGCCGGTTGCCAGCGTATTGGCGAGTAATGCGATGGCGAGGTTACCGCCGGCGAGCCGCTGGGCCATGATACCGGAGCCGACAACGCCGGCGAGCAGGAAGGCGGAGCCCAGTGCCTCGGCGGCGCTTCGCCTAAGAAGCGTCATTAGACGACGCAGCAGGAGCGCGTTTCGTCGCCCACCGAGCAGCACGTCGTATTGGCATCGTCCCGATGGTCCGTCTCGTCGTGGACGGTGTAGATCTCCCAACGGCGGCCTTCAGGATCGACAGCCCAGACTTTTGTTTGAATGGCGTAGCAGCACGTCTCTTCGCGCTCAACGGATGATGCGAGACCAGTGCGCTCCAGCCGCGCGATCGCGCGTTCCACGTCGTCCGCGCTCTCGACGTACACGCCGTAATGCGCATCTCGGGTTGGTGAAACCTCATCGGTTAGGTCGAGGGCGAGCTCGAGTCCCGGCTGATCCGTGATGAACAACGCGTAGTCGCCGAGCAGCTTCGTTGGTTTCGCGTCGAGCAAGGTTGAGTAGAACTCCACACTCTTGGCGAGATTTACGGTGGCGAGGTTTAGGTGCGTTCTCATGCAGGCACTTTCTGGCGGAAGACGGAGGTCAACGCATCGCCGAGTCGCTCGTACGCCCCTGGCGCAAGGCGGTAATAGACCCAGGTGCCGCGGCGTTCGCACGTGACCAGCTCGGCTTCGCGCAAGACGCGAAGGTGATGCGATACGGTCGGCTGATTGAGCGGAAGAGCATCGGTGAAATCGCAGACACACACCTCGTGCTCGGCGCGATCGAGCGCAGCAAGAATGGTCAGACGGTGAGGATCGGCCAGCGCCTTGAAAAGCTCGGCTTCCGTCCCCCGGTCCACGTGCGGAATATGAGCGGGCGGGCAGCACCGTTGCATCGACATCTTTCGATATTAGTGGTTGAATCGAAGATTGTCAATACAAATGCGGCGAGCGTGGCGGCGGATGTCGTGGAGAAGAACCGGCGAAGGGCTCTTCCTGAGGTTTTCCTCCATCGGCGCTACGATGCGCTTATCCAAAAATGCGAGGAGAAACCATGATTCAGATGCAGCCAAGCGAGCTAAGGCCGAAGCCGGTCGCGATGATGAAAGCCTTTGTTATGCTAGGTCTTGAGCGTACGGCCTTTGCTGAAAAGCCGGTGCCGACCGCCGGCCCGAACGACGCAATCGTCAAGACGCAGTTCGCTTTGATTTGCACCTCCGACTCCCACACCGTGCGCGGTGCGATCGGTCCGCGCGAAGGCCTGACGCTCGGGCACGAAGCTGTCGGGATCGTCGATTCGGTCGGCGCCGAGGTGCGGCATTTTAAACCGGGCGATCGCGTCGTCGTTGGTGCCATCACTCCCGATTGGGGATCGGACGAGGCTCAGAACGGCTATCCGTCACAATCGGGTGGAGCGCTCGGCGGCTGGAAGTACGCCAACATCAAGGACGGCGTCTTCGCCGAGTACTTTCATGTGAATGAAGCCGATGCGAACATGGCGCTGATCCCTGAAGCGGTGAAATCGGATCGAGCGGTTTATTGTGCGGATATGATGTCGACCGGATTCATGGCCGCCGAGCACGGCGACATTCCGATCGGCGGTACCGTCGCGGTTTTCGCGCAGGGACCGGTGGGTTTGATGGCTACCGCCGGTGCGCGCCTGCGCGGCGCCGGTTTGATCATCGCCGTTGAATCCGACCAACGCCGGGCCCAACTCGCTCGCGAGTACGGCGCTCATCTCGTCGTCGATTTTCAGAAAGAGGATCCGGTGCAGCGCATCCTCGCGGAGACGGGTGGCATCGGCGTCGACACGACGATCGAAGCGCTGGGAGCCGAAAAAAGCTTCGAGCAATGCGTCGCCGCCACGAAGCCGGGTGGAACCATCTCAAATGTCGGCTACCACGGCTCGGGCGAGTTCGTTTCGATACCACGCATCGCGTGGGGCGTCGGCATGGCCGACAAAACAATACGCACCGGTCTCTGCCCGGGAGGCAGGCTTCGCATGGAGCGGCTATTGCGCGTTTTGGAGCAGGGGTTGGTCGACCCCACCAAGCTCACGACGCACACCTTCGACTTCAACGAGATGCCTCGCGCATTCGAAATAATGGACCATAAGCTCGACGGCGTGCTCAAGCCCCTGATTCGCTTCGCATAACGTTTTTCGTTATTCTTGAGTGAAGAAACCTGGGGTTGCGTGGCGCCCGGCGCTTCTCGCGATTTGCAAGATTGCGGCGCTCGCCCAGGTGGCGGGTGACGGACCGCCGGCCAGATCCCGCGATCGCTGCGAAAGCAGCTGCTCTCGTTGTGAGAAGCAGCTGCTTTAATCGTTGGAACCTAGCCGAGCAAGGCATCCGTGAGGCTTGGCGCTCGCGGATGCCTGCATCGCTATTTGGTGGAGGCCTAGCCTCCGAGGTGCTTTGTGTGCGCCCAGGACGTTATGCGCCAGCCGTTCGCCGTCTTCTTGAGCGTCACGGTAAGGGCTGATCCGGTCTCCCTCACCGTCTGACCCTTCTGATTGTAGTGGTAGTCGAATGGAGCACTGATGTATGCGTTGTCTCCGGTCACGAACACATGCCACGGCATGCCGATGCCGCCATTTGCGTCGGTGATTTGAGCGGTCTTGTCGTAGGCCGCTCGCGCGTTCCACCAATCGGTGCAACCCGCCGCTCCACCGGTAAGGTACGGATCGAAGGTATCGATGACGAAGGCCGGAGAATCGCACAACGCCACAAACGCGCTCATTTTGTCTTTGTTCATCGCGTCTATGGCAAGCTTGACGGTGTTAATCGCATCGCTCGAGGGCGACGCCGAGCAGATTGCGGGGGTTGCCAAGAACGCTAAAGCGGCGGTCAGGGCCCAACTTGCAAATCGATGGATTCTCATGATCTCTCCTTCCATAGGGATCTGGACCGGCAAGTCGGCCCGGAATTTTCAACCATCTTCTGAGGGTTCACGATTGAGGGTTCACGATGTATTACGTCGGCGGTGCTGCTGACGATGGCGCGGGTGGACCGTTGACCGGTAAGAGATCCATAGTCACGGTGTCGAGCCGATACTCGCCCGCGCCGACATAGCTGTTGGGTTGCGCACATACGACGCTATTTTGCGGACCGTAGACGACCACGAGGCCGGAAGGCCCACACTGCGTCTGCGTCAACTGGTACGTTGAGAAAAACGTAGCGCCGGGCGTGCCCGCTTGTACTTCGTAGGAGTTATACGTGACGTCGGTGTCTTCGTCAACGATCGCTCCGTAAACCGCGGCAGAGGTCACGCCGATTGCCATGGCTCCCCAGAATCCGCCGCCCCAATAATACGGCGCTGGCGCCCACGCCATTCCGCCGTTCCAGCCGTAGTAACCGCCACCGCCGTAAACGGGATTGTTGACGATCGTATTTCCGTTGCCGCTGCCGATGTTGTTGTTGCCGCCGCCGGGGCGATTTCCGGTGCCGGGACTGCCGGGACGACCCGCTCCGCCGGGTCCGCCGACTCCGCCGGGTCCGCCAACGCTGCCAGGTCCGCCTGGGCCTCCCGGACCACCGGGGCGACCAGCTCCGCCGACGCCGCCGGGGCCGCCAGGACCACCGGGCCGACCGGGACCGCCAACGCCACCGACACCGCCAACGCCACCGACGCCGCCGGGCCGCTGCGCGACACCCGGGCGCTGCATGCTGCCGCCGCCCATTCCGCCGCGCGAGAAGTCTGAGCCGCCGAGGTTGTATCCTCCGCCGCGACCGCCACTCGGGCGCGACGACATACCGCCGCCGCCGCGAGACGCTCCGCCGCCGCCGCCGCGGGACATACCGCCGCCGCCGCCGCGCGAACCGCCGCCGCCGCGCGCACCGCCGCCGCCGCGTCCGCCGCCCCCACCGCGACCGGCATCGGCCGCAGTGCAAAGCTGCATCACGAAAACTACTGAGAGAATCAGCGCGAGATACTTCATTCTTGCTTTATCAGTTGATCGATGCGCCCGCGGACGTTGATGAACGTCCCGTTTCTCGTCGAAATCGTGAGCATTATGCTCTTCGCAGGCAGCTTAGCCGAGGAATGCGACAACGGTTGTTCGGCATCGGTGTAATTGAGATAAATCGTCCCGGTTTTGAGGTTGAGCGCATTGCTTTCACCCTCTTGCACCAGCGCGGCATTCGTGGGTAAGCAAACGATGATCTTCTCCTGATACGAGCACGCAGCTCGCGTGATGACGATCGTCCCGTCACCGTCGTCGGTCGTCAAGAAGAGCGAGCCGGAGAATACCTTGATTTCAACGTCGCGGTACGTGTTCACCGATCCGTCTTTATGCTGAATGTTGATGGTGCCGGTGGAGCTCGCGACCGCCGGTATCAGAGCGCAACAGACCGCGATGCCCGCAGCGGCGATTCGTGATGGGATGTTCAGGACTTTGCTCAAATCCAGCATGGGAATGTCTGGCTAGCGTAACCGGGCGAGCGAACCGCCGCAACCCCGCACCAGGGGCCCCTTGGCAAAGGGAGGCAAGGCGGCGCCATCACCGGCATTCGCCAAACGGTTGAACTTGCGCGCCGTCTCGTCGTCCGCCGGAACGAGCGCGCGCAGGAAAATATCCGGCTGCATCGTCGAGCCAAGGTCGATTGCGTAAACTGCGAGGTTGCCCACCGTCGCGTGGTTTCGCGTCTCGATTTCCGTATTCGACAGCTCGCCGGCGACGATCCGCGTGTCCCAAACCTGTTGAAAGAGCGGATGCTGCTTCACCCTGTCAAAGACTGCGTCTGCGTATTGGCTCGGCCGCGAAGAGGCATAGTTGAGCCGAAACATTCCGACGGCGCGGAAGACGAGCTTTTCGCGCTCTGCGCCAAGAAATGCAATGAAGTCGTGGTCGTAAAGGCTGCGGACCAGCCCGTTTCTCTCTACCGGGTCCTCGTATCGGGAATGGCCGTAAATCGCGTCGGCGAGAGCGTTCCACCGGAGCGGCGTCAGAATCTTGTCACCGATCGTGCCCGCGACGCCTCGGAGACTGTTCAGCAACGCGATAGCAGGTTCGGACACGGCGTGGCACATTTCCGCACCGGCTCGTAAAGGTCGGCGCAGGCCGGCCAGGTCGAGCATGTACTCGAATTCGGCGGTCGAGAGGCGCAATGCGACGGCGACCGCCGTCAAGGTGGATTCGGAGGGGTGTATCTCGTCGCCGGCCTCCAGCCGCGCGTACCATTTTACGCCGATGTCGGCGAGAAAGGCGACCTCTTCGCGGCGCAGCCCGGGGGTGCGGCGTCCGCGCCGTGACGCGATTTCCACCTGTTCGGGGGCGATCGATTCGCGCCGTTTTCGCAGAAACCGCCCCAAGGCCTCGCGGGGCGATTCAACAAGGCCGGCGACCTTGTCCCGGTTGGCGTAGTGAACTGGCATCCATTACCTCCAGCCTATCCGTAGCCGTCTTTTTAACGTTTTTATAATAAGTCTCCGTTGTGAAGACGATAAGAAGGCGCCGTTCTTTTCGGCTTCCGCGGATTTTCATAATAGCTGTTTCAGACACCACTTCGTGGGTGGACCCTACTCGGGGGTTAACAAACTCGGTACTGCGGCGCATGTAAAGAGCAGATGAGCGTCACGCATCTGCACGAGTGGGATGTTACGGCCATCGAGGTCGCGCTGGATTTGGAGGCGCCATGCCTACTCGATCCCTCGCGCGCGCTCTTTTCGGGTTCGGCCGAGCCGCGGATTTGCCTCGTATCGGGCTTCGCCGTCACCAGGCAGCTGAAACGCATCATCGCCGCCGTCGATCGAGCCGTGCCGGAGCGCCCCCCTTCAGGACTACGCGTCGTGCCCGTAGCGACGCGCTCGCCGGCCGCGCCGTTCACCCGCGGGATCTCCGTTCAGCCAATGCTCTCTCTTTTGCGTCTCCAATCGAAGCTGATTCGCGCCATCGAGCCGGGATTGGCACACGACGTGCCGTCGCCGCGTACGACGCGCGACATGGACGAAGCCGCCGCAGCGTTTGTCGACGATTTCATCTCGCACAAGATGCTCCCAACCTTCGAGCCCGCGTGCACGGCCGCAGATTTAGACGGCACGCAGCTGAGAGCGATCGGTATCACGATCTATCGATTGGGGCGCCGCGGCGCTCCCGAGTCGATCCTCGCTCATTGGGCCTTCGCGCCGGACCCCGGCAGCATCCACCTGCGAGGTGGACGTTAATGCACGCGGCGCGATCTGTGGGGTCTCACGATGCGGTTCGCATTAATCTGACGCCGTCGCAAAACGCGCAGCGTCTCATGGAAACCGCTTCGCGACAATCCTATCCGCAATGACGGTCGCAAAAAGCGTGATTCCGAACAGCTTCCTGCCGTTCGCCGGGGGACTAGTTTCCCGGGGACTTCAGAATATCGGCGTGCAGGACAGCACGCTGCTGCGCCTGCGCGTAACAGGGATCCTCATCCTGCCGTTGCTGGCGTGGCTTCCGCTCCTCGTACTCTCGACGATCGACGGAAAACTGGTCCCCGGAGGCGTAGGAACTCCCTTTTTACTGGACCTCTCGGTTCATATACGTTTGCTCGTCGCGCTTCCGCTCTTCATTCTAGCAGCGAGGATGGGCGAAGCGCGCCTTCTCCCCACCTTGCGTCAGTTTCTGGCACGTCGGCTCGTCCCCGAGCGGTCGGTGCCCAGGTTCGAGGCTGCAGTTGCATCGGCGTTCTCACTCGGCGATTCCATCCTTGCCGATTTGGCGATCATTTGCATCATTTACGTGGTCGACACGCTTGCCGTTAACAGCACGTACGTTGCAACCGGCGCGACGTGGTACGTAGCTTCGGTCGCGCAGGGATCGCATCTCACTCCGGCCGGCATTTGCTATGCGTATTTCAGTCTGCCCATCTTTCAGTTCGTGTTACTGCGGTGGTACTTCAGGCTCTTCATTTGGGCTCGCTTCTTGGCCAAGGCTTCACACCTGCATCTCAATCTCGTCCCGACGCACCCCGATCGTGTCGGGGGGCTTGGCTTTCTGATCATGGGCACACAAGCATTTGTAGCTTTCGCAATGGCGCATGGAGCGCTGCTCGCCGGATGGCTTTCGACGCGGGTCGTGGTTGGGAAAGCGAGCCTTGCGGAGTTCAAAGGCGAGATCGCCGCGGTTGTGGTGTTCGTGCTTTGCTTGACCCTCGCCCCGCTCACCGTATTCGCGAGATCGCTCACCCGTGCCAAGCGTCGCGGCATCATCGAATACGGCGAGCTCGCGGCTCGTTACTCAAACGAATTTAACGACAAGTGGATCGTCCCCAAAGCGGGCTATAAGGAGCCGCTGGTCGGAAGCGCCGACATCCAATCGCTCGCCGACATGGCGGGGAGTTACGACATCGTGCAGACGATGCGCAGCGTACCGATAAGCCTGCAGATGTGCGTGATCTTTGCCGCGGCGACACTCCTCCCCGTCGCTCCGCTGCTGCTCACGTTGATGTCGCTCTCCGAGATATTAAAAAAGCTGGCTGGAATCTTGTTCTAGCAGCGAAGGGACCGCGACGTCCGGCG
This sequence comes from Vulcanimicrobiota bacterium, assembly GCA_963820825.1. GTDB lineage: Bacteria > Vulcanimicrobiota > Vulcanimicrobiia > Vulcanimicrobiales > Vulcanimicrobiaceae > Cybelea. Next base: position 677,663 of record CAWGBN010000006.1, read on the forward strand.
TTGCGGGCCTCGAGTGGCGCAGCGAGAATCCTTAGCAGTGGAGGAATCGATGAGTAAGACCGAGACCGGCAAGGCCCTTCGGGTCCGCGTTCCGCGCGCCTCGCATGCCAAGCTGAAACCGCCGTCGGACCGCGATCCGCTTGCGATCTTACGCAAGACCGATGAAGACCGGCTTCCCGAACTGGTGCCGATTCGCTACGGCCGAATGCTCCAATCACCGTTCGCGTTCTTTCGCGGCGCTGCAGCGATCATGGCAGCAGACTTGTCGATGAGCCCCATTATCGGCGTGACGGTTCAAGCCTGTGGCGACTGTCATCTCAAGAACTTCGGCGGCTTCGCTACGCCCGAGCGGAACATTGTGTTCGACATAAACGACTTCGACGAGACGCTTCCGGCTCCGTGGGAATGGGACGTCAAGAGGCTTGCGGCGTCGTTCTATCTGGCCGTCGGCGAAAACGGGCTCTCGGACGATGTCGCTCGCGCTGCTGCCCTGACCTGCGTGCGCTCGTATCGAAAAGGAGTCCGGGAGTTCTCCGAGTTCGATCCGCTCGCGCTATGGTATTCGAAGTTCGACGCCGACGAGTTCGTGAAGGCGCTGCCGCGCGGCGACCGCACGCGCGTCGAGCGACGAATCGCAAAAGTCGCCTCAACGCGGGGAGCGGATATCGACTATCCCAAGCTCGCCGAAGTCGTCCGCGGCGCCATCCACATTAAGGACACTCCGCCGCTGATCTTCCATCCCGAATCGGCACGAACGCCCGACTTCTTACCGATCGTCGAAAAAGTGCTGAGCGAATATCGCGAGACGCTTGCCGACGATCGCCGCCTTTTGTTCGATCGCTACCGCTTCGTCGACGCGGCGATCAAAGTAGTCGGCGTCGGCAGCGTCGGAACGCGCTGTTGGATTGCGCTGCTGATGTCCTCGACGAACGAGCCCCTCTTTCTCCAGTTCAAGCAGGCAAAATCGTCCGTGCTCGAGCCGTATGCCGGCAAGAGCCTCTATCCTCATTGCGGCCAGCGCATCGTGATGGGCCAGCGGCTCATGCAGGCGGCTTCCGATATCTTTCTTGGATGGACGACCGGGCCCGGCGGAGATTTCTACGTTCGGCAGCTACGCGACGCAAAGCTCAGCCCTAATCTAGAAACCTTTGACGAACCGCTCTTTCAAATGTACGCCAAAGCGTGCGGCTGGAATCTCTCTCGCGCCCATTCAAAATCCGGAAACGCTCCGGCAATCAAGGCGTATCTTGGAAAAAGCGATGAGTTCGACGAGGCGATGGCAACCTTCGCGCGCAAATATGCCGAGCAGACCGAACGCGACCACGCTACGCTGAGAGCCGCGGTCAGGGCCGGAAAGGTCGAGATCTATACCGAGTAGGCAGGTCCGATCTATACGATGACCGACGACTCAAGCGATCTGCTTTCGGAGCGATTCGCAACGATCGTTATTTATTGGCTTCCGATCGCCGTTCTGATCGCGAGCGGATTCTTCAAGCTCGGCGGTGCGTGGCGGACCGCAATATGGGCGGTCGCATTGATAACGATGGGCGTCGGGTGCGTCGTCAATGCCGTGCGATGCGGGCGCGTACACTGCTACGCGACCGGGCCTTTCTTTTTACTAATGGCTGCCGTTGCGGTTGTATGCGGGCTTGGGATTGCGCCGTTCGGCCCGTGGGGCTGGAACACGATTGCGCTCGTCACTTTGATCGGCGGAATCGCGCTCTATTTCTTGCCTGAACGCTTTTTCGGTAGATATCGCCAAAGGGCGAAATAGCGGCGTGTCAACCCAAATGTACGCCGAAATTACGGTGCCGCGGCGGCGCACACGGGGTCGCCCATCCGAGGCGGAACTTCGAACAATCGCGCGAGGCCGGGGAAACCCTCTGCATATGTCGGATGAATGTGCACCGAGTCGTCCAGCGTCCGCCACGTTGAGCCTGATTGCATGTGGGCGATGAAGACGTGCACGAGTTCCGCGGCCTCGTAACTCACCAGCGTCGCACCGACGATTTTATCAGTTTCGGTGTCGATCACCATCCGGTATAAACCGCGTTCCTGACCCCATTCGATCGCGCGCGCCACGTCGCTGAGTTGCACCGTTTCGGCCCGCGCCTTGATGCCGCGCGCGCAGGCCTGGTCGAAGGTGAGCCCGACGCGTCCGACTTGCGGTTCGGTGTACGTGGCATACCCGAGCACCCGATCGTCGCGCGTGCGAGTACCGCCGTCGAGAATCGACATCATCCGGCGGTAATCTTCCCACGCGACGTGCGTGAACGCGGGTTGTCCGCTTGCGTCGCCGATCGCATAGACGCCTTCACACGAGGTGCGGAACTGCGCGTCGACGTTGACAAAACCGCGCTTATCCAGCGCAATTCCCGATGCTTCCGCATGCAATGCGGCGGTGTTCGGCGTGCGGCCGGCTGCAAGGAGCAGCGCTTCCGCCTGCAGCTGCGTGCCATCCGCTAACTCCAGCGTGAACACGCCGTTCGCATAGGACGCGCGCGATACGCGTGCGTCGAGATGTATGCCGATGCCGTCTTCCGTGAGCGATTCTTGCAGCAGCGCGCTAACGTCGGGCTCTTCGGTGTGGAGAAGGCGATCGGAGTTCTCGATGATTTGCACCTTGCTGCCAACGCGGGCCATGCCTTGTCCCAGCTCCAAGCCAATGTAGCCGCCGCCGAGTACGAGAAAGCGTGGCGGGAGCGCGGTTTGCGAGAAGAACGTGAGATTCGTCAAACATGGCGTGTCCGCGAGTCCCGGCACGCTGGGAATCCCCGGCGACGTACCGGTGTTGATGACGATCAGCGGCGCAGTGAGCTCCTCTCCGCCGCCGGTGACGATGCGCTTTCCCGTAAAGGACGCCTCGCCGCGAATGACCTCTACGCCGGCCTGTTCGAGCCGTCGCCGGGCGCCATCGCGAAACGATTTGACGATGCTGCGCGCCCGCTCCATGGCGAACGGAAAGTCAACCTCGACGGTTGCGTGCACGCCGACGTTGGCTGCGCGTCGCGTGCGGCCGGCACTATGCGCCGCCGCGAGAAACGACTTCGAAGGCGTGCACCCATAGTTAATGCAGCTTCCGCCGATTTCGTCGCGCTCGAACATAACCACGCGCTTCCCGCGTTTGGCGAGGTCGACGGCGAGGGGCACTCCGCCTTGTCCGCTACCGATGACGATGACGTCCACTTGTCTCATACGGCCCCATTCGCCCAGAACGCCGTTAGCGCCCGGGCTCAAGATCCGGCTGGTTGCGAATCGGCGGGCAGTCGCCCGATTGGTACGGTCGATCAGGACGGCCAAGCATGAGGGCGTGAACGGCTTTTACTAACCGTAATTGGGGGATCAATGGACGAAGCGCAAGTCGAGCAGTCGAGCTATGAGATGCCACCGCAGGAGGGGTTTACCGTCGCGCACTTTCTTACAGTGGCCGACATCGAGCGATCTGTCGAATTCTACAAAAAGGTCTTCGGAGGAAAAATTGTGAGCAGAGGCGACGAGAACGGCGCGCCGCCGTACATTAAAATCGCAAATACTTGGCTCATTCTCAACGTTGGGGGCGGTCCAACACCGGACAAACCGACCGTAACGCTCCGGCCTCCTCCCGACCCCGATGAGATCAGCAGCTTCATGAACATCCGCGTTGCGGATATTCAAGCGTGCTACGAGCTCTGGCGAAGCCGAGGAGCGACGTTTCTCACCGAACCCATAGATAAGTACGGAGAGATCCGATGCTACATCCGCGACCCCGACGGTTACATCATCGAAGTCGGGCAGAGCAAACCTGGGATCAAGTATGGCTAAGAAGGCGCAGTGATAACGAGCGACCTGCACGGGATCGGCTGGGACGCTTTAGCGGCCATCGGTTCTATCGTCTCCGCCGCCGTCGTGCTGGTCGGCGGAGCGGTCGCTGTTTATCAGTTGCGCGAGACGCGCCGCGCCGCGCAATTCGATGCTACGCAGCGAATGGTCGATCGATTCTTCGAGCTTGACTTCAACCGCGCGCTGCGCTTCGTGATCAATGATTTACCGAACCGGATGCGGGATCCGGAATATGCAGCCGAGCTCGAACGTTCGCGTGGATGGGACGTCGACCCCGAACGCCATCCAGAGTTGATCGTCTTAGGCCGGCTTGAGGAAACTGGAATCTACCTACGCCACCGATTACTATTGGGAGACGCACTGCTTGACTTCGACGCGATCTTGATATTGCAGAGTTGGGAGCACCTAAGAGACGTCGTCGATCTGATGCGGAAATCGCACCGTAACCCGCGCGTCTGGAGTAATGCCGAGTTTCTCTACGAGCGTGCGAAGGCGGTGCGGCAGTAGAAGGCCGGGCCCCACGATACACTCACATCCCCCGCTCCGGCGTCCGACGAAGAACACCAACCTTTTTGTGCGCGATGAGCTCGAAGCGGAAAATTAAATATCCGGGCAGCATGGGGAGCAAGCAGGTGAACACGCGCAACAGAACTACTCCAGCAGCGGCGGCCGCGAACGGCACACCGAAGACGTGCAGCACAGCGAGCGCGGCGGCTTCGAAGGAGCCTAATCCGCCGGGGATCACGGAGACCATGGCAAGGGCTGAGGCCAGCATGTAAGCGACGAGCGCGTGAATAGGGGAAATCGGGTCGCCGAGCGCTTGGAAAATCGCCCATAGCGTTGCTATGTCTAGCACGAAGACGGTCAACTCGAGGAGCACTACCCACAGGCTAGCTTTTGCTCCGACGCGGAGGTTCTGTGGCGATTCGGTTGTCGCAGCCGCGAGTTCTCGAATCACGCGAAAGCGTAGGAGCCAAGCCGGCCATCGCGCGAGTTCCGCACGCGCAACGAGTAGCCAGGCTGCTGCGACGACGACAATGAGTGCGATCGTGAAGAAAAGGACGAAGCTGCGAACGGTGGGGCCGAATCCCGGCTCGAACCAAAGTACGGCCGCGGCCAGCGCAACCATGAGCAGGAACGCGGCCAAGTAACCCACGGCATCGATGGTCATAGCGGCAATCGCCTCGCCGCGCTTCACGCCACGATCTATGAGGCCTCTCATGATCATCAGGCTGCCCCCGAGGCCGAGCGTTGGGACGAGCTGATCCACGAACACCTTCTCGATCCCGAGCGCCGCTATGCCGACTAGGTTGGTGTGCACAGAAAAGCGTCTCAAGACCATATGCCATGCGCCGCCGGTGAAGAAATAGGTTCCGACCTGAAGGAGTACGATGAGCGCGATCCATTGTAGTCGCAAGTGAAACAGCAGGTCGGCCGCGGTACTCTCTTCTCTGAACGCAAAGCTGGCACCGAGAATGAGCACGATTAGCACGGCATTGGCGATCACGACCGACCATTTGATCTTGGGCCGTCCCCGATCGTTGAATAGATCCGTGGTCACGGTCTAAATGGGGTTCCGTAGGTTCGCGGCGCCTCCCGCCGCGTCTGCGCCCTGGCAGCGCCTTTCCCAGGAAGCGGTATCTTGTTGCCCGTAGAGCGTGTGAACCATGCATGCTCTACCCACGGCATTCGCCTCAGCCGGTGTCAAGATCGTCGTCGAGATGACCGGCGGTCGAAACGGCGCTAAACTGAACCCGGTACCCAAGTATACTCCGACCAACTAAAAAGATATGTGGCCAGTGTTGCCATTGCGCCCGGAGTGAAAGACTGAAATGTGGCAAGACCTGCGACGCACGGCAGTGAGTGCGGTAATCGTAGGATGTGCAGCGCTCTCGTTTCTGGGAACGACGCCGAGCGCGTCGCCCTCCGCCCCGCCTCCGGCGTGGGGCGCATTCGAGTACGCTTGGTCGAGCATCGCTGGATATAGCACAACGATCGTGGCCTTCGAGCAGATGGGTGCTCAGGTGCAGAACGTCGTGTTCGACTACACTTTTCATAAGCCGTCGAGCGCGACGGTACACGTCATCGCAGGCCCGAACGCCGGAGGGACCCTCGAATGGAGCGGTGGCGACACGGTTGTCGCCCATCGCGGCTCAGGTTTCCTTGCAATGTTTAAGAAGTCGTTCTCGTTGCACGATCCGGTCGTAACCACGATTCGCGGCTCGTCAATCGATCAGTTGAGCTTTGCCGCAGTTCTTTCCCATGGTGAAAATACGCAGGGAACGACGTCTCAGGCGCCCGGTCCGGTGATTTGGAGGCGTCCCGACCCAAGCCGTAGCGATGGTCCCCACCTCCGCACTCGCCAACGCCGGGTTGACGCTCGAAATCGTCGACCTCTCGTCCACGACGTACATGCCGGTGCGCGTACTCGGATACGCCGGCTCTACACTCGTGCGCCGGGTCGATTTCTCCAACACCAAGCTCAATATCTCAGGAGGCGCGCCGTAGAGTCTGTCAGCTCGTCTCCTCCGACGAACTGTAAGACATTGGAAGTTTTGCGTGACGCCGATGAACTTTGATTACCATCTGGTACGAGTCGATGAAGTGACCTTTGAGTGCTCGGGTGAGCTCGCCGGCATGTACAAGTTGAGCCCGTGCGTTTGGCTAGAGAATGGTCGATTCGAGTTGCTTCTACGCGTAGTGAACCATTCGGACAATCCCGCTGAGAAAGTAGCGAGAATCCATCACGGTTGGTCTGCGGACGGGTTGCGCTTTGTGCTCGACGGCACGCCGGCGATAGCTCCGGGCCCCGATGTGCCGGGTGCCTACGATAGCGGTGGTTGCGAAGACCCCACCGTCGCTCGGGTTGCCGGCAACTACTACGTCTACTATTCCGGCTGGAACGAACACCTAAAGCGAGGCGAACTTCTGCTGGCGACCGGCCCCGACGTCCACCATTTGCAGAAGAAGGGCATCGCGCTCGAATCGTCCCAGCGGGTCATCAACCCCAAGGAGGCTACGATCGTGCAGGCTTCCGACGGCACGTGGCGCCTGTTCTTTGAGTACGCCAATGAAGGCAAGTCGAAGATTGGGCTTGGCCAATCCGCGAACGTCGCAGGACCTTGGCACGTATTGCCGCCCCTGTTCGAACGTCGTCCGCAGAGCTGGGACTCGTGGCACCTCAGCACCGGCCCGATCCTCGAATGGGAAACTGGTAATCCCGTCATGTTTTACAACGGCGCAACGGCGAGCGCGCAATGGCGCATCGGTTGGATTGTGTTCGACGCCGATTACACTCAAGTCTTAGGTAGGTCGGACCTGCCATTAATTCTACCGCAGGTCAGACGTAGCGTAGAGGATTCAGACATCGCCTTTGCCGCTTCTAATGTCCGGCTAGCAGATGTAATTTATCTCTACTATTCTGTGGCCGACCGATACGTAATCAGGGCGATCATTTCTTCCGATTAAGGAGGGGCAATTCGCGAGTAGGGCAACGTTCCCGAGGGTTCCCAAAAGATTCGACCTTTGATTCGATCCTTGGGCGGCGAACTTGCGCGAGGCTTGAGAGCGTAGCGAGCACGCGGCGTTCCTTGTGGACACGCTTGAAGAACCACGCTTCCGCCGAGGGGTATCGCATCGGCATTAAAACGTTGCGCGATCGTTTGGACCGAGCGCTGCTAGATCTATCGTTGGGCTGACTCTGGGGCGGCTCGCTTAAAAAGAGTCATCGCGCGCCGGGAGCCTATTCGCGCGGATCAGCGAGCCACCGCAACGCGCTCAGACTCGGAAGAAAGCAATACTCGCCCCCTCGCGTGATCACGAATCGCGACAAGCCCTTCAGCTGTCGCCGAATCGGCCGGCGCGGGATGGTGTACGTTCCCTCTCCGTCGGCGGCGCCGGAAACCGGATCGCGCTCTTTGCCGTCACCGAAAAACGCGCCGTCGTTCATCCACTCCGATTGAACGAATTCAAACTGCCGCCCGATGTTCGCGCCGACGAACGCAAACATCAAACCGCGATCGGCACCGTCGTCCTCGAGGACTCCCTCGGGAAGCGGCGGACCGTAGCCGCTTCCGCGCCGGATCATGCGATGGATCCGCATCACGCCGGCGATGTCCGCATCGCGCGGATTCATGCGGCGGATGTGCGCAGCCGAGCGGCGTCTTATAACCGATTGCATCGTCGGCCTTGAAGAGAAAGTTATTGTTGCGCTTGGGGTCGGTGCCGATCTCCGGATCGATCACCATCGGGCGATAAGGCTAAGGGCGCGCCGCTGCGCCATCGCCCCATCATCTTTGCCGCGACCAGCTCTTCGTCCGCGGCATCGGTCGCATTGGCTCGCAGGTACTGACGAAACGCCGCCACCCGCTGATGGAGCTTGCGGAAGACGATGAAGCTGCCGTTACGGCCGAGAACCTCGGGCTGCGGGATGATGGGCGTGTCGCTCATCTCGTCGGGATAGCCCAGCACGAACTCGCCGGGACGCAGTGGTACTTCATTGGGATTGGTTCCAGGAATACCGCTGCCCTCAATCGCTGGATGGCTGATGCCGTCTTTGAAGCCGAACGGCTCCTTTTCATCTTTGAGCACGCCAGAATCCTGACGCCATATCGCTTCGACGCCGGGTAACTTCTGAAGCGTGCCTTTCGCACGTTCCACTGCCGGATGAAGCTGCGCTTCGCTGGTCGATACGGCCGTGATGACGACGTGAACGTCGGGCGTTCCGAACGGCTTCTCCCAATGCTCGGGGCCGCGCTCACCTATGTCGCCCAAAAGGTGGGCGCGCGCTGCCATGCCTTGCGCGAACTGTGGCGGAAAGCTCGAGAGTGACGCCTCCGGAACCCCCAGCGCGCGGAGCCCGGCAAACGTGAGCGCCGCGCTGACCCAGGTGTCGCGCGTCGGACTCTTCGGATGAGCCGCCGACGGGATGGCGCCGCTCAGGCGACGCATTAATTCGCATCCCGCGGCTCGGTCGTCGATGCGTAAGATGATGTACGTCGCGGCAAAGGGAGTCGGGCGAGGCCGCAAGACGCCGCTTTGAATATCGTCGAGTTCTAGAGCCGGCATGCGTTGCTACTTCGTGGCGAGGTTTTTCCAGAAATTGGTGAGGCTTTCGTCGCCGCCAAACAGCGTCGTAAAGATGGTCGAGTCCGCAAAAAGAACGTCGCCGGCGCGGTTGCCGGACGGCGGCATCCACAGGAACATGTTGATCTCGCGGTTACCAGCCTCGGTAAACGGATGCGGTTTGGACATATCGATCGGCTGCCGCGCCAGCACGTGGATGGCATTCGAATCGTCGGTCGTCACGGCGTAATGCGGCAAATGCATGTGAAAGACGAAGGTGCTCACGCCGCTCAGCCAGCCGCGACGATCCAAATCACCCGCGACCGAGAGTGGAACGGTTTTTGTCGTGCCGGAATGCGTTGCGGGCCGCAGACCCCACTGGTTTACGACGGGAGTCCCGAGCCCTTTCATCAAGGACCGCACGTACTTGGTAAATCGTTGTTGACGCGGAACTAACGGGTCGCCGTGATGATGGTACTCCATGTTGCGCAAATTTGGATCGTCGGACGCGCCGACGTCGTGATGCGGTCCGAGAATCAGACACGTTCCTTCACGAGCGAGGAAGGCGCGCAGGGCCTCGACCTCCTCGGGCGCGGCCTCCTGTTCGGTGGCCATGTGGTCGAGCCCGAAGACCATTAGCGTATCGGTGTCGGCGAGGATCCGCTCGTCGATCGGCAATCTTTGACCGGCCTGATCGACGCGTTGATAGACGGCTACGGGATGGCCCGTTACTTCGCCCACGACGCGCTGAAAGTTCAGCAGCGAGAGGTGGAACAGTTCTAAAGTTCCCTCGATGCCCTGCAGGAACATCTTGTCCGAATATGCTTCCGTTTCGTACGCGGGCCACGCCACCCGGCGCACTTCGGTCATCGTCGAGAAGCGGTTATCCAAAACTCGGACGTCGCGGTTGGATTCCCCGGGATAGCTCCAGGTCCAATAGACGCTGAACCGGCGCTTCCCCTTATCGTATTTGCGCGGTAGATGGAGTTGGTTATAGGTTCGACCGGTCGTCGTCACTGCATTTGGTCGAGCATGTCGCTCAGCGATTGCTTCACGTGCAAGGCTTTCTTGATCTCGTCGGCGGAGACGTACGGGTACTCGCCATACTCCATGAAGCTTGGCCGATGATGCTCTCGCACGAACTTAATGAACGCCGGTACGTTGCTCTTCCAGTCCTCGGGGAAGCCTTCCAGATTTTCGAAAGCCGTGTTCAACCCGGCCTGGGCGAAGAGCGCCACCGCGTCGTCGGTGTACTTGTCGAAGTCGGTATCGAAGATGCCTTGATACATGAAATACGTCTCGTTATTGATGTCGAAGAGCACCCACTTTAGATAGTGCAGCTTCAGTGCTGCCAAGTAGTCGGGATCATCTTTTAACGCTTTTTCGATGGTGTCGGCATACGCACGCATCGCGGCCTCGCGGCCCGGCCTAAGCTTCGCGATGATCGTGAATCCGTAGCATGCCGGGGTCTTAGGGAAAACCGGGCCGTAGTTGCCTTCCTTATACTCGAAGTACCCGCCCTTCGGGATCGCCATCGCTTGTGGCTTGCTCCAGTCGCCGTCTTCCGTCGCCATAGCCTTCTCCTTGTGATCGTGAGGCGTGCGGCTTCGTCCCCGCAGGCGAGGGCCCCTCGTGTGGTGATATACTGGCTAAATGTTGCCTGCTGCACCAACGCCTGCGCCGGTGGCTACGCGGGCCCCCGCGCGCACGGATCCATGCGGCGGCTATCAGGAGCTTCTTAAGAAGTACTTATCTGCGTCACCGTGCGTCTTCGTCGCTGGTCAGGCAAGCGTGCAGATGACGTACTCCGGCACCAACGTTCCCGAGGTTCTCACCCACAGCGCCAACGGCAAGACGACGACGTTTACGATCTCGAGCCATGCCTTCGGCTATCCCGGCACGCTGCTGCACGTGGGCGTTTCGCCGACCTCGCAGATCACGATCGTGCTGCCGTCGTTTTCGCAGATCAACTCGACGCAAAACGGAATCGCCGCCGGGACGGACGATATGGAATTCCGCTACAAACAGCTTGTCTATTCGAATCCAAAGGCTGGCATCTTGGCCGGCGTGCTGGCGACCTATCAAGCTCCGACGGGTTCCCCCGCGCTCACGGCGGCAGCACCGTCGTACGAGATCAACCCGTTGCTCAATATCGCATTAAACAAGCAACGGTCAATTGGCGAGAACCTCTCATTTCCGGTGACCAACGCACCCCCGGCGCAGCCGGGCGGTTCGCGTAGTTGGAGCTTTGCGCCGCAGGCGGTGACTTTCTGGCGCTCTCCGGGCGGGACGCTGCTCGCGATCGTCGCGCAGTACGGATTTCCGTCCAACGGGCTTTACTTAACGCTGAATACCGCGCAGCTCATCTCGCGGAACTTTCAAATCCAGGGAACGTACGGCGGCAACAATGCGCCGGTCGATTACGTGAATCCCGTACAGGATGTCCCGCACGCCGTGGGCACGGCTTATAGCCGGTCGTTTACCATCGGTTTCAGTTATCTCATGGGTTACAGTGAGGCTCCGACGCGGTGACAGCCCTGCGCGAGTTCGACGTCGTGGTGATCGGGGCGGGGCCGGCCGGAACCGCCGCAGCCTTGCGCGCCGGCGATCTCGGCGCCAAAACCGCGTTGATCACGCGCGGCGCCTTCGGCGGGATGGCCGCGAACGAAGGACCGATTCCGGTTCGCGTTTTGGCTCATGCGGCGCGGTTGGCGCGCGAAGCACGTCAGTTGGCGCGGTATGGCATCAGCGTGGAACAGCCGTCGCTTGACTACGCGCGATTGGTCGAACGAGCGCGGGATGTTGTCGGCGAGGCGCGCCGTCACTCCACGCTCTTCGAACAAATAACGAACGCGGGCGTGGAGCTTTTCGAACATGCCGGAACGGCGGAATTCACCGATGCTCACACGATCCGCAGTGCGTCCGCGCCTACGTTACGCGCCGGGCGAGTCGTCATCTGTTCCGGCGGCGTGAGCCGTGCGCTCGGCGTTCCCGGCGCGGAGTTGATGGTTACTCCGGCCGATGCGTTCTCGCTGACGGCTGTTCCAAGATCAATGATCGTCATCGGTGCGGGCGCAACCGGCGCACAGGTTGCGTCGATCTTCGGTGCGCTCGGCTCGTCCGTGACGATTTGTCAGGCTGGCCCCCGCATCATCGCCAGCGAAGATTCCGAAGTTTCTGACGCAGTCGCCGCGGCGTTTCGCGAAGACGGCATCGAGATCTATCAAGGATTCGGCGCGATCGAGCGAATCGATCCGGGCGCGAAAGGCGTCAGCGTAACCCTGGCGGGCGCCGAGCACACATCCCTTGAAGCCGAGCTCGTCGTCTGCGCGATCGGCTGGCGAGCCGATACCGATGCAATGGAACTGCATCGCGCGGGTGTCCAAGTTAATGCGCGCGGGTTCATCGAGGTAGACGACTCGCTTCGGAGCAGCGCAACTCACGTTTATGCGGCGGGTGATGTCCTCGGTCGCTCGATGCTCGTTCCTCCCGCCGTCCGCGACGGATTTATCGCCGGAAACAATGCGGCAGGGGCAGAGCCCCTCTCGGTGACGGCGAGCGTTGAACCCGTTGGAAGCTTCACCGACCCGGAGTATGCAAAAGTCGGATTGACCCAGGAGCAGACTCGCGGAAAATACGATACCGTCGTGTCGCACGCATCGTACGCCGAAACGACGCGGCCGATCATCGACGGACGCACTCGAGGATTCTGCAAACTCGTCATCGATCGCCGTACGCGTCAAATCTTGGGTTGCCACATCGTTGGCGAGCGTGCCGTCGAAGTGGCTCAAATGGCAGCCATCGCCATGACTGCGGAAATGACTGTCGATGCGGTGGCGCGCATTCCACTCTCGTTTCCGACCTACGCCAACGTCTTCGGTCGTGCGGCGTTGCGCGCGGTCCGAAAACTCGGCATCAACGCCTAGAACGTTCGTGCAAGCCGCTTGGCGCATAGGGGCGCGCAATGGTCAGAGAGTATCTTGATTGGGGCAGGGCCACGTTCGAATATTTGGGCCGGGCGCGAAATGCCGGAGGCCTTGTTAAGCGACCTACCACGTCGGCGCAAAGAAGCGTCCGATTTCAACTTTGGCGGGGACCGTAAACCCGTTCGGCCTCAACCTCCCGGGCGGTCAAGAGGCGCACCCGGGGCAGTTGATGGTCCTCCCGAGATCGTCCGCAAATGGCACACGCTCGAGGTTCCTTATTTGATGACGTGAGAACCGCGAATGTTAGGCAATCTCGGGCGGCGTCTCCACCATTCGTAATCTACGCTTGATAGTGGAGCCTATCCATTTACGCTATATGCTAACTTGGCTAGGCCGTGCGGATTACGGGGTTTCGATTCTTTCGCTTGACGCCGGTTCTGCACGTCCGCGCGCGGAATATTCCGTAGCAATAGCCCACTCATTCTGGGGTCCGCATATGTCGCGCGGAGGAGTCGCACCCAGCGTGACGAGTGTCGCGCCCACTTTAGTTTTCGTATCCTTGTCGTAATCGCGGATTGCGACGAACGAGAAACCTCCGGAAATCCTAAGAAAATCCCCATTTCCGAGACCGATCTAGCGCCGACTCCTTCCGCGGATTGTACGTGGTCACCGTTTCAGGCTCTCGTCGCCGAAGTAAAAACGCAAAACGCTTTGTAAAATCAGGCGATTCCGATGGTGGAGATGGGGGGACTCGAACCCCCGACCCCTTACATGCGAAATAAACGCTCCTCGAAACCTAGAGTGCGCACGATACCCAAGAAATAGCCGATTTTCCTTGATGCGTCAGTTTTTCAAGGCCGAAATTTTTCGTCCGCTAGCGTTCGCGCTTTCCGCTAGTTTCCGCACGAATTGTCGTAAGATTGTCGTAAGCCTACCGCCGAACTCGGGTGCGCTCGGCCGCTTTTCAGGGCGCCCACCTGTGGCACCATTGATGCGTGCGGCCCTCTTAGCCTCCGACGGTTTTAGACCGTAGACGCCTCCTCGATCGCGCGATCTTGTGACCATGCGGCACCTTCAGCCATCAGTTCTGCCAACGTACTCACGCCGAAGTGCTCACGCAGAGGCTGGAGAAACCACTCGGGATCGATGTCAGGGTGAAGCGCGTTGGCCGACCGTCGTGGTTCTGCAAAGCCGAGCAGGCGGGCAGATAGATCGTACCGTTTGCGATGCGTTGCAACACCTGCGAGAAGTTGCAGCGCGCTATAGACCCCAAGTGGGAGGAGTTCTTCGCGACCGACCGTTAAGACCGAGCGCCCGTGCATTCGCGCCTCGTCTACCGCACCCGACCTTAGCAGCACGACACCGAGATAGTACTCAGCCTGGACGCCGCCCGTAACGTCCCTAGTCACCTGCGTCCCTCCATATGCCTCTCTGCACATTTCGATGGCACGTTCGAGACGGCCGTCCGCTTCCTCCGAACACGCCCGTTCTAACAGGATGGCCCATCGATTGCGGTCCTCGGGAAGCTGATAGCGTTCGTGTGCCTCGGCCATTCGCATCGAAAACGCTCGGGCAACGTCGATTTTGCCCCGTTTTCTGTTGAGTCGGGCCAGACCCCACAGATAAAACTGGATGCGATAGTGGTCATCGCTGCGCTCCGCCACTTCGAGGGCTTCCTGAAAGATAGCCTCGGCCTGGTTAAGCCGATTGGCTGCCATGAGGCTAAAACCATAGAATAGAGCAAATCGGGCAAGAGGCACCCCTCGTCCTAGGGCGCGCACCGGACGCTCTGCTTCTTCGCCTATCCGAAGCGCTTCGTTCAAGTCCGTTTGTATATAGGCGCGCATGCGATGAACCGCAATACCAGCGCTCAGCGCCGGGTGTTCTTGGTATGTCACGGCGGCTTGCGCGCGATCCAGCCAGCGTAGGCCCTCGTGATAGTGTTGGGTGAACCAAAAACCGCCAAGGCTTGACGCGATCTCGGCGCCGAGCACGCTATCGTTACCCAGGACGAGCGCCCATTCCAGTGCCGCACGAATATTGTCGACCTCCTCTTCAACCGTCGCGACGAAGAGTAGGTCGGAGATTTGCTGATACTTGCCACCTTCTCGCCGCGCCCACTCCGCAAAGTACCGAGCGTGGCTGCGTGCCGTCGCCTCCAACTCACCCTGCTCCTTGAGCAGCTCTAGCGCGTACTGGCGCAGCGGCTCCATAAGCCGGTAACGCTGAGAAGGCCCGCGATACTCAACCGCAACCAACGACTTGTCGACGAGCGAAGCCATGGTGTCGAATAACGTGAATTCATCCAACAGCCCATCGGCGACAACTGAAGCCGCTTGCAGCGCCCAGCCCCGCCGGAAAACGGCGAGGCGACGAAACAGACGCCGTTCGTTCTCGGTTAGAAGGTCGTAGCTCCAGTCGAGCGCCGCGCGCATCGTTCGGTGACGCGCGGGCGCAGTGTGGTCGTCGTCTTTGAGCAGCCGAAGCTCTTTGCTCAGCATATCCAACAGTTGATGCACGTTCAGCGCCGCTACCCTGGCTGCAGCCAGCTCGATAGCGAGCGGAATCCCGTCGAGGTGGCGGCAAATCTCGACGACCGCGCCGACATTGTCATCGGTGATGGCAAAGCGCGCGTCGCTTGTCGAGGCACGCGCGAGAAAGAGAGCAATTGCGCCAAACCTTAAAGCGAGTGCAGCGTCAAGCTTTTCGCCGCCTGGAGGGAGCGCTAGTGACGGCAGACGATAGATTTGTTCGCCGGTTTGTCGCAGCCCCTGGCGCGCGGTCGCGAGCACCGTAACTCCCGGACACGTCTTTACGACCGCATCGATGAGCCCGGACGCCTGAGCGCGGACATGTTCGCAGTTGTCGATGATGAGCAAGACGCGCTTGCGTTTGAGATGGGCAAGCACTTGATCGAGAACCGGGCTGAAAGCGTGCGGTCTGACGCCGAGCGCGAACGCGATCTCCGAAACTACCGAATCAGGAGCGGAGATCTTTGCCAAATCCGCGAGCCAGATGCCATCGGGGTAAGCATCGAGCGACTCAGCACCGACCTGCACCGCTAGGCGAGTCTTCCCAACGCCGCCCGCCCCTACGATCGTGACGAATCGCGTATTTGCCAAAAGCGACTTTATCGTGGACAATTCGGTGTTTCGGCCTACAAAACTCGTTACTTGGACCGGGAGGTTGTGCGAACGCTCGGATGCGCCTGCCGGGGCACCGTGCAACAGCTGAGCACGGCCGGCTTCGAGAATGGCTTGCGTCCGGTTCGTCGCGCCAAGCTTTCCAAGTACGTGTTCGACGTGCCACTCCACGGTGCGGCGACTTAAGGATAGCTGTCGCGCGATCGCGCTATTCGTGAGCCCCAACGCAACGAGCTCCAGCACCTCTCGCTCGCGTCTGGTGAGCGAGGATCCGGGCTGGCCCTCGATCGGCTGCATTGCCGAGTCACTTATGCGGCGCACAGGGGTATCCTGGGCGCAGAGTCCCTTCCGGCAAAGGTTCTCGGGGGTGAACCCGGCACCGTGCTTCGACAGGTGCTAAAACCCGTATAGTTACGGGCGACGTCGATCGCCTGCTCGCGTTACCGTAACTCCATGATGTGTTTTCCGGCTCGCGCTGCGACCGGCTCCCGGCTCGGGCCTCGTCCGTCCCGAACGGCCCGATCACTCGGGGTGGTGGACGGCACTTAGGCGTTACGGGGAGAGCCATACTATGAAAATCTCCGGTTCGGTACTGTTGAGTCTGACAGCCGCGCTGGGCGCGACTTTCATCCTGACGGCCTGTCATTCAGGGGCGATGATTCCGCCAAGCCAAACCGCTTCACTTGGGAACGGCGCAACGGCTGCGGCGCGGCCAAAGAATGCCCCTTGCGACTCCGGTCTTCATGTCGACCCTGCGTACGCACAAATCGACGCCCGCCAGACCGTGCAAATCAGTTTGATTTATACCGAGGATTATTATCGCTGTCCCACCCACGGTGTACGCGCGAACTGGACGAAGAGCGGCCCAGGTCACGGACACCTGCAATGCAGGCGCTCCTGCGTAACTACGACATTTTGGGCCAACCGCCCCGGCACGTACTCGGTCATCCCGAAGGGCACCGGTCTTTCTGCGACCGTGGTCGTGACACGTTGAATTAAGAAAGACTTTCGCCAGCAGAAAGCACGACGGACGACCTTGTGGGGGCAATGAGATGAGTGCTGTATGGAAGTTTACGATCGACGGCGCAAAGGCGGCGGCGTGGCCGCTCGTAGCATTCTCCGCATCGTGCGTTTTGAGCGCCGGCTGCGGTGGGTCGCAGGCATCGCTCGGGCAGCCGGCGCCCGTCCAGACGCCGTTTTACGTCGTACAGAACCTCGGCTCTCTTGGGGGGACGTCGTGCTGCCTCGTCGTCACGAACAACAATCAAGGCTGGGTAGACGGCACTTCAAACCTTGCGGGTGACAAGAGCTTCCACCCCTTCCTCTGGCGGAATGGAGTGATGAAAGACCTCGGCACGCTCGGCGGGCCGAATGCCAGCGTCGGCGGCATGAACGACCGGGGAGACGTCACCGTTGGCGGATCTGACACCGGCAAGCCGGATCCGCTCGGTGAGGATTTTTGTGGGTTCGGTACACATCAAACGTGCCTCTCGTTCATTTGGCGTCACGGGAGGAGGACGCTGATTCCCACCCTGGGAGGTAACAACAACGATGTCAACGGTATCAAAAACAGTGGCCTCGTGCTTGCGTTTGCGGAGACCACCGTTCATGACCCGACCTGCGTCGCACCTCAGGTGCTCGGATATGAAGCATTTACCTGGGAACCGGACACCGGGAAGATTCGCCGGCTTCCTCCGCTGCACGGCGATTCGGTTTCCGTCGCCTTTGACATGAACGATCGCGGCGAAGCTGTCGGTTACTCCGGCGCGTGCGGAACCTCAGGTATCGACCTACTTCTAGAGTATCACGCGCTTATGTGGCGGCATGGCAAGCCGATCGACCTCGGCAGCCTGGGCGGCACCATCTTCATCTCGGCTGGCGGGATCAACAATCACGGTCAAGTAGCCGGCACTTCGGCTTTGCGTGGTAACAAGACTGCGCATGCCTTCCTGTGGCAAAACGGCACGATGACCGACCTCGGTACGCTCCCGGGAGATCTTTTGAGCTTTGGCGGCTCCATCAACGATGCGGGGCAGATGGCGATTCAATCGTGCAAGAACCTTGCTGCCTGGCTTAATAATACTGACAAGTGCCATGCGGTCATCTGGCAAAACGGCGTGATGACCGATCTCAACACGCTGGTCCGCCCCGGCTCGTCGCTGTATCTCATCGCCGCGAACACGATCAATAATCGCGGCGAAATTGTCGGCACCGCCATCGATCGCACAACCGGATCGCTCGTCCCGTTCTTGGCGACTCCGTGCGGCCCGACCAGCGGTGCGCTACAAATCTGCACGCAAAAGGCTCAGGGCAGAGCTTTCGTTTATCCATCGGCTGGCCCGACGTTATCCCAACAGGCTCGCGTGCAGCCCTGGAGGCGCCGAGGACTCGGCCGCCTATCCTGGCCGAATTCCGACTAACGAAAACATGTGGCCGAAGATCCACAAAGGAGGCCTCAGTTGATGAAACCATCGAACGCACGGGCACTCATCGCGATCTTAGCGTGCGCCATCGCCGCCGGTTGCGGCGGTTCAGGGGGGTTGCCCCCGTCACCCGCGTACTCGTCAACTGGGGCATCCGTCGCGAGGGAGCTAGGGTTCCGTAACGCCGCGAAAGACCCAAGACACCTCTATGTCGCCGATAGCAATGGGGTCGAGCGATTTCCAATCTCCAACGGGGTCCCAAAATCGCCTCCCGACCTAACGTACTTGGGAGTCGGAGCTCCCATCGCCGTCGGTCCTTCGGGTGATCTTTATGCGACGTCGTACCCGCAGACGTACCCCGCGAGGATCGCCGTTTTCCGCAAGGATTCCACGAGGCGGACACGTACGCTCAACGTGTCGATCAAAGGCTGTAATAAGCCTTTTAAGTGCGGGCAAGGGCCTGTTTCAGCGCTGCTCGTCGACTCTCAGGGGCATTTGTTTGTCGGATATCAATCTACATACTGTCAAAGAGTTCAAAGCGGTGGGGTCGTTTGCACTACCAGCTTCGTGGTCTTTATCTATGCCCCCAATGCTCGCGGACATGCAACACGGCATAAAACGATAGTCGTCCAAAACTGCGGCGGTTTCGATGCGGGCTGCGGCGGACAGGACGCCGGGTTGGCGCTGGACAGCCAGGGCGACCTTCTCGTCTCGCTGTTCCACCAAGAACACGGCTTCTATTACCGCTACGTCTATGCCTACACGTTGCAAGGCACGAAGGTGCGTACGCTGACAGGCTCCGGAGTCGTTTTTCCAAACGGACTCGCGACCGACGCGTCCGACGAGTTGTACGTCGATAACCCGGTGTCCAGCTATAATCAATATGGCGTGGCCTTTGTAGCGGCCTACCCAGCGACGGCGAATGGTAGCCCGCCACCGGACCGCGAGATCATGGTTAAGAATGCGCAGTTCGGCACCGGCATCGCGGTTTCAGCGTTGAATCTGCTTTACGTACCAGATCCAACCAACAACGTGGTATACGAGCTTCACTCAGACCGCAACGGCTCGCAAAAGCCGATCTCGACCTTGTCGGTGTCAGCGCCCGAGGACGTGAAACTTGGCCCGTAAAACACCCTAGCCCCCGCATCGCGTTAGGGATTAGCAGCTTACCTGAAGGCCTCGCGGCTGTGCAAAAGGGCGCCGATCGCGAAGCGCTCGGCGCCTCGCAGTCACAGAATGGCCGGCCTTGCAGATGCCTCGCACCGCGGCAGCTTAACTCGCAGTAGCCTCGCAGTTTTAGAGGCTTAGAACACATGGCTTAGATCGGCTTGACCAGCCTGGCTGCTGGAGGCGTCGTTTCAAAGGCTCCTTAATTCTTTTTCCTCAAGGCAGATATACTGTCGCATATCTTGTACTTGCGCATGCGCCGTCGACGGGCAGCCGAGACGATGGATCGCGTTCTCGAGACCGTGGAGATTGGTCGTCAAAACGGAGCCGGCGGTTTCAGAAAATCAAACGCCGATCCGAAAAAGCTTGTGAAAACGGCGCGTTTTCCGGTGGTTGGGGCTCGAACCCCTATCTCTTACATATCGTGCAAGGAGTCAGACTGATCCGTAGCTTCTGCCGCTGGTAGCGCGGCCACCGCAAGACCAACTCCCACAAAGCGCGTCCTGCTTGGTCTTGCCGCAAAACAAAAACGTCGAAATCCCTTAAGGAATCGGACGTTTTGCGTTGGTGGAGATAGGGGACTCGAACCCCCGACCCCTTACATCGAAGTAAACGCCGCTCAAAGCCTTAGAGTGCGTACAAAACGCAAGAAATAGCCTATTTTGTTGCCGTGTCAGGCTTTTAGAAATCGGATTTTAGTCCGCGAGCGTTCGCGCCTTCCGCTAGCTTCCGCGCAAATTGTCCTAAGATCGTCGTAAGCCTACCGGTGAGCTCGGGTGGCCCCGGCCGCCTTGCGCGGGCGCCCTCCTTTGGCACCGTTGATGCGTGCGGCTCTCGCCTTAGCCTCCGACGTGGCCGTGCCGGCGTGGCGGCCGAGTTCGGACATCCACTTTCTGCCACCATAGACGCCGTGAAGTAGCGACATGATCGTGAAGTCTGCGTCGAGATCGGGCCAGGTCAAAGACGTCCCACGACCCGAGACACAGGCATTTCGGAGCTGCGACGGCGAGGCGTCGCCTAGGCCTTGCAGGAGCTGCCTTGGGATGACGAGGGAAGCCCCATTGTTCATCTCCACAACTACGCTGCTGCGCGTTGGAATGTAACGAACAGAGACCGCAAGTGGCTCCGTCGCGAGGCGCCGATCACGGCGCCGAAAGGCGGTCTCGATCTCCACGTTCGTAATGCGGCGACGTTTTGTAGTGCTCATCAGCAATATGTTTCCCAGAGTTCCTCTAGTTCTCTAAAGTGTTCGGTTACCAGTTTCGCGGCTTCGCGAACTTGAGCCCTCGTAAGTTGCCGATCCGCCTCGCGAAGCGCTATTGTCCCATCCAAGTTGAGCCGGAACACAACTTCCGGCGCAATCATGGACCCGTGCCGCGCATGAACGTGCCTCGGCTCATGGTCACCTGGAATCACGACAAGGCGCCAGCCCCGCGCAATTATCGACGGCATGCGATACTATAACCTAACCGTTGGGTTTTGTCCAGAGCGGGGACGCCGCTGTGTCTACCCGACGGACAAGGTACACGAAGCGCGTTCGCGTCTTCAAGCCGTTGTTCAAGCAGGCGGAATTGCCCGAAGTCACGTTGCACAGACTTCCCCAGACCGCCGACTCCCTGATCATCGACTCCGACGCCCGTCGGGGGTACAGCGCCTGAGCCGAAGAACGTAACCTTCGTCTTCGGCCTTGCGCTTGAGGGCGCAATTTGCCGAGCCAGCACGAGGTGTACCATGAAATTGGCTCGAGTTACAGTCTTCGCATTCCTGTTCGTCGCGTCGGGCTGTTCAGGGCAAGGAGCACCACCGACCGGTCACGCGGCCGCGCCCGCCCAAATCGCCGGCCCTTCCGAAGCCAAGCATCGCGCGCCGTACTCGGCGCGCAGGGCCAGTTCCGATCCAACACACGTCTGGCTGCATTACGACTACATGGTCTTCCCGAACGGACTAGACTTGCGAGGCATTGAGCCGTATTGTTCCAATCCCAGCTATACATGCGTTTTCCCACCTGGTTTCAGCACCGCCCCCGACAAGCAGCAAATCGATAAGGTCATGATGGCGTTCCGCCACCAGCACTTGACGTTGCATATCGACCCGCACCATACGGAAATCCCCGGCCTTTACGCCATTCTCGATGACCTCGATGGAAATAATTGGGATTCAAGTCCCCCTTGCATGGGGCCGAGTTCCGCGAAGTTCAGCGATCTGAAGGCGCAGTACTTTCATCCAAAGGGGAACCGTCCTTGGCACTACACGATCGTGGGATTCGTTCTCGATTCCCTTGAGGGAGAGTTTGATAACGCCAGCTGCAACGGTGTAGAAGGGGTCGCCGAGCTGCCGGGGTTCGACTTCGAGCTGGGCTTTGGGACGCGATACATCATCGGCCTCGGGTTTGGCCCTCCGCAAAACGTTTTTGGCGGCATCCTAATGCACGAACTCGGCCATAACCTCGGCTTGCAACACGGCGGAGACGAAGACCTGAACTGGAAACCGAACTACCTCAGTGTTATGAACTACCGGTTTCAATTCGGCATTCCGCAAGCTAAGCGTCGCGGCTCGAAGGATCCACACGGAGACGACCGAGTCGACTACTCGCCTACCGCGCTCGCCACGCTGGACGAGAATCATTTAAACGAAAATCTTGGGATTGGAGCGGGAACAAAAGACATATCATACTATTGGGACTTTTTTGGTTCTCAGGACTGCATCGACTTATATCCATCGCCGGCCGTCCCCGCGGCCACGACGGGCCCGGTTGACTGGAATTGTGACGGGACTCTGGAGTCGGATATTGCTGACGATCTCATAAGCACGACGGATCAGTACGTTCCCCTCACGACGCTTCACGGATTTAACGACTGGGCCGAGGTCAAAACCATCTTGAGCCAATCGCCGTCAAGGCTGAGGCCCAAAAGACACGTCGATCCCGGGCCTCAGCTGTCAAGTCGCCAAGTCGGAGTACGCTATCACCCTGAGCCTGTCGAAGAGTGACCCGTCCGCAGCACGACGATCTTAGCGAGTCGGCAAGGTCGCACTTCTATTCGGATGGCTTCTGGGTGCAAGATGCGACGTGGCGGATGCGCGGCGTACACAATACTGCACCAAGCAATGGGAACGCTAATCGGGAGATCGTTAGCTATTGTCCTAAGATTGTCGTAAATAGGAGCCGGCCGGCTATGAAGTTCCTTTGCCAAGAGCCTATCTGATAAGAGATCTTCCCGGCACTGCCTAAGGCGACTCGAACGCCTGACCCCTTACATCAATTGTAAGTGGTCTCCATTTCCTCCCCGGGACGGCGAAGGCAAACGCAAAAAGTCCCGTAAAATAGGGCCCTTTTGTTGGTGGAGATGGGGGGACTCGAACCCCCGACCCCTTACATGCGAAGCAAGTGCTCTACCAGCTGAGCTACATCCCCACGGGGCCGCGTCGGCGACCTGGAGGATTGTACGTGCCGCGCTGGGCACCTGTCAAAGCAGATGAGCAAGCTTCCGTATGTTGCGTTCGCCGTCGTCTGCGTCGCGATTCCGTTCTCGCGACCCGCCGCCGCACTCTCCGCGGCGCCGGTGGAAGTCGCCGCGACCCGATGCAACGGTCAAACGATCGACGACGCCTCGGGGCGAGTGCGCGACTACGATCGTCACGCGCCGGGCAATAGCTCCGCTGCGCTCGTGGTGCGATACGGCGCGCTCGCTGAGGTCATCTCGGTGCTCAACGAAGAGCACGAGATCCTTAACAACATCTGCTCGTCCGACGCGCAAAAAGCGCCGTTTTTCGCGCAAATCGCGGCGACCTCGGCGTGGGCGCTGGTCTTGCAGGCCGACCTGGCGGCGCGGCTCAACGCATCGTGTCCGGCCGGTGCGAAAGCACTGCCGACGATGATGATCGCCGACGCATGGCTCGCGCTTGCCAACGTCGTCAACGACGAGGACGGCAACGTCCCGCCGGCCTTCGCGAACGTGATCCCCAAGGTTCAGACGCGCGCGCAGACCCTCGGCCTTGCGCTGCCGGCGTGGCCGGAGACGTCGGCATACTGGCGCGACCAAGTTCACGCCGCCGCGAAGACCCAGGTCGCCGCCTGTCCCTCACCGAGCCCTTCGCCGAGCCCGTCCGCGGCGGTGTCGCCGCCGTAGGATTTTGCGAATAGTTCGCAAATAATCTCGCCCATGGGTACCCGGGCGGATTACGTCACACGTCCGCGCGAGATGATCGCGACGATCCTCAAGCGCGAGCCGCGCTTTCTTTCTGCTGCGACGATTCATCAGCGGCTTAAGCGCGCCGGCGCGCGCGTCTCACTCTCGACGGTCTATCGCACGCTCGATCGACTGCGCGCCAAGAACGAAGTGACCGAGCGCGCCGATGCCGACGGCGAGGCGACCTTCATGCTTTGCGAGCCGGCGCATCACCACCATCATGCGATCTGCGGCGAATGCGGGCGCGTCGAAGACGTCGATTGCACCGCGATCGAGCAGTTCGCCGAATCGCTGCGCGCGCTCCACGCCTTCGAGCTCGACGGGCACGCAATGGAGTTTTTCGGCCGGTGCCGAGCGTGCCAATGAGAGGTATCCTCGCCTTCGCGTTGCTTTGCTCTGCAGTCGCGTGCTCGCACACCGTTCGACAGGCTCAGGGTGAGAACATAGCGACGAGCCATAAAGTCGTAGTCGCTACGACGATCTCGACGCTCAACTCGTTCGTGCAGGGCGTCGGCGGCGAACACGTGACGGTAAAGAACATCGTCCCGATCGGCGCGTCACCCGAAACCTTCGCGCCGACGCCGCAAGACGTCGCAACGGTCGCCGATGCAAACCTGCTCGTCGAGAACGGCGCCGGGCTCGAATCCTGGCTCGACCGGCTGCTGCGCGATGCCGGCGCGAACGGGCTGCGCGTCGTTGTCTGTACCGACGGATTGCCGGTAAAGAATCTCAACCCGCATCTCTGGATGGATCCGGTCCTCGCGAAGCGTTACGTGGCCAAGATCCGCGACGCACTTGTCGTAATCGACCCCATGCATGCCGCCGACTACCGGAGCAACGCGGCGGCATACGACGCGCGGCTCGACGACCTGACGAAGCGGATTCGGGCGAAGATCGCCACGATACCGCCGTCGCGCCGCTATATGATCGTCTTTCACAATGCCTGGCTCTACTACAACGCGCGCTTCGGTATCACGACGTTGGGCTTCGTGGAGCGCAACCCCGGACAAGAGCCGAACCCCCAGCAGATCGCCCAGCTCATCGATCTCGCCAAGGCACACAACGTCAGCGCGGTCTTCAGCGAACCGGAGTATAGCTCGAAGCTCCTCTACTCGATCGCGCAGGGCGCCGGCGTCAAGGTCGTCGAGAATCTCTACGACGACTCCGTGGGCACCGATCCGCGCGTCGCCAACTACGTCGCCATGCTCACGTACGACACCAACGCGATCGTGGATGCGCTGAAGTGATGCAAGAAGCGGTTGTGGCGCGCGATCTCGTGGTGCGCTACGAGGATTTTACCGCGCTCATCGGCGCGACGTTCACCGCGAATTACGGCGAAGCGCTCGGCATCGTCGGACCGAACGGCTCCGGAAAGTCGACGCTGCTCAAGACCATTGCCGGGCTCTTGCAGCCGGCGACCGGTGAGCTGCGGGTGCTCGGCTCGCAGCCGCGCAAGCTCGTCCCCGGAACGATCGCCTACGTTCCGCAAGTCGAGGCCGTCGACTGGTCCTTTCCGGCCACGGTTTGGGACGTCGTGGCGATGGGCCGATTTGCGCGCCTGCGCTTTTGGCAGCATTTCGGAACGCACGATCGCGTTGCGGTGCGTCGGGCGCTCGAGCAAGTCCACATGACGGCACTGGCCGGCCGGCATATCGCAAACCTCTCCGGCGGGCAGCAGCAGCGTGCCTTCGTCGCGCGGGCAATCGCGCAGGAACCGCAGCTCTTGCTGCTCGACGAGCCGACGACCGGAGTCGATGCAGCGACGGAAGAGGCGCTCCGTCGCATCGTCCGCGAGCTCGTTGCCGGCGGATTGCCGGTGCTGATGGCCACCCACGATCTCGACCGCGTCGACGAGTGGTTCGACCGGCTGCTCGTCGTCGATCGCCGCGTGCTCGCGCTTGGCTCGCCGGACGAGGTCGTGGAGTCGGGCGCCTATAGTGCGATTCGCGAGCATACCCACACCCACGGCCATCTGCGCCTCGATCACGAGCCGCACGATGCCCATGCCGCGCACCCGGAATTGCATCCACACTAGCCGTGGAAGTATTAACGGCCCCCTTTCATTACGCGTTCATGCAGCGCGCCTTCGTCGCGGCGCTGACGGTTGGTCTGCTCTGCTCGACGATGGGCACCTATGTGATCCTGCGGCGGCTCTCGTTTATCGGCGACGGCATCGCGCACGCCTCGTTTGCGGGAATCGTGATCGCGTATCTGCGCGGCGCGAACTTCTACATCGGAGCCGGAATCGTTGCCGTGCTCACCGCGATCGGCATCGGATTCGTCCATCGCCGCGGACGCATCTCGCTCGATACGACGATCGGCGTGCTCTTCACCGGTATGTTCGCACTCGGCGTTTACCTCATGAGCCAGCAGCGCAGCTACGCGGTCGACTTGCAGAGCTTTCTTTTCGGCGACATTCTCGCCGTGCAGCCGCAGGATCTCTGGCTGATCGTCGCGCTGAGCGTCATCGTCGCCGCGGGAGTCGTCGTGCTCTTTCGCGGGTTGCTCTATACCACGTTCGATCCCGTCGTCGCCGAAGCGAGCGGCATCGCGGCGCCGGCCTACGAGTACGCCTTGCTCGTCATGCTCGCGTTGACCATCGTCGTCGCACTGCAGGCGGTGGGAATCGTCCTCGTCGCGGCGTTGCTCGTCACGCCGGCGGCCGCGGCCTATCAGCTCACCTCGCGCTTTGCGCCGATGATGGCGCTCGCCGCGGTGCTCGGCGCCGCGAGCTCGGTCGGCGGGCTCTATCTCTCGTATTACGTGCGCGCCTCGAGCGGCGCCACGATCGTGCTGCTCGCGACGCTGCTCTTCTTTGCCGCGATCGTCGTGAAGCGCCTACGCCGACTTACTGCACGCGCAACGTGAACGGTGCCGTGTAGATGCGGTCGCCGCCGCGGAACTGAACCCAGAGCTTGTAAAGGCCCGACGGAAGCGCCGGAACCGACATCTCCAGTAGCGGTCCGGCCGGTGCGCCGCTCATCTCCATCTTCGCATCGGAGTTCATGTTCATCTCCATGCCGGCGCCGCGAACGGTCGGATGGACGTGGACGTAGACCAGGGAGCGCGTATTGATGAAGACGCAATGCGCGGCGGCGCCGAGGTAGGTGCCGAGATCGTCGGCCTGCTTGGCGCCCTTGAGAATCGTGATATTGATCCGCTGCGGCCGATCTGCGGCAAGGGAAGTCGTGGCGAGCGTTACGGTATATGCGCCCGCGGCGACGCTCGACGCCAGGCTGCCGGTAGGAGGCGGCGCGGTCGCGACGGTACCACTGCCGTCCAGCGTGAAGCGAAAGACTTGCTGTCCGATGCCCTTGGGCGTCGTATCGGCGTAGACGTAGTAGCGGTGATTCGGTTCCTTGGTGAAGGGTTGCCAAAACGTGCCGTCGGTTGCGTCGAAGGACGGATGGAGATGCGCGAACGTTGCGAAGTCGTCGCGAATCACGA
Source organism: Vulcanimicrobiota bacterium (assembly GCA_963820825.1). Lineage (GTDB taxonomy): Bacteria > Vulcanimicrobiota > Vulcanimicrobiia > Vulcanimicrobiales > Vulcanimicrobiaceae > Cybelea. Next base: position 704,839 of record CAWGBN010000006.1, read on the forward strand.
CGAGGTGCATCAACCGCTGCATGTCGATCTCGTAGCTGAGAATCGGTTTACCATCCGGCTGGAACTGACGAATCTTTAGGGTCGCGTTCAAGCCGCTCTCGTGATCGGTCCAGAACTTCGAGTCGATTTTCGGCAAGCCGCCGAGCAGCGCAAAGACGCCCGATTGCTCGACGCCACTCTTCGCCGCAGCGATGCCGCAGAGCGACACCGCCGTCAGCGCACCGGCAACGAGCATGCCGCTCAATCGGCGGCGCGTACGACTCTCCACGTTTCCTCCTCCACGCGTTCGAGATAGCCGCCCGACTCGAGGGCTTCGAGCGCCTCGCGCAGCGCGGCACGTTCGTTCTTATTCGGCATTCCGGCCCAGCGCATCGCCAGCGCGTTGAGCTCGAGCGTCGAATCGGGTACGAGCACTTCGCGCAAGAAGTTCGGCGAAAGCTTGACGCGTTCCATTCGCCGCGCGACGGGTTCGAGCGCTGCGTCAAATGTCGTACTCTTTTCCGGCCCTGCGCCCTTCGACTGCGCGCCCTTCGACGAGTTCGGGACGCTCCGCTCAGGATGACAACGGTCGGCGGGCTCGGCGATTCGGCGGGCGGTGAAGCGGCCGACGACGACCGGATCGGCAAGCGTCCCCGACCACTCGCCCAGTGCGGCGAAGGCCGTCTGCCATGGAACGGCGTTGACGACCGCGCGGCGGCGCGTCACGCCACGGAGAATCGCGCGTGCGACGTGTTCGGCCGTCGCGACTCCGGGCGGGCGTGCTACGCCCAGCCGCTCGTGAAACTCGGTCGCGACGACGCCGGGATCGACGTAAGTAACGCCGACCGCGCGCGGACGCAGCTCGCGCCGTAACTGAATCGCCGCGGCGCGAATCGCGGCCTTCGCAAGCGCGTAGCCGCCCTGTTGCGCCAGGGGCACTCGCGCGACGCCCGAGCCGACGAAGATGAGTTGTCCGCGCGTCGCTTCGAGATGCGCGAGCGCGGCCCGGGCAAGGCGCAGCGGCGCCGCGACGTGCACCTCCCACGACGCCGCAAGCGCGGCATCGCTTTGCTCGAGCAGAAATCCGTAGCCGCCGCCGCCGGCATTGTTGACGACCACGTCGACGCGCCCAAACGCGCGGACCGCCCCATCGACGAGGCGTGCCGGCATCTCGCGCGCCGTGATGTCGCCGGAGATTGCGACGGCGCTCCCTCCCGCGGCCGCAATTGCGGCCGCAACCTCTTGTAGCCGAGACTCGCGCCGCGCCGAGATGACGACGCGATAACCGTTACTCGCTGCCGCAACGGCGAGAGCGCGACCGATGCCGGAGCTTGCACCGGTGACGATCATCGCGCGCGAATCTTCAGGCATGTGTATCGCAATATGCGCGGTACTCGGCCGCAATGCTCGCGGGGAGTCCCGCGTAATGCTCCGCTTCGTTCGCGATCGGCGGCGGCATCGGTTCGACCGTCGATCGCGCTTCACTCGCAAACCTTGCCAGCCGCTGCGCGACCGGCTTGGCGCTCCCGTCGCTGCGCACGATTCCGAAACGGAGCTCGTGCGGCGCGCGGTCGAAGGGCGGAAGCGAGGCGAGCGACGGATCGTAATCTGCCCAGCACCACCAAAACGCGCCGAGCGCGCCGCGAGCGTGAAGCCGTTCGAGCACCGCTGACGCATACTGCGCCATCTCGTCTTCGTTCAGGCACGCGAATCCATCGATGCGATCGACGCCCGGCGGACACTCCGGATTTCCAAACTCGCTGAAGAGCACCGGCTTTCCGCTGAACGACTGTTGCAGCTGGCACAGGAACGGAACGACGTTGGGGTCGAGACGGTCGCGCGCAAAGCCGCTGTAGACCGAGTAGCCGTGCATCGTCGCGAAGATCCACGTTTGCGCGATGCTCGAGGGACGCAGCCGGCGATCGTGATCGAAATCCTCGCCGTGCATCCCGCCGCTCACGCCGGCACCGGAGGTTTCGATCAGCGCGGCGGTCAAGCGCGCGCTCCACTCGGCGGCGTCCTGCGGCGTCGCCGGCTCGCGCAGATTGGAGAACTCGTTGCCGAGATCCCACGCGAGCAGCGCGGGATGGTCGCGCATCCGTTCGCCGACGCGCCGTGCGAAGAGGAGCTGCGCGGCAACGAGACTGGGATCCGCGTAGAAGTCGCCGATTCCGCGGTCGACGATCGCGTCGCCGGCGATGGTGCGGAAACGTCGCGACGAGCTTTCTCGCTCGAGCGTCCAACGCGGCAGCCAGTTCACCCCGCTCATGTGACCGCAGAAGAGCGTCGGCATCGCGCGCATTCCGGCGCCGGCGATCCGGTCCATAATCGCGTCGAAGCGGCGCAGCGCGCCGGCGTCCATCGTCGCCGGCGTCGGTTGAAACGCATCCCACATGAGGAAGAAGCGCACGACGTCGAGCCCGAACGATTTCATCCGCACGATATCCTCGCCGATCTCTTCGATGTCGAAGCGTTGCCACATATACATCGCGCTGCGCCGCGGCCAATAGTTGATGCCGAGAAGAAAGCGTGGCATATCAAAGGGTGTTCGCGGGACGGGGCGAAGCGCCTCGGCAATGGCGCAAGCGGACGAAAAGCCGATCGTCGGCATCATCATGGGGAGCCGGTCGGATTGGAAGACGATGTCGGCCGCGCGCGACACGCTCGCCGAACTCGAGATTCCGTGCGAAGTGCGCGTCGTCTCGGCGCATCGCATGCCCGACGAAATGTTCGAATACGCGGCCTCGGCAGCGCAGCGCGGTCTCGTTGCGATTATCGCGGGCGCCGGCGGCGCGGCGCATCTTCCCGGCATGACCGCTGCAAAGACCCTCGTCCCGGTGATCGGCGTGCCGGTCGAGTCGACGCGCGCCGCAAGCCTCGATTCGCTGCTCTCGATCGCGCAGATGCCGCCGGGCGTTCCGGTGGCGACGATGGCCATCGGCGGTGCGGTCAACGCCGCGCTCTTCGCCGCCCGCATCGTCGCGCTGCGCGAGGACGGCGTCGCTCGACGCCTCGCCGCGTACGTGCAGCGCATGCACGACGCAGCAGCCTCCAGCACGCTCGATTGAAACCGGTCGAAACCATCGGCGTGATCGGCGGAGGGCAGCTCGGCCGGATGTTCGCGCTCGATGCCAAACGTATGGGTTACAACGTCATCACGCTCGATCCGCAGGAGCACTCCCCCTGCGGGCAGGTCGCGGACGAACAGATCGTCGCCTCGTACGACGATCTCACCGCGATCGAAGAGCTCGGCCGGCGCAGCGACGTGATCACCTACGAGTTCGAGAACATCGACATCGGCTCGGTCCGTCATCTCGAGCAGCTTGCATATCGCGTTACCCCATCGAGCAGCGTTCTGCACGTCACCCAGAATCGGTTGTTGGAGAAGCGCTTCGCGCGCGATGCCGGAATCGCCACGACGGAGTTCGCGCACGTCTGCAATGCGGCCGATCTCGCCGCCGCCGCCGAGCGGATCGGCTTTCCGGCCGTCCTGAAGACCGTGCGCGGCGGATACGACGGAAAGGGCCAATGGCGCGCAGACTCGCTCGAATCGGCGCGCGAGGCGCTCGAAGCAGCGATTGGCGCGGAGCTGATCTACGAGGCCTTCGTTCCGCTTGCGTGCGAGGTGAGCGTCATCGCGACGCGCAACGCGCACGACGTCATCGTCACCTATCCGGTGGCCGAGAACGCTCACGACCATGGAATTCTGACGATGACGATCGCGCCGGCCCGCGTCGACGAAGGTACGGCGCAAGCCGCCCGCGAGGTCGCCGCAACCGTCGGACGCGGGTTGCGCATCGTCGGAACGTACTGCGTCGAGTTCTTTCTCTCGACCGACGGCAGGCTGCTGCTCAACGAGGTCGCGCCGCGACCGCACAATAGCGGACACTACACCATCGACGTTACGCCCTGTTCGCAGTACGAACAACACGTGCGCGCGATCTGCGAGCTTCCGCTCGCGCCGCCGCGGCTGCTGGCCAACGCGATCATGATCAACGTGCTCGGCGAGGGAACGGGCGATCATCTCGCCGGAATCGGCGACCTCTTAAGCGATCCATCGATCGTGCTGCACGTCTACGGAAAGCGCCACGCGGTCGCGCGGCGGAAGATGGGCCATTTCACCATGCTCGTCGACGGACCGGTCGACGAGCGCGCGATCGCGCGCGCGAAGCAAGCGCGCGAGAAACTGAAGTGGGTGGCATGACCCTGCTTTCGGACAACGTCTTCTACGTCTTCGTCACGCTGCTTGCAATGCTCAATCCGATCGAAGCGGCGGCCGCATTCGCCACGCTGACCGAAGGACGGTCGGCGAAGGAGCAGGCGCAGATCGCCAAGCGCGCATCGATCGTTGCCGCGATCGCGCTCATTGCCTTCGGGTTTGCGGGCGAGGCGCTGCTCGGCGCGCTCGGCGTGGAGATCGGTGCCTTCAAGATTGCCGGCGGCTTGCTCTTGCTCAAAGTCGGCTTCGACATGGTCTTTGCCGAACGGACCGACCGGCAGACGGCCGATAGCGCGAAGGCAAGCGTCGGCCCCACAACCGATCCGTCGGTATTTCCGCTCGCGATTCCGATCATCACCGGTCCTGGCGCGCTCACCGCGGCAGTCGCGCTGGTCAATCCCACCGACCGCGGGCACTACGCCAATGCGGCTATCTTTGTCGTCGTCGCGCTCGTCGTCGTCGCCATCACCTACGTCTTCATGCGCGGATCGCAGAAGCTCACGGCGTGGTTCGGCGCAACCGGGATCGATGCGGTCGGGCGAATCGTCGGAATCATCGTGGCCGCGATTGCGGTGCAGCTCGTGGTCAACGGCGTGAACGGATTGACGAACCTCAAACTGCACTAGAGGGCAGCGCCGCGGGGGGCTGCGAAGATTGGAGACCATGATCGTTCGAGCCGGAATCCTATATGACGGCACGCTGGAGCCGCCCAAAGATCGCGTCGACCTCGTGATCGACCAAGGCCGCATCGCGGAGATTCGCGCGGCGAGCGGCGAGTTCGATCTCGAAGCGGCGTGCGTCACACCGGGCCTGGTGAACGCGCACGCGCATCTCGAGGGAAGCGGCGAGCCCGACATGATGGGTATGATTCAGACGACGACGCCGAATCAGCGCATGCTGCGCGCGGTCGAGAACGCTCGTAAATCGATCAAAGCCGGTGTCACGACCATTCGCGACGTGGGTTCTTCGAATCTCATCGCGCCCGACGTTCGCGACGCGATCGAAGAAGGGCGCATTCCCGGTCCGAGGATGCGCGCGGCGGGCGCGGTGCTCTGCATGACCGGCGGCCACGGCTGGCCGATCGGGCGCGCGGTCGATTCGCCGTGGGACGCGCGCAAAGCGGTGCGCGAACAGATGTGGGGCGGCGCCGACTGCATCAAGATGATCGCGACCGGCGGAGTAATGACCAAAGGCGCGGTGCCCGGCAACGCGCAGCTCACCTTCGACGAGCTGGCCGCGGCGATCGACGAAGCGCACCGCCACGGGTTGCGGGTCGCGGCGCACGCAATCGGGACGCAGGGCATCAAGAACGCGCTTCGCGCGGGCATCGACTCGATCGAACACGGCACGATGCTCGACGACGAGGCGATCGCGCTCTTCAAGGAACGCAACGTCTTCCTCGTGCCCACGCTGAGCGCGCCGACCTGCATTCTCGCCCACCTGGAGGACGGACATCAGCCGAAATACGTCGTCGAGAAAGCGCGTGGCCTCAGCGATGCGATGCTCTCGAACATTCGCAAGGCCTACGAAAGCGGCGTTCGCATCGCCGGCGGCTCCGATGCCGGCACGCCGTACAACTACCACGAAAACTACGCGCAGGAGGCCGAGCTCATGTGGGCGCTGCTCGGCATGACGCCGCAACAGGCGCTGCACGCCGCGACAAACGCTGCCGCCGAGCTCGTCGGTCTCCATCGTGGGATCCTTGCGATCGGCGAGCCCGCCGATCTGCTGCTCTTGCCGCGCGACGTAGGCGACGACGTACGTGCGCTGCGCGAACCGCAGAGGGTCATCAAGAACGGCGCGATTCAATAACGTGCGCGCTCTCGTGCTCGGCGGCATCGTCGTTCTTGCCGGCGTGCCGGCAACGGTGCTCGGCGGAATCGCGGCTGGGCCGGGCGCGAACGCGACGCTGCTCGGCCAACCCGTAACCGGCAGCCCGATCCGGCACGTCATCGTCCTGGTACAGGAGAATCGCTCCTTTGACAACCTCTTCGCGTCGTCGGCCCTTGCCGACGGCGGACCCTATCCGGGCGCGGAGACGTCGCAGACCGCAACGGTCGACGGCAGCGCCGTTGCCTTGAAATCCGTTCCATTTGAATATCCGGCCGATCCGCGCCATTCGCACGCGGCGCTCTTAGCGGAATGGAACGGCGGGCGGATGGACGGTTTTGCGAACGATGAAGTCTATGCGCCCTTCGGGTTTGCCCGCCCCGACGCGGACTTCACCTACGCCTTCGTCCCGGCATCGGAGACGCGGATCTATCACCTCCTCGCGGCGCGTTACGCGCTCGCCGACCGCAACTTTGCGCCGCGGCTCGTGCCGACGTTCGCAAGCCACTATACTTTGGCGACGGCGCAGAGCCGGATTGCCGGAAATCCGGATTCGTCGATCTGGGGATGTGACGCGCGCCTGTCGGCGCGCGTTCTCGTCTTCGGCGCCGGCGAGACGACGATCAAGCCCGGGGTCTTTCCCTGTTTCGAGCAGACGACGATCGCCGATCTCCTCGATAACGCGCACGTTAACTGGAGGTATTACACTGGATCGTACGCTTCGGTCACCGACGAGGCCGTCAATATCTACGAGGCCTTTCGCAAGATTCGCTACGGCGCGGATTGGCACAACGTGGTCACCCCGTCTGGGCGCATCCTCACCGATATCGCGAGCTGCCGGTTGCCCTCGGTCGCGTTCGTCATGCCGAACCGCATGGATTCCGATCACGCCGGCAGCCTGAGCGCCGCCGGCCCCGGCTGGGTGGGATCGATTTATCTAGCGCTCGTGCGAAGCACGCACGCCGCGCCGAGCTGCAACTACTACCGGGACAGCGCGATGCTCCTGACTTGGGACGACCCGGGGGGCTGGTACGATCACGTCCCGCCACCCGCCGGTCCCGACGGAACGACGTGGGGCTTTCGCCTTCCGATCGTTGCGATCTCTGCATGGGCGCGTTCGAACTACGTTCCCGCCCGTCCGCACGCGCTGCCCTACGTTTCGCACACGGTGCGCGAGTCGACGGCGATCGTAAAGTTCATCGAGAGGAACTGGGCCTTGGGAAACATGGGCCAGCGCGACGTTACCGACGACGATCTCAGCGACATGTTCGATTACACGCGCGCCACGCCGGTACCGCCGCTTTCGGAAGCCTCGATCGAAAAGATGATTCGAATGACGCACTTTCAACTCGCCGTCGCCCAGCGCGACTCGCGTCTCGTGGACGACGATCGCTAGTGGACCTCAAAGGACTGCGGCTTGCGGTGCTGGGCGCGATCTCGTGGCCCGCGCCGCCGCCGGGCTACGGACCTTGGGAGCAGATCGCGTTCAACGTCGCCGACGGAATGCGCCGGCGCGGTCTCGACGTCACGCTCTTCGCCACCGGCAATTCGCACTTCGACGGCAAGCTCGTCTCGGTCGTGCCGATCGGACTGAACGAGGACCCGGCGCTCGACGGCGAAGTCTTCACCGCGCTGCACGTCGGCGAACTCTTTCGCCGAGCGCGCGAGTTCGATTTGATCAACAATCATCTCGATTGGAAGCCGCTGACCTACGCGCTGGGCTCGGAATCTCCGCCGATGCTCACGACGATCCACGGTTTCTCGACGCCGCAGATCCTGGCGGCATACTATGCCGCGGCCGGACGCAGCTTCTACAGTTCGATCTCGGATGCCGATCGCGATCCGGGGCTAGACTACGTGGCGACGACCTACAACGGCATCGATCCCGGGCAGTTCACCTTTAGTGCGACGCCGGGCGAGTATCTCTGCTTCTTAGGACGCTTTCACCCCGAGAAGGGGACGCATCTCGCAATCGAGATCGCCAAGCGCGCCGGCGTGCGCTTGAAGATCGCAGCGATTCCGCAAGACGAAGCCTACTTCACCGAATGCGTCGCGCCGCACATCGACGGCGACCGGGTGCAGTTTCTCGGCGCCGTCGAGCGCGAAGCGCGTAACGAGCTGCTTGCCGGTGCGCTCGCGCTCGTGCATATGACGACGCGCCCCGAGCGGTTCGGCCTTGCGACGATCGAAGCGATGGCCTGCGGAACGCCGGTGCTCGCCGCGCGCATGGGCTCGATGCCGGAGATCGTCGCCGACGGCGTGACCGGCTTTCTCTGCGATAGCGTCGACGATGCCGTCGCAAAGGTACCGCTCCTCGCCGAGCTCGATCGCGCCGCATGCCGCGCGCTCGTCGAGCGCGAGTTCAGCACCGAACGGATGATCGACCGGTATCTCGACGCGTACGCGCAGGTCGTCGAGCAGCGCCTTCCATCGCCGCCGAGCGAGGAGCGCCTGCGCGCGCGCCGTCACGATTGGTGGGACCGGCCGATGGCGTACACGCATATTCCGCCCAAACCGCGGAGCCTCGGATTCTAATGGCGCAGCGGGTCGAACGCGACTACTCCGGGCGCTCGCTCTTCGATAAGCTCGGCGTCGTCGCCCAAGCGCACGTAGCGCTCGTGGGAGTTCACGACGAATCGTTTGAGCTAACGCTCGACGCACGCCTCGCCAAAGCCGCATCGCGTGCGCTGCGCACGGAGTACGATCTGATCTTCTTGAAGGTCCATTCGCCCCGCGACCTCGCCCGAGTCGCCGCCGCAGCCGCTCATCTCAAGCCCAGCGGCGCGTTATGGATCTTTCATCCCAAGGGACGCGACGCGTCGCCAAACGATGGCGAAGTGCGTTCGTCGGGCATCGCCGCCGGCTTGGTCGACAACAAGATTAGCGCCTACAGCGATTCCCACACCGCAACGCGTTTCGTCATCCCGCTCGCTCGTCGCTCGCACTAGCGAAGCGGTGGTGTGTTGTGAGGCCACTGGGGTGACCTACATCCACGCGATCGATGCGGCGGCTGACGCCTCCATTGCCTGATAGGCTTTGCTCGTCAGCGCGTGATCGACGACACCGGAGATGAACCGCGAGGCGGCGCGTACTCTATCGAGATCGACGCCGGTCTCGATGCCCATTTGGTGCAGCAGATAGAGGACGTCTTCGGTGCCGACGTTGCCGGTCGCACCGGGCGCGTACGGACAGCCGCCGAGTCCGCCTGAGGAGGCGTCGAACTTCGATATGCCGAGCTGCAGCGCGGCGTAAACGTTCGCGAGCGCCGTCCCCCGCGTGTCGTGAAAGTGCATCGCGATCGACTCGAGGGGAATTCTCTCGGCGAGCAAAGGCACGAGCGCGGCGACTTGACTCGGCACGCCGACGCCGATCGTATCGCCGATCGACAGCTCGTCGCAGCCCATCTCGATCAGCTTGAGGCTGACGTCGAGCACCATCCGCGGAGTGACGTCGTCGCCGAACGGCGAGCCGAACGCGGTCGAGACGTAGCCGCGCACCCAGCATTCGTCGCGCTTGGCCCGATGCACGACGTCGCGAAAGGTCGCGAGCGACTCGTCGATGGTCATGTTGATGTTGCGTTTGGTGAAGCGCTCCGACGCGGCGGTAAAGACGGCGATCGCGTCGGCGCCGGCGGCGCGCGCGCGCTCGTAGCCTTTGACGTTCGGCACCAACACCGGATAGCGCACGCCCGGCGCCTTTTGAATCCGCGCGAAGACCTCGGCGGCGTCGGCGAGTTGGGGAATCGCCTTTGGGCTGACGAACGAAGTCGCCTCGATCCACTGCAAACCCGTCTCGGAGAGCAGGTCGATATATCGTACCTTGTCGTCGGTCGAGATCAGCGCGCGCTCGTTCTGCAGACCGTCACGCGCGCCCATCTCAAAGATCGTGACTCGTTGCGGCAGGGTGCCCATGAGACTTATGACCCCAACTCTGCCAGCGGGGTGCCGCCGGCAACGATCTGACCTTCCTTCACGAGCACGGATTTCACCGTGCCGGCCGCCGGCGCTTCGATACGATGTTCCATCTTCATCGCTTCGAGTACGATCAAGAGTGCGTGTTCCTCGACCTTCTCCCCGTCCCGGACGGCGACTTTGACGATACGGCCGGGCATGGGTGCGGTAACGCTGCCGCTCTCCACCGCGCCGTGAGCGCCGCTCGGCGCATCGGTCGAGGGCGGCGCGGCGAACGCAAACGGCCAGGTGCGTCCGTCGAGATGGACGTTGAACGTGCCGCCGTCGTAGGTGACGGCACCGGCGACGGCCCGATCGTCGAGTCGCGCGTGCACGTTCTTTCCGCGGCGCTGTGCGTGCAGCGTGCCGCGATGATCGCCCGAGAGCCGCCAGCGGTCCGGCTCGCCGGTAGCATCGGCGAAGATCTCGGCCAAATGCTCGCCGTGCTGCAAGCGAAGCGGCAAGCCGACGTCGCCGACGCGCCACGGCGCGCGCCCGTCGGCCAGCAGTGCGGCGGCGCAGAGCAGCGTCGCCTCCGCCGGTGGCGCGCGGTGCGCGAAACAGCCGCTCAGCCACGCGATCACCGCCATCAGGATGTTGAGGACCGCCGACTCGAAACAGAGCGCGCGCCAGCCGCCGTGGTCGAGGACCCACAGCCCGACCCACGGCGCGATCGCCACGGCGAGGATGCTGGCAAAGCCCGCATAGCCCAGGCCCTCGGCCCGCCGCGACTTCGGCACGATGTCGGTGACGTAGGCGCTGGACGAAGACAGCAGCCCGGACCAGAACACGCCGTGGATCAGCACGAGGCCGAGGATCAACTTGGTAGCTCGGCGCCACCGCGTAGAGCAGCGAGAACACCGTGATCGCCAGGCTCGCGGTGATCAGGATGCGGCGCTTGCCGATGCGATCGCCGATCGCGCCGGTGATCGGCGCCGAGATCGCGGACGAGTAGGTCAGGAAGCCGAGGAACAGCCCGGCCTCGGTGCCCGACCCGCCGAGCGAGAGGATGTGAAACGGCGCGGCCGGCAGCAGCTGAAACGCGGACATGAAGACCGTGAAGCTGTAGCTGCACATCAGGAAGAAGCGCGGCGTGAACAGGCGATCTTCGGGCCTCAGCCCGTTATCGGCTCGGACATCGAGGACGATCTTGCCGATGTGCTCGCTGGACTCCATCAGGCGATGCGCCTCGGCGGCCTGCGCGCAGCGGAAACACGGCGTGGATCGACCGGCGTCACCGTGCGCTGCTCGAGCAGCGGCCACACGTTGCGCCCGCAGCGCCGCGGCGATGGCGCCCTTCTCCGCCGGCGTGCGCGGCCGCAGCGTCGAGCCGGTGATCGACAGGCGCTTGCGCATCACCAGCGAGAAGATCGACCTCGGCCTTGCGCGCTCTTGAGGAAGGCGATCTGCACCAGCCGGCCCTCGATCGCCAGCGCGTCGAGGTTGCGCGCGATGTAGTCGCCGCCGACCATGTCGAGGATGACGTCGACGCCGCGGCCGTCGGTGGCCGCCTTGGTCAGCGCCGACCAAGTCGTCGGTCGCGGTAGTTGATCGCCCGCGTCGGCGCCGAGCTCGCGCGCACGCCTCGCACTTCTCGCCGCTGCCGGCCGTCGCGAAGACGCGCGCGCCGCACGCGCGGCGCCAGCTGGATCGCGGTGGTGCCGATGCCGCTCGTGCCGCCGTGGACCAGGATCGTCTCGCCCGCCTGCAGCCGCCCGCGCTCGAACACGTTGGTCCAGACCGTGAAGAACGTCTCGGGAAGCGCCGCGGCCTCGATCATCGTGCAGGCCACGCGGCACGGGCAGGCACTGCTCGTGCGGCACGGCGACGCGCTCGGCGTAGCCGCCGCCGGCGACCAGCGCGCACACCGCGTCGCCGACGCGCCACCGCGGCGACGCCCGGGCCGACGGCCGACGATCGTGCCGGCGACTTCGAGCCCCGGAATGTCGGAGGCGCCCGGCGGCGGCGGATACTTGCCGAGCCGCTGCATGCACGTCGGGCCGGTTGACGCCGGCGGCCGCCACCTCGATCAGCACCTCGCCCGGCCGCGGCGACCGGATCGGGCCGCTCGACCAGGCGCGAGGACCTCGGGCGGACCGAACTGTGGCGATCTCGATGGCGCGCATGCACTTCAGCTCCACGTTCGATCTTCAGCCCGGACGGCAGGCGCGGCGACGACAGCAGCGCCGCGAACTCGCGCCAGCGCATGTCGGCCGATCGCGGTCTTGCCGGCCTTCTTCGATGTAGTCGCCGCACCAGATCCTTGCCGAGGTTGTAGTTGATCACGTAGCTGCGGTACTGGTCGATGAACTCGCACGCGCTGCTCGGCGCGCGGCCGCGTGTACATCGCGTACCGCTCGAGCCACGCCGCCGGCGGCCGGCGCGATCGATCTCGCCGTTCAGGTAGCGGCGCGCCGCCTCGTTGCCGGCGTACGACAGCCGATCGACCAGCGCCAGCACCGTCGTAGTACTCCGGCGACCCGCGTCGGGTCGAGCCCGGCCAGCGGGAACAGCACGTCGCGCTCGAACGCCGAGCCGCTCGGCCGGCGGGAACGCGACCTCGATGCCGTAGTTCGCCGTGCCCTCGGCGATCAGCGACTGCGGCGAGAACAGCGGATAGACGGTGAACTCGACCCAGCCGCGATCGCGCACCAGGTGTCTTCTCGAGCAGCACGTTGTAGACGTGATGGCCGGGATAGCCCTCGTGGCACGCCAGATCGATCGCGCGATCGATGTAGATCGGCAGATCGGTGTTCACCTGGATCAGGCTGTGGTAGTTGCCCTGGTACCAGTTGTAGCCGCTCCACGATCTTGTCGGTGACGTACTCGACCGTGAAGCGTCTCGCTCGGCGGCAGCGTCGACGTGCGGCAGCGTGCGCTCGCGGCAGCCGCGAATCGCCGCCTTGAACACGCGATCGAGCCGGCTCGGCGGGATGACGAATGCCGTGCTGGAACGCGTCGTAGCGCTCGATCAGCGTGCCGCTGCCCGGGCAGCTTCGCGTCGAGCTGCTTCGAGCACGGCCTCGAAGTCCGCCTCGGTGTGCGTCGGCGCCACCGCGTCGTAGAGCGCCTGCGACTCCTCGTCGAACGTCATGCTTCTTGCCCTGCAGCATCGCCACGCGCGGCGCGCAGCGCCGCGAGCTGCCGCGCCAGGTACTGGCGGCGCAGCGCCCACAGCTCCGCATCGCGCCGCCACCGGCGGCGTCGGCCGACGCTCGGCGAAGTCGCGCTGCCAGCGCCGCCGCCTGCTCGTCGATCGTCGCCAGCGGCATCTTCGCCGCCTCGGCCTCGGTCCGCCACTCCGGCGGACCGTAGAACGCGTCCACGTAGTCGGCATCGTGCTGGCCGACGGCCAGCACGAGCTTCACGTAGCGCTCGGCGATCGGCTTCAGCGGATCGCCAGTCGGCGTCTGCCCGCGTCAGCATGATCGGCACCGCCAGCAGATGCGCCACGCCGCCGGACAGCTTTCTGAACCGCGTCAGAACCGTTCAGCACCTTCGCTGCGCCTTCATGTCGCATAGCGCTGCCCGAATCGTCGGAATCAGGTATTCGCGAAACGCGCGCTCGAAGTCGTACGCCGGCGCGAAGCCCCAGTCGCGGCGCGCGGCCGAGTCGTCCACGTCCGCCGGCCACGAATCGACGATGCCCTGGCGCTTGACGTCGGTCTGCCAGGTGATGTCGCGCGCCGGGAAACGCGCGCGACGACCTCGTCGCGGATCTCTTCGGCCGACGGGTTGAACGCCGCCGAGGTTGTAGGCCGTGCGCGTCAGCGCGCTCGCGCGGCGCCGCGGCCAGCGTCAGCAGCGCCTCGACGCCGTCGGGCATCGCCATGAACGGAATGCGCGTGTCGGGCCGCACGAAGCAGGCGTACGGCTCGCCCTTGCGCCGCGGCGTGAATCATCTCCGGCGCGTAGTCGGACGTGCCGCCCGACGGCACGGTCACCGCCGAGATCAGGCCCGGGAAGCGCACGCAGCGGAAGTCGACGCGGCCCGACTGCGGCTCGGCCGCGAGCTGCTTGTAGTGCCGCGCGTAGTAGCGGCCCGAGCTGCTCGCAGTACAGCTTGTTGCAGCCGTACATCGTCGTCGGCGTGTTGCAGTCGTCTTCGCTGCACGCGGCCGGCGCGCGCGCTTGGTCTCGAGGTCGGGCAGGCCGTAGGCGGCAATCGACGAGGGATAGACGAACGACGACCGGCCGGCCGTGCGACTCGCGCTTCGCGCTGCGCGAACTCGAGCAGGTTGAGCGTGCCCTCGACGTTGACCTGGTGCGCGGTGATCGGCGTGAACTCGGAGCGCGTCGAGAGCAGCGCCGCCAGGTGGAAGACGGGGTCGACCTCGAACTCGGCCAGGATGCGCTCGAGCAGCGCGCTTGTCGATGATCGAGCCGGTGAACTCGCGCTGCACCATCGGCGCCAGCGACGGCTCGAGCGGGTTGACGTCGAGCGTGACGACCGGCTGCTTGCCGGCCCTGGCGAGGTGCGCGATCAGGCCGTGGCCGATTTCGCCGCCGGCGCCGGTGATGAGGACGACCGGCTTGCGAATCACTACGACTCTCCCGAACGGCCGGCAGGTAGACGCGGAACGTCGCGCCCGCGATCCTTGCTCGCTGGTCGACCGTGATCGCGCCGCCGGTCTGACGAATGATGCCGTAGACGGTGGACAGGCCCAGCCCGGTGCCGCGGCCGGTTTCCTTGGTCGTGAAGAACGGTTCGAAGATGCGCGCCTGCGTCGCCTGGTCCATGCCGATGCCGTCGTCGCTGACCGTCGAGCAGCACGAAGTGGCCGGGCGCGAGGCCGGTCTGCGATGGTCTCGGGCGCACCCGGCGCCGAGCACGACGTTGCGCGGTCTGCACGCTGGATGGTGCCGCCCGACGGCATCGCATCGCGGGCGTTGACGATCAGGTTCAGCAGCACCTGCTCGATCTGCGCCGGATCGGCCAGCACCTGCGAGCACGCTGGACGCCGAGCTCGAGCTGCAAGCTGGACGTCGGTGCCGATCAGGCGGCGCGCCATCCGCGACACGCGCGCTGATCGATCTCGTTGAGGTCGAGCGCCACCGGCTGCAGCACCTGCTTGCGGCTGAAGGCCAGCAGCTGGCGCGTGAGCGACGCGGCGCGATCCGCGGCGTGCAGGATCTCGTCCACCTCGGCCGCCATCGCCGGATCCTTCTTGACGCGGTGCGACATCAACTCGGCGTTGCCGCGGATGGCGGTGAGCAGGTTGTTGAAGTCGTGCGCGATGCCGCCGGCCAGGCGGCCGACCGCTTCCATCTTCTGCGCCTGGCGCAGCTGGTCTTCCAGCTTCACGCGATCGCTGATGTCGATCACGGTCGCCAGCACGGCGCGGCTGGCCGCCGAACTCGGTGACCGAGCAGAACGCCTCGACCTGGACGACGCTGCCGTCCTTGCTGCTGCCCGCGCACCGTCAGCTGGACGCTCGGCGACCCGGTGCTGCCGATGCGCGACAGCTGATCGACCACGAGCGATCGATCCTGCTCGTGCACGACCGAGAACGGCCCACGGCATGTCGAGCAGTTCCTGCTGCGTGTAGCCGAGGATGTCGGCCGCCTTCGGATTGACGTAGACCAGCCGCTCGTTCTGCACGATGTAGACGCCCACCAGCGACTGCTCGACGAGCGCGCGGTACTTGGCCTCGGCGGCGCGCAGCGCGTCCTCGGCGCGCTTGCGCTCGGTGATGTCGCGCGCCACCGCCTGCATGCCGATGTAGCTTGCCCGTCGGCGTCGAACACCATCCACGCGTTCTGCCCGAGCCACACTTCCTCGCCGCTCTTGGTGACCGCCGGGAACTCGACGTACGAGTTCAGCACGCGGCTGGTGGTCTGCTGGTAGTAGTGCTGCAGGATCGTCGGCCGGTAGTCGGGCCGGATGAACTCGGTGAAGCGGCGGCCGATCACTTCGTCCTTCGGATACCCGAACACGCGCAGCGTCACGGGATTGACGAAACGGAAATAGCCCTCGCGGTCGGCCTCGAAGATGATGTCGGCGGCGGCGTCGACGAGGTGGCCGTAGCGATCCTCGGTGGCGCGCAGCGCCGCCTCGGTGTTCTTGCGCGCGGTGACGTCGCGGTAATAGACGACGATGGCGCCGACCCGCGGCTCGGCGAGGAGGTTGCGGGCCACGCCCTCGGTCCAGCGCACCGGTGCCGTCCTTGTGCCGGCAGCGGAACGTGCCGCGCACGCGGCGTGCCGGGTCGGTCGAACAGCTCGCGCGACCAGCGCCTGCCACGCGTCGTGATCCGCGGGCTCGACGAGGTCGCGGACGCGCAGCGCCGATCAGTTCGTCCGGCGCGTAGCCGAGCACGTCGATCGGTCGACGGGCTCGCCCACTGGATGACGCCGTCGGTCGTCACCAGCACGACGGCATCGGCGCTGAAGTTGATGAGCGCCGCCAGTTGTTCGGTAGTCGGGGGCTGGTTCACCGGCGGCCTGCTCGAACGTGACACATCACTCTTATTCTAGTCGGCTTACCAGAGCGGCCGGCCTTCATCTCCGGCGATCGCCATTTCCACCTTGCCGAGATCGTCGAGGACGCGCTCGACTTCGGCCAGCGTCGCGGCCAGCGCCTCGGGCGCGGGCACGCTGCCGCGCTTCACCTCCCACGCCAGGTCGCGCGTCGTTTCGGCGCAGGCCCGGCACACCTGCAGCGGTGCGTTCGTGCGCCGTCGATCAGCCGGCGGACTTCTTCCTGCTCGTCGGGGGTCACCGCGGATGCGCCTTCTTCCAGGCGTCGTACCGCAGACGCAGGGTCTTCACCGGGTTGGCATTCTCGGCCGGCGCGATGTCGTCGTTGGTCACCGACACGTACATCGCGTACTTGCCGTCGTTCACGCCGGGTCCGCGCGGCGTCGGTGGCCTCGGCACGAAGGATGTACGCCACCTGCGAGGTCCTGTCGACGCAGCCTCGGCCGCGGCGGCGTGTCGCACGAACAGCGCTTGTCGCCGCCCTTCGCATCGGCGGCCTCCATCGCCGCCATCACGCGATCGGCGAGAGGGCCAGTGTGCCGACTTCAGCGCCGCCTCCGCGGCCGTCACCACCTCGTCGCTCGCCAGGAGGTCGCCCTGGATCGAATAGACGATGCCGGCGCCGCCGACCAGCCCCTGCCGATCCAGTGTCGAGGCCGACGTCTTCGACCCGGTGAAGCCCGCGGCGCGGCCCTGCAGATCGACGATGCCGAACTGGCGGTGGTCGATTGCCGGTCGCTCTTGAGCAGATCGACGATCTGCTGCGGGTCGGTGCCCTTGTCGATTTCGACGAAGATGCGGTCCTGGTTGGCACGGGTGCGTCGGTGGCCGCCTGCGCCGCGGCCACGCCCTTGCCCGGCACGACAATCGCCTGCAGGTCCATCAGGCCCTTCGCGGGAAACAACGCGAAGCTCGATTGCGCGACACAGGCCGCCGACGCAATCACGACCGTGCCGGTGGACTGGTCGACCGCGACCACGGACCACGCCGCCCAGGCTGGCGAGGACGCCAGCGACGACGAACGCCAGCGCAAGTAACGCGGCGCGCATCAGGTGCGATGGGGATCGGGACGCCATGTCTTGATCGCCGCCTTGATCTCCGCCGGCTTCAGCTTGTCGCGCACCGCTCGATCGAGCAGATGCCCCCAGCTCATCGTCACTGGCAAACCGCAGGCCACGATCTGCTTCGGAGTGAGCTTCGCCAGCGCCGCGTCCTGCCCGGCCGGCAGGATCTCGGCGCAGCGGACCTTCATCTCCAGCATGATGATGCGGTCCTGCAGCTTCACCGTGTAGGTCCGGCTGATGCTGCCGACGCCGGCATTCACCAGGAAGTCGGCGTCGTCGGCATTCTCGACGAATTCGGCGACGGTCTCGAGGCCGAAGGTGTCCGCGAGGCCCATCAGCTTGCGGACGAAGAGCTGGTTGTCGACATTGTGCGAGAGGTTCAGGACGAACGAGCCGTCGATCTTGACCATGTCGACGGTCAGAGCCTGCAGGTTCCGGAACGAGGTGAAGCCGGCGCCGAAATCGTCGATCGCCACGCGGCAGCCAAGATCGCGCACCACGTTCACGAAGCGCGGCCGATTCCTCGATGTCGTGCAGGGCGGCGGTCTCGGTGATCTCGACCATCAGGCGGGGTGCGATCTGCGGCGTGGATTTCACCGCCGAGATGAGGGCGCGCAGCCAGGATTGATCGGTCGCGGTGAGGCCGGAAATGTTGAGCGCGAGCATGGTGTCCGGCGCGTCGCGCAGTTCGGCCACCGCCATGTCGAGCACGTGGCGGTCGATCAGCCGCGTCATGCCGAGCTGTTCGATGATCGGGATGAAGGCACCGGCCGGGACGATGTCGCCGTTGTCGTCGCGCATGCGCAGCAGGCATTCGTATTTCGCCACCTCGTGGGTCTTCGCCTCGACGATCGGCTGATAGGTGAACAGCAGGCGGTTCTCGCGCATCGCCTGCTGGACCTGGGCGCCGATATCCATGGCGCGCCGGTGCAGCAGGCCCTGCTGTTCCGGAGGCCTTGATAGGTGTTGAAGCAGCTGCGGCCGGGTTCTTGGCGGATTCAGCGACCGATCTCCGCCTTGGCCATCACGTCGAAGGCGGTGTTCATCAGGCCCGGAAACAGCACGCAGCCGATCGAAACGCTGACCGGGATCGACTGGCCGTCGATCTCCACCGGCTGCTCGCGGCAGGTCTCGAGGATGCGCTCCATCGCATGGATCACCATCTCCTCGCGGCATTGCGCGAGGATCACGCCGAAGCGATCGCCGCCGAGGCGACCAATCACGTCGCTCGCGCGCAGGAAGCGGTCGAGGCGCTGGCCGATCGCGACCAGCACCGCATCGCCGACCTCGTAGCCATAGGCGTTGTTGA